>JAAEZZ010000014.1 GCA_018222605.1 Alphaproteobacteria bacterium
CTCCCGTAGGAGTCTGGGCCGTGTCTCAGTCCCAGTGTGGCTGATCATCCTCTCAGACCAGCTATAGATCGTCGCCTTGGTAGGCCATTACCCTACCAACTAGCTAATCTAACGCGGGCCGATCTTTCACCGATAAATCTTTCCCCCGGAGGGCGTATACGGTATTACCACTCGTTTCCAAGAGCTATTCCGTAGTGAAAGGTACGTTCCCACGCGTTACTCACCCGTCTGCCACTATGTCGTTCGACTTGCATGTGTTAAGCCTGCCGCCAGCGTTCGTTCTGAGCCAGAATCAAACTCTCAAGTTGAGTGTTGATCTGACGAAACCATCCATTGGAATATGGACGGTTACTTAAGCTGTTAAGCATTTAAGTATTGCGTTCTTTTGACGAGAAACCCTTAGTCACAAAGACCAGTTTAACCTGGTCGATGGAAAAAGAATTTTCTCTCAAGAAACGCATCCGTCGTGATCGTTTGGAAAGGCCGAAGCCTTATCCGCAAGCCATCACGCCGCCTGCGTTTCTCTTCCTAATCTCTTACGATGTCAAACAGCGCGGAACCGAAGCTCCGAAGGTGTCCATCAGAAGGCCTCGGCCTCGTCCGGAAGTGGCGGCTTATATGAGCCACCGAATTGCCCGTCAACACTCTTTTTTGCGCTTTCTGCAGTCAGGTGTTTGATCACCGTTCCGCCTGAATTTTAGCGCAAAAGAAGCTGCTTGCCGAAGTGATCCGGCCCGCAAATTCGAGCGTTTCGAGGAACCGCATATATAGCCCCTGTTCGACGAAAAGTTCAAGAACTTTTTCACCAACCAGCTGAGCTTTTCAGCGGGCCCGCTTCAGAGCAGGAAGCTCTTCGGCGGAAGTGGCGGCTTATATGGGCCACCGTTTCCCCCGTCAACCTCTTTTCTGCGGTCTTTGCAGTGAGGCAGCGAACCGCCAGATCTGCACTATTAAGACCAGAGAAGAACTTGGCAGCCGATCCAAGGAACGGCCTGAAAGTTCAGGCTGCTGGGGCCGAGCCAGGAACCAGTTGAGCAAGGAATAAAACCCTGTTTATCTCAATTGACTTCCCGTACCGGGATCTGCGTTTCGAAGCCGTGGCCCCGTCTGCAGAGTGGCGGCTTATATGGGCCGCCCTTTTCTCCGTCAACACCCTTTTTGCGGCCTCTACAGCAAGCGATGAAATCACCGTTTCTGCGTCAGTTGTTCCGCAAACGAATTATCTGCACCGATCATAAATCGGCCCTTCAAATCCGGGCGCTCGGAGCCGAACCAGGAAGCAGTTGAGCAAGGGATAAAACCTTGTATCTCAATTGTTTTCCCGAACCGGATTCTGCATTCAGAAGCCGTGGCCTCGTCTGCAGAGTGGCGGCTTATATGGACCGCCCTTCTTCCCGTCAACACCCTTTTCGCGGCTTCTGCAGTAAATGATGAAACCATCAAAACCGCCTGATTAAGACCGCAAAAGAACCCGCCAACCGATGCTATATCGGCCCGCAAAATCCCGAGCGTGTAAGGGAACCGAGTTAAGGGCTCTGCGTGGGAAAGGCTAAAACTTCCGATCCATTCAGAGGCCCGAAATCCGGGCCCGCTTCTGAAACCCGAAGGCCTCGTCAGCGGAGGTGGCGATGTACCCCCCACCCCCGGATGCCGCAACCCCATAATGCAGGATTTCTGCACAAAACCGCACAGATTTGTGTCGGCCATGATCCTGCAGTAGACACTGCAGGATCAAAAACCCAATGAAGACAATGAGGAAGGGCTAGTACTGCGCCGACAGGTAAGACTTCATCGCTTCTGCTTCTGCTTCAGTGGCTGCGATCTTCCACTTCACCAGGTCACCAATCGAAATCACGCCGATCAGTTTTTCGGCCCGTACAACGGGCAAATGGCGGATACGACGGTCCGTCATCAGCTGCAGGGCCTCATCAATCTGCGTGACCGACTCGATCGTGATGACGTGACGGGTCATCGCGTCGCCGACTTTCAGCTCCAGCGCTTCAGCGCCGCGCCGCGCGACATGACGTACAATGTCCCGCTCAGACAGAACGCCAACAATGGCGCCGTCATCATCCAGCGCCACAACAGCGCCGATTCGACGGCTATCCAGTGTCATGGCGGCCTCTGATAAGGTCTGATCCGCCTTGACGGATATAATCTCGAATCCTTTGTCGTTCAGGATCTGGTCCAGTGTCATCCACGTCCTCCCATGATGCGCGGCGCCCCTGCGACGCCGTCTCATTTTCACGCATCATAGCATATTTGACGCCCGGAAGCGATTGCCGACCTAAATTCCCGCTTTCTGGCGGCGTGTCAGCATGTACCGGAAGAGAATCGCCCCTGCGACATAGCCTCCAATATGGGCCTGCCAGGCAATCTGGGCCCCGAACATGGAAGGCCCCAGGAAAGCAAGCATCGCATTGGCCACCACAAACACGACCGTGACGGTCAAAAACTTGCGGCTGAGAAGATTCGGACCGTTCTGGAGCAGCAACACAGCCGCCAGATAGCCTGACACCCCACCTGACGCTCCGATTGCCGGCGGCCCAACAGGAAAATGAGTCAACAAATGAACGAGTGAGCCCGCTGCCACGCTCATCAGAAACAGAATCAGGAAAGCGGAATTCCCGCCCATGACACTGCGCGAGACACGCTGCAGCACAAGATAGACGGGCTTGCCGAGCGCAACCAGCATCACAGCATTCATGAGAAGGTGAGACCAGCTACCATGAACAAAGGCCGTGCCGACCAGCGGAATCAGCGCGGATAGCGCATTTCCATAGGGCGGATAAGCCTGCGGACCGACACTCATGCCCGCCCAGCCCCAGAATCGCTCAGGGAAAACAGCCCCGACATCCACAAAGAAGCCGTCGAGCGCCTGACCGCCCAGCAAACGTATCACATGCGCCACGACAAGGCTGAGCGCCAAGGCCGTCACAAGCGGCGGCGCATTGATAATGGGGGGCGATCGCCGGGACTGAGGCATGCAGGCCTGCTCCTTGTTAGAATCTGCCCCTACTAGATGGGGTTCGAAGCACAATTTCCACCCCAAACAGATACGCCGCCGTAAAATGCCGAGGGGCATTCAGGAAAGATCCCTCTTTCCGACAGCAAACGACGCCCTAGTTTCACTTATATGCTGATACCTATCTTCCTTGCTGCCCTCGCCCTGTGTTTTGCCATATTCGGGACATGGTCGATTCTGGACCCCGCCGCGATGGGAGACTCCCTTGGCGTTACCTTCACGGGCGAAAACGGAATCTATGAAGCAAGGGGCATATATGGCGGCGTCAGCCTGGGCGCGGCACTGCTATTTTTCTTTGGGGCAATCCGCGAGCGGATGATGCGCCCTGCCCTCTGGTTCGTGGCGACCTATATGGGCGGCTACATATTTGCCCGCATTGCCGGCCTGATCGCAGGAGATCAACCGACTACGGACTTTATGCTGTTCGCGGCATTCGAGGCTGTCAGCATGATCATCGCGATCATCTCGCTCAGCGCATACAGGCCGAAATAGCCCCTGCCCCGGCTTTACCGGCAAAAAAGAAAAGGCCCCGCCAATGGACGGGGCCTTCTTTGTCTTGATCCAGGCTCAGGCCTAGAAGCTCTTGCGCACAGTCATACCATAGGTAGCCGGCTGGTTCGGATAGCCCGATAGGGAGCCTTCCTGTGCCACCGCCGGGAAGGCAACCGTGATATACTCATCATCAAAGATGTTACGGCCCCACACCGTGACGCTGAGACCATTCTCGGTCGTAAAGCCGGCGGATGCGTTCACCGTGTTCACTTCCTTCTCCATGTCGATCAGGGCCTGATCTTGCGGATCGTCGAAATAGTCTGACGGGCTTTCATACTGCCAGTCCGCACGGATGAAGGAATCCAGGGAATTGACCGTGAAGCTATAAGTCGCGGCCAGAGAGGTCGACAAGTCCGGAATGCCATAAGGCTTCTGGCCGCTCAGGTCTCCGGAGGCAGAGTTCGGGAAGCTGTCATAGACAGCGTCCAGATACGTCCCTGCCGCAGAGACGAGCAGCTGGTCCGTTACATTCCACTGAATGTCTGCCTCAACGCCTTGGGTCGACTGCTCTCCCGCATTGGTCAGCGCAAAGCCCGTGCCAGTAAAGGCGTTGGATTGGAAGCCTTCAATGGTCTGGTCAAAGATTGCCACGTTAAAGGCAAAATCGCTGTAGGCGCCCTTGATGCCAAGTTCGTAGACTTTGGACTCTTCCGGGCCGGCATACCGCGTGCCTGCTGTCAGGTTCGGCGTCAGAAGACCACCTTGAGCCAGCAGCGCATAGCTGGCCGCGGTCGGCCGGCTATCGCGGGACAGGTTCCACGAGGTTGCCTTGAAGCCGGTCGCATATGATCCGTAGACGTTGATATTGTCCGTCAGGTCATATGCCAGACGAAGCGTGACAGACGTATCCTCATCATTGGTAGAGCCGCCCTCCACCGCATTCGGGAAGTTCACGAATTGCGGGAAGAATTGCAACTGCTGCAGGCTATCGGTCGCCCCGGCAGCAGTCGTCTGTATCGTGGCAAAGGCATCCGGGAAGTTCGTCGCAAAGGCTCCGACAGCTGCCGGATTGGTCGGGTCAACACCGGCCTGGATCAAAAGGCCACCAAGTGTGGCCTGCTGAATGTAAGGCGACAGAGGATCAAGATCGACGGCGGCGAACGTGTCGGTCGACACGACGTTCGCAAATGCGTCCTTGTTGTCCTGCGTATAGTTCAGGCCAAAGGTCGCGGTCAGGCGATCCGTGATGTGGTAATCAACCGTGCCGAAGATAGAGGCCGCCGTGTTGTCCTGGCCGTAAGCCTCCGTCATGCCTTGATCAGGCTGGAAGAACGTCCCCGATGCCACGCCGAACACGGCTGGCTCTAGTCCGGTCAGAAGTCCGGAAGACAGGATGTCAATATAACCGCGGATCTGGCTGCCATAGAGCAGCTGGTTCTCGATATCGACACTTTCATCAAAATAGAAGGCGCCAACCATCCAGTCGACCGGGCCCGTCCCGTTGGACGTCAGGCGGACTTCCTGGGTGAACGTCTTGATTTCGGTGTCATTCGAGTTGCGGCTCAGCAAGTCGGCGCTGGTAAAGTCAGAGTCCTGATCTGTGCTCAGCTCGGACTTGCGATAAGCCGTGATGGACGTCACCGTAAACGCACCCATGTCGAAATCGCTCTGCAGCGACACACCGCCATTGGAGATCTGGTTCGTGGACGGGAAATTATAGGCCACTTTATAGGAGAACGGATCTTCCGCAACGATCTGGCCACCAAGCGCCCCAACAGCTGCGCCAGTCGGTCCATTCACGACGTTTGCGGCGATACAGCAGACTTCATCAATCTCGTCATAATCGGCGATCAGGCGGAAAGACATATTGTCGGTCGGCTCAAACAGCATCTCACCGCGAATGTTCCAGCGGTCACGCTCGTTGGAGGCAACGCCGGACCCGATGTCCTCGGCATAGCCATCCCGCGTATTGTATCCGCCGCCCAAACTGAACGCGAGATTCTCGCTGATCGGGCCGGTGACATAGCCGCCTAGGCGATAGCCATCATAATTGCTGATCGTGCCCTCGACATTGCCGCCCCACTCATATTGAGGCTTCTTGGTGATGATCGAGATGACGCCGGCAGAGGCATTCTTGCCGAACAGTGTGGATTGCGGGCCGCGCAGAACTTCTACACGCTGGATGTTCGGCAGATCAGAAATCTGAGAGGCAGACCTGGAGCGGTACACGCCATCAATAAACACACCGACAGACGGTTCGATACCCGCATTGTTGGACCCGTTGCCAAATCCACGAATGATGAAGTTCGTATTGGCCGAAGACTGCTGCTGGCTGACACGCAGGGACGGCACGATGGATTGCAGGTCGCCAAGATCAACAATCTCTGACTTTTCGATCACGGACTCGTCCACGACGGACACAGCGACCGGTACATCCTGCAGCGTCTGTTCGCGCTTGGTCGCGGTGATGGTGACCGTCTGAAGCGTGCGAGATGTGTCATCGTCCGCATCCTGGGCAAGCGCAGGGACGGAAATGGAGGCATAAGCGGCAAGGCCGGCACCCAGGAAGAGCGCAGACTTGTAACTGAACGCGCGGTCAGCGCGGGATTTGGCAATTTTCACTTCGTTTCCCTTTGAGCAAGATTTCTGTTCAGGAGGATTTATGCTTCGGTTTTATTCACTATGCGTAAGGTCTAAGCGGTTCGCATCGCTTTGCAATATGTTACGGCAAGTCAACTCTGACATAGCCATTACAGCATTGCACAATAAGCACAGCCTGATCTGATCTCGGGCAAGCGTGTACCGTGATGAGACTCCTCCGCTCCGCATCCTCCGCCGTCAGCGCGCACTCCCTGTCGAAATTCCACAGAATCGCTTCTGAAAACGCCTCAGCGGGGAAAAAATCCTGAGCTTGAGGCAACATATTCCCGCGGGGCGGGAATGCAGCAGACTGGAATAGATATTGCGGAAGTGAGAGCCGAACTGGCCCGCACGGGCCTTGGCATATCTGATGGAGCCCCCGCTCAATATGGAAGACCGGTCGATTCACCCCAATACCAGGATCCTGCTGGATGCCTGGCGCCGCATGAACGCTACCCCCGAGGATTATTCCCTTCATGGCCCGCGTGCGAACGAACATCCTGATCTGCTCACGAACCTCTTCGTGATTCAGGCAACGGGGGACGGCGCATGGGAGTTTCGGTCTGCCGGTGATGGCCTGCGCGCCCTGCTTGGCAGAGAGCTGGCCCAGCATGACTATCTCAGCCTCTGGACCGGCCCTGATCGCTACATGATGGCGGCATTCCTGGACGCTGTGCATCTAGACGGCGGGCCTGGTGTCATCCGCGGGCGTGGCGAGACACTGACGGGCCAGCGCGCCGAAATCGAAATCACGGTCATGCCGCTGGCACCGTCGCAATCAGGCTCACGCCAGAATCGCTTCCTCGGCCTGTATCAGACACTGGGGGGTGTCCCGACCCTGCGCGGACGCCCGATCTGGCGTCACCGGATTTCCATGCTGGTTCCACCGGACACTCGCCCCGAAAGCCCTGCGCTGAAGGTTGTCTCTTCGAACGACTAGGTTGTCCGGGGCGGTATATTCCCCGCCTTAGGCGAGTTCGGCTTGCGGCTCTTCTGCCGCAAGTGGCGCTTTCTTTAGGATCATGTCAGCGGCCTTTTCCGCGATCATGATGGTCGGCGCATTTGTGTTGCCGCCAATCAGGGTGGGCATGACGGACGCATCAATCACCCGCAAACCCTCCACGCCTCTCACGCGCAACTCGCCATCGACCGGACTGTCCTCGGACGTTCCCATAGCGACTGTCCCGACCGGATGATAGATCGTTTCGCCCATGCGGCGTACGAACGAATCGATCTCCTCATCACTCTTCACGCTCTCGCCAGGCATGATCTCCGCGCCGGTCAGTGCTTTCAGCGCATTCTGGGAACAGATATCACGTACCATTTTGACCGCTTCGCGCATCGCCCGGCGGTCTTCCTCGGTTGCCAGATAGTTCGGATCAATGGCTGGTGCATCAAACGGATCGGATGAGGCAAGGCATACCGTGCCTCGGCTTTCCGGCCGCAACTGGCAGGCGTGCACCGTGTAGCCATCCTTGTCGGCCTGATGCTTAGCGTGATCCATCATGATGGCATTGACCAGATGAAGCTGGATGTCCGGCATTTCCAGGCCCTCGCGCGACTTCAGGAAGGCCCCTGCCTGTAAATGATTGTCGGCCCCGGCACCGGTCTGGTTGATCAGGTACTGGATACCCACGCCCAGTTTCTTGATGCCTTTCTGCATGGAATAGGCAGACAGAGGTTGGGTCATTTCGTGAATGATGGTCAGGTCAAGATGGTCCTGGAGGTTTTGCCCCACTTTGGGAGACTTGACCTTTGCCTCAATGCCGAACCGTCCCAGATGATCCGGATTGCCGATGCCGGACAGTTGCATCAATTGTGGGGACTGCACCGCGCCGGCACAGACCAGCACTTCTTCGGACGCGTGGATCTCCTGGGCCAGACGGCCCTTCCCTTCGACAACCTCAACGCCGGTAGCGCGGCCATTCTCGATCAGCACACGCGTCACCAATCCTGTTGAGATAACAGTCAAGTTCGGGCGCACGCCCACAATCGGACGTAAATATCCGAAAGAAGCGCTCCAGCGCTCTCCCTTGTGAATGGTGCGCTGATAACGGCCTACACCTTCCTGATCTGCGCCGTTGAAATCCTCTGTGGTCTTGTAACCGGCCTCTTCCCCAGCCTGAAGGAAGGCCCGGTAAATCGGCGAATTCATCGGACTTTCGGAAACTTTCAGCGGCCCTGCGCCGCCATGAAAGGCATTATCGCCGCCTTCATATCCTTCAGAGCGTCGGAAATAGGGTAACACATCGGCATAGCTCCAACCCTTCAGGCCCATCTGGGCCCACTGGTCATAGTCCCCCGCATGACCGCGAATATAGACCATGCCGTTGATCGAGGAGGAGCCGCCCCAGCCTTTTCCACGCGGCCACCATAGCTTGCGTCCGTTCATATGCTTCTGAGGTTCGGTCCAGAAGCCCCAGTTATAATCGTTTACATCCTTGATCAGGTTTCCAACCCCCGCGGGCATGCGCACCATCAGGGAGTTATCTTTCTTGCCAGCCTCAATCAGACAGACCTTGATCGTGGGATCTGCAGATAATCGGTTGGCTAGAGCGCATCCGGCACTGCCCGCGCCGACAATAATATAGTCATAGGTTTCCACCTCTGTTTCCTCCAGCTGGTTGTCTCTGGTTAACGGATTCAGTTAATCCTTCACCTTCACACAACAGTTTGTGAATGAAACTCCTGTAAGTAAAGCGTTGTGTGGGGGAAGATGAATGCGAGGCCAGGAGGCCTACAGGAGTGAAGTTTATGTCTGCACCCCAGCTGTCCATGACGCACAGCCCTTTGGCGGAATCTGAACGGGACCGTCGTCAACACGAGCGGATCGACCTTGAGATCGGCGGCTGTTATCTCGACGAGGAAAGTCAGGACCACAAGCTGGTCACGGAGAACCTTTCCTGTTCCGGCGCCTTGATGCGCGCTGCGACCATCCCTTCCGAGGGATCAAATGTAATTTGTTATTTCGACGATCTCGGCCGTGTTGCCGCGACAGTGGTGCGCACGTCTGAAGATGGCTTTGCCGTCCAGTTCAATGTCGTACCGCACAAGCGCGAGAAACTGGCCAATCGCCTGTCCTGGCTGGCCAATAAGGGCGAGCATGAACTGCCGGAAGAGCGCACAGCCCCGCGCTATCCGACAAGCGGACACGCCCAGGTCATTCGCAAGAACGGCCAGCATCTGGCCTGCAATGTCATCGACATATCCCTGACCGGCGCGAGCCTGGAAACTCATGGCGCGCTGCCCGCCATTGGCGAGATCGTGATCGCCGGCAACCTTCAGGGCCGCGTCGTGCGGGTTGGCGAAGGCAATTTCGCCATCAACTTCCTACGCAAGGACGAAAGAGAAGACTAGCGCCCAGCCGCGTTCAGTCGATCCGTTTCAAGCTGCCGCGATGCCGCTTCCAGTTTTCCACATAGTGGACTGCTGACATCTTTATCACCTGGATCTGGTGGTCGGAAATTTCCTTCACAACCTTCCCCGGCGCTCCCATCACAAGGGAGTTGTCCGGGATTTCTTTACCTTCCGGAATCAGGGCGTGCGCCCCGATGATGCAATTCTTACCGATCTTTGCATTGTTCAGGATCGTGGAGCCGATACCGATCAGCGTTTCTTCACCAATCGTACAACCATGCAGCATCACCATATGGCCAACCGTGACATTTGCCCCGATTGTCAGCGGGCATCCGACATCAGTGTGAAGCACGCTGCCATCCTGAATGTTGGTATTCTCACCTATCGTGATCGGGTCATTATCCCCACGCAGGGTGGCACCGTACCAGACTGAGGCATTCTCCTTGAGAATGACATTGCCCATCACCTGGGCGTTTTCAGCCACCCAGTAATTTCCGCTCTCGGGCAGGGTGGGACGGGCTCCGTCAATTTCGTAGATCGCCATGGGTCTGGGGCCTCCTTATTTTGCAAACGGAATTATTGTTTAATCTTCTGATAACCTTGCTACACTCTAATCATCAACAGATTCGGAGTTGGAGACGGTCATCACCAGACCTTGTCACACCCCGCCGCCCGGGCGTCCAGCCCAGGAACTGGCTGCACCGCCCTCGGGGCGTCAGGCCTCTTCTTCCTCCCAGTTTCCACCAAGCCACTGTGCATTTTTGCCAGTGGCTTTTTTCTTGCCCGCAACCAAGGAGTCCACCCATGGGTAAACGCAATGCAGCGAAGCGTATGAAGCAAGGGTCTGAAGTCAATTTGAACGCCTGGTTCGAGGAAGGCGCCCGCGGCAAGAGCCCACAATTGCACGCTATTGAAGGCGGCCGGGGCTGGCATCCGGATGATGCTGATGGAAAGCAAACTCATCAGAGGGCGGAAAATGGGCGTACCCAGCGTTACCAGAAGACGGTAAAGCCCCGTTCTGAAAACCAAGCCCAGCTGATGAAGGCCATGGACGATCACGCCCTGGTCGCCGCGCTTGGGCCTGCCGGCACCGGCAAGACCTATCTCGCCATCTGCAAGGCGGTTGAGGCTCTTCAGAAAGGCAAGGTAGCGCGCATCATTCTGTCTCGTCCTGCGGTAGAGGCTGGCGAGCAGATCGGCTTCCTGCCCGGCGCCATGGAAGACAAGCTCGCGCCCTATCTGCGACCGCTTTATGATGCCCTCTCCGACAGGCTGTCTCCCGGCCAATTGAAACACATGCTGGCCGAAGGTGTCATCGAGATCGCCCCGATCGGTTTCATGCGGGGACGTACACTGAATAATGCCTTCATCGTCATCGACGAAGCGCAGAACTGTACCTATACGCAGTTGAAAATGCTGCTGACGCGCCTTGGCTGGCACTCCACCATGGTCATCACCGGAGACCCGGCGCAAAGCGATCTACTCCCGGAGTTTTCAGGCCTCGCCAATGCGGCAGAGCGGCTTGAGAAGCTCGGCGGCGCCGCCGTCATCAAGCTCGAAGGCAAGGACGTTGTCCGTCACCCGCTTGTCCAGGAAATGCTGGACGTATTGTAGAGTACCCTCGCTCTCCTCCAACCCGCCGGACTTGCCATCCGGCGGGCTTTTTTTATGCGTATAGCCAGATGTTCGGCTTTGCCGACCTCACTCCCCTCCTCGCCGCACCGCGTTTGTATGGGAATGGAAGTCAAACTTATTTTGATAATGATTATCATTTGCAATTTATGTGAACGTATTATAATTTGCCATCAAGCTAAAAGTCTCGTGCAAGGCCAACTGGCTTGGGCATACAATAAGAGGGATGTGGGGCCTGGCAGTTCGCAGGGCGCCACAGGAAAACATGACCAATACTCAACAAAAGATGCAGAGCGAATACTGGAATACGAGCGGAGCGGAGCGTTGGCAGCGCAATGCCCACCATCTGGAGCAGGCGCTCTTTCCCTTTTCAGCGGAAATCATCGGTCATATTGCTCCTGCGCCGACAGATAATATTCTGGACATTGGATGTGGAACCGGTGACCTCTCGACGGATCTGGCGTGCCTGACACCGGATGGCCAGGTTGTGGGTCTCGACATCTCTGCGCCGCTGCTGGAAACAGCACGGAAGCGGAATGCCGATGCGCCGCTGCCCAACCTCTCCTTCATTCTGGGCGACGCCTCCTCATGGCAGCCAAGCGCCTATGTGGATGCCGTTGTCTCCCGTTTTGGGGTTATGTTCTTCGAACATCCGGAAGCCGCGTTCGAGAATATTCGCAACATGCTGAAGCCCGGCGGACGCATGGCCTTTGCCGCATGGGCCAGCATGGAGGAGAATGAATGGGTCTCTGCCCCCCTGAGCGCCGTGCAAGCATATCTGAACGAGGCTCGCCCTGGTCCGCTGCCCGTGCCTGCGCCGAACATGCCCGGCCCCTTTGGCCTGTCTGACCGTAACCGGATCGAGCATATCCTGGCCGCTTCCGGCTGGTCTGACATTCTCATTTCGCCCTGGCTCGGCCATCTGGAGTTTCAGGACATGCAAAGCCTGGAAGGCATCGTGGACTTCATGACCAGTATGGGCGGTGTTGCACGCATGATCGGCAGTGGTTTGATTGAGGCTGATGAAGCGCGTGCAGCTGTGACAGAATTTCTGACACCGATCTGGGAAGATGGAACAGCCACCATCTGGCGCGCCAAAGCCTGGATCGTAT
Organism: Alphaproteobacteria bacterium; assembly: GCA_018222605.1. Classification (GTDB taxonomy): domain Bacteria; phylum Pseudomonadota; class Alphaproteobacteria; order Caulobacterales; family Hyphomonadaceae; genus Hyphomonas. The sequence continues at coordinate 12,259 of JAAEZZ010000014.1, forward strand.
CCGCCAAAAACCCGGAACCGGAATAAGGCGCCCCCCCTAAGGGGGATGTGGCATCTTCAGACGCGGGCTAATTTCCATACATGAAAACACGCATCCTCCTGTCAGCCTTGCTTGGGCTGAGCTTCGCCCTTCCCCTGAACGCCTCGGCAGAGCCAGCATCAGCGGAAGAAACCACCGCCTTCATCGGCACATGGTCCATCGCCTGGCCGGATGAGTCCGGCGTGATCGTCAACGTGCCGGACGTAACATGTGACGCTCCGGCCATGATTGAGCAGGTCGATGAAGACACAATCCATGTCGCAACGCCCGGCGGAGATATGGGCAATTGGGATGTCCGCAGCTTTGATGGCCGCTTTCCATGGTGGCGCGAAGACGGCCAATCTCTGGTCTCTGAGTGGAAGAGCGAAAGCGCTTTCCTGCTGGCGGGAAAAGATCATACCGGCATCATGTCCGACTGGGACAATGCGAAACAATGGACGCGCTGCCCGGCCGGAGAAACTGAAAGCGAATAGAGCGGCCCTCTTCAGCTGGCGCTGCTGCGTCTAGTCGGACAGGTTTGATCGCAGGGACTCGATCTTTGCGATCAGGCCTGCCGATTCCTCAATAGGCATAAATCGGCATGCCGGCCGCCTCGATGGTCTCGGCGGAACATAGGCGGCTTCGGTCTCCAGCGCCTTGCAAAGGAAAACGCGCACATACAAATAGCACCTACGATTTAATCCCGCGCGATATTCATTTACAAAGGAAACCAATATGTCCGTTACAGTCCTCTACGAAACCAAAGCTGTCGCAACAGGTAACCGTGAGGGTGACGGAATGGCTGAAACACTGGACGGCAGCCTGAAACTGAATCTTGCCGCCCCGAAGGAACTCGGCGGTTCAGGAAATGGCAACAACCCCGAAGAAATATTCGCAGTGGGTTATGCCGCCTGCTTCATCGGGGCGATGAAAGCGGTCGCAAGCAAAAGCGAGTATTTGAAACTGCCCGCAGATGCAAAAGCAACTGCAACGGTCGGTATCGGTCCGTACTCTGAAGGTGGTTATGGCCTGAAAGTGTCGCTGGATGTGTCCCTACCCGGCCTTGAAAAAGCCGCTGCGGAAGAACTGGTCCAGAAGGCCCACGAGGTTTGTCCCTATTCCAACGCCACGCGCGGGAATGTTGACATGGAACTCTCCGTATCCGTCTAAACTTTTCGCCGGAGGCCGTAGCAGCGGCGTCCGGGCCCTCAGCCTGCACCGCAAATCAGAGCATACGTTCTTTCGTTGCCGTGAAGCGGATGTCCGGATTCTTTTCCTGGGCGTAGCCGACATCCCAGGCATTCTTCGCCAGATAGACCGGCGCACCATCGAGATCCGTTCCGCTATAGGATTTGTTCTTGTCGAGAAACGCTTCCAGAAGTTTCGGATCATCACTGCTCATCCAGCGCGCCACATTATAGGGTGCAGGCTCGAAGACGACTTCCAGATTGTACTCGGCGGCAACGCGCTCGATCATCACTTCGAACTGAAGCTGGCCGACCGCGCCAACAATCATGTCAGACCCAATGGTTGGTTTGAACAGCTGGGTCACACCCTCTTCCGCCAGACTTTCCAGCGCCTTGCGCAAATGCTTTGCCTTCATCGGATCTTTCACGCGTGCACGGCGCAACAATTCCGGCGCAAAGTTCGGAATGCCGCCGAACTGAATATCTCCGTTCTCTGACAGACTATCGCCAACGCGCAGCTGGCCATGGTTCGGTACGCCGATCACATCGCCCGCATAGGCGGTCTCGGCGATCTCGCGATCCTGCGCCAGGAACATCATAGGATTATGGATATTCAGCTGCTTGCCCGCCGTCGTCTTCAGGCGCATGCCACGCTTGAACTCGCCCGAGCATAGCCGCAGGAAGGCCACGCGGTCGCGGTGGTTCGGGTCCATATTGGCCTGGATCTTGAAGACAAAGCCAGAGACCGGCTTGTCAGAGGCGTGAATTGTGATCGGCTCACCCTTCTTCTCGGCTTTCTGGTCCCTTGGCGCAGGCGCATATGAGTGTAGGGTACGGAGCAGTTCAGCAACCCCGAAATGGCGAAGCGCTGATCCGAACACGACCGGCGTCATGTGACCGCCCAGGAAGGCCTCTTCATCAAATTCCGGCAGCAGGCTGGTCGCCATTTCGGCGCCTTCGCTCAGCTCTGCGAAGACGCTCTCGTCCAGCTCGGCTATCAGCGTATCATCATCGCCTGAAATGCGCATGGCCGGCCCGATGCGCGGCGCTTCACCGGGTTTGCGCTCAAACTGGCAGAATTCCTGTTTCTTCAGGTCCAGCATGCCCGCGAAGCGCTGACCGCTCGCGGCAGGCCAGTAAAGTGGCGAAGTATCCAGCTGCAGCTTGTCCTGGATTTCATCCAACAGCGCGATGGGGTCTTGTGCCTCACGGTCCATCTTGTTGATGAAGGTGACAATCGGAATGTCACGCAGACGACAAACCTCGAACAGTTTCAAGGTCTGCGGCTCGATACCTTTTGCGGCGTCCAGCACCATGACGGCGCAGTCTGCTGCGGTCAGTGTGCGATAGGTATCTTCAGAAAAGTCTTCGTGGCCTGGCGTATCGAGCAGATTGAAAACGAGGCCATCAAATTCGAACGTCATGACGGAGGCGGACACCGAGATGCCACGGTCCCGCTCGATCTTCATCCAGTCAGACGTTGTACGGCGGGCTTCGCCGCGCGCGGCCACTTCTCCCGCGGCGCGGATGGCACCGCCAGCCAGCAACAGGTTTTCCGTCAGCGTCGTCTTACCGGCGTCCGGGTGGGAAATGATGGCAAAGGTGCGCCGCCGGGCGGCTTCCTGTTCATGGGACATGGAAATTCAGGCTCTTTCGTATTCGGCAGAGCCCCTAGCCCATTTGAGCTGGCGATTGAAGGGCTGTCGCTCAGGCAGCGGCTGGCCAGATCTCGCCCATATCCGGCGCCTTGCCTTCCCGGTGGTGGCGTTCGCGCAGCGAAGCCAAGATGGTTTCCGGCAGAATGGTCAGGCGCGGCTCTGAGACTTTGCCGTCAAAGGCCGGAAACAACGCCGCATTGGCACCTGTCTTGGAAATGATCAGAGAGCCCAGATCCTGCAGCAGGCTGTCTTCAAGACGGATGCCTTCCTTCACATGCTCGGCCACAACGCGGCTCGCAAAGGCCAGCGCTTCGCGCGCCCGCATGCCATATGGGTCACCGCAGCCGAGAGACTTCCAGCATTTGGCAAGGTGCATTTCGGGTATGTCGATCTCGGCGATCTGATCATTCATCAGAAACAGCATGATTGGCGCGCCCCAGCTTTGGTTCTCTACACGCTGAAGCTGCCGTCACACGGTTAACAACGGCTTACCATTGGTTAAAGACTTCTGTGAAATTACTGCGACTGCGAGCCTTCGACATCCTCTGTCAGGAAGTGGCGGCCCTGCCGGTCTTCAATCTCGATGACCCAGAGGTCCCGGTCCCGCTCGCGCGCTTTCTTCACATAGGCATCAACATCCCGCTCCTCCGGCCCGATGCCCTGCACGATGAGATCCAGGAAGATGCGCTCGCCCTCCATGTTCATGCTTGGGCTGTAGACCGCTGCCGTACCGTCCAGCCGGGCCACCTTGACCAGTACATCCCCGCGATGCTCGTCCCCTGCCTGCACGACAAAGGCCGACGCACCGCCGACTTCGACCCGCCGGATCAGCGCATCGACCCATAGCTTTGTGGGCAATCTTTCCATCATCATGCGAGAATTCCTGTGTGTTGTCGGCAGGAGCATACGCTCCGCTTGCAGCAAGCAGAATACCTATTCCGCCGCATCTTCCAGCGGCTGGATGTCGGCGGGGTTGGCGCGTGGCAGGCTGACTTCCACTTTCGTGCCCTTACCGGGTTTGGAGTCGATAGTGACGAGGCCGCCATGCAGCTGGGCAAAGGAATGTACCACGGCCAGGCCGAGCCCTGTGCCCTGCTTGCCCTTGGAATTGCTGCCCTGCGCAAAAGGCTCCATCACGCGGCGCACATCTTCCGCGCTCATGCCGGCGCCCTTGTCGGCCACGCTTAGCACTACGGCATTGCCTTCATCGCGCGCATCCAGCGTGACAGTGCCGTCCCGCTCTGAATATTTAAGCGCATTGGAAACTAGGTTCTGCCAGATCTGGCGCACGGCGCGCGGGTCTGCTTCGGCCCACACTTCATCGCTCGCCTTCAGTTTCATTTTGACGCCCATTCGGTCAGCCTGGTTTTCCAGCTGGCGCATGATGGACATCGCAGAGGCCGTCAGGTCCACAGGCTCCGGCTCCAGCCGCTGGCGGTCGGCCTCGGCCTTGGCCAGGTCCAGAATGTCCTCCACCAGCAACAGAAGGTCCTGCCCGCTCTCGTGAATGATTTCGGGATAGTCCTTGTAGGCTTCGGGCATCGGCCCGCGAATGCCGGCGCGCATCATGTCTGCATAGCCGAGAATGGCGTTGAGCGGCGTCTTCAGATCATGGCCTAGCGACGCAAAGAAGGCTGTGCGTCCGCGCAGGCGCTCTTCCGCCTCCTGCAGCGCAGCTTTCGTCTCGGTCGCCTTGGCGTGGGATTCGGTCAGGTCACGCAACACCAGGAAGGTGCCATTCTCATGCGCCTCGGCCACGAAAGTCGCCTCGCGGCCATTCTTCAGCGTGACATCGCCATGCGTGCGGCCATTGGCTGGCTGCAACAGGCCCTGCTCGCTGTCATCCTGTAGCAGTGAGGAGAGCAAGCCGCCGGCGCGAATGCCGCTTAGGCCCAGCATGTCGCCGCTGATCGTGCGGATACGGCCATATTGGGAAACGTCCAGTAGCATCAGGCCTGACTCTTCAGGCACGCGCAAATCGCTGACGGCCAGGTCGGGTGCCTCGGCGCCTGTCGTGGCAGTCGCTTCCTGCTTTTGCAGATAGATCCAGGCCAGCAGTCCTGTCACGACCAGGCCCGCAAACGCCATCAGCATCGCGACCAGTTGATAGCCGCCTTCCGTCACCACAGGCGGCAGCCAGCCGACGCGCACCATCAAAGTGGCGGCAACATAGGCCACCGCGCCGAACACCGCCGATTCGGCCGCCATCCGGGCATCGCCAAGGTTAAGGGCGACCAGCGGGGCAATGGTAAACAGAATGGTCAGAGGGGACAGCGCAGCCCCGGTCGCGGCCACGCCCATCACCGCCAGCAGACACCAGCTGATGACCAGGAAAGGCCCCGTCAGATCCACCCACCGGTCAGTCTGATTCAGCACCAAAACCCCCGTCACACCGGGGATTGCAGCCAGCGCAAAGCCCGCCATCATCAGCGAATCAATATCCGCCCGCAACAGCGTGGAAAGGCCCAGAATCACCACCAGGGCCAACCAGACCAGATGGACAAACTGTAATCTCTTTCGCGCCATCATGGCTAATCCGTTAACATCCCGGAGAGATTTATTAGGCATTCTGCCTTGGTCACTCATACTTTGCTGTATTTGTAATGTGGACGACTAGCAAGGCGAGGTTCCCCCGGTGGGGAAGTTCATGCAAGAGTGTCGCGTGTCGCGTGAGGGAGAAGTGAGACATGAAATCCATCAGAATGATCGGTACTGCGGTGATCGCTTTGGGCCTGGCCACCAGCGCATCCGCGCAGGAAGGGGACCCGATTTCGGATTCCGCAGCCATCTATGGCACTTACCAGAGTGAAGTCACAGAAGTGAAGGAAAAACCCTTCAGTTCTGCAGGTGACATCGACAATGCACTCACATCACTGGGCGGGCACAATCCTGATCAACTGTCGAAAGGCTGGATTGCCTATTCCGCGCTGATTGCCTCTCAAGACCCTGAATATCGCGCTGCTGTTCGCGACATTGAAGGCTTCTACGGCCGCGATGCCCTGCTGACCGGCCTGCAAAACGATGTTCGCTACGCCCGTCAACTGAGCGGTGGCGACAATGCTGTCAGCTCCGCCCTTTCCGCCACAGAAGCAGACAGCCAGCGCATCACCAGCGCAGCCGCCTATGTGAAGGAACAGGCCTACAGCCTTCAGGCCTCTGGCTGGGCCAAGGCCAAGATCGGCAATTCAGGCGCCAAGGCGACAAAACTGAACAGCCAGCAAACCATTGGCACTCCGGCCAATGCCAAACTGGTCAATGCTTTCAAGGCAACTGACATCGATTCCATCCTGGCCCAGGCAGGCCGCAGCGGCGCCCCCTCCCTGTGGGACAATGTCTCCGGCGCAGCTGAAGCCATCCGCTTTCCGGCGGCTGTGACGTCAGGCCTGAACCTGAACAGCAAGAAGCGCGTGAAATTCGGCAAGGAACCTGTGGCCGACCAGATCGCCACCCTGGCCGCCTATCGTGTGCTCGGCACGACGGCTGCTTCCAGCAGCCAGGTTCATTCCGCCATGGCAGAGCGTGAAACGCGCGGCTGCCTGAACATGGCCAACCTAAACCTGCAGCAATGCGTAGCCGCGGCGAACCAGCAATATGAAGTCCCCTTTTGTATCGGGGAACACGCCCTGGCCGATGTCGGCCAATGTATCGGCGGCGTCTACCAGTAATTCCCATCTCTCTCTCGCCCCCGGCGCTTCGGCTCCGGGGGTTTCTTTTTGTCTTCAGATGCCCCATCTGGCGGTCATGAGTATTACTGCTGCTGCCGACGAGATCCGCGAAGAGTTTTCCTGGCTGGAAGACTGGGAAGCGCGCTATGCGCACATCATTGATCTGGGCAAGGCGAACCCGCCGCTGGAGGCCCATGAACGCACGGAGGAAACCCGCGTGCGCGGCTGTGCCTCTCAGGTCTGGATGGTGACGGACATTGCCGATGGCAAGATGAAGGTGCGCGCCGAATCCGACGCGATGATCGTCTCCGGCCTGATCGCGCTCCTGATCCGCCTGTATTCCGGCGCGACCCTGGAGGAGATTACCCGCTTCGATGCCAAGGCCCTGCTGGACGAGATCGGCGTCAGCGGCGCACTGACCGCTCAGCGCTCGAACGGTCTTGCCTCGATGCTGGAGCGTATCCGCTCGGATGCGGCAGCCGCGCTCTCCTGAACCGGCGACAGGGCATAGGCCTCGGCAAGTGTCTTCAGCGCTGACAGTGCACGCGTGTCTGCGGCCTGGCGACTGACCCGCCAGTATTCTGCCGCCACGCAGCGGCTTGCCCGATCAATCAGCATGTCTTCAAGATCGCGCATTGCGGGCGTGCCAATCTCGGCTTCCAGCAGGGCCACCTGCGCGGCTGGCTCCGTCGTCGCGCGGGCCGGTCCAGCCCGCAACCGGCTGGCATCCGGGCGCGCAGCCCGTGCAAAATCATCCCGAAACCGGCCTGCCGCCGCCCGCAGTCTGACCGGCAAGGCACTGCCCGGCAGGGTCTTCGTTACCTCAGCGAACAAGGTTTCCCGGCGATGAGGCGGCCTCGCGCGGCCATCTTGCGGCGGGCGTATATTTGCACCGTCAAGGCCCGGCATCTCCAGCCCTGCCCCCATCAGGCGTTCCGGGAAATCCGCATGTGCCACCAGATGGCCCTCATGCTTCAGGCGCGTCACGATGTGCGGAGACACCCAGCCAATGCGCTGCGTGCGGGTATCCCGCCCGCGATAGACTGCCTGCCCGCCCTGCATCGGCACGATCAGGCCGCCATGGCGCAGCACGGCGAGCAAACGACGTTCCGTCATGTCTCTCAGCCGGGTCATCTACGCCTCCACGCTCGCGCCATCGAGCACGACGACGCTGGACAGCCCGACCGACAGCTGTTCGACCCAGAGGTCAAAGTCTGAATCGTCGCGCGCATCCTCGATCAGATTACACGCATAGGCAACCGTTGTGCGGTCCCGGTTGAAGGCCCGCGCCACGCGGCTGAGGCTCATGCCCAGCGCCGTACGCAGCAAGTACATCGCGATATGGCGGCCCCGCGACTCTGCGGGCGACCGGCGCTGGTGGCTGAGGATGCCCTCCGTCTTCAGGCCCAGCGCATAGGCCGTCAGCGCAGCGGCCAGATAGGCCCGGTCCTCGTCTTTCTGTGGATCAAATTCCGACACGTCTCTCTCCTGTTTCCGACAGGCACAAGACTACCCGACTTCCGCAGATGTAGGATAACTTTCCTATTACAGCAAGTTGATCCCCCGTAATCCTTGGGGAATACGGGAATGAGAGGTGCCGGATTTGTGGGATTGGGGGAGCGGAAGAATGGTTAGTTAGTCCAAACGCAAAGCGCGCTGCCCGGCAGGGGCAACGCGCTGTGTAGATCTTCGAATTTGAGCGGAGCGAAACGCTCAGGCGGCGGCCAGGTCCTCGGGGCCGGCGCTATCCGGCCTTCCCCGCTTTGGGCGGGCGCGCACCAGTTCGTCATGGCAGAGCACCTGCGTCAGCTGTCCGTCCGGCCCGGCCAGCGGCAGGCGCAGCCAGGCATGGAGACGGCCATTGCCCTGATCGATGACCCCGCCAACCGGCGTACCCCGGTCCAACGCGGCAGACAGGCCGAGGCTGTAGGCTTCGCCATGCTCGCCCAGCACGTCATCAATCCGGCGGCCGCGTGCCTCCATGCCGAAAATGTCCCGCAGGCGAGACCCGGCAATCCGGAAGCGGCCTTCACCAGACCGGTCAAATTCAACAATGGAGATACTGGCCAGCATGGCGCGGAAGCGCCCAGGGTCCAGTGATTCGCGATGAGCGAGGCCTTCCGAATCGCACAGACTGCACCAGTAATCGACCAGCTTTCGCTGGGAATCCGTCACGCCTCTAAAGAGATTCTTCTTGTTCATTCCGAGCACCCCCAGGTGATTCGATAGAATCACCTATCGCGCGAGTGGACTCACGGATCAAGAGTCATGGTGTAATTTTCTTAACCATTCCTACCAAATTCTTTCATTTCGGAAGTGAAACAAAAAGTATTCGGTCTGAATATTACTCGCGCTCTGCCTTGCCCAGGCCCATTTGCTTGGCAAGCTTTGATCTCTGTTTGGAATAGCCCGGCGCAACCATGGGGTAATCGGCCGGCAGGCCCCACTTCTCGCGGTATTCCTCTGGCGTCATGTCATATTTGGAGCGCAGGTGACGCTTCAGGGATTTGAACTTTTTGCCGTCTTCCAGACAGATCAGGAAATCCTCGCCGATGGATTTGCGCACCGGCACGGCGGGCTTGGGCGCTTCCTTCTCCGGCTCCGGCTCGCCGTTCAGCGATGCCAGAGAGGCGTGCACGTTCCGGATCAGGCCCGGCAACTCATCGGATTTTACTGTATTGTTGCCGACATAAGCCGCGACGATTTCCGTCGCGAGTTCAATCAGAGCAACCTTCTCAACGCTACCATTCTGGTCAGTCATATTTGCCTCGATAAAGGAGAGCTGGAACAGGCGGTTCTGCCTGTCCCAAGCCCCTGGAAGGGTACACCCTACTCATGATGAGCGGGTTAAGGTCCGTGTTAGCTGGAGGTGATAAAGGCGAGGAGCAGCACAAGGCCGAGCAGAATCGCAGTCCAGATGGCCATGGCACTGCCAAGCCCGCCCCGGGCCAGTTCGCCACGCGGGCTGAATGTGTCCTCGATCCGGTCGTAGGCCCGGCCTGTCAGCTTGAAGAAGACAGACGTCATGGCAGGCCCTGCCTTCTGCCAGATCGTGCCGGCCCAGGTGAACAGGCCATAGCCAGCCTTGCGATACACCCAGTCCGTATCCAACACAACGCCTGGCTTCTCTGGCGGATACCAGCCAAGACGCTTCAGCATCACGAAGGCGAAGATGGCCAGAACCAGCAGCTGCATCTGCGTCAGCACGTGATCAAGCGTGAACGGATTATACGCCATCGCCTCTTCACGATATGGCAGCAGATTGTACAGCCACTCATAGCCAAGGCCCGGCACGATTGCCGGAATGCCCACTGCCACACAGATGAAGGCGGCAAGCCCCATCGCCAGCAGCATGTTGAAGGGCGCTTCCTTCACACGCTTGCCGCTGTCATGGCCGAAGAAGGCAAAGTACGGGATCTTGATGCCGGAATGCTCCAGCACACCTGCGGAGGCGAACAGTAGCATTAGCCAAACAATCGTATAGCCCTCATGGCCCACGGCGCTCATCGTCAGCGACTTGGCCGCAAAGCCAGAGAAAAGCGGGAAGGCCGAGATGGACATTGCCCCGATGATACAGAACACGGTTGTCCAAGGCATGGATTTGTAAAGCCCGCCCAGCTCAGACGCCTTAGTCGTGCCCGTGCGATACATCACCGCGCCCATGCTCATGAACAGAAGGCCTTTGTAGATGATGTGACAGAAGGCATGCGCGCTTGCACCGTTCAGCGCCAACGCATTGCCGACGCCCGTCGCGCCAAGGCCGATCGCACAGATCATGAAGCCCACCTGGTTGTTCAGGGAGTAGGCCAGAACCTTGCGCAGATCATTCTCGATCACGGCAAAGAAAACCGGGAAGACAGTCATCACCGCGCCGATCCAGATCAGCGCATCATGGCCTGGGAACATGCGGGCAAACGCATAGACGGCCAGCTTGGTTGTGAAGGCAGACAGTACGACTGCGCCCACCACCGTGGCCTTCGGATAGGAATCCTGCAGCCAGTTGTGCAGGAACGGGAATGCCGCCTTGATGCCCAGCGCGATGAAGACAAGGATCGCCCCCGGCTCTTTCAGGCTGGTGAAGGCCTGAACCGAAAGGTCGCCACGCGAATGGTAGACATAGGCAATGCCCGCCAGCAGCAACACACCGGACAGGATCTGAATGGCCAAATAGCGCATAGAGGCGAAATAGGCCGCACGCGTCCCTGCCCGCAGGATCAGGAAGACAGACGTGATCGCCGTCAGTTCCCAGAACACGAACAGGCTCATCATGTCGCCGGAGAAGGTCGCCGCGACAGCCGCGCCGGCATAGGCCATGGCCATACCGTCCTGCAGCCGGTCATCAGTGTGCCAGGCATAGATCGCGTTCAGCAGCGCGGCCAATAGGAAGGCCAGACCAAAGATGAAACTGAGACCGTCTACCCGGTAGAAAATGAAATCAATGCCCAGCGCCTGCACGCCGAGGTGATTGACGTTCTGGTCCGCCAGCGCCAGCAGGATGATGGCGATAATCGGTGTGGCAATGGTCAGCCCCTGGCGCACACGGCGCATCGGCAGGAACAGGGCCACGAGGCCAACTGCAATCATCAGCCAGCCAGGGTTCAGCATGGAGAGCGGGCCAGTCATCAGTCCTCATCTCCTTCATAACGATACGTGCCCTCGGTGGAGGGTTCGACAGGCACATCGGGATCAATATCGGCGGGAGGTCCGCCCGGCTCCCCATAGTAATCTTCCTTGCGGCGCAGCAGGCGACCAAGCGGCCAGCCCATCAGCACAACAAAGGCAAAGGAAGCAAAGCCCCACAGTGCATAGAAGCCGGTCGCATGGGCGATTTCGACATATTCGTGGCGGGGGACAGCCAGGTCCGCAACGATCAGCACCATGCTGAGAATGGCAAACCCCCAGAAGATCAGCGTGCCTGTGCGCTTGTTCTCGGTCCAGCCGAACAGGATTTTCGCCATCGGGTGAACGCCCTCTTCCGAAGGTGTGTGCAGGCGGTGCGCTGTCTCGGCGGCGCGCTTCACGAAGCGACCATTGGAGTCACGGGTATCGTTAGGCGTTTCATCGCTCATGGCTGACCTCCCGTAACGATGCTGGTGGATGTCGAGGCTTCAAAGGCTGGGGCCAGGAAATCGGCCATCGGTCCGGCCAGGAAGAACAAAATGATACACAGCCCGGCCGTGATCATTGGTGCGGCAACCGTGGGCATCGGCGCGCCATCCGGCCGCTTGAACGGTTTCGGCTCCGGCGTACCCGGCGGTGGCATGAGGGCCAGGATCGGGATCGGCAAGAGATAGGCAATATTCAGCAGAGACGACACGATCAACACCGGAATGACATACGGAATGCCCGCATCAACCGCGCCCTGCATCAACTCATATTTCGGCCACCCTCCAACCAACGGCGGGATACCAATGATGGACAGCGAGGCGATGAAGAAGGCGATGAACACCATCGGCATCTTCCGACCGAGGCCCTTCATGTCGGAAATATTCGTCAGGCCTGTGGCGACATAGATCGCGCCTGCGCACATGAACAGCGTCATCTTGCCGGCTGCGTGCGCCGCAATCTGCATCGAGCCGCCAAGCCAGCCCGCCTTTGTAGCAATCATGGCGCCAAGCGTGACATAGGCCAGCTGCGCAACGGTGGAATAGGCAAGCCGCGCCTTCAGATTGTCCTTCGTCATCGCGATCAGAGACGCGACAATGATGGTGAAGCACGCGACATAGAGCACAAACTCCCGCCCCGGCACGGTGGACAGCATGTCCTCCCCAAAGATGTAGATCGACACCTTCATCACGGTGAAAACACCCGCCTTCACAACCGCAACAGCGTGCAACAGCGCGGAGACCGGCGTCGGCGCGACCATGGCATTGGGAAGCCAGAAATGGAACGGCATCAGCGCCGCTTTACCGATGCCGAAGGCAAACAGAATTAGCAGCGCACTGGCAACGGCCGGCTGGATGTTCTTGTCGGCCAGCAAGCCGCCCGGCACGAAGTCCAGATTCTGCCCGGCCAGCACCCAAGTCCACATGATGGCCATCAGGAACAGGCCAATGGACGTGCCCAGCAGCGTCAACAGATAGATGCGTGCACCTCGCTTGGCCGCTGCATCGCCCTTATGGGCCACCAGCGGATAGGTCGACAGCGTCAACACTTCATAGAACACGAACAGCGTGAACAGGTTCGCCGCCATCGCGACGCCCAGCGCGCCGAAAATGGCGATGGCGAAGCAGATATAAAAACGCGTCTGATTACGCTCCCGGTTCCCGCGCATATAACCGATGGAGTAGAAAGAGTTCACGATCCACAGGCCACTCGCCACCAGCGCAAACAGCGCGCCCAGCGGCTCCACCCTGAAGGCAAAATCCAGCCCCGGTGCAGCCTGGCCAACATAGAGAGAAGGCTGATCGCCCCCTGCGACGGCTGAAGCCAGAGCAATCACAACACAGAATAGCAGCGTTGCGCCAACCAGTGTCACGCTTTCACGGATGTTTGAGACAGAACCGGTAATCGCGATACCGGCAGCAATAATGAGAGGCAGGCAAAGCGCTGCCCAGATCAGCATGTCAGGGCTCATCGGAAGGCCTCCAGTCCGAAGGCGGCCGCGGCCGCATCACGCGCCAGGCCGAGGGGGAACTCCGTGTTGATACCGAAATAGATGTTGGCCAGCGCCAGAACCCAGAGCGGAACGAGTATCAGTATCGGCGCCTCCTTTCGGAACTTGCGCGGATTAATTGGCGCCTGGAAGAAGATTGCTTCCAAAATGCGCCCCATATAGATCACCGCCAGGAAGCTGGAGAACACAACCAGCGCAACGGCCCACCACATGCCCTGCTCGAACAGGGCATAGCCAAGCTGCAGTTTGGACTGGAAGCCCGCCGTCAGCGGCACACCGATCAGCGACAGCGCCGCAATGGCAAAGCCGGTCATCGTCCACGGGGCCGAACGGCCAAGGCCTGCAAAGTCCCGAATGGTCGTGCCCTGATAGGTCAACACCACACCGCCGACGGCCATGAACAGCGCGCCCTTGATCATGGCGTGGTTCAGCAGGTGGAACAGGCCAGCGCTGAGGCCGGCAATCGAGCCGATGGACACGCCGAGGATCATGTAGCCAACCTGAGCCACAGAGGAATAGGCCAGCGTCCGGCGGACATCGGTTTGGAAGACCGCCTGGAAGCTACAGGAGATCATCGCGGCTAGGCCCAGCGGCATGAGGATGAAGGTAAAACTCGCCTGCTCGAACGCGAATTCCGGGCGGAACACGGTGAACAGGAAACGGATCAGCGCATACAGCGCCACCTTGGTCGCCGTGGCCGACAGGAACATCGTTACGAAGGATGGCGAATAGGAATATGCGTTCGGCAGCCAGGAGTGCAGCGGCCACATCGCGGCTTTCAGGCCAAGGCCGATAACGATGAAGGCGAAGCCCGCCTCAACGCTGCGATTGCCTGCCAGCGATGGCAGCTGGGACGCAATGTCCGCAATGTTCAGCGTGCCGGTAGCGGCATACAGGAATCCGACGCCGATAATATAGAAGCTGGCACCGATCGTGCCCATGATCAGATAGTTGAACGCGGCTGGCAGAGCCCGGCGGTCCCGCCCCGCCCCGAGCGCGACCAGCACATAGGTGGAGATGGAAGAGATCTCCAGGAAGACAAACAAGTTGAAAGCGTCACCCGTGATCGCAACACCGCACAGGCCTGCAAAGCAGACCAGGAAGGCAGAATAGAACAGCGCGTGCTTCTGCTTGTTAATCTCGGCCACAACCGTTGGCCAGGAGAAGATCGTTGCCAGCACACCAACTGCCGACACCAACAACAGGATCATCGCGTTCAGCGCATCGACCCGGAACACGATGCCGATCGGCATCGGCCAGTTGCCGATATCATAGCTGACCACACCAACCGGCGAAGCCTGTACCTGCCCCAGAAGGATCAGCGCAAAGAAAAGAGATGCGGCAGTCGCAAAGATGCTGACCAACCAGGCTATCCGGCCATTAGGTACCAGCGCCAGAACCGGCGCCAGGAAAAGCGGCATCATTACCAGCAGCACAGGCGCATGCAACAGCGCCCAGCGCGGCGCAGCATTCAGCAGGATATCCATCATGCCAGCGCCTCTCTCTCGGCTTTTTCCTGTTCCGCTTCCTGTGCGATAGCGGTCTCCATATCAATTGCCCGCACTTCGTCGCTCTCAATCGTGCCATAAGCTTCCCGGATGCGGACAATCAGGGCGAGGCCGACCGACAGGGTCGCCACGCCGACTACGATGGCCGTCAGCATCAGAACGTGGGGAAGCGGGTTGGAATAAGTGTTTGCAAGGTCTGCATAGCGCTCGCTAGAGCTGGCGGCCGTCAACACAGCGTCAAGTGCTGCATGCGTTTCTTCAGCGCCATGGCCCCCGCCATGTCCGCCCTCAACATCCGGGCCAAACAGGATCGGCGCCGTTCCGCCGGTCACCTTGCCCAGCGTGACGTAGAACAGACAGATAGAGGTCTGGAAGATAGAGACGCCAACAAGGCGCTTGATCAGGTTGCCAGAGGCAAAGCTGATATACAGGCCGATCATCATCAAGCCGATGATCGCCCAATAATTTCCACGGTCGAGAATGAATTCCAGCATGGTTTACCAGTCCTCGTCGCGAATTTCGGCCACACGGCCAGCAAAGGCATAGAAGATGGTCAGCATAGCGCCGGACACACCGAACAGAACGCCCAGTTCGATCAGAATAATACCGACATGTTGGCCGTGATGGCCGCCGGGCTCTTCCTGGAAAAGGGCCTGATATTCAAGATACTGGCCGCCTTGCAGCAGGGCCCAGAAGCCGACGCCCGCATAAAGCAGGACGCCGACCGCAGCCAGCGAGCGGGTGAACACTGGCGGAATGGCGCGCATTGCTGCCGGAACGCCGAAGATCAGCGCGTACAGGATCACGGCCACAGCCACGATCACACCGGCCTGGAAGCCGCCGCCCGGACCGGAATCGCCATGGAACTGCACGTACAGTGCATACAGAAAAATGATTGGAATCAGCGTTTTTGTAACAACGCGGAGGATGACGTGATGGTCGCTTTTCACTCTTTGCCCTCCTTCTCATTAGAGATGGCGTCATCTTTGGGCAGCGGCGGCGGAGCCTTGTCTTCCTTGCGGATGGTCTCTGCAAGAGAGCGCTCGCCAAAACCGAGCAGCAGGGCCACGGCCAGGCCAGCCACGAACACCACGGTCGTCTCGCCCAAAGTATCGAAACCGCGATAGCTGCCGAGCACCGGGGTCACGACGTTCGGGATGCCCGTATCGTGCCAGTTAATCTGCAAATAGGTCAGGCCAACACCGGAGTTTGCTGGTGAATTCGGATCGCCAAAGCCCGGCAGGTCCACGGTCGCATATATCAGCAAAATGCCGGTAACAATGCAGACCAGGAACGGTCCGAGATTCTTCAGCGGCTTTTCCGGTTTCGCCGTGCGAGACGTCAACAGCATGGCGCCCAGCAGGACAGCCGTCGACATGCCTGCGCCAACGGCCGCTTCCGTAAAGGCCACGTCCACCGCATCAACGGCCACATACCAGGCCGCAGAAACAAGCGAGTAAATGCCCGACAGCATCACGATACCGAACAGGCTGCGCATACGAGCAATGGCAATGCCGACAATAAACAGCATGCCCAGCAGCACGATGTTTACCATCTCCATGCCGATGTTTACATCAATCACGTCATCCATCAGGCGGCCTCATCATCATCGTCGGAGCGCTGGCCAATCGGCCCGATCACCGGTTGCAGGCCTGCCGTATGCGCCGCATTGGCAGCAGCATGGGACGAGGCCGGGCCTGTCAGGAACAGGAAAACGAAGATCGCCACCAGCTTGCTCACAACCAGCCAGCCCGGCGCCATCAGCCCCATGCCCAGCAGGATCAGAATGGCTCCGGCTGTATCGGTGATACTGGCCGCATGCAAACGGGTGTAGAAATCCGGAAAGCGCAGAACTCCGACAGAGCCGATCAGGCAGAGAATCCCGCCACCCAGGCACAGCGCCGCCCCCAGCGGGAAACGCACCATTCCCCAGAAATCTGCGATATTGGCGAAGAGGTCACCCATTGTTGCCACCTCCCTGTCCGCCGCGGCGAACCAGCGGCACCTGGAAAGACCGGTAACGGAAAAATTTCAGAATCGCGATCGTCGCAACGAAGTTGATCAGCGCATACAGGATGGCAATATCCAGGAACTCAGGACGCCCCATCACAAAACCGAGCAGGCCCAGCGCCAGAACGGTCTTGGTGCCGAAAGAGTTCACCGCCAGAACACGGTCATACAGGGTCGGCCCGGCAATGGCGCGGATCAGCAGCAACAGCATGCCGATCAAAAGGGCAATCAGCGCAGCAGCGGTCATGCGTCCGCCCCCTTCCCGTCCGCGGCAATACGACTCCGGCGGTCCATATCCTCAAAGGCTTCCGGCTGGGCTTCCTGTTCGTAGAGTGCGTGCACCAGCATTTTGTCACCCTCCACTTCCACGGTCACAGTGCCTGGCGTTAGTGTAATGGAATTGGCGAAGGTCACCTTGGCCAGATCCGTGCGGCAGGTGGTCTTAACTTTCACCAGGGCCGGAACGATATCGAGATCGGCCTTCACACAGGCGCGGATCACAGTGATGTTCGCTTTCACGATTTCCTTCATCAGCCATGGGAAATACATCGCATAGCCTAGGATACGTACATAGGGCGCACCTTCACGATCAATGATATCCAGCCGGTAAGCCAAGATGAGACAGACTGCGACAGACACCGCACCAAAGGTGAGCAAGAGAGGCGAAAAATGGCCGGACATGCCGAGCCAGAAGCCCACAAGTGCTACCAGCAACCCCAGAAAGTACGCCACAGGGGCACCCCTTTCCATTCCACAATAGACCCAAGTTGAACGACCTGACCTAAAGGCCTGCGCGCCACTTGGAAAGTGTTTTTGGGGTGGTTTTTCGCCGCTATCTGCCAAAAACCAGGCGCGCCGTGCGCTGGGCGGTCGAGAACTCGGTCTCTTCATTGGCTGCCGCGTCACTATAGCCACTCTGCATCATGGCTGGCTTGAAGGCCGATGAGAGCGACCAGTTCCAATAGCGCAGCACAGTCTGCGCCTTGGCAACTGTCAGGATCTCATAGGTCTCGGCGACATTGGCGAACACCGGATCGGTCTCGCCCTCTTCGCTTTCCAGAGGTCTGCGCAGCCCTGCCCACAAGACAGGCAGAAAGTCTCGCTTCACACCGGTTCCCTTGCACAGCACCGCAACCCCTTCCCCGCCCTTGTCGCTGAGAATCTTGGCGGCGGTGACCGGTTTCAGGCCGGCCAGATAGCCAATTTCCTGCGCCAGTTCGGAATCCATGCCATTCAGGGCCGAGGCATTGATGGCATCTTCCAAGCTGTCATACGGACTCTTCTCAATGGCGGCGCGATTGCGCTGGCGCCGCTCAATCAGCTGAAGCGCCTTGCGGGCCACCGGGTCAGACCAGTTCTCCGCTGCGGCTAGCTCGAAGACATCCTTGCAGGTATCGATCACTTCCAACCGATCTGCCGCATGTCGCTGCAGGATCTTGCGTCGGGTGGCAGCATCACTCCACCAGAACATGGCCATGGCGTGAGAGGGCTTCATCTCCAGCCGCTCGACAAGCAATGGACAGATCGACTTGTCATCACGAGACCGGGCAACCAGCTTGTCGATAGCCTGTTCCGGCATGATCGCACCATTATTCGCCAGCATCTCCTTGACGGAATTCAGTTCGGCAAACTCCGCCAGGTATTCGCAGACTGATTCAGGTATCAGCTTGCGCCGGGCAATCATCAGCCGGTGGTCCGCCGTGCCCGTCATGCATATCTCGCGCAGATCGCAAGCATCATAGCCCTCATTGCCTTCCAGCACATGGCGGGCAACCTGAAACGAGCATTGGCCCAGATACCGCAGCAGGCGCTTGGGGGCTTCGCGGTGCACGGCCAGCCGGCGCGCGCACATTTCGCGTTCGGATTCTTCTGCATGGAACAGCATATCCAGCAGGATATCACTCACCATATGGCGGTCCTGATGGGCCAGACGTGAGGCTGGCATGGCAATCAGATCCAGCAAGCGACGGAACAGGGCGTTCCTCGCGCGGCCGATCTCTGGTGTCGTCAGCGGCTCAATTGCGTCTTCCATGCCGTCGCCTGGCTTGTTGTCTTTTCCAAGTTTTGCAGCAAACAGTTAATGGGATATGGAGAGCAGATAAGCGGCGAGATACGCCGCGCTCACTCGTACTTTTGCTTTCCAGGGTGCACGACCATGAGCAGCAGGCTGGCCACCAACATCACGATGGCCAGCATGAACAACAGGCCGCCATCCGTTGCTGTCGTCTGCGAGTCAAGCGAGGCCGGAACCTCACGCCCCAGCCAGGGCGACAGATGCATCGCCACAGCTCCGCCCAGCACGGCCGCCGACAGAAATGCCCCGAACCGGCGCGTCATCGGCAGCAACAGGAACAGCGCCGCCAGCAGTTCCACAACGCCAACAACAACCCGTCCCGTCGGCTCAAAAAGGCTGACCCCGGAATTCACGGCGATGGTCTGGAAAACTATATTCTCGCCCGGCGGGTCAAAAAACTTCACAGACCCTTCCGGCGGATTCGGCAGGGGATAGATCGTTGCCTGAACGAACATCGCAATCAGGAACAGGGCCAGCGCCCAACTTACAAGATGCCTGAACATGCGCATACCATTCTTCCCCTGCCCACATGGGTGGTTAACCGAAGCTAGCGAGCCCCCGCACATCTGGCAACTGACAGGCTTGCGGACCCGGTCTGGCACTTTCCCGCGCCTTTATGGCCGAAGCATGATAAAAAACCGCTTCAGCACGTCTACGTATGGTGTTTTCCCAAACGGCAGTCACGCTTGATGCGGGAAGGACTGCATGTCTCGCATGGGGAGGGCTTTCCATCTCGGGGCTTGCTCCATACAGTCCGCCAATTCTGCTGGGAACAGGCCTCACAATGAATGACAGAATTGACGATCTGATAGACGAGATGGCCGAAGATGCGGCTGAAGACATCTCGTCCCCGGTCAGCGGCGTCAATGAGGCTATCGGCGCAGGCGCGTCCTTTCTGGCCACCGCCAATCACTGGCGCGCGCGCCGCCTGCGCCGGGGCGTCAAGGTTGAACTGCCCGCCTATCTTATGGTCCAGCTCAGCTGGTTCATGGCGTTCGGCCTGCAGATGGTGCTCTTTCCCTATCTGATTACCGGACAACAGCATTTGCACATGGACGGCCTGGCCCTCGGCCTGGCGAACATGGCTCTGTCGGCCCCGTCTGTCATCTTCCTGTTGATCGGCGGCGTCGTGGCAGAGCGCGCCGATGGCAAGCGCCTGCTCATCATCCTGCACTTCCTGGCCGCCGCCCCTGCCCTGTTTCTGGCGCTCGCAGTGTCCCAAGGGCAACTCTCCTACCCCGCCATGATCATCTACGGCATCACCATCGGAACGGTCGGCGCCTTCATGATGCCCGCGCGGGATTCCATCGTGAATGAAGTGGTCGAGCGGCGCATGAGGGTCGGCTCCGGCGTGACGCTGCAACTCGGCGTGACGCTCGCCACCATGGCGCAATTCCTGGCCCAGATCGGCGGCCTGATCCTCGGCGGCTATGCTGACAAGCGCACGCAGATGCCAGACTGGATGGGCGGCTTTGGCATTGGCCCCATCCCGGCAGAAGACCTGCTGATGATCCAGGGGCTGACGCTGGCCTGCGGCGCGGGCTTTGCACTCTGGCTGGCCAAGGGGCGTCAGGTCCGTTCCAGCGGCAAGGGCATCAAGTCTGCACTCAGCGACATTGCCGAGGGCTTCCACGCCGTGCGGTCTGACGGAAAGCTGTGGGCGATGACCGCGCTGATGTTCGGCGTCGGCATCTTCGTGATCGGCGCCTTCCTGGTTGTGCTGCCGATTGTAAACCGGGACATTTACGGCTTCGGATCAGACGGCATTCGGGACATGTTCGTCACCTTCTGGATGGGCGCGTTCGTCTCGTCCGTCGTGCTGTCGATCTTCAAGCGCATCAAACGTCAGGGCCGCCTGTTGCTGATCGCGCAATTCCTAGGCTCCACCAGCATTCTCGCCATGATGTGGCACATCCCGCATTTTGCGTTCCTGTGCATCGTCTTCATCTGGGGTCTGGCCGCAGGCATCTCCATCGCGATGAGCCGCTCCATCGTGCAGGATGCGGCGCCGAAGGAAAAGCTCGCCCGCGTGCTCTCCATCTACCAATTGGGCTTCATGGCCGGGGCCCCGTTCGGCGCGGCGATCATGGGCGCACTGGTGGACCTGTTCGGCCCCTACCGTATCGCCATCGTGCCCGCCGGTGGCATGACCATCCTGATCCTCTGGATGGTGTTCTTCACGCCGGTCTGGAACATGAAAGGCTCTGCCTGGATCGAACATCACGAGAAGTAATGACGGCTTTGTCTGGATGACAGACAGGCCGAACACTTCTAACCATCAGTGCCATGAGCTCCCGCCCGCAAGCCACAATCCATCTCGCCAACATCGCGGCCAACTGGCAGGCGCTGGACCGACTGAATCCGGGCGCCACAACGTCGGGCGTGATCAAGGCAGACGCCTATGGCCTCGGCGCGCGCGAAGTTGCCCGCAGACTGGCCAAGGCTGGCTGCAACACATTCTTCGTCGCGCATGTCGAGGAAGGCGTCAGCGTGCGCCGCGAGCTGGGCTTTGGGGCGCGTATCTTCGTACTGAACGGGCCGTTCCCAGAAGACCTGCGCATATATCGCGATGCTGACCTGACACCGGTTATCTCCACACCGCAGCAATTGATGCTGTGGTCACGCGCGCCGCGGGCAGGCTGTGCGCTACACTTTGATACGGGCATCAACAGGCTGGGCCTGTCGCCCGGAATTGTCGAAAAACAGGCCGAAGCGCTGCGCAAGCTGCAACCGCTGCTGATCATGAGCCACCTCGCTTGCGCGGATGAGCCTGACAATCCCATGAATGCGCAGCAGCTGAAGGCGTTCACCCAGATCACAAAGGCCTTTCCGGATGTGCCTGCCAGCCTGGCAAATTCCGCTGGCTGTTATCTTGGCCCGGCCTATGCGTTTGACCTGACCCGTCCTGGCATTGCGCTCTATGGCGGCTCCCTGCCGCCCCTGGGGTTCGCGCTGGAACCCGTTGTCTTGCTGGAAGCGAGCATCCTGTCCGTGTTCGAGGGCAAGGCTGGCGAGACGGTCGGATATGGCGCGACCCACACGCTGAAACAGGATACGCCGCTAGCCACAGTGGCGCTCGGCTATGCAGACGGAATCCCGCGTTCTGGCGCCAATGCACTGATGAGTTATCTTGATGGAGCGCCCTGCCCTGTGCTTGGACGCATTTCCATGGACCTCATCACAATAGACGTCTCAAAAGCACAGAAAGCGGCAAAATCCGGCGCGCGCGTTGAATTCTTCGGCTATAATGCCAAACTGGAAGAGCAAGCGGCCCGTGCTGGTACGCTCGGTTATGAACTACTCACAGGGCTCGGAAATCGTGTCAAACGCATCTACCCGTAAGCGCGGGTTCCCCAATCCCCTGCAATGGATCGGCGCCGCTTCGCTCGGCCTGTTCAGTGAAGTCGGCCGGCTGTTCATCTTCTTCCTGAAGGTAATGGCCACGGCTTTTACCCCGCGCTGGTATGTGGCGCAGGTCTGGAAGCAGATGGTCAATATCGGCTTCTACTCCCTGCCCGTGGTCGGCCTGTCAGCCGTCTTCATCGGCGCGGCGCTGGCCCTGAACATCTATGAAGGCGGCAGCCGCTATGGCGCGGAACAGTTTGTTCCCAGCATCGTCGTACTCGGCATCACGCGGGAACTGGGCGCAACCATTACCGGCCTGATGCTGGCGGGCCGCGTGTCGGCCGGCATCTCGGCAGAGATCGGCGCCATGCGCGTGACAGAGCAGATCGACGCGCTGGAAACCCTGTCGGCCTCTCCCTTTCGCTATCTCTATGCTCCGCGTTTCTTGGCCGCGATCATTGCGCTGCCGCTTCTGGTGCTGGTCGCAGACATTATCGGCATCATGGGGGGCTGGCTGGTTAGCGTCTATGCGCTGGATTTCGACTCCACCACCTATATCCGCAACACGATGGACTTCCTGACGAACAATGATGTGATCGTCGGGTTGATCAAGGCCGTCGTGTTCGGCGCCGTCATTGCCACGATGGGCTGTTATCAGGGTGACCGCTCCGAAGCCGGCGCAACCGGCGTTGGACGCGCGGCGACGCTTGCCATGGTCGGCGCAGCGGTGCTCGTGCTGGCGACAAACTACATCATGTCCACCCTGTTCGTGGAGATTGGCCTGTGACCACGCCCATCCTCAGACTGGAAAACGTCAAGAAATCCTTCGGCCAGAAACATGTCCTCAAGGGCGTGGATCTGGAAGTCCAGCGCGGGGAAAGCCTCGTCGTGCTGGGCGGGTCCGGCTCCGGCAAGTCCGTGATGCTGAAGAATGCGCTCGGGCTGATGACGCCGAATGACGGCAAGATCTTCTTTGACGGAGAAGACGTTACCAAATCCACCGGCAAGACCCGCGCCAAGATGCGCGAGCGCATCGGCATGCTGTTCCAGTCCGGCGCGCTGTTCGACAGTCTCACCGTCTGGGAAAATGTCTCCTTCCGCCTGCTGCAGGCCGACCGCATGCGCCGCAAGGACGCCAAGGAACGCGCCATCGAGACGCTGAAGAAAGTGCGCCTCGGCCCGGATGTGGCAGACCTTTATCCGGCGGAAATCTCCGGCGGCATGCAGAAGCGCGTCTCCCTCGCCCGCTCGATCATTTCGAAGCCGGACCTGATCTTCTTTGACGAGCCGACCACCGGCCTTGATCCGATCACGGCCGATGCAATCAATGATCTGATCATCGAACAGGTGCGCAGCCTGGGCGCGGCCGCCGTCTCGATCACCCATGACATGGCCTCTGCCCGCAAGATCGCGAACAACATCGCCATGCTCTATGAAGGCAAGATCATCTGGCACGGCCCGGCCGACATCATCGACAATAGCGGCAATGACTATGTCGATCAATTCGTCCACGGACGAGCCGACGGCCCGATCCAGCCAGCGATTTAGGGCCTAACCCAGCGGGCGGCCTATGACTCCGGTTTGATGAATGTGCCTCTCGCTTTTTCTGCTGGCAGGCATAAAACGCAGGCGCATCATTTCTGAGGTCATGCCATGCCTGCTGTTTCCTTTGCCTCGATCGCGCCGGTCTTTCTGCTGATCATTTCCAATATTGTGATGACCTTTGCCTGGTACGGGCATCTGAAGTTTCCCGGCAAGGCGATCTGGCTGGTCGTGCTCGCCAGTTGGGGCCTCGCTTTCTTTGAGTATTGCTTTGCCGTGCCTGCCAACCGGATCGGCCATACCGTCTATTCCGCGGCGCAGCTGAAGACGATGCAGGAAGTCATCACGCTGATCGTGTTTGCCGTCTTCTCGGTGCTCTATCTGAAAGAGGCCTTTACCTGGAACCATGCCGTCGGCTTTGCCCTGATCGGCCTCGGCGCATGGTTCGTGTTTGCCGGGCCGTTTCGCTGAGCT
Organism: Alphaproteobacteria bacterium; assembly: GCA_018222605.1. Taxonomy (GTDB): domain Bacteria; phylum Pseudomonadota; class Alphaproteobacteria; order Caulobacterales; family Hyphomonadaceae; genus Hyphomonas. The sequence continues at coordinate 36,356 of JAAEZZ010000014.1, forward strand.
TTCTGCCGTCAATTCCCCTTCCCCCGCGCGCCAAAGCGCAATATCCCCTTAACCATGCCTAAAGCCTCCAATATTGCCTATGTCTGCCAGTCCTGCGGCGAAGTTCACTCCAAATGGAGCGGCAAGTGCAATGGCTGCGGAGAGTGGAATACGCTGGTAGAGGAAGCCGTCAGCAGCGCGCCGGGTGGGCTTGCCGCGCCCAAGACCGGTACCAAGCGCAGCTCCAAGGCAGACTTTGTTGCCCTGAACGCGGAAACCGAAACGCCTGCCCGCATCGTGATGGGGGTCGAGGAACTGGACCGTGTCTTCGGCGGCGGCATCGTGCCTTCCTCCGCCACGCTGATCGGCGGGGACCCCGGCATCGGCAAGTCCACCCTGCTGCTGCAGGTCGCCGCGCGGCTTGCCCGAAATGGCGTGAAGACGGTCTATGTTTCGGGCGAGGAAGCCGCCGCCCAGATTCAGGAGCGCGCCCAGCGCCTGAAAGTGGCCAACAGCCCCGTGGATCTCGCCACCGAGACAGACTTGCGCAAGATCCTCTCCGCGCTGAAGGCGGCCAAGCCCGATTTCGTGGTGATCGACTCCATCCAGACCATGTGGTCGGACAGTCTTGAGGCCGCGCCTGGTTCGGTCAGTCAGGTTCGCGCCTGCGCACAGGAACTGGTGCGCTGGGCCAAGAAATCCGGCGCGGCGCTGGTACTGGTCGGCCACGTCACCAAGGAAGGCAATATTGCCGGCCCCCGCGTCGTGGAGCACATGGTCGACGCCGTCTTCTATTTCGAGGGCGAGCGCGGCCACCAGTTCCGCATCCTCCGCGCGGTGAAAAACCGTTTCGGACCAACGGACGAGATCGGCATCTTCGAAATGCACCAATACGGCCTCGCCCCGGCGAAAGAGCCCTCCGCCCTGTTCCTAAGCACGGATGGCGAGGGTGAAGGCGGCGCGGCGGTATTTGCGGCCATGGAAGGTTCCCGCCCTGTGCTGGCAGAGGTGCAGGCCCTGGTCGCCAAAAGTGCCTATGGTACGCCCCGGCGCAGCGTTGTTGGCTGGGATGGCGGGCGACTCGCCATGCTGCTGGCCGTGCTGGAGGCGCGCTGCGGCATCAGCCTGTCGGGCATGGATGTGTATCTCTCCGTCGCGGGTGGCTATCGCATCAGCGAGCCGGCGGGCGATCTCGGCGCGGCGGCGGCCCTGCTCTCTTCGCTCTCCGATATGGCGGTTCCGGGCCGCAGCGTGTTCTTTGGCGAGGTCGCTCTCTCTGGGGCTGTCCGGCCTGTTGCGCGCATGGAGCAGCGCCTTAAAGAAGCCGTACGTTTAGGTTTTACTCACGCCTATGTTCCAGAAGGCAGTCCAACCACAGTGGATGGCTTGACGATCACGCCGATTAAAAGACTTATCGATCTGGCCCAAACCCTCGCTCCGGACGCACAGAATGCTTGAGTCCATTACAGCTTTCGACGCTATCGCCGTCGCTGTCATCGTGATCTCCGCGATCATGGCCTTTGCCCGGGGATTCTTGAGGGAAGTTGCCACCCTCGGCGCGTTCATCGGTGCCCTCGCCGCCGCCTATTATGCCCGCAAATTCTTCCGCGATGACCTGGCCGGTCTCGTACCGGAAGGCATGGAGCCTTGGACGGCAGACCTGTTCCTCGTGATTGTCGCCTTTATTATCGTTTATGTGATCGTTGCCTGGCTGGGCCAGCGCCTTTCGAAAAACATCCAGGGCGCCGACGGAATCGGCATGTTTGATCACATTGCCGGCCTGTTCTTTGGCATCGCACGTGGCTTCATTGCCTTGGTTTTCTTCGCAGTACTCCTAAATCTGGCCTTGGATGATAGCCGGATCCCGGACTGGATACAGAACTCCGCCACCTACCCGGCGCTAAGCAACATGGCTTCCTATGTGAATGATGAAGCCTCGAAAGTCGGAAAAGATGTGCAAGCCGCCCTTCCCTCAGAGGCCAAAACAGGGCAATAGGCCCGTGTCGCAGAACTGTCACTCAGGAGGTGCGTCACAGATGGTCTATTTCGATCATGATGATGACAAGCCACGCGAGGAGTGCGGCGTCTTCGGAATCTACGGAAACCACGAAGCCAGTCTTTTGACGGCGCTGGGGCTTCATGCCCTTCAGCACCGCGGACAGGAAGCGTGTGGCATCATCACCTTTGACGGAAAGCGTTTCCCTTCGGAACGCCATCTCGGCATGGTGGGAGAGCATTTCGGTGGAGACCTGCGCCAGCGCCTTCCGGGCCACGCAGCCATCGGTCACAACCGGTATTCCACACAAGGGCGCACGATGCTTCGCAATGTGCAGCCCATTTTCGCAGACCTTGCCGGGGGCGGCTTCGCCGTTGCCCACAATGGCAATCTGACCAATTCCAGAAAGCTGCGCACCGAACTGGTGAAAGACGGGGCGATCTTCCAGTCCACCATGGACACTGAAGTCATCCTGCACCTTGTGGCCCGCTCCACACGTCCGCGCTTCCTGGACCGTCTGGTCGATGCGCTGCAGAAAATTGAGGGGGGCTATGCCCTGGTGGGCCTGACTGGCAAGAAGCTGATCGGTGCGCGTGACCCGGTGGGCCTGCGCCCGCTGATCCTCGGCAAGCTGGGCGAAGCCTATGTGCTGGCGTCGGAAACCTGCGCGCTGGACATTATTGGCGCGGAATTCGTGCGCGAGATCGACAATGGCGAGATCGTCGTGATCAGCGAGAAGGGCGTTGAGTCCCATCGCTTCACCGCGCCGCGCCCGTCCAGCCCGTGCGTGTTCGAATATGTCTACTTCGCCCGTCCGGATTCCATCGTTCAGGGCCGCTCCATATATGAAGTGCGCCGCCGCATGGGCCACCATCTGGGCCTCGAAACCCCGGCGGACGCCGATGTCATTGTACCGGTGCCGGATTCCGGCGTGCCGGCCGCGCTCGGCTTTTCCGAACAGACCGGCATCCCCTTCCAGATGGGCATTATCCGGAACCACTATGTCGGGAGGACCTTTATCCAGCCGACCCAGATCGGGCGCCAAAGCGCCGTCTCCAAGAAGCACAGTCCGAACCGGGCTGTACTGGATGGCAAGCGCGTGATCCTGGTCGATGACTCCATCGTGCGCGGCAACACGTCGAAGAAGATCGTCCAGATGGTGCGCGATGCCGGCGCCAAGGAAATCCATTTCCGCTCAGCCAGCCCGCCCATCGTGAACCCGGATTTCTACGGCATCGACATGGCCGCCAAATCCGAGCTCTTCGCTGCGATCCATACGCATGAGGAGATGGTGAAGGAACTGAACGTCGACTCGCTAGGCTTCCTCTCCGTGGAGGGCCTCTACAAGGCGATTGGCGAGCCAGAACGCAATCCGATGCAGCCGCAATTTGCGGATCATTGCTTCACGGGCGTCTACCCGACCCCGCTGGTGGACAATGAACACGCAGAGGCCGACAAGGAACGCCAACTCTCCTTGCTGGACGATGCCTAGGATTTCAGCCTAAAGGCAGATCAGGACATCATGTCATCCCGGTGCCATGCGCCGCATGTTCCGGGATGAGATGACAGGATAAAAAGGCCCATGACTGACACTCCACGCATCACCCTCGTGACCGGCGCTTCGCGCGGGATTGGCCGCGCCGCCGCGCTTGAACTGGCCAAACGGGGCGACCTCGTGATTGCCGTCGCGCGCTCCAAGGCCGCGCTGGAAAAGCTGGACGACGAGATCCGCGCCAATGGCAGCGAAGCCGTCCTTGTGCCGATGGACCTGAAAGATACCAAGGGCATCGAAACCCTTGGCAAGGTGATCGGAGAGCGCTTTGGCCGTCTGGATGGCCTGGTCGCCAATGCCGGCATTCTCGGCACGCTGGGCCCCGTCGAAACCTGCGGCCCGCGCAGCTTTGAGGAAACCATTGCGGTGAACCTCAATTCGAATTTCCACCTGATCCGCGCTCTTTCGCCCTGGATGCACCAGTCAGATGCCCCGCGCGCGGTATTTGTCAGCTCCAGCGTCGCGCGCAGCCCGCGGGCTTTCTGGGGCCCCTATCAGGCCTCCAAGGCCGCTCTTGAAGCGCTTGTACTCGGCTGGGCGGACGAGAATGAAAATCTGAAACTGCGCGCCAATATCTACAATCCAGGCGGCACCCGCACCGGCATGCGCGCCGAGGCCATGCCGGGTGAAGACCCGATGACTCTTCCGACCCCGGAAGAGGTCGCCGCCGAACTGATCAAACTGGTCAGCCCGCAAGAAACGCGCAATGGCGCGCTGGTCAACTACCGAGACCTTCAGCAAACGAAGCATTAAATCATGCAAAAAGACACGCTCTACCTTCTGGACCCGCACAATAGCGATCCAGCCTATCCGGGTGCGGCCTATTACTGCCCGGACTGCATCATTATGGAAGGCCTGCTGGCCAGCTATCCGGAGTTGGCAGGCAAGCTGGATATCCACCGCATCAACTGGGCCCGCCCGCGCATGGAGATTGTCAGCCTGCTGGGCGAAGACAATCAGGGTTCCCCTGTGCTGATCCTGTCTGATTCAGGCGAAGGCCTGGACGGCGTGCAGCACCATGACGGCCATTATTTCATTAATGACCGCAATGCCATCCTGCACGCGCTGGCCCGCCGTCACGGCATTCCCGGCCCACATCCCTGATGCAGGCCGCCCCTGCTGACATACCATCATGACCTCAGACGACTTCGCCTCGCGCCCGCGCCTGCGTTCTGCCATTCTCAATGACCTGCCTGTGCTGAAGCAGTGCGAACAGGGCATCATTTCGGCTGAGCGCCCCTATGACCACACGCTGCGGCCAGACCCAATAAGTTATTATGATGTCGGCGAACTGGTCGCATCAGAGGATGCCGAAGTTGCGGTTATCGAACTCGATGGAGAAATTATCGCCACGGGCTATGCGCACAAGCGACCATCAAAGCCCTATGTCGAATCCGACTATCATGCCTTTTTAGGATTCATGTTTGTACACCCGGACCATCGCGGCAAGGGATTGAACCGTCTACTGATGGATCACCTTTTTTCATGGGCGCGCTCGCGCGGTCTGCCCGAAGTGCGGCTGGAGGTCTACAGCAACAACGCGCCCGCGATCCGTGCCTATGAGAAGACCGGCTTCAAACCCTACATCACCGAGATGCGCCTGAATCTGGAGGAGTAGCCGCCTGAGAGCGCCGCCAGGCACGTTCCGCCTCCCAATCCTTGCGCAGGCGCGCGACACGTTGCGGAAAGCGTGCCTCCAGTCTCTCGATCCGCCGAACCCGGTCTGTCCGGAAATGGCGGAAGCCCTGCCGCAATTCACACCACGCGCACATCATCCTTATGTCATCGGCATAGACAATCAGAAAAGGCCACACGATGCGGCGGGTCACATTTCCCGCCTCGTCGGCATAGCCAAGGTCCATCTTTTTCTGGGCACGGATGGCTTCGCGCACCAGGGCCACATCAAAGGAATCCTCCGGCCGCTTTCGGAAGCTGATCGGAACAAGTCCGGAATCCACAATCACGGGCTGCAGGTCCAGCGGTACGGCAGATGACAGCTTGGCGATCAGATCCTCCGCGCCGCGCACCAGACGCGCATCTCCGCGCGCAGCCACCCAGCGCGCGCCCAGTACGGCAGCCTCCAATTCATCCGTCGTGAGCATCAGAGGCGGCATGTCATATCCCGGCTGCAGCACATAGCCCGTGCCCGCCTCCCCGCGGATCGGTACGCGCTGCATGATCAGCTCCGCCATATCGCGATAAATAGTGCGCAGACTGGTCTCCAGCTCCTCGGCCAGCTCCTTCCCGGTCACGGGCCGACTCTTGCGCCGTAGAATCTGGATGATCTGGAAAAGCCGTTCGGTGCGCCTCATGAACTGAACCCTACTGCCACGCTACTGACACCATGCTGTCAGCAGACCTCCGCTATCAAGCCTTCATCACAAGCCAGACAGGAGAAAAGTGATGATCACGCTTTATGGATGGGGCCCGATGTTCGACTGCCCCTCGCCCAGCCCTTTCGTCATGAAGACAGATATCCAGCTGCAAATGCTGGGCGTCAGCTTCACCCGCGCCATGGCGGATCTCGAAAGCGTTCCGAAGCATAAGGCGCCCTACATCATTGATGATGGCAAGCTGCTCGAGGACAGTAATTTCATCCGCCATCATCTGGAAATCAAGCTTGGCCGTGGCCTGTATGACGGCATGACTGGCAAGGACATTGCCGCCAGCTGGGCTCTGGAACGCATGGCGGAAGGCCAGCTCACCAAGATCATGGCGTATGAGCGCTGGATGAAGGATGGCAATTTCAGAAAAGGCCCAGCCCTGTTCTTTTCAGGCGTTCCCGAAAATGCCCGGGACGCAGTTCGGAACGAAGTGCGCGAAAACCTCTCTGCCATGCACACTGGCGAAGGAACAGGCCGGTTCAGCGATGAGGAACGGATGCAACTGGCGGACTGGGATATCGGCGCCATCGCCATGCATCTGGCGGATCAGGACTATATGTTCGGAACCGAACCCAGCTGCGCCGATGCTTCTGTTGCTGCCGTCCTGATCGCCTGCGGCACGGAGTATTTCGACACGCCGCTGAGCGGCCTTGTTCACAAGCACGCCAATCTGGTCGCCTATATCGACCGGATGAAGACGCGTTATTTTGCGGACATCGACTGGCCAGTCTCATACATGATGGACGCCGAGCCGGCCTGACCCGTCCGGAGCTTACCCCCAGGTCTCACCCCGGCGCGTCATCTGCCGGGGTGAAGACCGTATTATGCTCCAGGGCATCGAAGGGCAGCACTTCGCCCGTCGAGATACTGCGCGCAACATAGCCGCGCCCACGGAAGAAATCTGCCAGTTCCTCAACCGTCGAGTCGAAACGGCTCTGATGAGCTTCCACCTCGCACAGAACAGTGGGTCGGTGCTTTTCAATTGTCTCGACCGCGCCGCGTAGCACGTTCAATTCGCCGCCTTCAACATCAATCTTGATGAAGGAAATCGGCCCGGTCTCGATACGCTTGATCACTGTGTCCAGCCGGGTCAGCGGCACCAATTCCTTCTTCACCTCGAAACGGCCCTTGAAATCTTCGTCGCTGCCGATATGCGCCAGACCGACACCGATATTGCGGGATTTCTTGATCGGCACACTGAGGGTCACCATACCCTCATCATCGCCCAGCGCCAGCGGCAGCACCATGATGCGGCTCTTGCCGCGCATGAATCCCGCCATGGTCATCACCGAGCGCGGCATGGATTGCGGCTCGAACGCCACGACCAGCCCGCCTTCGGAGAGTTGTGACAGGCGCCGGGAAAACTCCCCGACATTCGCGCCAATATCAATCGTCGTTGACCCAACCGGAATGTATTCCTTGAGCATGCCCAACTCGGCCTGCCCCTGGTTCATATAAGCTCGCGGCTTGTGGAAGATGGCTTTGAAGAGCTTTTCAGCAGCCGTACGATGGCCACTCAGAAAGAAGCCATTCTCAATTGTAATCACCATGAAACCCCAAACTCGCCTCGGTTGTAGACAAGCCCAGAATCAACGGTTGAACAAGTTACAATTAAAAAAAGAAATCGAATATGTCAGCCGTGCACGATACGCTTTACAATATCGCCCTATTCCTCCGGCGGGCGTGTGCGGGCAAAGCTTTCGCGGGCCGAGACCTCTTCATACCACTTTGCCAGCTCCGGATGCGGGGCCCGCCAGTCGATATCCGGCAACCTGAAATCGAGATAGCCAAGCGCGCAGGCATAGGTGATCCGGCCCAGATCAAACGCCTTGGCGTCTTCCGCAATTTCCTCGGCAATCTGGTCCACGCCGCGATGGATGGCGCCCGTCCAGCGCTCCTGCCACATGGCAGAGCGTTCTTCTTCGGGCCGTCTGCTTTCCATCACCAGGCCGAGGGCCGCGTCCAGAATGCCATCGCCCAGGGCCTGCGCACGCAGCACGGTCCAGCGACGCGAGCCTTCCTTGGGCAGCAGGCGTTTGCCGCCCGCCTCATGGTCCAGATACTCGCAGATCACCGGGCTGTCATAAAGGGCATAGCCATCCTTCAGGATCAGCGAGGGAATCTTGCTGAGCGGATTGTGGATGATCTCTGGCGCGCCTTCCGCCATGGAATTGGCCTTCACCAGTTCCACCTCGTCTTCCATCTCATGCTCAATGATCACGACACGAACTTTTCGCGCATAGGGCGAGGTGACAGAATAATGAAGTTTCATGACCAGCCCCTCTTCAGGCAAAATGCTTCGACAGTTTCAGCCCCTGCCCCTGATAATTGGAGCCTTTTCCACCATAGAGGCCCTGCGGCTTTGACGCCATGCTTTCATAGATCAGCTTGGCGACCGGCTGGCCATGTTCCAGAATGAAGGGCACATCGCGAGAACGTACTTCCAGCACCGCGCGGCTGCCGCTGGAATTGGTGCCAAAGCCTGGATCGAAAAAGCCCGCATAATGCGCGCGGAACTCGCCCAGCTCCGGCGCGATCGGGGCCATCTCTGCCGCCTCGTTCGGCGCGACCTTTACGGTCTCCCGGCTGACCAGAATGTAAAACTCCTCCGGGTTCAGAACAATCCGGCCATCGCGCGGCCAGACCGGCTCCCAGAACTGCCCGGCCTCATGCGCGCCAATGCCGCGAAGGTCCACAATGCCGGAATGGTGCTTCGCGCGCCAGCCGACGGGCTGGTCGCCCTTCACTTCCAGATCGATGGAGACCACTTTCTCTTTCAACGTTTCAGGCCGTTTGCGCTTGAACCTTATCTGCGCCAGCCGGTCTCCCGGGCGCACCATGATCGGGAACGTCCGCGGCGACACTTCCAGGTAAAGCGGCCCGGAATAGCCCATCGGCACTTCGTCAAAGGCGCGAGAGCGGTTCGTCACCAGGCGCGTGAACACGTCGATCCGCCCGGTGGAGCTCTTCGGGTTCGCCCGCGCCGCGATGCCGGGCGGCAGGCGCAGATGCTCTTGCAGCGGCACGAGGTACACGCAGCCCGTCTCCAGCACCGCGCCTTCCTTGGTCAGGTCGACCCGGTGCATGTGGATGCCCGGCTCCTGCAGCATCTCGGCAACCGTGCGGTCCTTGCCGGGCAGAAAGCTCGCCCGCAGGCGATAGGCATCCTCTGCCAGCCTCAAATCCAGGCTGGCCGGCTGCACCTGTCCATCGTCCAGCGGCAGGTCTGTCCGGATCGCCCCAGCCTCTGCCAGTGCGATAATCTCATGATCTGGCAATACACCCGAATCTTCGGCCATCTCTTGCACCCCTTGCCGTCTCAGGCATAAGACCCATTACACGAAACACAAGGACTATAGTGTCATGGCAGATGGACAAGGTAGCGATAGCAAAAAGGGCTGGAAGCCTGCGACCCGTGCGGTGCGCGGCGGCCTGATGCGCTCGCCCCATGGCGAGATCTCCGAAGCGCTATATCTCACCTCCGGGTATTCCTATGACAGCGCCGAACAGGCGATGCGCCGCATGGCCGGTGAGGAAGATGGCTTTGTCTATTCCCGCTATGGCAGCCCGACCTGCGAAATGCTGCAACAGCGCCTCGCCCTGATCGAAGGCGCAGAGACCTGCCGCGTCGCGGCCTCTGGCATGGGCGCCATTTCCAGCGCGATTCTTGCGCCGCTGAAGGCGGGGGACCGCGTCGTGGCGGCAACTGCCCTGTTCGGCTCCTGCCGTTGGATCATCGCCAACCAGATGCCGAAATTTGGCATCGAGACCGTCTTTGTGGACGGCGCAGACCTGGACGCCTGGGAGCGCGAGATCGCCAAGGGCTGCCAGCTTGTGCTGATCGAAAGCCCGGCCAATCCCCTACTGGACGGGGTGGACATCGAAGCAGTGTCAAAGCTCTGCAAGAAGGCCGGCGCTGTGCTGGTGGTCGACAATGTGTTCGCCACGCCGATCCTGCAAAAGCCACTGGAGCTCGGCGCGGATCTCGTCGTCTATTCCACCACCAAGCATATGGACGGCCAGGGCCGCGTCATGGGCGGCGCGATTCTCGGCAACTCGGCCTATATTGAAGAGGTGATTGATCCGTGGCTGCGCCACATGGGCCCGGCGGCTTCGCCGTTCAACGCCTGGGTCGTGTTGAAGGGCCTGGAGACGTTGAAGCTGCGCGTAGACCAGCAGACAAAGAACGCTGCCCGTCTGGCAGATGTCATTGCGGACCACCCGGCCATTGCAGCGGTGCGCTATCCTCACCGGAAAGACCATCCGCACTACGACGTGCACAAGCGCCAGATGAGCGCGGGCGGCACAATGATCGCGCTCTCCCTCAAGGGCGGACAGGATGCGGCGTTCAAATTCCTGAACGCATTGGAGCTGGTCGATATCTGCAACAATCTCGGCGACACCAAATCGCTCGCCTGTCACCCCTCCTCCACCACGCACCGCGCGCTCAGCGACGAAGAGCAGGCCTCAATGGGGCTTGACCGCAGCTGGATCCGGATGTCCGTTGGACTGGAAGATTCTGACGATCTTGTAATGGATTTGACCAACGCCCTTAACAGAGTGTGAACCAATAGGATTGAATTTCACAGGAATGGGCAGACGGGTACCACCTCCACTTTATGAACAGATCACGGATGGCGTGCGCATCCGGGTTCGTCCGAAATTCATGCATGACGAATCAGAGCCGGCAAAAGCCCGCTTCATGTGGTCCTACACAGTGGAAGTGGAGAATGAGAGCGAGCGGACCTGGACCATTGTCCGCCGCCACTGGCGCATTGTGGACGCTGCTGGGCGCCGTCAGATTGTCGATGGTGACGGCGTGATCGGCCAGACGCCAACGCTTGGGCCGGGAGAGCGCTTCAGCTACACATCTGGCGCGCCGCTGTCTGCCCCGTCCGGCATCATGAGCGGCACCTATGATCTGGAAAGCGATGATGGCGCCACACTGATCGCCACCATCCCTGTCTTCTCGCTGGACAGCCCGTACGAAACGTCCGTGCCTTCTTGAGCCTTGGCCGTCTTGAGGCTCATGCCCTAGCTGTCCAGTTCGCCTTCAATCAGCTCGATGATGCGCGGCGTGTTCGCACCTTCAATGTAATTGTCACCCAGGAAGAAGCCCGGCGTGCCATCGACGCCCAGCGTCCGGCCCAGCTGCTTCATATCGGCCAGCTGTTTCTGGATTTCCATGGAGCGCATGTCGGCGCGCATCTTCTTCACGTCGATGCCATGTTCCTTGGCAATCTCGTCCAGCTTCGCTTCGGTGAGATCGTCATTGTTCTTCAGCTTCATCAGCGCGACGTGATATTCGTTATACTTGCCCTGCTTGCCAGCTGCGAGGGCTGCCAGCGCGGCGGTCTCGCTGATCCCGCCAAAGATCGGCAGTTCCTTGAACACGACGCGCACCTTGCCGTCATATTCCTCGGGCAGGTTCTGCACGAAATCGACAGAGCGTTTGCAATAACCGCATCGATAATCGAAGAACTCGACCAGCGTGATCTCCGCATCCGCCGGGCCGATGAAGTGGTCGTCAGCGTGATTATACAGATTGTCGTAATTCTGCATGATCGCGTCCTGGCTGGCCTTGGCCGCCTCGGCGCGCTGACGGTCGGCCAGTTTGATCAGGGCTTCCTCGATGATCTCCGGGTTTTCCAGAATGTAGTCGCGCACGACCTTTTCCATGGCCTCGCGGTCAGCAGCGGGAGCAGCCTTGCTCTCGGCGCAGGCAGGGGTCAGGGCAACAACCGCCATCGCAGCGGTCATGGTGGCAAGTTTAAAGGTCATACGGGCCTTCCTTGTCGTCAGGTATAATATTACGTTTCGCAGATATACAGGCTGCACGGCCCGCGTCCATCAGGCCTGACACAAAGTTGATCGCGGCCTATTGAACCGTGAGCGAAAAGCGCGGGCCCCGGCGGCGATACATCTCGCGATTGTCCGGATTGTTCGCATCCGTCACCATCAGGATGTCATCGGCGCGGCGATAGTCTGGCGTACCGGGCTCAAGACTCTGCACAGCGAAGTGCGCAAAGCGGTTCGCCCGTACAATATCGCCAACCGAATAGGCGGACTCGGCGGTTGCCAGCTGCGCTTCGGCGCGGCGGCCCTGCTCCTCATAGGTGATGGCCAACTGCGCCCAGGCAAAGGCATTGTCCGGCTCCGCAATCAGAGCCTTTTGCAGCGCATCCTCGGCGGCTTCGATGTCGCCCGGCTCAGCGCGGGCATTCAGGGACCGCGCATAATTGATCAGCAACAGTGGCGCACCGGGCTTCAGCTCCAGCGAGCGCTTGTGCGGCTCAACCGATTCTGCCGTGCGGCCGCTTTCGAACAGGATCTGACCTTTCAGCTCCCAGAAATACGGATTGTCCGGCTCGTCTTCCAGAAGCGAGTCGATCAGGGTCAGCGACGTTTCGATGTCAGACGCCTGCATCGCCGCGATGGCCCGGGCATAGCGGGCCGGTTCGCTCTGGTCGCTCGGCGGATATTCCCGCGCCACCTTGTTTGGCGTGTCGAGGAAGCCGATCAGCTTCGCGCGCATCATCTGGTACTGATAGACCTCCCGGTCAGTCGGTTGCACATCCATCATGCCGGAATCCTCGGCCAGCTGGCGCACGGTGCGGATACGGTCAGACGCCAGCGGGTGGGCCCGGAAATACGGATAGCGGCGCGCGTCTGACAGCACTTCCTGATAGCGGAAATTCTCGAAGAACTCGACCAGTCCGCGCGGGGACTCGCCCAGCTGTGTCAGGTATTCCACGGCGGCCGCATCCGCGGTCGCCTCTTCAGAGCGCGTATGCACGAAGAAGTTCAGCGCGGCGAATTGCTGGGAAGACCCGATCAGCGCCGCCCCGGCCCCGCCTTCCCCGGCCGCCATGGCCAGAATGCCGAGACCAATGGAGAGCAGCGCCGGGCGCATCGCAACACCGGCGGCGCGCTGGCGGCTGACCGAGTGGCCGCAGGCAATGTGACAGGTCTCGTGCCCGATCACGCCCTTGATCTGCCCTGGCGATTCCGCCGCAATGATCAGGCCGGTGTGAAGGTGGATGTTCTGCCCGTTCGCCACGAACGCGTTCAGGGAGGGGTCATTGATGATGTAGAGGCCGACATCATTCGGATTGAGGCCTGCAACGTCCAGAATGGGGTTTGTCCATTCGCGCAGCGTCTCCTCGATCTCGGTATCGCGGATCAGGCTCTGGGCCGACGCACTGGCGGCCATCAGGGCGGCCATGGCGGCAGTCGCAGCAAGCTTCAGGAAATTTCGCGCCATGCTTAGCGCCTCCCGTTCATCAGTTACGCCCCTGAATTTACGGGGCTCGCCGCCTAAAGGCGAGGGGCGATCAACACTGATGACAGAATTGTCAGGTGTTGGCTGACTGGAACATGAATGTCAGCGCCGGATCGAGGCGGATGCCGATTTCCGTGCCTGCCTTCGGCGCCGTCGTCCGCGGCACCAGCGCCGTCAACGCCTGACCATTGCATTGCAACAGCAGGCGGCAGAGCGGCCCGGTCAGCTGGCTGGCCAGCACTTTCGCCCGCGCCGGAGAGTTCTCGTCATGCAGCACGCCTTCCGGGCGTACGATCAGTTCCGTTCCTGCCGGAACCACCTGCCCCGCCAATCCTTCCGGCAGATGCTCGGCCTTCAGGCGGCTGACCGGCCCTAGCGACGCCGCAACAGCCGCGCTCACCGGATTCATGTAAATCTCGGCCGCCTCGCCCTGTTGCAACAGCGTTCCGCCCTGCAAAATCGCAATACAATCAGCGCTTTCCAGCGCTTCGGTCGGGTCATGCGTCACCAGCAGGGCCGGAATGCCTGCCTCGCGGATGGCCGCCAGCGCCGTGTCGCGCACACTGCCGCGCAGCGCCGGATCGAGGCCGGAGAAGGGCTCATCCATCAGGATCGCCGCCGGGCTGGGTGCCAGCGCGCGGGCAATCGCCACCCTTTGTTGCTCCCCGCCGGAAAGCTCATGCGGATAGGCCTCTGCCCGGCCCGTCAGGCCCAGCCGTTCCAGCCATTCCGACGCCAGCGCGCGCGCCGCCTCCTTACCCATGGATTTCAGGCCGAAGGCCACGTTCTGCGCCGCCGTCAGGTGCGGAAACAGCGCAAAATCCTGAAAAATGAGGCCGATGCGGCGTTTTTCGGCCGGCACCGTCCGCTCAGGGGACGACAAAAGCTGGTCGCCCAGCCGGATTTCGCCCGCATCCACCGGCTCCAGCCCGGCAAACAGGCGTAGCAGCGTGGACTTGCCCGCGCCCGATCCACCCAGCAAGGCTGTGATCTGGCCCGGTTGCAGGGTCAGGCTGACATTCTGCACCACGGTTGAAGTGCCATAGCGCCGGGAAATGCCCTTGGCCGTCAGCGTCTCACTCATTGCGTATCTCCAGGCCGGGAATGGCTGAGCCGCCAGGACAGCAGGATCACCGGCAACAGACCTGCCAGCGTGATCAGCAGGGAGGGCAGCGCCGCCGCCGCCAGCCGCTCATCACTGGCATAGGCATTCGCCCGCACAGACAGCGTGTCCCAATTGAACGGGCGCAACATCAGCGTCGCGGGCAGCTCTTTCAGGGATTCAACAAACAGGATCAGCGCACCAGCCATGGCGCCTGATAGCGCGACCGGCAGGTCTACGGAAACCGCGCGCCGCAGTGGCGAGGCGCCAAGGCTTTCAGCGGCATAGCCCATGGAGGCCGGGGCCCGTCCCAGTGCGGCCACCATCGGCTCTGCGCCGGATGTCGTGAACCGGCTGGCATAGACCCAGGCCAGCGCGACAATCGCCCCGGCCCCGGTCAGCGTCACGCCCAGCTGCCCCATTACCAGCAGCGCGCCCAGTGCCAGCACAGCGCCCGGAATGGCATAGCCCGTCGACGCCATGAGGCGCGCAAAGCCTGCCACCAGTCCGCTCTGCCGCGCAGTCAGCGCAATCGTCAGCGCCAGCACAAAGGCCAGCGCCGCACCGGAACCCGCAAGGATCAGCGTATTGATCAGCGCCTGCCCGATCGGCGCAATCTGGTCATGGCTCTCAAGGCTCAGCCAGATCAGCCGCGACACCGGCAGGAAGAACGCGACCAGAAACACCAAGCCGCAAAATGCGCTCGCCGCCAGACCTGCGCCCAGTGGCAGCTTGGTGCGGGACACCGTGCGCCAACGGGTGGAGCTTTGCTGACTGCCTGCCCGCCCGCGCGTGTGGCGCTCGGTCAGGATCAGCGCGATCACGATCACCACCAGGATCAGCGCCAGACGGGACGCCGCCGCCGGTTCGCCAAAGCTCTGCCAGGCGCGCACAATGCCGAAGGTCAGCGTCGGCACGCCAAGATATTCCGCTGCGCCATAGTCTGCTGCCGCTTCCATCAGCGTCAGCGCCAGACCTGCCGCAATTGCCGGGCGCGCGGCGGGCAGCGCCACCTGCCAGAACCGGCGGGCACTGCTGGCGCCCAGGCTACGCGCCGCTTCCAATGCGCAGACAGATTGCGACACAAACGCCGACCGGGCCGTCAGATAGACATAAGGGTACAGCGCGCAGGTCAGCACAAAGGCCAGGCCCGGCAGGCTGCGCATGTCCGGGAACCAATAGTCGCGTGCCGACAGGCCCGTCGCCTCGCGGATCGCCATCTGGAACGGCCCCATCAGGCCCATCAGATCAGCATAGGCATAGGCCAGCACATAGCCGGGCGCCGCCAGCGGCAGAATCAGCAGCCATTCAAAAAGGCCCCGGCCCGGAAAGCGATACATCGTGACCAGCCATGCGGCCGGAACCGCAACAGCCAGGGTCATGATGGCGGTTAATGCCAGCGTGCCCAGCGTGCCCAGCGTATAGCCGGTCAGCAGTGTGTCGCGGATGTGCACCCACACATCGCCGCCGCCATACACCAGCCCCGCAATCAGAGTGGCAATGACCGGCACAGCAATGATCAGGCCCGCCAGAAAGGCGGGCCCGTCAACGCTTCGAAATCTGAAGCTGCGAAGGTGTGTCAAGCTGGTCAAGACGGCTTAGTTCCAGCCAGCCCGGTCATAAATCGCCTGCGCCTCGCCCTGATTCTCGCCCAGCTTGTTCAGCGGGAAGACGCTCTCCTTGAACTCGGCCGGCAGCAATTCCAGCCCCTCAGGCATCTTGGCGCCCTCAATCAGCGGCACTTCCTTGGTCTCCGTCGTCAGCAGGCCCTGGCCTTCCGGCGTGGTCAGCCATTCGATGAAGCGCAGCGCATTCTCGCGGTTCGGCGAATTGGCCGCCACGGCCGCGCCGGTCACGTTCACATGCGTGCCCCAGCTATCCTGTTGCGGAAAAGAGAGTTTCGTCTTGCTGGCGGCGGCGCGCTGCGTGGAAGAGCCCTGCATCATGCGCACCCAGTAATAGTGATTGGTCAGCGCGACCGAGCATTCACCGGCGGCAATCGCCTCGATCTGGGTCGTGTCACCCCCTTGCGGCGGGCGGGCGAAATTCTCCACCACGCTGCGCGCCCAGGCGGCGGCGCTGTCTTCGCCCATTCGGTCGATCAGTTCGCCCATCAGGGACAGATTGTAGATGTTCGTGGAAGAGCGCATGCACACTTCGCCGTCGAAATCGGCGCTGGCGAGGTCGGCATATTCATCCACCTGCTTCGGCGTCACGCGCTCGGGATCATAGACGATCACGCGGAAGCGCTTGGTCAGGCCATACCAATTGCCTGCCGGATCGCGGAAATGTTCCGGCACCACCTTGTCCAGCACGTCGGAATTGGCGGGCTGTGTCAGGCCGGCTTCCTCAAACCTGTATAGCGTGCCGGCATCGGAGGAGATGATCACATCGGCGGGGCTGTTTGCGCCCTCGGCCTTCATCGCCTCCAGCAGCTCAGCCGCCCCGGACTCCCGGAAACGTACCTTGATGCCGGTTTCGGTTTCGAACTGCTTGTACATCTTCTTGTCGGAATCATAGTGCCGCGCGGAATAGACGTTCAGCACGCCAGCGGACTCTGCAGCAGGCGTTACAGGCGCATCACTTTCAGCCGGCGCCTCCGCCGGGCCACCGCAGGCGGCCAGAAACAGGGCGGCTGTCGCAAGGGGCGCATACCATTTCATGGAACAATCTTTCTCTTCTCAGCGTTAGATCCCCGTTCAAACACAGTTGAGAATGAATCGCAACAAGACAAGGTAGCGACCTTTTGCCCGTTTCTTGCACATTCCGCCAAAAAGAAATGTCCCGGAGTGTGAAACTTCTATGGCAATGCAAATTTTGCATTAAGGATGAACCGCCTAGAAAGGGCGTTCATAAAAAGGCCACACGGCACAGAATGTGGGGAAGTGATGAGTGATATTATTGTCGATCTGGCACTTGGATCACCAGAGGAAGACGCAAAACTGGCCGCCGCGCTGGATTCGTTTCTCAGCGAGCACATTACCCGCAATCCCATGTCGGATGACTATCCGCAAATGATCGTCCGCACCGCTGTCTGCCCCCTGGGCAACATGCACAAGGAAATCATTTTCCAGAGCCAGAAATGGGCGGAAGCCTTTCAGAGTTTCTGGGAAATCCAGAAAATGCAGGCGAGTGCGGCCTGAACATTCAATTCCTTGAAGAAATGGCCTAAACAGCGCGCATGACCCGCGCCGATGGCCCTTCTGATTCCCTGCCCCGCGTCGCCATAGCTGGCGCAGGCATTATCGGCCTCAGCTGCGCGCTGGAACTCGCCTCACGCGGCGCTGCGGTCACCCTCTATGACCCCAACACACCCGGACGCGGGGCCAGCTGGGCCGCCGCCGGCATGATCGCCCCGGCCTATGAGGCCGCTTGCGAGCCCGGCGTGCATCCACGCCTGTTTGAGCTTTGCCTGGAAAGTGCGGCCCTGTGGCCCGGCTTTGCCGAACGACTTCAGCGCGATAGCGGGGTACATCTCGGCTATTCCGCCGGGCCTTCGCTCGCGGTCGCCGCCGATGACACCACCGCGCAGCACCTTTCCGGCATTCTCGAAAACCTGAAAGCCAAGGGTCTGCCCGGCGAGCAGCTCAGCCTTGAGGACGCCCGCCAGATCGAACCGGCCTTGGCGCCGGATCTGATCCGTGCCCTGAAGCTTGAAACCGATGGCTATGTGAACAACCGCGCCGTCGTCACCGCCCTGCTGACCCGGTGCGAGCGTCATGCGAACATCACACTTGAGCGCGCCCCCGCGCCGCTGCAATCGCGCGGCAGTGAGCTTGCCATTGAAGGCCATGACCTCTTGCTCGTCACTGCCGGCTGGCAAAGCGCTGTGCTGAAAGTGGAAGAGCGCGGACAGCACTTCAGCCTCGTCAACTGGGATACCACGCTGGACGAGATCGACTCCTATGGCGGCCAGATGCTGTCTGTGGAGCGGCGCGAGGATCATCCGTCCACCACGCTGCGTGCGGGCGTCATCTATATGGTGCCGCGCGGAGACCTGCTGGTCATCGGCGCCACGATGGAACCCGGTCGCACCGAAGGTATGCCGGATACGGAAAGCATTGCCACCCTGCTGGAGAATGCCGCCCGCATCGTGCCGTCTGTTGCAGGGGCCCGTATCACCGATACCTGGTCCGGCGTGCGCCCCGGCACACCGGATCTTGCGCCCTTCCTGGGGCGTACAAGGCAGGCAAACATGTTCGTCGCCGCAGGCCATTATCGCAATGGCATCCTGCTCGCCCCGCTGACCGCCCGCATTCTGGCAGACCAGATGCTCGGCCATCAGACCAGCGAGCTTGCCAACGCCTTCTCGCCTGCGCGCCTTCTGCCCGCCTGATCCAAAAAATATTTCCCATTCTCCTTGATCGCGGCCTGAAAATGCGTATCTAAACGCTTCGACCGCAGAGAGCTCTTGGAGGCCAGACACATGGATATCGCAAAGCCCACCGCTTCGCTGACCCTATCCATGACCCTTCGGCTTCCCCATGTCCATTTCTCTCACGCTCGACTCCCTCTCCCTCACAACGCCTGACGGCACGCCACTTTTTGACGGCCTGACCCTGTCGCTCGGCCGCGAACGCATTGGCCTTGTCGGCCGTAATGGCTGTGGCAAGTCCACCTTGCTGCGCGCCATCGCCGGAGAAGTCGATCCCGCCCGCGGCAACCTCTCCGTACACGGCCGCATAGGCCGCCTCGCCCAGATTGCGGACGAAACGCTCACCGTCTCCGAAGCGCTCGGCGCGGCAGAGGGCCTTGCCGTGCTTGCCCGCATGACGGCTGGCGACGGTACGCTGGAAGATGCAGAGGCCGCCGACTGGACGCTGGAACCTCGCCTCGATGCCGCCCTGTCCTCAACCGGCCTGCGGGACATGCCCCTGGACACGCCCCTCTCCCAGCTCAGTGGCGGGGAACGCACGCGTGTCATGATCGCCCGCCTGCTGCTGGAACAGCCGGACATCCTGTTGCTGGACGAGCCAACCAACAATCTCGATACGGAGGGCCGAACCGCCATCGCCTCCCTGTTGCAGGACTGGCGAGGCGGCGCGATCATTGCCAGCCATGATCGAAACCTTCTGGAACACATGGACCGGATCGTTGAGCTTTCCCCTATCGGCGTTACCGTCTTTGGCGGCGGCTGGAGCGAGTTCCGCGAGGCCCGCGACGCTGCCCGCGCCCAGGCCGAGGCAGACCTCACTCGCTCCGTGAACGCCCTGAAACGCACCGAGGCAGACGCCCAGCGCGCAAAGGAGAAACAGGACCGCCGCGACAAGGCCGGCCGCAGCACCCGCGCCAAAAGCGCTGAGCCTAAAATGCTGCTCGACAAGCGCCAGGAACGCGCCGAACACACCGCCGCACGCGGCAACCAGCTAGCTAGCCTTCAGGCC
The DNA here is from genome assembly GCA_018222605.1 of Alphaproteobacteria bacterium. Taxonomy (GTDB): domain Bacteria; phylum Pseudomonadota; class Alphaproteobacteria; order Caulobacterales; family Hyphomonadaceae; genus Hyphomonas. The sequence goes on from JAAEZZ010000014.1 coordinate 56,035, forward strand.
GCCGATGCCGCCGCCTCACTTGAAGCCGCCCGCGCCTGTGTCGAGATCACCGCCCCGATCACGATGGAGCTGCCGCCCGTCCACCTGCCTGCCAGCAAGGACATTCTCACCGCCACGGGCATCACCACCGCCTTTGATGGCCGCCGCCTGTTCGGCCCGCTCAGCTTCACCCTGCGCGGGCCTCGCCGCCTTGCCATTTCCGGCCCCAACGGTTCCGGCAAGACCACGCTCATGCGGATGATCCTCGGCGAAATCGCCCCCGCTTCCGGCACGCTCCACCGCCACACGGATCGCATCGCCCGGCTCGACCAGCATGTCAGCCTTCTGCCCCGCGAGGGCTCCATTCTGGACGCCATCCGCGCCGTCCAGCCGCATCTGACCCTGAATGAAGCGCACGCCGCGCTCGCCCGCTTTGCCTTCCGCAACACCGCCGCGCACCAGCCGGTCGCCACCCTCAGCGGCGGAGAGCGCCTGCGCGCCGGGCTCGCTGCCATCTTCGCCGCGCCAGAGCCGCCGGAGCTGCTCTTGCTGGACGAGCCGACCAACCATCTCGACATGGACACGATCGAGGCCCTCGAAGCCGCCCTCACCGCCTATGACGGCGCCCTGATCACCATCAGCCACGACCCGAATTTCCTCCGCGCCATCGGCATCGACAGCGAGATCACCCTGCCCTGAGGCATTTCGGACAAAGCGACGCATCCGACCCGGAAAGCATGTCAAACCGGCCGCCTCAACACTAGATTGAACGCATCCCACCATGAAGGGGAACCGACATGACCGCCTCATGCTCCCAGGACCTGATCGTCTTTGACGGCTATTGCGTGTTCTGTTCGGGCTTTGCGCAATTCATGACCCGGCATGACAAGACCCGGCGCTTCCTGTTTGTCACCGCTCATTCCCCGACAGGACAAGGCCTCTACCAGAAATACGGTCTGGACCCGGAGGAAATGGAAACCAATATCGTGATCATTGATAACGTCGCCTACACGCATATGCGCGCCTTCACGGCGGCCATGGGCACGCTCGGCTGGCCATGGCGCGCGGCGCGCGTGCTGAACCTGTTGCCGCGTGGCTTTGCCAAACGCCTCTATCTGTTCATCGCACGCAACCGCTATCGGCTGGGCCGGCGCAGCTGCCCCATGCCCTCGCCCGAATTGAAGGCCCGGCTGATTGAGTAGGCGCATTCTCATCATTGGCGGATATGGCGTGTTCGGAGGGAAACTGGCGAGCGCCCTCACCACTGATCCCGCCTTTGACGTCATCGTCGCGGGCCGCAATCTGGACAAGGCCGCCGCCTTTTGCGCAGGCACGCCCTGCCGCCCGCTGCAGATTGATACGCATGCAGAAGACCTGTCCATCCGGCTCGCCGCAGAGACGCCCTTCATCATCGTCGATGCGTCCGGCCCGTTCCAGCAGCGGGGCGAGGCTGCTTACCGCGTCGCAGAGGCCGCCCTGGCCGCCGGCGCACATTATCTGGACCTGTCAGACGACGCCGCCTTCACCGCCGGCATCACGGCGCTGGACGATACTGCCCGCGCGCACTCCCTTGCGGTGCTTTCCGGCGTTTCCAGTGTCCCGGCGCTCTCGTCGGCGGCGGTCACGCGCCTCGCCGAAGGGCTATCCGAAATTGACCATATCGAAAGCGTGATCCTGCCCGGCAACCGCGCCCCGCGCGGGCTGTCCGTCGTGCAGGCCATCGTTAGCCAGGCCGGGCGGCCCCTGCGCCTCTGGCAGGCCGGGCACTGGACTGAGGTGCCCGGCTGGGGAGACCTCACCGCCCTCAGCCTCTCCCTCCCCGGTGCCCCGTCCCTTCGGGGCCGCTGGGCCAGTCACATTGGCGCGCCGGACCTTCAGCTTTTTCCTGCGCATTTCCGGGCCCGCTCGGTCAGCTTCCGCGCGGGGCTGGACCTGAAACTGATGCATGGCGGGCTGACCCTTCTGTCGCGGCCCGTACGGTGGGGCTGGCTGCGCAGCCTCTCGCCCTTCGCCCGGCCACTGAAATGGATGGCCGACCGGCTGGAAGCTTTTGGCTCTTCCACCGGCGGCATGCGCGTCTCCGTCACCGGCCTGACACCCACAGGCGAGCCGGAGCGACGCGACTGGACCCTGATCGTGGAGGATGGCGACGGCCCCGCCATTCCCGCCATCCCGGCGGAAATCCTGTGCCGCAAGCTCGCCGCGGGTGAGGTGCCGCCAGGTGCCCGCCCCTGCCTGGCAGAGTTCACGCTGGAGGAGGCCGAACGCGCCCTCTCCCGCCTGCGCGTCACGACCGGGCTCAGGGAAGCGCCTGCGCCTTTCCTCTTCACCTCCATTCTGGGTGACGACTTCAACCGCCTGCCCCCGCCGATCCAGCAGCTTCACGCCGTCAGCCATGCCCGCCGCTGGACGGGCCGCGCCCACATCACACGCGGCACCAGCCTTCTCTCCCGGCTCGCCGGGGCCTGTGCCGGCTTCCCGCCTGCCGGTGACGACGTGCCCGTCACGGTCAGCATGCTGCGCAAGGGCAATACGGAAATCTGGCAGCGTACTTTCGGCGGGCACAGTTTCCGCTCCTACCTCTCCGCCGCCTCTACCCCCGGCAGCGGCCTGATGCGAGAGCGCTTTGGCCTGCTTAGCTTCACCATAGATCTTGGCGCTCGCGCGGATGGGCTCTCCTATCCTGTGAAGTCGGCTCGCCTGCTTGGCCTCGTGCCCCTGCCCGCCTTCCTGCGCCCGCGCAGCACCACGGCAGAGACTGTGGACGGTCATGGCCGCGCCTGCTTCGACGTGCGCATCGACCTGCCTGTTGGCGGCCATGTCGTCACCTATTCCGGCTGGCTGCAACCGAGCGATTAGGCTTATTGCGTGCCCCTGACGCAGCGCGATTGCTGGACGGGCGCGCAGCTCGGCCTTAAGTCTTTGCCTCAGGAGGACCACGCCACATGCATCAGATCGCCCCGATGAGTGAAGACCAGGCCGCCATCAAGGCCGCCGTCGAGAAAACGCTCGAGCCTTTCAATGATGAATACTGGGCCAAAACAGACGAAACCGGCGACTGGCCGGAAGAATTCTGCGACGCCATGGCCGCGGGCGGCTGGCTGGGCATTGCCTTCCCGGAAGAATATGGCGGCGCGGGCCTCGGCCTGAAGGAAGCGGCCCTGATGATGCAGACCGTCACGCGCACCGGCGCGGGCTATTCCGGTGCGTCTGCCATCCACCTCAATATTTTCGGGCCAAAACCGCTGGAGAAATTCGGCAATGTCGAACAGAAGCAGGAAAACCTGCCCAAGATCATCTCCGGCCAGGAGAAGATGTGCTTTGCCGTGACAGAGCCGAATTCCGGCCTCGACACGTCCAGCCTGGAGACCAAGGCAGAGCGCACCAATACCGGCTACACCATCAATGGCCGCAAGATCTGGACGACCGGGGCCCAGCGCGCCGACAAGATCCTGATCATCGCGCGCACCACGCCGAAAGACCAATGCGCCAAGCCCTATATGGGCCTCTCCCTGTTCTACACAGATCTTGACCGCGGCAAGATCGAGGCAAACCCGATCCCGAAAATGGGCCGCAAGGCGGTCGAGTGCAACACGCTGTTCATTGACGGTCTGGAAGTGCCGAAGGAACATCTGATCGGCGAGGAAGGCGCGGGCTTCAAATATCTGATTCAGGGCCTGAACCCCGAACGTGTTCTGTTCGCGGTCGAAAGCATCGGCCTCGGCTTTGCCGCGCTGGAGCGGGCTGCTCAGTATGCGAAGGACCGCGTCGTGTTCGGCCGCCCCATCGGCCAGAACCAGGGCATCCAGCACCCGCTCGCCAGGGCCTGGGCAGAACTGTCCGCCGCCGAACTGCTCGCCTACAAGGCCGCCGGCCTCTATGATGAGGGCCTCGATTGCGGGGCGGAGGCAAATGCCGCGAAATATCTCGGCACTGAGGCCGGCTTCCGCGCCTGCGAGACCGCCGTGCTGACCCATGGTGGCATGGGCTATGCCAGGGAATACCATGTCGAGCGCATGATGCGCGAAGCCATGCTCGCCCGCATCGCCCCGGTCAGCCGCGAAATGATCCTCAACTTCATCGCCGAACGCGTCCTCGGCCTGCCGAAGAGTTACTAATTGATCTGGAACCGCCGCCGGATCGCAAGGCCCGACAGGAAGACCAGAATGATCGCGGTCAGCGACTGAAAACTCGCCAGCAGGCGCAGACCGATCGGCGTGCCATCTCTATAGGCACGAAGCTCAAATCCATCGCCCAACTGCTGCTGGCAGGTTTCCTGTGCCGGGCCGGTCAGCGGGTCCAGCATCTGGCCAATCGCCGTACACGGATCAGGCGTGTCCCATGGCCCGATTGGAAAAATCAACGGCCCCCAGGAACACCGCCCCCTTGGCGATCAACCGCTGGACAGATCGCCGCGTGATGGAAAGCGGGGCGGGATCTCCTTTCAGTTGGCCTTCAAAAGACAGCCCCTTATCGCCTGATTGAGACGACAGCATGATGGATTGCTCCACACGTTCGCTGGTCAGGCTGCGCCCTTCCCCGCTGAAATCAGCTTTACCTAGGAAGGCGGCGTTGGAAAACCAAGCGTCTCCCGAGAAGGCGGCGCTCTTGAAGTCGGCGTCTCCCGAGAAGACGGCGCTGTAGAAGTCGGCGTACCCGCAGAAGACGGCGCTGTAGAAGTTGGCGTCTCCCGAGAAGGCGGCGTACTGGAAGCTGGCGTTTCCCGAGAAGGCGGCGTTCATGGCCTGCAGCGACATGGGAATCCGCTCATCCTTGGAGCGGGTCTGGGTGGACAGGCCAGCCAAGTCAAAATCAAGCAGAACGGCGCCCTGCCATTGCAGCCGGTTGTCGGGACTTTCTAACACCCCATAAGAAGTGTGCTCAGTCTCAACAATCGGCTTGGCCAGTTCGGCCTTGAGGATTTCATCCAGTTCGGCTCTGAAGGCATCATCCTTCGCGCCTTTCAGTGTCTGGCTGCCATCCCGAAATTCCAGCGGCAGGTGCACGCGCGTGAAGCGGCGCTTTGTCTGCGGGCATTGGAATTCAGGCCGCTCGACATCCTCGGCCAGCTCCGCCCGGCGCCAGTAATCCTGCAGCGTCGCCTGACGGCCCTTTACGCCCTCGCCTGCCGGCACCGGCACGCCATCCTCGGGCACGACCCAGTCTTCCCAGACTTTCTTCGCCAGACCGTCCCAGGAATAATCTTTTTCCCACCACCGGTCCCACCATTTCTGGGAAATTGCCATCTGCCTGCCCCGTCTTGCCCCTGCAATCACAGGTTAGCGGGCCGCGGGGCCGTGTAAACCTGCGCGGCTTACATATCGTCTGCCTTTTTCAGGTGTTCGAAGAATTCTTCCTTGCTGTTGGTGCGCGGATAGGGCGTGTCCGGAACAGCGACGCCCAGGAACTCGCAGAGCGGCCCCCAGCCATCCTTGGCCTCATGCACCAGCAGGCGCCCTGCTGGGATTTCCGACTTCACCGCGGCCTCATGCGCGACAAAGGCGGCGATCACATCCTCTTTCTCACGGGATGGGCCGAGGCTGCGGTCCAGCACCTTGCGGACCATTTGCAGCCAGGCCTTCACATGTGGCGGGGCCTCGTCCGGTATGTCGACCGAGGCCAGGATCGTCTCGGAAATGCTACCATACCAGCTTTCGGGCGAGCGGGAGGACAGGATGATCTTCGCCTCAGGAAAGGCCGTCGCCAGTTCCCGCCAGAAAGCCGCCGTCGGCCAGTCCACCGCCGCGACATAGCCCTGATAGATCGCGTCAAAATCCGGCCTGCCCGCCAGCGCATCATTCCACAGCGGCACCTGCCGCTCACCATGCTCGATCACCTCGACCATGTGATGGCATGGCCAGAAGCCCAGCTGCTCAAGCGCCAGTTTCAGGGACATCGTCCCCGTACGCCCAAACCCGGCGCTGAATACAGATAGTGTCATATGCGTCTCCCACCCAAAGGCCTGTCGGCCTGTTTGCGGGAAAACCTAGCATGACAGCCCGATATGCACACAAGAAAAAAGTCGCCAGACCGGTTTATCCCACAATTTTTGCGCCCGCCCGTGTAACAATCATTACAAAGTCAAATTAGTTTTCCGACACCCCTCCGTGCCGGGATATACTGCGAGGCATGGATCGCCTCTTCGCCC
>JAAEZZ010000015.1 GCA_018222605.1 Alphaproteobacteria bacterium
CCTGACCCTGCCCCCACGACCAGAACGGTACCTGATCCGGCCCCCGTGTGAGCAGACCTGAAGTATGGGGCGGGCGGGTTTCAGACGGATTGGGTGATCTGTATCCGACAAACTTCCGCACCTGTCGCCCTGGACCCCGGCCTGCGCCGGGATGAGCGGAAGAGAGGGCGGGCGGGCCTATCCCAATATTACGTGCACGTAGAAAACGGGCCAGACTATGCTGGCCCGTTTCGGTATTTTGATGTTGATAAACCGTATCAGCGCGCGCGGGTGCGTTGTTTATTGGGCGTGCTGGTGACGCGGTTTGCCACGGCGGGGATCAGTTTGGGGCTGGCCGTGTTGGTGTGGTGGCCGAGATACCGGCGCAGCAGCGTGCGCGCGGCATACCCCGCGCCAGCCGTGGCGAGGGCAGAGCCTGTAAAGATGACGGCTTTCTTCCAGAATTGCATGGCGGAGGTCTCCTGTCAGGGTTCATATCTAAAGGCTAAACGCGGCACCTGACAGGAGAGTTCCGGCAAGGGGCCTCTATATTCCGTGGCCTGCACGCAGGCCCGGAGCCGGACGCGGCTGACGACGCGTGCGCAGGGCATGGGCCATGTCTGTCATCGGCGTGGTGGCATCATGGTCAAACTCACCCGTTCCGAGACGGGCATGATGCACCGCGCGGCGCACGTCTGCCTGAGTATCGGCGCAGACCGTTTGTGAAGCTGTGACGATTGTTTTCCAGAGATTCATGGGAAGTCTCCTCTACCTTTATGTCATGGGTCTGTTGCCCATATGAGGAGAATATACGCCTGTCCCGCCATGGGCTGAACCCGCTTTGGCATGAATTCCCTGTCATCTGGCGCGCACGAAAAAGGGCCGCACATCGGCGGCCCTGATTTCGCGTGGGGATGAAGATTTATCAGTGCGCCGTCATCTGGTCGCCCTGTGGCTGTGTTTGCGGCGCCTGCTGACGCGGCGTGGCCTGTATGCCGGACTTGCCGTTCAGGCGGGGCGTTTCATCGGTGTTTTCCGCACGACGCTTGCGAAGATATTTGCGGCCATATTTCTGGCCTGCGAAGGCAGCGCCCGCTGCCGTAACGAGACCGGCAGCAAGGAAAAGCTTGTTCTGGCGTTTCATGAGTCTTGCTCCTTTCGTTCGTTTCATTCGCCGGGGCCTCTTGCCCTCGGGTATCGCCTAATCAATGCATGGGCCGGCGGACTTGTTCCGTTACAGCCGGGTAAGGCGCTTTCGCTTTTCTTCTGGCGCCGGGGCGGGTAAAGCCGGGGCATGAGCCTGAAAACCCGCATCATCCCCTGCCTCGACGTGAAAGACGGACGCACCGTGAAGGGCGTCAATTTTGTGGACCTGAAAGATGCCGGCGACCCGGTGGCGTTGGCGAAAGCCTATGATGCGCAGGGCGCCGACGAGCTGTGCTTCTTGGATATCACCGCCAGCCATGAAGGGCGCGGCACGCTGATGGACATTGTCTCTGCGACGGCCGAGCAATGCTTCATGCCGCTGACCGTGGGCGGGGGCGTGCGCAGCGCGGAGGATATGGTCGCGCTGCTGAGGGCCGGGGCGGACAAGGTGGCGATCAATTCCGCCGCCGTGGCAGACCCGGATGTGATCAGCCGCTGCGCCGCAAAGGCCGGCGCGCAGGCCGTGGTCGTCGCCATCGATGCGCGCCGCGTGGGCGATCACTGGGAGATCTTCACCCATGGCGGGCGCAAGGAAACCGGCATCAATGCGGTGGAGTTCGCGCGCCTGGCCGAACAGAAGGGCGCCGGCGAAATCCTGCTGACCAGTATGGACAAGGATGGCACGAAATCCGGCTATGACATCCCGCTGCTGAAAGCTGTGACGTCTGCGGTGAATGTGCCGGTGGTGGCCAGCGGCGGCGCGGGCAGTGTGGATGACATGCCGCCGGCAGTGCTGGAAGGCGGCGCGACGGCGGTGCTGGCGGCCTCGATCTTCCATTTCGGCGAAGCGACGGTGGCCGATGCCCGGCGGGCGCTGTCTGAGGCCGGGGCACCGGTCAGGCCGCTTTAGGCATCCGCTGCGGCCTGAACCGGGCTGGTATCTAGTCGGTGAACACCGGCTTGCGCTTTTGCATCTGGGACATGACGGCTTCCATCTGGTTTGGGGTTCGCATGATCTTTGACTGTTCGTCGGATTCTGCCTGCAGCAGTTCCGCATCTGTCGCGTCCTGCATCATGTTGAAGAGGCGCTTGGAGGCCTTCATGGCATCCGGATTCTTCTGCGCGAACTGCTTCGCCAGCGCCAGCGCGTCTTCATAGGGCGTGTCGGAGACATGCGTAGCAAAGCCCATCTCATGCGCCTCGCGGCCACTGAATTCGCGATTGGTGTAGGTCAGCTCCCGCAGCACATCATCGCGGACATTGCCCCGCCAGAGCGGAAAGCCCGCCATGTCCGGCACGAGGCCCCATTTCATCTCCATGATGGCGCAGCGCGTATCAGGATGGATAAAGCGGATGTCGGCGCCGGAGAGAACCTGAAAGCCGCCGCCAAACGCGACACCATGCGCCGCAGCGATCACCGGTGCAGGCACCTCCCGCCAGCCCCAGGCGACATATTGCGCGCGATTGGCGATGCCATTGGTACGATCGCCGAGACTGCGGGTCGGGTCTTTCGTGACCTTGTCGTCACTGTCTTCATTACTGCCAAGGCTGGACAGGTCGAGACCGGCGCAGAAGGCGCGGCCCTCCCCAGAGACGACCACGGCGCGCAGACCCTTCATGCTCTTCAACTGCTCGATGGCCTCAACGATGCCATTGAACATGGCGGTGTCGAGCGCATTCATCTTGTCGGTGCGAATGAAGCGGACATCGGCAATGCCGTCATCCAGCATGGTGATGGAGACCCGGTCTTTCATGGCTCTTTTTCCTGATCTTGTGGCGTTCCTCTTTGCCTAAAGTGACGGCCGGGCGGGGAAGGTCAAGCGGTCAGGCTTCCTCACGTCGCGTAAGTGCGCTATGGCGCGGGGCATGACTGATCTTGGCTCTTCCGACCGCCTCGCTGCAGCGCTTGCGCATCTCGGCACCACTATCGACGCCCGGGCAAAAGAGGGCGATGCCTCCACCTCATGGACGGCCAAGCTGTTGGCAAAAGGGCCGGATGCCTGCGCCGAAAAGGTTCATGAGGAAGGCCAGGAACTGGCCGAGGCCGTGATGAAGGAAAGCGATGACCGTGTCGCCAGCGAAGCCGCCGATGTGCTGTATCACGCCTTTGTGGCCCTGCGCGCACGCGGTGTGAGCCTGGATGACGTCGCCGCTGCGCTGGAAAAACGCCAGGGCATCAGCGGTATTGACGAAAAGGCGGGACGGGGCGGTTAGTCCTGCACGCTGACGCTTCATCCTTCGACTTCGCTCAGGATGAGTCGCGGGCCTAAACGTCTTTCGGCGGCTTCAGGCGGCGTTTGGTCTGGTGGCTGTCAGCCTTGTCGCCGGTGGGTTTCTGGCCCTTCATGTAGTGGCGCTGCCAGCGTTCCTTCATGGCGTTTTCCTCACCGCTCTTGAGGCGTGTATTGAAATCCGCCCGGCTTTCGCTCCAGGCATTATATTCCTTCACGAGTTCCTCATTTGAGCGCAGCAGCTTGCGTTCGGGCTGAACCTCTTCGAGCTTTTTGTGCTCCATCAGCGTGATGAAGGCGAAGGGCTCTCCCTTTTCAAAGATCACCTCGCCTGGCCTTGTCATCTGCCAGTTCATCGTGAACGGGAAAGGCAGCCAGTCTGTCTCAACGAGGCCCGTCAGCGGATAGATGCCATCCTTCGGCCAGTTCGGCGCACCGGTGACCCAGACGCCCCAACCCGGCGGCGTGCGGAACAAATGGCCGGTATGGAAGGTGACAATGCCGCGCATGAAGTGCGCGTCGGCAAAGCTGGAAATCGCCTTCGGGTCGCCGCGTGTCAGCAGTTGAATATCCTCATTCCGGGGGCCGCCATTCCATTTGATCTTGATATCCATCGGGCAGAGCAGTTCCCAGCCCGTGGAATTCGCCATGGTCAGCGGCAGGCAGCGATAGGGGTGGCGATCGGTAAAGGCATCCATCCAGTCCCGGTTGGAGCGGGCGGGCACCAGATCCGGTGCGACGTCGTAGATCTTGTAACAATCGAGATGCATGGAAGGCCTGTCCTAACGGTGCTTGACGAGAGGCCCAAGTCTTGGCCCAAAGGCCCCCATGACTGCAAGCCCTGATGATCTGTTCGCCTATCTTGATGAAATAGGTATTGCCCACAGCACGCACTGGCATGAGCCGACCTTTACCGTGGAGGAGGGCCGGGATCTGAAAGCCAGCCTGCCCGGCGGGCACACGAAGAATTTGTTCCTGAAAGACAAGGACGGCACCCTCGTGCTGATCGCGGCAGAGGCCCATTCTCAGCTGAAGCTGAACCAGCTGCACAAGTTGGTCGGCACGAAACGGCTGTCTTTCGGCCCGGCAGAATTGATGCAGGAGGTGCTGGGTGTTCAGCCGGGCTCTGTCACCGCCTTTGCCCTGATGAATGACCAGGCGGGCCGCGTGCGCTTTCTGGTCGATACCGCGCTGATGGAACATGAACCGGTCAATTTCCACCCTATGACCAATACCGGCACGACCGCGATCAGCCGGGCGGATTTTCGCAAATTTGTGGAGGCGACCGGTCATGATTTTGAAATCGTGGACTTCACGCAGCTTTAGCGCCCCAAAAGACAGGGCCGCCTTTCTCAAGACGGCCCCATCCCCCACATACTCCTTAAAAGGATTATTCGAATTTGTACTTGAAGCGCACGCCGATGGAGCGCGGCGCCCCGACATGCGTGTAATAGGTCCGCACATAGACCGGACCACCGTCATCATCCGTCAGAGTCTGGTTGTAGAGGCCGGTGCCAACGACACCCGTCTCATAGAACTCATCGAAGAGGTTGTTGACGAACAGCGTGGCCTGCCAGTCGCCAGTATCATAGACCGCTGAGACATTGGCCACGCCGAAGGAATCCAGCGTCAGGCCATCGCCGCGCGCACCTGTGCGGCTGAGCACATCCCCCTGCCACGTATAGCCCGCATTGAAGGTGACCTCGGCGCCATTGTCCAATGGCATCAAATAGCTTCCAAAGACGGAGAACTGGTCTTCCGGTGAACCGGGCAGACGGTCTCCATCCTGGCCGTCGAGCAGGACGGTATCAAAGCCGGGGGTCGAGATCGTGCTGACAAGGCCGGGGGCGTCTGCCGTGAGCTTCGCCTCGGTATGGCTGTAGCTGCCGCGAAGGGAGAACTGATCGCTGACGAGCCAGCCCCCGCTCAACTCGAACCCCTTGGTCTCCGCGCCCTCGGCATTGACCGTGATCGGAATGGATGCGTTGATGGTGGCAGAACTTAGCTGCGGATCGGTCCATTCGATATAGTAGACTGAGCCGTTGAGCGTTGCCCGGCCATCCAGGAGCGTGGTCTTGAAGCCGAGTTCATAGTTGGTGGTTGTGTCGGGGCCATACTGGGTCTCGTCCCGGGTGGACACATCATCCGCGTCGGGGCCGAATTGCTGCCCCGGCTCAAGTGCGCAGGCACCCTGCTGGTTGTCTGTCGGATCATAGGCCGGACAAACCGCAATGCCGTTGGAATTGCCGATGCGATATCCTTCGCTGACGGTGAAATACCCGAGAATGTCGTCGGTGAACTTGTATGACGTATTGAATTTGAACAATGTTCCGTCATCGGATTGACTAGTACGCTCGGTGCCGCCTGGGCTGCCGGCTGCAAAGTCGGCCTTCAGGCTGTCTTCCATCGCGCTGATGCCGACTGTCTGCGTGTAATCCGGCCCGCTATCAAAGAGAGGGAAATCCACATCGCTGTAGGATTCCAGATCATATTCATAATAGCGCCCGCCAAGTGTAACGGTCCAACGGTCTGTTATATCAAACCCGATTTCACCAAAGAGCGCGGCTTCTTCGAGGCTGGAGTAGAACTGGGAGTAGTACTCAAGATCATCCGGGCGGTCGAAACCAACATAGTCTGCATAGCCCGGCGTATACTCTTCGGAATAGGAGATGACATCCGAATTGTTGTAGAATGCACCGATGATCCAGTTGAAGCGGCTGTCAGTTGTCGAGACGAGACGGACTTCCTGGTTAAAGGTGGTCGTACGGCCCTTTTCATGCGTATACGCCGTGAAGGTCGGGAAGAGTTCATAGCTGTAATCCAGCGAGATCAGCAGGTCTGTCTGGTCACGCTGGCCGTCATCGTCGAACCGGGAATAGCCGGTTGCGGAGGTAAGCTCCGCAAAGCCGAGGTCTGCAACGAGTTCAAGAGCGAGCAGCTGGTTGGTGATCTCGTTCGGCTCAGGCACGCGCTTGGCCAGTTCGTACTTTCCGGTTGGCACCGTGGAACGCCAGCTGGAGCCCTGGCGGCCGTCAATGTCGGACTTCTGATAGTAATAGGTCAGTGTTCCGTCGAGCCAGTTGACCGGCTCCCACCGGGCGGCCAGACGGCCGGACAGGGTCCGCTCGCCATTGGCATCGGTGATGGTGCGCAGATTGGCGGCAATATCATCAGGGTCGGTAAAGTCCGGATCAGGATCGGAGACGCCGATGTCCTGGACCACATAGGGATAGTCGATGAATCCGGAATCGTCCTGGTAATCGATCGAGCCCCGAATGGCGAATGTGTCGCTGAACGTCTTGTTGAAGGTGAGGCCCGTCTCATAGCTGAGGCTGGCCGCTTCGGAATATTTGGAGATTTCCGAACGCACTTCCAACGTATCTGTATCGAATTGCGGCTTGACGGGAATGTAGCGGATCGCCCCGCCCAGCGTGCCCGCGCCATAGAGCGTTCCCTGCGGCCCGAGGAGAACCTCGACGCGCTCCAGATCGTTCAGCTTCAGGTCCACGAAGAGTGGAATCTCGCCGATATAGGTGGCCACAGTGCCGCCGCCATCATTGTTGCCATCCCCGGAACCGAGACCGTCAGCGTTCAGACCCCTGACGATGATCGGGTTCCCCTGGCGACCCCCGCGGTCGACCACGTTGATCCCCGGAATATAGGCAACAACATCCGACAATTCGTCGAAGCCCTGTTCTTCGATCTGGTCAGCACCGAGCGCGGCGATGTTCAATGGAATATCCTGCACGCTTTCGGCGCGGCGGGTAGCGGTGACGGTAATCGTCTGAGCGCGCAGCTCAGTATCGGTATCTGTATCAGCGTCCTGCGCGGAAGCGCCGAGCGCCAGGCCGACAGACAGGACAGCAAAGCTCGCCTGTTGTAGCAAGGTTGATCTGGACATTTGGAAACTCTCCTCAAAAAACCACCTCACCGGCTGTCAGTAGGCGTGATGACCCTGTTCCACGCAAGCTGGCGACGTGCTGTAATGAGAATTTGCGTCACTATTTGACATCCAGGGTACAGAAATTGCCCGTTGGAAGCAGCAAAGGCATATCTGTGACTAAAAATTGGGCATCCTCGGCAGCATCTTCCTTGCTCGACAGAGCAGCGGAACTTTTGTCCCGCAAGGCGTATCGCGACGCACACGCGCTCTGTATGCAGGCGATTCAGCAAGCGCCGAATGATGCGCGCATCTACTACCTTCTGGGAATTCTGACAGGCGATCATGCCAATCATGCAAAGGCGATCGAATTGTTCGACCGGGCGCTGGCGCTGGGACCGGCGCGGGCTGATATATTGGCCCAAAAGGCCCGCAACGAGATCGTCCTGCTCAAGCGGGACGCGGCCGTGAAGTCAGCCGATGCCGCCGCCGCGCTATGCCCCACAGACGCCTTCACACTGGATACGCTGGGCGTCGTCTACAGCCGCGCGGGACTGCATGGTCGCGCCACCGGTTTTTATGAGGCTGCCACCACAGCAGCGCCCGGGGTATCTGCCTATTGGTACAATCTGGGCGTAGCCCGGCAATTCTCTGGCGCCATGGAGGGCGCACGCAAGGCCTTTCGCACCTGCATCGACCGCGATCCCAGCGAGGTACGCGCGCTGGCAGCTTTGGTGCAAATCACCCGGCAAACACCTGACGACAATCATGTGACGGAACTGGAAGACATTTTTCCGCGTGTACAACAGGACCCGGACGAGGCGCTCCGGATCGGGCACGCGCTCGCCAAAGCCCATGAGGACATGAATGACCCGGCCCGGGCGATGCGCTGGCTGGCCCGCGCCAAGGCAGGCAAATGGGCCTCGGTGAACCACAAAACGGCATTCGACGGTGCGATATTTGCGGCAGCGATGGTCAATGATGGGGTCAGCGCACAGGACGGCCATGCGGACGCCGCGCCGATCTTCATTGTCGGCATGCCACGAACAGGAACGACACTGGTCGACAGAATCCTGTCGGGCCACAGCGCCGTGACCTCTGCAGGAGAACTTGCCGATTTCGGGCTGAGCCTGAAACAGCTGGTGGGCACACCGTCCAACTATGTGCTGGACGCTGATACACTGGAAGCGGCCCGGCGCGTGAACCCGGGCGAACTTGGCCGAACCTATATGGAACGGGTGCGGGCGACGCTGGGCCTAACGGGCCGCTTCATCGACAAGATGCCCCTCAACGCGGTTTATGCGCCTATCATCCTGTCCGCGCTGCCGAATGCGCGCGTGATCTGCCTGCGGCGCCACCCGGCCGATACGGTGCTGAGCAATTACCGGCAGATGTTCTCAACACGCTATCCCTATTATGACTACGCACTCAATCTGGAAGCCGCCGCGCGATATTATGTCGGCTTCGACCGGATGATCCGGCACTTCTCCGACACCCTGCCTCGGGATCGCTTCACGCAAGTCCATTACGAAAACATTGTACAGGACATTGAGGGCGAAACCCGGCGCCTTCTGGCATTCTGCGACCTGCCATTCGAGGAAGACTGCGTTGCATTCCACAAGAACGCCGCGCCGGTCGCGACGGCGAGTTCCGCGCAGGTGCGTCAGCCCCTCTATACTTCTGCACTGGCACGCTGGAAGCGTTATGAGGCTGAACTCGCCCCGGCCCTCAGCATCCTGCGTGAGGCGGCTTGCCTTCCAGAGGCCGACTGAGATAGGCGCGGCAGCCGGTCATGCTTTTGAAATCGTGGACTTCACACAGCTTTAGAGCCTACACTTTGCCCGAAAACGAATGAGGGGAAACACCATGCAAAATCGCCGCTTAGGCAAGAGTGCCATTTATGTGTCCGACATCTGTATGGGCACGATGACGTTCGGATCCCAGACGGATGAGGCCGAAGCCCACCGTATTCTGGATGCCTCGCTGGATGCCGGTATCAATTTCTTTGACACAGCCGAAAATTATCCGGTGCCGCCCAAGGATGAATGGGCCGGAACGACGGAAGAAATCTTCGGGCGATGGATGAAGACCAAAGACCGGGATTCCATCATCCTGGCCACCAAAGTGTGCGGGCCATCGCATGGCTGGATCCGCGGTTCCCAACGCGCAGGCATGACGGCGCTGGACCGGCACAATATCATCAAGGCCGTAGAGGCCAGCCTGACGCGCCTGCAGACGGACTATATCGATCTCTACCAGACGCACTGGCCTGACCATGGCACCGGCTTTGACGAGACGATGGAAACGCTGGACGATCTGGTCCACGCCGGGAAAGTGCGCATTGTCGGCTGCAGCAATGAAGATGCCTGGGGCCTGATGAAGAGTATCGAGACATCTGAACGTCTGGACACGGTGCGGTATCAGACGATCCAGAACAATTTCAGCCTGAACAATCGCCGCTTTGAAGATGCGCTCGCAAAAGTCTGCCGCCGTGAAGGGGTCAGCCTGATCCCTTATTCTCCGCTGGGCGGCGGGGTTTTGTCCGGCAAGTATCAGGATGGCGCACGGCCGGATGGGGCGCGGTTCTCCAACTATCTGAAGATGGGCGGACGCCAGAGCGCCATGGCCGAGCGCTTTGTGAACGAGAAATCCCTGGAAGCGACCCGCCGCTATATGGAAATTGCCAAGGAGGCCGGCATGGCGCCGGTCACGCTGGCCACGGCCTGGTCCAAGCAGCATGATTTTGTTGCCTCCACCATTGTGGGCGTCTCAACCTATGATCAGCTGGCGGATATTCTGGCTGCGTCTGACATGACGTTGCCAGATGATGTGATGAAGGCCTGTGACGCGGTCGCTAAAGACATCATGTACCCCATGGGCTGACCTTATGCTGGCGCCGGGACGAAACGGGTTAATATCGGGATTGGCGGCGCTTCTGGTCAGCGCGTGCCAGCAAACCACGCCCGTTGCCGTTATCCCGGCGCACCCAGCCCTGCAGCCATCGGAGCTGGCGGACCGCGATCCGCCATCCCTGGTCTATCCCGGCCTGTTCCAACGTGTCGCGCTCAGCGGACTGGTTGACCCGAAGGACTGGGTGGATGCCAAGCCCAAACTGCCACCACCCCTGATCAATGAAGCCTATGACGAAGCCCGGCCGCAGACGCGGGAAGACTTGACAGCATTCATTGTCACTTTTTTTGATCTGCCAAATGATGATCCGGAAGCGGATGATGCGGCGCTGCAAACGGATCTGTCTCTCAGCGACCATATCGAGGCGCTGTGGCCACATCTGACGCGCAATGCCGATGACTCGGTCCGGGCCACATCGCTTATCCCCCTGCCATTTCCCTATATCGTGCCCGGCGGGCGCTTTCGGGAAGTGTATTATTGGGATGCCTATTTCACGATGACGGGTCTCGGCCCCAGCCATGACGAGATCAAGCAGAGCATGGTGGATAATTTTGCATGGCTGATCCGGGAGACAGGCCATGTGCCAAATGCCAACCGCACCTATTATCTCAGCCGCTCGCAGCCGCCCTTTTTCTTTGCCATGGTGGGACTGCTGTCACCCGGAGATGAGGCCGCCGCGTGGGCTGATTATCTGCCAGAGCTGAAAGCGGAATATGCCTTCTGGATGCAGGATGAGCGCGCGGTGACTTTGCCCGATGGCAGCGTTCTGAACCGCTATTGGGACGGGCGCGATGTACCGCGCGACGAATCCTTTATTCAGGATACTGAAACGGCGCACCAGTCAGGTCGTCTGAAAGCAGAGCTTTACAGGGAGCTGAGGGCAGGGGCCGAAAGTGGCTGGGATTTTTCATCCCGATGGCTGGACGACCCGCAGGACCTTTCGACCATTGAGACGACGCATATCCTTCCGGTGGATTTGAACGCTCTGCTCTATGGCCTGGAACAGGCGATTGCCGCGGGATGTGAGCAGGCCGAAGACCCCGCCTGTCACGAGTCTTTCCGCGCAAAAGCGGAGGCCCGTAAGGCCGCCATGAATAATTGGTTGTGGGATGAAACGCGCGGCGTGTTTGGTGATTATGATCTGGACGCCGGCGCGGTAACGCAGCGCGATTCTGCCGCGAGCCTCTACCCCCTCTTCCTGGGCCTTGCCACACAGGCACAGGCCGACAGTACGGCAGACTATACTGCCGAGCGCTTGCTGTCAGAGGGCGGACTGATGACCACACCGCTTGAGACCGGCCAGCAATGGGATGCGCCGAATGGCTGGGCGCCGCTGCACTGGATCGCGATCAGAGGTCTTGAAGACTATGGGCACGACGCACTGGCCGAAGACATTGCCGACCGCTGGCTGACCACGGTGGCGCGCACATATTGCGAGACTGGCAAGCTGGTCGAGAAGTATGACGTCGTCACTGCGCGGCCGGGCGGCGGAGGCGAGTATCCGCTGCAGGATGGGTTTGGCTGGACCAATGGCGTCACAGCCGCGCTGATTGATATGAACCCCGATTATTCTGCCTACGGAGACACGGTGCCGGGCGAGGCCTGCGAGCGTTACGCCCCGGCAAAGTGAAACCCCCGCCCGCTTCTCATGTCGGACGGGGGTTTGCCCCTTTAGCGCCCACCAAAGCCTTTGATCAGGCGGCATCACTCGCGCGGTTGCTGGCCAGAACTTCGCGCTTGCCTGCATGGTTGGGCGCGGAAATCACGCCTTCTTCTTCCAACCGGTCAATCAGACCTGCCGCCTTGTTGTAGCCAATCTTCAGACGGCGCTGGAGATAAGAGGTCGAAGCCCGCTGATCGCGCACGACAATGGCGATGGCCTGGGCGTAGAGATCATCTTCCTCATCGCCCGTGCTGGTGCCGAGCATGGCGTCCATCACAGCAGAGCCGGTGGAGCCGTCATCAGGAGATTCGAGAATGTCCATAACATAGTCCGGCTCGCCCTGGTCACGCAGCCATTCGACCACGCTGCCGACTTCCTCATCAGATACGAACGGACCGTGCAGGCGCTGGGACTTCTTGCCGGGAGCCTGATACAGCAGATCGCCCATGCCGAGCAGTTGTTCCGCGCCCTGTTCGCCCAGGATCGTCCGGGAGTCGATCTTGGTGGTGACCATATAGGAAATCCGTGTCGGGAAGTTCGCCTTGATCGTACCTGTGATCACGTCAACCGATGGACGCTGTGTTGCGGTGATCAGGTGGATACCGGCTGCACGGGCCATCTGGGCCAGGCGCTGCACGCAGCTCTCGATTTCCTTGCCCGCGACCATCATCAGGTCTGCCATCTCGTCGATCACGACCACGATGTTCGGAATATGATCCGTCGGCAGCATTTCCGTCTCATAGATCGGCTTGCCGCGCTCATCATAGCCGGTCTGAACCTTGCGGGTCAGGGTCTCGCCATTGTTGCGATACTTGGCGGCTTTGTCGTTAAAGCCGGCGAGATTCCGCACGCCCGCCTTGGACATCAGCTCATAACGGCTTTCCATCTCGCGGACAGTCCATTGCAGCGCATTCACCGCCTTCTTCGGATCGGTCACAACCGGCGCCAGCAGGTGCGGAATGCCTTCATAGATGGAGAGTTCCAGCATCTTCGGGTCGATCATGATGAAGCGGCACTGTTCCGGCGTGTGACGATAGATCAGGGACAGGATCATCGCGTTCACACCGACGGACTTACCAGAGCCCGTCGTACCGGCGATCAGCAGGTGAGGCATCTTTGCAAGGTCCACAACATTCGGCACGCCGCCAATGTCTTCGCCAAGCGCCATGGGCAGGCTGGCGCGGGTGCCGACATAGGCCTCCGATTGCAGCAATGTGCGCAGGAACACCGTGTCGCGGTCTTCGTTCGGCAGTTCGATACCGATCGCGTTCTTGCCCGGCACAACCGCAACACGGGCCGAGATGGCGCTCATGGAGCGGGCGATATCGTCTGCGAGCGAGATCACGCGGGAAGATTTGACACCCGGAGCCGGCTCCATTTCGAACAGGGTGATGACCGGGCCCGGGCGCACTTCCTTGATGCGGCCCCGCACGCCGAATTCCTTCAACACTTCGGTCAGGCGCGCTGCCTTTTCCAGGAGGGCATCTTCGTCCACCGTATCACCGCGTTCTTCCGGCATTTGCAGCAGATCAATAGAGGGCAGACGGCTGGAGGCGCGGCGGCGGTCATTCTTGGTGACTTTCGGACGGGAAGCCTGACGGGAATTCGTCATCGGCAGAGCGAAGCGCGGCGGACGCACATCTTCGATTTCGTCTTCCTCATCATCCTCATAGTCATCTTCGAGCAGCGCTTCGTCTTCCTCGAAGTCGTCCTCATCGTCTTCGTAATCGTCGACATAGGAGTCATCTTCGTCATAGCTGTCATCGGTCTTGATGACGCGGGCGCGGTCGTCGACATCTTCTTCCAGATACTCCTCTTCCACTTTGCGGCGCGGCAGGATTGCTCCGATCACAGAGATCAGGAAGCCGCCTAGACCTGTCGCCTGACGTGCCGCGCGGCGGCCGGAGCTTGTCGCGGCCTGTTTCAGGAGGTGAGCGTCATCGCGGCGGAAGCCGAGCGCAGACAAGGCAGTACAGACGGCGAGGATACCCAGCAGCACACCAGCCCAGACATTCGGGGATGGCAGCAAGAGCGCGCGGAACGGCATGGAAGCATAATAGAAGAGCGCGTCGCCCATGATGCCGCCAAGCCCGGCAGACAGTGGCCAGCTCTGGGGAACCGGCCAGGCCGCAAAAAAGGCGGCAGACAGAGGAATGAACATCAGACCCATCAGCCAGCGGCGAACACGGGGCGCGCCAATCAGCACCGTGCGCATCGCGCCGCCGATCATCAAGGCAAGCCCGGCAACCCAGGCAGACCAACCAAGCGTCTGACGCGCGAAGTCCGCGAAGATGGCGCCGGCGCCACCGAACAGGTTCTGGACATCGGAATCGGTCGCGACATTCCAGCTCGGATCGCTCGGCACGTAAGACCCGACGCTGCCGCAGACAAAGACCCCCAGACCGAAGGCGGCGGCCCCCGTCAGAATCCGCCAAACCGGATCGCTGACACTCGGGCTATCGTCATCGGTATATACATAATCTGTCATGGGGGGACGCCAGGCTCCATCTGTGTTGTCTGGGAACCTGCATCCTGCCTCAACACGCTTAACGCCCGGCAAACGCCGAAAAAGGATTTGCAGCAGCTTTGTTAACTTCTGAGAAGCCATGGCTCGCTGCAGAAAGGCCCGGTTTTCCCTCAAGCAAGATGCGATCCAGCATCCCCTTGCGAAACATGTATTCCCTGTAATCTCCGGAACCACGGGGCTTTCTGGCGATTGATATGGCAAGACAATGGTACAAGAGGAGACCGCATTATGAGACGTACACTGATTATTCCAGCGACCATCGCCCTGTTAACGGGTATGTCTGCAGTGGCACAAGAAAATAACACGAGCAGCGCAGAAATTAACGCCTCCGCTGCTGTCACAGCGACAGAGAATGAAGACGAGCTTGAGGAATTGAAGGTTGACGAACTGAACGAGGTTCAGCTTCAGGCACTTGAAAAACCGAAGGCCTATAAAGAAAACGCCGAGAAGGTGATCGCCGACGTAACGAGCGATAGTAAAGAAGCGGCCCCTGAGGCTGAAGCGACTGCGGAAGCCGACATGACGATGGCCCCTCAGTCAGAAGAAACCATGTCCACTGCCGAACTGAATTCCGAAGAAATGGATTCCGAAACGAGCGAAGTCTTTGCCTCTGACGAAGTCAAAACGCCGGCAAGCGAAATGATCGAATCCGACACCGCAATGACGGCCGACGTCGAAACGCCTGTCGTCGACATGGACGCCGATGCCACCATGACAGCTGATGCTGAGATGGAAGAAGACATGACCGCTGTTGGCGGCCCTGAGTATGACTCTGAAGTCGACGTCATGAGCGATCTGGCCATGAAAGGTACAATCGTGGAACTGGCAGCAGAAGACCCGCGCTTCACCACGCTGGTGGCTCTGGTTCAGCAAGCTGGTCTCGCAGATGCCCTGAGTGCCGACGGCGAACTAACCGTGTTTGCCCCGACAAATGCAGCCTTTGACAAGCTGGACGCGGAAACGCTGGCCAAGCTGAAATCCGGTGAAGCCAATGACAAGCTTGCGATGATCCTGAAAGCCCATGTGGTGGAAGGCGAAATCATGAGCGGGGACATTGCGGAAGGCGACACGACCGTTACGACCCTGGCCAACACCAATCTGGTGGTTGAGAAAGAAGGTGACAGCGTGAAAGCGGATCAGTCCGCAGTCATCGGCGCTGACATTGTTGCCTCCAATGGTGTAATCCATGCCGTTGATACGGTGATTATCCCGGAAGAGAAAACCGAGCAGCAATAATCGCGACGCTGCCCGTTTAGGGCCAGTCAAACCACACCTCTGGCCTTGAATAGAGAAAGCCCCGGCAGATAACTCTGCCGGGGCTTTCCTTTTGGGAGATACGAAGCTGGCTTAGCCGTTCGTAAATTCGGGATAGGCTTCGAGGCCGATTTCTGCCTTGTCGAGACCCATTTCCTCTTCTTCGGCGGTTGGGCGCAGGCCCACCGTGAATTTGAGGGCGAACCAGATAGCGCTAGATGCTGCCATGACGAACACACCCGTGAGGACGACACCGACCAGCTGACCCAGATAGCTGACCTGCATCTCACCTTCGATTTCAACCGGCATGATGTGGTTGCCGTAGGACGCTGCGACGACCATCGTGCCCCAGATGCCGCATACAAGGTGGGCCGGAATGGCGCCGACGACATCGTCGATTTTCAGTTTGTCGAGCAGCGGAACGGTCACGACAACCAGGACACCGCCAACAGCACCGATCAGGACAGAGGCCCCCATAGACGGAGCCAGCGGCTCAGCCGTGATGGAGACGAGACCGCCGATGGCACCGTTGAAGACCATGGTTGCATCAATCTTGCCTTTGTAGAGCAGAGCCGTGGTGACCATGGCCGCCATCACGCCGCCAGCTGCAGCCAGGTTCGTATTGGCAAAGATCTGGCTGACAGAGTTGATGTCCGCTGCCGTACCAGCAGCGAGCTGGGAGGCACCGTTGAAGCCGAACCAGCCGAACCACAGGATGAATGTACCGAGTGCAGCGAGCGGGATGTTGTTGCCCGGCATCGGGTTCACCTGCTTGCCGAAATACTTGCCGATCCGCGGGCCGATGATCAGGGCACCTGCAAGCGCCGCCCAACCACCAGTGGAGTGCACCAGCGTAGAACCTGCAAAGTCAGAGAAGGCCCATTCAGAGTCGAGGTAGCCGCCGCCCCACTCCCAGGATGCCACGATCGGATAGATGAACGCGGTGAGGAAAGCGGTGAAGATCAGGAACGGCCAAATTTTGACACGCTCGGCGATCGTACCGGAGACGATGGACGCTGCGGTTGCAACAAAAACCATCTGGAAGAACCAGTCAGAAGCCGGTGCATAGCCTGCATCGCTTTCAACGCTGAGGTCGCCGCCGCTCCACAGTCCAGGCGTCGTGCCGAGAAGGCCGCCAAGCGTGGTCGCGCCCGGATAGGCCATGTTGTAGCCGACAATCCAGAACATCAGACCGGCAACAGAGTAGAGGGCCACGTTCTTGGTAGACTGCATGGCTGCGTTCTTGGAGCGAACAAGGCCTGCCTCCAGCATGCAAAACCCGGCTGCCATGAACATCACGATGATGCCGCCGATCAGGAAGAGATAGCTGTTATCAACATATGCCGAAGCGCTGCCTGTAACAGTTTCTTCCAGTGCCGCCAGGCGTGATTCCAAATCTGCTTCCTGGGCGTAGGCAGCTGCCCCCACCATCAGTGCGGCTGGCAATAGCGCCGCGCCGCGTATCCAGTTGTTTAGTTTATGGCCCATCTGGCCCCTCCTTCGTCATCGAGACTTCAGAGCGTGGGACCCCCCGCGCTCTCCCAGAACCGATATGATTGCGCCTGCACAGGAAAGTCGCACGGGCTGCGCGTGTGACAGGTTTTTCTCACCCCGCATGGTCAAACGCTGGGCAGTGTTGCGGCCAATCGCCCAATTCTGCGCCATCGCTAGACGCACGGCCGGACGTGGATTACTTAAAGGGCATGAAAACACGTCATGCAGAGTCTGACCGGAAGTATGACCTTGCCGTCATTGGGGCAGGGCCAGTTGGAACATCGCTCGCTATCCTGGCGGCACAGCGCGGCTTTTCAGTTGTCTTGGTTGATGCCCGCGATCCGGACATTACGCCCCGCCCTGATACGCGCACCTTTGCCATTGTGCGCGGCAGCTGGCGATTGCTGGGCGCAACAGGCGCGACAGCGGATCTGGTGGACCTGATAGAGCCATTGAACGGCCTTGAAGCCATTGATGGCGGTACGCACGTGTTTGGCCGCCCTTCTGTAGTGTTTACAAATGAAGACCTGCCGGAAGACGATGATGGAGAGCCGCTGGGGCAGATGGTTCCGGCCGGCGCCTTGCAGGCTTCGCTGGACAAGGTCTGCGCCGAAACAGACAGCCTGACCTGGCTGCGCAACACGCTGTTTGAGCGTATGGAGACACATGCCGCAGGGGCAAGCCTGACCTTGAGCGAAGGACGCACGATTGAAGCCGGACTGGTCGCAGCCTGTGATGGCATGAAGTCTGCCGTTCGCGGCGATGCAGGCATCAAGACCGAGGGGCATGACTATAAAAAGTCCGTTTTTGCTGCCAATGTGCAGCTGAGCAGCCCTCACCATGGTGTCGCGCGGCAATTGTTCACACCGGAAGGCCCATTCGCCACGCTACCGATGCCTCACAATCAGGCAAATCTGGCCTGGTACATGAAGCGTGGCGCAGCCGAAGCTCTGGCCGACTTGCCGGTGGAGGATATCGAGGCCGAACTGAATGCGCGCTTTGCCGACTTTGCGGGTCCGATGAAGATTGTCGGGCCTGTTTCGGCCTATCCGCTGGTGATGCAGCTGGCGACCCGCATGGTCGGCCCGCGCACAGCGCTACTGGGCGATTCTGCCCACCGCATCAATCCGCTGGCCGGGCAGGGGCTGAATCTGGGCATAAAGGATGTCGGCGCGCTGATCGATGTGATGTGCGAAGCGCGCGATACGGGCCTGGATCCGGGCTCTGATGTGATGCTGGAGAAATACGAGAAGTGGCGCCGCTTCGACGCCGCCGCCTCAGCCATGTTCATGGATGGTGTGGACCGGGCCTTCTCGAATGACAGCGCGCTCCTTAAGCCATTCCGCGGCCTTGCCCTGACAGCCGCCAACAAGATTGGCCCGCTGCGCCGCGCGATGGCCCGTCAGGCGAGCGCCGATCAGACCCATCAGCCGAGCCTGATGCGCTAGGCCCCGGCCGGATCACCCACTGCAAGCTGTCTCAACTGGCCCCACGTATAGAGACCGGAATTGTGGCCATCGGAAAAATGAATGCGCACAGCGTAGCGCCCGACCGGGTCTGCACCTGTGACGCTGATGTCTGCCGGAACAGGTGCTTGGGGCGGCGGCGGCCCCCCGCCATGCCCGCGCACTTCAGCGGACGGGCTTTCCTTACGAAGGGTCACATAGGGAATAGTACCCGCGGCACCGTCATCGAACTCAACAGCCAGTTCGGCGGCTGACTTGCGAAAGACCAAACGAGTCGGCCAGGGTGCGGCGCTCATTCAGAGGGCCCTTTCTCAGACGCGGGCATATCCAGATCCCGCGCTTCTTCCGCCAACATGATCGGAATGCCATTGCGGATCGGAAAGGCAAGGCGGGCCTTGGCAGAGACCAGCTCATTCGCGGTGCGATCATAGGTTAGGCCCTGACGGGTGACCGGACAGATCAGAACTTCCAGAAGGCGCGGGTCGACACCAGACGTATTGTCACGCGGTAGCTCTTTTTCATCCGTCATCGGATATCCTATTGCAGCGTGCCGCCCTCAGGGCCGGACACATCCATTTCCAGAAGCGTGATGAGCGTTTCCGCGCGATCTTTCAAGGTCTGCGCCTCAATCAGGGCCTGCTTTTCAATGACGGAGAACGGACAGCCCGAACAGAGCGCATTGACCAGCGTTTCGAGCGGCGCCTCTTCGACAGCCTGCCAGTCCGTCGACATGTCATTGGCATCTGTATAGTCGCGCAGGGCCCGCACAAGGCGATGCCTGTCCGGCATGCAGGCGGGGGCAACCTCATAGAGATCGTCCTCATAAGGGGCCCAGTCCGCCAGCACCTGACGATAGGGCGTCGTGACAGACAATTCCTGCTTGATGTTGAACCGGGCAAGCCCCGTTAGCGTGATCAGATAGCGGCCATCGCCTGTTTCAGACCAAGCGGTAATCCGGCCAGCACATCCGGTATGGGCAAGGTTCGGCTTTGATTTTGGCCCACCCATGCTCTGAATCATGCCGATCACGCGCTCTTCCTGCATAACGTCATCGATCATGTTCAGATAGCGCGGTTCAAATATGTTCAACGGCAGCTGCCATCTGGGGAACAGCAGCGCGCCGGGCAGGGGAAAGACCGGCAGCTGGGCTGGCAGGTCTGTCATCGTCCTGATGGGGTGCTGGCTCATCGCCTGACTGTCTCGCTTGTTGAATTCATTGCGTGAGACAGATGTGGGGCGATTACGTGATCAGGCAAACATAAGGGAGGCGAGGCGGCGGCGACCATCCACTGTGGCCGGGTCTGTTGCCCCTGCCGCTTCGAATACCTGAAGCAGTTTTTCCTTGGCCTTGCCCTCTTCCCAGTTGAGATTACTGGACAGGATGATCAGCAGGTGATCCACCGCGTCGGCATATCGTCCGGCGGCGGCATATTTCTCTGCGAGGTCAAAGCGCTGTGCGTGATCTTCCGGATTGGCAAGGACAGCCGACAGGGCCTCCTCGAATTCGTCCGGAGAGCCGGCATCTTCCATCATTTCCAGCGCCGTGAGCACGCCCTTCACAGCATGATCATTGCGCTTGTCTTCCGGCACCATGTCCAGGGTCGCCCTGGCCCGTTCTGCATCCCCATTGGCAAGGTAGCAGCGGGCAAGACCCGCAATCGCCGTGACGTTTTCCGGATCTTCCTGAATGATGGCGGCATAGATCTGCGCGGCAGTGCCGGCATCGCCTGCCTGGCTGGCGGCTTCGGCCTGTGCCAGCGCTTCAGCGACCATCTGGCCTGCATCTGTGCCGCTGACCAGCTTGTCGATAAACGCATTGATCTGGCTTTCTGGCAGCGCGCCCATGAAGCCATCGACCGGGCGGCCCTTGTCAAAGGCATAGACAGCCGGGATGGAGCGCACGCCCAGCTGGCCCGCATAGGCCGGGTTCTCGTCAATATTGATCTTGACCAGTTTGACCTGGCCCTTGCGGCCCTCGACGGCTTTTTCAATGATCGGGCCCAACGTACGGCACGGCCCGCACCAGGGGGCCCAGAAATCCACGATCACAGGCTGTTCCTGGGATGCCTCAACAACATCCGCCATGAAATCCTGGTCTGTCGTATCCTTGGTGTAGAGGGAGGCCATATCGGTCATTGCGTGTATTCCTTGACTGTCTGGGGCGAAGATGGGCCTCTGCCCTCCCTTTCGCAAGCGTTTCCCTGAAACCTTACCTCATGAACGACGTTCATGCCCCGCTCATGCCTGATGCCGCAAACTCTGAAGCTGAACATTGCCCAACGAAAAGCGGCCAAAATACCTTTTTACTGCCCTGTTTCGGAAGGACTAAGGCCCTTAAATACGAAGCCGTGGTCAACGAACAAGGAGACCTGACCCATGTTGAATTTCCTGGCAACGCTTGGCGCCGTAACAGCCATCGCGACCAGCCCAATTGCCCTGGCCCTGCAATCGCCTGCCCCTGCTGCCCCGGCGGGGCAAACCACTCAGCAGAATGCCCTGACCGACGCGCAGAAGCAGACCCTGCTGAAGCGCGCCTCCGATGCGCTGGCCAAGGTCAAGACCGCGAGCGGCACATTCCAGCAATTGTCCCCGGACATGAGCGTCACCACCGGCCGGTTTGCCCTGTCACGCCCCGGCAAGATGCGGTTTGACTATGACGCACCGACCCCGCTGCTGATGGTCAGCGACGGCACCACCGTCGCCCTGCAGGATTCCGAACTGGAAACGACGGACCGTGTGCCGCTGGGCACCACACCGCTGGCCCTGCTGCTGGATGACAAGATCGACTTTGCCAGCGAGGCAGACATTCTGGATGTCACGCAGGCCAATGGTCATGTCGAGATCACATTGCGCGACAAGTCCGGTGAGATGGATGGAACGCTGACACTTCAGATGCGCGAGTCCGATATGGAGCTGACTGGCTGGCGCACTGTGGATTCCGGCAACAACATCACCTCGGTACAGCTGAGCAATGTGGAGTATGGCAAACGCCTCAATCCGCGCCTGTTCGTTGTGAAGGATTTTGATGAAAACTGAGCCAATCGCAGCGGGCGCTACGGCGCCCGCTGGTCATTTTCGTCACACCCAAGAACATAACGTATATTTTACTTGAAAATATTTCTGGGAGTGACATCTTTGCAACTGTCGACGGTATGGAGACCCCGCGCAGCAGCCGACCCCCCGCTGTGAACCACCATACTGTCACCGCCGGAGCCTTCCCCTCCCGGCGAGACGTTGGAAACTCGCGTCAGGCGCGCCCGAACTTCCCCGCGTTCGGGCGCGTTGACGTTTTGGGAAACACTGCTACGCAGCCTTCATGTCAAAACCACTCAAGATCGTCAGCTGGAACATCAACTCTGTCCGGCTTCGCGCGCCCAATATTGCCGCCTTCGTCGCTACCGAGCAGCCGGATGTGATCTGCCTGCAGGAAACCAAGTGTCAGGATGGCGAATTTCCGGAAAAGGCCTTCCGTGAAATGGGCCTTCCACATTTGGTCCTGAATGGACAGAAGGGTGGCCATCATGGTGTGGCCATCGCCTCTCGCCTGCCCATTGAACGGATCGAGGCGCCGGACCTCTGCCGTCACGGCCATTCGCGTGTCATCGCAGGCAAGGTCGCAGGCGTTGAGGTGCACAATATTTACTTGCCCGCTGGCGGAGACGAACCGGACCCCGCCATCAATGACAAGTTCGCCCACAAGCTGGACTTTCTGGAGCGCCTCGGCCCGGCCTACAAGAAACAGTCAAAAACGCCGCGCGTACTGGTCGGCGATCTGAACGTCGCGCCGCATGAGAATGATGTCTGGTCTCACAAACAGCTGTTGAAGATCGTCTCGCACACGCCCGAAGAAACCGAGCGGCTGGAAGACTCCCGCAATCAGGCGAAGTTTGCGGACATCGCCCGCCTGTCTGTTGATGACAAGCAAAAGCTCTACACTTGGTGGAGCTATCGCGCGAAGGACTGGGCCAAGAGTAATCGCGGCCGGCGGCTGGACCATATCTGGGTGAACCCCGCAGCCCTGCCGGATACGGACGTCAACAGTTACAGAATCCATCTCGGTTGGCGCGGCGGATGGAAACCTTCCGACCATGCGCCGATCAGTGTAGTGCTCAATACGTGACGCCCATCCGCCTGTTCCTGCTTGTCGCCTTTGCCTTCTCCTGGGCGTGTTTCGGCGTGCTGTATGGATTGGGCGGATTTGGTGGTGCAGGCATTTACGCAGGCGGTCTGGTCACACTGGCCATGTTCGGGCCGGCCATTGGGGCCCTCGTGTGCGCCTATTTCTATGACAAAGGTCACCGCGCGAGGGCCTTGGGCCTGAGAGTTGAAAGCTGGAAACGTGTTTTCCTGTGGCTGCCTTATGCCTGGCTGATGCCATGTCTGCTGGCAGCGCTGTCAGTTGTGCTATGCCTTCTTGTGATGGACTCTGGCCCGGCAGATGCCGCACAGAAACTCACCGATGCTGTGGAGGCCACCGGACAGCCCCTGCCGATGCCTGCTGACATGCTGCTCTGGGTTCAGATCGGCGTGGGGGTTCCCATCGGCATCCTGATCAACACGGTCGCCCTGACTTTCAGCGAGGAACTTGGCTGGCGCGGCTGGCTGCAACCACGGCTGGCGCATCTTGGATTCTGGAAGATGAGCGCTCTGATCGGCGTGATCTGGGGCCTATGGCACGCGCCAATAATTCTGATGGGTTTCAATTATCCGGGACTTGGCTGGGGCGGCGTCCTCGCAATGTGCGCCTTCTGCATGCTGATAACACCCTACCTCTCGCTGCTGCGGGAACGCGGCGCAGGTGCATGGGGCGCAGGCGCCTTTCATGGCAGTATCAACGCCGTTGTCGGCGCGTCCCTTTTATGGATGCCCTCTATTGAGTGGCCGCATATGGGCCTTATGGGCCTGGAAGGCTTTGTGCTTTTACTCGCCGGATGGGCCGGTATCTGGTTTTACCGCCGGGCGCGCCCTGTTCCAAGTATGCCTGATCAGGGCTGAAGGCGATAACCACCGGCAACGGTCAGCAACAGACGGGCATTGGCCGGGTCCGGCTCCACCTTCTGTCGCAGACGGTAGATATGCGTCTCCAGCGTGTGCGTCGTGACGGTGGCATTATAGCCCCAGACCTCTGACAGCAGCTCGTCCCGCGCGACCGGCTTGCCTTGCGCCCGGTAAAGATACTTCAGTATGTTGGTTTCCTTCTCCGTCAGACGCACCTTGCGGCCTTCTTTCGTGACCAGCAGCTTCATGGCCGGACGGAAATCATAGGGCCCGATCTGGAAGGTCGCATCTTCTGACTGTTCGAAGCTGCGCAGATGCGTGCGTACCCGCGCCAGAAGCACTGAGAATTTGAACGGCTTCGTCACATAATCATTGGCGCCGGATTCCAGGCCCAGGATCGTATCTGCATCACTATCCTGCCCGGTCAGCATGATGATCGGCGTGCGCACACCTTTCTGGCGCATCTGCTTGCAGGCTTCGCGGCCATCCATGTCCGGCATGTCGACATCCAGCAGGATCAGGTCGATGCGCTCGGCCAGGGCTGTGGCCATGCCTTCATGCGCATTTTGGGCCTGAAGGGTGTTGAAGACTTCGTGCAGTTCGAACTGCTCTGCCAACGCTTCGCGCAGGTCCGGATCATCATCCACCAGCAGGATCGTCTTTTTGCCTGTCATGCGGTTCTCCTTGTCTGCGGGGTCACACCGCATCTTGTCGCGTCCGCCAGATGCCATAAGACTTGTCAAAATGGGCAATCACAAGTCTGGGAGCAAGATGTGAGCATGAAGTTCACGGCGCGTCCGAATGGCAAATTCTCCGGTCCGGGATTTACGGCGCGCTGCGTACTGGGCAAGGGCGGCGTTGTCGTAGCGGGCCAGAAACGCGAAGGCGACGGCGCTTCGCCCGCTGGCAGCTGGCCCATCCGCCGTGTCTTCTATCGGCCTGACAGGGTTGCCCCGCCTGAAACAGCGCTCGAAAAAGTGCCGCTGACGCCAGGCGATGGCTGGTGCGATGAAACGAACCATCCGCTCTACAATTTGTTCGTGTCACTGCCTTTCAAACACAGCCACGAAAAGCTGTGGCGGGACGATCATGTCTATGACGTGATTGTCGAGCTTGGCTACAATGACGACCCGGTCGTGGCCGGGCATGGCAGCGCCATTTTCATGCATATCGCCCAGCCGGACTTTCGGCCCACAGAGGGCTGCATCGCAATGGAAAAGGAAGACCTGCTCGCGGCGCTGGAAATGATGACGCCCGACACGCTGATCGAGATCAGCTTCTAGGCGCTATAGTCCCGTGCGCCGAACAGCGCCGAACCAACCCGCACATGTGTGGCACCGAACCGCGCACCGAGGTCATAGTCTGCGCTCATCCCCATGGAAAGCTGGCTGAGCCCCAGCTTGCCGGCGAGCTTTGCCAGCAGCGCGAAATGCGGGCCTGCTGGCTCCTCAACCGGGGGGATGCACATCAGGCCGACAACATTCAGACCGTGCTCACGGGCTGTTGCCAGCAAATCCTCAACACCGTCCGGACTGACCCCCGCCTTTTGCGGCTCTTCCCCGGTATTCACCTGAATCAGATAGGTGCGCTTCAGGCCGGTTTTCTCTTCCGCCTTGGCAAGTTCGCGGCAGAGCTTTGGCCGGTCGATTGTCTCGATGACGTCAAACAGGCGGACCGCGTCTTCGGACTTGTTGGACTGTAGGGGCCCGATCAGGCGCAGCTCCAGATCCGAAATGCTCTCCCGGCGGGCTTTCCAATGCTCATAGGCTTCCTGAACCCGGTTTTCCCCGAAAACGCGCT
Source organism: Alphaproteobacteria bacterium (assembly GCA_018222605.1). GTDB lineage: Bacteria > Pseudomonadota > Alphaproteobacteria > Caulobacterales > Hyphomonadaceae > Hyphomonas. The sequence goes on from JAAEZZ010000015.1 coordinate 25,349, forward strand.
GGCCATCCGCGAGGATTGCTTCAAGCGCCTCATCCGGTTGGGTTTTGGTAACGGCCACCAGAACCGGCGGCGTTTCCGAAATCTCGGAAAGCTCATCCAGGATCGCGCGGCGGCGCTTGGCAATTTCGGTAATATCCGTATCAGTCATCCTGATGGCGCAGAAACCCCAATATGGCGAAAGACGCAAGCTGATCTCTGCGGCGAGACGCGCCATGCGGCACCTGCCCGCGGGGCTTCCACCTGCGCTGTTCCTGACAGATCCGAAGCGCATACCGGACCCAGTCTCCGTGGCTGAACAGCTGCCCAAAAGGTGGGGCATTGTCTATCGCCATTATGGCGCGGCACACCGTGTGTGGCAGGCAACACAGTTGGCGGAGATCGCCAACCGGCGCGGCCTGGCCCTGCTGATCGCGGCAGATCCGCATCTGGCGATGCAGGTTGGCGCCGCAGGCGTGCACTGGCCCTTTGCGCAGCAATCAGCGGCCCGCAAATGGCGTGCGCGGTTTGGACTTATGACGGTCAGCGCACATGGCGGCCAGGAATTGCGGCGCGTTGAAGCGAATTTGTTCGACGCCGTGCTGGTCTCGGCCGTGTTTCCTTCCAACAGCCCGTCTGCCGGAGCACCTCTGGGGGCGCATGCGCTGCGGATATTGTCACGCGATAGCCGCTTGCCGCTTTATGCGCTCGGCGGACTGAACGCAGAAACAGCCAGCAGCATCAGTGATGCAGCAGGTCTGGCAGCGATTGAAGGAATTGTGGACGCGTTTGCGCGCTAGAATTTGAACGCTGATTTTAGGCGGATGCCCGCTTCAACTTCACGGGCTTCCCAAGTGGATTTGTCATCCAGCTTATCGGCCCCGACACTGACTTCACCACCAACAGAGAAACGCGGCGTGATCAGGAAGGTGGCACCGGCCTGCATCTCTTCACGCGGAAGCGGTGTCAGGCCCGGACGGGATACTTTGTCGAGGCTGAAGCGCAGGCGCTTGTCGCCACCGAACTGCATGGAAAAATCCTGCGTCGGTTCTGCCTGCCAGACCGGCTTGCTGTCAGCCGGCTTCGGCTGAGCAAACTGACGATACCATTCAGACTGGGCAGATTCGGTTTCCGAAAGGGTCGGCGCTTTGACGTCGATCGAAGGTGCAGGCATGGCGTCTTGCGCTGCCGCCGGCATAGCCAGCGCAGCGAACAAAATCCCTGCCGTGATAGCGAAGCTGAGCTTCATGATAAACGCACCTCTATAGTCAGAATAGTCAAATGACCGGGTAAATAGAAGATTAACATTCCAACAAGGTTGGGATTCTAATTCGATAGTGTGATTTCTATCACAATCCCCTCAAGCGAATTGCCGGTCTGTGTGCCAGCTATTGCGGGAATCGGGACGAAATCCAGCTCGGTTTCGCGATAACCGAGCGAGCCTTTTACATGATCGCCGAACTCGCGCGCCACCCCTACACTCCAGACTTTTCCATCCAAATTGGTGAGATCGTCTTCACCCTCTCCATACTCTGCACCGAGCACATAGTTCCCGACCTTCCTGGTCAGGCCCAGAGTCCAGGCATCATAATCCCCTTCAGATGCAATTCCGTTGTTCGAGGAGAGATAAGACACGCCGAGTGTGACGTCCTCATATTCAAACGCCCCCCCGAGCGACCAGGTTGATACGCGGTCATAGCTTGCTGCGGCATAGGCAGGGACATCCACCTCGGCTGTGCTCGCCGCCGCCGAGGCACGTACACGCACACCGCTCTGGCGCAGAAGGTGAGAGAAGTTCACCGCACCTTCCGCAGCATTCTTGAGCGTCACCGGCGCCGCACCCGGCAAATTGCGATCCGCATCCCGGTCCAGGCCGCGCACATCCGCGTGTGGCGTAAAGCTGAGCCCGGCGCGAAAGCCGATCAGACGCGGCGTCGTATAAGTCAGCTTGGCAGAGGGGCCGGTCAGGTCATGACGGGTCGTTATGACGTCCATGCCGCTGGGGTCCAGCGTCTGCGCGCCAATGGCCACCGTGTTGAAAATGGAAGGCGCCCCCTCCCGAAAGCGCAACGCTACACCAGCATCGCGGCCCAGACGCACTTCACCATAGCCGCCATTGGCATAGACATAGGCCTGCTCCAGCTCCAGGCGCGCATCTTCATTCTCCGCCGGAATGCCGGTGGCGAGACCGGTAAAGGCGCCCTGCAGACCAAAACCGCTGCCTTCTGTTCCATTCGGAACGCCGCTGAAGCCTGCGCGCGCGGGATGATCGCGCTGCACTTCCAGACGGCCGGCTGCGCCAATCTCTACACCATTGTCCAGAATGCGATTGCGTGAAGCATCCAGCCAAAACCGGTAGAGTACGGGTTCATCCGCATGCGTGGCCGCAAGCAGGGTTGTGCCCATTTCGGTTTTGGTTTCCCAGACCTCCCAGTCATCTTCCCATTGGGCAGACGCGATGGGGGCCAAAGCCGGGCTGAGGGCAAGGCAGATCAGAGCATATCTCATTCAGTCACTCCTGGGGTGATGACACGCAGATCAGCACTGGCGAGCCTGTACACCCCTTGTTATACAAACGCGCGTCAACAAGGTCTTGCTTTCGGGAACTTTCTTCATGATCAAATTTGTCTTCTCTGCGGCAGTGGCCGGAATGCTGTTGGTTTCTGGCTGCCAGTCCAAGCCCGCCGCCAACACAGAACAAAAAGTTGCACAGCAGAATATTGGCAGTGTGAACCCGTATCTATGGCGCGCGGCGCTCGATACATTTGATGATCTGCCCGTAAAGTCGGCCGATCCGATCGGCGGCCTGGTCGTCTATGACTGGAAAACCTTTGAGAACGCTCCGGGAGAGCGCATCAAGGCAACCGTCTACATTCTCGACACGCGCCTGCGTGCTGATGGCGTGAAGGTTTCCGTTTTCCGTCAGACGAATGAAAACGGCGAATGGGTGGATGCTCCGGTTGATCCGGTGACTGGCATCCAGCTGGAAAACAAAATTCTTGAGCGGGCCCGCGTTCTGAAGAATTCACAACTGGGATAGGGCCCTCAGGGGCGCTCTTTTCATCCAGAAAGGTCTAGGGGCATGGCGACCCGTTACGATCCGCAGACAGCGGAACAGAAATGGCGTGCAGCTTGGGACAAGGCTGCGCTGTTTGAAGCGAAATCACCTGCCGAGGCGGGCGATGCCCCTAAGGCCTATGTACTGGAGATGTTTCCGTATCCTTCGGGGCGTCTGCACATGGGCCATGTGCGCAACTATGCGATGGGCGATGTTGTCGCCCGCTACAAGCGCGCCAAAGGCTACAATGTGCTCCACCCGATGGGCTGGGACGCGTTCGGCATGCCCGCAGAGAACGCCGCGATGGAGCGCAACGTCCACCCCGGCGAATGGACCTATCAGAACATCGCCGCCATGAAGGCGCAGTTCATGAAGCTCGGCCTGTCGCTGGACTGGAGCCGGGAGTTCGCAACCTGTGATCCGGAATATTATGGCGACCAGCAGGGCCTGTTCCTGAAGTTTCTGGAAAAAGGCCTCGTCTATCGCAAGGCCTCAAAAGTGAACTGGGACCCGGTCGACAATACCGTGCTGGCAAATGAGCAGGTGATCGATGGCCGCGGCTGGCGTTCTGGTGCGCTGGTGGAACAGCGTGAGCTAACGCAGTGGTTCTTCAAGATCACCAACTATGCCGAAGACCTGCTGGGAGAAGTGCAGAAGCTGGAGCGCTGGCCTGAAAAGGTCCGCACGATGCAGGCGAACTGGATTGGCCGCTCGGAAGGCCTGCAGATGCGGTTCGAGTTCGCAGGCGATGCCCCGGCAGGCTATGCCGATGGCGTGGAGATCTTCACGACGCGGCCCGACACGCTGTTCGGCGCGAGCTTTGTGGCCTTGTCACCTGATCACCCGCTGACCATCCAACTGGCCGAACAATCGGAAGAGCTGAAAGCCTTCCGCGCAAAATGTGCGCAGATCGGCACCAGCGAGGAAGCCATCGAGAAGGCCGACAAGCTGGGCTTCGACACGGGCCTGACCGTGAAGCATCCCTTCGATGAGTCCATCACCCTGCCGGTCTGGGTCGCGAATTTTGTGCTGATGGGATACGGCACCGGCGCGATCTTCGCCTGCCCGGCCCATGACCAGCGCGATATCGACTTTGCCCGCAAGTATGACCTGCCGGTAAAACCTGTCGTATTGCCGCCAAATGCAGACGGTCAGACCTTCAATGTTGATAGAGAGGCCTATACCGGCCCAGGCACGATCTTCAATTCCGGCTTCCTGAATGGCCTGTCTATTGAAGACGCCAAGCGCACGGCGATTGAGAAAATCGAATCCATGGGCCTTGGCGAAGGAACGGTGAACTACCGTCTTCGTGACTGGGGCGTTTCCCGTCAGCGCTACTGGGGCTGCCCGATCCCGGTCATACATTGTGACACCTGCGGAATTGTACCGGTGCCAGAGACAGACCTGCCGGTCAGACTGCCGGACGATGTCAGCTTTGATAAACCGGGCAATCCGCTGGAGCGTCACCCAAGCTGGAAACATGTTGACTGCCCGAAATGCGGGTCCGCTGCGCGCCGCGAAACCGATACACTCGACACATTCGTCGACAGCTCCTGGTATTACTCTCGCTTTGCGAGCGTAAAGGACCTGGAAGAGCGCGCCTATTGGATGCCGGTTGACCAATATGTCGGCGGCGTTGAGCACGCCGTGCTGCACCTGCTGTATTCCCGCTTCTTTGCCAGGGCGATGCGCGATGTCGGCCTGCTGGACCTTCCCAGCGGCGAACCCTTTGCAGGCCTGTTCACGCAAGGCATGGTAACCCATGAAACCTACAAGTCTGCTGCCGGCAAATGGCTGCAGCCGTCTGAAGTTCAGAAGGATGGAGACATCTGGATCGAAACCGCAACCGGCGCCATCGCCACGACGGGACCGATCGAGAAAATGTCCAAGTCGAAGAAGAACACGGTCGACCCCGACGCCATCATTGCGCAGTTTGGTGCAGACGTGGCCCGCTGGTTTGTGCTGTCTGACTCTCCGCCGGAGCGCGATGTCGAGTGGACACAGGCCGGTGTCGAAGGCGCAGCGCGCTTCGCCCAGCGCCTGTGGAGCGTCTTTGACAGCCTGCCTGAGGATGCCACCGCGCAGCCTGGTGATGATGCCGACTCCCTTGGCCTGCGCAAGGTGAGCCACAAGGCCGTCGCCGCTATCGACAAGGCGATTGAGGAATTCCGTTTCAACAGCGCAGTGGCCACAATCCATGAATGGGTCAGTGCACTCAAGAAGGCGGAATCTGCTGGAGACGCCGTTCTGGGTGCGCGCCTGGAAGGGGCTTCCATGCTGGCCCGCTGCCTGACGCCTTTCATGCCGCATCTGGCGGAAACCTGTTGGGAGCGTCTCAGCAAGGAAGGCTTTGTCTCTGCAGCCGACTGGCCCATAGCCGATACCTCTTTGACAATTGATGACAGTGTGACCATGGCTGTTCAGGTGAATGGCAAACGCCGCACGGAAATCACCGTGCCCAAGGCAATGAGCAAGGATGACGTTGAGGCTCTGGCCCTGTCACAGAAGGAAGTAACCAGCTTCATTGAAGGCAAGTCCGTGAAGAAAACCATTGTCGTTCCCGGCCGCATCGTGAATATCGTGGTGGCATGAAATATCTTCTCGCCATCATAGCTTTCGCCCTGATTTCCGGCTGCGGCTTCCGACCTGTCTACTCAACGGGTGCCAATGCAAACTATGCTGGCGGCGTCATTACTGTGCCCCCCATTGCAGGCCGGTCTGGATACATGCTGCGACGCGCGCTTCAGGAAGAGCTCGCCATTGGCCTACCCGATGTGACCGACCCTTCCACGCTGAAAGTGGAGCTGAGTGAAAGCCTCACACGGCTGACCTTCAAACCTGATGGCCAGGCCTCCCGCTCAAGTGTTGTCGCAAGCGCGCGATATACCCTCTCGCGTGAGAGCAATTCTGTTTCTGGCAGTGCGACGAGTGAAGCCAATTACGCCGTTCCCAGCAGTCCCTATGCCGATATCTCTGCCCAGAAAGGTGCCTCGGATCGCGCGGTGCGTCTACTTGCCAAGCGCATCGTTGATGATTTGCGCCTTCAGCTTTCCAAAGACTGATGCTGTTAAAGGGCAAACAGGCCGCTGACTTTGCCCGCAAGCCCAAGCCTTCGATCTGGGCTGTGCTGACGTTCGGAGAGGATGAAGGCCTTGCCTCTGATGCTGCCCTAAGCCTGATCAAGGCCTGGACGCCCAAATCCGGGAACATGGATGTTACCACTCTGGATGATGATTCCATCCGGAAGGACGCTTCCCTGTTGTTCGATGGTTTGGAGGCTGTCTCCCTGCTGGGCGACCCGCGCGTCATTCGCGTGCGGACCAATGGAGACAAGATTGCAGCCCTGCTGACGGAAGCCATCCAGAAAGGCGATAGCCAGGAAAATTATTATGCTGCGCGACTCATCATCGAAGCTGGCAGCTTGCAAAAGCGCTCAAAGATCCGCGCTGCTGCCGAAGCCGCCAAGCTGACCGCCTGCCTGCAATTGTTCGCAGATGAAGCTGGCGACATTGAAAGCCGGGTGAAGTCTGTTCTGGCCGAAGCAAACATCGAAATTGAACCGGATGCGCTCAGCCTGTTTGTGGGCGACCTTCCGGGCCACAGAAATCTGGCCAATGCGGAGATCGAAAAGCTCTCGCTCTATGCGCTGAAGCTTGGCCGTCCGATCAATGTCAGCGACATTCGCGCCCTCTCGGCAACGGATATTGATCACAATCTGTCGGCTGCAATCCGTGCCACGCTGAATGGCCAGCCTACGGCCGTACATGCGGCGCTGGACCGGTTGGCTGTTGCCGGCACAAGTGGCATCTCGATTCTCCGGTCCCTGCAATTTGAAACCGTGCGTATGCTGGACGCGCACTCAAAAATGGCGGCGGGCAATTCCAATCCCGGCATGAAGCTGCGCCCGCCCGTCTGGCAAAATGAATGGCCGGCCTTCAATGCCCGCCTGCGCAAATGGCCTGCCAAGCGTCTTATGCGGATCATGGAACGGATCTATGAAGCCGAGCAGCAGGCAAAGTCCGGCTCCGGAAGCGCCGATCCAGTCGTACGTATACTGATGAACGAGATTGCTCGCGCAGCTGAAATGGTAGGTTAGGCCTTACAGTTTCCGCTTCGCTGTCAGGCGGCGGCACACATCATCCAGCTGTTCCAGATCGCGATACTTAATGCGCAGCTCTCCACCATTCTTGCCGTGACGAATATCAACATCGAGGCCTAGCTGGCGAGACAAATCCGCTTCCAGCGCTTCAGTGTCGACATCCTTTTCATCCGGCTTGGGCTTGGCAGATTTGGTTTCGATTGGGCCGCCTTCGCGGGCCGCCTTGGCACGCGCTTCCACATCGCGAACCGTCAGCCCCTTCTCGACAGCCATATCGATCAGCGCTTCCGGGTCTGGCGCGCCAAGCGCGGCCCGTGCATGACCGGCTGTGATGCGGCCTTCGCGGACATGTTCCCGCGCAGCTTCCGGCAATTGCAGAAGACGCAATGTGTTGGCTATATGCACGCGGCTCTTGCCGACACTGGTCGCCAGACTGTCCTGCGTCCGGCCAAACCGCTTCATCAGCGCTTCATAGGCCTCGGCCTCTTCAATCGGGTTGAGGTCAGATCGCTGAACGTTCTCGATGATGCCGATTTCAAGCAGTTCGAGTTCATCAGTGTCACGTATGACCGCAGGAATACTGGTCAGACCTGCCATCTTGGCAGCGCGCCAGCGACGCTCGCCGGCGATGATCTGGTACTTCCCGGTTTCCTTCGGATCCGGACGCACCAGGATCGCTTGCAGAACACCGCGGCTTTTCAGGGATTCAGCCAGTTCCTTAAGCGCGCTTTCGTCAAACGTACGGCGCGGCTGCGACGGGTTGCGGCGGATCAGATCAATCGCAATCTCGCTGCCGCCTTCAGACTTGCCGCCTGTAGAGTCGGCTTCAGGGCGAGAGACACCCTCGACCTCTCCGATCAGGGCCGAAAGTCCGCGCCCGAGGCGGGAAGGTTTGCTCTTTGCGTCTTCGCTCATGATATTCAGGCCGCCCGGGCCTTCTCTCTTTGCAGAACTTCTGATGCCAGACGGATATAGGCTTCACTGCCCGGGCACCGATAATCATACAGAAGCGCCGGCTTACCAAAGGATGGCGCCTCCGACAGGCGGACATTCCGGGGGATGACCGTATTGTAGACCTTGTTGCCAAAGAAAGCGCGCACTTCGTCGGCCACCTGATCGGACAGATTATTGCGGCGGTCATACATGGTCAGAACAACACCCTGGATCTCAAGGTTTGGGTTGAGGCCCGCGCGCACAACTTCCACGGTGCGCAGCAACTGGCTAAGGCCTTCCAGAGCGAGGAACTCACACTGCAGCGGCACCAGAAGCGCGTCCGCCGCCGTCATGGCGTTCAATGTGAGAGACGACAAGGAAGGCGGACAATCGATCAGGATATAGTCATACTTGACGAGACTACCGGCCATCGACCGGTTCACATAATCATGCAGACCATCCCGCAGACGGTATGACCGGTGCGCATCATTGGCCAGTTCCGTTTCTACGCCGGAAAGGTTCTCGTCCCCTGGAACAATGTCCAGCCGCGGCACGATGGTGGACAGAACCGCCTCTTCCAGGGGAATCCGGTCCACGACCACATCATAAGATGTCTTCAGGCGATCCTGGCGCTCAATGCCGAGACCGGTCGACGCGTTGCCCTGGGCATCAAAGTCAACAATCAGGACACGGCGCCCCACAGCCGCCAAAGCCGTTCCCAGATTGATCGACGTGGTCGTTTTCCCGACCCCGCCTTTCTGGTTCACGACCGCAAAAATTCTAGGTTTACCGCCTGCCACGTTTGAGCTCCCTCACGATCAAAATCACGCCTGACCCACCGGTGCGACTTGGAATCGCCTCATAGGCGAAACTCCATCTTTGTTGCGCCTCCGTCAATTCTTCTTTCCAGCGTTCGCCCTTGAGAAAAACCCCTTTTGCACCGTTTTCCATCCACGGAGCCGCATAGTCGAGCAATTTGGGAAGCGGCGCGAAGGCCCGCGCGGTGACGATATCTGCTTCACTCGCCGGCGCGGCCTCGATCCGGCCCTGATAGACGGAGGCATTCAGGCCCGCCGCCTCAATCGCGGCGCGGAGAAAGGCACATTTCTTTCCGACGCTCTCCATCATGGTTACATGAGACGTTGGACGGGCGGCCGACATGATCAATCCTGGAAAGCCTGCGCCGGAACCGAAATCCACCACACGCGTTTCATTAGTTACATAATCCAGAATCTGGAAAGAATCGCCGACATGACGTGTCCAGATCTGGGGCCATTCGCGTGGGCCAATCAGATTTGACCGTTTGCGCCAGTCGTCGAGGGTTAAGATGATCGTGTCCAATCTTTCCAATGTTTCACGTGAAACATCGAAATCGGCCAAAAAAGCCGCGCGATCCTGAGAATTCGTCATGAGTATTAACCGGCCTTCTTGCGGCGCTTAACATATCCGAGAAGCGCGGTGAGCGCTCCGGGTGTCACGCCTTCGATCCGTCCGGCCTGTCCTAGTGTGGATGGGCGAACAGTTTCGAGCTTTTGGCGAACTTCATTGGAAAGTCCGCCAATCGCAGAATAGTCCAGATCACCCGGGATCATCAGATCCTCATCCCGGCGCAGCGCCGCCACATCTTCCGCCTGGCGATCCAGGTAGGCGGAATACGTCGCCTCGATCTCGATCTGTGTCGCGATGTCTGGTGCAATATCCGATAGCTCTGGCCAGACTTTGGTCAGTGACGGGAGACCTATGTCTTTATATGAAAGATACTCCCACGCTGTCCGGACCCGGCCATCCTGATTGACCGACCATCCAGCCAAAGCGGCTTTGGCTGGAGAAAGCGTCAGAGTATTGAGAAGAGTCCGAGCCGCTTCCAGTTTTTCCTGTTTCACGTGAAACACAGAGGCGCGGTCTGCCCCGACACATCCAGCGGCAATACCCTTGGCGGTCAGACGTTGATCCGCATTGTCTGCCCGTAATGCCAGACGGTATTCCGCGCGGGACGTAAACATCCGGTATGGCTCCGTCACGCCACGTGTGACGAGATCATCAATCAGAACACCTATATAGGCTTCAGCCCGGTCAAAGATGATCGGATCTTTCCCAGCCGTCGCGCGCGCGGCATTCAGACCTGCGACGAGGCCCTGGGCGCCAGCTTCTTCATATCCCGTGGTACCATTGATCTGTCCCGCCAAATAAAGACCGGGCAGGGCCTGAACTTCCAGAGCGGAGGAAAGCGCGCGCGGATCGACGTAGTCATATTCAATGGCATAGGCGTATTGCAGGATCTTCGCGTTTTCGAGACCGGGAATGGTTTTCAAAAAGCGTTCCTGAATCTCCTCCGGCAATGACGTCGAAATACCATTCGGATAAACGGTGTGATCCTCCAAGCCTTCCGGCTCGAGGAATATCTGATGCCGATCCTTATCCGCAAAGCGATGCACCTTGTCTTCAATCGACGGGCAATAGCGTGGACCACGACCGGCAATCGCGCCGGAATAAACAGCCGATTGCGTGATATTCTCTGCAATAATCGCGTGGGTTTCGGGCGTCGTCCATGTGATGCCGCACTGGACCTGCGGCACAGTGATTTCGTCCGTCAGATAGGAGAACGGAATAGGGCGCTCATCGGCCGGCTGCATCTCCAGACGATCCCACGCAATCGTGCGGCCATCGAGACGGGCAGGGGTTCCGGTTTTGAGGCGCCCCATCGGCAGACCCAGACCATAGAGTCGATCCGAAAGACCAATCGCCGGGGCTTCCCCTACACGGCCCGCCGGGATGCGCTTCTCACCGATATGGATGAGGCCTTTCAGGAAGGTTCCTGTGGTAATTACTACAGAAGGCGCATGATATGCATCGCCCTTGAGGCCGATCACACCGGCCACATGATCGTTCTCAACAATCAGGTCTTCCGCGCCATCCTCGATAATGGTGAGGTTCGGATAGTCGGCGAGTTCCGCCTGCATCGCTTCGCGATAAAGCTTGCGATCAATCTGAGACCGCGGTCCCCAGACGGCCGGGCCTTTCGAGCGGTTGAGCATCCGGAACTGGATGCCTGCCTTGTCTGCTAGGTGCCCCATCAAACCATCTAGGGCATCGATTTCGCGCACGAGATGTCCCTTCCCCAAACCGCCAATGGCCGGGTTACAGCTCATCTCGCCAATGGTTGCGATCTTGTGGGTTACGAGCGCTGTGCGTGCACCCGTCCGCGCCGCCGCTGCCGCTGCTTCGCAGCCGGCATGGCCGCCGCCCACCACAATCACATCAAACTGGTTTGTCTCGCTCATCGCGCGCCGCTTCTGGTCCGGTGTTTTCAGAAAGGCGCTATATAGCGGCTCGGGCGCTCAAACCCTAGGGGTCATTTGCCGATGCAGAACTGGGAGAAGACAGCGCCGAGTACATCTTCCACGCCGACCGTGCCGACAATCGCGCCCAGATGACGGATCGCGAGGCGTACATCTTCCGCGGCAAGTTCCGCTCCGGTACCCAGATCCAGCGCATCTCGTGCCGCGATGAGACAGCCAAGACCCTCAACCAGGCGAGCCCTGTGGCGCGCACGCGTGATCACCGGCGCCTCAACTGAGGCAGCTTTCCTCGCAATGAAATCCGCGAGCGCGGCTTCCAGTTCCGCAACGCCCGCCCCATCCTTTGCCGAGATTTTATAGTTAAACTCTGGCAGATCAGGCGACAAATTCACGTCGGCCTTGTTAACGATGACTATATCCGTCGATTGGCGGTAAGGGGAGGTCAGCACCCCTAGCTCGGGGGCTGATCCGTCAACCATTAACAGGCGCAGATCAGCTTCAGCGGCAACACGTTCTGCACGGCGCACGCCTTCGGCTTCAATCTCGTCTTCCGTTTCGCGCAATCCAGCCGTGTCAGAGATCCAGACAATTTGCCCGCCAAGCACTAGGCGGACCTCGATCACATCCCGCGTCGTCCCAGGACGGGACGTCACGATGGCCGCATCACGGCGCGCGAGCCGGTTCAGCAAGGTTGACTTGCCCGCATTGGGCGCGCCGATAATTGCGATGCGGAAGCCGTCGCGGATCTTTTCGCCAATGCCGCGATCACCGAGCGCTTCTTCCAATTCTCCGATCAGCCGGTTCAGTTTTGTGATCACCGGCGCCGTTGTTTCTTCCGGGGTATCCTCTTCATCCGGGAAATCCACGGCGACCTCGATGAGCGCCAGAATACCGGTCAGCTCAGCGCGCCAACGGTCATACTGCTCGGTCAGACCGCCTGTCAGCTGGCGCAAAGCCTGGGCTTTCTGCGCGCTCGTCTCCGCTTCGATGATGTCCGCGACGCCTTCGGCCTCAGTCAAATCTATCTTGCCGGCTTCAAACGCGCGGCGCGTGAACTCGCCTGGCTCAGCCATCCGCACGTTCGGTTCTTTAATCAGTGTACTGATTGAATGCTCGATGACCGCAGGCCCGCCGTGCAGGTACAGCTCCAGCGTATCTTCGCCTGTATAGGAATGTGGCCCCGGCATGAACAGGGCGAGCCCTTCATCAATGAGATTGCCATCTTCATCGCGAAACTTGGTCAGGGTTGCCCGGCGCGGTTCCGGCAGGCCGCAATCCAGCAGTGCGCCGGCCAGTTTCCAGATCGCATCTCCGGAGAGGCGGATAATACAGATGGCAGCAGGGGGCTGGCCCGAGGCGAGGGCGCAGATGGTGTCGCGCTCGCTCATGGCCAATCGCGCTCCCTTTAGTTCTTCATCGCTTCGAAGAATTCATCATTGTTCTTCGTCTGGCGCAGCTTATCCAGCAGGAAGTCGATGGCATCATTCGTACCCATCGGCCCCAGGATACGGCGCAGGATGTAGATTTTCGACAGCTGCGCCTGCGGCGTGATCAGCTCTTCTTTCCGCGTGCCGGACTTCATGATGTCGATGGCCGGGAAGGTCCGCTTGTCGGCGATCTTCCGGTCAAGCACGACTTCGGAGTTACCCGTGCCTTTGAACTCCTCGAAGATCACTTCGTCCATGCGGCTGCCGGTATCGATCAGCGCGGTCGCAACGATGGTCAGCGAGCCACCATTCTCAACGTTCCGCGCGGCCCCGAAGAAACGCTTCGGGCGTTGCAGGGCGTTGGCGTCCACACCGCCGGTCAGCACCTTGCCGGAGCTAGGCACCGTCGTGTTGTAGGCACGGCCGAGACGGGTGATCGAGTCGAGCAGGATGACAACATCGCGCTTGTGCTCAACCAGACGCTTGGCTTTTTCGATGACCATTTCAGCCACCTGAACGTGGCGGGTCGCCGGCTCGTCAAAGGTGGAAGCGACGACTTCGCCCTTCACCGTGCGGCGCATGTCGGTCACTTCTTCCGGGCGCTCGTCGATCAGCAGAACGATCAGATAGCATTCCGGGTGGTTCTCTTCGATGGCGGACGCGATGTTCTGCAAGAGAACGGTCTTACCGGTCCGTGGCGGCGCAACGATCAGCGCGCGCTGGCCCTTACCAATCGGAGCCACAATGTCGATCACGCGGCCGGAGCGATCCTTGCGGGTCGGGTCCTGGCTTTCCATGCGCAGGCGCTCTTCAGGATAGAGCGGCGTGAGGTTGTCGAAGTGGACTTTCTTGTTGGCCTTGTCCGGCTCCTCGAAATTGATGCGGGAGACATCGGTCAGCGCGAAGTAGCGCTCATTGTCCTGCGGGGCGACGATCGGGCCTTCGACCGTATCGCCGGTGCGGATATTGCCCTTCTTCAGAACTTCCGGGCTGACATAGATGTCGTCCGGACCAGGCAGATAGTTGGATTCCGGAGAGCGCAGGAAGCCGAAGCCATCGGTCAGTACTTCCAGAACGCCCTGGCCCGTGATTTCGACTTCGCTGTCGGCAAGTTCCTTCAGGATGGCGAACAGCATGTCCTGCGTCCGCATCGAGGAGGCGTTTTCGACTTCCAGCTCTTCTGCGTAGGCAAGCAGTTCTTCAGGCGACTTCGCCTTCAGGTCGCTGAGTTTCACACTGGTGATGTCGTCGAGCATGGAAGATGCCATGAGGGAATTCCGGATAAGGGGCTGCTGTAAATAATATCAGGAGCCGGATTTTAGAAATCGGGGGATCATCGCCCGCGCAAGGACTGCGCAGCGGTTTCGCCGCATATGCCTCCTAAAGGGGCATTTCGTCAAGGGCTCCGCCAGAGTCGATGACTCAGAACGGGCGCACGATCACCATGATGACGATGCCGATCATCAGCAGAAACGGGACTTCATTCATCATGCGCAACCGCTTGGCCGTAGCATTCGGGGTGCCGCGGTCGATCTTTTTGCCAACACCGATGAAGTAGCCGTGCAAACCGGACAGGATCAGCACCAGCAGCAGTTTCACATGCATCCAGGGCTGGCTCAACAGGCTCTGATTCATGACCAGCATCGTGATTCCCAGAATCCAGACCAGAATAATACTGGGGTTGAGGATGATCTTGCGCAGCCTGTTCGAAGCATCCTTCATCGTCTCGAACAATTCATCGCCCGGCTTGCTGGACAACTGATGTATCTTGTAGCGCGGATAGACCAGCAGACCGCCCATCAGGGCAATCACGAAAATCACATGCAGTGCCTTCACCCAGAGATACAGCATTACGCGCCCGCTTTCTGTTCTGAATTCACCAGTTTGCCCGCGCCGGCATGGGCTTGTGTGTTCGGACATCCACTCCAGCTGGCCGCGCACAGGCGAGGCCCTGCACAGGACCGAATGGCAAGATCTTCGCGCAGCGCATCTTCCACCTGGTCGGCCAGCATGGAGATGAATTCCTCATGCACGCCGACGGCTTCCACGCGGGTATAGCTCGGCGCGCCATGCTGTTCGGCAACCAGGCGATATTCCTCGCCCAGTTCCACCAGTGTCTCGATATGCTCTGACACGAAGGCAATCGGCGCGATCAGGATGTTCTTTCCTTCATCGGCGGCTTCCGCGATGCACTCCTCGGTAGGCGGCCCGATCCATTTCAGCGGCCCTACGCGGGACTGGTAGCACGCCACGACTTCCCAGTCGGATGGCACGCGGCCGGCAATCATGTCGGCCATCGTCTCGCACTGCCATTGATAAGGGTCGCCATCTTTGACGATCTTTTCCGGCAGGCCGTGCGCCGAGAGTAGCAAACGCACATTGCCGGGCTCGCCCGCACGTTTGTACGCTTCCATGATCCGCTCGACATGCGCCGTGATCAGGCCCTCCGCAAAGGGATAGCAGCATACCGTCTTCACCGGTTGCTTATACGCTTTCTTCCAGGCCGTCAGGGACGATCCCGTCGTCGTTGTGGAGAATTGCGGATAGAGCGGCAACAGCACAACTTCGTCCGCGC
The DNA here is from genome assembly GCA_018222605.1 of Alphaproteobacteria bacterium. Taxonomy (GTDB): domain Bacteria; phylum Pseudomonadota; class Alphaproteobacteria; order Caulobacterales; family Hyphomonadaceae; genus Hyphomonas. The sequence goes on from JAAEZZ010000015.1 coordinate 40,716, forward strand.
CCCAGGCTTTCACCTCCGCAGCGGCTTCCTCGGTGAAGGGGTGCCAGTAACGCATGCCGATAAAACAGCGCACCTCATCTTCCGGATAGCGTTTTGCCAGCGCCTCGGTCAGCGCCTCCGCCTGTATCTTAGTTTCCGGCAGCAGGGGCGACCCGCCGCCAGCATCCATCATGGCGTAATTCTTTTTCACAGACGGTGCCCGTGTCGACGAGATCAGTCGCGCCAGAAACCAGCGTACCGGTAGCGGCGCACCGATGATCGCCGGGTCACGGAACAGGTTTTTCAGAAAAGGCTGAACATCCTTCTCCGTGTCCGGTCCGCCCAGATTGAACAGTACGACAGCGATCTTGCGGGCCATGAAGTGTCAGCCTTCCCGAATGATTTCCAGAACGCGCTGAACATGCGCGATGGGGGTTTCCGGCCGGATGCCATGTCCAAGATTGAAAATGTGCGGGCGGCCGGAATAGGCAGAGATAAGTTCGCGAACGCGGGCGTCGAGTCTTTCGCCGCCTTCGATCAGCAATAGCGGGTCCAGATGCCCCTGAACCGGGAAGCCCTCCGGCAGCACGCTATTGATAAAGCCCGGCACAGCCGCCGTATCGAGCCCCACAGCTGTGACGCCGGTTTCGGCCACATACTCGCCAATCATGGCTGAGGCACCGCGCGGAAAGCCGATGATCGGCACGGTGATGCCCATCTCCCGAAGACGCGCGACAAGTTTCTTTGTCGGCGCAATAATGACTTCGCGGAAGATATTGTCCGGCAGGCCCTCGGCCCAACTATCGAACAGCATCAGCGCATCGGCGCCTGCCTCTACTTGCGCGCTGAGATAAAAGGCCGTCGCATCAATGATCTGGTCCAGCACGGCGGCCAACTCATCCGGCTTGCCATGGGCCCAGCGCCAGGCGGTGGACTTGTCGGTCTTGCCCCGTCCCTCGATGGCATAAAGACCAACGGTCCAGGGAGACCCGGCAAATCCGATCAGCGCCGTCCCTGACGGCAAACCGGCTTTCACGCGGGAGACTGTTTCATAGACGGGGGACAAACGGTCTGCAGCCTGTTGCGGTGGCACGCGGGAAAGGTCCGATGCGCTGGCGATTTCTTCGACCAGAGGCCCGACACCTTTCTCGAACCGCACACCCAGGCCCATCGCGTCCAGGATCAGCAGAATGTCAGCGAACAGGATTGCCCCATCCATGCCATAGCGCCGGACAGGCTGCAGGGTGGCTTCAGCGGCCATTGAAGGCGTGTAGCAGAAATCCAGGAAGTTCTTCGCCCTTGCCCGAAGCTCAAGATATTCGGGCAGATGCCGCCCGGCCTGGCGCATCATCCATACCGGAGGCGGAGATACCGCATGTCCCTCAAGTACCTGAATCAGTTTCGGCTTGGTGTTCTCGCCCATCGCCCCATCCATTCCAAATTCAAACAAAGCCCGACAGGGCGCTTATAACTATTAGACCGTGTAATTCGTGGAGAAAGACCACACACAGGAATTGTCCAGCTAATTCCACAGGTGAGTCACAGGGTGTCGCACCCGGGTAAGGTTTCATTAACTACCCGTCGCAACAGGGTTAATGAGGGGTTAACACCCTAGCGGGACTCACAGAGTCGAACATAAAGGGATTCTTAAGGAGTCGGATTCTGCCTCCTGTGAGTCAATTGTGAATCCAGTTGGGGAAAAATGGCTATCCACAGGCGACTCACAGGTCTTGTGTGTTTCGCCAACCTCGGCAACACAGGGGGAATGAATACGACCCCTCAGCGCTTCAGCATTTATTTCAATGTCCACCTCGTGTCTGACAGTACGGGTGAGACGCTTAATGCGATTCAGCGAGCGGCCTGTGCACAGTTCGAAAACGTGCAGCCGCTTGAACACAATTATTATCTCGTCCGCTCCGAGCGCCAGCTAGAACGCGTGATGCGAGAGATCGAGGCCGCGCCCGGCGTTGTCTGGTACACGATTTCTGATGAAGTCCTGCGCCAGAAGCTGGAAACCTTCTGCCGCGAGCATGGTGTGGCGACACTGCCGGTGCTGGATGCGTCGATTGCCATGCTGGGCCGCCACCTCGGCATTTCCGCCAACCAGAAAGTTGCCGGCCAGCACGCGCTGGATGATGACTATTTCGAGCGGATGGAAGCCATCAATTTCACGCTGGCCCATGATGATGGCCAGAATGTTGACGGGCTGGTCGGTGCAGACGTTATTCTGCTGGGGGTGAGCCGCACATCAAAGACTCCGACCTGTGTGTATCTGGCAAACCGCAAGGTGAAGGCGGGGAATATTCCGCTGGTGCCGGGCGTGCCGCTGCCGCCTTTTATTGAAAAGCTTGGCCCGAAAGGCCCGCTGATTATTGGCCTGAAGGTCAGCGCAGAGCGGCTTGTGCAGATCCGCCGTCAGCGCCTGATCTCGCTGGATCAGGATGAACACACTATCTATGCCGATGAGGCCGCCGTGCGCGATGAAGTGACCCAGGCCAACCGCCTGTTTCAACGCAACAAGTGGAAGACGATTGATGTCTCCCGCCGCTCGGTTGAGGAAACGGCTGCCGCGATCCTGAACCTGTTGAACGAACGGAAAGCCCAGGTATGAACCCGCGCATTATTCTCGCTTCCGGCAGCCAGAGCCGGCGCGCCGTGCTGGCCGCTGCGGGTGTGGAAGCCGAAACCATCAAGTCGAATGTGGATGAGGATGCGGCCAAGGCGGCATTCCGCGCAGAGCCCATGTCTGTCCGCGATCAGGCCATGAAGCTGGCCGAGATGAAATCCATGAAGGTCTCAATGCGCGAAAACGGTCTGGTCATTGGCTGCGATCAAATGCTGTCACTGGACAATCAAGCCTTCGACAAGCCCGTGGATCTGGAAGGTGCACGCGACCATTTGCGCAAACTGTCCGGCAAGACGCACACGCTGGAAACTGGAATTGTGATTTCCGAAAATGGTGAGCCAGTCTGGCGCTATCTGGCTCGGCCGAAGCTGACCATGCGTGTGCTGAGCGAAGACTTCATCGAAGACTATGTCGAGACGGTCGGCGCACCGCTCTTGTCTACAGTTGGCGCGTACCAGCTGGAAGGCCTGGGCACACAATTGTTTTCGCGGATTGAAGGCGATTATTTCTCCATCCTCGGCCTGCCGCTTTTGCCTCTGCTTGATTATCTGCGTGTTCGGAAGGTACTGCCCTCATGACCTTGCTGTATGGTGTTGTTGGCGATCCGGTATCGCATTCTCTATCGCCTGTGATCCATAAGGCCTGGATTCGGGAGCATGGTATTGATGCGACCTATGAAGCCCTGCACGTTGCCAAAGGCGAACTGGATGAGGGGCTCAAGACACTTGAGTCGCGCGGCGCAAAAGGGCTGAACATAACCCTGCCGCACAAGGAAGACGCGCTGGCGCTCGCTGAAACGGTCAGTAAGGTCGCCCGCCGCATTGGCGCGGCGAATACGCTGATCCATTTGAAGAAGGGCGGCTGGCACGCAGAAAATACCGATGCACCCGGATTTGCCGAAACGCTAGGCCAGATCGATATCGATATTTCCGGACAGCATGTATGTCTGCTGGGGGCAGGGGGCGCAGCGCGCGCTGTCGCGCTTGCCATCTCTGACATGCGTGCAGATTTGACGATCTGTAATCGGACTGTTTCACGCGCAGAGGATATGGTGAACCATCTGAACATCGAAGCGGAAATTTGCAGCCTGGATCAGGCCGTTGCGGCCATGGGGGAGGCGGATATCGTGATCAATACGCTTAGCCTCGGGCATTCAGGACAGGCGCTTGATATGCCGGATGGCAAGTCTCGTATCTTCTACGACATTTCCTATGGCAAGGCGGCAAAGCCGATGCTGGACGCGGCAAGTGCGAAAAACTGGAAACCTGTCGATGGGCTGGGCATGCTTGTGGCGCAGGCGGCATTCAGCTTTGAACACTGGTTCGGCATATTGCCGGATATGGTATCAGCTCAGGAGCGTTGCCGAAAGCTGGTGGAGGCCACAACATGATCATCCTTGGGCTGACAGGTTCCATAGGCATGGGGAAATCCGCGACGGCTGAACTCTTCCGCGAAGAGGGCGTGCCAGTGTATGATGCGGACGCAGAAGTGCACGCGCTCTATGCCAAGGGCGGCGCGGCTGTTGCGCCGGTGGAAGTGGCCTTTCCGGGTGTCAGCGTGGACGGGGCGATTGACCGGAATGCCTTGCGCGCACGCGTATTGAATGATTCCGAAGCGATGAAGACACTGGAAGCAATCGTCCATCCCCTCGCAGGAGATGCCCAGAAACAGTTTCGGGATACTGCGCATAAATCCGGCGCACCTTTCATCGTGCTGGATATTCCTCTGCTCTATGAAGCGGGCGGATATGCCTATTGCGATTATGTCGTGGTTGTCAGCGCCCCGGCAGAGGTGCAGCGCGAACGGGTGCTCTCCCGTCCCGGCATGACGGCGGAGACATTCGAGTCCATACTCACGCGTCAGATGCCGGATGCTGAAAAGCGCGCCAAGGCAGATTTCATTATCTCCACGGCGCATGGTTTCGAGTTTGCACGCGATTGTGTTCAGGCCATAGTGCGCCTGATGAATCGCTTGGCTGAGGAAGAGAGTGACGCATGAGTGATGTTATTCGCGAAATCGCATTCGATACAGAAACAACTGGTCTGAATCCTGCTGACGGGGACCGGGTCATCGAAATCGGTGCAGTGGAAATGCACAACCACATTGCGACCGGCCGCACGTTTCGTGTGCTGATCAATCCGAAGCGCTCCGTCTCTGAAGACACGGTCCGCATCACCGGCATTACGGATGGGCATCTGAAGGATGCCCCCTATTTTGAGCATCCGGAAGTCGTCGATGCTTTTCTGGAATTCCTGGGAGACGCCACGATTGTTGCGCACAATGCCGGGTTTGACCGGGGCTTTATCAATATGGAGCTGGAGCGGTGCGGGCGTCCGCCGATTCCGGAAGAGCGCTGGATCGATACGGCTGCCATGGCCCGCAAGAAATATCCCGGCGCCCCGGCCAGTCTTGATGCACTTTGTCGACGCTATGATATTTCGCTGGAAAGCCGGACCTTCCACGGCGCTTTGCTCGATAGCCAGCTGCTGGCCAGCGTGTATCTCGAATTGCTGGGCGGCCGCGCGCGCGCTTTCTCGTTTGAGACGGCAGAGGAAATGGATTTCGGGTCTCGGAAGCGGACGGCGAAGCAACGGCCTCAGCCTCTTGCTTCGCAGATCACGGAAGAAGAACGCGCCGCCCACGAAGCCTTTATTGAAAGCTTGGGCGATGACGCGATCTGGAAAAAGGTTAGCTGATCAGGCTTGGCCAACACCATTTTGGCCGTTTTGTTCGGCGGCGCGCTGGTATTGCGCCTGGTAAAGCTGAACAAAGTCGACCGGATCGATCAGCAGGGGCGGGAAGCCACCTTCGCGCGTGATCTCTGCAATGATGCGGCGCGCGAACGGGAACAGAAGGCGCGGGCATTCGATCAGAAGCATTGGCTCGATCTGGTTCTGCTGGGCTGTTTGCAGCTGGAACAGGCCGGCATATTCAAGTTCGCAAAGGAACAGGACTGTCTGCTCGGATGTCGCCTTGGCGGACAGTTTCAGGGAAACTTCGAAAAGACCATTCCCGTCGGCATGCGGTGTCGCGCCAACATCGATACCGAGATCAATGTTCGGTTGGGCCTGAACAGGGCCATGGCCCGGGTTTTCGAAGGACAGGTCTTTGACATATTGACCGAGCACGCGCATGGACGGCGTCTGTTGGCCGGTGCCCTGCGGCTGGGGGTTTTCCGGTGCGCTGGCATCTGTCATGCTTGTTCTCCCTCTACACTTGACGTCGCGCGCCTAGCATGCGGCCCCTTAACGCGCAATGTATCACTGGCATGACAGGCTCGTCCAACCTATCTAGAATGGTACACACTTCTTTGGAGGATATTCCGCCCTTATGTTCGATCCTGTGATTCAGGTAGTCATTCTTGCGGCGATTGCGCTGTTTGTTCTTTTCCGCCTCTACACCGTCTTGGGGAAGGGAGAAGACGATACGCCCATGCGCCGGACAGAACCGTCTGCAAAGCGCGGCGATACCCCCGTTACCCCTCTCGATAGGCCGGTGCAGCCAGCTGATCCGGAAACGCCGATCTTCACTGGGCCTGCAGCGGCCGGAATGGAAGAGATCTACAATGCCGACCGCCGGTTCAATGAGCCGGACTTCATGCGCGGGGCCCGTGCGGCCTACACAATGATCGTCGGGGCTTTTGCTCGTGGTGACAGGGAAGCGTTGCGCCCGCTGCTGGATGATGACGTCTATGAAGCCTGGGATCAGGCGATTACCGATCGCGAAGCCAACAACACGCCCGCTTTTGATCTTCTGCGTATCAAGAAGGCTGAGATTGAAAGCGCAGAACTGGACGGCAAGATGGCCCGCGTCTGGGTGCGCTATCAGGCTGAACTGGGCGATGGCGAGACGACGCGCACGGCGAAAGAGCTGTGGGCCTTCATGCGCGATGTGACCGGAACCGATCCGAACTGGATCCTGGATGATGTGGAAGAGGCCAATTAGGCCATCTTCTGCTGTACGTCCGACATCTGGGGCGTGACAGACTGACCTGAAGCAAGCCATAAGTGGCGGCATGCTCCGCCGTTTGCTTTGCCTGTCTGTGATGACCATTCTGGCCTCCTGTCAGAGTGCCCCGCCGCCTGCGCCGTCCCCTGTGGTGCCGGATGTTCCGCCGAAAGTCTCCACCCCGCCGAAACAGGTTGAGGCGATTGAGCGCCCAAGCAGTTTTGCCGCCCTGCCGAACTGGCAGGAGGCCCCGATCGAATTGCCGATCAGCGCGTTCAAGCGATCCTGCGTGAAGCTGCAGGACCGGTCTGCCGGCGATTATCTGTCCGCCAAGGCGCCCTGGGCCGGATTTGTCGCCGAATGGCTGCCGGTGTGTGACGCTGTGAACAGGGCCGAGGATGATACCAGCGCCAGGGCCATTCTGGAGGCCGAATTTCTACCGGTCGAAATTTCCTCTCCCACGGGTGAGAGCCGGTTCACCGGCTATTTTGAGCCGATGTATGAAGCGCGCTACACACCGACGCCGCCCTTCACCGAACCTGTCCCAGCGCTGCCGTCGGATCTGGTGCCGAATGGCGCGAACCCGAAACAGCGTATGCCGGATGGCAGTTTGAGGCCCTATCCGCCCCGGGCAGACATCACGACAAATGGCGTGACGGCGATTGCCTATGCCCACCCGGCAGATGTCTTCTTCCTGCAGATCCAGGGCAGCGGACGCCTGCATTTCCCGGACGGGCGGACGGTTCGCGCGGCTTATGCGGCGCATAATGGCCACCGGTTCGGCTCCACGGCCAATTGGCTGATGGAGACCGGTCGCATCACCCCCGGTGAGGCGAGCATGCAGGGCATTCGTGCCTGGATGGACCGGGCCGGTCCTGTTGAGACGCGCAAGGCGATGAACCACAATCCGCGCTTTGTGTTCTTCCGCGCGCTGCCGGAGGGCGACCCGTCGCTTGGCCCGGAAGGGGCGCAGGGCGTTCCGCTGACGCCGCTGTCCTCGATGGCGGTGGACACGTCCATCCATCCGCTGGGGGTGCCGATGTATGTGGAGACCGAGGCCCCAGGCCTGGGCGGCAAATGGGCGGGCCTGCTGATTTCGCAGGACACGGGCGGCGCCATCAAGGGCCCGGTGCGCGGCGATCTCTATTTCGGGACCGGCAAGGAAGCGGGCGAGCGCGCCGGCACGATGAATGCACCCGGCCGGCTGTGGGTGTTCCTGCCGCGCAAGGTGGCGCGGCGCCTGATGGATGAGAATGTCGCCAATCCGTCCCTGAAGCTGACCGCGCCCTAGGCCATGACCAAGCGCCGCCTGACCCCTGAGGAATCCCGCGCCTGGGCCAGGGTTGCACGCACGGTAAAGCCGATTGGTCCGCCTACGGCAAATCTGGAAGAATTTGAGCGCGCCCTTGAATCCGGCGGGCCTGTCAACCCGATGCGTCCGCGCAAACATTCAGCTGACGGATTGATCGCGGCAGCGGGAAAGGCGGAGGACAAACAAAAGCCCACGGCAAAGGCCGCTGACCGCGGCGGCGAAAAGCGCGTGCGCCGCGGTCGGCTGGAACTGGCCGGGACGATAGATCTGCACGGCATGACACAGACGACCGCAGAGCTGCGCCTGATGCAATTTGTCACCCGCAGCCGCACGCAAGGCGCGCGCTGCGTTCTGGTGATTACAGGAAAAGGACGCGGGGGCGAGGGGGTTCTTCGGCGGAACTTTCTGCACTGGGTTCAGACGCCGGATGCCAGCCAGCATGTGTCTGGCTATTCAGAGGCCCATGCGCGTCATGGGGGCTCAGGGGCGTTTTATCTGTTTCTGCGGAGGTCCGGGCCCGCTCGGCAGCCATGAGTTTTTTGTACTGAATGGTGAAATCGTCTTCCCTTGGCCCCAGCTCTCTCAGGATACGATCATATGTTTCCGCAACCAGATCCGGATCATAGACGCACCTTTCAACCCATTCCCGCGCCTGCGGAATATTACAGGCGATCCGGCGCAAGAATTTGACATGGGTTGAATGCGACGCGTCTGCGAAGTGCCACATGAATTTCATGCGAAACGTGTTTCTGATGCGGGCTTTACGGCGTGGCATGGAGTTGTCCTTTCTGTTTTCCTTGGGCCCTTGCGGCGTTACCCCCCTCTAACTCCCCCCTTTCAGGGGGGAGAACGGCCCTCAAGCAAGGCGGCTGCTGTCGGCGTTCCTCCTGCGCCCAAAGCCGGACTGGCGCGAACCATCCGGGTTTCCTGATACTTCCGGGCTCTCTCACAAGAGCCGTGCGCGGCGGGCGCCGTGGCGCTCCGCCTGACAATGAAATAAGGCTACGGAATGGAGCGTTACCGCCCGCCGCGCCGGTCAGGAGCTTTGGCGAGATATGCTCAACATACCCCAAGGTCCCGGGTCTTCTGAGCGA
>JAAEZZ010000003.1 GCA_018222605.1 Alphaproteobacteria bacterium
CCCACATGCTAAACGAGAATTTTCCCAAATCGAATGGTCCAGTTTCTCGGAAGCAGGTCACTTTCAGATTGTTCCACCATTTTGCACTGCCGAAGAGACCGTAGACGCCCTTCAAACCCATATGCGGCCGGTTTTTATCCTGTGTCAGAGCCTGCGCATCAGCCACCTGCTCTGGGTCCTGGGCCAGTGTGATGGCAAGGTCATAGATTGTTTTCATGCTGGTTCTCCACACTGATGATTGCGAGACTACGGGTGACTCGATTTCAGTCACCGGCAAAGATAACAGACCGCCCCGTTCGATCGCATTCTTCCAAGATGCCAAGCAAGGATGTTGATGTCTGGAGTTCCGTCAGGACCGCGATGAATGCCGGAAGCGCTGTGTCCACGACGACGTCACTATAGGGGTCGATGAAGAGACCTGTGCGTTGGTGGAACAGTTCGAATGCCGGATAAAGATCGCCATAGGTTTTGTCATCGATCTGGAACAAGAGCTGTCCTATTCTCCGGTTTTCATATAAGTGAACATCAAGGGCCATATCTTTACCTCTACTCCCCAGCACCACTCAATCTCGGCGCTCGAAACATGCCCGATCGGATGTTTGGTCAATCACATTCCAGCCAAGTTGATCCAGTGCATTCGCTCAGCCTGAGCATAATCTTCAGTCCACAAACCTAAAGACGCCGCAGTGAAGAGCCAACAGAGTTGGTGTCATGGTGCCCCTCAATCATGTCCATAAGGGTGAGGAACGAATTTCCATCTGAAACCGGCGACGCATTGAATGGGTTCGGGTTGCCAGGCACGGAATGGTTTTGCCACACCGATTGCACCGAAAGCATGTGGTGATCGGAATTAGTAATCCACACCCATGCACTGCGGATCTCATCCAACAGATTTCCAGCATAAGGCTGGGTCAAAGATCAGCAGAATTCTGGTGTGCCGAGGCATGATCAATTCTCCTTCAAGCTTCTCATTCATATCCGCGGATCAGGATGCCTACTCTGTCCTCCGTAATCGGCCATTCTGCATACTGGGCAAGGTATTCCAAAAGTGCTGAATTATCCGCGTTATTATTGGATACGCCAACGCATTCGATGTACGAGAACGGCACCGAGTTTATGCCTCCGCATTCTCCTAAATTATTTTCATACTCGAAATCGGGATAAGGCGTCAGAACACTGAGAACCGTATAGACAATAAACTTCAACCCGATCATCGAACAACAAGAAACTCCTTCGACCATGTGCAGTAAATGCCTAGGGAGATTCCCTCACGTCCGCACAGTTCGGCAATCGAATACTCTTCGCGAAGGCCTTCCAGCACGATGCGGATCTTCCCTTCCGCGGAGAATTTACGCCGGGTCTTGCGACGGATTTCTTTTACATGTCGCTCTGCCGATCCGTCCGGACCGGGTTTCTGTCTCATGGTCGCTAACGGGGAACATCCCTGGTGAGTATTTGCAAACTCGCCCATGAACGAACTATATGAACGAAGCTGTTCGCGCATGTTGGCAACTGAACAGCTTCAGCACCCCTTTTTCATGATGAACCGCGCGCAATATGTGAATGAATAAACTCATGGGTCTTCACATCGACACCTTGAACTCCAGGCCAACCAGCCTTGGCCTCTGCCGCGCATATGTCTGGTTGCCCAGCAGATTACCGTACGCGAAGGTCTTGTTATCTTCGTCCAGCAGGTTCTGGGCGAACAAAGCGAGCGACCACCCCTTCGGCTTGTTCTCAATCGACAGCCGCAACCCCATATCACTTACTTTTTCCGAACGGGAAAGCGGATCGGCAAGAAACTGCGTCATTTCGCTGGTGTACGTGTAACTCAGCTGGAAAACGCCATCATAGGAGTCCCCCAATGAGTAATAATATCTCGAAACGGCGTTGAGGGAGAATTCGGGTGACTGCGTGAGGCGGTCTCCTTTCAGCACGGGTGCGGCAACGGGAATACCGCGCACATCCGATGGCGGCTTTGTGACTTCCGCATCGAGATAGGCGGCACCGAATGAGACATCCCAACTGTCGGAGACCTGAGCCGCGATTTCCAACTCCGCACCCGTTGCTTCGGATTCCGGAAGTGTCGCGAGCGTTGAGACTGGCCCGAATGCAGTCGGGATGAAGATGGCTGACTGTTTGTCTTCATATTGATAATGGAACACAGCAGCACTGGCCTGCACCCGGTCCTTGAGGCGTGTTTTGAAACCCGTCTCATATGAAGTGAGCTGTTCCGGCGGAACATATCCCCAACCGAGCGGATCCGGCACTGCACCCGAATAAAACACTCCGGATTTGAAGCCGGTAGCGACCGAAGCATAGAGCAAGGTATTTTCCGTTGCCTGATAGTCCACTCCGGCGCGCCATGAAAAATCTGACTCACTTTCCTCGGAATCGACCTCAACAATGACACCCCCAAAGCCGCCGACAACATACCCAGAATTGTCAGTTACATTTCCACGGAACCGGCGCTCGTCATCAGTGTACCGGCCCGCAAGCGTAAGTGTCAGCGCATCGCTGAGATACCATTCGGAGTGAGCATAGATTCCCAATGATTTTGTAATTTGACGCGTGGTCGCGGTCTGAGTCACCTCGATACCAAAATCGGATGGGCGCAACCCGTCCGGAGACAGAAGGTTGAGAGTATCGGTGGCTAGGATGTCGTCCGTTACGTCGATGAAGTCCCGGCCATATACCAGGCCCATAATCAAGCTTCCCCGATTGCCGAATTCCGAAGACAAGCGGATCTCCTGACTGATTTGCTCCACATCCGTACGGAAGTGGAAATCCGCAAGCGTCGCAGGAGACCCGTCATTGTTATCATAGGCATCGCGGTCGATTGTCTGCCAGCCCGTAATTGCTTCAAGCTCTCCAACTGGCGTGTCTGCGGAGATTCGGAAGTTTGCTCCCCACAGGTTCGTGTCGTTCTTGGGCGAGCGGACTCCATCCACACCCGTGAAGAATGACCCCAAATCAGTCCTGTCGGCCTGATCAGGAGAAGAAAACTGAATCCCGAGAAAGCCGTCATACCCAACACGATCATCACTGTGCCAAGATGGATTAACGCCCTGATCGCGTTCAGCATGCAGTGTGAAAAGCGTATCGATCCCATCCACGGGTGTGTATGCAAGATGAACCCGCCCTGACAGCCGATCAGATTTTGCTGCATCGGCACTACCGTTCACACCGTCCTGCCAGCCATCAAAACTCTTTTCATAGTTAAAAGCTGCACGTGCACCAAAGCGCTCTGACAACGGACCAGATACCACTCCGGTCAAGTTGCTTTCATTGAGTGTATTCACACGCCCCAGCAGATAAGCTTCCGCATTTTTACCAGGCTTGGCGGTAATGATATTTACCGCTCCACCGGTAGAATTGCGGCCATACAATGTACCCTGCGGCCCCTTCAGAACTTCAACCCGCTCAAGATCAAACAGCCGGAAGCCCTGCATCACCGCAGAGACAGGGTATATCTCATCGACATATATGGCGGTACCACTGGCATTATTTCCAATAAAATCCTCGAGGCCAACCCCGCGTATACTGAATGATGGGGCACCAACTGAATTCATAACTGTCGACAACCCTGGCGTTTGACCAGCCAGATCCAACGGGTCTCCAATGGAAAGCTCCGTGAGATCTTCGCCGTCAAATGCTGAAATGGCGACTGGTACGTTCGAAACATCCTCAGCCTTCTTCTGGGCTGTTACCGTGACCGTATCCAGAACTCTGTCCTGAGCATGGGTGATCTGCCCTACCCCAATTGCCCCGATTGCGATTGCCGCAAAGCGAATAACTTCCATGACCCTCTCCCGCGTGATGCCGACATATATTATTAGTATGATCGTACCATTATTAAGGACCACAAGCCTGTCAAATGATTTTTTGGGGCCGGAGCACATTCTTACCGTCTACGGAATGTGGACAACCTGCCCTGCACACACTTCGTGCAGGGCGTATACTCAGATGTAAAAGAGCAGCAGAACGATCTAGGGCGTTTGCCGCCAAGACTGGAACTCGAAGCGGATAAACATTCGCGGACTACGAACGCAGCTGAGACCAACGACCACTTCGTCAGCAGATCCCGTCCAGCAGGCGGGTGAGTTACAATGCTACATTCTGCCGGAAAGCATCAGGCCTGCGGGCGCTGCCCTGCGAGCGCTCGTTTTAATCATCGGCGTCGTCGACAATTCTAAGAATAAGCCTTTTCAAGTCCTTCTCCGCATTCCGGACTGCCGGGATACGCGGCTTTTGATATCCTCGAAACAGGGATGCACCTTCGATCAGGGAAATGATCAGAAACGCGCATCGGTTGGCCTTGGCCGCCGTAAGGCCAGGACGGGCACGGCGCACCAGAACTGCCAATGTTTCCAAATAGGTCTGATAATAAGAGTTCATAATGTTCGCTGCAGTCACATCGTGCGCGGCCAGCGCCCACAGCTCCCAGAAAATTATGCAACTATTCTGGCTGGTTTGGTCTTTGAGAAGGTAATCAATCGTGTTGAGCAGCGTGGTTTCGCCATTCGCACCCGATTCAGGATCACCAACCTGATCAAGCTCCGCATCATAGCGGCCCATCTCCCGCTTCAGCATTGCTTCAATCAGGTCTGCTCTCGTTGGAAAGTAGAACTGGAGGTTGCCAACTGTGATACCTGCAGTTTCTGCAACCTTCCGGTAAGACAAACCCGCATAGCCGGTTTCAACAAGAATCTGAACCGCGCAGTCCAGGACTTCTTCCCGCTTTTTCTCACCTTTTCTCATTCCGTCCACGACTCCCGATACAGCATTCAATTCCCTTATACGATATTGCTGCATAACGAAATCCTGTTCACTGAACAGTGCTGCCGACTTACCTGTACTCTCAGCTAAATCAAGATAACTCCTCCTCTGATTTTTGTCAGGTCGGACGAAAGTCGACAACAGCATTGACAATCGGCCACATCCTATAAATGGTACGATTGTACTTTTTTGTGTTTATGGGTGACCTAGATGAGAGCAGGACAGGGCAGTATACTTTCGCGACGAGGCTTCTTGGTAGCAGGCGTAGCTGGAGGCGTTCTGGCAGCAGCGGGCGGGACGATTGCGTTGCGCATGTCGCGTTCGGAGGCGGATTATCGCGCAATTGCGGGTGATGGATCGCCACCTTTGGTTCTGAACTGGAAAGGCCTGGCGGTGATGTCTCTGGTAGCCAACCGCATCATCGCCCCAACTGCTGACATGCCTTCCGTGCAGGAAACGATGACAGCTCGCCGAATCGATCTCGAACTTTCATACGGCAGTGCAAAGCTCCAGTCGGATATGAAAGCTTCCCTGGGATACCTTGAAATTCTTCCGGCCTTGTCCGGCGACGTACGTCCTTTCTCCACACTGCCTGCAGATGAACAAACCGACACGCTGCGGTCGATGAGCGCAAGCGCTGGAGCTGACCGGGCGATCTACATGGCGCTGAAATTCTTCTCAGGCCTGTTCTACTACACCGACGACCGCAGCTGGCCCTCAATCGACTATGTCGGGCCATCGGTTCCGGAAAAAGTGTTTGAAGGCGGAAACCGCATTGCAAATCTTGCTCTCAATCAGGAGGTGGTGCAATGATTCAGGAAGGCAAGGACATAAAGGCTGATATCGAAAAAACCGCAGACGTAGTGGTCATCGGCTCCGGTTGCGGCGGTGCAACTGCCGCAAAGGAACTCGCCCGGGCAGGGTTTGACGTCGTCATGGTGGAGCGGGGCGGATACTACACGACAGGGCGCGGCGATTTCGATCAGCGTGCCGATAACATGCTGGCTCGCATTGATGGCGGCCGCGGGCTCGAAACATCCTCCAATTCTGAAATCGCGCTGATGTATGGAAATTGCGTTGGCGGCGCCAGCGTACACTACTGGGGTGACAGCTGGCGCCTGCCGGAAGACAGGGCCAAGCAGTGGAGCGAACAGGGTATTTCGGGCCATGATCACGACACGCTGGCACCAATCTTCGATCAAATCGAGAAAGATCTGAATATCCACGTTCATGGGCCCGAATACTACAACCGCCTCAACCAGCTTTTCGATATCGGCGCCGAACGCCTCGGCTGGGGGATCGAAGCGGTACCTCAGGCCAGACGTGGCTGTGCCGCGAGCGGACATTGCTACCAGGGATGCGCTTTTGATGCCAAGCAAAGCATGGCCGTCACCTACGTCCCGGAATTTCTGAAGGCTGGTGGACACCTGTATGCCGACGTCCAGGTCGACCGGATCACACGCGATGCCGCGGGTCATGCGGACGGTGTCGATTGCTCCGTGATCGACAGAGCCACTGGCCGTCCAACCGGACAGTCTGTCCGCATTAATGCGCGAGCGGTCGTTCTGGCAGCCGGAGGGTTCAGTTCGGCGGTCATCTGGCTCAAATCGCAGCTTCCTAACCGTAGTGGCATGGTCGGCCGGAATTTTCTCTGCAACCCGAACCCTGTCGTCTACGCCGTGTTCGACGAAGATATTAATATGTGGATGAACGTACCGGCTGCGACTGGGACGAAAGACTTTCGTCTTCCAACATATGACGTAAACGGGAATTACGTTGAGGGCGG
The DNA here is from genome assembly GCA_018222605.1 of Alphaproteobacteria bacterium. Lineage (GTDB taxonomy): Bacteria > Pseudomonadota > Alphaproteobacteria > Caulobacterales > Hyphomonadaceae > Hyphomonas. The sequence goes on from JAAEZZ010000003.1 coordinate 6,566, forward strand.
TTACTTGCTGCACCCCAACCAGCTTCAGCCGGAAATTCTGGCTGCGTTGCTGCCGGGAGTCGGCGCAGAGTATCAGGAGCTCATGCGTGAGCTTCCTCGGATCGGCTCTGCGGTCGCGTGGATTGACGACGAGATTGGTGGCCGTATTACGCTCGGCGGTGACGGCGAGCCTGTCTACGACTACAAGCTCATTGGCGACGACCTGTTGAAGATGCGCGACGCGATGAAAAAAGAGGCGCAGCTGCTGTTCGCCAGCGGCGCGCGCTATTGCTTTGTTCCAGACGCTGGCGGAACCCGCATCCTTTCTGCTGATGAGATTTCCCTGCTCGATACCATCGATATCGAGAACGGCGCCGTGCTTCATGGCGCGCCACACCCGGCCGGGACCCTGAAAATGGGAGATGACCCTGCCCGGTCAGTGGTGGCATCCACCCATGAAGCGCACGAAGTGCCTGGCCTTTTCGTTGCAGACCCAAGCGTGTTTCCGAGCGGACCAAGCGTGGATCCGTCCGAGACGATCATGGCGTTCTCAGTCATCGCGGCACGACATGTTTCGCGAAAACTGACGCAAGGATCAGCACAATGAAAACCTTCTTTTCCATATTCTGGAGATTTCTCTTTCTGATCTCCATACTGAATTATTCTGACACGACCTCCATCATTGCGAATGGCGGGTTCAACCATGTCGCCCTTCCACCGGAGATGATCTCGCAGGAGATGGTCGGGAATGCATTCCAGTCTATCGGCTGGAGTATCGTGTTTATCCTGTCACTGCGCCGCAACCCTCTATTTGCTCCGGAGCTCTGCTACTTTCTTGGCGGAATGCTCTTCTTCGATGTCCAGACAACCTGGACACTCGACATGCCTCTGCCGCCCGGTTTCCTGATCTGGGGAACAATTGTCGCTGGTTTGCATGTTCTGGCCGGAGTCTATCTTGCAACCCGTCGCGCCGCCGCGCACCAAGTCGCTTAGGAGACCGCCCGTGTTTTGGAAACTTCTTCCCGTTGTTCCTATACTTACTTTTTCTCATTCCACGATCGGCTTCCTGAGCAGCGACTTCGGCTCCGCAGGACTTCCCGATGCTGTCCTGCCGCTACATGCTTGGGTCAACGCATTTGAATCGGCGGGCTGGCTATCCGTCCTTGCTCTTTCCTTCACCGGACGGTCATGGGTCGCCTCCCGACTGGCGGTGTTTCTTGCCGGAATGTGGTTTTGGGACATGGTTACAACGCTCAACCTAGAAATGCCGGTGCCGCCTCTTCAGATCATCTGGGGCCCGGTCAGCGTTTTTGCGATGCTGTTGCTGGCCTACCAGCTCCACCTCGACAGCAAGAATATTTTGAAAGATCTCTGATCATGAATAACCCGGTTCTAATTGTCGGCGGCTATGGCGTCGTCGGCCTGCAGCTCGCACACATCATCCGTGACACCCATCCTGATCTTCCCCTTATCCTGGCTGGACGAACACTGAGGGATGCGGAAGATGCAGCAGCCACACTCGGAAACGCGACAGGATTCAGGCTGGATGTGAACGAAACCGGTCCGCTTGCAAACCAGACATACCCACTTTCGGCCGTGGTAGCCGTCACGAATGATCCGGACGACAATCTGATGCGCGCCGCGATTGGAAGAGGAATCCCGTACTTAGACATCACTCGCTGGACTGAGCGGCTCCATGAAGCAACGCTGCTGGCAGGCATTCTAGATCTCAAGGCGCCGGTCGTCCTGTCCTCGTCATGGATGGCGGGCGTCAGTGCCATCGTCGCCAAAGCCGCCGCCCGCCGGCTGGCAAAGGTCGAGGAAATCGACACGGCCATACTTTACAGATTGAAGGATAAGGCGGGTCCGAATTCCGTCGAGTATGCCGACCGCCTCGGCATACCCTTCCGCGTACGCGAAGACGGCCGATGGAAAACGGTCAAACCCATGAGCGACCCGGCCAGGGTTACTTTCCCAGGGGGCTATTCAGGCAAAGCTTACCGGTTCGACGAACCGAGCCAGGAAACGCTTGCGTTATACACTGGCGCCCAATCTGCGTCGTCCCGCATCACCTATGACGATGCAGGCACAACGGGCACGATGGCCTTTCTTGTCGGTTCGGGAATCTGGGGTCTTCTCAGTGGACCCGCATTCACCAAGACACGTCGTTCAATTATCTATCACCCCGGCGAAGGCGCCTCACACGAGATCGTCATCTCAATCTCCGGAACAGATTCCGATGGCCAGCCCCGAAAAGTACGGGCAACCGTTCTGGACCCAGCAGGCCAAACACATCTCACGGCAGTCGGCGCATATATACAGCTGGCGGAAACTCTTGGTCTCAATTCTGGAACAGCACGCCCGGCCGGAACCTACTATCCCGAAAACACTGAAAATCTGGACGAAGTCCTCCGCTGTCTTCAGAGCCACGCAGTGCAAATTGAGTTTACAGATATGTAATTACGCCCATGGCCAGGCGGAACTCAGGCGGTGATCGACGGGCGTTGTCAGACGAATGAACTGAAGCGAATTTCTGCAGACTTCCCACGCGCCAGAAACGCGGCATCGCTCTCTCGCGCCTTCGGAAGGGTAGGTATGAATTCTTGGCGCGGTTATTGAGATGCCGCCCAGCCCCTGGGCGCTTCCATGTTCCAATCACTTTGATGACAGCAGCCTTATATCACTTCTTCGTCATGTACGATTGCAATACTTCCTCTTCGTGATCCACAGCGCGCCACAGATAAGAGCGTTCTCCTCGAATATTGACGAAGACTTCGTCCAGGTGCCACTGCCATTGCGGACTCTGCCGTATCGTATCAAATCTCCGCTTCCCAATCTTATGAGCGAAGTAAGTTCCGAAGCGATCAACTCAATGCGTCACTGTTTCGTAACAAATGTCGATACCATGTTCATAAAGCAGGTCTTCTACATTGCGCAGCGACAGAGGAAACCTGACGGACATCATCACCGCGAGTTGAATGATTTCGGAGGGTGTCTTGATATAGCGGAACGGGGTCAGGCTCACTTCCGGAGGCTAAACTCCAGAAAGCGCCGTCTCAAGGTCAGTTAATCTGACAATCCCTGACAATGTCCTACAGAAAGAACTCCACCCCTCCTCAGCGCCTCTTTAATAATACAAGTGATCCCTCATCTCTCCAGAAGCCATCAACTCCTTACAAACATCAATGAATGCATCGCTTTTATTCCGCACACCAATCGTTCGAGACTTCACCTTCGCCGCAACCAGATAAGGGTTGAAAAATTCGTCCGCAATTCGCTTATACGTCAGCTGATCCCCTAGTGGAGAAACCATACTGCACGAACGTACCACCCGTAACGACACTGCATCGCTCTGCCCAACCAGAGCCTGAGCACCGGAGGCAATATTGCTGGAAAAAAGAACTTCCGGCGCATACCCAAGCGCCCGATAGGCATTGTAAGCAAGATCGAAAGCATTCGGCTCGTTGTTCATAACCTGCTTGTAGCGAGCAAGATCTTTCAGACTGACCTTCTCATCACAGGTATCCAACGGATGTCCCTTGCGCATCAGAACACAGACTTCTGGACGGCATAGAGTTGTCACGTCAACATTCGCTGGCGCAATGTCATCATAGCGGAAGGTGATCAGAACATCGATCTCCCCCTCTTCAAGTTCCTCATAGTTTGTAGCAAGCGAGGTGGTCTTCATGGACACACGCAGTTCCGGCTGGCGCTCCGCGAGCTTGCTGATCGCCCGCGCGAGTAAAGACCAAATCAACCCCTCCTGACTGCCGATAATCAATTCACCCCGGAACTGATCTGCCGCACCGACAAACTGATCCTGTAACGCTTCAAGGTCTGACAGAACCTGCCGGCATTGCTGGTAAAGCTTTTGTCCATCGGCCGTCAGCGTCAGACCACGCGAAGGCTTTCGTACAAAAAGAGCTGTTCCCAGCTGTTCTTCCAGCATGTTGACCGCATGCCCGACCGAGGTGGGCGAGATATGCATCTTCAGGCCGGCTGCTGTGAAACTTCCATGCGTCGCCGCAGCCAAGAAATAGCGAAGGTGGTCAAGCTTCATGTTCATTCCTCTAATTTTTGATGCATTTAGATCAATTCATTGTATTTTATGCTGAGTCAATTCGATGTCATTCTTCCTTGGCTGACACGGTTCACTGCCACCAGAGCGGTTCAGAAGGCCGGCAGCACCGGGAGGAAAACCCAAGGCTTATTAGGCGCGGCACGTCGCGCCCCAGGCTGACCGTCGATCTTTCCGGGAACCAAACACTGCAGGCCCCCGTGCCTCATGATAAGGATTCGAGAGAGGCCCTAATCGATGCGCCCACCTGACAAGACAACCACAATTCATCGCAGATTTTCGGCCGCTCATCACATCTCAATCGCGATGGCGCCTGCGCTATCTGGCATTGCTTCGGTCTGCAGCTTCGAGTCCACTCCCAGAGGCGCCTCGGAATACACTCACAATGCCGTGAATTCGCCCAAGCAGTATGATGCCCTGCTGGCAAGGCCCGCAGACAGGTACGTCGACCCGCACAATGAAGGTATTCCTGCTGCCGACAATCAGGCCGCTACTCCTCCGAGGATATTCAATCTTTATACAGATACATTCATGCCGCCAGATGAAGCTGACGACAACGGGATTGATGATGACTTCGATAGACGGATCTATAACGATCCGGACTCGTCCTATAAATTAAATCATGTTGTTTCTAACCTCCTTCCCATCCCCACAGACATCTACACATATTTCTACCAAACGACCTTTGGCGACGGGGGCGACGACGCGCCGTACTGGACGTGGGACAAGAACTGCACGGGCTGGCTCCTCTCAAGGAAAGACCAATGAATTTCCCATCGTCCCCACGCTACTTCCCGGCACCGACATCCATCAGCCCTGAAGCTCGCGCATTTCTCGAGCAGAAAGTAGATCCGACCCTGTTCCTTAAGCGGCCCTCCGGTCGGGAAGACTGGCTCAGGTTCAGAGAGGCCGCGAACGCTGTCCGAGAAACCGAGGCGAAAACACTAGTGCAGACGCTTCCTGTTCGAGTAGAGGAACTCAACATGTCCGGCGTGGTTGTCAGGCGCATCATACCCCATGACCAGCCAGCCCAGAAGGCCGGCCAAATTATCCTGGAAATGCATGGCGGAGCTTATGTCTTGCTCGATGGACTGTCTGGCCTCACGCGCGCCCTGAAGTTTTCAGCCCAATCCGGTTATAGCGTTCTCTCGTTGGATTATCGCATGCCGCCCGATGATCCTTATCCGGCGGCGTTCAATGACGCGCTGGCTGTTTACAAAACGTTATTGGAGACCTGTTCACCGGAGCAGATCGGACTGTTCGGCACGTCTGCCGGAGGCAATCTGGCGGCCTGCCTGTGCCTCGCCCTTGAAAAGAAGAACCTGCCGCAACCGGCAGCGCTGGTCCTCAATTCTCCCTGCACTGACATGAGCGCATCTGGCGATACATTTACAACGCTGGAAACGATAGATCCTGGCCTGTACACCTACCATGGCGTCATCGAAGAAGCACTCAAGCTGTATGCGGATGGTTGTAGTCTTTCAGATCCCTGCCTGTCTCCACTAAACAGCCAGCTTCCTAAAATCTTTCCTGACACATTACTCGTTACCGGAACACGGGACCTGCTGATGAGCGATACGGTCCGCTTTCATATGAAGCTTCGCGCTGCAAACCGGATCTCTGAGCTGCTGGTTTTCGAAGGCATGTGGCACGCCTTCTCTGGCACCCCGGAGGAAGAAGATCTCTATCATCATATGTCCCGCTTCTTTGAAAACCGCCTCGCCACTCACTTAACAGACTGACCCACTCAGCCAACTCAAATCAAACAAAAAAGTCTACCATTTCCAAAAGGGGGAAATACCATGCACCGCCAGATGATCTCGGGGATATCAATGATCGCCCTCAGTGCCGTCATCGCTCTTCCGGGGGCCACCCAGGAAGAAGACGCACCGGATAAAACAGCCAGGCTCAATACTGTCACAGTTACGGCCCAGGCTCGTGAACAGGATCTCAGCGATGTCCCGATCTCAGTGGGTGTCGTTGATAGCAAGATCATCGCAGAGCAAAATCTCCAGCGTCTAGAAGATATCCAGTACAGCATCCCGAATTTCACACTGACAGAGACTGGTATCTCCACCAATATCTTCATTCGCGGGATCGGGTCGGGTATCAATCAGGGCTTTGAACAATCTGTCGGCATGTATGTGGACGGCGTCCATTATGGCCGAGCCCAGCAAACCCGTACCCCTTTCCTCGACATTGAGCGAATCGAAGTGCTCCGGGGGCCCCAATCTATCCTTTTCGGCAAAAACAGTATTGCTGGTGCACTTTCCATTACAACAGCTAAGCCCACGGATACGTTCGAAGGGTCAATCATGGCCAGCTATGAGTTCGACGCAAACGAAGTCGTTTCAGAGGGCTACATCTCAGGCCCGCTAAGCGAGCGGATACGCGGGCGTCTTGCTCTGCGATACCGGGACTCCGAGGGCTATGAAACGAATTTGCGCACCGGAAACGATAATCCGCAACGGGAGGATACTTCCGTTCGCGGAACACTCGAAGCGGACATCACCGAAACGCTTCTGGCGCGCTTCAAAGCAGAGGTCTCCGACTTTGACGTCAAAGGCCGGAATGGCGAAGTCTACGTATCGGACCCGATCGCAGCAGGGCCATTCGCAGGCCTCACCTATGGCCAAGTTCTGGTAAACGTCTTCGGCCAGGACAGCTCTGTACTGAACGAAGTTCGGGATGGCAAACGCTCCGCCTCCGGTGAATTCTCCAACAACAAGCTGGAGACTTATGTCTTTGACCTGGAATGGTCGCCAGGAGAATTCACACTCCAAACTAAAACGGCCTACTCGACATTCAAATATGACGAGTTTTGCGATTGCGACGGAACAGGTGCCGACATATTTGGAGCTGGCATCCAAGAGAACTACGAACAGTTCAGCCAAGAAGTTCGTCTGATCTCTCCAATATATGATCGCTTCGACTACCTCCTCGGCGCCTACTACCAGAACTCCAGCCATGATTATTCCGATCAGATCATTGTACCGGCCAATTCAGTTCTGGTGCCCGCCGTGAACGCGCGTGCGCCCGGAGCCGGCAGCCTTATTGCTGGGACGGAAGCCGCACGATCAGCAACTGTTGATGCTGACGTGTTGTCAGCGTTTGGCCAGCTCAACTGGCGCTTCGCAGACAATTTTTCTCTCCAGCTGGGTGGCCGGCTGACTAAGGAAACGAAGGATGGCGAACGAACCATGCTGGTCTTCACCGATGACGGCGAAGTACTACCTACCGCTCAGATTGCAGCTCCCGTAGTGTATGCAAACCTGTTCGGAATCACATCCGAGAACCTCGCCGCGCTTGGCCCGACAGGCGCCTTCTTCATCGGATCGCTCGGCGAAGCGGCTGTTTCAGGCAGCCGGGACGAGACGCAGTTTTCTCCGGACGCAAAACTGATCTGGGATCTCGGTGGCGATGACTTGCTCTACGCATCCTGGTCGAAAGGTTTCAAATCCGGCGGTTTCGACTTCCGCGCCAATAATCGCTCGGTCTATTCAAGCATGGCAGATTCCTTCGAATTTGATGACGAGCAAGCCGTGAACTGGGAACTCGGTGGTAAATTCAGATTTGGAGGAAGGGCTGAACTCAACGCCGCCGCATTCTTCACCCAATATGAAGACCTTCAGGTATCGATCTTCGACGGCATACTCGGCTTTAACGTTGGCAACGCTGGCGAGGCCGAAGTCAAAGGTCTGGAACTTGACGGCCGTTGGGCGGCAACCAACCATCTGACGCTCTCCGGATCGCTTGCGCTGACGGACTTCGAGTTCACTGACTACCGGAATGGTCAATGCTATTTTGGCCAACAATCAGATGTCGACTATGACGGAGACACAATCCCGGAGCTCTGCGACTATACCGGCAAGTCGAACCAACTCGTTTCTGACGTGCAGGGTACGCTGACGGCTGACTATTCCCGTACCGTCATGAAAGACTATGAGCTTCAGGCCAGTGCAAACCTGTTCTTTACCTCAGACTATGACGCATCTCAGACCTATGATCCGGACGGCCGGGTCGGTGGATACGAACTGGTCAACCTGCGGCTTGCCCTGTCTCCCCTATCTCGTCGCTGGCAACTTGCGCTGGTCGGGAAAAACGTGTTCGACGAGACACCTCTTCAGTATATGACTGCGGTTCCCCTGTCTGGCAGCACATTCGGAGCAAACGCGGATGCAGGACGCTTCCTTCAGGGTCGCCAGATTGCGATACAGGCTAGGGTCAACTTCTAATAAGTGCTTATTCGCGGGCTCTTGATCCAGTTTCAGGAGGCTTACCTTCACTAAATAGGTGTTGGTAGCCTCCTGATCTCTCAGCCTGTCCTGACCAAATCAGCCGGGATTTTCTCGGATAAAGGTGGTACAGGGACCAGATAAAGTTCAGAAATCTCCAGGCTAACAATACCGTCTGACCGCTGATAAGTGGCAAGACACTCGGACAGTGACCTCCGGTTCGAACCAATGTACGAAAGCTAATATAATGCTTTACCCGGTCAAAATTTTCTGCTGACTCATCAACATGAAAACCATCATCGACAGCATAAGCAAGCGCCTGCTTCAGGTCCTTCAACAGGATGCCCGCATATCGAACCAAGACCTGGCCAACAGGATCGGCATATCACCGAGCCCCTGCCTTCAACGCCGCAAACGCCTAGAGGATCTCGGCGTCATAACAGGCTATGAAACGCGTATCGACCTTTCCAAGCTCACCAGCCATGTCGAAGTCATCGCGGAAATCACCCTCAATACCAACAAGACGCCTGAAGAAAGGCGCTTCCACGAGTACATCGCAGATGTACCCGAAATCGTGACCTGCCATGCAGTCGCAGGCAAAATCGATTATTTTGCGATGTTTATAGCCCCCAGCGTTCAACACTATCTCGCCGTTGTCGATCAGATGATCGAAGAGCTTGGAATCGTCGAGACGATAACCAGCCACATCGTATACGGACGGACAAAGTCCTTTAGTGGACTTCCCCTGGATCTTCTTTTACAGGACTAGGGTTTCCTGAGCTACTGTGCACTCAAGTCTTGGCGGCTCAGGAAACGGCCAGGATAGCGCCCGGTCACCGCTCCATCTGCCCACACGCGCTCCCCGTTCACCCACACACCATCGATACCTACTGACGGAGCCATCGGGTCCGTAATGTCGGCACGGTCCGATATCTCTTCGGCATCAAACAGAACCAGATCAGCCTGTGACCCGGGACGCAGAACACCCCGACCGCCAAGCCCGACATTTCTGGCGCTAAGGCTCGTGCACTTGCGGATCATCTCCTCAAGAGAGATCGCCTGTTCATCTCGCACCAGCCAGCGGATCGACCTCGTAAAGGCACCATACCCGCGCGGGTGGCCTCCAGAGGCCGTCCCGTCCGAGGAAATGTTCGTATAAGTCCAGAGCATCAGGGTCCGGATATCGGTGCTGTCCATACTGCGCCCCAAAACCAGTTCCTGCGCGACGCCAGAAGCGATGACATCCTCAAGATCCTGCCCTGCATAGGCCTCCTGGATGAGATCAAGATAGGCCCGCGCCGGCTCGATATCGCGTTCCTCGGCGATTTCCTGAACGGTCTTCCCGATCAGGGCAGGATTGGCATCGAACTTGACGATGGTGAGCCCGTCAGCAGGAGCTGAGTGCTCAAGTGCCGCCCGCGCCGCTTCGAGATCGCCGAGATCCCGGTCCGGAAGAAGAACCGTCAGTGTGGATTGCCAGTAATCATAAGGATAGGCATCGGCGGTAATATCGACCCCGCGCGCCCGGGCATCATTCAGCCTGTTTAGAAATTCCGGCGCCTGACCCCAGAAGTCCATGTAGGCAATTTTGAAATGCGATATCTGCACCGGAATTCCAGCTTCGCTACCAATCCGGATAATCTCTTCCAGCGCGTTATCCAGATTTTTATCCTCGCTACGCAAATGGCTTATATAGCGCCCGCCCTTTTCAGCAAGAACATCGGCAAGAGCCAGGATTTCCTGTGAGTTCGAATAGATACCAGGATCGTACTCAAGACCTGTGGAGAGACCAAGCGAGCCATTGGCAATGTCCTCACTGAGCTGCTTCTCCATCATCGCCACTTCGTCCGACGTCGCCTCACGTTGATAGTGAGTACCCGTTGCATTGAGACGCAAGGTTCCGTGACCGGTGTAGCTTGCAACATTGACTGCAACTGGCATCCTTTCGAGCCGACGGGCAAGATCGGTAATCGGAAACACAGAGCGCCCGTCTTGCCCCACCACGATCGTAGTCACCCCTTGCGACACGGCGGCCTCGAGAGACCGCGCCCTGTCGCTATTGGCCATTCCGACATCATGATGGCTATGAGTGTCGATGAACCCGGGGGCAATGATCAGACCAGCCGCGTCGAGCACTGCTTCGTCCTCTGCCGGGCAGAGCATGCCGATCTCCTCGACAGTTCCTTCCCGTACGCGGATATCCGCCTTCCGGCGAGGCGCACCTGTACCGTCGATAAGCACCGCGTTGCGTATCAGGAAGTCCGGCCCTTCCGCATCGGAATATATGCCCGAAAACTCGCATGCCCGGTTTGGCTCCCCACCCGCATTGGGTGATGTCTGAATACAGGCGGTAACGCCCAGCACCATAACCCCAGAAATGGCGGCTTGCTTTAAAAAAATCGTCATGCGCGTGTTCCCATCTTTGTCTCGTTTTCGGGATCTGCCACCGTTTGGCAGTCTGTCGACGCCAGATGCAGGTCACCCCATAGGGGGCCTTCCGGTGGGCACACCCATCCATCCTGGAAGCGGAGCGGATTGGGCCAGTCGTTTGTCTGCAGTAACGGCCCATCCAGATCCGCAAAGTCTGTCCACTGGGCGATGAGATAGGCTGGCGCCATAGCGAGCGAACCGCCGCACATGTTGCCGACCATGGTCTTCAAACCCAACCGGGCTGCCTCATTGTACAGCCGCATCGCTTCGGTAAGCCCGCCCGTCTTATCGAGCTTGATATTGATCGCATCATAGCGGCGGGCGGCAGCAGGCAGATCCGAGCAATCCTGACAAGACTCGTCGGCCATCAGCAGGACCGGACACGAGTATCCCTCCAGGCCTTCATCCTCTGTCTCCGGCAGCGGCTGCTCTATGACAGAGACCTCAAGCTGCTTCAGCTCAGGCGCCAGCGACTTCAGGAGTTCAAGGCTCCATGACTGGTTGGCGTCCACGATCAGCTTCGCATCCGGTCGCACCGCACGAATCGCCGCAACAGCGTCGATATGATGATCGGCGTCCGCCTTGATCTTGATCCGGTGAAATCCCGACTGCCTGGCCGCTTCGGCCGCAGCATCTGCGGCGCTCTTAAGTCCGACTGTGTAAACGGTCTCAACCGGCGCCAGAGTCTCTAATCCGAGCAAACTATGCACCGGCCTCTTCTGTCGGGCCGAAGCGAGTTCCCAAAGCGCGACATCCAGCGCATTACGGGCACCGCCGGCGGGCAGGATGTATTGCAGTTCCTGCATGGACAGCCCATTCTCAACCTGCTCACGCACCGATTCTATCTGTTGACTGATCGTTTCAAAGGTCTCCCCCCTATAGGAAACACCTTGCGTCTCAGACCGGCCGACACAGCCGTTTCTGTCGGTCAGTTCGACGACCAACGAATCTATCCGTGACCAAGCCTCACCCGCGATGATAAAAGGGGGGGCCAGCGTCCATGGCTGGCGGCGTATATGAAGCGACAGCCGGGTCATAGCAGAAAGTCCAATAGCGGGTCGAGACAGCTCACCATTGGATCGAAGCAGGGGACGCCATGCTGGTCGGCTGTCCGTTCCAGCAGGTCGGCACGTTCGTCAGGCGTCAAGCCTGCGGTATTGAGACTGATGCCGGCGCAGCGAATATGCGGATTTGTAAGCTGTCCCATTGCAAGATTGATCTCGATTGCATTCTTCAGTGAGGGGACCGGAAAATCCGGGAACCCATCCAGCGTCGCCCGGCCTGGCTGATGGCAGAGTATGATATAGTCGGGCTGGGAGCCATGCAGCAGCCCGAGACTGACCGCGGCATAGGCGGGGTGACCCAGCGCGCCCTGCCCTTCAATAATATCCCAGTGCCCCTGCGCGTTCGCCGGTGATAGTGCCTCTGCCGCTCCACTAATGAAATCCGAAATAACCGAGTCGATTGGGACACCGCTGCCCGCAAGCATGATGCCGGTCTGACCTGTCGCTCGAAATGTCGCAGCTTGGCCTCGCTCCGCCATTGCCCGGGTGATCGCAAGGGCCGTATACTTCTTGCCGATGGCGCAATCAGTCCCGACTGTGAGAAGCCGCTTGCCACTCCGCTTGCTGCCAGTGCCGACTGTCAAGGGTGGCTGCCAGTGCCGGATATCTATCAGATGACAGCCATTTTCTTCTGCAAGCGCAGCCAACCCTGGCACCGTTGTTAGCGACTGGTGCATGCCGCTTATGATGCCGAGTCCCATCCTAACCGCTGCACGCAGGTCCGGCCACCAACTTTCAGACAACCGACCACCATCCGTGGCGATACCAATCAGCAGACTTTTCGCCCCGTTCTTGCGCGCCGCTTCGAATGTCAAGTCTGGAAGACCTATGCCAGGCACGTCAGGATGCATGCGATATTGCCCAAGGCAAGAATCAGGGGCCCACTCACGCAGACCCATGGCGGTCTTCAAGTCTGCGCGGGACCGCGCATTGCCCAAAAAGACCAGATAAGGTGCGGGCAGTAAAAGCTGACGCTGGGGACCCTCCGTCACACTTTTAGCCGTTTTCAGCGCCGATATGCTCTGTGATGCCATGCCTGTCTCTCAAGCCCGTAATGGTTTTAATACATACATTCTTAGCACGCCCCCGCGCGCTCCGGTCGGCAGGATATTTCGAATTCAAGGGCATTTGATCTCAGGTATTCCGCTCGAAGACGCTGTTTCCGTAGCAGGTTCTTTTGCGTCTTCCGGCGCTGTTTCAGGAAGCCGCCTGATTGCAATTCCAGCAAGGATGAGCACACAGGCCACCAATGGACTTGCGATGTTGAAAAAACAGAAAGGCGCGTAGGCCCAGGTCGCCACGCCTAACGTCGGAGCCATGAAAGCACCACACGTATTCCAAGGAACAAGCGGCGACGTGACAGTCCCAAAATCCTCCGCGGTTCGTGAGAGCATTTCAGAGCGAAAGCCGCGCGCCTTTACCTCACCAGCATACATCCGCGTCGACAGGACAATGGAGAGATACTGGTCTGCTGCCACCACGTTTGACATAAGAGCGGTGGCACCCGCGCCGAGGAAGACAGACCTGTCACGCCGCATCAGACGAAGGACCGCGCGTAGAATCTGATCAAGGCAACCGGAGCGTTCCATCATGCCGCTGAAGAACATCGCCGAGACGATTAACCAGATGGTCGTCAGCATACTGGACATTCCACCACGGGAAAGCAGTTCACGCGCTGCAGGAAGGTCACCGTCGTAAACATACCCTGTCGCGACGAAGCTCCAATAGCTTAGGAGTCTGCCACCTAAATCCGCTCCATTCGCCTCAGTTTGGGCCACCAAGCCGATGAGAATGCCTGCAAGAATGGACACCACAAGCACGACGAGCGGCGGCACGCGCAACATCGCGAGCACGACCAACAAACCCATCGGTGCAAACACGAGCCAGTCCATGTTGAAATTGCGCCGGAACTCTTCCACCAGCGCAGCCAGTTGCGTAGTATCGAGTTGCGCCGAACTGTTCAGACTGAACACAAGAAACAGAAAGAAGGCCACCAGATAGGCAGACACAGTCGTCCACAGCAGATAACGGACATGGACGAAGAGATCGGCACCTACCATGCTGGCCGAAAGGTTTGTCGTATCCGATAACGGTGACAGTTTGTCTCCGAAATATGCGCCTGAAATAATGGCCCCCGCCGTCATGGGGAGAGAATGTCCGGACGCTTCTGCGATCGCGATAATTGCAACCCCGATCGTTCCGGTAGTCGTCCATGCACTACCTGTTGCCAGCGCTACAACTGAGCAGAGCACCATTGCACCAGGATAGAATATTGCGGGGTGTAGTAGACCTGCCCCGAAGGCGATCAGAGCCGGAATAACCCCAGCGGCAATCCATACTGCAATCAGACCACCAATGCTGAGCAGTAGAAGGACCGGCGTCACGACCATGCGGAAATGCTCGGCGACCGAGTCTTCAAGCGCTTTCCACGACACCCCGCTCAGCACGCCGACGGCGCCCGCCGCCATACCCGCACCCATCAGTGCCACCTGTACCGGGCCACCGGTCGCTTCGTCTCCAAAAGTGAAAACGGCAAGTCCTAGCAAAAACAGGAGAATAAACAGGGGCGCGAGAGCCAACCAGAATGAAGGGCGATCTGTTGCTGTCATGATGCTCCGCGCGCCATGAACCGCACCGATCCGTGATGTCTTGCCAGGCTTTCCTGGGGCGGCGTCCGGCGGGAAACCCCGGACGCCGCTTGAAACCACATCTAGAATTCCTTCCTCAAAGTGACGCCAACTGTCCGGGGCGTCAGGAAGGACTGTGCAGGCGCTCCGCCGTAGGAGAAGGTGTCGGAGAAGGTCACCGAATCCTTGTTGAGGAGGTTCTTCGCGAAGATTGAGATATCCCAGCCCTCTGACCGTATACCCAGGCTCGCATTGAGGACGACATAGTCGCCCACCTCCTTGTCCTCGGTGATGCCGAAACGAGAATCGAGATTGTTCGCCGCGACATTGTCCTGAAACTCCTCGATCAATGTCGAGCGGAACGGACCGATATAGTTCAGGTTGCCGTTCGCATAGACATCCAGGCCATTCGTCAGCTGTCTGTCATAGGACAGCGCGAGGTTCATCATGCTTTCCGGAGCCGCCGGCAACTTTTGACTCTGATACTGAGCGTTGCCATCGAGTTGCGTATCCACATAGGACCCGCTTAGCAACAGGGTGAGATTCCGTGTCACGAGGGCAGAAAATTCAGCTTCGATACCCTGACTGGTGGCGCTGCCGAGATTAACCAGTGGCGTGTATGCACCTCCCGCGAGCGTTAGAAAGACAGGTATCTCCGTCCAATCGGCGAAGAAGACTGCACCGCTGAGGTTTGCTCGACCGTCTGCCAGCGAGAGTTTGGTTCCGGCTTCATAGTTCCACAGGGAGTCCGAATTGTAAGCGTAGTATTGCTCCTCATTGGGAATATCGATGCCGGGCAGGTTCGGCGGAGCCCCGTTGAAACCGCCAAGACGGAACCCTTTTGATACCTGGAAGTAGTAGAGCTGGCCTTCGCGAGGCTCGTAGCGAACGTTGATCCGCGGGGTCCAGACACTCTCGGCCTGCTTGCCGGATTCCGCATCGACCGCAATGTCCTGTTCATAATCGGAATAGCGAACGCCCAGATCGATCCCCCAGCCCCTCGGAAGATCAATATTGGCTTCGGCAAAACCCGACCATTGGGTCGAGTCGCTGATACGCCCGATTTGCAGGATCGGTCCGAACAGGGCGTCTTCCACAAAGACCGAGTTCCGGACTGAATCCTCATTTCGATAAAAGGCGCCCACAATCCACTGGACTGGGGAATCCGTTTGCGAGGTCAGACGCACTTCCTGCGAAAAGACGTCACTGTCGACCCGGTCATCACTATAGAGATCATAGGATTCCAGCCCCCAGAAAGAAGGAGGGCCCGCCAACGCAACGACGTTGCCGTCATAGAGTGAAGAGTCGCGGCGGCCGAAATACTGAGACTCGTAATAAGCAGTCACAGAGTCGAGCCTGACATCGCCAAAGTCGTAACCGACATTCAGGTTATACAGCGAGAAGTCCGTATCATCACGCTCATCGCCGCGGCGCCGTTGCGCATTCCCGGCACCTTCAAACGGCTCGCGCACTCGCCGTCCATCGACTTCCGTCGACTGGTCGATGAACTGAAGCAGAATGTCGAGTTTGTCGGTCGGCTGGACGAGAAAGGCAAGCCTGCCACCGGAAATCGTGCCGCCACCGACATTATCGCCGGTCTGAAGGTTCTTCACATAGGCCGCCTCGTCGCGCTGGTAGAGCGATCCGCGCAGTGCAACCTTTCCGCCGGGCAGCGGCATGTTCACAGTCGCTGTCAGGTTGCTGCTGGCATCATCGCTGCCATCGACAGTACTTGTGCTCGCCGAGAGCTCGGCATGGAAGCCATCAAGATCCGGCCGCTTCGGCAACACGCGCAGTGTACCGCCTAGCGACCCAGCCCCGTAATACGTGCCCTGCGGCCCGCGCAGAACTTCAATCCGCTCGATATCGACCGGTTCGACTTCGAGCGCCCGAAGACCACCATTCAGCGCGACTTCATCAAAGTAGGTGACGACTGTGCCGCCAAGATTGCTGCCGCCCGGGGTCGTCGTGAGCCCCCGGATGATCACATTGCTGACGCCGATCCCACTATCAATCAGCGCAACACTCGGCACTGTGGTCAGGTAATCTCGGTATTCGTCGGCGCCAAGTTTCTGCAGGTCATCGCTGGTGACGGCAGAAATCGAATAGGCAGCGTTGAGAATATCTTCTTCCCTCTTGCTGGCTGTAACAGTCACGCTCTTCAGAACATAGGTTTCATCGACAGGCGCCGTTTCCTCCGCAAAGGCAAAGCCGACTGGGCCACCCATTATCAACGCCGGCAGAAGGGCAGCCGTTGCTAAAAGTCTGCGACGTGAACTCCAGGATTTAATCACTGCCAATCCTCCCTGTTTTGACATTTGTCCCGCAGGTTGAGCATCACCGGAGCGACCGCTGAAGGCCTCATTGGGCAAATACGGAGGATCTCTACGAAACAGTCCCCGTCGCCGTAGAATCTGCTATCGACGCCCCGCCATTCTGAGCAAATTTGCGCCTGGTCATGGTGCGCTCATCTCCAAAGAACTGTAATTCGTGCTGTCAGACTAACTCGAACCAGTTTCCGCTTTTCCTGGACGAGCAGGTATCAGGCAGCGAGAAGGTCGCGCCATTCGAGAAGAGCGGCGTCGCGTAGCGATTTGAAGCCGGTCCTGCTCTCAATATTCCTTTGATGATTGAAGTGATTGTGCACAGACGAATGGATTGAAACGAACTTCTGGAGACTTCGCATACGCCGGAAGCGCAACATCGCTCGTTCTCGTCGGCGGAAAGGAAGATGGGAATTTTCGTTCGGCACGATTGTTCCTATGTCGGCCGCACACTGGCTCAGACAATCAGGCGTTCGACCACGAAATGCGAGACTCAGATCACGCAGCTTCTGGACCGCATCATGAATGCCTCAAGCGATAGCGTCGTATCGGCCTATGAGGCCCGAATTACGAAGCTGGAAAAAGAGAAACTGGCGCTCACCGACAAGCTCTCTCAAACGGGCAAGCCTAAGCGCCCATTTGGTGAAATGTTCGAACTCACCATTTCCTTCCTCTCAAACCCTTGTAATCTTTGGAAAAGTGAGCGCTATGAGGACAAACAAACCGTGCTGAAACTGGTGTTTTCCTCGCCTCTCAAATACAAGAAGAATGAGGGGTTTCGAACCCCGGATTTCTCCAGTATTTTCAGCCTGTTACAGGAAATCTCAGGGCTAAAAGAAGGGATGGCGGAGAGAGAGGGATTCGAACCCTCGGAACCCTTGCGAGCTCACTAGTTTTCGAGACTAGCCTATTCAACCACTCTAGCACCTCTCCGCAGGGCCCGTGGACGGCTGCTTGCACTATATAATATAAGGCCCATGTGCAAGCACCTGAAAACGCCTGAAGATCATATTTGACAGCGCGGCTTGTTTGGTGTTTACCCCCCGCTTCGAGCGCGGAACCGGCGACGGCTTCGCGCGCAATTCATTTCGATTAGCATTCCGGAAGGACGAGACCCCATGTTCGCGGTCATCAAAACAGGCGGTAAGCAGTATAAGGTCGCGGAAGGCGATACGATCACCGTCGAAAAACTGGATGCCGAAGCTGGTAAGGATGTCACCTTTGACTCCGTGCTCATGGTGGGCAGTGGCGACGACGTAACCGTTGGCGCCCCACTAGTGTCCGGCGCAGCCGTTTTCGGCGAAGTATCTGAGCAGACGCGCGGTGATAAAGTCATCATCCGCAAGAAGCGTCAGCGCCAAACCTATCGCCGCACGAAAGGCCACCGTCAGCACCTGACGGTCGTCACCATCACCGGCATCAGCACCGACGGCAAAAAGCCCGCCAAAAAAGCCGCTCCTAAAAAGGAAGAGGCTCCGAAAGCTGAGGCTGCTCCGGCCAAGGAAGCGCCTGCAAAGGCTGAAGCGGCTCCGGCTGCTGCCAGCGGTGCAGACGATCTGAAAAAGCTGACCGGCGTTGGCCCGGCCATGGAGAAAAAGCTGAACGGCGCTGGCATCACGACTTTCGCACAAGTCGCTGCCCTCACCGAGGCTGACATTGCCAAGCTCGAAGAAGAGCTGAGCATCGCAGGTAAGTTCGAGAAGGGTGACTGGGTCGCCCAGGCTCAGGAATTGGCTAAGGACGCATAAGGCTGTATACAAGCCGCGCTAAAGGATCAGGAGCAACTCATGGCTCATAAGAAATCAGGTGGTTCGTCCCGTAACGGCCGCGACTCAAACCCGAAGTTTCTCGGCGTCAAAAAATTTGGCGGTGAGCATGTGATTCCGGGCAACGTGATCGTACGTCAGCGCGGCACTCAAAAGTGGCCGGGCAAAGGCGTTGGCATGGGCCGCGATCACACCCTCTTTGCGCTTTCCGAAGGCAAGGTTGAGTTTACGCGCAAGGCCGGTGGCCGTCTCTACGTAAACATTGTACCGGTCGCGGACGCAGCAGAATAGCGGCTGACAGCGCGGCCGCGGGAACGTGGCCGGATCGCTTCAGACGATCAGTTTCCAAGGGGAGGCAGGCCACTGTCTCCCCTTTATTTTTGCCTCCCCTGCCCGCTTCGGCTTCAAGGAGGAGTCATGGCATGAGTACGGAAATCAGGACTGACAGGCTGATACTGCGCCCCGTTCAGCCAGAAGACGCAGGCACCATCACGGATCTTGTCAATGATCCGCGGATCTACCGCATGGTGGCGCGCATTCCGGCGCATCAGAATGTCGGCCAGACGCTCGCCTGGATCACCTCTCATGAGAAGGACCGCAAGGCCAACCTCAAACACCCCTTTGCCATCACCCAACATGGCGAGCTGATCGGTGTGACCAGCGGCCAGCGGGAACAGGCTACACTGCCGTTCAATATCGGCTATTGGCTGTCACCCAACAAATGGGGCAAAGGCTTCATGACGGAAGCGACAGACGCCCTCATCCGCTGGCTGAAGCAGCAGGGTGAGAAAGCCTTTGTCTCAGGATACCTTCAGGACAATCCGGCCTCAGGCCGCGTACTGGAAAAGCTCGACTTCATGAAAGCAGACCGCAGCCGCGTCTTCTGCATGGGCCGGGGCGAAATCGTTGATCACGTAGACATGGCGCGTATCGGCTGAAACGCGTAAGAGAACAGACATGAAATTCCTCGACCAGGCCAAAGTATACATCAAGTCAGGCGGCGGCGGTGCCGGCTGTGTCTCGTTTCGCCGTGAGAAATATGTCGAATTTGGCGGCCCCGATGGCGGCGATGGCGGCCGGGGCGGCGATGTCTGGGCAGAGGCCGTGGAAGGCCTCAACACGCTGATCGACTATCGCTACCAGCAGCACTACAAGGCCAAACGCGGCGGCCACGGTATGGGCAAACAGCGCACCGGTGCAGGCGGGGCGGATGTCGTTCTGAAACTGCCGGTCGGCACGCAGATTTTCGAGGAAGACCAGGAAACCCTGATTGCGGATCTGACCGAGATTGGCCAGCGCGTGCTGCTGGCTGAAGGCGGCAATGGCGGTTGGGGCAATCTGCGCTTCAAATCCTCCACCAACCAGGCTCCGCGCCGCGCCAATCCTGGCGAGGAAGGCGAGGAACGCTGGATCTGGCTGCGCCTGAAGCTGATTGCCGATGCGGGGCTTGTCGGCCTGCCGAATGCCGGCAAATCCACTTTCCTGAGCGCCGTGACGGCCGCCAACCCGAAGATTGCCGACTACCCGTTCACAACCCTGAACCCAGGCCTCGGCGTGGTTGATCTCGGCCCCGGCAGCCGATTCGTGCTGGCGGACATTCCCGGACTGATCGAAGGCGCCGCCGATGGCGCAGGCCTTGGCCACCGCTTCCTCGGCCATGTCGAACGCTGCAAGGTGCTGCTGCACCTGATCGACTGTACACAGGATGATGTTGCCGGTGCCTACCGCACGATTCGCGGCGAGCTGGAGGCCTATGATTCCGAACTGGCCGAACGTCCGGAAATCGTCGCGCTCAACAAGATTGATGCGCTGCTGCCGGAAATGGTCGAGGAGCAAATGGCCAAGCTCAAGACCGTCTATGACGGAGAGCCGCTGCGCATCTCCGGCGTAACGGGCGAAGGCGTCAAACAGGCGCTGTCAGCCATCTCGCGCCATCTCGGCATCCTCGCTGAGGAAGAGGCCGAGGCGGACGCGGAAGATGAAAACTGGTCGCCGCTCTAGTGGTGATGGTGGTGCGGTTCGGTATTCAGCCGTCCGCACTTGCCGCACTTCACAACGACACCATGGGCATCATGATGCGCGACATTCACCAGCAGCTTCGTCTTGCACGATCCGCAGCGATAGGTCTCGTCGCCGCCCCCTTCCCGCACGGGCGAGCCAGCAGTGTGCTCCAGCACATCGGCGCCCTGGGCCTGGGCGGGGGTCAGAAGGATCATGTCGAATTGGGGCATGGCGAAAAACCTCTCTGTTTCCATCCTCGTGACGGGCAATGGCCTGCCTTGTCAACGGCTTCATTTTCTCTTCCGGCATCTGCCGCACCAGTGTATCGCTGCGCCTCATGACTGACACGCCTTTTGCCTCTGCCAAGCGTATTGTGGTGAAAACCGGTTCTGCCCTCGTGGCGGAGAAGGGCACCCCTCGCCATGCCTGGCTGGAGAAGCTGGCTGCAGACATTGTGACCCTGCGTCGGCGCGGTCTGGAAGTGATCCTCGTTTCCTCCGGCGCCGTTGCGCTGGGACGAGCCAGCCTCGGCAGTGCCGGCACAAGCCGTCTGGACCAGAAACAGGCCGCCGCTGCGATTGGCCAATTGCGGCTGATGTCTGCAATCGGCGGCGCGTTTGAACCGCATGGCGTCATCATCGGCCAAGCGCTGCTGACTCTGGGCGACACAGAGAATCGCCGCCGTTGGCTGAATGCCCGCGCCACGCTTGAGACACTGCTTGAGGCGGGCACGGTTCCGGTCATCAATGAGAATGACACCGTGGCAACAGACGAGATCCGCTATGGCGACAATGATCGTCTTGCTGCCCGTGTTGCGCAGATGATGGGGGCGGACGTGCTGGTCCTGCTGTCGGATATTGACGGCCTCTACACCGCTGACCCGCGCAGCCATCCGGATGCGACGCATATCCCCCACCTCACCGAACTGACGGGCGAGCATGATGCCATGGCCACAGGCGCGAATGCCGAGGCTGGCGTTGGCTCTGGCGGTATGACAACGAAGCTCGCCGCTGCCCGTATCGCCCACGCAGCAGGCTGCTCCACACTGATCACAATCGGCAACCGCGAGCATCCCCTCCTCTCTATTGAGAATGGCGCGCGCTGCACGCTGATTTCCGCCGCCACCACCCCCGCCAATGCCCGCGCCGCCTGGCTGGCTGGCCATCTGACGCCCGAAGGTTCAATCACCCTGGACGAGGGCGCAGCCAAGGCGCTGCGCGGCGGGGCGAGCCTGCTGGCCGTCGGCATCACAGGCGTGACCGGCAGCTTTGAGCGCGGCGCAGCTGTCGCTCTCAATGCCCCCTCAGGCCAGACGATTGGGAAGGGCGTCACCGCCTACAGTTCATTCGAAATCCAGCGCGTCATCGGGCGCCACAGCGAAGAGGTGGAAGCCATTCTCGGCTATCGCGGCCGCCCGGCAATCATCCACCGCGACGATATGGTTCTGGTTAGGTAACCTGCCGCCATGGCCCGTTTTCGCCTTGCGACACCAGAAGATATCAGGGCCCTTACCGCGCTGGAAAGCAGCTTTCCACCGGAGGACCGTTTCTCCGCCCGAACCTGGCGACGTCTGCTGAAAGGCAATTCCGCGGTGCTGGTCAGCGACTCAGGCGAAACCCTGACCAGCGCAGCGGTTCTCCTGTTCCGCAAAGGCGCCCAGATTGCCCGTCTCTACTCGATAACCGTTGCAGAGGCGGTACGCGGCACCGGGCTCTCTTCTGCACTGCTGTCAGAATGCGAAGACATTTCAAGGCAGAGAGGCTGCAGCCATATGCGCCTTGAAGTGCGCGCAACCAATTCCCGTGCAATACGTCTTTACGAGAGGCACGGATATCGCGTAATGGCGCGCGCCGCAGCGTATTATCCGGATGGGGAAGACGCACTTAGAATGGAGAAGCCGCTGACCGGCCTCTCAAGAGAGGAAACATGACCGATTGGGTCGTACTCGTAGAATCCGCCAATGACATCAGCCAGGCGGAAACTCCCCACAAGGTGCTGAAAGTCTCTGACTACATCACCAAGCCTGCCCTGTTCTCAGGCCGGCGTCCCTATATTCTGAACCTCTGCCGGTCCTATGGCTATCAGTCGGAAGGCTATTATGCCTCTCTTCTGGCAGAGGCGCGCGGCCACCGCGTCAGTCCCAGCGTGCAGACCATGGTCGAGCTATCCGCCAAGGGCCTCTACAAGCATGCCCTGCCCGACCTTGGCGAACGCCTGAGTGAAGCCCGCGCAAAAGGTGCCGAAGAGATCGAGAGCCTGTTCGTTGCTTTTTCGAAACCGGAAACGGCGGGCTATGAAAAGCTTGCCCGCGAAGTGTCCGACTGGTTCCGCGTGCCTGCCCTGGAGGTGGAATTTGACGCCACTGCGCCGCATGGCATTGGACGTGTCCGGATGGTTCCGCCGCAGAAGCTGAAAGGCGCACGCCGGGATTTCTTCCTGGAATCGATGGCCAGCTACACCAGCGGCCGCATCAGCGAGCCCAAGACAAAGGCCCCGGCCAAATGGGCCCTCGCCGTGCTAGTTGACCCACAGGAAAAGACGGCGCCCTCCAAGCCTGCCTCCATCAAACGCCTCGCTGATGTTGCCGCCAAGATGGGCGTAGAAGTCGAGACGATCGAACCATCAGACCTGACCAGCCTTGCCGAGTTCGACGCGCTCTTCATTCGCGCCACGACACAGATCGACAATTACACTTACAAATTCGCCCGCCGCGCCGAGCAGGAAGGCATGCCCGTCATTGATGACACGCATTCCATGATCCGCTGCACAAATAAGGTGTACCTGAAAGAGATCCTGGAAAAGGCGGGCCTGCCCATTCCGCGCACGGAAATCCTCGACGAGAAAAGTGACCTCGCCGCCGTGTTCGAAAAGCTCGGCACACCCGTCGTATTGAAGACACCGGACGGTTCCTTCGGCACGAACATGGTGAAGGCCAGAACATTTGAGGAATTGCGCGACGGCGCGAAAAAGATGTTCAAAGACACAGCCCTGATCATCGCGCAGGAATTCGTGCCGACCAAATATGACTGGCGCATCGGCGTACTCAATGGCGAACCGCTCTATGCTTGCCAATATCGTATGGCACGCGGCCATTGGCAGATCGTGAAGCATGGCCCTGATGGCAAGACAACAGAAGGCGGCTTCGCCACCTTTGCGGTAGAAGACGTGCCCCCCGCCGTGGTGGACGCTGCCGTACGTGGTGCACGTCTGATCGGCGACGGCCTGTATGGTGTCGATCTGAAAGAGACGGACAAGGGCGTCGTGATCATCGAGATCAATGATAATCCGTCAATTGATCATGATGTCGAAGGCGCCTTGCTGAAAGACGAGTTGTGGCGTCGCATCATTTCCTGGTTTTCGACCCGGCTGGAACAACGCATGGGCCGCGTGTCCTGACACCTAGAAACGGAATGCCCCGGAGATGAGGGATTCATAGCGGTCCTGCGTGAACGGAACATATTGGCGCTTGTCCGGATGGTACATCCAGATCGGGTCATCCACCTTGTCAGGATCGTACCCCTCTTTGACCAGCTCCACTTTCCGGAACTTGAATGTCCCGGTTGTCTTCGCCTCTCGCTGGATACGCAGGAAGATAGGGATCGCATAGGCCGGCAAATTCTGTGACAGCTCGTAATACAGGCTTTCAAAGTCCAGGTCGCCATCCAGCGTGATGGCAGCCATGCCGGCTTTTCCATCCGCCCCCGGAATGGGAACGCCGTACGCATTTGCCGTCGCAATTCCCTTCACATGAGACAGCGCATCGCTGACTTCATTTGTGGAGACATTCTCGCCTTTCCAGCGATACGTGTCACCAATGCGGTCAATGAAATAGATATATCCGTTCTCGTCCTTGCGCATGATGTCGCCAGTTCGGAACCAGGAATCTCCCTTCTCGAAGACATCGTGCAGAATTTTCTTCTCGGTCGCGTTCTTGTCGTGATACCCTTCGAACCGGTTATCCTTGGTGCCAATCCGGCCCAGAACTTCCCCCGGCTCGCCCGGTTCGGCGCGGACAATAAAACCGTCATCCCCGCGTACGGGCTGTTCGGACTCCACATCAAACTGGACAAAGGCGACATGGTCGAACTTCCAGTCCAGCCATTTCGGAATGCGCCCGACAGCACCGACCGTGCCGTCAAAGCTCAGCATGTTCACATTCCCCTCTGTCGCGCTGTAGAACTCGCACAACTGAGGGATATTGAACCGCTCACGGAATTCATTCCAGATTTCTGCCCGCAAGCCATTGCCAAAGCCTGTGCGGATGCGGTGTGCACGTTCCTTTGGGTGTGGCGGCTGATTCAGCAGATACCGGCACAACTCGCCGATATAGACAATCGTGGTGGCCCCATAATCGTGGACATCATCCCAGAACGCCGTCGCAGAGAACTTTCGGCGCAGGATAACGCTCGCGCCTGTCATCATGGCGACGCCGATGCCGCATATACCGCCCGTCCCGTGATACAACGGAAGCGTGAGATACACCCGATCGCGAGCAGATGTCTGGCATGGCGCAATGAAGGTGCGCAGCATGGTCTGCAGACGTGAATTTGTGACCCGCGCCGCTTTGGGCAAACCCGTTGTGCCGGACGTGTAGAGATACAGGCAGAGATCCTTGCCACGCAGGTCGGCGCGATGCTCGCGGCCGGGCCGTGTCGCCGGCATGTCTGCCAGAACGGTTTCAAAATTCTCGCCATAGGCACCGCCCAGAGACCAGATCTCCGGCGCGCCCTCAAGATTGGGATGGACCGCCTCAATCGAGGTATCCTGCTCGGCGCCCGTAATGATGTGTTTGGCTTCAACAATATTGATGCAGTGGCTAAGCCCCTCACCTTCAAGATGATGGTTCACCAGCGCCGTCACGACGCCGATCTTGGCCAGCCCCACCCAGATGGAAACATATTCCGGCCGGTTCTCCATGAACAAGGCGACGCAGTCTCCGGGCTTCAAACCCTGCTTCAGCCCCCAATGCGCAACACGGTTCGCCAATGCGTCAAACTCGGCATAGGTAGACAGCCGGTCTTCGAAGCGGAATGCAACCTTATCGGAATGCTTGTCGACGCTGTCTTCGAAATCGTCCGCGACCAATTGCTGCGAGTCCGGGCTGATCGAACCGGTCAGCTTGATCATCCTGTAGACGCACAAAAGGAAGTCGAGATCCTTCCGCATGGCGGAAAAGGAGTCGTATTTGGGCAGATATTTCTGAAGAGAAGCAGCATTAACCATGATGCCGGTATAGCTTCAGGTAGTGAATATGTCGTGACCACGCCGCGGAAAACTGAAGGTTTTCTGATAAATGCGTGGTTTGCATCCACCCTGTCGCCTGCTAATCGCTGCGAAGCATATTCGGAGACCATAATAATGACAGACCCCGTCGGCGACTTGCTGAACCTGCTCGATATCGAACGCTTGGAACTGGACCTCTTCCGGGGCCAAAGCCCGGATGAGCGCGCCAGCCAACGCGTCTTCGGTGGCCAGGTTATCGCCCAGTCGCTGGTCGCGGCCTATCGCACGGTGCCCGAGGACAGGCTCTGCCACTCCCTGCACGCCTATTTCATCCGTCCGGGCGACCCGAAAGTGCCGATTATTTATCAGGTGGACCATGCACGCGACGGCGGCAGCTTCACTACGCGCCGGGTCGTCGCCATCCAGCATGGCAAACAAATATTCAACATGGCCGCCAGCTTCCAGACCAATGAAGACAGCTGGGAGCACCAGCATGACATGCCGGACGTGCCAGGCCCGGAAGGCCTGAAAAGCCTGCGCGAACGCCGCGTGGAGATCGTCGATGCGCTGCCTGAAGCCATGCGGGAAGAATTCACGCGGGAGCGCGACATCGAGATCCGCGAGGTTGAGCCGCTGGACTTGTTGCGCCCGGAACCGTCCAGCGACCGTCACCATGTCTGGTTTCGCGTTTCCCGGCCGGTGGATGTCTCTCCGGCCCTGCATCACTGCCTGCTGGCCTACGCATCCGACATGAACCTTCTCAGCTCTTGCTACCGGCCGCACGGGATCACCTGGCTGCACCACAGAAAGCTCATGTCGGCGAGCCTGGATCACGCCATGTGGCTGCACGGGCCCATCCAGTTTGACGAATGGCACCTCTATTCCATGGATAGCCCCTTTGCCGGCAAGGGCCGCGGCTTAAATCGCGGCCAGATCTTTAACCAGTCCGGCCAGCTTGTTGCGAGTGTTGCACAAGAGGGTCTCGTACGTCGTCTTCAGCCAAAACCCTGATATTACCGCTGAAAGGGGCTTGCGCCCTCGCGCGACCCCATTATTACGGGAGTCCGGAGCGTAGCGCAGTCTGGTAGCGCATCTGGTTTGGGACCAGAGGGTCGGAGGTTCGAATCCTCTCGCTCCGACCATTTTCTCAGCGGGCAATACGCCCGTACTTGTTGGGATTATCCTTTAAATACCAGCCTCTCCACGCGAAACCCCCACCCTGTCGCTTTGCGGCCAAATCGGACAAAGCCGGACAAATTCCGACTTCCCGAGGTGGCTCAGGGGTGGCTTGGGTGGCACAAGGCTTGAAAGCCACCGTCTTCAGACTCGAAAGAGAGCAAGAAGACATGGCCAATAACAGACTCAAACTCACCCAAACCAATGTTCAGCGCCTTATCAGGGAGCATGACGGGACGAAAAAGGTGCGCCACTGGGACACTGAGGTCCCAAAGCTGTTTTTGGCCATCACGCCGAATGGCTGTGCAGCCTACAAGCTCCAGATCGTGAAACCCGACGGCAGCAAGACAGACGCGAAACTGATCGCAGCAAACGAAGGCTCTCCGGAACTCGCTCGCGTTATGGCCATGAAAGAATTAGGCCGGATGGCGCTGGGAGAAGCAGACCTGGTCACCCGCAAGCGGATAACCAAGGAAGAGGCCGAGAAAGAAAAGGCTTCTACATTCGCCGCCCTCTCCTCCCGCTTCATGACAACGCCAGAGAAATCCCCACCCCGGATCAAACAGCGCACCTATGATGAACGCGAACGGCTCCTTCGGGTTCACATCTTGCCGATACTGGGGGAGCAACCATTCCGGCAAATCTGCAGACCCCGGGTGCGCGAACTTGTGCGTGCGATCCAGGCCGAGGCAGCCAAACATCCCCGCGCGAGGGAAGGAACCAATCCTGGCGCAAAACTCGCCAATGAATGCCAGGGCGTTATCCGTGCGGTATTCAACTGGGCCATTGAAGAAGAACTGACAGATGTGAACCCAGCCACCTTCCGGAAACTGTTCAAGGACACACCCGACAAGCGCTCCCAGATGCCTGATGGGGCGCTGAAACTTATGTGGAACGCACTCAGGGCAGAAATGCAGACAGACGATGAACGACACGGCTGGGGGTCCGCACTGACTATCATGCTGCATGCCCTCACCTTGCAAAGGCCAGCCGAGATCGTTGCTGCCAGGCGAGACCAGTTCGACTGGACACCCGGAAAAGAGATGTGGTGCATCCCCGCCGGGCAGACAAAAACGAACGAGGTCTACGACGTACCCCTGTCACCTCAGGCCGCCTCTCTATTCCGCGAGGCTCTTTCGAAGCACAATTCGCCATGGGTGTTTCCGAACAAGGCTGGCGATGACCACATTCGTCACGATGGCCCGAAGCAGCGCTGGATGAGGGTACGAAATAAATTCGTCACGGAGGCCCGTAAAATTGACGAGACCTGCCCGCTCGACGGCGTTCAACTCTACGACTGCCGACGCCTCGGCCGGACACTTTTGGTGCGAGAGCTCGGCGTGTCACCCGCGATCGCCGAAGCGTGTATCAACCACGCGCCCGACCGATCAATGCGCACGCGTTATGATGTGGGAGAGAGTATAGAAGATGTCCGCCAGGCGATGGAACTTTGGGGTGATGAAGTAGAACGGCTTGTGGGTAATCTTTCGTCGAAAGGCGGTATTGGTCTGCCCCACCGGAGTGGTCCACCAGATTTATTAGCCCGGCGGTTTCCACGTAGCGGCGTTCATGCCGCTACCTCCCCACAGTAAGGCGGTATGAACGCCGCGGGCAAGATGGCTTGTGGCGCGGGCGGTCGGTAGCCCAGAGAAGAGTGCGGACGCGCGGTGTTGTAATGCCACCGCCAGGTCTCGATCAGGACTTTCGCCTCCCTGAGATCATAGAAGATTTCCCTCGCCAACAACTCGTCTCTGAGCTTGGAGTTGAAGCTCTCGCAGTATCCATTCTCCCAAGGCGAACCGGGTTCGATATAGAGCGTCTTCACGCCGATCCGGCCAAGCCACTCGCGCAGGGCCGTGGCGATGAACTCGGGGCCATTGTCGGAACGGATATGCTCCGGCGGGCCATGATGCACGAACAGTTCGCCCAGCGTGTCTAGGACATCGCGGGAGTTGAGCTTGCGTTCGACACGAATGGCGAGGCATTCGCGAGTGAACTCATCAATCACACACAGCATGCGGAACACCTTGCCGTCATGCGTGCGGTCCTGAACGAAGTCATAGGACCAGACATGGCCCTTGTGCATCGGCCTCAGCCGGATGCAGGAGCCGTCATTCAGCCAGAGACGGCCTCTCTTTGGTTGTTTCATTGGCACTTTCAGCCCTTCACGCCGCCAGATGCGATACACCCGCTTCTCGTTCACATGCCAGCCATCCCGTCTCAGCAGGGCCGTGATCCGGCGGTAGCCATACCGGCCGAACCGTTCAGCCAGGGCGATGATGGCCGCTGTCAGCACATCCTCGTCCTGGCGTGGCACACGCGGCTTGCGCTGGGTGGAACGGTGCTGGCCGATCACGCGGCAGGCCCGGCGCTCGGTTGCGCCGAGTGTCTCCACCACATGATCGACCGCCTCGCGCTTGCGTGAAGGGCTCAGAACTTTCCCTTGATGACTTCCTGCAGGATCTGGTTGTCGAGGGTCAGATCAGAAATGGCGCGACGCAGCCGCGCATTCTCCTTCTCGATCTCCTTCAGCCGTTTGGCCTGGCCAACCTGCAGCCCGCCATACTCCTTGCGCCACCGATAGTATGTCTGTTCCGTCACCCCGATCGAACGCACGGCCTGACCCGTCGTCTCACCCCGCGCGAGGCGGACCTCCACCTCCCGCAGCTTCGCTATGATCTCTTCAGGCGTTGATCTCTTGCCCATGTCTCAGCTCCATATCTGAAGCCGGAACTAACTCAAATAATGGACCACTTTCGTGGGGGCAGACCACCCCGCTAAATCCGCGACCGAAGCTTTCGATCGCTGTATTGCCGCTCGGATGGCGTGCGTGGTCGTGGCGCATTCATGTAAAATTTGTCCCATGGCGTTTTCCTCCATGACGGATCACTGCATAACGTGATTCCACCACTCTGCGGGACTAAACAGCCTTTCTCAAGAGGGCCTTCAGCTTGGCGAAGGCCTTTTCGATCGGGTTGAAGTCGGGGCTGTAGGGCGGCAGAAACACGAGTTCGGCCCCTACAGCCTTGATCAGTTCACGTGCTTTCGTCCCCTTATGGCTTGAGAGATTGTCCAGAATCACTGTGTCGCCGAGCTTGAGGGCCGGCGCGAGGAACTGCTCGACCCACGCGGTGAAGGCCTCGCCATTGATGGGCCCGTCGAAAACGCAGGGCGCGACCATCCCGCTGGTGCGAAGGCCTGCCACCAGCGTCGAGGTCTTCCAGTGCCCGAATGGCACGCTCATGCGCAGCCGCTCGCCACGCCGGCAGCGGCCATGGGTGCGTGCCATGTTCGTTGAGGCCCAGGTTTCATCGACGAACACCAGGCGGTCCGGATCAAGAACGGGCTGGGCTTCGAACCACGCCTCGCGCCGGATCAGGACGTCCGGGCGGTCCTGTTCGCTCGCATGGCCGGTCTTTTTTTACGCGTGACGGCGTGGCGATCGAAGAACCGCCAGATTGTCGAGATCGCCGTATGAAAGCCGCGCGCCGACAGGGCGGTGCGTATCTCTTCAAGTGTGATGTCGCCACGCTCCTCCAACAGCGCGAAGATGAAATCGGCATGCTTTTCGATCCTGTGTGACGTGCGGTCGCCGCCCTGGGATTTGGGGCCTGGATCGCCGCGCTCGCGCCGGGCTTGGTCCCAGCGGATGACGCTCGATGCGCTCACGCCAAAGCGTTCTGCCGCAGCCCGGCGGCTCAATCCGGCATCGACCGCAGCCAACGCCCGAACTCTCAGATCAATCGAAAGCGGCTTCCCCATGACAGGCTGACCTCCTTCACCAGCCCCCATGGTGAATCAGAATCCGCCTGCCTTGGGAATCCCTAATGATTCAGGTCGCTCGGAAAACGCCCTAGCGGACTTCATCAGGGCCAGCGGTCGCATACGCCGCGCCAAAAGGCTGGACACATGACCGCATCCCGTCAGATCAACGTCCCTCAAGCTTTGCGCTCGCAGAACCCGGGCCGTCTACACATGACAGTACCGATCCGACCGACCTTAAACCCATCCAAGACGCTTACCATTGCGCCACCAATGCGGACGCTATTGCCTGGATCCGTGCGCAACGGCCTAAACCGAGCAAACTGACATCGACAAAGCAATTTTGATTATCAGGAATGAGCAATAGCTACATTCTGCGCAGCGTCGTCGCCACGTTTCGATCGCCTGAATGGCCAAAGGATTAGACGCTTAAGCACTCGGTAAAAGTTTACAACATCACCGGGGATCATAAAAACCGCAGGCACTACGACTAGCGTCAGGATCGTTGAAGAGGTCAACCCACCAATAAGGAGTGCGCCGAGGGCGTTCCGCCATTCCGCTCCATCAGACGTCGCCAATGCGACGGGCACCATGCCAAAAATTGCCGACAAGGCTGTCATGAGGACGGGGCGCAGACGTTCAGGGCACGCCTGAAGGATCGCGTCTCTTTCTGTCATGCCTTCCGCTATCAACTGGTTTGCCCGGTCGACGAGCAGAATGCCATTCTTCATGACGATCCCCATCAATCCAATGAGACCAATTTGTGCGAACAGGGAGGACTCCAGTCCAAAGTAATAGAGCCCTGCGAATGCCCCCGAAAAACTGAGGGGTGCCGTCACCATGATCACAAGCGGCTGAACGAAGGAATTGAACTGGCTGGCTAGTACCATGTAGAGCGCAATCAAGGCGAGCAACAATGCGAACCCGATCGCGCCAGCAGTTTCTTGCATACGTTCCGCCATGCCGCCCATCGAGTAGGCAACCTCTACGGGCGGCGGGTTGGCTTCAAGTAGCTCCAGCAGCGTGTCTGTCGCCTCCCCCAGTGAAACACCTGTTGCAGAACTCGCCAGCACTGAAATCTTCCGGGCTCGGTCTGATCGATCGATTTGCGAAGGACCGGAAGCGAACTGAACGCGTGATACGGCACCGATATCAACAAGGCGCCCATCAGCGCCGCGCACTTGTATTCGGCTAAAGTCCTGCACGCTTTCCCGCTGATCCTCCTCCAGCCGCAACCGCACGTCATAACGCTTTCCGTCCGCTTCAAAAGTGCCTGCATCAAGTCCGCCAAGGGCAATTCGGGCTGTCTCTGCCAGCGCACGAGCGGAGATACCCTGATCCCCGGCTCTCCGTCGATCAAACAGGATTTGTGCTTCCGGCCGACCGCTCTCAAAGCTTGTTCTTACATCGGCAAAATTGGGGTTGGCGCGCATCTCGCGCACAAGACTATCGGCATATTGCGCAAGGGAGTTGAGATCGGATCCTCTCAACAACAAGTCGATATCCGAACTGCCGGACGTCGTCCCGCCGACCCACGGGACTTCAAGAACGGATATTTTGACCGCCTCGGGCGATGCTATTCGGATGGCCTTGCGGGCTTTATCCATGATTTCGAACTGACCGGTTTGGCGGGCCTGTTTCGGGGTCAAAGATGCGTATAACTCAAGGACATGAATGTCGGCTTGCGCGCCGGATCCGACAGATATGAACACATCTTCAATATCTTCGATCTTGCGGAGTTCAGCATCGCTCTTTTGTGCTGCGTCGAGCGCGGCAACCATTCCAGTGCCAAGTGGCAGCTCAATTGAACCCTGAAACTCACTTCTGTCTGCGCGCGACGTGAAGCCTGAAGGTACGCGAGCGGCGTACCAGGCACCGGCAACAACTGAGGCGACCGCGATAAAAATGACAATAATGCGCAATCGGACCGCGAGCTTGACGAGCCCCGCATACGCCCGGTCAACGCTGTCCCAAAAGGCTTCCAGAGGTCGAAATAATGGCGAAACGCGACCCGATGCGAGGATGCGCGATGCAAGCATCGGCGTAAGTGTCAACGCAACAAGCAAAGAGACCGACACCGAAAGTACGATTGCCAGTCCATATTGGTAGAAGAAACGTCCGACGATGCCATCCATGAAAGCAATCGGAACAAAAACAGCAAGCGTGGCGGCAGTGCCTGCAAATACAGCAAGTCCCACTTTGCGTGTGCCGTCCAGCGCAGCTTGATGAGGCGACTTTCCCTTTTCAAGTTCTTTCATGATCGCTTCGACAACAACGATGGCGTCATCAACGAGCAACCCAATCGCAACCGTGAGCGCCAGAAGGGTCAGGACATTGATTGTGAAGCCGAGGAGGTAAAAACCAAAAAAGGTCGCCACGAGGGATGTCGGGATCGCCATGGCAACAATGATGGTCGCTCTGACTTTAAGGAGGAAAATAAAAGTCACTGCAACAACGAGCCCAATCGCGATCACCACGTCATGGGCCACATCCTCGATTGAACTCTCAATGAACTTCGACACGTCTCGTGTCGCGATAATGGTCACACCGGCGGGCGCAAGCTCACGCAATTCTTCTGTGGCGGCCTTCACATTGTGCGCGACCTCCACAGTATTTCGACCTGACTGCTTCCTGATATCAAGTGAGATACCTCGTCTGCCATTGAGCATCGCTGCAGAGCGCTCATCCTCAAGCCCATCCTCAACGCGTGCCACGTCGGAAATTCGGATTGTGACGCCGTTTTCGCGGTACGCGACAGGCAAATCCATGAAGCCGGTTGCATGGGTAACTTCGGCGACGGTTTTGACACCAAATTCTCGCGTGCCAGCAGCGGTTTCCAGCCGCCCACCGGGAAGCTCAGCGTGCTCGCTTTGTATTGCTTGACTCACATCGTCGGCAGTGACACCAAAGGCGCGCAGGCGTTCATTGTCGAGCCAGATGCGCACGGCGCGTTCACGACCTCCCACCAAATTCACAGCGCCCACACCATCGAGGCGTTGAAGACGTTCCTTGGCGACATCGTCTGCAAAGGCCGTCAGCTCAGCAATCGGTATATCGCCTGCAATCATAACGGAAATGATCGGTGCCGCATCCGGGTCGACCTTGTCCACGATTGGCGGGTCCATATCCGGTGGCAACTCTGCCAGGGCAAGCTGCACCTTGTCTCGCACATCCTGAACTTTTTCGCGGGCGTCCGAACTTAAATCGAACTCGATTAGAATTTGCGTGCGCCCTTCACTCGAAAAGGATTGCAGCGTCTCTATTCCATCGATTGTATTGATATACTCTTCCAGAATGTCGGTGACTTCCGACTCCATGGTTTCCGGAGATGCGCCGTCCAACACGGCCGTCACATTCACATAAGGAAATTCTACATCGGGGAACAAGTCAACGCCCAGGCGCCCTATCGACATATAGCCAAGACCAACTAATGATGCGATGATCATTACGGCGAATACGGCGCGACGGATCGATAGATCAACCAGCCACATCATGAGGATGAAGGCTCAATCTTCGCACCATCGTAAAGTGGCCCGGACGCGGTCACGATCACCTTGTCTTCGTCCGTCAGTCCACCCATAATTTCAACACGATCCGCGTCGATATCGGATACTTTGACAGGGCGTCGGTGCACCTGAGTGTCTGCGGCGATGTATACGTAGCGCGCATCGCCTGTGCCATGGACTGCTGACCGTGGCAGGACTGTGGCTGATCGCGGATCGACATCCACTTCTGCGCGCACCGATTGCCCGGCCTTGACACCGCAATCAGGGTTCACGAACGCCATGCGAAATTCAATCATGCGCGACGTTGGGTCCACGCGGTCGTTCAGAATAACAATCTCTGACTCTATCGGATCACTCCGGCCATCGACAAAAAGACGACCCGTCAAGCCGAGCCGCAAACGCGTGAGTTCAGCCTCAGGCGCAAACAATATCCCTGCCGCGATCCTGCATTCTTGCACTTGAACCACGGCAGAATTTCCCATTCCGGAAAATCTGTTCGCCATGAAGACGCCTTCATCAATATACCGCGCTGTTATGGAGCCATCAAACGGCGCCCGCACGATCGTATCTGTGAGCATTTGGTTTGCGGTTTCCACTTCCGTCTGCCTGAGACGCAAATTGGCTTTCGCCACTAATAGTCCGGTTTTGGCGTCATCAAAGACCACCTCGGCAACCACACCTTCGGGAGCGAGCGGCGCGTACCGGTTCACGAGCGTTTGGGCGCGGTCAACTTCAGCCGCAGCAACATCTTGCATAGCTTCAGCCTCGACAAGCCTCCGTTCAAAATCAACTTGACGCGTGCGAAAAAGCAGATCGCCCTTACTGACGCGGTCTCCGACACGCACGAAGATTCGGTCGACGACCCCTTCTGCCAACGCGCCAATATCGCTGGTCTGTTTGGCAGCAATCGTCCCAGAAGCTATCAGAGGTTCGACCAACATGGTCGTTTCTGCGGATACAGTTTCAACCAAAACGAGCGCCGTCTCGGCTTCAGACATCAAATCGTCTGCCGGCGCGGCAACCTGGACTTCAGGCTCCGTCTCTCGGCAACCCAGGAGCAGAACAGGCATAAAGCAGAGCGCAATCACCGGACGGATCATCATGAACGCCTTGGCATCTGATAAGCACCGCGTCCGCTCGAAAGCAGGGCTCCGTCTGCGTTCATAACCGAGGCTTCGGCGACTGAGAGTGTCGAGCCCAGACGGACAATCTTTCCCGTCGCAATAAGTGTTCCAGGTGTTGCAGGCTTGTGAAAATCAACCCTCAAGTCTGCGGTCGCGATTGGCATATTTCCTGCGGCCAGCAAGGCATAAAAGCCCGTCAGATCGATGAGCGCAGCGAGAACACCGCCGTGCGCAGATTGTGTGCGTGGATTGGAGACAACTTCGTCCCGCCAAGGCATTTCCAGCATGATCGTTCCGGTGTCCAGACTTACGGCGTTGAGTCCAAGCCAACGGTGAAACGGAGCCGCATCAAGCGCAGTCTGCACCTGGTCGAGAGTAAGCGATGAGGCATTCATGCAGGGGTTTCCTCTCGTATCTGACGCAGGAAGGACGCAACAGCTTCGGTAAACACATCATTCCGGTCTCCCGCCACCATGTGTCGCGCTCCGGCAACGTCGGTGAAGTGAGCTTGCGGAGCCAGTGATCGAAATGCCGTGACCGAGTCTTCCGAAACCAACTCGCTCATGCGGCCACGAATGAGATGAAGCGGTACGCGAATGTCTCGTACCGCTTGCTCCAAATCACCTGTGCGGGCAATAGCAGAGCGCCGCATTACGCCGGTGATGAAGGCGGGGTCCCAGTGCCATCGCCAGCGACCGTCATTATCTTGCCGCAAATTCTTGCGCAGCCCTTCCATATCTTTCGGCCGGGGACGATGCGGTAAATAGGTGGCAATCACATCGGCGGCCTGCTCCAGCGAGTCAAAGCCTTCTTCAATGTGAGCGCCCATAAACTCGACAACCTTGGCCACACCGGCGGCGTCCATATTCGGCGCAATGTCGACGAGTGTAACAGACGCAAATGCATTTCTTGACAGCACGCCCGCAGCAACGATGGCGGCAAGTCCTCCAAGCGAAGCACCGACGATGTGCGGCCGCCCGCCCCCACCTGCCACGCGTTCACCAACTTCAATAAGGTCTCTCGCTATGGCTTCGAGCGAATAATCTCCGTCAGCGGCCCAATCGCTTTCACCATGTCCGCGAAGATCCAACGCAATTGAGCGATACCCTTCAAATGCGAGCGCTTTGGCTGCGCCCCTCCAGGCGTGGCGGGTTTGCCCTCCACCATGCGCAAAAATTATCGGGGGTGCGGCAGGATCACCGAACGAACTCTGCGCCAGTTTCAGTCTATGTGCGTGAAGATACCCATCACTGTTGCTCAATATGTGTCTCCACTTTAGATATTTGTAAGTTTCCTATTGTTAAGTTACCTTACTGTTTTTGTAAACGGAGAATTCGATGGCGGTTTCCACACGATCGCACAGGACAGATATCAAAGAGGATCCAAGGATTGATTTCAGTTTCCTTCTTGGCGAGGTCACCCGCCTTTTGCGCGGAGCGTTCGATCATGAAATGGAAGCCATTGGTCTGACACGATCGCAATGGCATGTACTTGTTTATGTTCTGAAAATGGATGGTCCGACGCAGACTGCACTTGCAGAAGCGCTCGATATTGCGCGCCCATCAGTTGGAGCACTCATAGACCAGCTCGAGAACTCGGGCTATGTCTCGCGTGAGCGTGATGCCCATGACCGGCGCGTCTGGCGGATCATGCCAACCCAGTTGGCCAGCCAGCGCGCGGAAGCCTTTGCGCAGTCTGCCGAACGCGTTGCGACGCAAGTCTTTGCTTCCATAGAAGACCGAGATCTATCGGCGGCCATGGCTTTGCTCTCAACCCTCCGCGAGAACCTGATCTCTCCAACTCCCGACCGACTGGAAAAAGACGGGAATTGCTAGCGCGGATCGTGAGCCAAGTATCAAGTCTGGGTATCCGCGCTTTTCAAGTAACCCCAAAACGGGCTGCGAAAACTTCTTTTTCCACTCAGATTGTGCTGAAAAGTCAAAAATCGCAGTTCACACCGTATACGGATAGCTATAAGTCACTGTATCGGCTCAACAAAATTCTTCGAGAAATGTTCAAAATTAGTGATTTTCGATTTTGGGGACTTTTTCAACACAATCACTCACAAAGAGAATGTTGGTTCGCCTTTAGACGCCACCCCACAAGTTGACCTGGCGCATTGTCTCAATCTGCGATTACGGATATTATTCACAGAATTATCCCAGCACCAATAAGCCCGGAACTGTCTGCATTCATAGTGGTATTCGCCATGAATGCAGACAAGGCCCTGAACACCAGCGAACAATTCCGGCATTCGGCGGCAGAACGACGACCTGAATCGTCTTAAGCAAAGTCAGCGAAGCACCTAACGGTATTTCGCTGACTTTCAAATGTTAAACGAATCTACCTAGCCGCCTCAAGGTCAGTTACGCTTACATCAACGTCAGAAACGAAGACGGGCGGTTGCTCCGAAGGTCAGAGGTGGCGACAGGAACGCTCCAACAGCGGTTCCAGGCGCTGTTTGCGTGGCAGCATTGCCCTGGAGGGGCGTATCGAAAGCCAGCTCGTAATAGTCCTCGTCAAACAGGTTCTGCGCCCAAACCTCCAGCTCAAACGGTGAATTGTCGCTATAGAATGCCATCCTCGCATTGACCACGACCAAATCGTCAACTTCCTTGAGCGGATCGAGGTTCGACCCTGTATTATACCGTGAAGTGAATCGGCTCGACACATTGAATCTCGCATCCCAGTCGCTGATAAACGGGGTCTCATAAGTTGCGGCCAACGTTCCGGACCAGCGGGGCGCGAACGAAATCGTGCTTCCCGGCAGACGCGGGGGGGCAAAAAAGTCTACCGCTTCGAAATCGTCATACTGGGTTTCCGCATAGACGAGGCCGCCCTGAAGCGTCAGTCCTTCAAGCTGTTCAGGCAGGTATCGGATATCGAACTCAGCGCCCTTGGAAATCACACCGGGAACGGATGTCACGATGAAACTCGTACCGGTGAACGTGTTGAGCTGAAAGTCGCTATATTCCTGATAGAATATCGCACCATTGAAGAACAAGCTATTTGCCGCATTGTTGGTCTTGAAGCCGACCTCATACGCATCCACAGTTTCGGGATCGAAACCGGTGTCCAGATTCGGTTGAAACGGCGTGGGATCTGAGGGACCAAACTGGCTGCGGTCAAGGTTGAAACCACCGGCCTTGTAACCGCGCGAATAGGACGCGTAGGACATCAGATTTTCATTGACCCGATATGCCCCCTTCACTGTACCTGACAAATCGTCGTCAGAGCGATCCTGCGTGGATCTCACACCGACGAAGTTGTCGTTCGTCCAAGGCAAGCAAAGCGTTGGGGTCAACCCACCTGCAGCCCCAAATACAGTCAAGGCTGTGGCACAGCTACCTGCATTGCCATCAAAATTGGATTCCAGCGTCTTCTCATCGATCGTATAACGAAGGCCGACGGTCAGGTCGAACTGATCGGTCAAGCTGAACGTATTGTTCGTAAAGATCGCGTATGTGTCCGAAGATTGTTCATAAACGTCCGCAGTTGCATTGGCCTCACCCGTGTAAATGTTACCGGGCAGCGCAGCGAGATTGAACGCACCACCGCTCGCACCGAGCAGCAATTGCTGAAAGTAGAAAAAGTAATCATTGCCGTAACGGATGAAATCTGAACGGTCGAGAGTCTCATTTGCGTAGAAGGCACCCACCTGCCAGTCAATGTTGTCGGTGGCACCTGCGAACCGCAACTCCTGGCTGAAAGTCGCAAAAGCATCCACGGAAGTTTCATCATCACGATACCAAAGATCAGCCGCGCTGAAATCGGTATCTTGACCCGAGCCATTTTCCCAGTCGCGATACGATGTGATGGATGTCAGTTCACCGAATCCGGTCTGCCACTTGATATTGGCTGACACGCCCCAGTCTTCGGTCGTCTGCGTGGCGTCGCGGTTCGCAAAGGCGACGCGATCGAACGGATCGATCGGGAAAGCAGAGGCACCATCGCCGCCGGCCAACAGCGTAACCAGCGGGCCTCTGGCCGGGTCCACCGAGACATAGTCACCCATGCAACAATCTTCTTCCCGGTCAGTATAGTCAGCCGAGAGAAGGATTTCGAGGTCGCCCGAAGGCTCAAAAAGAAGCTGGCCTCGGAAGGAGTAGAAGTCATACTGACTCGTTTCGTCTTCGGTACGCGGACCATTGCCCGTCTTTACGTCGAGAAGACCGCCGCGCTCCTCATAGACCCCAAAAAGGCGACCGCTCACTGTTTCAGAAAGCGGTCCGGTAACTTCTGCAGAGGTGCGAAGGAAGCCTTCGTTGCCGATCCCGACCTCGAAGATAGACTCAAGCTCGTCAGACGGTTTCTTGGTAATGATATTTATAACGCCCGCAGAAGTCGACTTGCCAAACAAGGTGCCTTGCGGCCCTTTTAGCACTTCGATTCGCTCGATTTCGCCGAGATCTCCAAAGGAAACGCCATTCCTGGCGCGCGGAACCCCATCGATAACGACGCCGACGGAACTTTCGAGGCCAGGATTGTCTCCTACCGTGCCAATGCCGCGAATACGCGCCGTCGTATTTGCTTGCTTTGACGACGAAGTCACAAGCAGGCCGGGCGTAACGACCGTCAGATCTTTAATATCCTTAACGCCCGCATCACTGAGAAGTTCACCGGACAAAGCCGTCACAACGATCGGCACATCTTGCAGACTTTGCTCGCGCTTTTGCGCCGTAACTGTAATTGCGCCCAGACGACGTGTGGTCTCTGCGTTTTCGGTTGTCGATGTAGTACCCTGCTCGTCCACTTCAACTTGTGCATGAGCACCTGCGGCGAGCAGCAATGCCGCCAAAGATACCGAAGCAGTTGTCTTAGACAGCGTGTTAAAATAATGCACCTGGTTTCCTCCTTATGTTTATAGCGTACTGTATGCTATATTACTTTTCTGTGATGTGAATATTCATTTTGCCCACTGCCAGAAATCGTCGCAATGTGATGCAAATTTGCAATAGATGTAAGCGCTAGACCGAACGCGCGACAGTCGGCTCAATTCAAGGCAATCTCATTGACCCATATTTGTGAAGGCTCGGACGTCGGCAAGCATCTTGTCTTTTTGCATTGTCGCGGGAAGGGTGCGTGTTTACCAGCGAAACGGCCAAGGCGCGACGATTTGACGTCTCATCAGGAAGCGCGTTGCCAGCTGTCGCGACCGAACGAGGCATGGAGCACAGGTTTCGTCCACGTCCCACTCTACGACGGTTGCAAGATCAGCACCCTGAACATCATCGATGCCTTCACCAGACTTGTTCCAGCCATTGACTTTCGAGGGACGTACGCCGGTGCCGATATCGCTGAAACACTCGAACGGGTCTGCTCAAAACTTGAGCTATCCGGGTCGATCAGGGGCCGGACTTCACCTGGAAAGGTAGTCATCCCTGAAAATAAGCGACTTGAAAACTGGACTTCTCCGGCGTTGATTATCGACGGAGACGAGAATGAAGAAATCGCGATTCACAGACGCGCATATCCTTGCGAACTGGAGCTGAATTTGTAGATCAAGCCGAGGAAACGCCTGGTTCGGGAAGTTCCGGGCCCCTGGCGGTTCTGGAGCGGCCGAACGAAATGTGGTCGATGGACTTCATGGCCGACCAACTCGGCGATGGCTGGTCCTTCCGGACGCTAAATGTCCTCGAGGACTTTTACCGCGAAGGCCTTGGTATCGAAGTAGACTTCTCCCTGCCTGCAGCCCGTGTCGTTCGCATGCTTGAGCAAATCATTGAAGGGCTCGGAAAGCCGATGGGCATGCGCGTGGACAACGGGGCCGAAAAATATCAGTGGCAAGCTGCAGACCTGGGCAGCAAAGCGCGGCATTGGCATCTTCTGCATCCAGCCTGGCAAGCCGCAGCAGTATGCCTATGTCGAGCGCTACAATCGGACCGTTCGGCAGGAATGGCCAGGACGGTTCATCTTCAATACGATCGAGAAGGTCAAGGAACACGCTACGCGGTGGCTCTGGATTTACAACAATCAGCGCCCGGACATGGGCATCGGCGGGATTACCCCGCCATGGAACTGAAACTTTCTGCGTAAAGTTCAGGAACCTGGCAGCTTAAAAATAGGATGATTACCGTTCACCACGCTCATTCCGCGCTTGGGATTAGCTTTTCAAGACATCGACGGAAATCTCTAAGATCTTTCTCGTCGAAATCCGCAAATAACTCAGCGGCCGCACGTCTTCCGGCCCGATCAATTTTGGACTGCCGGGAGACTGCCAATCTAGAAGGCACAACCCTCCACACACGACGATCATCGCTGTCCGCGACCCGGGATACATATCCACTTCGCTCCAACTGGTCTATCAGAGACCCGACAGAAGCTCGCCCCAGCTCCAATATCTCGGCTAACTCGGTTTGCGTAGGGTTAGAAAGCCGAAAAACATACAGCATCGCTCTCCATTGAGCCCGCGTGAGTTCCAAGGATGCCATATCCATATCAAATCGACGCCGAAGCACGCGCGTAACACGGCTTATCAGAAAAGCCAGCTCAACTCGCTCATCGCTCCAGAAATCATTGTCAGCGAATCTCAGAATTTTCTCTTGGGGCATTCCAACCAAACCTAGCCATGGTGTCAAAAGTTCACTCTGGCTTTGTGCAGCTCGAAATTCAACCGCTATATTCAAAGCAGGAAAAAAGTGCCGGCTAGATTAATCTAGCCAGCAAGTCTACCGAAACTGCGGAATGTAGGAGGAGGCCTTCCTGACGATGTGATACTTTCCTCACTTCGTCAGGGCGACTGGTTTGACATTCCACCGCTCAGACAAGCCGCAGGCACTCGTGCTACCGGCTGTTGCCAACCCTAATACACGAAATTTCCGCACGGGTCCATACTGTATGCAAGCAAACGGACTTTTGCCGACCCCTCATCGGCCTCCCGACGGCCCATTTGCTTGCATATGGTATGCATTCATACAATGTGACCTGATATCCATTTGGTCCCGCATTTGAATGGAGAGTCTGTCGCAACGGAGACAGACAATGCGCAAAAGCAAATTCACTAAGGAACAGATCATCGCGATCCTGGCTGAACAGGAACGAGGCGTGGCAACCGCAGACGTGTGCCGGCGTCATGGTGTCAGCTCGGCCAACTTCTATATCTATGGACGGCTCTCCCGGTGCAA
The DNA here is from genome assembly GCA_018222605.1 of Alphaproteobacteria bacterium. GTDB lineage: Bacteria > Pseudomonadota > Alphaproteobacteria > Caulobacterales > Hyphomonadaceae > Hyphomonas. The sequence goes on from JAAEZZ010000003.1 coordinate 48,985, forward strand.
GCGATTTGAGTCCTGATCGAACCGGTATTGGATGCCAACATCTACTGGCAACGACCCGCAACGTGACGGCATCGCCTGGTGCCCAGACGCACATGCCCTTGCGCTTCTCCACCATCCGGACATGCTTGCGCCGGGCGGCATGGCGAAGGGCCTGGACGATCTTGAAGACGACCGAATTGCGCAGCGTGGCATCCGTCGCGTCAAGCCGGCGCTCGATCATCACCCGCTCGGCGAGATCCCGGGTTGTGAGTTCGCCATCGACCTCAAGATGGCGCACACAGATGTCGGTGAACAGCCGGATCGACGCATTTATATGAGCCAGGTCGTGCTTCGCCTGCGCGATCTGAGCCTGGTACGCCGTGATCCGCCCGTGGATCTCGGCGCGCTTGTCCTTCACACACACCTTGGGTGTGCCTGCTCCTCCCAAAGGGAGAGAATGCTTCTGAGTGCAGTTAAAAAAGCTAATGGCTGATCGAGCATCAAATGGTGGCGCGCCTCAGGTACGGCGATTATCGGAATGTCACCGCCCCCCAGCTCGCGGATGTATTCAGCCGAGTCCCTGGTAAAGAGCTGACTCTTTCCGCCATGAACGATGATCTTGCGGCCCGGCGCATTCACGAGTCGATGGCCGATTGTGAGCCATTCGTCGGACTTATTGCTTCGTCGGAATACCTCAGGTGAGAACTTCCATGTCCAACCGTCACCGTCGCGCCGCATTGAATGATACGCCATGTAATCTAGGAGGAACGGCTCGCCGACCGGCTGGGGCGGGGAAAGGACGTATCTTTTGCGCGCCTCTTCATAGCTCGCATAGGGCCGGTTGGGCTTGTCAGGATCACCTGATCCCGGGCTGGAGCGGCGATGGTTCCAGTATTGCTCCAGGAGCTCGGCTCGCATGACCATGAGATCGCAAATCACGACGCCGGAGAATGCATCGGGCGACAGGGTCACGGCTGTCAGCGCTGCGCCCGCGCCGAAACTGTGCGCGATGATGGTGGGTTTGTGGCCATCTGTAAACAGATCGAGTGCCTCGGCAATCTCATCAAACTCGCGCCCCCTTGCCGCGGGATCGGCTTGCCCGCGCATCTCCGTGTCGCCCATGCCGGCGAGATCGAACGCCACCACGTCGTAATCTTCCGCGAGAAACGGAGCGATGAAGGCAAAGCAACGGGCGTGGGAGAGAAAGCCATGTGTCATAAGCACTTTCGGCTTTTTCCGGTCGCCCCAGCGAAAGTAATGCGTCCTGGCACCGTCGATCTCAACATAACCTTCTTCGCGCGGCACCTTGAGGGCCGACACAAACCATTCCGGCAGATGCGAACCATCGCCGGCCCAGACAGGGTCGATGTCGTCGGGAAAATCTCCAATCTTGGACAATACGTTCATTTCGTTAAGTGTTCCTTGCTAGTGGGTTTGTCGATCACGAAGCCGCGATACTCCTCGTTCGCTACATCTTCGCAGAGTGCGACATAGCCAGACACGCTTGGAAAATTGATCAGTTGACGCTTCTTGCCCGGGATGTTTGCGCCCATGTACCAAGAATCCGCTTCGGGAAAGAGTGTCATCGCGCCTGCTTGGGCAACCATTTCGGTCCAGCCCGTTTCAGCTGCCGGATCGGCTTCGAAAAGATCGACACCATTTTCCCGCATCCAGACCAGAAAGTCGCAGATCCAGTCACCCTGTATCTCTGCGCTGGTCGGGCCGTTTGAGAAACCCGACGGGCTGAGTGGCCCGTATGCGAACAGCATATTGGGAAAGCCCGCTACTGCCATGCCCAGATAGGCGCGTACTCTGTCTTCCCACGCATGGGAAAGTGATAGGCTGTTCGTCCCCGTGATGTTCATATCGATCAGCCCGCCGCGCCCAGCATCGAAGCCGGTGGCGAAAACGATGAGGTCGCATTCCATCTCGCCGTCATCGGTCTCGATCGCGTGCGGCTTGACCCGGATGATCGGAGTTGCCTTGAGATCGACCAGCGCGACATTCTCCTGCGCGAAAATCTCGTAGTATCCCTGCTCGAGCGAAGGTCTCTTCGTGCCGAATGGATGCGGCGGTTCGGAAGGCGCGAGCAGCTCAACAAGGTTGGGGTTGACAATCCTTGCGCGAACCTTGTCGCGCCAGAAATCATAGGCGTGGCGGTTAGCTTCGCGATTGATAAGCAGGTCGGCGAAATTGTGATACCAGAACCTGAGGCCACCCTGTTGCCACAGATCTTCAAAGTGCGCGGTGCGCGCTTTCTCGTCAACTTCGAGCGCCGATACGTCTAGCGATTGGCATTCGAACCCTCCGCTCGTCTGCTTGCGCGTTTCGAAGATAGCAGCATAGCCCTTCTTGTCCCGTTCCTGGTCTTCTTCCGAAAGCTTCTTCTGCTGCATAGGCAGCGCCAGGATTGGTGTTCTTTGATAGAGGGTCAGCTTCGATGCGGACTTGGCCGCTTCTTGCGCGACTTGCACACCGCTTGCACCGGTGCCGATCAAGGCAACCTTACGTCCGCTGAGATCGACACCCTGCTGCGGCCAGCGCGCCGTGTGAAACCATTGGCCTTCGAAATCCTCAAGGCCGGGAAAATTGGGGACATACGGCTTTGATGCGAAACCAAGAGCGGGCAACAGGAACCGTGTCGAAACAGTTTTGTCGCTGTCGAGTTGCAGACGCCATTGCTTCGTCTCCTTCTCATAGTGCGCGCCTCTGACCCCTGACCCCATGCGCATCATGGGCCACAGGTCGAGCGTATCGCAAACATGCCGGAAATACGCCCTGAGCTCTTCCCAACCGGGAAATCGCTCGCTCCAGGCCCATGATTTCCACACTTCAGGTATCGAGAACTCGTAAAGCGGAACCTGTGAATCCACTCGTGCGCCTGGATAGCAATTCCAGTACCAGATGCCGCCGGGCTGGGCCGCAGCATCCACCAGCAACACGTTGAACCCAGCGTCACGCAACTTGTGGAGCAGGTAGATCCCGCTGAAGCCGGCACCGACGATTACAGCGTCGTAATCGGGAGAAACCCGATTGCTCACGATGCGACCGTCAAACGTTCGGCGATTGCTTTCGCCGTTGCATAGTCGGCCTTGCCGTTGGATGCACGCAGGGGTTTTTCCGTCGGATGTATGGCCTTGGGCGTTTTGTATCCTGCCAGCTGATCGCGCACATGGTCCTTGACGGCTTGCTCGTCGAACGGGACGTCGTGGTTGAGGTGGACGACGGCGGTGACGGCCTGGCCCCATTTTTCGTCCGTTACACCTACGACCAGCGCTTCACCGATGGCGGGATGGGTCTTGAGCACTTCCTCGACTTCTTCTGGGTATACCTTCTCGCCAGCAGTGTTGATGCATACGCTGCCGCGGCCTAGCAGGGTAAGGCTTCCATCGGCCTCTACCCGGCACCAGTCACCCGGAATCGAATAACGCACGCCATCGATTGTGCGGAATGTCTTGGCGGATTTTTCGGGATCTTTGTAATATCCCATGGGGATGGCCCCCTTGCGGGCGATAAAGCCAGGCACGCCGCTTCCTGGTTCGACTTTCTGGTCGTTTTCGTCGAAGACATCGCAGAATTCGCCAATCCCGAATTTCGCGGTGTTCGTACCGCCCTGTGCAGTCGTGACGGAGAGGCCGAAGCCGAGCCCTTCGGAGGCGCCGAAACTATCCATCAGCACGACCTGGGGAATGTGCTTGCATAGACCGGCCTTAATCTCCTTGCTCCACATCACGCCGGACGAGATGATGGAGACGAGGCTCCTGGTATCCCAGCGCCCCGCGTTTTCTTCGAGCGCGCGAAGCATTGGCTTAGCAAAGGCGTCGCCCACAATTGCGATGCTTTCCACCTGGTGCTTTTCGACCGTTTCCCACAATTCTGAAGCTTCGAAGGAAGGGGCCGTCAGCGTGACGATCGCGCCGCCCGACATGAGCGCACCTATCGCGGTGATGAAGCCCGTCCCGTGCATGAGCGGGCAGGAGGAGAGAGTGCGCCTGCCGGGCCCCTCTTTCTCGATCAGCGCAACATTTTCTTCCAGCGTCTGCGGAACCGGGCCAAGTAACTTCTGCGCGTCCAACTGGGCCTTGCGCATGTCGTCGTGCCGCCACATCACGCCTTTCGGCATCCCGGTCGTGCCGCCGGTATAGATGAAGAGCAAATCGTCGGGTGAGCGTTCGATGCCGAGCGCCGATCCGTCCCCTTTTCCCGCCAGCGTCTCATAGGGACTCGCAAAAGACGCGATTTCGGAAGGGTCGCCAATTTCGACGAAAGTGTGAACCTTCTCGAGCCTATCCTTGAGTTCGACGATACATTCGCGAAACTCCGAACTGTAAACAATCACTTCGCTGTCAGAATCTTGGAAAATGTAGAAAACTTCTTCGGCGCGGTAGCGGTAATTGATGTTCACATGGGTCAAGCGCCCCTTAAAACAAGCCGCCATCAGCTCGCCATATTCGGGGCGGTTGCGCATGTAGAAGGCCACCTTGGCACCATCGCACGCTCCGCGTTGACGCAACGCGCGCGCGATATTATTCGAGCGCGCGGACATTTCGGGCCAAGTGACGATCCGGTCGCCGTGTATCAGCGCCGGAGCGTCCTGAGGCATGGCGGGCTCGACTGCGTCGAGAATGTCACCGAGGTTCCAGTCGATCATGTTCCTTCTCCCTTCCGGACGGGACAGCCAGTCTCGCAGGCCCCCGCAATGAGTGTATTACGCGGCCTTGATCCAGCCTTGCAGTGCTGCCGCCTCGGCCCGCACCGTTTCGGGTCCTCCAAGCACCTGCCGGTCGAATCCAATGCGTTTGAACCAGTAATGCAGACCGATCAGGTCCGTGAATCCCATCCCGCCATGCACTTCGGTGGAAGTGCGGGCGACAAAGCGATGGACTTCGCCGGTGTGTGATTTCGCGTGGCAGGCGACGAGCGATACATCCTCCGGCATCGCGCCAAAGGCGTGAGCTGCATACCAGACAAGCGAGCGGCATGGTTCATGACGTGCGGCCATCTCTGCGCACATGTGCTTCACTGCTTGGAAACTGCCGATAAGACGACCGAACTGTTCGCGCTGTCCAGAATAATCGACAGCTTTTTCGATCATGGCCTGGCCTGCGCCAAGGCTGTCAGCGGCCAAGATCACACGGCCCGCATCGCGCAAACGGGCCGTGGTCGTTCCGTTGTCGTCGGCAAGCAGTTCTGCCTCGGTCCCTCCGAAACGCAATTCTCCGACGCTGCGGGTACGATCAATGGTAGTCAGCGGGATTGTCTCCAGCCTGAATGCATCGGCTGCAGCGAGGTGCAGCCTGCCACCTGCGTCTGCTACAATGTAAGCGTCGGCACCCTCGAAATCCAGGCAGAACAGGGCGGTGCCGTTGAGCCTCCCATCGGCAGAGGAAACGACCGCACCGTCGCGCGCCTCGATCGTCTCGGAAATCGCGACAGCTATACGCGCTTCGCCACTCGCGATCTTCGGCAGCCATTGGGCCTTTTGCTCCTCGCTGCCTGCCTCGCTCAGCGCGATAGGCGCCAGAACATGACTGGCGAGAAAAGGTACTGGCGCGACCGCATAGGCGAGCTGTTCCGCAACTATGGCAGCGTCGAGAAGGGTCATGCCGAGGCCGCCATGCTCTTCCGGTACCAGCATCCCGGGAATTCCCAGGTCCTGCACGGCGCGGAGCACTTTGTCGCTAAGCGGATTGTCACGCTCGGCACATTCGCGGACATGATCGAGCGGGCAGGTATCCGCAAGACACCGCGCAACCGCATCGCGCAACATCTGCTGGTCCTGAGAAAGTCCGAAATCCATTAGGCTGATCCCTGTTTGTGACGCGGCATGTCTGCGGTTGCTTTCGCCGCATCCGAAATCTTCGCCAGCTTCGGTTCGCGCGGCATTTCGAGGCCACGTTCAGCGATGATGTTCTTCTGGATCTGCGCGGTGCCGCCGCCTATTATGAGACCGAGCTGGAACATGTAGTTCCATTGCCACGCGCCTCCGTCTCGCTCGCGCGGGCTGCGATGATAGAGAGTGCCCATCTCGCCCATAGCGTCGATCGCCAGTGCGGAAATCTGGTGGGCAATCTCACAGCTTTGCAGCTTGACGATCAGCTTCGCCATGCCGCCTGGCTCACCCTTGAGGTTGTTCGAAAGGTTACGCATCCCATTGCATTTCATCGCTGACACCTCGGCTTGGAGCGCCACCAGCCGGTCTCGCAGAACCGGATTGTCGATTGCGCGATCCTGTCCGATGCGCTCGTCCTGCATCAGTGCGATCAGCGCCTGCAGCCGGTTTTCGAGCGCGTCGGGATCACCCAGCATTCCGCGCTCATGGCCGAGGGTTGCATTCGCCACGAGCCAGCCCTGGCCCCGCCGGCCTACGATCTGGTCCAGCGGAACGCGGACATCGGTAAAGAACGTTTCGTTGAATTCGGCGTCGCCCGTCATTGTCTTAAGGGGGCGAACCTCGATCCCCGGTGTGTCCATCGAGAAGATCAGGTAGGAAATACCGTCGTGCTTTGATGCGTCGGGTTCGGTTCTGACGAGGCAAAAAATCATGTCGGCCTGCTTCGCCGTGCTGGTCCAGATTTTCTGGCCATTGATAACGAACTCGCCATTTTCGACCCGCGCGCTGGTCTTGACGCTGGCCAGGTCCGATCCGGCACCGGGTTCAGAATAGCCTTGGCACCAGACGACCTCGCCCTTCAGCGTGGGTTCGATCCAGCGATGCTTCTGCTCCTCAGTGCCGAGTTCGAGCAAAGTCGGGACGAGCATCGAGATACCTTGGTTCGCGAGCCCGCCCGGCACCCCGGCCCGTGAAAACTCTTCGGAGATAATGCGCGATTTGAGGATGTCCGGTTCGGCTCCGTAACCGCCGTACTCCGCCGGGATCGTGCGGGCTGTGTACCCTTGCTCGATCAGCAGTTTTTGCCATTGGACAGCTTTGGATGAGGGGCGGGCCGCCCGAGCCGCATACGGTGGCGCAAGATGGCCATGCGCTTCGATGAAATCGCGCACCTGTTTGCGGAACGCGTCGTATTCGGGTCCGTAATCGAGATCCATGTCGCTTCTATTCTTTGCGGGGACGGAAAACTGGCAGGCGGAAGTCGTCCCCGATCGGTTCGAATTTCAATTCCAGGGGAAGGTCGAGCTTGAGGCTGTCGCGGTCACATTCGATCAGGCGAGTGGCCATGCGTACGCCCTCTTCCAGTTCAACCACCGCAGCCACGAAGGGGATGTCGGCGGCAAACGCCGGGTGCAGGGCCTGGTGGGTGACGGTCCAGGAAAAAAGCGTACCCTTCCCGCTGCTGCGCTCCCACGAAAATTCCGGTGAGCCACACTTTGCGCACATATAGCGCGGCAGGTGGCGGAAGGTGCCGCAATCGCCGCAACACTGGAAATAGAGATGGCCGTCCTGACACCGATTCCAGAATTCCTGCTCGATCGGGTCCTGCGGGCGCGGTTTCGGCTTGGGCGGCGCCTTCTGCGCAGAGAGGCGCATTTTCGGTGGCAGTTCGTTCTCGTCGCTCACGCAAACCTCCTGAGGATAGCGATGCTCCCGTCGCCTAGGTCGCCCCAGCCGGTTACGAGGCCGGTCTGGGCACCCACGACCTGGCGCTCGCCGCAATCGTGGCGCAGCTGGCGCACGGCCTCCACAACATGGTTGAGGCCCCAGACGTGCGCTTCGCTGAGCAAGCCGCCATGGGTGTTGATCGGAAAGCGTCCACCCAGCTCGATCTGGCCACTGGCGACGAACTCGGTCTGACCGCCGGGCTCGCAGTAGCCGAGTGCCTCAAGTTGCAGCAGCACGATATAAGTGAAGCAGTCGTAGATCTGTAGAAAATCCATATCCTCGCGGGTGACACCTGCCATCTCGAATGCGCGCGGGGCTGCATAGCTGAGGCCGATCTTGAAGGGGTCGGGACGCGAAGGGATGTCGTCGGCGGGATAGGGGTGACCTTCAGCAGCGCCGGCGATGCTCACCGGCACATGCGGCATGTCCTTGGCTCGCTCCATGCGCGAGACGACGACCGCACAGGCGCCATCGGTTTCCAGGCAGCAATCGTAGAGCCGGAAAGGCTCGGATATCCAGCGCGCCGAGTGATATGTCTCGACGTCGAGTTTACGTCCATAGTTGAAGGCTCTCGGATTCAACTGCGCGTGACGGTTACAGGCGAGTGCGACAGCGGCCATCGCGTCCGGTCCGACACCGTGGAGCTTGGAATGACGCATGGCGAGCCAAGCATACATCTGCACCGGCAGGAACACGCCATAGGGCATATAATAGCCCCGGATTGTGTTGGTCAGCGTATTCATGTTCATGGGTCGGGTCGTCGGCGCGCCCGGCTTCGCCCGCAGGGCAGAATATCCGTTCCAACCAAGCGTTACCAGAACATGGTCGCATAGCCCGCTGGCAATCGCCATGGCCGCGTTCTGCAGAGCCGTTATAGGGCTCGCACCGCCCATGTGCACCGTCGCCGCAAAACGCAGCACGTCGATGCCAAGATTGGCGGCCATTTCCTCCGACGTCGTGTAGATCGGCGGAGGCACCATGCCGTCTATGTCGGACGGTTTTAGCCCGGCATCTGCAATCGCCCGGCGCGAGGCATCGAGCATCATGTCGACCGCCGTCCGTTCGGTCCCCTTGACGAACTCTGTCTCGCCGACGCCGGTGATCGCGGACCTGTCACTGAAATTGAAGGTGGATGAGGCACTCATGCGTGAAGCTTGCTCCGCCGGCTGGCCTGGAAATCTCGCTCAAACGAGCGGGACAGGTCCTGAGCCCCAAGATAGCAAACGGGTGGTTTCAGGTTCAAACGCCAGCGTACCTCCTCAAGTGGCGTATCGATATGCGCCTCCCAATAGAAGGTTGTCAGGTCGGCGGCATTCCTACCCCGTCGCCACGCTTCGAACGCGGCACGCGAGACCGGCAAACGGGCGCATTCGGCCAGCATCTTCGGAATTCCGATCGCAACGATGAAGGCGATTCCGTGATTGAAGAATTGTGCGTTGCAGAACGAGAGCACGCACAATTCGCCCAGCGCATCTCGTCCATATCCGGTCACGACATGGAACAGGTCGTGCGAATCGCGCAGGCGCTTCCGGTAGCGTGCGACTTCCGGATCGTTGAAGTCGGTTATCCCTCCCGCTTCGCTGGCATCCACCAACCCCTCGGCGGTCAACCCCTCTCCATAAACGAAATCAAGATAGGCCCGGCCCAGCGTTCCCGATTCGCATCTTTTCAAGCGATCACGATCACACAAGGTGCCGAGTAAGTCCGCGCGTTCCAGGAGGATACGCTTCCCGGCGGAAGAGGCAGCGAACCGTCGAAAATTGCGATAATAGGAATTGCCCGACAGCGCCTTGACGATACGGAAGACCTGCGCAGTGTCTTCCTTGTCCCGGGTAAGTCGGCGCATGGCCGCAATAGCTTCGCCCGGGCGAATAGGTAGGCGTAGTTCATGCCCCTTCGGTTGGTTCAGCGCGTTGCTCATGTCATGTCCACCTTTACCACAATTCAGCAGTAAGACTTCGCGCGGGCGAGTGCGAATTCCGCATCTTCGACAATTTCGCGCATCACGTCGGCTGCGGGCCGGATCGAATGGATAAGGCCGATCCCCTGGCCCGCGAAACCCGGGATCACGTCCTTGCGCTCCGCCTTGACGCCCGACGCCATGACGGGCCCCGAGATCATCGACTGATAGGGCATAGGCAATGGATCCTTGCCTGCCTCGATCCATGCATCGGCCCATTTGTTGCGGATCATTCGCGCAGGTTTACCGGTGATCGAGCGGCTGACGACCGTATCGGCGTCGCCGCTTTCGATGATCGCTTCTTTCTGGAATCGTTCGATGCCCGCCTCCTCGGTCGCGAGGAACGCCGTCCCGATCCACGCGCCCTCGGCACCCAACATCAGCGCGGCGGCAACACCCCGGCCGTCGGAAATGCCGCCGGCACCAATCACTGGAACGCGGTCGCCCACCGCGTCAACCACTTGGGGAATCAGCGAAATCGTGCCGACTGGCGAGTTGTGGCCGCCCCCGTCGTGCCCCTGCGCCACGATCATGTCGACGCCGGTTTCGACCACCTGCCGGGCGTGCTTGACCTTGCCGATGACAGCCATGACTTTGGTGCCGTTGGCATGCAGGCGGTCCATCCAAGGACCGGGATTGCCGAGGCCGGCAGCATAGACGGGTACCTTTTCCTCGATCACGACTTCCATCTGCGCTTCGAAGAACTCCTTCGTGAAAAGCTGCGGACTTGCCTTGCCCATCTTCGGCACGCCCGCCGCTCGCATGGCCGATTCGACATCCACTTCGGGCAGATGTTCGCGCCGTATGAAGTCGCGGGTGAATTCCTGGTATTCGCCAAGTAGTGCCGTGGGATTTTCGGACGAACCCCCGACCTGCGGGGCCGAGCCGCGTCTGACGGATGCGGGAAGAAGGGTATCGACGCCAAATGGTTTGTCGGTCATCTCGCGTGTCTGGCGGATCCAGCTGCGCAATTGGTCTGGCGAGCATGCCGCAGCCCCCAGAACGCCAAGCCCTCCGGCATTCGACACCGCAGCAGCAAGCGCGGGAACGCTCGCCCCGCCCATTCCGGCCAGTAGGATGGGGTGTTCGATCCCGAGAATTTCACAAATGCGGCTTTTGAGCGCCATCGCCTTACATCCTCCATTCCGCGACCTTGACGGACGCAAGTTTTCTAAATCTGTCCCCACTTGACCTTCTGGGAAACAAGCTCGGGACTTCGTCCAGCCAGATAAGACGCGGAACCCGACACAAGCTTGGCCATGGCCTGCCGCGCCGCTTGAGCATCCCCTGTGCGCACGGCCTCCAGAACACGGCGCAGGAATCGCAACTGGACCGCCCGCTCTTGCGCCGAATACCCGAGCGAGCGCGAGAATTCGCGGGTCAGCAAATGCATAGAGGAAGTCAGAAGGCCGAAGAGCGGATTGCCGCTGGCCCAACCGAGTAGGTCGTGAAAACGGCGGTTCAGTTCCTCGAACTGGCTTCCTGCCTCATTGCGCTCAAGCTCTTTGAGGCAATCGGCGAGTGCGCTGAGGTCGCCCGTGGTCGCGCGCTGGGCAGCATAGGCTGCGACATCCGGCGCTATGGCTTCGCGCAGTTCGAGCAGGCCCCTGAGGTCTGCTTCCATGAAATGCAAGATGAGAGAAAGACTATTCGCAAAATCGCCGGTCTGGGGGCGTGCGACCACCGGGCCGCCACTACGGCCCAGTTGAAGATGGATTACGCCCTGAAGCTCAAGGAAGCGGAGCGCTTCACGCAAGGTTGCTCTGGCGACTTCGTATCGCGCAAGCATTTCTTCTTCGCGCGGTAACCTGTCCCCCGCAACGCGTGCCCCCGCCTCGATATCGCGAACGATGTCCTGCGCGAGCGAGAGCGCACGCTTGGCTTTCTTCACGTTATCGACCGTCGGCTGCATTTCGTAGGACTCGCTCCTGTGATATTTATCTTATAAGATTTAATCTATTTATTTGCCTATAACCTACCCAATACGTCCATGATTGCAACTCCTCGTCAAGAAATCATTATAAGCTTTCTTGACTGCACCTCGCGGAAGATTTACCTTTTCAGCAACTAGCGGCTTATTGATGGGATCGAAGGGCAGGACATGAGTATCGAAACGATGGAAATGGATACGGTCGAAAAAATCGCAGCCATTCCGATCGAGCAAATCGATGTTTCGCGGCCGAGCCTTTTTCAGAAGGACACGATTGGCCTGTTCTTCGACCGGTTACGCAAGGAGGAGCCGGTCCATTACTGCCGTGAAAGTAAAGTCGGGCCATACTGGTCGGTTACCAGGTTCGACGACATCATGGCCGTCGATACCAACCACAAAGTCTTTTCGTCGGAGGCGAAGCTCGGCGGAATTGCCATTCAGGACATGCATTCGGCGGAAGGTGCACTTGAACTTGAAATGTTCATCGCCATGGACCCGCCCAAGCACGATCAGCAACGAAAGGCCGTTACCTCTGCAGTCGCGCCGTCAAACTTGCAGTTACTTGAGCCGACAATCCGTGAACGTGCGTGCCATATCCTCGATGATCTGCCGGTAGGCGAGGATATCGACTGGGTTGACAAGGTCTCGATCGAATTGACCACAATGACCCTTGCGACCCTGTTCGATTTCCCGTGGGAGGAGCGGCGCAAGCTCACGCGCTGGTCCGATATCACAACGGCCGCGCCTGAAACCGGCATCGTCGAATCCTATGAGGCAAGGCGCGAAGAGCTCATCGAATGCGCGATGTATTTCAAAGGGCTGTGGGAGCAGCGCATCAATCAGGAGCCAAAGAACGACCTCATCTCCATGATGGCGCATTCTCCAGCGACACGGGACATGCCCTTTCTGGAATTTCTTGGCAACCTCCTGCTACTTATTGTGGGCGGCAACGACACCACGCGCAACTCGATCAGCGGCGGCGTGCTCGCCCTCAATCAGAACCCCGACGAGTATCGCAAACTCAATGACGATCCTTCGTTAATCACCAGCATGGTGCCGGAGATCATCCGCTGGCAGACGCCGCTTACCCATATGCGCCGCACTGCGCTCCAGGACTGGGAGATCGGCGGCAAGCAGATCAGGAAAGGTGACAAGGTTGTGATGTGGTACCTGTCAGGCAACCGGGATGATACCGTCATCGACAGAGCTGACCAGTTCATCATCGACCGTAAGAACCCGCGTCATCACCTGTCCTTCGGCTATGGCATCCATCGCTGCATGGGCAACAGGCTTGCAGAACTGCAGCTGCGGATCATCTGGGAAGAGATCCACAAGCGTTTCGCGAAGGTCGAAGTGACCGGCGAGCCCGAGCGTCTGTTTTCGAACCTTGTGCGAGGGATCACGAAACTGCCGGTGCGGCTGCACGCTCGCTGATGGGCTGGACTAAAATACGGAGTTTATGATGGTCAAAGTGACGTTCGTTTCCAGTAATGGAACGCGGAGGGAGGTCGAGGTAGCCGAAGGCGAAACAGCGCGCGAAGCGGCGCTCTTCAACGGCGTGCCGGGCATTGACGGCGATTGCGGCGGCGTCTGCGCCTGTGCGACCTGCCACGTTCATATCGATCCGGCATGGATCGACATTGTGGGCCGCCTCATGGAAGGCGCTGCGGAGGCCGAGCTCCTGCAATTCGCAGAGGGAGCGAACCAATATAGCCGCCTCGCTTGCCAGATCCCCATCGTGACCACGTTGGAGGGTTTGGTTTTGCACGTTCCCGCGCAGCAATACTGACGAGTCGGAGTGATGCATCGTCGTCCGCTCGGGGCGACGCCAATTCGATTTTTGAACGGAGGTCTCCATGCCAACTCAGCTTCAATCCGGTGCCCATGCGAACGACGATCCATTTCGCACCGAAGTGCGACAATTCCTCGCCGCAAATTTCCCCGAAGAACTCAAGGGCAAGGGCAATCTGCTTGCCGGACTCGAAGGGCCGACCAACGAGACCGATGAGCAGAAGAAATGGCGAGAGGCCGTGGCCGAGTGCGGTTGGGGTACACCGACCTGGCCCACGGAATATGGCGGTGGCGGGCTGACCAAGGCCCAGGCCAAAATCGTCACTCAGGAATTCGCCAAGTCGGGGGCCTACAATCCCATCGGCGGGATGGGCGTAATGATGTTCGGCCCAACCCTGCTTGAATTCGGGAGCGAGGAGCAAAAGTGCGAGCACATTCCGGCGATCTGCCGTGGCGAAATCCGCTGGTGCCAGGGTTATAGCGAACCCAATGCCGGCTCCGATCTCGCTAATCTGCAAACCTTCGCCGAGGACAAAGGCGACCATTACCTGATCAACGGCCAGAAGACCTGGACCAGCGGCGGGCAATGGGCCGACAAGTGCTTCGCAATCGTTCGCACCGACAGGCGCGACAAGCACAAGGGCATCAGCTTCATGCTGATTGACATGAATGCGCCCGGCGTCGAAGTCCGCCCGATCACCATGATTTCGGGCACCAGCCCTTTCTGCGAGACTTTCTTAACCGATGTAAGGGTACCGAAGAAAAATCTCGTTGGAAAAGAGGGTCAGGGTTGGGCCATTGGCAAACGCCTGCTCCAGCACGAGCGAACCAACATCTCTGGTGGCGGCAATCTGGCTCTGATGATGGCGCAGAGCCTCGGCGACATCGCGAAGAAATATTGCGAAACCGCCGCGGATGGTCGGCTGACCGACAATGTGCTGCGCGACAAGATCGCCGATTTCGAAATCCGCTGGAGCAGCTTCTTGTTTACAGCGCGCCGCGCGATCGAGGAAAGCAAGGCGCCCGGCGGAGTCTCTGAGATCAGTTCAGTTCTCAAAAAGACGGGCACCAAGCTGGCACAGGAACGCTCGGAACTACTGATCGAAATCCGTGGGTTGCAGGGCCTTGGCTGGGAAGGCGACGGTTTTTCCGAGGGGGAACTCGAGGACGTGCGCACCTGGCTCTTCGGCAAGGCAGCAACGATCTATGGTGGTTCGACCGAAATCCAGAACAATATCATCGCCAAGCGCGTGCTCGGCATGCTCGATCACGCGTAAGGAGGGGAGTACTGACAATGGCAGTTCTCGACGAACAACAGGAAATGCTACGCGACATGGCTCGCAGCTGGGCCGTCAACGAAAGCCCTTTGACAGAATTTCGTAAGGTCCGCGCCAGCGGCTCCGAGGAGGCGTTTGATCGCGCTGCCTACGCCAAGATGGTGGAAATGGGTTGGGCCGGGGTCATCATTCCTGAAGAGTATGGTGGGTCAGACTTTGGCTGGCTCTCGGCGGGTCTCGTGATTGAACAGCTCGGAAAGACGCTGACCGCAAGCCCGCTCGTCCTCAACACCGCGGCGGCATCGGCGATCATCCTGGGCGGCAGCGACGAGCAGAAAGCATTGTGGCTTCCGAAGCTCGCGAGCGGTGAAGCCATCGCGACGCTAGCGGTCGATGAAGGGCCCTCTCATGATCCGGCCAGGATCGAGACAAGTGTTTCCGGCGGCAAACTGACCGGCAGGAAAGCCTTCGTTCACGAGGCACACGGCGCAGACCTCTTCGTGGTTGCGGCCAAGGATGGGCTTTACCTAGTCGAAAAGAGTGACGGCGTCTTACTCATCACCCGTAAGCTCTCTGACCAGCGAAGCCATGCCGAAGTGAATTTCGTTGGTGCAGCGGCAAACAAGCTCAAAGGCGGGGGCGAAAGCTTGCTCGGCGATGTGCTCGACCGCGCGCGCGTGCTAACGGCAGCCGAGATGCTCGGCATGGCCCAAGCCGTGTTCGACACCACGCTCGACTATCTCAAGCAGCGCGTGCAGTTCAACCAGGTGCTTGCCACCTTCCAGGCACTGCAGCACCGCATGGCGGACCTTTTCGCCGACCTCACACAGATGCGCTCGGCAGTCGAGGCGGGACTACAGGCGGTCGATGGTGGGTTCGGCGCAGCGCGCGCTGCGACCATCGCCAAGGCCGAGGCCAACCGCGTACTGCACGGTATCAGCAACCAGGGCATACAGCTCCATGGCGGTATCGGCATGACCGACGAATATGACGTCGGCTTTTACCTGAAGCGCGCACGCGTGCTCGAGGCGAGCTTCGGCTCGACGACCTGGCTTAAGGATCGATACGCCGCTTTGTCCGGTTACTGACCACGAGTGAAGTCCTCCCGGGTCGCATGCTGGGCCTTAGCACATGATTTTGTGATTGGGGTCGTATTTCGCGTCCCCGGGGATGGTGAGTATGGTCTTGTCCATGCAAATGCATCACGTGCAAGCATGCCCGCAGTAATGATGGCTGCAAGCCTGCAAGCGAAGCGCCGACTATGTGCGGCCGCGTCCTCCCACCTGCTACGCGTTCACCAATTACAATAAAGTCTCTCGCGATAGCGTCGAGAGAATAATTGATGTACCCCAAAGAATGTAGACGCCCTGCGGCTTCATTGTCCTGCCATTTCGAACTCGGCAGCCGACAAGGCCCATCCTGAAATGGCGGGTCCGTGGGTAGTCAGCATACTCCAGAAAAAACCCGCAAGATTTGCAACTGTTGTAACTGCCAACAAAACAGCCCGGATCTTTTGAGCCATGCTTTCCCGCAATGAGCCCTTCAGGGCAACGGCCAAAGCCTGAACTTCTGAGAAAACACATAGCCACAAAAGACTTGTTAGGACGATGAATAGTAATGACAATCTTGGCACTCGGAAATCGAGACAACCCTCATAGTAACAAGGACTTCAACTGCCCGCATTGCAGAATGGGGTTCGGTTCGCGGAAACTCAGGCCTGCGACAATTACGTCGCGCTAACAGGTCGGACACAAGTCAGCTTCCGACCCGGGCTTGCCGAAACGAAAAAACCCTTGCAGCATTGGAGTCTTCCACACAAGTTTTCAATTTTTCGTGCGCCGGACATCAATTATTCTGTGGTACGCTTCTGGAATGTGCCGCATTCAAGGTTAGTTCCAAGAATACATAATCCGACCAGCGTTCCTTATCACCTCGCAAGGCTGCGCCCAGATCAAGATCTGCAAGACGCACGATGGTCAGACCAAGCGACGGGATTACATAGAGCCGCTGATTGCCCGCTCCGGCAGCCACCACCATGTCATCAGGCAGACTATCGGCATGATCGTCAATATCTGTCGTCGCTGTAACGACGTCCTTTGACGATGAGGGCCTCGGCAACCACCAGGATAGCCCGTATGCGGCATTCGCTGCACTTCCCTCGAACAGCGCTTCAAAAGTTTCCTGGTCAACGATCTGTATGCCGTCAACCCTGCCGCCAAGGCGCACGAACTCGCCGAATTTCGCCCACTCGCTGGCAGACATGATGACTCCCTGAGGCATCAGGGGTTGCTTGTCCGGGCCGTTTCTCCACCGGTATCCCGCAAGTCCCAAGGGCGCAAACAAGCGCTGCTCCAAATACGCTCTTGGTCCACCCGACTGGCCAGCCGCTTTAAGTTTGCGGCGCATGACTTCACCGAAAATCTGAGACGGAACGGCGCCATACTGGAATTTCAACCCGGCTAGCGAGTTTATATCGCTTGCAACCGCAGCTTCGTATCCCGGCGGACGTCCGATGCGGCTCTTGTGCCCGCTCGTCATCGACAGAAGGTGACGGAGAGTTACCTTACTGCGCTGGGGGTCTCCTTGCCACTCAGTGAGCGTTACGGCGACCGGCTCGTCCAGAGACAATAGACCATCTTTTGCTGCGATGGCGGCCATTATGCCAAGAAAGCTTTTTGTGCCGGACCAAAGTTCGTGAGGTTCGTTGATGTCGTGGTCAGGGCTGTTACAGACCGGCTCGCCGTCTTTGAGCACAAGCACCGCCAGACCTCGGTCTGCATTTGAATATGCAATGGCCTGCTGGCAGGCATTGCTCTGATCAGAATGTCCGGTCGGATAAGGCTGTGCTGCACACGAGCCAGCAGTTAAGGCCAGCCAAAAAAGCAAGTATCGAGGCACTTTTAAACTCTCCCTTATTGAATTATCGATAATACTGCCTTTTGAAGACGATCAAGGCTAGATGGAATCTCGAAAAATGAAGGTGATCAGTGTGCCAGACCAGCCAGAAGAATTGCCGCAGGAAGTTATAACTGATGCTCTGACGCAGGACCGGGTCATCGCGGCAGCGCTGATTGAGGACATCGTTGAATGGCGGATCCCGCCGGGTTCCTGGATCCGGGAAAGGGAAATTGCCAAACGGTTTGAGGTTTCTCACGCGCCCGTACGCGAAGCATTCCGTCAAATCGCCAATATAGGACTCGTTGAGGTCGTGCCCTGGCGAGGTGCCCGCGTCGCGGTGATTGACAAGCAGGCGACTATCGAGATCCTCGAACTCTGGAAATCCCTGTTCGGCGTCGTGTGTCGCCTTGCGAGCCAGCGCATGACTGACAGCGAGGCCGAACAGCTTGTCGCGCGTGTCAAGGAATTTACGGCCATTGCGCATGCGACGCGCAATACGTTCGACCATCTTGCCGTTTCCAACCGCATCGGTGCCTATATTGCGCATTGCGCCCGTGCACCTCAGTCCAAAACTTTGCTGGACCGCGTGGCGATTGTTGCCAAGTGGCAGCAGAGGATCATCTCGCAGAAGTTCCTCGAAGACCTTCCGGTCGCTCCGGCGCTGAAGTCTGCCGAAATCTACGAGCGGCTCTGCGCCGCCATCAAGGCCCGCCAACCGGACAAGGCCGACGAACTTGCGCGCGCCCTGATCGGAAACCTTCAGGACTACTATCAAGAAGCGCTGGCGACTTACCTTGATGCGCAGGCCGTCGAACAGGCGCGCCGGAAACCGCCTCGCCGAAAATAGCCAATCCTATGCGGCCGCCCGTTCGGTTGCGAGGCTACCGTTTGTTGCCGCTCGCCAGCATGAAGTACTTGACACCCCGCCCCAAATATTATCGATAATCTGAAATTATCGATAATAAGCCCAAGATGGGCCTTTGAGGGAGGAATACATGCTTCGCTTTATGCTTTTTGCGACAACCGCAATGACGGTGGCTGTCAATGGAATCGCGCCGGCCTCGGCCCAGGCTGTTGAAGATGCTGCTTCACAAGCGCCTTCCGAAGGCGCGGAAGAGGAAGTTCGGCTAGGGGAAGTGGTGGTGACTGCGCGTCGCCGGGAGGAGCGGCTTTCCGAAGTTCCGACGGCGGCCTCCGTCATCGGCGGGAACGCGCTCACCGAGCGCGGCGGCGCCAGCACCAGCGGCGAACTGCTGGCCGACCAGCCAAGCGTTCGCTTCAACAACCTCAACTCGTCCGTCACCTCGGAACTTTCGATCCGCGCCTCGTCGACTGCGCGCGCAACGAACGGCGATCCCAGCGTCGGGCTCTACCGCAATGCCTCTTACATCGGCGGTGGCGGCATCGGCGGGCGCAACTTTGCCTTGATCGATTTTCTCGACATCGGGCGCGTTGAGGTGCTGCGCGGCACCCAGGGTGCGCTCTACGGCCGCAACGCTGTCGGCGGCGCCGTCAACATCGTCTCGGCGCAGCCGGAATTTGAAACATCCGGATACCTGAAGGCGCAATATGGAATTGAGAACGAGAACCTGCGCGGCGAGGGTGTCGTCAACAGGGCGCTCAGCGACACATTGGCAGTTCGCTTCAGTGGCTTCGCGGTGGGTCAAGAGTCCGGTTTCTTCTACAACCCCGTCAATGACGTCTATTTCGACCGGGAAGAGGGCCACGGCTTGCGAGCGCAGCTACGCTACAGTTCCGGTCCGCTCGATCTGCTTTTCCTTGCAGAAACCCAAGTTCTCGAGACACCCTCGATCCACTACCAGATCGAAATTCCTGCAGGCACGCCAGGCTTCCCGGGCGGCTATATACAGGACAGGTTCAACTATCCCTGGAACACCCCGCCCTCTGCCGAGCAGGACGTTGACTCCTACCAGATCGTCGCGAAGTACGATCTGGACTGGGCGCAACTGAATTCCACCACGCTCTATCGCGAGCGTGTCTCCGCATATGATCTCGATGCAGATGCGATCAATGCGCAGGAGCGCGCCGATGCCATTGCAGCTGGCAGTATTCTTGCCGTCGTTCCGCTGGATGTGAACTCGGCAGCTTTCGTGCGGGATACGACCACGTCCTTCAACCAGGATGTCCATCTCACCGGCGAAGCCATCGATGGCCGGCTCAATTGGCTCGCGGGCATCGACCTCCTGCTTCTTGAGAGCGATTATTCGGTGGAGAATGCCCGAACCCCCACACTCGCTAACCCTTCGACCGGCAGTATCTCCCCCGTCGACCTCGAATATAATTCTTACGCCGTGTACGGATCGCTCGGCTATGACCTGACCGAGCGGCTAAACCTCACAGGTGAGCTTCGCTACACGCAGGATGACCGCTCCCTCAGTTCCCGCCTGTTTGACCGGGGCACCGGGGCGCCCCTGGGCGGAGCCGCGCGGGTCGTGGATGGCAGCATCGAACCGAGCAACCTATCCTACAACGCCACCGCCGCCTTCAAGCTGACCTCCAGTATCCTGACTTACGCCAAGGCCGGCACCAGCTACCGGGCTGGGGGCTTCAACACCAATCTTGGTGATCCGCGGCAGCCCAGACCCATTGATGCAGCGTTCGACGACGAAACGTCCCAGAGCTATGAAATCGGCCTCAAGGGTACGCTTGGCAGCCATTCCTATTTCGCCATTGCGGCTTATATGAACGATCAGGAAAATCTTATTGCCCAGACGGACAATGGATGTGCGCTGACAAACCCGACATGTCCCGTGGCGGCGACGTCCTTTCTCACGAACGCGGGTGACGCCGAAAGCCGTGGTGTAGAAGGCGAGATTTCCTCACTCTTCGACATTGCTGGCGGCAAACTCTCCACCGGTTTCAGCCTCTCCTATCAGGAGGGTGAAGTGATCAGCGGCAGATTCGAAGGGCTGGATCTGGCCCAGGTTCCTGAATGGCTCGGTTCGGCCACCCTGAATTATCGCCGGCCAATTGGCCCTGATTCTGAAGCGTTCGCCAATTTCGTCTACACAGCGCAGACTGGCGGCGTTCAGGAACTGTCTGCCACAACCGCGCCGCTCGACGATTTCGGACTGATCAACCTTCGCCTCGGGGCGCGCTTCGGCAAGGTCAGTGTGACGGCTTTTGCGCGCAACCTGACCGATGAAGTCCACTTTGTGGCGCGAGCTCCCACGATCAATCGCTACAGCCAGCCACGGCTGACAGGAATCGAGCTTCGCTACGACTTTTAGTCTGGCTACGGATTTCCTCCCGAAGACCTAAACGCCTGCCGGCATTCCGGCAGGCGTCATTTTCAGGCCTTACTGAGAACTCGCTCGATCAGGCGCAGGAAGGATGCGTTTGTTGTGGCCAATTCACGCATGTCTACCTTGTCCGGCGTATCCTGATCGGTGTGATGAAAGCGTCCTGCGCCGAAGACGCCGAAAGCGGATGCATAGCCGGCGCCAAGAATCTCGCGGAGCTCTCCCGCCGCATTTTCTGCAGTCATGACATAGGCGGCCTCCAGTCCTGGCCGGCCGCGGAACATCTCTCTGGCCAGCCCTTCAATTCCTTCCGTCACGCCAAGATAACGTTGCGGGTCAGGTGACGGCAGTGGCAGTAGGGTGGGACCCAGGTCATGAAAATCAACTCCCGAGAGGTTGGCGCCGAGATGCACCCAAAGCGCTGTGTCCATCGGCGCCGGTGCGCCACTTTCCAGGAATCTGTGGGCGCCCAGGTTCTCGTAC
Organism: Alphaproteobacteria bacterium; assembly: GCA_018222605.1. GTDB lineage: Bacteria > Pseudomonadota > Alphaproteobacteria > Caulobacterales > Hyphomonadaceae > Hyphomonas. Next base: position 70,127 of record JAAEZZ010000003.1, read on the forward strand.
TCGTGTCCTGACGTTGCCACCAGATGAATGTCCGCCGTCGGCCAGGTTGAGGCGAACCGTCGCCCCAGTTCAAGGAAAATCGCAATGCCGGGACCTCTCTCCGAGGCGCAGATGCCCCAGCCGGACTTGGGCGTGCTGATAACGATCCGTGCACCGGGGCCAGTCCGCCGGGCAATCAGATTGTCAGCCAACCGGCCCGGCCGGGCTGGGGCGATGGAAAGTCTGGCCGTGTCGCCACGGGTTGCTGCCGCGCGCAGGGCGCCTGCCTCACGGGGCGCTAGGGTCAGCATGGGAGCAATATCGCCGTCGGCCGGGGTATTGAGCCGAATAGCGAGCCGTGTTGGCCCATTGGTGATTGCCGCCACACCCGCCACCTGCGCTTCCCGTGAGGTTTTCAGTACGCGCTGCCATTCCGTCGATATCAGGCTGGAATGGCGCCGAAACCCTGCGTCATAAACCAGCAGCTTTCCGGTCAAGGCTGGCGGCGGAGTATCCGTATTCCAGTAGACGAGCTCCGCCTCGGCCTCTGCCGCCCGAGCCGGCATCTGGACCGGTCCTGAAATTTGTGTCCCGTCAGGCAGTAACACCGTTCCTGTTTCGCCGTCACAGGCAGGTACTTCGAACGTCTGCCGACGCGTCTCGTATCCAGCGGTCGAGAGCTCGCCCTCCATCCAATCCGTCGTCGCAAGATCGCCTGCGCTGCCAGAATAATGAGAGCCGAAACTGGCATAAGTCACCACCGCGCGTTCAAGCGCGCTCGCATCACGCTCGAGGGACTCTTCCGGTCCGGTTCGCGCGGCCGGCAATCCTGCACATGCGCCAAGCGCGGCTGGAAGCAGCAAGGCATGTCGCCGGTTGATCATGCAAAAACACTCCTTATGCGTATCGACAGTGACATCGGGCTCAGTCTTTAGGGCGCCTGATGTTCGTAGCGGGCAAGGATCAGGTCCAGCATGGTTTTCCGAAAGCCCGGTATCACTCGTGTTTCTGGCCCAAAGAGAGCGAGTTCATCGCGCTCTGTGTCATATGGCCCCCAAGCAGGCACCAGCTCACAATCCGGTTTGTGGGTTTTGGCAAATGAAACCCAACACGCCGACATTCCTTCCGCAAACCGACGGTCTGCCTCTGTCATCTCACCGACGACGCTTTCGAAGTAGTCTACCGTGTCGAAGACATAAGTGATTTCGGATCCGTGCGCCGCGCCAGCAGAGTTCGTCCGTCGCTTTTCTGCAACATAGTCGAAGTGATAGAGATAACTCGGTGCACCGTCCTGTGTAGCGTCGGCAAGCCAGCGGGCCGGTGCCACGAACCAGGCATCCCCCAGAACCTGCCGTGCGAATTCAGGATCGGATGCCTCAAGGCCGTAGGCAGCCTCTGCTTCAGCCAACTGATCTCCGAAGTAAGCGACGGCCAATTGCGGGCTGATGCCCATGGCCAGCAGAACGCTCGCCTCATTGCTGTTTGCGCCTACCAGAAGCGGAACATCAAGCGCCCCGCCGTCTTCAAACGCCCGCGAAGGCGCCTCTCGCAACAGCCGGCCATCGATGAACGGATTGACTGCGCCGCTGCTGCGAGGACCAGCCGCTTTCACCCAATCATCTGCGCTGGCTGCACGCAGTATATCTGCGCTAGCGTCAGGCGCGATAGCCAACGCGCCGGCGGCTGCGATCCCGAGCGCCTCCTGCTCCGGGAGCGTTCGAGGGGTAAGCAGGTTGACGCCCGATTGCACAATGGCAGCCGAAAACAATCCGGATGCTTCCGGCATCGAGAGCAACGCCATGGTACTCACTGCGCCGGCGGATTCCCCGAAAACGGTGACCTGCGCCGGGTCACCGCCAAAGGCAGCGATGTTCTGCTGCACCCAGCGAAGTGCTGCCAGCTGGTCCATCAATCCGAAATTACCGAGCGGAGTATCCGTGGTCGCTTCATCCGTCAGAGCCGGATGCGCAAAGTAACCGAGTGGGCCGAGGCGATAGTTGATCGTCACGACGATCACGCCTTGCCGGGCGAGCTCTGTTCCATCGAAAATCGGGAACGTTCCGGAACCGATCACATGCGCGCCACCATGAATCCAAACCATCACAGCCAAGCCCGACGCGCCCTCCGGCCGCCAGACGTTCAGCTGCAGACAGTCTTCAGACTGGACGTTTGCCACACCGCCGGCAACGACAGCAGGCCGCAATGGCTGTGAGCAGGCGGGGCCCATCTGCGTGCCGTCCCGGACACCTTCCCAGCCCGGGGCCACTGCCGGAGGGCGCCAGCGCAGCTCGCCTACCGGTGCGGCGGCAAAGGGCATATTAAAGAAAGCATCGACCTCGCCGATGGTCTTTCCGGCAATCACGCCCTGCGAAATCTGAACCTGTGGGGGCTGAGCAACCGCGGCCATGCCCAAGGCGCACGCCTGCAAACAGGCAAGCATTATGATCAAGCCGAACGGTCTGCCCTTGTTCATTGTTGCTCCCAGTATCCTTGGCGCTATGATGCAAATGACTTATTGCCGACTAGCTGCTGCAGCCATAGTGCCGGTCCGATTGCTCTGTGATCCTAATTATCGATAATATTGCACGTGCTGATAGAGAGGTCTAGTTAAAGGTCAACGCCTATGTGCCCGGCTATCGGATGAAGCAAAAGGTTCAGTTCGAACGGCTCGTTTCGAACAACCCAGTCAAGATTCCCGGCCTGGGCACATTCGAAGGTATCAAGACCAGCGTTTTCCTGGAAGTCGAGGGTGCCGCCCACTATTTGCCTGCATACGCGGGAAATCTCGACATAATGACATCAGCTGGCATTGCGACCGCTGAGAAGATCGCCGCACGGCGGCGAGCCAAGGAGACTGCCTGATGGCATTTGATCCCAAATCCGACAATCTCTACATTCAGGACGTCACTTTGCGCGACGGGATGCATGCGATCCGGCACCAATACGGTATCGAGCACGTCAGCAAGATTGCCGCAGCCCTTGACCAGGCCGGAGTCGACGCAATCGAGATTGCCCATGGAGACGGCCTGAATGGCTCAAGCTTCAATTATGGCTTTGGCGCCCACACCGACTGGGAATGGATTGAAGCCGTCGCGGATTCAGTGAAAACGGCGAAACTGACGACGCTCCTCCTTCCTGGGATCGGAACGATCGAGGAGCTGAAGCATGCCTACAAGCTTGGCGTCAGGTCTGTCAGGATCGCTACACACTGCACGGAAGCCGACGTATCGAAACAGCATATCGGTGTTGCCAGAGATCTGGGTATGGACACGGTTGGCTTTCTTATGATGTCCCACATGGTCGAGCCTGAGAAATTGGCTGAACAAGCCGCCATGATGGAAAGCTATGGTGCCGAATGTATATATGTCACCGACAGTGGCGGCGCGCTCGACATGGATGGATACATCGCCCGGCTTCAAGCCTATGACAAGGTCCTGAAGCCTGAAACTGAACGGGGTATCCACGCCCACCACAATCTGTCCCTAGGCGTAGCCAATTCCATTGTCGGCGTTCAATATGGCGCAAGACGCGTGGACGCTTCGCTGGCCGGCATGGGTGCCGGGGCCGGAAACGCGCCGCTTGAAGTGTTCATCGCAGCCGCCGAGCGAAAGGGATGGAAGCATGGATGCGATCTTTTTGCGCTCATGAATGCTGCCGAGGAACTTGTCCGCCCACTCCAGGACCGCCCCGTTCGCGTTGATCGCGAAACGCTTTCACTTGGCTATGCCGGCGTGTACTCATCCTTCCTCCGGCATTCAGAGAAGGCAGCGAAAGATTATGGGATCGATAAGCGTGAAATCCTGGTTGAACTAGGACGTAGGCGTATGGTTGGTGGCCAGGAGGATATGATCGTCGACGTAGCCCTGGACATATTGAAAGAACGAAAATCCGCTGAATAGTTGCGACGTGAGAGACCAATCCTTATTGACTGTTGCGAGCTCCAATTTGTCTGGACGAACGACGCAGTCAGAACACGCTCAATCAGCTTTTGTGTGTTCAGTGCTTTTAGTCCGGTAAGCACACATTTGCGTGCCCTTTTGCCTTAGGCAAGCAACCTTGCAATCTCCATGATAGATTGAAATTGGCACATGTCCTGCATTCCCCTGAGGCGGGAGGCTGATACATGCTTATTCGCACGATAGAAGACCTGAGCGATATGCTCGTTAGGTATAACTACACCGCCAATCTCTCTCGCGGGAACTGGGCTTGGGAGTTCGCGAGGCGCAATCCTGCCCTGAGGGACGATGCATACGCCGTACTACCTCAGCTGGAAACGGGGACCGCATGTCATGGCATCAAGCTGTTGAAGCTGGTTGAGCAGGACCTCGCCGCCGAAGCCTGGGGGCTCCTATACTTTCCCGATCCCGACCAGACTGCGCTATCAACAGATGTCTTCTGGTCCGATCAGACATTCCCTCGCAAGATCGCGGTCCATGTCCGTGAGCGTGATCCTGACGAAGTTGACAAAATCTTCGAGAAGGGCACACGCCTTTGCAGAATTGTGCACCTGACCGATGCTGCCGGCCGCGAGCACTTCCTCGTCAAAGGGGCAAACTGCTCCGTCCAGATCCGCTGCAGCGGCAAGTCGCTCCTGTGCGGCGAACCCGTGAAAATGGAGTTTTCCGTTTCCGGCTTCGATTGCCCTGACGAATACATCGAGACGCTCAAACGGGCCCACCGCGTCTATGATGCCGAAGCGACGTCGCCGACATGGTCACGCAAGGGACTTGGCTACCGCAACGCCTTGATCGCGCTTGATGCCCTTGAGGCTGGCATGACCTATCGCGAGACAGCAATGGTCTTCTATGGCGAGGATCGCGTCATGAAGGACTGGGCTGGACCGTCCAGCGCCATGAAGTCGGAAATGGCCCGTTTGCTCGCAAAAGGCCAGCGCTTGCGTGACGGGGGATATCGCGAATTGCTTGAGGAAAACCTCTAACCCCTATCAGCCAGCAAAAAGCCGACCCGAATGAACACCTGAGTTCATGAGCCTGATGCAGGAGTTGCCGAGCGTCTGTTCGAGGCGTTGGGGGAGGATCTGAAGGCATCGCCCCTCCCCCGCCCGCTGACGCGGGGCTGTCCGGGCGGCGAGGGCCCTTAACCATTTCCATGTCGCCTGACCGGCCCGGCTCGTCTCCGGTCACGCGTCCTCCCGTTCGGGAGGCCGCGCGCTGCGGGGGCTCGCCGGCGGGGGCCGCGCTTTGCTTCCCACTGGCCTTGCGGCCAGAGGGGTCAGGCGCGCGTGGCCTGTCGAAGCCTCATTCGGCCTCAGGCGATGGCGTAAGCCATTTGCCGAGGACGGTGACATCCTGGCGTTCGTACCCAAGCGCAGTGTAAAAGGCGGCTGCGGTCTCATTGCCTTCACGTACCATGAGCTGCACCTTTGGCGCGCCGCGGGCCGTCAGCCAGAGCTCCGCCTCGGCCATCATCTCGCGTCCATGACCGCGTCCCTGCCGCTCCGGACTGACAGCCAGGTAATAGATCCAGCCGCGATGGCCGTCATGACCGGCCATGACACTGGCGACGACCACGTCATCCACCGTGCCGACGAGTATCGTGGCATCGCGTGACGTAACCGCTCTGTCCACGTCGGCATTCGGGGCATTCCACGGCCGGGTCAGGGCGCACGCCTCCCAGAGCGTGATCAAGGCGACGCGGTCAGCTTCCAGGAACTCTCGTATATGCATGGCCATCAGCAAGATGTCTGGAGGGATTCGTGTCCACGGCGCCAGCCTGCCTGTTTGGCATTTGCAAGTGTGGACAAGCTTTCCCTGCAGCCGTGAGGGGGCGGACGGCGCGTCTGCCCGGGCGCGGCCCGTGCGCAAGGCGCCGGTGACCTGGAGCCGCCCGCGTCTATTCGTGCCTCCTACCTTCCCGCCTTGCCCCCGGCCCTCATACGCCCGGGCGCCCGCACCTTTCGTCCGCCCCCTCCCGCCTGCCGGGAAAGGTGCGCGGGCGAGGATTCATTCTTGCGAGGCTGACATGACCCTTTCACCTGAGACACCTGCCCCCCTTGGAACAGATACCGGACCGGATTTGCGGGAGACACAACGCATCTATGTCGCCTGTCTTGCCGCCTACAATAATGGGCATCTGCATGGGGCTTGGATCGAGGCGACCTCGCCGGATGAGGTCAGGGACAAGGTCCGCGCCATGCTGGCGGCGTCGCCGGAGCCGGACGGGGATGAATGGTCGATCCATGACTATGAAGGGTTCGAAGGCTGCACGATTTCTGAATATGCGAGCTTCGAGACAGTCTGCGCGCTGGCGGCCTTCATTGCCGAGCATGGCGCGCTTGGTGCGAAACTCTACCGCAATTTCGGCGACGATCTTGCACAGGCCGAGGCCGCGTTCGAGGACTATGCGGGTCAGTACCGCAGCGCCGCAGACTTTGCCGAGGAAGTGACGCGTGACAGCGGGACGGAGATTCCGGCCTCACTCGACTACTATATCGACTGGACCGCACTTGCCCGCGACATGGCGCTGAATGGCGAAATCATGTTGTTCCAGACGGGCTTTGATGAAGTCCACATTTTCTGGAGCCGCTAGTCATGGCCTTCCGGGAGAGATTTGACCGCTATGTCTGCGAAGGTGACAGCATTGCCTGCGAGATTGGCGGCTTTCGCGTCACCGCGCGGATCGTCCGTGACGATTGCATGGACGCACCCGACCAGCGCCAGGACGGATTCTGGCCGTCGCTCTACATCAATGATCCCGGCTTCATCGGCCCGGGAAACAATTTCCGCGAGCGGCTGGCGAAGGCACAAGCCGAGGCCGAAGCTGTCATGGACGCGTGGCGCAGGGATGAGTGGTTCTATTGCGGGATCGTGCTCGCGATTGAATGCGAAGGCGTGGAACTGGACTCAACACAAGCCAGCCTCTGGGGTATCGAGGCTAATTATCCGGGGTCGGACAATGCCTATCTGAGTGAAGTCGCGGGCGAATTGCTCCCGGACGCCTTGGCGGCAGGCCGCACAGCCCTGACGCGGCTGATGGCGTCTGCACCTGCACAGGCGTCACGGGGATGAGCGCGCTGGAGCATATTCTCGGTCCACGTCCGCGCCTGACACTCGTCGTTGAGGCGTCCCGCGTCGTTGAAATCTGGGTCGATGGCCGCGCGCCGCTGATTGCCCTGCATGACTATGACTGGGGCGAAACCGACAGGCACGCGGTGCGCGACGCAGAAGGTTTCCCCTTCACCCCGATCAACTGGAAAGGCCCGGCATGGGCGCTTGGCCTTTCGCTTTACCCGCCAGAACAGGAGGACCATCCCATGGCACAGCCCGCACTGAAAACGATCCCCATCGAACAGCTCCATATCAGCAAGCTCAACATGCGGCATGGACGCAAGGCCCCGGATGTCTCCGATATCCTCCCCTCAATTCGCGAGAAAGGTATCCGTCAGACGCTGCTGGTGCGGCCCGAAGGCGATGGCTTTGGCGTCGTCGCAGGACGCCGACGCTTCCATGCCTTGCAGGTCATCGCGGCCGAGACCGGCAAGCCCGTGATGGTACCGTGCGCGATCATGGAAGCCCAGCCTGCCGCAGCGCAGGACGCCGCCTGACGGATTGCGGTTCTCTTGTCGATAGAAGTGCAAGCCGTCCGGCAGTGTGCCGGGCGGCTTTTCCGCATGCTTTTACCAGATGGCCCGGCACGCGCGCGGTTCAGATCACGGCAGATGCGCCTCTGGAAAATCGTCCGTCTGTGAGTTTCGTATGGCCTCCGCGTGCGATTGCCAAAGCGGCCTGTTCCGCCCTTCCGCTTGCCCCGAAAGACACCTTGTCTCCGTCTATTGCCGTGTGACCTGGACGACGCAAAACGCTCCTGAAACCGGACAATCCCACGAATTTCCCCGCCGCTTTACGGCTCCTCGCGAGACAAATTCGTGCGCCTGCCCGGTGCTCCGCTCTGCTGCGCCCTTGCAGGTTCAGACCCGCTCCGCGCCGTCCGGGCGGTCCGGCGTCGACGGGGACAAGGTGTCCCTCGAAGACAGCCACGGAAACGAAAAGGAGACCCCCATGGCAAACGCACTCGGATATGTCAGCGAAACCAAGTCCGGCTTCGAAGGCGCCCTCGCAATGATGAACCTCTCAGCCACCATCCGCATCGAGAAGAATGCAGAGAAAGCCGAAGCGGCCCAGCCGGACTACCGCATCTTCGCCGGTGAGACCTCCACCGAAATCGGCGGCGGCTGGATGCGCAAGGCAAAGTCCTCGGGACGCGAATACGTCTCGCTGACCCTCGCAGATCCGCAGATCGGCCCACGCCGCATCTACGCGAACCTTGCACCGGTCAAGGGCAAGAAAGGCCGCCACGTGATCCTCTGGAACCCCAGGGACTAGGCCAGTACAGATCACCAAACTGGCCGCTCCGGAGATCATTCCGGAGCGGCTTTTGGCGTGTTTACATCGCTCGATAGAAGGGTATCTATAACCACACGAAGCCATATGCGCTGCGCATGGTTAAGTGAGGTGTCGCCGCGACACCGTATATCTTCGTGACTTCCAATTAGAATTTTCTTTTGCTTTCTCAGAGGTGTTGAAGCCGCCACGTTGATCTGTGTCCGGCAAAACGGGGTACGGGGAATGAACGAGGTAAAAGGACGCCCAAGTCCTTTCCTGACGACAAAAGAAGCGGCTGCCTATCTGCGCATCACGGTCCGTACGATGGAAAACTGGCGCTGGTCGAACAATGGACCGCAATACCGGAAACATGGCGGCACCGTCGTCTATCACGTCGATGACCTGAATGACTATTCGACGGTCTGGAACCGCTCTCGGGGATCAGGAAATGGCTCGTGAAATTGCTACCGCAAAGGCGGATTTAGCGACACTTTCGATAAGACATCGAGCGCTGCATCCTGGCAAATGGAGGGGCAATTCATGAGCCTCCGTGCAGCATTCTGGAGCGGGATTTCTGTGATTGGAGTGGCATTGACAGGCCTTCCCGCGACCGGGATTTTGCTGCCGTTTCTACTCTACAATCCGAGCCAAAGCGCGCCGCTGGGTTGGTATCGCGTCAAGTCTTTGGAGGTGATTTCTAGGGGTGATCTAGTTGTTTCGCACCTTCCGGAAGCGGCTTCGAGGCTCGCTGCGGAGCGGGGTTATTTGCCGTCTGGTGTCCCCGTCATCAAGACCGTCCGGGCGCTCGAAGGGGATACGATTTGTGCGGTCAACGGGGTGTTGCTCATCAACGGAACGCCAGCCGTCCGCCTGCTATCGGACGATAGTATGGGACGCACTCTACCGTCTCCCTGGACGGCCTGTCGGAAGCTTCAAACGGATGAAGTCCTGCTCCTGTCCGACCGCACTCCGGACTCTTTTGATGGACGGTATTTCGGAACTGTTTTGAAGGCGGACATTCTGGGTAGGGCGATCCTCCTAAAGGACCTTGATTTGGCTGCGGAAATTGGTGACCGAGAGCAGTTTGATGGCGAATTTGACTGCAAGATAAAAGCTCATGGAGCCAATGAGGGGCTATCGCCTTGTCTGCACATCGATTTTTATGGCTCCACAGATACTTGCGCAGCTCTGTGGTCTGATGGAAGCCTCAATGAGGACAACAGGTTGGCATGGTTCCATATGCGCAATCTGGCTTGTTTTCCACCGGATTGGCCCGAATGAGCACGCCGCCGGACAATCCTTTCATCCCGAGATCTGGCAGGATTCGATCGGCCGGATCAGGGAGACGGGCGAAGACGTACCTGATGCGAATGACGAAGGCTCTGTCCTCGGCTGGCGGCGTCAGGCGGACGGCCCTGCCCGCCCGGCCCCGTATCGGCCCGCGCGGCGGACAGAGACGCGTGATCGTCAAGGCACGCATCGTGCGGATGTCGGCGTCCAGCGCAGCGGCCCTGGCAGCCCATATCGGATATATCCGGCGCGACGCCGCGCTCGAGGAGAAGGACCGCGGAAAACTGTTTGATGCCACGAGCGAGGATGCAAACGCATCAGGTCTGGTCAAAACCATCACCGATGATCGTCACCATTTCAGGTTCATTGTCTCGCCGGAGGATGGCGCCGAAATGGCCGACCTCAAACCCTTCGTTCGTGATCTCGTTTCACAGATGGAAACCGATCTCGGCACGCGGCTCGAATGGGTTGGCGCCGTTCATCATGACACCGGCAGGCCGCATGCGCACTTGGCCATCCGCGGGCGGCGTGAAGACGGCTCGGACCTTGTCATGCCGCGGGCGTACATCTCGCATGGGATCCGCGAGCGTGCCGTAGATCTCGTCACGCTGGAGCTAGGCCCGGAGACAAGGCTTGAACAGGAGCGGAAACTCCAATCGGATATCGCTGCCGAGCGTGTGACGCGGCTCGATCATTTTATCGCGCGTCAGGTAAGTCCCGAACATGAGTTCCGGTTGAAGGAAAGCCCGTCGCACTATCGCACCTTGCATGCCGCCCGGTTGCGGACGCTGGAGCGGCTAGGGCTCGCCCAGAAACTCGGTGCTGGACGCTGGCAGATGCGGGAGAATTTCCGCGAGGTTCTGCAAGGGCTGTCCGAACGGCACGACATCATCAAGACGATGAATCGCGCACTCGCAGGACGCAGCGACCGACGTCTCGATGTCGATGTGATTTTTGACAAGTCTGATCCGGACGGTCGGAGCGTGACGGGTGCTGTCTTGCAGACGGGTCTGACGGGTGAAGCGCATGACCGCGCCTACGCCATAATCGATGGTCTGGATGGCCGAGCGGTGTTTGTCGAACTGGGTGTCGCGGGAGACGTCGAAGAACTGAAACGCGGCTCTATTGTAACCGTGTCGCCGCCGAACTTTGAACCGAAACCATCGGACCTCACGATAGACCGGATCGCGCGGGCAAATGATGGAGTCTATTCTGCGGGGCTGCACCAGACCGATGATCCGCGGTCCAGTCCGGAATTTATCGCGACCCATGTGCGAAGGTTGGAAGCATTGCGGCGCGCCGGTCATGTCGAGCGGACGGCCGATGCCGACTGGAAAATTCCACCGGACTATCTGGATCGCGCGAGAGCGTATGAGCGGGTACAAGCGCGGTTCAGGTCCGCGCAATTACTGGTGCGCTCGGAGCTGGGCCTGAGAGAGCAGGAAACGGCGCTCGGCGTGACGTGGCTGGACGAGGCGCCTCCCCCCTCCGGCGTGCCGCTCGGATTTGGGAGAGAGGTGGCTGAGGCGCGGGTGAAACGGCGCGCATTTCTGGCTGGCATTGGTATGGAGGTGGGAGTCGACGCTGGCTTGTCTGCCGCGCAGAGAACTGAGTTACTGAAGCGCGATCTTGCGCAGGCTGGCCGGACGTTGAGTGAGGGAATCGGAAAGCCATATACGCCAGCGCCAGAGCGGGGTCATGTTGACGGCACTTATCGCGAGCCCGTGTCCAGGGTGAGCGGGAAGTTTGCAGTGATCGAACGGCAGCGGGATTTTACGATTGTGCCATGGAGACAAGTGCTGGAGCAGCGGCGCGGGATGGCGGTGTCTGGTGTTGTGCGTGGGGGGCGGATTTCCTGGACATTGGGCCGTGGGATCGGGAATGCGGATTGAACGCGGCACTAGTCATACTGAAAGCTCAACTCAGCCGTTCAAACGACCGTCTCAGACTTAGAAGCAGGAGTGTCTAAATTAAGGGATCAGATCAGCGGTGCTGGGTCACTCCATTTCGATGCTTCCCTTTGACTACATGCATGGTTGAAGCAGAAAGTTTGCACAAGTCATATCAAAGCAAATCATCGATATCCCATGTTCGATTGTTCAGCTCCTCGTCCATGGCGTGCTCGACACGGTCCAAAATGTCACCCCATGATTCATCAGGTTTGCCTGCTGCTAGAAAAGGCACGACGAGACCGAAGTGACGATGCAGGGCGCGGCGCGCGAGACCCGCCGACGCCAAGTGCTGCGCCAGTGCGGACTTCTCGACAGAATCATAACCGCGCCTGACGCATCGTCCCAGGTGAGCGATGTTCGGGGGGGTATCATAGTCCTCAATGCCCGCCGCGGCAGCTTTGCTGCGGAGGATCAAGGCCGGAACGCCGAATAGATACGCCAGAGAGGGAATGATTTTCATCACGAATTTCCGTGCGCTGGTGCTGTAGCGCTTTTGCCGGCTATTGGGCGGCAGCATTGCCTGCATTTCGTTGAGCGTCTTGCCGGCCATCCACACCCTCAGAAGAAGGCGTAACCGGGGAAGAGCGTATTTTGCGCGTGCGGCGGCTGATGCCAAATCCTTGAAGGGCTTGCCAAACTGGCTTTCCAGGTCCCCGTATTTAACCACTCGTTCGAGGGCATCAGGATTGGCATCAAGCCAATCCATCATCCAGACGGACCAATCCATGATGTGGGCATTGTCTTCTGGGGGTGAGGACTGGAGGCTGGCTTTGAGCGCTGCAACGATGTCTTCCGGTACACCTGTCGTCGATGAGAGCTCACGATTGGCGCGCGCCTCGTCGGTGAGATCTTCGCTGCCCCGCGCGAAGGCGACAGCGGCGAAAATCCGAGTCTCGATCCATGACTCGTCCAGCTTTTTACGCCGATAGGCGGCGAACGAGCGCCGAAGTGCTTTTGTCAGCGCGATCTCGTCATCTGCAGGATCAGCCCCGTCCTCGCGGCCCGATTGCAGGAGTCTGGAGATTGCATAGTGTTCAGTATCCCCCAGATCATCCGCCTGAGCGTGGATGCGATCGAGTAGCGCGGTCAAAGGGTCATCAATTTCAAGGCACTGATCGGACTGGCCGAACACTTCTCTGAGCGCCGTCCATCTTGAACCGATCGTGCTCTCGGATTCATCCAGCGCTACGATTTTTCCGGGAATGACGATGACGATCCCTGTTGCATTCTGCCCTGCGCGTCCTGCACGACCCGCCGCATTTAGCAGGTCCTGCGCTTCAAGAACTTCCTTGCGGCCTTTGGCTTCATCAAATCGGCTATCGTCGGCGATGATCACCATCTCACTTGGCAAGTTCATGCCTTGACCGAGTGTCGGCGTCGCGGCCAGAGCCGTCAGGCCTTCCCGGCGCTTGTAAAGGGATTCTACGAGTCGGCGTTCTTCGGGAAGGAGCTGGGCATGATGAACCGATGCCGATGCGATGACGCTGTCCCCGTCGACGGCCAGGTAGAGCTGGTCGGGGCTTCCGATTTCATCAAGGGCGGTCGCGAGGTAGACTTTTTCAGCGTCAGTCAGATCGATTTTGACGGCGCCAATCAAGTCCGACGCCTGATTGGCAATCGAATTGGCATTGATGGTCGATTGAGAGAAGACCAGCGTTTTCAAACCCGACTGCGCCGCTCTCGCCGCCAGATGTGCGCTTAGCTCGTTAGCATTCGGCGTCAGCTTCCAGTTGGCGTTCGTGGAGAGGGCAACCTCTTGATCCAAAAAGGGCAGACAGGCGTAATCATCGCGCTCCATACTAGCCCAGGTCTGTTTGACACTGAAAAATCCGAAGGGCTGGGCCGTCAGCTGTGCTTTGACGCTTTGCGGGACGCCGCCTTTGGGTTTCTTCTCATGCTCTGTTTTGAGAAGGTCTTCTAGATATGCCAGCGTGTCGGCTTCATAAACGATACATCCCCGCAACTGCCTTGTCGGCTTCCATCCGAGCGCAAGGCCAAGCGCCTTTCGGCCTGTCAGTTCCGCCATCCAGGCCGCAATCTCATCGACATTCTTGACCATCGCCGACAGCAATAGAAGATCGGCTTCCGGCCGGAGACGGACGACATTGAGGAGGCAGAGCATGGCGTCGATCGCCCTGCGGCTTCCATCTCCCTTGTCGTGAAGCAGGTGGCATTCGTCGAACACAAGCAGGCCGACATCATCGAAGGCGGTCGGTTCAAAATGGGTCAGGGTCAGACACGCTTCGGGCGTCATCACAAGAATGTCGGGAAGCTCTTCGCTGCCAGTGTCGAAGCCGAATTCGTCAATACGTTCGCCTCGCACGGTCGCGCGGGGAAACGCGCTTCTCAAATCTCGGGATGTTTGATCGACCAGCGCATGCGTTGGCGCCAGGAATACGACCTTACGACCCGCAAAGAGATGGGCGGCAATCTTCAGCTGAGACACGGTAGATTTTCCGGCGCCTGTCGGAAATCCCACCGCAGCGGAGACCCCGGTTTCCAGCAGACGCTGGGTGATCGCGTCGCGGTGATTTGGCCACAGATATGGCCGGGTACGCGCGATCACTTTCAGGGCGCCGCGCCATTTGCCAGGATCTGTCCCTGGCGGAGAAGGAATGGTGACCACGGCGCCGCCGTCCAATGAGCTTACAACGCCAAGCAACAAGGACGCCAGTTGATGCGGGCCCGAAAAGCTAGATATGATTTCAGGCACCATGCGATCTGCGGCATGAGCCGATGCATGGCTCAGTTGCTGCACTTGACGGCAAGCCTGGACAGGATCGACATCGCTTGTGCCGCCTAGGAGAGACGTCGCGAGCGATCTAACTGCGCGCAACAGCGTATAGTAAAGCGCTGATGCAGCCATTTCAGCATCGGTATCTCCTGCGACATACCGCCGGGAGAGAAGGTCACGATCCGTGATCCTCCGCACCTCGCCGCGCGCGAGCCAGCGCAAGGTCCGCACAAGCTCGCGCTCGACCCGCCGGCCAGCTGGGAGCCCGACATGTTTGGAGACTTCGATTGCATCCGCCGTGGCGTCGCCAATAAGAAACAGAAGCATAGCAGAGACACTGGAGGATATCCCCTGCTGCCAGAGCACTGACCCGTCCAATTCCGTTCCGCCTACGCGTTCTGCCTGGAAGATCAATTGATAGGCGGTCGCGGCGACGAAAGCAGCGGAGGCGCGGTCGTCCCGATCAGGTGAGATGGCGACAAGCGCCTCATTTGTCTGAGCAAGTCGCGTCGCAAAATCAATGATCTCTTCGAGACCGGCATCAGGGCCATCTTCGCGCAATCTGACACGTGCGGCAGCAATCTCGGCATAGGCCCGGGATAATCGATCAGGAAGGGCCTCGCGATCGAGTTCAGGCAAAGCAGGCGTTGACTGGATCAGCGCTGTGGTCACCGCGTCATACATGGGCGGCCTCCATCTCATCGAGCTGTCTCAGAGCCTGATTGGCTATGGCGTCAAGCCAGCCCCTTATATTGGACAAGTGTAGAATTTCAGCGCGGCGCCGTGAAACGTCTCCGGTCACCACGTCTTCATAACCTTTGAAAAGCTTCTTCAGACCATCCGGCGTGCTCTGACGGTCACCTGCAGTCATAGACACGCGATACGCGCGGGCACTCTCCCATAATATACTCGATACAATCTGGTCGGCTTCTTCGCCCAGGCTGTGAATGGTGAGCAGGTCGGTCACTACGGCAACCAGTTCATTGTCGCGCGTGCCGGTTTCAAGTGATTCAAATTCGGGCCACACTTGGCTCGTGATCTTTCCGCGAGGTGTAGTTGTCGCTTTTTCTTCGCAGATAATAACCGTCGCTGAGCCCCCTTTGGTCGGGATGAAACGGACTTGAATGCCATCAAAGCCTTTGTCGGCCTTGATCATCTGCGGTGCGCGGATCAGGTCACCGGGGGACTGTTTGTGAGCGGCGATCCAGGAAATAACTTGAAAGATCCAGCCGTCCCGATGGTAGGGTTTCTCTCCTGCTTGAACCGTGAGGACGTCTCGCGCGCCCGCATAGGCCGACTTCGGCGCCGCCACGGCTGCGCAGTCAGTTTCCCTTAGTATACGTGCGACGTGACGTGCCTGCCCAAGGGCGACTTTAGCGATGTGTAAGGCAAGCGTTTCATCACACGCAACTACCCATGCGGCGCCGGTCCATTTCTTGCCATTGTTGATCGGGGTAAATGAAACCGGCATATCTACCATCCAATTACTATTCTCTATGCCACACTCTTAGAATGGAAAGTGAAATGAAACCTCACTATGTCGATATTATTCCGGAATATGGTTTACTATTCCGGCCATCGCACCTTTCACTCGTCCGGAAATTCATGCCGGCGTGCGTTGAGGAAAGGAAAAACAGTTAGCTGGCCAGACCCAATAGCCGACTCGCTGCCCCATACGGGAGGATAATGATGAACATCGCCGTTCTCGCATGGGGTTCCCTAATTTGGGATCCTCGTACACTTGCCTGCAATGGAGCATTCGAAACTGGCGGACCAGTGCTGCCCATCGAATTCTCAAGGGTATCGAGAAATGGAAGGCTTACACTTGTAATTGATCCCGTTCACGGGACTCTCTGCTCCACGCAGTTTGCCCAAAGTACACACAGTAAACTAGCTCAAGCTGTAGAGAACTTACGTTCTCGTGAAGGCACCACTCTCAATGGAATTGGCTGGGTCAAGACGAGCGGTCAGGAAATATCTTCGTCTGCCTTCGAACGACATCCAGGTGCAGCTCAAGAAATCATGTCCTGGGCAACCAAGCATAAATGGGACGCGGTAATTTGGACCGCATTAGGAAGCAATTTCGAACGCAGAACAGGCCTCTCCAGTTTTTCAACTGAGAATGCAATTACGTATTTAGGTTCGCTGCCAGCCGAAACAAAACGCCTCGCGATCGAGTACATTCTTAGTGCACCCAGCGAGATTGATACTCCCTTTCGCCGAAAGTTCACGTCTATTTTTCGAACCACTACATGAAGAGCCGAACGGGATACGGTCGCGCCTCTAGCTTCGGCATGCGTTTCACAACTTGAGCGAGCACGTTTGCATACTCAAGCGTAACCGGCATCTGGGTATAAGGCCCATCATTATTCCAATTCATCTTGGTAAGCGCCAACGTCTCTCGGCAAAGGTCATAAAAGTCTCCGCGTCCGGCGTACCGCGTGATCAGGAGCGGGCGAGGGATGCCCTTTCCCTCCTTGTAGTAGCCGCTCCCCTTGCCAATTGTGGGTATGATCCCTTGGGTCCAGAGCAGCGCTTCATTCTCGCCTAAAGCTAGAGCCTGCCCCCGATGTGAAGGATAACCGTCAGCTTTGCCAGATTCGCTAAATAGAACCCCCTGCCAGCCATGACGCGTTTGAACCTGAAGCAACTCAACATCTTTAACATTGCTAAACGCCGCCATGCACCCGTTGACTTCATCACGGCGAAACTCGGTATTTTTATGAACCACTACACGAGCAGGAACAGCACCAGCATGACGGTGCTGATAAATCTGAAGACTACGTGACATGACACGAAGCATTTGATCCTCGCGAAGATAAGGATTGCTTCGGTCGATCCGGATATCATCAGCCTCGTAG
This sequence comes from Alphaproteobacteria bacterium, assembly GCA_018222605.1. Taxonomy (GTDB): domain Bacteria; phylum Pseudomonadota; class Alphaproteobacteria; order Caulobacterales; family Hyphomonadaceae; genus Hyphomonas. The sequence goes on from JAAEZZ010000003.1 coordinate 87,285, forward strand.
GCGATGAACTCGAGCCCCGCTCCATCCGAATCGAATACCTGCGCGCAGCAGATCGCGAAACGTTCACTCGGGGCGACGTTCGGTCGAAGAGCGTAATCGATACCGATGTAAGCCGTGTCTGGGACAGCGTCAGCCAGAGCCCAAGGCACACCACCTGCCTTAGTGTAGGTGGCAATGGCGAGCCGCCACATAACACTGCAGCGGCAGAAATAGTCGAGCGCCCGTTGAGACTGCCCACCACGAACAATTTGGAGCGATATGCCGGCAGAGGCCGAATAGGCCTTTAGGTAGTCATGTAGATCAAAGTCATCGGTGTCATTACCCTCAAACGCTGCCGACCATTTCTCATCAAGGCCTAAAAACACGACGTCGAAGGCGTGCCGCTGCGACCGAAGAGAAGATATAGCGCCAGTTAGGACGTCCGCCAGGACACGGTGAGGTACGTTCGAAGCCACTATTTCTTGGTCCAAACCGTCAGGTAACATGATTGTGGTTTTTTCATCAGCTGGAGCCACAGACGTTCCGAACACCCGCGTGAATCCTGGGTACGTGATAAGGAATTGCCTTCGCTCCTTTGGGTCATGCTTGGTCTGCAACTCACGGCCGAGTTGGCGCAGGCGAGCCAGCATACTCGCCTGACCGATGAAAGCGATGCGTATGGGGCTCGGAACGCTTGCGAGCCGAAGTTTTCCAAACGGACCATAGTCCAGAAGTCCGCGGAGCGGATGAACATCTGTTGCGGCCGGTTCGGGGTTTCCAAACTTCAACTCAGGTTCACCAAGTCGGCGATGTTGAGGTAGATGGTAGGGTTGAAATTCTGTTGTCATGCAGCAAGCCCGCTGAATGCAGTTACAGGCAGAATTTCAAATAGCGCGCCGATTCCCGTACCGCCATTAATGCCCAGCTGAATCGGAGCCTTACCTGGACCAAACAAGACTTCTACCCACCCGTCGAGAATCTCATTCGATACATTGTTGTAGCGTTTTACCCGTCTCTCCCGCACGAAATCCTTCGCAGCCTGCAAATCGTCTGGCGCCGTGTTTTCGTCATCGTCGAAGATAATACTCGGATCAAGCATGATCCAGAGCCGATCAAGTCGGTAATCGAGCCGCACGTCGCATGCTTCAGCCCAGCTTATACCGCCGCCTAATTCACCGTTGAGCCGCCCAGTTGCTTTGACAAGCTTCTGGCTGTTGAACTTGAAAAACCCTTTATCTGTTCGAAACATTGAGCGCGATCCCCGTTTCACGAGATCAAGACCACAAAAACTTGAAAGAGCTCGGAACAGCGCGTCGCGCAGCAGGCTGCGTTCCCCCGATTCGAACAGCAATCGGTCCGCTAGGATACCATGCATATCAAAGCTCTTAATATTGTGATCCCCAAGCACCCGCTTGATCTCCACATCATCACCATATGCAAGGACACCTTTGCCGATTCGCGATGCCAGAAGATCTGATCCTGCTTCGGATATGGCGGCTTGAATCTCCTTTGCGCCGCCGATGTCGCAATCTACTAGGCGAGCAGTTTTTGGGTATTCTAAAACAGGAATTGCATTGGTGCGCACAAACGGTGTTCGCCAGGTTCGGGCACTGAGATCGATCGGACGTGGTCTGATTTTTCGTTTGTCGTCTAGCTTAATTGACAACTGCTCGGTCTGAGGAAGGTATCGAACGATATCGGAGAGTAATTCATCAAATCCGCCATATCTGACGAAGCTCGCATCGATGCCGGCGGCCTTCGCATCCAGTATCAAGGATTGCACACTAGCGTAAGGTGTGTCCTGCTCGCGTACGAACCAAAATAAGCCGTTAGGAAAACCTACCCCCTCGTTGACGGCTTCTCGCAGCACGTCCATCACGGACGCATCCCGCCCGCTATATCCTGTCACGACAAGACCTTGATTGCGGCACGCGTCGAGGAGGATGCGACGCATGTTTTGATCCTGAGCCAATAATTCCCCACTCGTGTTCTTAAGCGCCTCCGAATGAAAATCACCGTGGAGCTTGGCATAAATCGGCCACTGTTGGTCCGCAAAAGCACGAGAGATTTTTGTCGGTTCTCCTAGATCGCCGATAGTTAAAACAGTTGTTGTTTCGAACACCGTGTGGATTGCATCTTCAACGAGCCGATCAAAATTCGTCGTCCAAATTATCCGCACCATGTCTTTCTTGACGAGATGAGCCAGCGCATGGTGTCCATAACTCGGTTTTGCGTCGCGCATCGCGTTCGCGATATATCTCTGTCGGTCCTGTGCCTCTGGATAAGTCTGCTCGAAGTAGACTGCATATTCCTCTTCGCTGCCACTCGCCGGATTGCTGGTTTCCTTGTCAAAATAGTTCTGAAGAATTTGGCGAGTACGTTCATCACCTAGATCAGAGACAGAGGAGGCAGCAACGCTCTTCGCCGAGCGATAAAGCCGAGCCTTGAAGTCCCAGATCATGTCGTTCGCCGTCCTAATCCCAGAAGCACGAGACGCTCCCGCTCCTAGTAGCCACATGATCCCGGAGGCACGCTGCTCAAATTTCCGAAGAAAAGTTGCGAGATCCAGCAACTCATCTGGGCGCATCTCAGACAATTCATCTGCGGACATTTCGGTACCTTCGACATCAACGGCATGCCACTTCGGTACAAACCCTCGTATGCGGCCATAAACGATAAGTTGAAGCATGATACATTGATTCCGGATCGTCATCCAGCGATAGCCCGTGGCGCCGGAGTTGCGGCTTATTCTAAATGCATCTTAAGCATTCCGGGCGACCCGACTCTCATCTCTCCTCAACAAGATTTTCTGACCTCCGAATTCTTCCCGGAACTTCACGCTCGCCGCCTTACTGTTCCCAAACCTTCAGAATACCCCCCTATTTCCCCCAATTCCCTCTCTGGAGACTGAGGCCCTGATTGGTCAGGTTCTGTGTCATGAAACATGGCACAAACCTCTTCTGGCAGATCCTCCTCGTCTTGGCTGTTGTCCTCACGGCGCTCTGGTGCGCAACGGAATGGACGGCATGGTCGCTTGACTGGTCGCCCCGGCTCGGTGAGCCGCTCTTCGTCATCCTGGACATGCCAGTCTATGTGCCGTGGGCCTTTTTCGGCTGGTGGTATTCCTTCGATGCCTATGCGCCGGATGTGTTTGACCGCGGCGGACTTATCGCCGGTTCGGGCGGGGTTGCTGCGATTGTGATTGCGGTGACTGGGTCGATCCTCCGCGCACGCTGGGACAAGCGGGTCTCAACGTTTGGTTCGGCACGCTGGGCTGAGAGCAAGGATCTGCGCAAGTCGGGTTTGCTGAAGCCTACAGGCGTATTCCTCGGCCAAGCTGAGGGTTCTTATCTCCGCCATGACGGCCCCGACCATGTTATGGCGTTTGCCCCGACGCGGTCCGGCAAGGGCGTCGGGCTTGTCGTGCCCACCCTACTCTCCTGGCCGCATTCTGTTCTTGTACACGACATCAAGGGCGAGAACTGGCAGCTGACAGCCGGCTGGCGGTCGGAATTCTCCCACTGTTTGCGGTTCGATCCGACCGATGTGGCCTCGGCTCACTTCAATCCCCTGATGGAAGTGCGTAAGGGCCCCTGCGAAGTGCGGGATGTCCAGAACATTGCCGACATCCTGGTCGACCCTCAGGGCAAACTCGGTGATCTCGGGCACTGGGTCGACAAGGCGAACTCGCTCCTCGTCGGGATCATCCTGCATGTCCTCTATGCCGAGCGGGAAAAAACGCTGGCACGGGTGGCGAGCTTCCTCGCCGATCCCGACCGGACGTTTCGTACGACCCTGTCGATCATGCTGCGGACAAACCATCTCGGCACGGGAGATGCACCAAAGGTTCATCCCGTTGTCGCCGAAACAGCCCGTGAACTGATGAACCAGTCGGAGAATGAACTCTCCGGTGTGCTTTCGACGGCGCTTCGGTTCCTGTCGCTATACCGCGACCCTGTGATCGCGGAAGTGACCTCGCGGAGCGATTTCCGGATCGAGGACCTTGTGTCCGGCGACCGGCCGCTGTCGCTCTACCTGGTCGTGCCGCCCTCGGACCTGTCGCGCACGAAGCCGCTGATGCGCCTTATCCTGAACCAGGTGGGCCGGCGCCTGACCGAACATCTCGAAGTGCGCCCGTCGGTCTTGGCGCGTGGCAAGTCGCTTATCGCGAATATGCTCGGGGCATGCGGGCTCGTCTCGCCTGAGCTTGCTCTAGCCGAACCAAAATCCCGCCGGCGGGTCCTGTTCATGCTGGACGAGTTCCCTGCCCTCGGCCGGCTCGACTTCTTTGAAAGCGCTTTGGCCTATATGGCAGGCTATGGTCTCAAAGCCTTCCTGATCGCGCAATCGCTCAACCAGATCGAAAAGGCCTATGGCCCCTCGAATGCGATCCTAGACAATTGTCACGTCCGGGTGGCGTTCGCGACCAATGATGAGCGGACGGCCAAGCGGATTTCCGATGCGCTCGGCACCAAGACCGAACAGCGAGCGATGAAAAATTATGCCGGCCACCGGCTTGCGCCGTGGCTGTCCCACAAGATGGTGTCGCGCCAGGAAACTGCCCGCCAATTGTTGACCCCCGGTGAAGTGATGCAGCTGCCGTCCGATCAGGAACTTGTCCTTGTCGCAGGGTCGCCGCCGGTGCGGGCCCTAAAGCTTCGCTACTATGAAGACCAGAACTTCACCGAGCGCCTCAAAGATGCGCCTGCCTTCGCGGCCAGCATTCCGGACGTGCGGGTCGATGATTGGGGGTCCGAAGTCCGCGCCATCCATGAAGACCTGATGCAGGCAGCCGAGCTCGATCCTGAAGTCGAGGGCCTTGGGCCTCAGAAGGCACGCGATGCGGCCGAGGATCGCGCACGGGTCTCAGCACCCACGAAGCCTGGCAGGTCTCGGGCACAGGCGCGCAATCCCCTGCAGGCCAGCCTCTTCGATGCGCTGGTACAGGCCGACAGTCTCGAACAGGCGACCGGCATTGACCTGACGGGGAGTGGCGAATGAAGCCCCGCATCCAACCCTATATCTCACCAGAGAACTATCACTCGCTCAAGGCCATGGCCAAACGCCCGGGTCTTTCTGAAAGCGTCATCGTTGACCGGGCGCTAACGGCCTACAGGGCAGGCGAAGCGGAGAACAAGCGTGAAGCCGCGATCAATCGCCGACTCGACCGTCTGACGCGCCAGTTCGGGCGGATCGAACGGGATAATTTGGTCATTGCCGAAACGCTCGCGACGTTCGTGCACTATTTCCTGACGGTGACACCGCCGGTGCCTGCCAACCAGGTTGAGGCAGCCCGCGCCAAGGGCGACATGCGGTTTGACCTCTTCGTCCGGCAGGTCGCCGAGGCCCTCCGCTCCGGGCAGCGCATTCTCCAGAACGCCGTCGAGGACGTGACGGCAGAAGCAGCTCCCCTTGAAACCCACCCTGAGCATTTGAATGGGGAGCGGGCCGATGCGTGAGGTTGAGAGTCTGACACGCACCCGCGCCATGCTGGTGACAGCGCTGGGAACCGAGATCGTGGCGGCACTGGAGGATCCGTCCGTCGTCGAGATCATGATCAATCCCGATGGCAAGCTCTGGATCGAACGGCACGGGTCTGGCCGGGCCGAGTCCGGGTTGATCATCACCGCTGGCGACGTGGAGCGCGTCATACGGCTGGTCGCAAGCCATATGGGCCGCCGCGTCGATGCGGCCTCTCCCATCGTGTCAGCAGAGCTGCCAATGGGCGGAGAGCGGTTCGAAGGCGTCCTGCCGCCGGTGGCGCCGGGGCCTTGTTTCTCGATCCGCAAGCCTGCCGGGCGGGTGATCGCTTTGGATGAATATGTCGCCTCCGGCGTAATGGCGCCGCATCATGCAGAAGCCCTGCGGCAGGCCGTTCTGCACCGCGAGAACATTCTCGTCGTCGGCGGCACGGGCTCCGGCAAGACGACACTCGCCAATGCGCTGCTCGCCGAGATAGCCCAGACAGGCGACCGGCTCGTCATCCTCGAAGACACGCGCGAATTGATCTCGACTGCGCGCGATGCCGTGCAGCTGCGGACGCAGCCGGGTTCGGTGACGCTCGCAGACCTTGTCCGCTCGACCCTGCGCCTCCGGCCCGACCGGATCATTATCGGCGAAGTGCGCGGCGCCGAAGCGCTCGACATGCTGAAGGCCTGGAATACCGGCCATCCGGGCGGGGTCGCCACCCTGCATGCAAACTCGGCCCATGGCGGCCTCTCCCGCCTCGAACAGTTGATCGGCGAGACTTCGGCCCAAGTGCCGCACGATCTCATCGCCGAGACGATCGATTGCGTCGTCTACATCACGCGTCGGGCCGGTGCGCACCGGGTCGAAACGGTCGCGCGCATGAACGGGCTCGGGCGTCAGGGCTATGACCTCATCCCCGTCCAGCCAGACCTGCAGCTCGTCCTGCCGAGCCTGCCCTTTTCCGAACCGCTTCTCTCCACCGCTCCCGAAAGGATACATCCAAAATGAACAGAGATATAATCAAAGCCCTGAGCTTGACGGCGTTCGTCGCAGCGCTCGCCTTCCCAGCTCATGCGGCTGGCTCCGGCATGCCCTGGGAAGCCCCACTGCAATCCATTCTCGACTCCATCGAAGGGCCGGTCGCCAAGATCCTCGCAACGATCGTTATCATCCTGACCGGCCTCGGCCTTGCCTTCGGCGAGAGCGGCGGCGGAATGCGCAAACTGTTGCAGATCGTGTTCGGTCTCTCGATCGCCTTTGCCGCGACCTCGTTCTTCCTCTCCTTCTTCTCGTTCGGCGGCGGGGCAACGCTCTGATGGCTGACACGCGCCCCCTGCCGCCTGGCTTTAGCGTGCCTGTGCATCGCTCACTCACCGCGCCGATCCTGCTCGCAGGCGCGCCACGGCTTGCGACCATCGTCAACGGCACGCTGGCGGCCGCGCTTGGCATCGGCCTGCAGCTCTGGGGCGTGGGGCTCGTCTTCTGGATCGTGGCGCAGGGCATCTGCGTCTTCGCCGCCCGGCGCGATCCGCAATTTGCCGACGTTCTGATCCGGCATGTCCGGCACAGGGGCTATTACGCATGCTGAACCTTCGTGAATACCGCCAGCGTCCGACAAGCCTTGCAGATTATCTCAAATGGGCCTGCCTCATTGCGCCCGGCATTGTCCTCAACAAGGATGGCAGCCTGCAGCGCACGATCCGCTATCGCGGGCCCGACCTTGAAAGCGCGACCCCCGAAGAACGGGTCGCGGTCACGGCCCGCATGAACAATCTCCTCAGCCGGTTCGGCTCGGGCTGGGCCTTGCATATCGAAGCGGGTCGCAGGCCGTCGGTCACCTATCCGGAAAGTGTCTGGCGCGATCCGGTGGCCTGGCTCGTGGACGAGGAGCGCCGCGCAGCGTTTGAGGAAGCCGGGCGCCATTTCGAGACCGACTGCTACCTCACCCTCACCTGGATGCCGCCGGCGGACCGGACGGCAAGGATCGAACAGCTCTTCATCGAGGATCCGGCGGAAGCCCCGGCGGCGTTCTGGAGCGAGCATCTCGTACATTTCGAAACCGAAACATCCCGGGCGCGCGACATGATGGCGGACCTGATGCCGGAAGCGCGCTTTCTCGATGATGATGAGACGCTGACCTATCTCCATGCCTGCATCTCTACGGCGCGCCAGAACGTAAATGCCCCTTTGCTACCGATGTGCCTCGATGCGCTCCTGGTCGATACGCCACTGACCGGCGGGCTCAGCCCACGCCTTGGCGAAGAGACATTGAAAGTCCTCACCATCAACGGGTTCCCGGCAACCGGCGAGCCGGGACTGCTCTCCGAACTTGACCAGCTCGGTTTTGCCTATCGCTGGGTGACGCGGTTCCTGCCCCTCGACAAGCCCGAGGCGGAGAAGACGCTGAACGCCTATGTCCGCAACTGGTTTGCAAAGCGCCGGTCGCTGACTTCCTACTTGCGGGAAATCCTCACCAACGAACCGGCCACGTTGCTGAACACAGATGCGGACAACCAGGCAGCCGATGCGGACGAAGCCCTGCAGGCGCTTGGCGCAGGCCATGTCGCGTTCGGATACTGCACGACGGCGATCGTGGTCCGGCATGCGGATGCCGCGATCGCCGAAGACCAGATCCGCGCCGTTGAGCGCGTGATCCGGGGACGCGGCTTCACCTGCGTGACGGAGAGCGTCAACGCGGTGGAGGCCTGGCTCGGCACGCTGCCGGGCGAGGCCTACGCCAATGTCCGCCAACCGCTACTCAACACAATTAATCTCGCCCATATGGCGCCCCTCTCGGCGCTCTGGGCTGGTCCGGAGCGTAACACCCACCTCGATGGCCCCCCGCTGCTGATGGCCCGCTCTGCCAGTTCGACCCCGTTCCGGCTGGTCACGCATCAGGGTGATGTCGGGCATATGATGGTGGTGGGGCCGACGGGCGCTGGTAAGTCGGTGTTGCTATCTCTCCTGGCGTTGCAGTTCCGTCGTTATCAAGACGCGCAGGTTTTCATTTTCGACAAGGGCGGTTCGGCACGCTGCGCGACGCTCGCGCTCGGCAGAACCTGGTATGATCTGGGTCTCGATGGTGACCTCGCGTTCCAGCCTTTGCGGGATTTAGGCAGCGAATCTGGTATCGCCTCAGCGCAAGCCTGGGTGCTCGGCCTGATTGTTCAGGAGAACGTCACGGTTACCCCAGAGGTGAAACAGGCCATCTGGACCGCGCTGCAAAGTCTTGGCGCGGCACCGGTCTCTCAACGCACGCTGACGGGCCTTGTAGCACTGGTGCAGTCGTCAGAGCTCCGGCAGGCGCTTGAACCCTACACGCTGGCCGGTCCCTATGGCGCCCTGCTCGATGCCGATGAGGACAGTCTGGCTAGAGGAGATATGCTCTGCTTCGAAATGGACGCGCTGATGCAGGACAAGCGTCTGGCAGCGCCGGTTCTGGCGCATCTCTTCACGACGCTCGAAGCCCGGTTTGACGGCAGGCCGAGCCTGCTGATCCTCGACGAGGCCTGGCTCTTCCTCGATCATCCCATGTTTGCGGGGCGCCTTCGCGACTGGCTGAAGACACTCCGCAAGAAGAACGTGTCCGTCGTGTTCGCGACGCAGAGCCTGTCGGATGTCTCCACGAGTTCGATTGCGCCGAGCCTGATCGAAAGCGCGCCGACGCGCATCTTCCTCGCCAATGCGCGGGCCGAAGAGCCTTCGCAGCGGGCGACGTATGAAGCTTTCGGGCTGACAGCCCGACAGGTCGAACTGATCGCACGGGCCACGCCGAAGCGAGACTATTATGTTCAGACACCGGACGGAAACCGGCTGTTCGATCTCGACCTCGGGCCAGTGGCCCTCGCCTTTTGCGCGGCCGGTTCGAAAGCCGACCAGAAACTGATCTCGGAGATTTATGCCGCGGCCGGAGCGGAGGGTTTCGCGCCGGCCTGGCTGGACGCGTGCGGGCTCCATTGGGCCGCAGACCTGATCGAAACAAGAGGAGAGATGCCATGCGCCGCCGAATGATTGCCCTTATGCTCGGATCGGTCTCCACATTTGGGCTGGTCGCGCCCCCCGCCCATGCCCTGTTCGGCGTCGGCGATGTCGTGATCGATCCGACAAACCTCGTGCAGAACATCCTGACCGCCACGCATACGCTCGAGCAGATCAACAACCAGATCCAGCAACTCCAGCACGAGGCGCAGATGCTGGTGAACCAGGCCGAGGACCTGAAGCGCCTCGACTATGCTTCGATCGAGCATCTGAAACGCCTGCTCGAACGGATCGACACGCTGATGCGCGAAGCGGGCGAGGTGACCTATGAAGTCGAGGAGAGCGGGCGCCAGTACCGCGAAGCCTTCCCGGAAACGTACGAAGACCTCTCCAATGAGGAAATCGTCGTCGAAGCCGCAGACCAGTGGCGGATCAGCCGGGACGCGTTCCGGGCCTCGATCCAGGTCCAGTCGGGGATTGTGACCTCGATTGCGGAATCCCGTGAGACGCTGAGCGACCTCGCCCGCGAGAGCCAGGCGGCAACCGGCAACCTGTCAGTCGCCCAGGCGGGTAACCAGCTCGTCGCACTTTCCGTCGAACAACAGATGCAGATGCAGCAATTGATGGCGGCGCAATACCGGATGGTGGCGCTCGAAGAATCCCGCCGGGCGGCCATCGAGGAACAGGCCCGCATTCGTCACAAACGCTTCCGCGGCGACGGCGTCGCCTACAGGCGGGATTAGGGCCATGGAAGACCTGAGCGTCATCGACCAGTTTGTTGCGACCTTCTCGGCTTACATCGATAGCGGGTTCGGTCTCCTGCAGCCGGATGTCGCTTTCCTGACAAGCGCCCTCATCGCAATTGACATCACGCTCGCCGGACTTTTCTGGGCCATGGGCCCCGATACCGACATTGTCGGCAGGTTCCTGAAGAAGGTCCTCTATGTCGGCGCCTTCGCGCTGATCCTCGGCAATTTCGCGCTCCTGTCGGACGTCGTGTTCATGAGCTTTGCGCAGCTCGGCCTCAATGCCACCGGCGGCACGATCACCGCTGACGATATCATGAAACCCGGCTTCGTCGCGGCGACGGGTTTCGATGCGGCGCTGCCCCTGCTTGACGAAATCGAAAAGCTCACAGGCCCGATCGCCTTCTTCCAGAACATTGTCATCATCGCGGTTCTGTTCCTCGCCTGGATCATCACGCTGCTGGCGTTCTTCTTCCTGGCGATCCAGCTCTTCGTGACAATAATTGAGTTCAAGCTGACGACGCTGGCCGGGTTCGTGCTGATCCCGTTCGCGCTCTGGAACAAGACCTCGTTCCTCGCCGAAAAAGTGCTCGGTAACGTCATCGCGTCCGGCATCAAGCTCATGGTGCTGGCGATCATTGTCGGCATCGGCTCGACCATCTTCGGATCGATCACATCGACCTTCCAGCCGGATGAGGTGACGCTTGAACAGGCAGCTTCCGTCATCCTCGGATCGCTCTCCCTTCTCGCGCTCGGCCTGTTCGGGCCTGGGATCGCGACGGGCCTCGTCTCCGGCGCACCACAGCTTGGGGCTGGTGCCGCCATCGGCACAGCCGCCGGTGTCGCCGCCGGAACGGTCGCGGGCGGCACGCTCGCCAAGGCGGGGATTGGAGCGGCTGCGGGTGGCACGCGCAGCGCGGTCGGCGCGGCAGCGTCCATGGCAGGCGGCGCCCGTACGGCTTACCAGATGAATTCTGCCGCTTCCGGCAAGACCGGTGCCGCCGCCAAGATGGCGGGCATGAGCGGTGTCGCAGGCGCAGGCGTTCGCGCCGCCGCCTCGGGTGCCAAGGGCTTTGCACGGCGGGCCTTTGGAACTCCAAGTGAGCGTCATCAGGCCGGAGCACGCGCTGCCTTTGCGGCGACGGGCGGTACGGGCGCGCCAAATGCAGGTCCTGCCAATGGGCAGAACTCATCCCCGGACTGGGCCCGGCGTATCCGCCGCGACCAGTCAACCCGTGATGCCGGGATGATGGCGGCCTCTGCCGTGCGCGACGGCGACCGGCCCGGCGGCGGGACTTCGATACAACTCAGGAACGACGAGGACTGACATGAAGCTCTGGAGGCGAACTTCCACCCGCTATGGCGAGACACCGGAACCGGTCACCCCCTACCAGCGCGCCGCGCAGGCCTGGGACGACCGGATCGGGTCGGCGCGCGTGCAGGCGGCAAACTGGCGGCTGACCGCACTGGGCAGCCTTGCCCTATCGTTCCTGCTCGCAGGCGGCCTTGTCTGGCGCTCCACCCAGTCCTTCGTCACGCCCTATGTGGTCGAGCTGACCGGCGAAGGCGCCGTGCGCGCCGTCGGCCCGGCCGACGGACGCTATGAACCGACCGATGCGCAGATCGCGTTCCACCTCGCAGAATTTGTGAAGAATACGCGGTCCATCTCCATCGATCCGGTGGTCGTCCGGCAGAACTGGCTGAAGGCCTATGCCTATGCGACCGACCGGGCCGCTGCGACGCTGAACGACTATGCCCGTGAGAATGATCCATTTGCGGATCTCGGACGGCGCTCTGTGTCTGTCGACGTGGCGAGCGTCGTGCGGGCGTCGGACGACAGTTTCACCGTCCGCTGGCGCGAGACCGCCTACCGGAACGGCACCGAGACCGGCCAGTCGAACCATACCGGCGTGTTCTCGATCATCATCGACCCGCCGCGCACCGAAGAAGCCCTCCGGGCCAATCCCCTCGGCCTCTACGTCCACGGCCTCAACTGGTCGAAAGACCATCAATAGGAGCACTCCCCCATGAAACGCCTTGCCCTGATCCTCCTCGCCTCGACGGTCCTTGCGGCCTGCGAGACGTTCCCTGCCGCCGTCGGTCCCGACATCACACTTGATGAGCCGGATTATGTCGAAGACCTCTATCTCGCTCCTGACGCGGAAGAGATCGATATCGCCGGCGCGGACGTTTCCCCGACCCCGGTCGTCTACCGGACCTATACGCCGACGACCGTTACTGGCGCGATGCCCGGACAGCTGAAGCCCATGCCAACGGAGGCAGAGGCGCCATCCCTCAAGCCCTACCAGGCCATTGAGACCGCAAACGGCAAGGCGGCGATCGAGCCTTCGCTCGACAATTACATGAACGCAATCCAGGTCTATCCCTATACGGTCGGTGCGCTCTACCAGGTCTATTGCGCGCCGGAGCAGGTCACCGACATTGTCCTGCAGCCCGGCGAGGAACTCGTGTCCGTCTCAGCCGGTGACACAGTTCGCTGGGTACTCGGGGATACGGTCTCAGGGACCGGAACGGACGCCCAGGCGCACATCCTGATCAAGCCGACGCAGGCGGGCCTGAAGACCAACCTCATCATCACGACGAGCCTTCGCGCCTACCATCTTGAACTGCGCGCGTTCGAAGAAACCTATATGGCGGCTGTCTCCTGGCGCTATGCCGACCAGCAATTGGTAACGCGGGTGGCGCGGTCTGGGCCGGCAGGTGCGTCGGAATCGCCGTCGTCTGCGGGGTTGCAGCTCGACCGGCTGAAGTTCCGCTACGACCTTGATGGCGATTTTCCTCACTGGCGACCGGACCGCGTGTTCGATGATGGTCGCAAGGTCTATATCCAGTTCCCGGCTCGGCTCGACCAGGGTGAGGCCCCGGCTCTCTTCGTCATCGGCCGGGACGGCAAGTCCCAGCTCGTGAATTATCGCATGTCCGGCGACTATTATGTCGTTGACCGCCTGTTCGCCCGCGCCGAACTGCGTCTCGGCGAAAAACGCCAGGATGTCGTGAAGATCGCACGCAATGACATTGGCAGCGCGAAGCCATGACAGAGGCCGTTTCTCCTCCAGCCCAACCGCTCGAAATCCGCGGGCGCCCGAGACCCGTGAAGCGGTTCTCCAAACGGGCGCTGATGATCCTGCTCGGAACCGGCAGCGCAATCGTGCTTGGCTCGCTAGCCTTTGCGCTGCAGGGACCGAAGGAAGGCACTGACGGTCCGGCGCGGGAGCTTTACAATACCGGTCATAATCCAGAGGCGGATGGATTGGCCACGCTTCCGAAATCCTATGGTGAGATTGCGCCGGAAGACGATATCCTCGGGCCGCCGCTGCCGGGAGACCTCGGCACGCCAATCCTGAAGGCGCAGCGTGAAGGGCGGATGGGATTGCCTGAGCAGGATGCACCTCAATCTGACCCCATGCATGAACAATTGGCGGAGCTCGAGGCAGAGTTGCGGGCGCGTGAAGCAGCGCTCTCCGATGCGGCGCGCGGGAGCGGAGTGTTTTTCCAGGTGGGATCAGGCGCAGGAGCGAAGAGCATCGGCAGTTCAGTTGCGGCATTGTCAGCGCCTTCGCTGAACTTTCCAGACCTCTCGGCATTTGCGCCATCTGACGGCAGCGCGTTCGGGTCATCCTTAAGTGAAGACCCGAACCGTCAGGTTCGCAAGCTTGACTTTCTCGGTGCCGAGCCTGATCCGTCGATCTACAATCCGCATCGGCTGGAAACGCCGGTCTCACCTTACCAGCTGATGGCGGGAACAATTATTCCGGCAACCCTGCTGACAGGCGTGAACTCCGATCTTCCGGGCCAGATCATCGCGCAGGTGACGAGCCCGGTCTACGATACTGTCACGGGCGAGACAGTACTCGTACCACAGGGCGCGCGCTTGATCGGGCGCTATGACAGCGTCATCGCATTCGGCCAGTCACGCGCACTCCTTGTATGGAGCCGGATCGTCATGCCGGACGGATCCTCCATCCGGATTGACAATCTCGCCGGGGTCGATGCGCGCGGCTACGCCGGGCTCGAAGACAAGGTCGACTATCATTCCTGGAAACTGCTGCAGGGTGTCGCACTGTCGACACTGCTGGGTGTCGGCTCCGAACTCGCAAGCGATGACGAAGGCGACATTGCCCGGGCGCTTCGCCGTTCGGCACAGACCGGCGCCAATGAGGCCGGTCAGGAAATCGTGCGCCGCAATCTCGACGTCCAGCCCTCGATCACGATCCGGCCTGGCTGGCGGTTCGGCATCCTCGTCAACAAGGACATTGTCCTGAAACCCTATGAAGGAGGAGACCAGCCATGAGTGACATCAGTTTGAAGATCGGGGCGTTGCCCGACCGGACACCGCAGAAACTGACGGTGCTCGTCGATCCCCTGCTTGCGTCGGAGTTGGACGCGTATGCGCGGATCCATTCGCAGAAGTACGGGGCGGAAGTTTCGGCCTCGGCACTGGTGCCGCTGATGTTGGAAACCTTTCTGGCGAGTGACACTGGATTCCGGAAGGCAAAAAAATCTTGATCGCGACGGCGACGGATCATCGTCAGATTGTGGAGTATAACCAATGGCAGAAGGCAAAACCAGTGAAGCCGATTTCACCAGTGAGACAAGCTGGCTAACACCCAAACAGTGCGCCGACCTTACTGGGTGGACCGTGTCTGGTCTGGAAAAACGCCGGGTACGCGGTCAATGGCCCCCATTTTCCATACGCGCCGGTCGTCCGCGATATCCTGGAGACTATATCCGGCGGCAATTCGCCGAGGCAGTGGTGACCAATACCGTTCAGGCGTCGACTACCAGCGACAAATTTTAGCAGCCCCATGGTCATAATCGCGGCCCGGTGTGTTGACCGCGATTGAAGGTCTTCCAATTGGCATAATGCAGTAAGTATTGACTTTTACCGGCATTTTTGTATTTTGCCGGTAAATGACTATCCAAGAACTTCCTCTTGTCATCCAGACCAGTTACGCCGAGCTGCTGGATCAGCTGCGGCTGGCCACAGCGTCCGACTTTCCGGAAGGCTCGACCTTCCGAAAGAGAACCATCTCCGGCAAGAACTACTGGTACGTTCAGGAACCGACGACCCCACAGGGACGTCCACCGGAACGATATCTGGGTGTTGACACACCAGAGCGCCGTACCGCCATTGACAGCGCGATGAGTGCGAAGGCCCATGCCGATACGCGCAAGGCGATCCGTCGATCGCTTTCCGGCGCCGGCCTGCCCGAGCCAGATGGGCTGACGGGAGCCGTTATCGAGGCGCTCGCGGATGCAGGCGTGTTCCGTTTGAGGGGCGTGATTGTCGGCACAATCGCGTTCCAGACCTATGCCGGCCTTCTCGGTGTCAAGCTGCCGAGCGTCGCCATACGAACCGGTGATGTCGACCTTGCCCAAGACTATGGCGTGTCAGTTGCGCTCAATGATTCACTCGACGTCTCACTGATTGATGTCCTGAAAACAGTCGACGCGGCGTTCGCGCCGGTCCCCTCCCTTGCGGGCCCCAACATTGCAACAACGTACGCTCGCCCCGGTGGATACCGGGTAGACGTCCTGACGACAAATCGCGGCCCTGATCGGGACGCCCCAGTTAACCTGCCCAGCCTCAGATCCGATGCGCTGCCCTTGCGTTTTCTGGACTTCCTGCTGAGAGACACGGTCGAAGCAGCGATCCTCACGCGCTTCGGAGCACTCGTAAACGTTCCATCCCCGGAGCGGTACGCTGTCCACAAACTGATTGTTTCAACCATGCGGAAGGACACTGGCGAGAGTGCCGTAAAGTCCGACAAGGATATTATTCAGGCTGGCCTTCTCGTCGAAGCGCTCGTTGCCAAACGCAGGCAAGACGATCTGATCGGCGCCCTCAACGAGGCCGCCGCGCGAGGACCGGCCTGGCAGGAAAGGCTCAGCCAGGGCGCTGCACGCCTTGGGAATGAATCACGGGAAATCATTCAAACACTCCTGGAAGCAGACAACTGACCTGCTCTGTCAAAAATTTCGCCTCATACGGTGGAATTCTTGGAGGGGGTAATTCAATAGCCTAAAGCACCATAATGGTTGCGCACGGGGCCAAGCTTCGCTATTCCGGCTGCATTGTAACTCAGACGGTGGCTTATTGGTGGCTTGGCGTTTGGAGGTATTGCGGAAAGCGGGGTCCAAACCCACTTAATGCATTGTTTTTTAAGGGGTCTTGCGAAAGATTCGTTCCGCCAACTTTCTGGTTTGGGACCAGAGGGTCGTAGGTTCGAATCCTATCGCTCCGACCATTTCTTTCGCAGCGGTGAGGCTCATCAATGCAAGCGCGTATCTACAGACCTTCCAAGAGCGCCATGACGTCTGGCCGGGCCAAGACGAAAACCTGGGTTCTGGAATTTGTCGATAATGATGCAAAGCGTTCTGCTGACCCGCTGATGGGCTGGACCAGTATCGATGATACATCCGGCCAGGTTCGCCTGACCTTCCACACACGGGAACAGGCCATCGATTATGCGCAGAGCCAGGGCATGACCTTCACGGTCGAGCCGACGCATGAGCGCAAACGCCTTGTAAAGTCTTACTCGGCTAATTTTGACGCAGATCGCAAGCAACCCTGGACGCACTAGGGGGCTGCCGGCACAGTCCGGCCCCGTAGCTCAGCTGGATAGAGCACCCGACTTCTAATCGGACGGTCGCAGGTTCGAATCCTGCCGGGGTCGCCATGTATTGGTGACATCTGCTTGGGGTGCAATCAGCCTTCTTCAGGACGCGGGATGCACTCACCGGCTTCGTAGCGTTTCGTCATGCGGCTTTTCTGAAGGTCCAGGTGTGACAGGACATCTTCCCCGAAATCATATGGAATGAATAGCCGAGCCACGACCGGGGAGACGATCGTGACTTCCCGGCTAATGAATGGCGGCTGGGTCACCTTGCGTCCCCCAATTTCAACCTCCACCTTTTCGCCGCTCATCCGCTCCGGATTTTTCTCATAGCGGTAAAATCCGGACTCAATGGTGCAGCGCCACTCCGTCCGCGTGCTACCATCTGCGGCTTGTACAGGCCGCGCGACAGGTGTGTAGACGAAGTCCTGAGAGCCAAACCCATACTTGCCACAGGCTTTCAACTGGTCCTTTGCGCCGGGGAAATCGTAAAACGCCAGGATGATCGCCTCCTTCGCATTCTTCCCGTTCAGGTCTCCGCGATATTCCAGCCAGACCGAACTGGCGGGAGGCGTCGCCGCCAGTTCTTTATCCATGAATTCCAGCTTCTTGTCCGGAAAGAAGGTGATCTGCTGCAGAGTGACATGGCCATTGGCGTCTTCGAAATAGCCTGCCTTGATCTGGTGCGTGTCCCCCATCACACCGGCTTCGCAGAAGGGGATCTCGGCCCCCTCTTCGGCAAAAGCGCCTGGCGACATTCCGCATAATGTTGCCGCCAGGAGTCCGTAAAATGTCTTCATCGCTTGCGTCCCCACGCCAAAAAACACTGCCTGAAGCGACCTAGCTGACTTCCGCGCTGTCCATTTCCTTGGTCAGCTGTTCCTTCAGGTCACGCTTGATGAACTTGCCGCTGGCATTGCGGGGCAGCGCATTCAGGAACCAGATGTAGCGAGGCACTTTGTGCTTCGCCATGATCTCGGCGCAATGCGCGCGCAGGTCTTCTGCGGTCAGGCTTTCGCCCTCCTTCAGCACGACCGCCGCGCCGACTTCTTCGCCCAGCCGGTCATCCGGAACGCCAAACACGCTACATTCTGCAACAGCTGGATGGCGGTAGAGCGTCGATTCGACTTCCGCGCAGTACACATTCTCGCCGCCGCGCAGCACCATGTCCTTCTTGCGGTCGACAATGTAGATGAAGCCATCCTTGTCGATGCGCGCAATGTCGCCCGTGTGCAGCCAGCCATCGGTGATCGATTCCGCCGTCGCTTCGGGCCGATTGATATAGCCCTTGATGACGGATGACCCGCGCACCCACAGTTCGCCCACTTCGCCTTGCGGCACGGCTTCACCAAACTCGTTGACGCATTTTGTCTCGAAGTTTGGCATCGCCGGGCCGGCACTGTCGGGCTTGTCGACGAAGAAGTCTGCAGACACCGAGGTGATGATGCCGCATGTCTCAGTCATGCCATAGCCAGTGTTCGGGCGGGCCGTTGCCACCTGCGAATCGATCTTCTGCACCAGGTCCGGCGGCAATTGCGCCCCGCCCCCGCCCAGCGTCGCCAGAGTGGATGTATCAGTCTTTTCAAAGTCCGGATGATTGATCAGTTCCCGCGCCATGACCGGCACACCGCTCATCGCGGTGACGCCTTCCCGCTCGATCAGCTTCAGCGCCTCGCCGGCATCCCAGCGATACATCAGCACGATCTTGCCGCCAGCCGCCGTGATCAGATAGGCCGCGCAATTATTGGCCGTCACATGGAAAAGCGGTGTGGTGATCAGGCCGACTGGCACGGGCGGCTCTTCCGGGGGCTCTTCCCCTGTCGCCCATTGTGTCGCGAGCGCCGTGGAGGCGGCCGAGAACATCATGTTGAACAGATTGGCGACACAGCCCCGATGCGTCAGCTGCGCGCCTTTCGGAAAGCCCGTCGTACCGGATGTATAGAAGATACAGGCATCGGCATCCGGGTCGACCGTTACGGTTGGCAGATCTCCGCCATGTGCGATTACCTCATCCCATGGCGTCACATCATCCGGCACCTCCGGCAGGCGCACGCCGACCAGCTTGATGTCGTCTGTGTTCTCAATCTCCCGCACACGCTCCAGACGCTCGGAATCCACGAACAGCACCTTTGGTTCTGAATCCTTCAGGGCGTAGGCCATTTCCTCCGGCGTCCACCAGGCATTCATGCCCACAACCACGATGCCAACCGAGGCGCAGGACCAGTAGATCTGCATCCATTCGGGATAATTGCGCATCGCCACAGCCACACGGTCACCCGGCTTTACACCCTGCGCGAACATCCAGGCTGCCAGCGCATTTGTGCGCTGGTGCGTTTCGGCATAGGTCAGCGTCTCGCCTTCATAGACCAGATAAGGACGCTCAGCGTATTGGAGGGTCGACAGCCACAACTCGCGGATGCTGGGTGGGGCGTTCTTGTAAACGCGCAATGTGTTGCCCAGAACATCGGCCTCAACGATTTCAAAATCGCCGCCTGGACCTGTCAGTTCCTCACGTGCCTTCAGCAGTTCGGTATAGTGCATGCTTCCTCCGGATACTTTCGCCAGATCATACACAATGACGCTGCGTCAGGAATACCAGACGTGGGGGCAAGATGTGCGAACAGCGCAATACGGGAAGGCTTTCGCCGGAAACGCGTGTCTTGCCTACAGATCATCCCGCCGCGCGGGTCTGTCCGGCATGCAAGGCGCAGATCAGCGTGAAGAGGCGGCGAGACGTCTGAAAGTCGACCTCCACCTTGCCTTCGAGGCGCTCGGCTAGCAATTCCGAGCCTTCATTGTGAATGCCTCGCCGCGCCATATCGATCGCCTCGATCTGGTGCGGCGTCTGTGTGCGGATAGCATCGTAATAGCTGTCGCAGATCATGAAGTAATCGCGGATCACACCCCGGAACGGCCCCAGAGACAGGATGAAGGTATGCACTTCATTGCCCTTCTCGTCACGCACGGCAAAGACGAGACGACGCTCTATCTTTGACAGGACAAGCAGATAGGGCCCCTCATCCTTGTCGATCAGTTTGAAGGAATTGCTTTCCAGCAGGTCAAAGATCGCAACGCGCCGCTCATGCTCTGCATCGGGGCCGGAAGCGCCCAGCGTCTCATCGTCGATCTCGACACCGATGAGTCTGTCATTGCTCATCAGTCCGGTTCCCTGTTGGACCGGATGGACACAGACCGCGCATGGGCCGGCAGGCGTTCAGCCTCCGCCAGGCGCAGGGCCGCAGGCGCAAGTGCGGCAAAGCCCTCGGGGCTCGCGCGCTGGACACTCATGCGCTTCAGGAAATCGTACAGTCCAAGACCCGAAGAGAAGCGGGCCGCCCGGCTGGTCGGCAGAACGTGGTTGGAGCCCGTTACATAATCACCCAGCGCTTCGGGTGTGTGGTGGCCGAGGAACACGGAGCCTGCATGGCGGATGCTCGGCAACAGGGCATCCGGATCGGCAATCGCCAGCTCAAGGTGCTCCGCCGCGATCTGGTTTGCAATGTTTGCTGCAGTGGCCAGATCGGGCGCATCGACGATGGCACCGTGAGCGTTCCAGCTCTCGGCTGCGCGCTCACCCGTGGAGAGGGATTTCAACTGACTTTCCACAGACTTATCCACAGCCTTGCCCACAGACTTGTCCACGGTGATCAGAATGGATTGAGACGAGGGGTCATGCTCTGCCTGAGACAGCAGATCAGCAGCGATCCAGTCCGGGTTTGCTGTGCCATCCGCGATCACGAGAATCTCTGACGGGCCTGCAATCGTATCGATGCCGACGCGCCCGAAAACCTGCCGTTTCGCCTCTGCGACAAAGGCATTTCCGGGGCCGACAATCTTGTCCACCGGCGCGAGGCTGGACGTTCCGAACGCCAGCGCACCCACGGCCTGCGCGCCGCCAATCGGATAAAACTCATCCACGCCAGCCTTCACGGCGGCATAGGCAACCGCTGGGGCCAGCTGCCCCTCCGGCGCGGGCGCAACCATGACGATCCGGTCCACACCGGCAATCTTTGCCGGCACGACATTCATCAGAACCGATGACGGATAGCTTGCCCGGCCACCCGGCACGTAAACGCCGACGCTTTCCAGCGCCGTCCAGCGCCATCCGAGTTGCACGCCGGCATCGTCGGTAAAGCTGTGATCATTCGGGCGCTGCGCCGTGTGATAGGCCGCGATCCGGTCATGCGCATAATCAATGGCATCGCGCAGATCCTGCGGGCACTGCGAGGCCAGAAGGTGTAGGTTCACATTGTCCGATTGCAGTGTCGCAGGATCGATCTGCAGCTTGTCGAACTTGACGGTATATTCGGCCACGGCCTCACCGCCGCGCGCCTGAACATCCTTCAGGATGCCGGACACGATATCTGCCACATCATGCCCCGTGCCGCGCTCTTCCTTCAGGAAGGCGGCAAAGTCGCTTTGAAAAGCGGCGTGCGAGGCATCAAAGTGGCGGGCCATGATCTATCTCCGGCGCCGCTCGTGATTAGGCAGGTGGCGCGTGGGCCACACATAGTCGCTATCCAGCAGGGTTGCATCCAGTACTTCGACGTCGAGTGCTATTTCGCCATCGCCTGCGAACAGCAGCGTCACGGTTCCGCCCGGCGGTTCCTGAGACGGCGTGAAGGTAACCTGCAACAGCGACAGGATCATTTCCGGGTCAGCCTTGTTCACGGCGCGGGTTTTCACCTTCAGCACGCCATCAAAGGCCAGCAGAGACCGGATACGCTCGCCTTCCTTGGCGCGCTTGCCCTGGCTCTCCCAGCGATAGCGGTTCAGTTCCAGCGTGAACCGCCGGTGGCGGGACTCGTAATTCAGGTTTTCCGCCTTGACGACGCTATCCTGAATGGCCGCTGAAATGACTTCCAGATCCTCAACACTTTCGGCGAGGAGGCGAAGTGGTTTTACGTCAGCCATAACAGCCCCTTGAACAATCTATTCGTCTTCTCCCGACCGGCGCTCAATGCTTGCACCACAGGCATTAAGCTTCTCTTCCAGTCGCTCAAAACCCCGGTCCAGGTGATAAATACGGTTCACCACAGTCTCCCCCTCTGCGGCAAGCCCCGCAATCACCAGAGAGACGGACGCGCGCAGGTCTGTTGCCATCACAGGTGCGCCAGTCAATTGCGGAACACCTTTCACAATGGCCTCCTGCCCGCGCACCAGAATGTCCGCGCCCAGGCGCTGCAGCTCCGGCGCGTGCATGAAGCGGTTCTCGAAAATGGTTTCGCGAATGATGCTCGTGCCCTCTGACAGGCTCATCAGGGCCATGAACTGGGCCTGCAGATCTGTCGGGAAGCCCGGATGTGGCTGGGTCGAGACATTGACGGATTTCAGTCGCGTGCCATTGCGTACGATACGTACCGTATTGGCGGTCTCGTCTGCCTCCACCGTCACGCCGGCTTCTCTCAGTTTGGAGATCATCGCGCCCAGCGCAGCCACAGGTGCGCCTTCCAGCGTAACATCCCCGCCCGCTGCTGCCGCAGCCATGGCATAGGTGCCCGCCTCGATCCGGTCCGGCATCACGGCATGAGTCGTGCCGTTCAGCTTCTCAACGCCCTGAATGCGGATCTTTGACGTGCCCGCACCGGTAATTTTCGCGCCCATGGCGTTCAGGCAGTCGGCCAGATCCTCGATTTCAGGCTCCCGCGCAGCATTTTCCAGCACGGTTTCGCCCTCGGCCAGGGTCGCCGTAAGCATGGCATGCTCTGTCGCGCCGACACTCGGCATGGAGAAATTGATGTGCGCACCTTTGAGGCCATGAATAGCCGCAGCCTTCACATAGCCTTGCTCCACGCGCAGGTCCGCGCCCATGGCTTCCAGCGCCTGCAGGTGCAGGTCTACCGGACGCGCGCCGATCGCGCAGCCGCCTGGCAGGGACACTGTGGCATGACCAGAACGGGCAATCAGCGGGCCCAGCACGTTGAAGCTGGCACGCATCTTCCGCACCTGGTCATAAGGGGCGATTGTGCTTTTCAGCTCCGCTCCGTTCAGGTGGCAGGTCGACTCGCCCTTCGGCCAGTAGACTTCCACGCCCAGCGTTTCCAACAGCTGCGCAAGAAAGCGCGTATCTGCCAGGCTGGGCATATTGGTCAGCGTGATTGGCTGGTCCGTCAGCAGGCAAGCGACCATGAGCTTCAGCGCAGAATTCTTCGCGCCGGAAACCGGAATGCGGCCGTTCAGGTGAGCGCCGCCCTTGATGTGCAATCTATCCATGGAAACCGCTTATACAGCGCTTCGCGGCTTTGAAAGGGCCTGAATGTGGCAGGGACTGTACGATTTTATACAAGGCTTACTTATGCTTGGCGCCAGCAAGCAGGGTTCAGCGCCAGTACATCGTGAGACGACTTCATATATCTGACGTCAGCTATCGTGTTTCTTGTCCTTGCTCTCACTGGACTGGGCATCCTTCGCCTTGCGATTGGCCGCTTTCCTGCGCCTCAGATTTGCCCGCAAGGCCTCCGCCCGGCGGGCGGCTTTGTCGTCTGCTGTGCTCTTGTCTGTCATATGAGGTGTATTTCGCGCTGAAACGGTCTTTTCATGTCCGGCTTCATAAGCTAAAGCCCGCTTTCTGTTTCTGCAACGCCGCGGTAGCTCAGTGGTAGAGCGCATCATTGGTAATGATGAGGCCGGGAGTTCAATTCTCCCTCGCGGCACCAGCAGCAGGTTTCCAATACATCCTGAACTGAGCGTACGACCGTCTGGCCCTTTCGGTCCTAACGCACCTTGCGGCTGCGCTCCAGAACCGGCCGGTTGCCTTCAGCATTCAACATGCCGTTTGTTGGCGCGCCGCGTTGGCTGCCTTGAACCTGGCCGTCATGAGATGTCTCGGTCTCGAGATGCTCATGCCCCTGCTCGGTATCTGCGGACTGCTTTTCCTCAAGCGCGCGGCGGGCAATGTCGGCTTGTGTTGTCTTCTCTTGCTTCTGATTGCTCATGAGAGCCTCCCATCTGTTCTGTTTGGCTTGTGGGTAACTCATCAACGCAAAGAGATTCTGTCTGTTCCGATGCGGCCAGGAACTGACCGTGTCATTCATGCCGAACGGCGTGTCCATCTTGCCGATCGCGGCATAGAGCGGCGTCTTGTCCAGATTGCCCCAGATCATATAGCCACGACGCAGCTGTACCTGATTGCGGGTCAGGCCAGCGTCTTGCGCAGGGCCGTGGCCCAGCCCTGGCGCAGTCTGGCAGAAGTCGCGGCTTCCATCTTTGGCTCAAATGTGGTGCCGGGCACGTCACGCTCTGCCCAGTCTTCCGGCTGAAGCCAGCCAAGCTGGATCGCCGCCAGCGCTGCGGCGCCGAGGGCAGTCATCTCGCGATAGTCAGGCCGCAGAATCGGCCGCTCGCAAATGTCGGCAATGAATTGCATCAGCCAGTCATTGGCTACCATGCCGCCATCGACGCGCAGCTCCTTGATCGCCACGCCATCCGCCTCGAAGGCGTCCAGCAAATCGCGCGTCTGATAGGCGACGGATTCGAGGCCCGCGCGTACCAGATGTTCCGCCGTCGTCGCGCGTGTGATGCCGGTAATCGTACCCCGCGCATCCGCCGCCCAGTGCGGGGCACCGAGGCCTGTAAAGGCGGGCACGATATAGACGCCGCCATTGCTGCTCAGACCGGCAGCGACCTCTTCGGTTTCGTCGGCATCGGAGACAAGGCGCAGATCATCGCGCAGCCATTGCACAATCGTGCCTGCATTGAAGATGGAGCCTTCCAGCGCCATCGCGCCCTTGCCTGCCCCTTCATAGCCAACCGTGCCAAGCAAGCGGTGGGATGAATGCGGACGGTCTGCTCCGGAGTTCGCCACCAGGAACGCGCCGGTGCCATAGGTGATTTTCGCTGTTCCTGGCAGTATACAGGCTTGGCCGACCAAAGCTGATTGCTGGTCTCCTGCTGCAGACAGAATCGGCAGCGCCTTGCCGAACAGGCTCTCTTCGCTGGTACCAAAATCATCCGCATTCTGCCGAATATCCGGCAGCATGGACTCAGGCACCCCAAACAGAGCACACATCGCCTCACTCCAGCCGCCATCGTCCCCGAGGCCCAGGCGATAGAGCAGCGTGCGCGAGGCATTGGTCACGTCGGTGACGTGGGATGTGCCGCCTGTCAGCTTCCAGATCAAAAAGCTTTCCACCGTGCCAAAGGCCAGTTCGCCCGCCTCTGCGCGCTCACGGGCGCCGTCCACATTGTCTAGAACCCAGCCGATCTTCGTGCCGGAAAAATAGGGATCGATCAGCAGGCCCGTTTCGGCCTGCACAGCGGGCTCATGCCCATCCGCTTTCATCCGGTCACAGATTTGTGCCGTGCGCCGGTCCTGCCAGATGATGGCCGGGGCGAGGGGCTTGCCATTTGCCTTGTCCCAGACCAGCGTTGTCTCGCGCTGATTGGTGATGCCGATACCCGCGATCTTGTCCACACCGCCCGCCTGCTCAATCGCATCGCGGCAGACGTCCAGCGTCTTCTGCCAGATCTCCTCGCCATCCTGCTCCACCCAGCCATCATTAGGGTAGGTCAGCGGCACTTCCTTCTGGGCGACGGCGACCTGCTCCAGATCGCGGTCAAACACGATAGCCCGTGTCGAGGTCGTGCCTTCATCAATGACGAGAATATAGTCGCCCATGCATCCTGCCCTTTGCCTGTTTCAGGCAGGATGGACCGGGCGGCCTCATCTGGTCAACGCGCCATACGCTTTGTCCCGCGATCCCCGAACCACCAGAGCGTGGCCGCCGTTGCGGCAAAAGTCGCCGTCTCGACAATCTTGGCCTGTTCCGGCTCCGGTGCGCCCGTATAGACGAGCCAGGTGATCAGCCAGAGCAGCAGGGTCAGCACAGGCCGTGTCAGCGCCCGCACGGCATTCACCCAGGCATAGGAGTCGCCAATCGCGGCCTCGGCTTCGATGGATGCGGCGAGGCCTTTCCAACTGCCCGCCGTCTCGGCCTGGCGCACATCGGCTTCGGCGGCTTCTCGGCGCGCCTCCATCTGCAGGGTGACCAGCTGGGCTTCATGCTGCCAGCGCACCTGCTCATGCGGCTGCGACTGACGCTGTTCGAAATAGCCCGCGACCCGGCCGATCACCGTGCCGACCAGGCCAAACACGCCGCCCCCGGCTGCGCTCGCCGCCAGGCTGATTACCTCTCCCATAGCGCTTTGCTCCCCGAATAATACCAGCGGGCAGGTTTGCTGCGCCGGTCCAGATGAAGAAAATGACGGCCAAGGCCGATGCCGGTGAAACCGCGCTGCTCTGCCGCCGCCAGAAGCGCGAAGCGGTCATGCCAGGCCAGCGCAATATCGACGGCGATCTGCCGGTGCATGGAATGCGCGGCCCCGCCGACATGCGTATTCCAAAGCGCGCAACGATGCCCGGAATTGATGACCAGCGGCTGGCCCACCGCTGCCCGCAAAGCCTCCAGCGCATCCAGAAACTCCGGATCGTGCCAATACTCGCCGCCGCACAGCCGCCCGCCGCATTTGCAGGACAGCTCTCGTGGAGAGAAATGCGGCCACCGCCAGCCGCTTGTATCGAACAGGGTGAAAGATCGTATCAGCATGAGCGCAAAGCTCACACGGCCGCCTCTGCGCCGGATTCGATTTGCGCCAGAAAGGAAAAGGCCCCTGAAATCACTCGGACTTCAGGGGCCTTTCAGCATCAGATGCAGGGGATAAATCAGACCATTTGCGCAGGGATCGGCTTCGGAGAGAAGCTTTTCCCCTCTGCCAGCGCCGCACGCGCCTCATCATATTCGCGCTTCAGCTGGGCAACATAGTCTGCCGTCGGCATACGCTTCTGAATGGCGCCAATGCCCTGGCCGCAGCCCCAGATGTCTTTCCAGGCCTTGGCTTCCTGATTGCCGCCAGAGCCGAAATTCATCTTGCTTGGGTCGCTTTCCGGAAGATTGTTCGGGTCGAGACCTGCGCGGGAGATGGACGGCGCCAGATAGTTGCCATGTACGCCGGTGAAGAGGTTCGAGTAGACAATGTCGCCTGCCTTGGAGTCGACAATCATGTCCTTGTAGCCGTCGACCGCGTTGGCTTCGTCACAGGAGATGAAGGCAGAGCCCATATAGGCAAGGTCTGCGCCCATGGCCTGGGCTGCCGCGATGGCACCGCCATTGGCAATGGAACCGGACAGCGCCAACGGGCCGTCAAAGAACTGGCGAATCTCCTGAATCAGCGCGAAAGGTGACAGCGTACCGGCATGGCCGCCAGCGCCCGTGCAAACCGCGATCAGGCCGTCGGCGCCCTTTTCCAGTGCCTTGTGCGCGAAGACAACATTGATGATGTCGTGCAGAACGATGCCGCCATAGGAGTGGATCGCGTCATTCACTTCCTGACGCGCGCCCAGCGACGTGATCACGATCGGCACCTTGTACTTCACACACATCTCGACATCATGATCGAGACGGTTGTTCGTCTTGTGGACAATCTGATTCACCGCGAATGGCGCAGCGGGCTGATCAGGATTCTTCTCATTGTACTCAGCAAGCTCTGTCGTGATCCGGTCGAGCCATTCGTCCAGCACATGTTCCGGGCGCGCATTCAATGCGGGAAAGCTGCCGACCACGCCAGCCTTGCATTGGGCGATCACGAGATCCGGGTTGGAAATGATGAACAGCGGTGACCCGATAACGGGAAGGCGCATGTTCTGAAGAATGGGGGGCAGTGCCATGAGAGAATACCTCATTACCGAACAGGATACAGTTTACGTAAACGGAAACTAGCGGCTGGTCCATGCGGCACAAGCCGTTACGTTGGGGATACCTCTTGCCCTGACAGCAGCTTCAGGCCAGACTGTCACCCAATCCAGCACATTCACACAAGAAACCACCGAGGGAGAAAACGGAATGCGGAAAGCCAGCCTTATGTTTGGTAGCGCTATCATACTTGCCGCTCATCTTGCCGCCTGCTCAGGCGAAAAACCTGCAGCGCCTGCAGAGCAGGAGACGGTCACACAAACACCGCCGGTCGAAGCAGAACCGGTAGAAGACGCCTCTGCCACTAATTCGAAATATCTTGAGCAGCCGCTCGTCACGGAAATCTTCACGGCCGACCCGTCCGTGCATGTCTGGGATGATGGCCGCATCTATGTCTATCCCAGTCATGACTATGACGCCGGCATTCCGGAAGACGACCTCGGCAGCCAGTATGCGATGCGCGACTATATCGTCCTCTCCATGGATGAAGTCGGCGGTGATGTGACGATCCACGATGTCGCGCTCGATGTGGATGATGTGCCATGGGCCGCCCAGCAAATGTGGGCACCGGACGCGGCTCACAAGGATGGCAAATACTATCTCTATTTCCCGGCCAAGGATGAGAATGGCGTGTTCCATATCGGTGCGGCTGTTTCCGACAGCCCAACCGGGCCGTTCACGGCCGAACCGGAAGCCATTGAAGGCTCATTCTCCATGGACCCGGCTGTCTTCGAGGATGATGACGGCGAATATTACATGTATTTCGGCGGCATCTGGGGCGGCCAGCTGCAACGCTGGGCGACAGGCGAATACAATGACGATCCGAGTCTCAACACAGATCTGGTCAATGACGATCCGCTGACCAATGAGGATGAAGCTGGCCAACCAGACGATGTCGCGCTGATGCCGAAAATCGCCAAAATGGCTGACGACATGGTCTCCTTCGCAGAGGCTCCCAAGGATGTGATGATCCTCGACGAGAATGGCGATCCGGTAAAAGCCAAGGATCATGACCGCCGCTTCTTCGAAGCCGCCTGGGTCAATCGCATCGGGGACACATATTACCTGTCCTATTCCACAGGCGACACGCACAAGATCGTCTATGCGACAGGCGACAGCCCCTATGGCCCGTTCACCTATCAGGGCGTTGTCAATCAGCCGGTTGAAGGCTGGACCAATCACCACTCCATCTTCCAGCACAATGGCAAATGGTATCTTGCCTATCATGACGTGCAGCTGTCCGGGAAAAGCCATCTGCGGAACGTCAAGATTACGGAGCTGACCGTGAACGATGACGGCACCATCGAACCGGTAGACCCGATGCCAGGCGAATAAGCCAGGCAACACGGGAACACCTGAAAGCTGGCGGGTCTCTCGCCAGCTTTTTTCATTTGTGGCGCAACCCTTTCTCGGCCTGCGCGTTATGGCCCCGCCGCTTCAGCGGCCATAACAAGGAGACGCCCCATGAATTCAGCTCGACGCCGCATCCTGCTTGCAGGTGGCACCGCCATGCTGGCCACATCTCTTTCCGCCTGCGGAACCATCCTTTATCCGGAACGCAAAGGCCAGAGGAGTGGCCGTATCGACCCCTCCATTGCCATTCTTGATGGCATTGGCCTTCTTCTTTTCCTCGTACCGGGCGTGATCGCCTTCGCAGTGGACTTCTCCAACGGCACCATCTACCTGCCGGGCACTCAGGCGTCAGCCGAGACGAATGATGAGATCCAGACGGCGCGCTTCAAGGGCGAGCTAACGGAAGAAAAACTCGATACGGCCTGGAACGAGACTTATGGCGATGCAAAGCCATTCGAAGTCTCCCAGCTGGAGCGGTATCCGATCCGCAACCAGTCCGACATTTCATCCCTGATTGGTCACCTGTCCGCGTCGAATTACGCACGCGGCTAAATTGTCATGCATCTGCCGGCTGACCGAGGGTCCCTCAACCCCTGGTCAGCCGGTCCTGCATCATCGCCAACCAGCTCTGCTGGCGATGCAGCATGGATATGACATCATCCGGATCCCCACTCTCCAACAGTCCGTCAATGGCGACACTAGACACCTGCGTGTGACGCTCCATGAAGTCCTGCGGCAAGTGGCGTTTCATTGCATCAGGACGTGCAGACAGACGGGGCTGGAAAGTGAGAAGTTTGGCTGACATCACTTCGCTCCAATTTGCGAATAATTCTCAATCGCACACTTATGCGGTCTCAGTCAAGCGACCTTTCGCCCCTGACGCATCGGAAACAGTTCACAAACCCCATCTGTTCGGCATAAATGCCGGCTCATGGCAGACGACATCCTTTCCCTGAGCAGCAGCTTCCCCGATGCGACCGAGGCCGATTGGCTCGCAAGCGTCGAAAAGGCCCTTAAGGGCCGCGGCATTGATTCGATTACGCGAAAGACGGCGGACGGGCTGGAAATTCATCCCCTCTACCGCGAGAGCGACTTTCCTACGGCCTCCGATCCGCTCGGCACGCCAGGTGAGGCGCCCTATCTGCGTGGGCCAACAGCCGCGCCGGACAAATTCATGCCCTGGGACATCCGCCAGGCCTTCACGCATCCGTCGCCGCATGTGACGAATGAAGAAATCCTGCGCGATCTCGAGCGCGGCGTGATGTCGATTGAGCTGAAACTGGATGCGACAGGTCGCAACGGCGTTCAGATCACCACGCTGAACGAGATGAAAGCCGCGCTGGATGATGTACGCGCAGACATCGCCACCATCGCGCTGGACCATGCCGCAGGCGCCGGAGCGCAGGCCGCAACGCTTCTCGCGCTCTGGGGACAAAGCCAGGCCGATTCCCAAAGTTTGAAACTCGACTTCAACATGGACCCGCTCGGCAATCTGGCCCGCACCGGCAATCTGGAAGGCGGCCTGAACCCGACCTTTGCCCGCTTTGCCGAAACGCTTGAACAGCTGGGCAAGGCCTATCCGAATGCCGGTTTTGTGCGCATTGATGCCCGCATGGTGCATGAAGCCGGCGGCTCTGAAGCCCAGGAACTCGCGGCCCTCATTGCCAGCGCTGTCGACACGCTGCGGCGCCTCGACCACCGCACAGATATTTCCACACTAATCCCGCGGATGAGTTTCGCTGTGGCGCTGGATTCGAATTACGGTATCGGCGTTGCCAAACTGCGCGCCGCCCGTCGCCTCTGGGCCCGCTGTCTCGATGCGCTGGGCCAGGACGCCGTGCCGATGCGCCTGCATGCAACAAGCTCTGCGCGCATGCTGACACGTTATGATGCATGGACGAACATGCTGCGCAACACCGGCGCGGCCTTTGCGGCAGCTGTCGGCGGCGCAGACATCGTGACGATCCGGCCCTTCAACGAAGCCCTCGGCACTCCGGAAGAGCTGGGCCGCCGCATCGCGCGCAACACGCAGATCATCGCCATGGAAGAAAGCCAGCTTGGCCGCGTGGCAGATCCGACAGGCGGCGCATGGTTCACCGAAACCTTCGCAGACGATCTGGCCGAAGCGGCATGGAAAGAATTCCAGGCCATTGAGCATGAAGGCGGCTTTGCAGCCTCTCTCATCTCCGGCGCATTTCAGGACCGTATCGCCGCGATCCGGACGGAACGCGACAAGGCCATTGCCAAGCGTAAGGTGCCGATCACCGGTATCAGCGAATTCCCGTTGCTCGACGAGATCACCGCGCCTGTGGCAGACGATGTTTCCGTCACCCCGCGTGACGGTATGTCTGATGAAGGCTTCAAGCACTTCGTCCAGAAGGAAATGCCGCCAGCAGAAGACGATGCCACATGCGCGCCGCTGGAACCAATCCGGCTTTCTGGCGACTATGAAGCTTTGCGCGATGCCGCCGCAGCGCAGCCGAAAACGCCGACCATCTTCCTCGCAACGCTCGGTCCGCTGGCAGAGCACAATGCCCGCGCAGACTTTGCCCGCAACCTGTTCGCCGCTGGCGGACTGGAAGCCACACAGCCGCCTGTGCCACCGCAATCGGTCTCTGAAGCCGTCGCGGCCTTCAAGGCATCCGGCAGCAAGCTTGCCTGCATCTGCGGTGCAGACGCCCGTTACGAAGACGAGGCCTCTGAGACCGCCAAGGCCCTGAAAGCCGCTGGCGCAGTGCATGTCTGGCTCGCCGGAAAGTTCGAAGGCGAGGGCATCGACACAAATATCTTCATGGGCTGCGATGTGCTGCACACGCTGAAACTCACCCACGCAGAACTGGGAGTGAAGTAATGAGCCCGATTTCCCGGAACATACTTGTTACTTTGTTGATCGGCTCCGCTCTGAGCGGCTGCTCAAACGAGGCTGACGCTGCTTCGGGATCGGAGTTCATTGCCGAAAACATCCAAGGTGTCTGGGCCTGTGAGATGGAAAACGAGCGAGATGGCGCGACTCTCTCAATGGTCGGTCACACAACTTATTCCCCGACTGGCAGTTACGAAGCCACAGGTCTGGGCGTCGTTTATTTCGAAACGCCCTTCGATCAAATCAGATGGGTAGCGACCTCTTCAGGATCCTTCCAAGTTTCGGACGACAAGCTGACTATCACCACCAAAAAAGTCGAAGCCCAGCGGCTGTTTCCAATCGGCTTGTCAGGCGTTGAAGCAGAAACAGTCGCCCAAATCGAAAATGACTTAATTAGCCCAATCAACAACTCCAACGAACAAACCAGCGATTACACCATCACTCGTCTGGATACTGATCGATTGGACACCATCAATACTGACGGCACCGCCTGGAAATGCCGGAAGAAGAGCGAGGCCAATAAATGACCAGCTTCCCTGACTTCACGAAACTCGACCTCGGCACGCCTCATGTGAAAGCCGCTGCGCCAAAGCTAGGCGAGGCCTGGGAGACCCCGGAAGGCGTCGAAGTAAAGACCGCCTATACTGAGGCTGACCGCGCCGGGCTGGACTATCTGGACGATTTCCCGGGCCTCGCCCCGTTTGGCCGCGGCCCTTACCCGACCATGTACACGAACCAGCCCTGGACGGTTCGTCAGTATGCGGGCTTCTCGACTGCGGAAGACTCCAACGCCTTCTACCGCCGCAACCTCGCCGCCGGCCAGAAAGGCCTGTCGGTCGCGTTCGACCTCGCCACGCACCGCGGTTACGATTCCGATCACGTCCGCGTGTCGGGTGATGTCGGTATGGCGGGCGTCGCCATCGACTCCATTCTCGACATGCGGACGCTCTTCTCCGGCATCCCGCTGGACAAGATGTCGGTTTCCATGACGATGAACGGTGCCGTGCTGCCCATCCTCGCGCTCTACATTGTGGCGGCTGAGGAACAGGGCGTCGGCCCGGAGAAGCTGGCCGGGACGATCCAGAACGACATCCTTAAAGAGTTCATGGTGCGGAACACCTATATCTATCCGCCCAAGCCCTCCATGCG
This sequence comes from Alphaproteobacteria bacterium, assembly GCA_018222605.1. Classification (GTDB taxonomy): domain Bacteria; phylum Pseudomonadota; class Alphaproteobacteria; order Caulobacterales; family Hyphomonadaceae; genus Hyphomonas. Next base: position 120,148 of record JAAEZZ010000003.1, read on the forward strand.
GATCATTTCGGACATCTTCGCCTATACGTCGCAGAACATGCCGAAATTCAATTCCATCTCCATTTCCGGCTATCACATGCAGGAAGCCGGCGCGACGGCGGATCTGGAGCTGGCCTACACGCTCGCCGATGGCATCGAATACATCCGCGCCGGTGTGGATGCGGGGCTGGACGTCGACGCCTTTGCGCCGCGCCTGTCCTTCTTCTGGGCCATCGGCATGAACACCTTCATGGAAGTTGCCAAGATGCGCGCGGCGCGCCTGCTCTGGGCAAAGCTGGTGAAGGAAGAGTTCAATCCGAAGAATCCAAAATCCCTCAGCCTGCGGACGCACTCTCAGACGTCCGGCTGGTCTCTCACCGCGCAGGACGTTTACAACAATGTCATCCGCACCTGCCTTGAGGCCATCGCCGCGACCGGCGGGCAAACGCAATCGCTGCACACGAACAGCTTTGACGAAGCCCTCGCCCTGCCGACGGACTTCTCCGCCCGGATCAGCCGCAACACGCAGCTTTTCCTGCAACAGGAAGCCGGCGCCTGCCAGACGATCGACATGTGGGGCGGCTCCTACTATGTCGAGCGCCTGACGCATGACCTTGCCGCCAAGGCCCTCGCCCATATCGAGGAAGTCGAAAAGCTGGGCGGCATGCGCAAGGCCATCGAGGAAGGCGTACCCAAGCTGCGCATCGAGGAGGCCGCCGCCAATACGCAGGCCCGCATCGACAGCGGCACGCAAACCGTTGTCGGCGTCAACAAATTCCTGCTGGACGAGGAAGAAGACGTCCCTGTGCTGAAGGTTGACAATGCCGCTGTGCGCCGCATGCAGCTGGACAAACTCGCCCGTCTGAAATCAGAGCGGGATGAAGCCGAAGTCACCGCCAAGCTGGATGCGATTGCAAACGCCGCAGCAGGCACGGAAGGCAATCTCCTCGCGCTCGCCGTGGATGCCGCCCGCGCCAAGGCAACCGTGGGAGAAATCTCCGAAGCGGTTGAGCGCAGCCAGGGCCGCCACAGCGCCGTGATCCGGTCCATCAAGGGCGTCTATGGCGGCGGCGTAAAAGGCAATGACAAGGCCGAGCAGGCCGTCTCCCTCGCCCAGGCGTTCGAGAAGAAAGCCGGTCGCCGTCCGAAGATCTACATCGCCAAGATGGGTCAGGATGGACACGACCGTGGCCAGAAAGTCGTCGCCTCCGCGCTGATGGATCTCGGCTGGGATGTCGAGATCGGCCCACTCTTCCAGACGCCGGAAGAGGCCGCCGCCGATGCCCGCAAGGCTGGCGTGGACATTGTCGCCGCCTCCTCGCTCGCGGCCGGGCACCTTACCCTGGTGCCGGAACTGAAGCGCGCGCTGGGCAATGAAGGCGCCGCACATACGCAGATCATTGTGGGCGGCGTGATCCCCCCACAGGATTTCGACGCGCTCTACGCCGCCGGCGCCACCGCCATCTTCCCGCCCGGCACCGTCATCGCCGACAGCGCCATCAAGATGCTGGAAGTGCTGAACGGTGATGACGACGGCGCGAAGACAGCGGCGGAGTGAGCCTTGGAACGAGAGCCGACACCCGCAGAAAAGGTGTTGGTCGGTTTCATGGCTGGCATGTGCTCAGTTGTCATTTTTGGCATACTGACGCTCGGAGTGGCCGTCGGACTCACCACGGTGAATAAGCATCTGGGCGTCGCCTGTTTTGCACTCAGCATGTGCATCGTCACGTTTCAGAACCACCTCGCCCGGCGCCCGTGGCTAAAGGCTCTGTCGGAGTACTTTGGGCGAGCTTTTGAGCGGATGGTCGTATCGAAGCGATGAGCGCTCTGACATCAACCTCCGGATACGCTGAAGAAGCGGACGATCTGTTCGTGCGATACGAGGCGCTGTCGGCGGCAGAGACACATGCGCACTGGCGCAACCTGTTTCCTGTTCCCCCGGTCCGCACGCTCGACATTGGCGCCGGCACCGGGCGGGACGCGGCCTGGCTGGTTTCGCTTGGCCACTCTGTACTGGCAGTCGAGCCGGTTGAAACACTGCGCCTGCGAGCGGCAAAGCTTCATCCGGAGCCTGAGATCACCTGGCTGGAAGACAGCCTGCCAGACCTCGCAAACACACACACCCGTGGCGAACGGTTCGGCATGGTGATGATCAACGCCGTGTGGATGCACCTGACCATGGAAGAACGCGCCGCCGCTATGGGCCGCGTTGCCGCCCTGGCGGCGCCAGACGCCCGCCTGTTCATAAGCCTGCGGCACGGTCCGATCCCTCAAGGTCGCCGCATGTTTGACGTAACAGGCGAGGAGACCATCGCCCTCGCTGCCCCTCATGGCCTCCGCCCGATCAGTCATATCCGCAAGAATTCCACAATGGCCGAGAACGCGGCGCGCGGCGTTGAATGGACCGCGCTCGTCTTCGAAAAAGCCACTTGAAACACTGGCATGGGCTCCCATTTATATATTGCTATTCGATAAAAGGCCCGCCACCAATGATCATCTCCACCACACCGACCCTTCAAGGGCACGACATCTCGAAATATCTCGGTATTGTCTGCGGAGAGATCGTGATTGGCGCGCATATCGGGAAAGACATTCTCGCCAGCTTCACCAACATCGTCGGCGGGCGCTCCAACGCCTATGAGAGCACGCTGCGCGAAACGCGTGATGATGCACTGGCGGAGATGATGGAAGAAGCGAAGAAGCTCGGAGCGGACGCAGTTGTCGGCCTGAAATTCGATTACACCGTTATCGGCCAGAACGGCTCCATGATGATGGTCGCCGTCTCCGGAACAGCCGTCACCCTCGCATGAGCCTCCTCAACGAAACCGCCCCGACAGCGGACGTGATGCTGGACATTGCGACGGCCTGTCTTAAGCGGCTGCCAAAGCATATGCGTGATGCGGCGGGCGACATCCGCATCATCGTGTCTGACTATGCCGAGAAGGCAATCCTGCACGATATGAACATCCCGAACGCCCTGGGCCTGAGCGGGCTTTATATCGGTGTTCCGCTGACGCATGAAAGCGTCACCTACCCCTCAATGGACCGCCCGCTGATCTATCTCTACCGCATGCCGATGCTGATGGAGTGGGCCTCGCGCGAGGATGTCACCATCACCGAAATGGTGGAGCACGTGTTCATCCACGAACTCGGCCACCATTTCGGGTGGTCTGATGAAGATATGCACCGCACATTGGGCGGCGAAGACTAGGACGCGTCCGCCTTAGATTTGTGGGCCAGCGCATCCGCATTGGCTTCCCAATTCTGGCCATCGAAGCGATTAATGGTCACGTCGAAATCCTGCCAATTGTCCAGGCATCGCCAGGTGATGGCATAGCCGTCCTGGTTAGATCGCGGCACATAGAAGCTTTTGATGCCACAGATACTGCAGAAGCGATGCTTCGCCCCACCCGTATTGAAAGTGTATTCAGACAGTTTATCCGCCCCCTGAAGAAGGCGAAAGTGCGTTCCCGGCACGATGACATGGATGTTCCCGCTCATCGCGCAGATGGAGCAATTGCAGTCTTCCACCTCAAAGGCCTGCGGCAAGTTCACTTCAAAGTGGACTGCGCCGCAATGGCACCCGCCGCTACGCCAGGCTGTCTCTGCCATGTCAGTTCTCTTCAGACATATGCGCCGCATAGGAGGTGAGGATGTCCTCAAACATCTTCAGGTCTTCTGCGTCAAAATTATGCTCGTTTTGCAGATCAAGCCCATAATCCACACCGATGCCATAGCTTTCGCCATCCCCACTGGGCAGGATAAAGGCACGCCCAAAGGGATAACTGTCATTATAGAGATTGGTCTGCTCGTACATGGCAAGATCGGGTGATCCCGACATAGTAAATGTTGCAAAGAACATGGCCGAATTGCACATTTTCGACTCATCGCAATTCATCAACCGCACAGAGTAGTAATACTCGCCCTGCTTTGCATCCACGCGCGCAACATCATCACCCAGCCAGGTGACCTCCACTTCCTCACTGCCGGCATTGGTCAAAACCTTGCCGGCATTTTCCGGCGCAATCGGCCAGGCAAGTGCAGGAACCGCCATCGCAAAAGCCGCCACCGCGCAAACCATCATTCTGATCATCTCGTATTTCCCCTACACAATTGATCTTTCAGCATTCTGACATGCTGGCACGGAAAACATCAATGGCTGTAAAAGTTGAAATTTTAAGGCTATCCTGCCCACACAGGTGGACGCCGATGCGCCCAGGGCTGTGCCCGTTCCAATTGTCCGGCCAGAGAGTACAGCAAGGCCTCGCTGCCATAACGCCCGCCAAACATCATTCCAATCGGCAGCCCCTTTGGGGCCGCTTCAGTTGGCGGCGTCCAGTGGAGCGGCACAGACATGGCCGGGGCCCCGATCTGGTTGAAAAACGGGCAATGCGGCGAAAAGCTCGCCACGGCAGCGCCCATCGACTCCGGATCAGCTGTCAGGGCCATCACGCCCAATTTTTCCGGCGCCCGCGACAGGGTTGGCGTCAGGATCAGATCATATCCACCCTCATTCAGGAATGTTTCGAAAATGATGGCATTTTCGTTGAACTGATTGTTCGCCCTGGCCAGTTCCACCATCGGCACCGTGCGCCCCAGATTGGACATGGCCAGCGTAATCGGCTCCAGCTCGTCTTCGCGAGGCTGACGCCCGATCATCGCGGCACGGTCATCTATCATGGCGGCAATGTTGGCGGAGATCGTGAAAAGCGCCGCCTTGCTTATTGCCTGCCCGTCTATCTGCGGCGCGGCCTCCACCACGGTATGGCCAAGGTCTTCCAGCAGTTTCACCGTCGCCGCCAGCCCGACTGCGGCATCCTCATCCGGCTCGGTGCCATTCGGCGCGATACGCCATAGCGCAATCTTCAGCTGCTTCGGATCACGCGACACCTCTTCGAGAAAAGGCCGCTCCGGCTTGGGCGCCTGATAGCGATTGCCGGTTTCCGGACCATGCGTTGCATCCATCAGGGCAGCATTATCCCGCACGCTGCGGCTAAGGGCATGAATTGTGGAGAGGCCATTCCAGTTCTCCGTGCGCCCTGGCCCCATCGGAATGCGCCCGCGAGAAGGCTTCATTCCGAACAGGCCGCAACACGCCGCCGGAATGCGGATGGATCCGCCCCCATCGCTGGCCTGCGCCATGGGCAATACACCCGCCGCCACCGCCGCAGACGCCCCACCGGATGAGCCGCCTGACGTGCGGGTCACATCCCAGGGGTTTCGGGTCTGGCCATAGAGCGTGGACTCGGTGGTCGTCGTCAGGCCAAATTCAGGACTGGTCGTCTGGCCAAAGAAGACAAGACCCGCATCCCGGTAGCGCTGGGTCAGCGTAGAGTCCCGGCTGGCAATATTTCCCTTCCAGCTGGCCGATCCATTGGTCAGCGGTGCGCCTTTGACTTCGACGGCCAGATCCTTCGTCACGAAGGGCACGCCAGCGAAAGGGCCCGTCTGGTCTCCCTTCGACAATTGCTGCTTCGCAAGATCGGGATAGAGCGCCGAGAAGCAATTCAGATCGCCCTGCACGGCCTCTGCCCGCTGCATGGCTTCGTCCAGCAATTCACTGGCGGATATCTGACGCGTCCTGACAAGTTCTGCCAGGCCCATAGCGTCATAGTCGGAATATTCCTTCATGGCCTCACTCCCTTTTTCTCGCATACTGGAATGTATGCGCAGGGAAGGAAAGCCCTTCAGGCCTAGTCCTTGTGGCGGCGACGCTCAGGGCCGCGGGCCAGACGTTCAGCCATCATGGCCCGCTTGCCCGGGCCCATCGCCTCCAGCCGGTCAATCATCGCCTCATGCGCTACGGCATGCACGCGTTCATCAGACGCGCGGAGTTTTCGGAAGGCCTCCTCCACGGCAGGTCGGTCGAAAGGCTGACGTGTCAGCACGTCTGCCAACTGGCTACGCACTTCATCCCGGACGTCCCGTTCCGGCTTGGTCGAGCGGTAGGATTCCCTAAGCAACGTATAGAAGGCCTTGCGGTCTTCTTCAGACAGCGGCTTTTCCTTTCCCGGCGGACCGGGCGGCGGTTCATCGCCGGGCCCGCGATTCTGCAGCACCATGCCGCCGACCAGCCCCAGCAACATCATGTTGGCCAGCAGGGAAATCGTAAGCCAGAACGGAATGCGTCGCGGCGAAGAAACGGGCTCTGTCATTGCGGGGCCTCATCTTCAAGGTCTATGGAATATGTATCAAAGCCAAGCGCGGCATAGACCAGTTCCTGCGCCTGGTCTTCCTGGGCAGGGACGGAGGTTTGCGCAACACTCATCCCGGCGAACAGACCCAGCGACAGGGACGCAATCGCCCCGGCCGGAATCCATACCGGCAGGCGCCATCTGCGGCCCGCCGCCCTGGCCGGTTTCGGTGCACTGTCTATCAGGCGCGTACGCAGATCTGCTGGCGTGTCCACAGGCGGCACAGCCTGCAGCAGCAGGTCCAGGGTGCGGGCCTCTTCCAGCGCAGCGGCGAAAGCCTGCGGCTCAGCCTTCAGCAGCGCGCGTGCGCTGGCGCGTTCATCTTCCGGGTAGGCGTCGACATCTGCGCCATACGTTTCGATCAGCGCGAGTAAACGTTCTGCAGTGATGTTCCGTGCACTCATGACCCGGTCCTTTCCATCAAGCTGGCCCTCAATCCGCGACGGGCGCGGGCCAGCAGGCTCTCCAGCGCTTCCACGCTGACTTCCATAATCTCTGCAGCCTCTGCCTGAGAGTGGCCTTGCAGGGCGCACAAGGTCAAGGCGGCTGCCTGGCGCTCCGGCAGGGCAACAATGGCTGCCTCCACCGCGCGCAATCTTTGTTTCTGCTCCAGCTCTTCTGCCGGGTTTAGGGCCGGATCCGTTCTCTCCGGCAGATGTTCCATCGTCACTTCGCGTCGCTTCCTCAGCCGGTCATAGCAGAGGTTCAGCGCTACCCTGTGCAGCCAGGTTGAAAACTTCGCCCGCGGCTCCCAGTCCGGCAGGGCTTTCCATGCACGCAGGAAGGTTTCCTGTGTCACGTCTTCAGCCTCCTGAACATCGCCCAGCATACGCGTGGCAACCGCCAGAACACCGCTGCTGTATCTGTCCACCAGAGCCGAAACGGCCGCAGGATCGCCTGCCGCCGCTCGGGTGATCTGGTCGAGATCGGATGAAAAAGCCACGAAGCAGAGCCTAACCCGAAACGGGCCGAAAGAGCGAGATCATGTTGCGCGTGTATGTGCTTTAACATGCATGTCCATCCGGCCCGGCTCTTGGCAAGGATTATTGGGGAGTCGGTCCACCAGCCTTCTTCTTGCTCCAACGCTCTTTCATCTGCGCCTGCATCGCAGCGCGCTCTTCTGCGGTGACCACACCATCCCCATCGGCATCGGCCTTTTCAAAACCGGGCATCTGGTGAGTGTTGAACTCTTCGGCGCTGATCGCGCCATCGCCATCTGTGTCCATTTTCGCGAACATGCGGGCCTCACGCTCGACGCGGCGCTGGGCGCGCTGTGCCTCATGATGGGCCGTCATTTCGTCAGGGGAGACCTGGCCGTCGGCGTTTGTGTCAATCTCGGCGAACTTCGCAGCGCGGAAGGCTTCAACTTCTTCCTTGGAGATGTCGCCATCTCCATTGGTATCCATTTGAGCCATATAAGCCTTCATACCGCCATGACCGCGCGGTCCGGCATTAGCTGCCAGTGGCAGTGCGATTGCGGCGATGGCTCCAAGGGATACGGTCGCAAGGGTAATACGTTTCATGAGAGAAAAACTCCTGTTCAGTGTTGTACCCATCGCGTGTTGAACGCACGGGCCCTCAGGAATCCGTCGCTCCAAGATGCAATTTTTCCACGGAAAGCACGTGAACTTTTGATTTCATTGAAGATAATTCTTCTTCAAGGCTTGAAAAATTTTCCGCCCCTGCCGCCCGGCATAGCCTGTCTTTCAGGCCCGCCGGCAAGTTCTCTGCCTGAATATCGCTGCCCAGCGCCAATCTCTGCACCTGTTGGAGGGACTGCATCAGCTTCACCGCCTCGCCCAGCATCTGTCGATCGGCTGGCGCCAAAGAGGCACGGGCAATCGCCTCGCGTATGTTCGGGATAATCACATTCGGATCGCCCGCCAGAAGCATGTCCTGCTGCACGATGAACTCCGCATCGATCAGCGCGCCTTCTGCCGTTTTAAGATCCCAGAGCCCCTTGCCCGGTTTTTCGCGATAGAGACGCTGGCGCATGTCGGTGATGTCTGCGGAAATCTTGCCGTCATCTGTCCTGGCGCGGCTGACAATGGCCTCATGCGCAATGTCCAGAATGGTCTGACTGAGACCGGCATCCCCCGCCACCGGGCGCAGCCGCGTCAGCGCCATATGCTCCCACGTCCAGGCGTCTTGCGTTTGATAGCGCTCAAAGGCTGGCAGGCTGACGGCGACAGGCCCGGCCCGGCCAGAGGGGCGAAGCCGCATGTCGACCTCATAGAGTTCGCCTTCCGCTGTCGGAGCGGTTAGCGCTGTGATCAGGCGCTGCGTAAACCGCGTGTACCAGGTTTGCGCTTCCAGCGGGTCGGCATCATAAATGACGATGATGTCCAGATCAGACCCGGCCGTCAGTTCCCGCCCGCCCAGCTTGCCCATGGCAAAAATGCCCCAGCGCCCCGGCGGCGGACCATACCGGCCTGCCGTCTCACGTTCCGCCGCAGCGGCCATTTCGCGGATCGTCTCATCCGCCAGTTCAGACCAATAGCCCGCGGCATCCTGCGCATCGATCAGGCCATGCAACAGGCGATGCCCGGTCAGGAAGCTCCGTTCACGATGATATCGGCGCCAGACATCCAGCGCCGTGTCAAACGGCATGTCATCGGTAATGATCGGCCGCATCGGTTCCTGCCGGCTGACCAGCGCCTCCAGCAGATCCGGCCTGCGGGACAGTATTTCCGCCAGGCGTGGCGCGAGCGCCAGCGTGGCCACGAGATCATCCAGCAAGTCCGGCTCAGCCAGCAGCATGGCCAGCGTCTGCACACCGGAGGTCAGCCCCTCAAAGAAGCGGGAGAACCAGCGAAACGCCTCATCCGTCTCGCCCACTTTCCCCATCGCCATCAGCATGCCGGGCAACAGAGCCGTCAGCAATTCCCGTCCGCGCGGCGTGCGGGTCGCCGGAACGCGCCCCCTGTGCCAATTCCGGATCGTGTTGATGGCCGCGCTCGGATCACTAAACCCCAGCCCTGCCAGAGTTTCTATCGTGCCCGGATCATCATCAACGCCGGTGAACACCAGATTGCCCAGCGGATTATCCTGCAGCGCGCGGTCTTCATGCGCGAAGAGATCATCATAGGCCGCCTGCACCATGCGGCGCGTTTCCAGCAGGTCACGATCAAAGCTCGCCAGATCTTCATAGCCGCACAGTCGGGCAACATCGGCGCGATCGGCCTCATCTGCCGGCACGGTATGGGTCTGCTCGTCCCGACGCATCTGGACACGGTGCTCAAGATTGCGCAGCGCCAGATAGGCCGTCTCCAGATTATCTGCCGTATCCGGCTGCACCACGCCTGCCTCGGTCAGCGCCTTCAGCGCACCCAGCGTTGTGTTGTCACGCAGCTGCGGCTGACGCCCGCCCAGGATCAGCTGCTGCGTCTGGGCGAAGAACTCGATCTCGCGGATGCCACCCGGCCCCAGCTTGACGTCCGGCGCGACATTCTCAAGCTCGGCACTGCCTGCCTTGCTGTTGATCATGCGCTTGATGGCCTGAATGTCGCCAATCGCCCAATAGTCCAGATTGCGCCGCCAGATGAAGGGCTCAATCACTTTCAGGAACTTCGCGCCACACGCCAGATCGCCCGCCGCCACGCGCGCCTTGATCCAGACCATACGCTCCCAGTTCTGGCCGACGCTTTCATAATAGACATCCGCCATCCGTGTAGAGACGGCCAGTGGCGTCGAGGACGGGTCCGGTCGCAAGCGCAAATCAGTACGAAAAACATATCCATCTGCCGTCATGTCTTCCATCAGACGCACCAGATCCCGCGCGACGCGCTGGGCTGTCTCAGCGGGGCCCCTTTCGCCGCCGTCGAACACATCAGGATCATACATGACGACAATATCGATATCGCTGGAATAATTCAGCTCATACGCGCCCATCTTGCCAAGGGCGACCGCGAAGATACCCTCGCATGTCAGGCCACGTTTGGAGAGCGCTGTGCGCAGGGCGGCGTCGACACTCGCGCCCGCAAATTCCGTCAGCGCCCGCGTCACCTCCATCACGCCCAGCGTGCCGGAAAGGTCTGCTGCGGCGAGCGATAGATGCGTCTGCGCCTTGGCGCGGCGCATGATCTGCATGGCTTCTTCTTCGGACGTGCCTTCCGGAATTGCCTTCACATCGGCCAGCGCCGCTTCCCAGCTTCCGATAATGCCGCGCTCTTTCAGACGGCGCAGATAGGGCGCGGCGTCCAGCGCCTCGTCCAGCACGTGCTCAGTCGTTTCAGCAATCGGCTTGATGGTCAGCATACGTTTAAACTCTCGGCAGTCGCAGGATCGCCTTCAGGCCTGGGGCTTCCGGCGGCCCGCCTGCGTCTGTTAGGATAAAGTCCCCCCCGTGCATATCGGCCACGGAATCCACCAGCGCCAGCCCGAGGCCAGAGCCTGGCTGTGTCCGCGCCGAATCCATCCGCTGAAAGCGCTGCACGACGCGTTCCCGCGCCTCTTCCGGCACACCCGGCCCGGAATCGACGACAATCATGTCGACCGTGTTGTTCGGGCCGCGCGTGATGCTGAACGTGATCGCGCCGCCCTCCGGCGTGTACTTCACCGCATTGTCCAACAGGTTTGACAACGCCTGCCCCACCAGATCGCGGTCGGCCAGCACCGTCATGTTACGGCTGATATTGCTCTTGAAGCTGAGGCCCGCTTCCTCGCAGGCCGGATCGAACAGCTCGGCCAGCTCTTCGCCCAGGCCCGACACATCCATGCGCACGCGCTCGCCCTCGGCGCCGGCCTCCAGCCGCGCAAGACGCAGGATGGCGTTGAACGTGCCCAGTACGCGGTCCACTTCTTCCACCGTCTCGCCCAGGGTCGCCTCGGCGCTTTCCTTGGACATTGGCTCCGACAGGGCAATCTCCAGCCGGTTACGCAGACGTGACAGGGGCGAGCGCAGATCGTGCGCAATCGCATTGCCCGTATGCCGCGTCGATTCCACCAGCTTCTCGATCTGGTCCAGCATGGCATTGAGGCGGGAGGCCAGCCGGTCAAACTCATCACCGGAACCGCGCACTGGTGCGCGCCGTCCCAGTTCGCCCCCCATCACGGCCTCCGCCGTTCGCGCCAATTCGTCGGCCCGCCGCGCCGCCCCGCGAGAGATCAATATCCCGCCCAGCAGAGACAGAACGAGGCCAATCGGCGCCGCGATGAAGATCGCACGCTGAATCCGCCCCACAATCGCCGTCTGCTGCGCGGTGTCGAAGGCGACCAGCAAGGCCCCGCCATTATTCGTCAGCCGCACGATTCGGCCCGCCGCCGGGCGCTCGACAATCGTGCCGTCCGGCTCTTTCTGTTCGAAGGTAAAATAAACCGTCTGCACCACATCAGACTGCGGCGGCGCCGCGGGCAGCCGGCCGAAGTGCCCGGCAATCTTCCGGCCGGAGGCATCTTCAAGATAGTAGAAATAGGTCGAGCCCGTGCGCGTCATCCGCTCCAGCACGGACTGGCTAAGCCGCTCCATACCGCCGGTATAGTAGGCATTGCCCAGCTGCTCGAATTCCAGATCCATCCGCCGCTCGCTTTCGGTGCGGATGTAGTAGACGGTCGAGTAATACAGATAGACCAGCAGCGCAGCCGAAAACGCCGCAAACATGGCGCTGTAGATCAGCGCCAGTTTGAACGTCGTCGTTCGCAGAAAAGTCGGCAGGGCGAGTTTCATGCCTCGCTACGTGCCAGTCGTCTGCATCCGCGTCTAGCCCTGCAAGCGATAGCCGGCACCGCGTACTGTGTGCAGCAGAGGCTCTTCAAATTCCTTGTCGATCTTCGCGCGCAGGCGAGAGATGTGAACATCAATCACATTGGTCTGGGGGTCGAAATTATAATCCCAGACTTTCTCCAGCAGCATGGTACGCGTCACCACCTGACCAGCGTGGCGCATCAGATATTCCAGCAGGCGGAATTCGCGCGGCTGAAGGTCAATCTTCTGTCCGGCCCGCGTCACCTTGCGGGTCAGCAGATTCATTTCCAGATCGCCCGCCTTCAGCACAGTTACCTGCTGCTCGGTCGGCACGCGGCGACCCAGCGCTTCGACACGGGCCGCCAGTTCTGATGGCGCAAATGGCTTGGACAGATAGTCATCCGCCCCGGCCTTCAGGCCCTGAACACGGTTCTGGACATCACCCAGCGCGGACAGGAACAGGGTCGGCGTCTGACCACCAGCTTCCCGGTATTCCTTGACCAGCGTCAGGCCATCCTTTTCCGGCAGCATCCGATCGACCACGAGGGCGTCGAATTCCGACGCCCGCGCCATGGCAAGCCCGCGCTCGCCATCCGTGGCCATGTCCACCTGGTGACCCGCTTCAACGAGAACCTTCTCGATGAAGCTGGCCATTTCCAGATCGTCTTCAATTACCAGAACGCGCATGGTGTCTTCCTGAACCGTATCCAGCATTCTGCTCTCCTAGCTAGCATCTGAAAGGTCAATCGTACGGTAGTTCGTGATCTGACCAACACGGATGGCAATCAGCACTTTTGTACGATCGGATTTGCGGGCATCTGCGATGGCCTTGCGGAAGTCTTCCACCGAGGCAGCAGGCTTGTTGTTGACCTCAAGGATCACCATGCCTTCAGCCAGGCCTGCCTTGTCCATCACGCCACCCTTGTCGACATGCGTCACGACCAGTCCGCTTTCACCGCTGCGCAGGCCGAGACGGCTGCGAAGCTCGTCATCCATCTGCTCGAACGTGGCGCCAACATCCTTGACGGACGTGCCCTTGTCAGGTGTGTCGTCCGGCTTGCTGGAAGATGCCGGAACCGTACGGGCATACGGATCTTCCGGACGCTCACCCACGGTCACATTCAGCGTCTTCGGCTTGCCGCCGCGAATGATCTCGAACTTGTTGGACGTATTTGCGATCAGCTTGCCGACCACGCGAGTTGTGGAGGTCGCATCTGTCACCTTCTTGTCGTTGACGGACAGGATGATGTCGCCGCGCTCCAGACCACCCTTCTCTGCCGGGCTGCCATTGGTGACATCGGCAATGATCGCGCCCTCAGCATCCTTGATGCCCTGGGCCTCGGCCATGTCTTCGGTCAGGTCCTGGATGGAAACCCCCAACCAGCCGCGAGAGACCTTGCCGTTCTTGATGATCGCCTGTGTGATTTCATCAGCGAGCTCTGCCGGAATGGCAAAGCCAATTCCGACAGAACCGCCCGTCGGCGAAAAGATCGCCGTGTTCACACCAATGACATTGCCATTCAGGTCGAATGTCGGGCCACCGGAATTACCCCGGTTGATGGAGGCATCAATTTGCAAGAAGTCTGTGTACGGGCTGTCCGGGCCAATCTCGCGGCCATCAGCAGACAGGATACCTGCCGTTGCCGTACCGCCTAGGCCGAACGGGTTGCCCAGCGCGACGACCCAGTCGCCCTTGCGCATGGTCTCTGCTGTCCCGAAGTGCACGAAAGGATACTTGCCCTTTTCGATCACGCGCAAAACGGCCAGGTCGGTCTGCTTGTCGGTGCCGACCAGTTCTGCATCCAGTTCGCGACCATCCTTCAGCACAACCTGAATTTCCTTGGCGCCCTCAACAACGTGATTGTTGGTGACGATATAGCCGTCCTGAGAGATGAAGAAGCCGGAGCCGAGCGAACGGCCTTCTTGAACTTCCGGTTCTTCAGGCTGGTCTTCCTGCTCCTGGCGACGCTGTTCCAGGAATTCGTCAAAGCCCGGCATGCCGCGGAATTGTTCGAAAAACTGGTCCATGTCGCGCAGACGGCCAACTTCCCGCTCGGTTGTGACGTTCACACTCACAACGGCAGGCTCAACCTGCTCAATCAGGTCTGCAAAACTCAGCGGGGCATTGTGGGGCGCCTGCACCGTAATCGGCTGCGCGCCCGCTTCCGGGCTGAAGACCTTCGGGGCGAGAGTCATGGTGCCGACTGCTGCTGCACCGAACAGCGCGGCTACCAAGGCCTGTCTCGAGATGCCTATCGTCTTCATAAATCTCTCCAAGTCACTGAAAAATTGCCGGTTAAAGCGAATGTGGGTCAGCATAAGCATGCCACAAGGAATGTGGTCATTAAAAGACAGTAAGGGGGGCTGTCTGGCGGCACCGCTCTCCCGAATGTGAACATAAAAGCCGTATCAAGGGCCCTTACGCGCCAACCAATCACCTGTTCCTCGCCTCTCCCGCGAAATTAACACATGTTAAAAACATTCTTCGAGATTGCGTCCAAAAAAATCTTGTAATCTACGTTACCCCAACGCATCATGCCCTCAGAATGTGTTTCTGGGGTTGGGAACGGACGATAGCTTTGCTGGTGTTTCTGCACCAGATCACGAATTTATTCGTCCCATGCAGGCATGCGGTCCAGCCTCCGAAAGAGTTGCCGGCGTCGCCAAGGCCCGCATTGCGGGCTTTGCGGCTTTTGCCACCCTCAGGCACCGTCCTCTGCCAGGACATCGCCCGGGGGTCTTGCCATACGTCAAGCGTCGTCCCCACCCAGCTGACGGAAGGTACAGGATGGCGACGCCGGCATACCAAGGCACCTGCAATCGATTGATTTTTCTGCCGGCGTGCTGTTTCCCTGTCGCGGTCCCAGGCACCTGAAAGGCCTTCCGTTTGACCCGCAATGCGCCCCTCATATTGACCAGCCTGGCCCTGCTCGCCCTGGTGGCGATCAGCGCGATGGCGTTCGCGCCTCCAGGTATCCTGCTCTGGTTCAGCCTTGGGCTGGGTGCATTGCTCGTCGCGCTCAGCATGATTGACCTGCGTACGCTGACGCTGCCGGATCCGCTGAATCTTGCGGTCTTCGCCCTGGGTGCCCTGATGGTGTGGCAGACACGGCCCGATGCCTGGCCGCATCATCTGATCGGCGCCTTTGCCGGCTATACGCTTCTGGTGATGGTGGAAATCACCTATCGCCGGATGCGTGGGCGCGACGGCCTTGGCAGGGGCGATGCGAAGCTGCTCGGCGCGCTCGGCATGTGGACCGGCTGGGCAGGCCTTGCCCCCATCATGCTCGTCGCCTCCGTGTGCGGATTGCTTGCCGTCGGCATTCTGTCGCTGACAGGCAGGCGCACCTTCGACAGCACCAGCGCAATCGCCTTCGGGCCCTTCATCGCTCTCGGCGGCTGGATCGTCTGGCTCGGCGCGGACTATCTCCTGCCCGCTGGGCTCTACTAGATATCTTCCGGCCTTACCGGCTCAATCGGTGCCTTGCGCGAGCGCGCAACGGCCAGGCCGATCAGGACGGCAAACACCAGCAAGACAAAAGGCGTTCCCCACAACACCCATCCAGAGAGGCTGTCGCTCTTGGGACGGAACAGAACGAACTCGCCATACCGGTCCTCGAACCAGTCGCGCACTTCGGTATCGCTGGCCCCGCCCTCGATCATCACGCGCACACGGGCGCGCATGTCTTCGGCAATCGGCGCGGAGGATTGCGAGATCGGCTCATTCTCACAGGCCACACAGCGCAGTTCGCGCATCAAAGCCTGAGCGCGGGCTTCCTGCTTGGGATTGTCCAGCTCCACATCCTCGGCATGGGCTGCGCCCATCATGAAGACAGATGCCAGCAGGATAACCAGAAACCTCATGCCGTCTTCTTCCTCTTGCGTGGCCACAGGCAAAAGCCGCCGCCAATCGCCATCAGGATGACGCCGAAATAGACAAGGTCAATCAGCGGATTGAAATAGACGCGGAACACCCAGCGCGGCTCGCCATCCACAATGCGCTGTTCGCCCAGCGCCATGTAGAGATCGCCTGTGCCCGTCTTGTGGATCGCCGTTTCCGTCGTCGGCATCTGCGCGGCGGGATAGTAGCGCTTCATCGGGGCCAGCACGGCTTTCGTGCCGCCCTTCACCGCGGTCAGCACCGCGCGGTCGGCATACCAGTTCGGCCCTTCAATCGCGCGCACCTCGTCCAGTGTCAGCGTCCAGCCCGCAGCATTTCCCGTACCGCCCTCGGCCAGCGCAACCGTCGTTTCATAGCGGCCGGTGGTCTCCACCACAGCGCCGATCACGAACAGGCCTAGGCCGACATGCGCCAGCGTCATGCCCCAGACGCGCGGCGGCATCTTGAAGACGCGCTTCACGGTAACTGCCCGGCGCGAGAGTTCATACAGCGCGCCAAATACCAGCCACACGCCCAGCGCCAGGCCAAAGGCTGCGCCCAGCGAAATGCTCCAGATGCCCACGCCCAGCGCCATGAAGACCAGCACCAGCGCAATCCCGCCTGCCGCCCATTTCATCCAGTTCGTCAGATCCGCCTTGCCCCAGGCCCAGGCCTGCACCACGGGCAGGATGGCCAGCAGAACGGCCAGCATCGGCGTAAAGGTCAGCCGGAAATAGGGCTCGCCAACTGAGATCGTCTTTCCGGCCGCTTCCGCCATCAGCGGGAACAACGTGCCTAGCAATACGGTCAGCGTCGCCACGATCAGCACAATATTGTTCGCCATCAGCGCGCCTTCGCGACTGAGCAGCACCCAGGGTTTACCGCCGGAAAGTTTATAGGCCCGCAGCGCAAACAGGATCAGCGCAAACCCGCCATACAGGACAAGTCCGAACAGCAGGATCGCCCCCCGTTCCGGGTCAACTGCAAAGGCGTGGACCGAGGTCAGCACACCGGAGCGCACAAGGAATGCGCCCATGATCGAGAACAGGAAGGCCAGCACAGCCAGCAGCGCGGTCCAGGCGGCAAAGCCCTCGCGCTTCTCCGTCACGATGACGGAGTGGAGCAGCGCGGCCCCGATCAGCCACGGCATCAGAGAAGCATTCTCCACCGGGTCCCAGAACCACCAGCCGCCCCAGCCAAGCTCGTAATATGCCCAGTAGGAGCCGAGCGCGATGCCGATGGTCAGCGGCACGAACGCCGCGAGAGACCAGCGCCGCGCCTCGCGGGCCCAGACCGCATCGATACGGCTTTCCATCATGCCGGCGGCGGCCAGCGCAAAGACGAACGAATAACCGACATAGCCAAGATACAGCATCGGCGGGTGAAAACTCAGCGCCGGGTCCTGCAGCAGGGGGTTCAGGCCCGCGCCCTGAAACGGGGCCGGGTCCAGGCGCAGAAAAGGAGAGGAGGCGAACAGCAGATAGCCCATCGCGCCGACGGCCAGCAGACCCTGCATGCCCAGCGTGCGCGCTTCAAGCTTGTCGCGCCCCGTTTTCATCCACAGCGCCCCCGCCGCGCCAAAACCCAGCGTCACAAGGCACCACAGCGCCATGGAGCCCTCATGGTTCCCCCACGCGCCGGAGATCTTGTACAGCATCGGCTTCAGCGTGTGGGAATGCTGCGCCACCAGCGCGACAGAAAAGTCAGACCGCACAAAGGCCAGGATCAGCGTCAGGAACGATACCAGCATCAGGCCGAACGCAACCAACGCCGCCCAGCCTGCTACGCGTCGCTGCCCCATAAGGCCGTAAATCCCCTGCGCCAGCGCCATCGCCAGAGACAGGAAGGCCGCCAGATGGCCGAGTTCGATCATCCGGCCGCTTCCAGCGGTTTCAGTTCCCGCGGTTGGTAATTCTCGTCATGCTTGGCCAGAATCTGGCGCGCCGTGAAGCTGCCATCGGTCTGGAATGTGCCTGTCGCGACGACGCCCTGGCCTTCGCGGAACAAGTCCGGCGCAATGCCGGTATAGCTGACGGTGATCGTATTCGGGCTGTTGTCGATGACCGTGAAGATCATCGTTGCGCCATCCTCGGAATAGGTCAGCGATCCGGGCTCTACCCAGCCGCCGACTTTCACTTCCTTGCCGTGCACGGGCGTGCCCTTCTCGGCCAGGATCTCCGGTGTATAGAACAAATTCGCATTCTCGCGCAGGGCAAAGAATGCCAGCGCCGCTGCTGCTGCCAGCAACAGGGCCGCAATGCCGAATGTATAGAGTCGCCGTGTACGTGCTCGCATGGGGCCCTTATAGGCTGCACCGCACCCTTTTGGGAGTGCGGCAGATGCAACCTTTTGTCAGCGAACTGCAATCTTATCCTTGGGCGGCTTGCGGTCAAAGACCCTGCCCCAGGCCTGATTGAGATATTTCCGGCTCGGTTTCTCGATCAGGAAATAGGTGACTGAGGCCAATGCCACGACAAGAACCAGCAGAATTGCCAGATTCACCGGGCTTTTCGTCAGCTCGTAGAAGCGCTGCATGTAGCGCAGCACAAACCAGTGCGTCAGATAGATCGAATAGGAAATGTTCCCCAGATAGCGCAGCACCGGATTGCCCAGCACATATTCCGCCCAGTTGGAACGGACTGTTGCAAACAGCAGCATCGGCGTCAGCAGGAAGATCACCGGATCTGCCCACGGGTCAACGGCGCGTCCGTAAACCTCCTCGGCAAAGTGGGGGAAGACCAGCGGCAGCATCGCCATCAGCGCCAGCCACAGATAATTCAGCTTCATCGGCCGAACCAGCCGGAACGCCAGATAAGCCAGAATGCCCAACAGGAAGATGTGTCCGTTCAGCACGATCTCCAGGAATTTCAGATTCACGCCCAGCATCGCCCAGACAGGCTCGCGCACCGCATTCCAGACAAGGAAAGCCACCAACAGGCCGATTACCATCAGCGTGTCATTCTTAAGCCGCGCGCGCAGATACCAGATCGCCGGGTAGACGACGTAGAAACAGATCTCGACCGGAATGGTCCACAGCACCGAAACGCCGTCCATCAGGAACAGGTGGCGCAGCAGATTGCCGTCATTCACGTCCAGCACTTTCAGGCTCTCGCCTGCCAAAGTCTGCTTTCCAAGAAAGTATGATGCCAGCACGACAAAAATGAACAGCGGCAAGACACGCGCCAGGCGCCTCTGCCAGAAATTCAGGATATTCTTCCAGCTCGGCTCCACGCCTTCAGTGACATAGCACATCAGAAAACCTGACAGCGCGAAGAACAGGATCACACCCAACTGGCCTGCACCAATCCCTGCATAGAAGCGCAGGAAAGCCGTCTCATTGCTATAATGGGACAACAGCACAATCATCGCCGCCATGGCCCGAAGGCCATCAAGCGCCGGGAGAAGGGCGCGTTTTTCCAAGGCCATCACAAGGCTCGCTTTGCTGGTTCATGTCGCTGCGAGAGACGCCTGCAAAAGCTATACCAGTAGCTGCTATTCCTGTTGTGGTGTCGGCGTTTCCAGGGCTGGGGCCGGTGGCGCGGCGTCGCCTTCCTGGCCGATGGCGTCAATCATGGCGCGGAAGCGGTCGCGGCGCGGGTCATCCTCAGGCAGGCGGGAATAGATATAGCGCATGGCTTGCTCGGCCTTTTCCTGATCACCCGCCTGCGCCGCGCCCATAGCGGCCCACATGCCGGCACGCACCTGTGTCTCGTCCAGCTCATAGGCCTTGGCGAACAGGCGCGTCGCTTCCGGGCTGACCGCGCCATTGTTCAGCTCCACCAGCGTGTTGCCCAGCGCCACCAGCGCGGGCACGAACTCCTTGTCGCGCCGCAGGGCAGACTGATAGGCACGCGCAGCATCTGAGGTACGCCCCTGCGCGCGCAGAATCTCGCCAATGAAGAAATGCGGTTGCGGGTCGTCCGGGCGTTCTTTCACCGTCGCTTCCAGACGCGACAGGGTTTCCGCCGGGGTCAGCTGTTCCGGGTGCTCGCGGATTTTCTTCATCAGACCCACCTGACGCTCGGCCATGGGTTGATCCGCCATGCCGGGCTTGCCGATCAGCAGATAGCCGCCAATGCCAAGGGCCACACAGATGGCGGCGATGATCCAGTTCAGACGTGTCATCTCTTCGGAAACCTCAATACGGCGCTCAGGCCGCCCAGACCGGCATCGCCCAGTTCCAGGCTTCCCCGGTGCAGCTCTGCCAGTTCATTCACAATGGACAGGCCCAGCCCCGTTCCGGGTGTGGTCTCATCCAGTCTCACGCCGCGCTTCAGGGCGCCTTCGCGCTCCTCCGGCGTCAGGCCCGGACCATCATCTTCCACCTCGATGACCAACGCCTCTGCATCATTGCGTACGCGCACCAGAACTTCGCTGCGCGCCCATTTGCAGGCGTTTTCCATCAGATTGCCGACCATCTCTTCCAGATCCTGTTGCTCTCCCCGGAACACGGCATTCGCCCCGCCGTCAACGGACACGTTGACGCCCTTGCGGTCAAACAGGCGGTTCAGCATCCGCGCAAGGCCATCCACAACAGGGCGGATCTCGGTCCGCGCGCCCAGCGCCTCGGCCCGCGCGGCGACACGGGCACGCTTCAGATAATGCTCAACATTGGTCTGCATCGCTTCGCTCTGGCGGCGCACGACATCATCCAGCTGGGTGCCGCCTGTCGCTTCATTGCGCAGCACGGCCAGCGGTGTTTTCAGGGCATGGGCAAGGTTACCGACATGCGTTCGCGCCCGCTCCACCACCTGCCGGTTATGGTCGATCAGCTTGTTCAGCTCATCGGCCAGCGGGCGCACTTCGGAGGGGTAATCCTCTGACAGTTTCTGCCGCGTGCCCTCGCGCACTTCGGCAATGTCATGGCCAATCTTCTGCAGCGGCCGCAGGGAATAGCGAATGCCCGCCACCATGGCCGCAAACACGCCGCCGAACAGCGCGATCATGGTGAACAGCAGCAGACTGCGGAAGCGTTCTGCCGCCTCATCATTCGGCGCACGGTCAGCGGCGGTGATCAGCACAAGCGGCGTCGGGCGCTGAGCAATAAGGATCGCGCGGGAAGCCACCCGTACACGCTGGCCCGCCGGGCCGCTGAAACGATAGTCGCCAAACTGAGTCGTACCGGGAGAGGCGAGCGTGCGCTCCAATTGCCTCTGGCGGATCGGCACGGGCTCGTCCCATAAGCTTTTGGAGCGCATGTCGCCGACAATCTGGCCGTCCTCGTTCACGCCGACGATGGACCAATAGCGCCCAGAATATTGCGTGCGGAAACGCACATCCCCGGCAAAGAATTCCCGGCCCGTATCCGTCACCCGGCCATCGGGCAGGAAGGCCTCTTCACGGGTCATCTCCCGCGTCAGGGCAATCAGTGTCTGCTCAAGGTCTTCTTCCAGCAGGGTCAGTGTCTGCGCGCGGTAGACCGCCGACAGCGCAATCGCCCCCCCGACCAGCACGACTAGCCCCCACACCGCAGCGGCCAGCATTATACGCCGCGCCAGGGACAGGCGCGTCCAGCGGTCCAGCAGGGTCGGTTTGGAAGGGGCGCTGTCGCTCATCCGTCCGCTTTAGCGCCTCGGCGCCCTATCCCGCAACGCGGGCTTCGATGTCAGGCACCACCAGGCGATAGCCGAGGCCGCGCTCGGTCTGGATACGGTCCTGGCCAATCTTGCGGCGCAGGCGTCCGATGAACACCTCGATCGTGTTGGAGTCGCGATCAAAATCCTGATCATAAATATGCTCGACCAGTTCCGTGCGCGGCACAACGCGGCCCATATGGTGCATCAGGTAAGACAACACGCGATATTCATGCGCCGTCAGCTTCACAGGCTCGCCATTCACACTGGCGCGGGCGGCACGTGTGTCGACCACCAGCTTGCCAGCCTCCAGCGTCGCCGCGGAATGGCCTGCCGCCCGGCGCAGCAACGCGCGCAGACGGGCCAGCAATTCCTCTGTGATGAACGGCTTGGTCAGGTAATCATCCGCGCCGGCATCAAAGCCTGCCACCTTCTCGCTCCACGAATCACGCGCGGTCAGGATCAGCACGGGGAAGGATTTGCCATCGGCGCGCCATTTCTTCAGAACGCTCACCCCGTCCATCTTGGGCAGGCCAAGGTCCAGGATCACGGCGTCATAGGGCTCTGTATCACCCAGGAAGTGGCCGTCCTCGCCATCTGCCGCCAGGTCCACGGCATAGCCGGACTGCGACAGCACATCCGCCAGCTGGCGGCGCAGGTCTGCATCATCTTCAACTACCAGGATACGCATTGGAACGTCCTTTACAAATCTCGGGGTAATGTCGGGTCAAGCGCCTTGCCGGTCAAGGATGCGGCCCGTGCGGGCGTCGACAATAAAGCGCATCTTGCGGCCATCCCCGGTCATCCAGTCAATGCGGTATTGCGGGTTGCCACCCCGGTCGAACAGGTCCGCGCCCAGCTGATAGCCACCATATTGGCGCTTCAGGCTCTGGAATATCTGGCTCAGCGGCACGGTTTTACCTTCGCGCACAGAGTCGCGTGCCTGGCCGGGGGACCAGGAATTCTTCCAGTCCTGCGCCATCGCCGGAGGCGTCAGGGCCAGACCGATAGTCAAACAGAGAGCAAAGAGCCGTTTCATACCCTGCCGTATAGGCAGTTAGCTCTGAATGTTAAGTGAACGCTGGCAGTCAGTTTTGTTCAGGCTTCAGGTACCAGGCCGGGCTGGAAATTGTCATCCGCACAACACGCATCGGCCTCGGCATGTTGAATCCCACCTTCGGGTGGTTGAAATCGCGGACGCTGCCTTCCTGGCCCATGGTGATGTGGACCTGCGGCACATCGAAATAACCAAGGCCGCTACCCTCTGGCCGGGGCTTGATGAAGCGCATGTTCACACTGGTTGACCGGTCATCCATTTCATAGGCCATATCCGTCTGCAGACAGGGCGCCAGCCACGTCATGACGGACGTCACCTTCGCGTCGAATGCCGTGGCATCCGCCATCATGATCTCGGCATCCTCCGGCTCTTCCGGCATCTCGCGGATCACGCAGACATAATCCGTCGTCACCTGGCTGCGGATGCTTTTATTGTCTGAAAGACGGTCATCCTCCAGGCGGCAGGAATCAAAGCCGTCCAGAACCTCATCCCCCGTGAGCGCCAGGTCACGTGCGTGCCAGCCAATAGGCAACGGATACTCCGCCGTCAGCGGGCGCTCCTGCTCCAGACGGCTGACCACTTGCTTCACCTCGGCGCAATCGGCATGGGCCGCGCCTGGCCGGACGGCCAGCAGCGTCACCGCCACCATCCCGCCCATGGCCAGCGCTTTCACATTGCGAACATCCCGGCTCATTCGCCTGTTCCTTCCACCTGCTTCTGGGCCTGCACTGTCACTTTCCAGCCGGGCGTGGTGCCCCGCGTGCGGCCGAAGAAGGGCGTGAAGCTCTTTTCCACATATAGCGGATAGGCTCTGAAATCGCCGGTCTGCTCTTCCGGCTCCACCGGCTCGAAGGTCGTCTTGTGATAGACCGGGTGATCAGAGCTTTCGGTCTCGATCTCAGCTGTCCAGCCATCGCCCAGGCAGGTTGTGATCTGGTTGACCGCTTTCTGATAGGCCGCTTCGGCCAGTTTGCCGTCGGCTTCCTCATCCGTGGTGCCGGCTTCAAACATCGTGCAGGAATAGGTGTAGATTGAGGTGTCACCGCCAAAGAAACCGCGCATGGCGTTTACCCTGCACGCCCCGCCCAGCGTGGATTGCCTGGACTCCCAGCTATCCGGCAGTGGCGTTTCTCCCATCATGGCCTGCTCGCCCGTCAGGCTTTTGAAGGGCGGGCTTTCCTGGCGACCTTCCATCATGGCGGAGACCTGTGCGCACGGATCATCATTTGCGGCGGTTTTGGTCTCCCCACACGCAACCAGCATGGCCACAGGCAACAAAAGCAAGAGTCTCATCCGGAATATTCCTCGAAGAAATGAACTGATGAGAAACCCTAGTGGCGCGTCCCCCCGCCTTCATCCCCCTTGGGGGGCATTGGTGCCAGAAACCTGTTGCGGCTGAAACAGAGCAAGCAGGCTCCCTATCGGCCCGGCTCGGCCACATCAAGGCCGGTCGAGCTGTCCACCCGGCGGGAAACATCATCCGACACGATGACATAGCCCAGTTGAACGCCTCTCATCACGGCAGCCGTCCGATCAAAGACGTTCATCTTCGACATAAGCTGCTTGGTACAACTCGCCACGGCTTCAGGGCTGAGGTTCAGCTCTTTTGCAATCCCGATATTGCTGAGCCCTTGCGCCATCCAGTACAGCACATCCAGCTCGCGGGTCGAAAAGCTCAGCATCTTTTCACTCTTCATGCCGACCTTCCGGTAATAGGCGGCAAAGGAGGCCATGGCGATCACATGGAAGCCATTGACGTCTACAGAGTCGATGCTGTCATCGCCCGGTGACATGCTGGCCCCGATCATGGCCACACGGCTGTGCGGACCAAACACAAGCGTACAGATGCCCTGACTCATGTCCCAGTCCTGCAACTTGTCCAGATAGGCCTGCTCCTCAGGGCGCAGAGACAGACCGGGCGGCAGGTGATGCCAGAATAGCGGGCCAGGCTGCAAGGCCGTTGCGCCAGGGATCGGGTCGACAGACCGAAACCCTTCACGATAGCTTATTTCCCATTCACTTGAGAAACCAAAGCTCAACAGGTTGCGGCCGCGTGTGCGGTCATTACTGATCAGCCCCAGATAATAGGTCCTTGTAAGGCCTAAATCAGCAAGCGCAGCATTTGTCGCCACGTAGATTTCAGGCGCCGTTGTTGCGGCAAAAATCTTGTCGATGGCATCACGCACACTCACCCTCCAAACCGGAACAATTTCGTATGCTAGTTGAGTGCCTGTCAGGATACAAGCCCGCTTGCATCAGCCCCCAAGCAGCAACAAGGTCGTGGCATCAGAAGAGATGCCCGCCTGCAAGGCGTACAAATGATCCAGAAGATTCAGTGTCGCCTTGGCGTCATGGCATCGGTCATCAATGTAGAACCAATAGTCCCGATATTGCACAGCAATCGTGGCACTTGCCGGCTTGTCTTTGGAAGACTGGACGGCAAACAGGCCGCCATTGATGTCATGCCATCCACCAGGGGCCCGGCAGGGGTCTGTCGACTGAGCATCCACCGGCAGGGCAGACCGGGCAATCTGCTTGTGCTCTTCCGGAACATGTACAGATTGCGACAGTGCAGACATCACCCCAAGCACAGACCGTCCGCGTGCGGCATAGTCCCCAAGCGAATTCCCGCGCGTGGAAATCTCGGTAATGTAACGGTCGCCGGAAATCACGCTGACATCAGACACCCAGTACCGGCGGAAGAAATCCGCCAGTTGCTGGCCCAGATCAGACGTGCGCCGCCATTTCAGGATCACGCGTGGTTTGCCGTCACTGTTCTCATCGCTCTGATCCGGGTCAATTACCTGCACGAACAGATCGCCCCGCTCCTGCAGGGAACTCATCAGGCTGGCGAGTTCGCGAAAACGCGCATTGTCCGGCATCACCGGCGGTGGCGGCCCAGCAGCCGCGCGCGCATTTTCCAGGTCCCCGATGCGGGATACACAGCACAGCATCAGCCGCTCCACGCTCCAGCCCGACTGGCTCATCAGGAAGATCGTCGCCGGCGGCAGCGGCTGCAATACTTGCTGGGCATAGTCAGACCCGCGCAGCGCCGAATAGGCAATCGTTGGCTGGCTGCTCATATTGGTGCCGACATTGCCGTTCAGCACCTGGTCCAGGTCCTGCCCGCTGAGAGCGATCGCAGAAGACAGCCCGCCATTCACCTGGGTGTTGTCTGTCGTGGTGATGCGCTCGGCATCCACGAAACTGACAGGATCATTATACCTTAAACGAACAATATTCAGCAGCAACTGCGTCTCGCGCGCTGTCGACAGCGCCTCGGAATAGACCAGCGTGTCAGACGCAATCGGGGCAATCGGCCGGTTCGGATGCGTACATCCGGCCAGGGCGGTGATGGCAAGGCCCGCCATGGCCAGTCTGCCTCTGGAAAAAATCTTTCTCCGCGCGCGTCCTGCCATCGCCTGCCTCTTCAACTCTACACCATAACGCCCTGCAATCTGCATGGCTGGCTGCAGATCACTCACCTAACCTTAGGCCAAAGCCGGGGCGCTCATGTCAACGTTGTTCGGTAAATTTCCTGTAGAAAGGTCGGGAGAGGCAGTTGGTTACTACCCCTCCGCCCATTTCTTGAGGCTTTCATCCTTGGGGTCATCCAGCACGATCTCCAGCCGCGCATAAAGATTGCCGGGCGGGGTGGATTGCACCCCCTTGCCGCGCAGGCGCAGCTGAGAGCCGGTATTGGAGCCCGCAGGCACTTTCAGCGTCACCGTGCCGGAAGGCGTCTTCACATCCACACTGCCGCCCAGCACAGCCACTTTCAGGCTGACCGGCACGCTCATGCGAATATCCTTGCCGTCCCGCTCCCACACTTTACTGGGTTTGACTTCAACCTCCAGCATCGCATCTCCGGGTGGACCGCCATTCGGGGATTGCTGGCCCTGACTTTTCAGGCGCAGCGTCTGGCCGCTCTCGATGCCGGCCGGAATGTTCACATCCAGCGCCGTGCCATCGGCCATGGTCATGCGGCGCCGTGCACCGGTCACGGCATCTGCGAAATCAATGGAAACGCGATAACGCACATCGCGACCCTTCATCGGGCCGGCATTGCGCCGTCCGCGTCCGCCAAACATGCCGGACAGGATATCCTCGAACGGGTCCCCCTGCGCGCCGCCAAACGGGTCACCACCACGCGATTCCCAACGGAACCCGCCATTGGGCGATCCACCAGGGAAGCCACCACCGCCGCCGCCAAAGCCGGCCGGGTTGCCGTCGCCATCAATCTCGCCGCGGTCGAATTTCGCGCGCTTTTCCTTGTCGCCCAGAATATCCCAGGCTTGGGAGACGCGCTTGAACTCTTCCGCTTTCTTATCGTCATCCGGGTGCAAATCGGGGTGCAGGGCTTTCGCCTTCTGCCGGTAGGCCTTCTTGATCTCGGCCTCGCTGGCTTTGCGGTCCACGCCGAGCACCTTGTAAGGGTCAAGAGCCAAGGTCGGTTATTCCTTCTGTTAGAGAATCTTCTATCAGCCCTCAATTAGGAAGTCCCGAGGCGTATTGAAACCCATGGGCCGTACCGACCATCCGCGCCAATCGCCGCAATTCGCGCCGCCACAGCGCCAGATGGCACGTCTGCATGGGCTTCAGAGACAGTGATTCCGCCAGAAAAACCGCTTCCGCTATCGGCCTGCACCGCGAAATTCCCGCTATTTGCCCCTTCAGGCAAGGCCCAGCTTTCCGGCAGGTCGGCCCCGCGCCGCGTCCAGCTGAGCTCGCCCCCGCGGGCTTTCAGATGCGCTACGGGCCAAGGCAGCCCCGACCGGTCCTCAAAGGACAGCATCTCGGCCTCGTCATCGCCCGCCGCCTGCCAGATCAGATCCAGGCCGATCTCCTCAGGCCCAACGCTTGCCTGCACCACGGCGCCGTCCAGCAGCACGAGACGCGCCCCTGCCTCTGCCGCGCCCGGCACACTGCCGCGTTGCCCCCTCAACAGGCCCAACAGCCGCCATGTGTCCTGTCCCACCAGCACGGCCTCCTGAAACTGGATCAGCTCCCAGCCCTGATCCGTCTCCAGCAGCGCGGCATTGCCACCGCCCAGCACCTGCAGCTCCGGCAGGCTCGCAAACTCCCCGCCGGGGCAGACCAGTTCCAGCGCATTTGCCCGGTCCCATCGCCCGACCGGCCCGGCCTCGCACGGTGCCGTCAGCCGCCCGATCACAGAGGGCCGTATCAGCCGCGCCCGCTCCGTCATCGCGCCGGCCTCCAGCCCTGCCTTCACAACCACTTCGCCCGGCCACGGGTCCGCCCACGCGGCCACCAGAGGCCCTGTCCCGTCCGCCTGCGGAATACCAGGCGCGTCCATCACCACCAGATCCACATTGCCAAAGACAGGCGCAGGCGGTGGCAGCGTGCCGATCTCTCCCGCCCGCACAGGCGCCGCGCCGGAGACATCCTCCCGGCAGGTCAGCGTGCGCACCATGCCCCGGTCGCTGATCTCGGCAATCCGCCAGACCGGGCCACCATCCACACGCACGCCATCCCCCGGCTCCAGCGCCAGCCCGGACAGCGGCAGGCCGCAGCTTGCGCTCTCCCGGCTTGATGCCGCCTCCAGCAAGGCCCGCGCAATCGCCCCGGCCCGTGTCCGGCCCAGCGCCAGCGGCAACTCCACATCCTGCACCAGACGCGGATCACCGCCTGCCAGCCGCGCCTCCGCCATGCCAGGCTGATAGTCCGCCTCAAGGTCCACATGCGTCAGACGCAGCCGCGCGGGTGCCTTGTCCAGCAGCTTGCGTGTCCGCCGCAAACCGCCCTCCACCAGCGCGGCGGTCTCCACCTCCATGACGGGGCCATCGCCCGTCATGCGGAACACCAGCCTGCCATCCCGCTCCACGCAGTCGAATCCGTAGGCGGATCGCAGCGCCTCCAGCGCCGCCCGTACCGAATGCACCCCCTCCAGCGCATAGCCTTCAAGAATACCGGAGAGACCACTTGTGCTGACATCCTTCACGCCGCCGCGCGCGCAGATATCTGCCACCACGGCCGCAAGCGTGGTCAGGCCGCTGCGTCCGTTCAGCCAGTGCCCGCGCGCCCAATTGTCTCCGTCGCCCCACACATCATCGCGCAGTGGCCAGGCCGGAAAGGGCCGCCCGTCCCAGGCCCAGACATAAGCCGCCTCGACCAGCGGGTTCGCCTCCCAATAGGGCAGCACCGTCGCCAGCGCCCGCCGCTGGAACACCTCGTCCCGCGCTCCACTAGAATAGGGCGGCAGCGCGCTGTCGATGCTTTTAGGGTCATAGAACACATTCGGCGCATTGCCGCCCTTATCGACCGCCGCAAAGCCGATTTCGGACAGGCGCACCGGCTTTGCCCCCGGCACCCAGCCCGTCGGCGTGGTCTGCCGCACACCGCCCAGCCGCTCATGGTGGTAGTGCCCCGCCCAGCCTGCAATATCCTTCTGCCGATAGATCCAGGGCTCACCATAAGCTCCATCAGTAATGGGTGTACGGATCTGCGCCTCCCGGTCTGCCGGGTTGGCGTAATACCAGTCATACGCCTCGCCGCCCGTGATCTGCATCGCCAGATAATCCGGGTCATCCGCCGCGCCATAGCCTGCCAGCGCGTCCAGATGGGCCTCGCCGTCGCGCCAGTCACCCATTGGCGGATACCAGTCCACCCCGACAAAATCGACATTACTGCTCGCCCACAGCGCATCCAGCGGGAACAGCACATCGCCGCCACCATCACCCGCCGCATAGGCGCCATACTCGGTCCAGTCCGCCGCATAGGAGAGTTTCACCCCGGGCAACAGCGCCTTCACCTCTGCCGCCAGCGAGACCAGCGCCTCGACAAACGGAAACGCCCCCGCCTCATCGCGCACCTGCGTCAGTCCGCGCATTTCGCTGCCAATCAGAAACGCCTCAACGCCGCCTGCATCCGCCGCCAGCTGTGCATGATGCAGAATAAAACGGCGAAAGCCATTTGCTCCGTTCACGAAAGCATTGACCTCGCTACGCGCCGCCGCCGTGCCATCTGCACTCACCCCAATCCGCCCGCGCCAGGGAAAGCCCGGCGTATCCATGAACAAGAAGGGCGACACCGTCACCTTCATGCCCCGCGCCACCATCTCGCGGATCGCGCTGACCACAGCCCGGTCCGCCGGTGTGCCGCCATAATTGGCATTGCCCTCCGCATCGCGGGAAATCAGATATGCATCGCCGCGGGAAATGCCCGCCACCTCCCATGCATATGGCCGCGTCAACCGCTGCCGCGTCTCCACACCGGGATGGATCTCGCACGCCCCCGCCATCACATTCGTGCCGAACCAGCCAACCGTCAGCGCCACATGCTTTGCCCGCGGCAGGGCGGCTTCCATCTGATCCAGCCCTACCAGAAAATCCGCCCGGGCCTCGCCAGACCAGGCGTTCAGCGCCCGCTCTTGCCCCGGTACTGTCCGCTCCCGTACAATCTCTGTCGCATAGACGAACTCCCCGGATGCAGGGATCATGTTTACGCCCGTCACAGTCTCCGCCAGCCCGGCCTCTGCCCCGCCCGGCGGCACGCGCTCCACCTCGAAAGACAGCTGCGGCAGGCGGTTACCGAACGCCTCCAGCGGCAAATCCTCGAACACGATATAGGCCGTGCCGCGATAGGCCGGTGCCTTGCCCGCGCCCTCGATCATCTCGATCAGCGGGTCCGGTGCCTGCGTCTCGTCTCCGCCATAAACACGGTGCACCGCACCGGACAGGTCAAACGGCTCTCCATTCGCCCAGGCCCGCCGCACTGCCAGCACTGGCCCCTCGCCTAGCGCCACCGCAAAGCTGACCGAGTAGTCATACTCCGTCATCTTTGGTCCACCTTTACTGCTGGCCCGGCGGGTCGTCTTCGTCTCATGAAAGCGCGCCGCCCAGATCACTTGTCCGCCTATCCGCATCCGGCCGTAGGCAGAGGGAACGCCTGCGCCCTCGCGCGCCTCCATTACGGGCAGGGTCTTGATGCGCGGGCCTTCCTGCGCCGGGGCGAAATAATCGCTCACCGCCCGCCCCGCCAGATTGCCCAGCGCCCGCCCCAAAGACCCGCCAGACACTTGCCGCCCCAGCAGGTTCAAGCCCTGCGGCAGCGCCTGCTGGCCAATCGCCCGGCCTGCTGTCGAAAATACAATCTGCGCCATGCCTTAATCCTCCACGCCTGGAAAAGCGAACGCCGCCACCGCCCGCCTCTGCCACCAGGGCACCAGCCGCGTCTCCACCACAGCCCGCCCCCAATAGGCGTGCACCAGCGTGCCCTCCCCCGTCAGCACGCCGCAATGCTTTGCCGGCACACCCGTCTCCATACGGAACACTAGCACATCGCCTGCCCGCGCCGCACCTAGCGCCACCTCGTCCAGATGCCGCCGCGCCGCTGTCAGCAGCGTTTCTTCTCCGGTCACTTCCGCCCAGTCCGGTGAATAGGGCGGCACCCGCTCAGGCTCCGACCCGACCATTTCCCGCCACAGCCCGCGCACCAGGCCCAGGCAGTCACAGCCCGCGCCCTTCAAACTCGCCTGATGCCGGTAGGGCGTGCCAATCCAGCCCCGCGCCGCATGTACAATCTCTGCCCGTCTCATCGTTTGCCCCCATCATTGCCGCTGGCGGCGGGCCCCAGTAGCACAAAGTCCGCCCCCGGCAGATGCGGGAAGCCGCGAAAATTCTCGGCATTGCCAAACACGGCTGTGCAGGTCGCGAATTGCTGATCACACGTCTGCCCCGGAAACACCGCGGTCTCCACGCCGCAGCGCGCATCGCCCAGCACTGCGTCGCAGGCCCGCGCATAGACACGTCCCAAGGGCCGCTCCAGCTCCGCCTTCAGGCTGACCAGTTCCGCCTCAAAGCCCGCCGCCCCCCGCGACACCTCACTCAGTCGACCGCTCCAGACGTGCACGAACAGATCGGGCCGCTCCCAGTCCGCACGGATCACATCCACATTCGCCCCATCCCACAGGCCGCTTGCAAGGTCTGCCTCTGTGATCGCATCATGCGCCAGTGCCCCGCCCGTCGCCGTATGGCCGGGGCGCAAATCCGCCGAATGGGAAAAGCTCGCCGCCTCCAACGCCGCGCCCGGCTGATAGGTTACGCCGTCCACCTCAAGCGCCCGGTCATGTTCCGTCACCGCCAGCTCAAATCCGTCCGCCCGGTGCAGCCGCCAGCAGAGGCACGTTGTCGCCGCCCCGCTCGCCAGTCGCGCGGCAAACTCTGCTTCAATGATCCGCATACCCTACCCCGCCAGCTCGACCAGCGGCACACGCAGCGCCTTGCCCGCACCAAAGCCTTCCAACGTGATGTCCAGCCGGTCGGTATCGAACCGCACTGCGCAGTCAAACCGGAACCCCGCCGTCACCCCTGCGCCATTTGGCGGCGCACTTTCCAGCGTCACAAGGCCCTGTGTCACATCCACACTGAAGGGCACTACCTCGCCGTTCACCGCCACCAGCACTGTGCCCGCCACTGGCTTGCCGATATGCCGCGCATAGTCGCCATAGGCTTTCAACAGTTGAAACTCCGTGGTCGCACCATCTCCCGTACCGATCCGCTGGTCGCCTTCAGAGGGTACCTCGCCCACAGCGCAGGACCGGTCATCCATCGCATCCCGAAAGCGAAAACCATGCAATCGCCCGCGCCGCGCCTCAAAGAACTCGGTCAGCGCCTGCAGCGCGTCCAGCTTCAGCGCCGCGCTGCCCACATCCCAGCGCCTGCGCGATCCGGCCCACACCGCATTACGCGCTTCGCCGCCGCTCGCCAGCGTCACCACGTCCGTGCGCCGCTCCGGCCCGCCCGTCGCGGCCAGCGCCAGCGGCACGGGAAAGCTCACTTCATGAAAATTCGCCAAACTCACAGGAACCGGCCTCCCCCCGCCACAATCCGCGCCAGCAACGCACTCATCGCGCCCTGGCTCTCGCGCCCGGCAGGCTCCTCCGTCCCCGGCGCATAGTTCATGTTCAGCGTCACCGCCTGCCCCGCGCTATGGTTCAGCCCAGCCATCGCCGTCACGCTCTCTGCGGCCACGCGCGCAAGGTCCCGTAAAATGCTTTCGGCCATGCGCTCAAAGTTCAGCTCGCCAGAGCGCGCAGCCTGTCCCAGCGCTGTCTCGATGCTCTGCCCGGCACGTCCGAACGCCGCCTCCAGCGCTTCGGCCGCCTGCATACCAGGCCCCTCCGCCAAGGCCTGCAGCGCATCCCCTGCCGAGGCGAGATTGTTGTCGAAGTCTATCATCTAATGCTCCTCTCTTCTGCTAAGCCCTGAAAGCCCGCGCCCGTGCTTCGACTTTGCTCAGCATGAGCGCTCCTAAAGCAGGACCTCATCCTGCTACGCTTCCCGACTCATCGTGCCCCCTTCCAAACTCATCCTGAGCGAAGTCGAAGGATGAAGCGGCAGGAGTTTCACGCCCGGCTCCATCCGGAAACGCCTTTATCAAATCCACCATCCGTCCACGCCCCATCACATCACCTCCACGCGCCAGCCAGCGCCACTCCTTCAGAGACAATCTCCAGAACGCCTCCGGCCCAATCCCGGCAGACAGCGCCGCCCGCATCATCGCCCCCCAGGGCAGCAAGCCATCCCCCATCACCCTGCCAGCCCCAGCCGGAACGCATCCGCCACGGCGCGCGCCGCCGCGCCCGGATGCACATCGCTCTCGCGCAGCGCATCTGCCATCTCGGCCTCGCCGCCCCCGCGCAGCAACGCCGCCAGCACCACCACAAGGTCTGCCGCAGACAGCGCCCGCATCCGCGCCTCCAGCTCACTCATCCGCACACAGCCGAAAGCCGCCTCAATCTCTGCCAGTGCGCCCAGCGTCAGGCACAGCCGCCGCGCCCGACCGCCAATCACCAGCCCTGTCTCTCCCCGCGACGCATTCATCCTACAGCGCTCCAAAGCTCAGGCGGCCGGCGCTTTCCAGCGTGACGGAGAATTCCGCCTCGCCATCATGCTCGCCGCTCCAGCTCAGTTCGGTGATCTGGAACGCGCCTTCCAATATGCCGAAATCCGGCAGGATCAGCTGCCAGCCCGGTGCTTCGCCTGCAAAGAAGACGGCCCGCATCCGCGCATCGCTGGCGGCATCCTTGAACACGCCGCGCCCGGTCACGCGGGCGGATTTCACGCCCGCACCGGCCACCAGTTCACGCCAGGCCTCTGCGCTGTCAGCGCTCGTCCCGTCGACACTTCCGGCCGACAGCTGAATGCGGCTCGCCCGCACGCCGGCCAGTGTCGTAAAGTCACCCGCCCCGTCTGAAATCTTCAGCAGAATGTCCCTGCCCCTCTGGCCAGCCATCACGCCGCCTCCTCTGAAATAATCCTGATCCGGATCAGCCCCCGGAACGCGCGCTTGTCTGCCGTGCGCATCACATCGCCATAGACGACATGCGCCAGCACGATATGCACGCCCGGCACGCTCCAGCTTGCGCCCTCCACCGCGCGGCGCAGCGCGGCCACCGCCGCCTTCGCGCCGCGCACGCCGCCCTCACGGGTATAGACCGCCAGCGAGATCCGGTGCGCCGCACCCTTCACCAGCGCCGCATCTTCCGGCGTCACCTCGTGCCGCTCCAGCAGGGCGTGCGGAAACATCGGCGCCTCACTTTCGGCATCGAACACGCGCGCAGGTGATCCGAACACGGCCTGCACACCGGCATCCGCGCGCAGCATTTCCATCAGCGCCGCTTGCACCGCTTCTTCCGCACTCATATCCGACGCTCCCGGCGCGCGGCCAGTATGGCGGTCACCTCCTCTGGCAGGGCCTCGCCCGCCTCACGGCCATAGGCCGCCAGCACCAGCCGCTTCAGCGCCTGCACCAGATCCTCCGGCACATCCGCCGCTGCGCCATATCCGGTCACGAAGGTCACATCGGCCCGCCCGCCCGGCGGAATGGAGGGCCGCGCCACAAAAGGCTTCAGCCGCAGCCGTCCGCCTACCAATTGAAACCGCCCCGTGTACAGCTGCGCCGCGCCATCGGCATCTGCCACCTCAACGGAGACCAGCGCCGAGGCCGGCCCCGGCAACAGGCGCGCGCCAGTGCGGATCAACCCCACCGGCCAGTGGTCAAAGCTGCGCTTTACCGTACGCGTCACCAGGGCCAGCCCCGTCTCCGCCTCCAGCCGCGCCCGCGCCGCCGCGATCAGCCCCGCCACCAGCGGATCTTCCCCCTCATGCCCGATGCGGAGATACTCTTTCGCCGCCTGCAGAGACAAAGCCTCGTCGGCTGGCGGTGTGATCACCGTCAGTGTCATAACTATTTCCTTCTCGATATACCTTCCTCCGCCTGAGGGGGAAGTGGGTCGGACGCCAGACGCGGCCGGGCTGAAGGGGGCCTTCCCCCTCCGCCTTTCAGACACCTCCCCCGCAAGCGGGGGGGAGGAGACGCCGCGCTAAAACACCATCACTTTCGCCGCGTCGAAATTCTGTACCCCGCCGCCGACACGCTTCGTCGTGTAGAACAGCACGTAAGGCTTGGCAGAGTATGGATCGCGCAGCACGCGGGCGCCCTGCCGGTCGGCGATCAGATAGAAGCGCCGGAAATCTCCGAAGGCGATGGCCGCATTGCCCGTGCCAATGTCCGGCATGTCCTCCACTTCCGTCACCGGATAGCCGAGGATCGTCGCTGCTTCTCCGCCCGTGCCGGGTTGCCACAGATAGCGCCCGTCGCCATCCTTCAGCTTGCGGACAGATGCCACAGTCCGACGGTTCATCACAAAGCGGCCATTCGTGCGAAAATGCGCCTGTGGCGTGTAGATCAGGTCGATCAGCTGGTCGGCCGCATTCGCCGCGCCGAAATCCCCGGCGACAGAGCCGATTTTGCCCCACACATGGCTCGTATCGGCCACAATGTCATAGTCCAGAAAACCGCGCGGTTTGCCGCTGCCATCGCCGCTGACAAAGGCCGCCGACTCCTGCGCCGCAAAGGCGGCTTCCACCTCATCGGCCAGCCAGGCATCAATGTCGGCATAGCTGTCTTCCAGCAGGGTCTGCGTCGCCGCCGGCATGGCGTAGAGTTCCCCCGCCGGGAATTCCAGCAGGGAGAGACCGGAATGAGCCGTCTCAGTCCGCGTGGCCTGTTCACCCACCCAGCTTGCCGCCGCGCCAAGGCCCACCGGCTTGCGATAGACGCCGGCAGAGGTCTGCCGCACGGTCGCAATCTGGCGCATCGGGCTCGCCGCCATCAGGCGGGATTCGATCAGCCGGTCCAGTTCCGGTGGCGCAATATAGCCGCCCTGCTCGTCCGTACCCGTATTCAGCGCCTTCACGTCCAGCCGGGCTAGCCCGCTATCATCACCACTGCGCAGGTAACGCGCCCAGGCGTCACTACGGGCGTCTTCGTCCGCACTCTTTACACTCCCCGCTTCCGGCCTCGCCATCTTCAGGCTCAGCGCCTCAAGACGGCGGTCGATCCGCGCCAGGCGCTCATCCGTCAGCGGATCGCTTGCGCCCTTCTGTTCCATCTCGGCCAGACGCGCATCATTGGCCTCTGTATAGGCCGCAAATGCCGCCATCAGCTCGGTCGTATCCGACCCGCCCGCCATTTTCGTTTCCTTGGTCATACTCTCTCCTGTTAAACTCTCTCTGTCGAAGCACAAGCGCGGGCTCTCCCTCACGCCGCTACCGCCCCTCCCATCAGGGCAAACCGGGCCCGGGCCTGCATCGGGCAGGCCACCAGGGACACTTCCACCAGGTCCACCTCGATCAGTTCCCGCCCATCCGCTCTCAAACGGTTCCAGATGCGCGGACGAAAGCCGATGGACAGGCCGCTCAGGCCGCTCTCCGCCATGCTGCGCGCCGCCTCACCTTCGATCAGTCCACGCACGTATAGCCCGCGTCCATCCTCCACCATGCGCACCCAGCGCCCGGCAATCGCGCCCGGCCTGTGCTGCAACAGCATCGGCACAGGTGCCGCCCGCTGCAGGCTCCGCGAAAACGCCCCAGCCCGCACCACATCTCCGCTCGCATCGGGTATCCCGAAGAGAGAGGCATAGCCTTCGATGAGGAGGTCTCGTCTCGTATCACGCCCCCCACCTGTCCTTCCCCTTGCAGGGGGAGGAACTCCAACAGCAGCCGCCTTGCTTGAAGGCTGTCCTCCCCCCTGAAAAGGGGGCGTTAGAGGGGGGTAATGCGCACGCGTATCTTCGCAGAAAAGCCTACTCATCCCCGGCCTCCATCTTCCGTTCTATCCGGTCCAGCTGGCCTTCCATCCGGTCGACGCCCTCTTCCAGGCGCGCCAGCCGTTCCACCACAGTGCGCCGTTCCCGGACGGTCTGCTCCAGCTGCGAAATCCGCTCCGCCGCCGCCCCGGCCCAGACCAGCGCGCCGCCGGTCTGCACCATCACGGCCAGCACAAAGCCTGCTGTCACCTTCTGCTCCATCTTCATGATTGCAGCCCCGCCAGACGCCGCTTCTCCTCTGCGGTCGCAAAGCTCGCGCCTTCCAGCCGCGCCCACAGCGCATCGCGCTCGGCCGACAGCGCCGGCACGCGGTCAACATCCGCGCGGATCTCCACATCCTGCCCGAATGGCACATCCAGCCAGGCCGACAGCGCGCCCGCGAATTTCTGCACCAGCGGCAAAATCGTCATCCGCCAGAAGGCGAGGTTCGCCTCCTTATAGTTCGAATACGTATTATCCCCTGGAATCCCCAGCAGCATGGGCGGCACGCCCAGCGCCAGCGCAATCTCCCGCGCCGCACCATGCCGGGCTTCCAGAAAGTCCATCTCCGCAGGCGACAGAGACATCGGCCGCCACTCCAGCCCGCCTTCCAGCAGCAGGGGCCGCCCAGCATTGCTCGCGCCGGAATACATACTCTCCAGCTCCGCCTTAAGCGCTTCGAACTGGTCCGGCGGCATCCGCCCATGCCCGCCATAGACCAGCGCGCCGGAGGGCTTGGCCGAATTGTCGATCAGCGCCTTCGCCCAGTCCGCGCTCGCATTGTGCAAATCCAGCGCCCGCCGCGCCGCGCCCAGCGGGGCCAGGCCCAGCGTGTCATTCAGCGGATTGAACAGTTTCAGGTGCAGTACCGGGCTCCAGCCCGTCTCTGCATCGCGGCGGATCACCCGCTCGCCATGGCGTTCCTTCACGGCCCAGGCCTCCACCCAGCCGCGCGCATCCTTCAGCGGCCGCATGGCGGACGGGGCCAGCGCATACAGCGCAGACACCCCCGCCCCGTCCACCACACTGGCCGCCCCACTGGCCGCCCCCCTCACAGCCTCCAGGCAGACGCCTTCCAGAAAGGCATTGCCGGTCAGCTGAAGCTGGGAATAGACCGCCTCAAACAGCTCCGCCGCCACGCCGTCCGGCTGCGGTCTGCGGATCAACCGCGCGGCCCCGTCATGCGCCGTCACCAGCGGAACGGACGCCGCCGCCTCGGCCACCATGCGCACCGCGCGATAGGCCACGGCATTCTGCAGATACCCGTCCCGCGTCAGCGCCGCGCCATCGCGGGCACCCCAGCGGGCCGTCCCGATTTCTGATAGCGCGACCAGAGGCACCGCCGCTTTTGCCTCGCGCTGGGGCAACCGGAAAGGCCAGATGGGTTTCATGAAGGGCTCCGCTCTGTTTCGTTTGATGAGCAGAAATTAAATCCCTGACATCCCCATCGGATTCAGTTTGGAAAATCCTTCCAAAAACAGCGGCCTACCGCTAAAACATTAGGGAAACCGCCGGATTTTTCCCTGTATTTTATTCCCGTGCAGGCATAGCCAGACCGGCGCAAATCTGCT
This sequence comes from Alphaproteobacteria bacterium, assembly GCA_018222605.1. Classification (GTDB taxonomy): domain Bacteria; phylum Pseudomonadota; class Alphaproteobacteria; order Caulobacterales; family Hyphomonadaceae; genus Hyphomonas. The sequence goes on from JAAEZZ010000003.1 coordinate 158,198, forward strand.
TTTTCGCCGAACTATCAGGCGCCAGGGAGCTAACAGAATGTCAGCACGTGTGATTTCCATTGCCAACTCCAAGGGCGGGGTCGGCAAAACCACCACTTGTGTCAGCCTTGCCGAGGCATTTGCCGCAAATGGCTTCCGCACACTGGTCGTGGATCTGGACACACAGGCCAACGCCTCGCTGCTGGTTTTCGGCCATGAGGGCGACGAGCATCTGTTCCGCGCGATCAATGAATACGTCACCATCTCTGACTGGCTGCTGGAGAATTTCTTCGCCGGTGAACACAAGCGCCTCTCAGACTTCATCGTCACCGACGCGTCCGATGTCTCCTACAATGGCAAGCCGCTGGAGCTGGACCTGATCCCTTCCTCGCCGCGCCTGCGCAAGACAGAGCGCGAGCTGATCTATGAGCTGACCGCCAAGGGCTACTCCATGGAGGCCCTGCAGGGCCAGGTTGGCCGCCGCATGCGCGATGACTTTGAAAAGCTGAAAGCCGATTATGACGTCATCATCTGCGACTGCCCGCCCGGCATTTCCGTGATGACCGAAACCGTTCTGGCCGCCAGCCACCTCATCATCGTGCCCACCATTCCGGACTTCATGTCCACGCTTGGCCTTGACCTCTTCACGGGCGACATCATGCGCAATCTGCGCGGGCGGGACATTGACAGCCTCCCCTGCGTGCTGGCGACTCGCTATGATGGCACACCGCACCAGCAAGTGGTCCTCAATGCCATGCGCGAGGCGGCGAACGCCAAGGAAACCGAATTCACCATGTTCAAGACCGTCGTGCCGATGAAACAGGGCTTTGCCACAAACCCGATCGAGCTCGGCCCGGAACCGACCCTGAAGGCAAAATGGCCGGGCGAAGCGCTCGGCGTTGTGGAAAGCCTTCTCAAGGAAGTGCGGGAGAAAATTCAATGACCGACGCCCCCAAGGACAGCGCCAACGCGCTCGGCGCCCTGCTCGGCCAGAAAGACCGCTTCGGAAAGCTGGGGGAGAAAGACTTTTCCGCCGCCACCGAAATTCTCGTCAAGAAGCTCATGATCTCCGCCGGTCAGACCACGGAAGACATGAAGGCCCTGAAAGAAACAGTCGGGGCGGAGATTTTCGACAAGGTTCTGAAATCCCTGACCGCCCACCAGGCGCGCCAGCTCGCCCGCCGCATGGACAAGACCGTCCCGGATATCGAAGTCTCCACCGCCGGCGCCGCCTGCGCCTGGATTCGCGGCCTGATGACCGGCAACATGCCCGCCCCGCTGGAAACCAGGCCGGCAGAAACAGAGGCAGCGGCAGAAGAAACGTCTACGGAGGAAACTGCCTCCGACGACGACAAACCCACGCCCCCCAAAAACGCCTATTTCGGCCGCAAAGCCTTCCGCACGGGGGGCTAGGCCCGTGGCGAGATCAAGGCGCTGCTATTGCTTTCGCTGAATCAGGTCCCAGCGATTGCCATACAGGTCTTCGAACACGGCGACGGTGCCATAGTCCGCCTCCACAGGCTCCCGCACGAAGGTAACGCCCTGCGCCTTCATCGACTCATAGTCCCGCCAGAAATCATCCGTGCCGAGGAACAGGAACACGCGCCCGCCGCACTGATTGCCGATTGAGGCTTCCTGTTCCGGTGACGACGCTTTCGCCAGCAGCAATTGCGTGCCGCCACCCCCCGGCGGCGCCACCAGCACCCAGCGCTTGTCCTGTTCCGGCCGGTAAGTGTCTTCGACCAAGTCAAAGCCCAGCGCGCCGGTATAGAAGGCTATCGCCTCATCATAGTCACGCACGAGAAGAGAAATGTGAAGCAAGGTCTGTTTCATAGTGCTGCTTTAGTGAGATTCGTTCAGGCCGCTGCCCCCAATCGGCCTGGATCCCGGCCTGCGCCGGGATGAGCGCTGCCTGGACTGAGACGCCCCTTCCTCTCTTCCGCTGACCCCGACGAAAATCGGGGCCTAGGGCCACACGCTGCGCACCTTCCACCCCCAAAGCCCCTCACAACACCCTCACCCAGGGCCCGGCGCCTTCCAGAACCAGCGCCCATACCGCCCACACCAGCGCATCGACGCGGTCCGGTGAGCCGCGAAACCCTTCCGCGCCAAACCGGCACATCTGGTCTTCCAGCGTGGGCAGCAGGCCGACATGACTGACCCGTCCCTGTGCGTACAAAGCCGCCACCGGGGCTGCCCGCGCCCGCTTGCCCAGCCGCGCATGCACCAGCCGCACCGGCACGCCCGCCCCGGCGCTCTCCAGAATCTGCCGCACCATTTCGCCGCCCTGATTGGCCTCCGCGATAATCTCCCGCGCGCCGGTCTCGCGGCACACCGCCACCGCGCGCCGGGCCCAGTCCAGCGGCTTCAGCCCCGGCGCAGACGCATCCGCCAGCACATAGGCATGACCGCTGCGCACCCCCGCCGCGATGATGCCGCACGCATCCGCTGCCGGGCCGCTGGTTGCTGGCGGGTCGACCGCGACGATCACATCCTCCATCATGGGTGGGGTGTCCACCCGCCCCTCATCAATCATCTCCCTACGGAATAATGCGCCTTCGGGATCTTCCATGAATTCGCCGTTCAACTCCTGCCGTGCCAGCTGGCTGTCGCCATAGGCGGCCTTCATGGCGCGCAGGAAATCCGGCGACAGATTGCCGGCATTCTCCTCCGTCCCGGCGCGCAGCACATGCACGGCCTCATCCTCTCCCGCCGACAGCAGGCGGCGCATCACCCCCACCGCGCGAGGCGTCGTGGACGCAAAGCAGCGCGGTGCCGCCCCCAGGCGCAGGCCCATCTGCAGCGTGTCCCACACTGTCTCTCCCTTCGCCCAGGCGGCGATCTCGTCACACCAGGCGACATCGAATTGCGGGCCGCGCAGACTGTCCGGGTCTTCTGCGGAAAAGACATGCGCCTCTGCGCCATTGTCAAAGCGCAGGATACGCCGGCTCGCATGATAGACCGGGCGAAGATCCTGCCTGGGCTCGATCCATTTCAGGCCGCTCGGTCCGTCGATCATCACTTCGCGCACATCGTGCAGGGCCGGGCCCACCAGCGCCGCACGCCTCCGCCCGCCGTGCAGCAAGCTCCAGCGCAGCCATTCCGCCCCGGCCCGGGTCTTGCCAGCGCCGCGTCCGCCCATGAACAGACATGTCCGCCAGCCCGCCTGCGGCGGAACCTGTGTATCGCGGGCCAGGCGCAACCACGGATTCTCCGCCACCAGTTCGCCCGTCTTCGGCGGCAGGTCGCTCCAGTCCCGCGTCTCGAAAGCCGTGCGCACCTTGCGGCGGAAGTCCGGGTCCATCAGCTGGTCGCCCTTTCCTCTCATGGCCGCCCTGCTGGGGCCCCTCATCGGCTCCTTCATCGGAGAGGAAGGCATAGATGTCCTCTTCCTCGTCTGCGACGCAATTAGCGGCCTGCCGTTCATCCGTAATTCCCCCGACCTTGATTCCTGCCATTTCCAGCTGGCGCACTTCCGTACTGACCCGCACCAGTTGCGTTACTTTCGGCGCAATGTCCTCGCCCGCCGCTGCGGCGGCCAGCATCTGTTCCGTCGCCAGGTCCTGCGCCTCGTCCATGGACAGCTGCAGGCGCTCCAGCGGCTTTTCCGGCTCGTTCAGCTCATGCGTGCGCATCAGGCGGTAGACGCTTGTGCGATGCAGGCCCACCTGCGCCGCGATGCGCGTCACGCTCCAGCCGAGCAGCCAGCAAAGCCGGATCTGGCGCTTCAGACGATCCCTGTTCGGATGATGTGACATGCGTCCCTCCCGTTTGATGAGGGCAATGTGCCGCCTGCACGTCCCCATCGGATTCGCGCGTCAACTGACTTCAAGAATTCCGTATGATTCCCTCGCATGGCCGCCCATCCGGGCACAGATGTGTTGCAGGAAAAGCACGAATTTCTCCCCGCATGACGGGCACTTGCCCCAAAACCCTAATGAAACCGAGCGGCGTCACAAAAACATTACGCATCTGTCATTCAGGCGTAACGGAGCCGTGGGAACGGGCCGCCATCCAGAGAGAAGGACTTCCTCCCATGACTTCAACCACCCGCAAGCTATTGCTCCTGGGTGCCGCCACGGCCACCCTGGTCCAGGCTGCTTCCGCCGACATCCTCAAAGGCGTTGTCACCGACGCGACCGGCGAAGCACCGCTGCAGGGCGCCATCGTGACGATTGAGGAACTCGGCCGCAGCGCCTCCTCAGACCGTTTCGGCGCATACCGCTTCACCAGCATTCCGGCTGGCGACTATACGCTGTCCATCTCCTATGTCGGTGCAGACACGGTCACGGACACGGTGAACGTCTCCGGCGACTCCACCTATGATATCGTGCTCGGCGGCGATGTGCGCTATCTCGACAACGTCCTGGTCGTCGGCTCTGCCGCTGCCCAGGCCGGTGCCATCAACCAGCAGCGCGCCTCCGATGCCATCATCAACGTGATCGACTCCGACGGCCTCGGCAACTTCCCCGACACGACCGTTGCTGACAGCCTTTCCCGCGTGCCGGGCCTGTCCATCGAGAACGACCAGGGCGAAGGCCGCTACGTCTCCATCCGCGGGATCAACACAGATCTGATCTCCGCCACCATCAACGGCGTGCGCACCCCCTCTCCGGAAGACCGCCGCGGCGTTCTGCTGGATGGTGTGCCGTCTGACCTTCTCGACGGCATCGAGGTTCAGAAATCCCTGACCCCGAATGTCGACGCCGACACCATCGGTGGTGTGATCAATCTGAAAACCATCTCCGCCTTTGACCGCGATGGCCAGTTCATCCGCGCCAAGGTCGAGGGCTCCTACAATGAAATCACCGAAGAGATTTCCCCGAAAGCCACGCTGACCTATTCCAACGTGTTCGGCGAGAAACTGGGTGTGGCCGCCTCCGTCAACTATCAGGATCTGCGCATTCAGGCCCACAATAACGAAACCGGTGGCTGGGACGAAGACGACTTGGTTCCTAATGACGATTACGAAATGCGCTGGTATGACTTGACCCGCGAGCGCGTCGGTCTTGTCTTCAATGTGGACTACAAGGCCACAGAGAATACAGAGCTTTACCTCCGTACCCTGTACAACCGCTACAAGGATGACGAAGTTCGCAACAAGTTCGAATTCCGCAAGCTGGACGAAGAGGCCGTCACCCTCACAGACAAGGGCTTCAGCTTTGATTTTGCCCAGGCCGATGCCGAAGTGCGCCAGCGGGAAGAAGTCCGCAACATCCAGACCTATGCTCTCGGCGGCAAGACCTATGCCGGCAACTGGACATTCGATTATGAAGTCTCCTATGCCTATGCCGAAGAAGACGATTCCAACAATCACGACGTCACGTTCCGCTCTGACAAGTTCAAAGGCGATGGCGTTCTGCTCTGGGACAATTCAGACCCGAAAAAACCAAAGCTCTCCGGCACCGGTTTTGACTTCCTGCTCGACCCGGCCAACTACACGATGGACGCTTTCGAACAGGAATACACCACGAATGAAGACACCGAATGGTCCTACAAGCTGGACCTGACCAACGACACCGTTCTGGGCGACACGCCCGTCACATGGAAAATGGGTGTGAAGGTACGCGACCGCGAAAAAGTGCGGGACGTGAACCTGAAAATCTACGAGCGTGATGATGTTCTGCTGACAGACTATATCACCGCAAACTCGCAAATCTCCGGCTGGCGCATGGCCAATCCGATGTTCCAGTGGCCCTCTGCCGATCTGACGAACGCCCTGCGTGGCACCTTCACGCCGGATGAGCTGGACGAAGACGGCTCCAATTTCGACAGCCTGGCCGAAGACTATACGATCGACGAGTTGATCATCGCCGGCTATGGCATGGGCACCTTCCAGATGCAGAATTTGACCGTCGTGGCAGGCGCGCGTATCGAGGCCACCGATGTCTCCGCCAAGGGCAATATCTTCTTTGAGGAAGACGATCCGGCAAATGTTGGTACACGTCAGTTTGATGATGAATATGCCCACTTCCTGCCTAGCCTGAACCTGAAATATGCCTTTGCGGACAACCTCATCGGCCGCGCAGCGTATTATGCCTCCATCGTGCGCCCCGCCTTTGGCGAAATGCGCCCGACCATCGCCCTGAACAGCGACCGTGACGAGGCAGAGCTCGGCAATCCGGAGCTGAATCCGTACGAAGCGAACAATTTCGATCTTTCCATTGAATACTATCCGACGAAATTGTCCGTGCTGTCAGCCGGCCTGTTCTACAAGGACATCTCCAACCCGATCTTCCAGGCGACCTATGAGAAGGGCCAGTTCCCTGACTCTGTTGACCTGTCCTTCCTGGATCCCGCAACGGTGGCCGGGCTGGATGAGATCAAGACCTACATCAATGGCGAAAGCGCCACGGTGAAGGGTATCGAGTTCAACTATGTCCAGCAGCTGGATTTCCTCGGCGACGCCTGGGAGGGCCTGCTGGTCTCCGGAAACCTCACCCTGGCTGACTCCGAAACCTCCGTCCAGGATGAGAAAGACCTCGCCAAGACCCGCGACGTCCCGATGCTGAAGCAGAATGACCGCGTCTGGAACGTCGCCATCGGCTACGACAAGGGCCCGTGGGACATCCGTGTCTCTGCCAACTACCGCTCTGCCTATCTGGACGAGCTGTTCGGTGCAGGCATCGACCGTTACACAGACGACCATATGAGCGTCGAAGCGTCTGCGAAATATGACGTGAACGACCATCTGCAGGTCTATGTCGAAGGCAAGAACCTGACGGACGAGCCGGAATACTACTATCACGGCTCCAAGAACCGTCTGTCCCAGTATGACGAGTTCGGCGCCCGCTACGTTTTCGGTGTCCGCTACACCTACTAGTCTACTCGGATAGAGCTTGATCTCTGAGGCCGGGCAGGACACACCTTGCCCGGCCTCTTCCTTTTCCCCTCCTCAAGGAGCTGAAGACCCATGAAACGCCATTTTCCCCTTGCCGCCCTTCTGGTGGCTGCATGTGCCACAGAGCCGGCCCAGGACATCTACGAAGTCGAGACGGCAAACGTCTATGCCGCCTTCGAAACAGACCCGATGCCAACCAAAGGCGACACCGCCGATGATCCGGCCCTGTGGGTAAACCCGGATGACGCCTCCAAAAGCCTGATCCTCGGCACCAACAAGGATGAAGGTCTCTATGTCTACGATCTGACCGGCAAGAAGACCCAGTTCATCGACACCGGCCGTATCAACAATGTGGATGTGCGCGGCAATGTCGCCATTGCCTCCAATGACGAGACGAACTCTATCAGCTGGTTCTCCATCGACCCGGCGACGCAGACCGTGACGCATATCGGCGATACACCGACGCTGAAGGATGAGCCCTATGGCATTTGCGCCGGTCTGATCGACGACAATTTCCTGGCGATCCCGACCTACAAGGACGGCACGATTCAGGTCTGGTCCGTCCCCTATGACGAGGCCGCTGGCCTGAATGCGGAGCTTGTCCGCACCCACAAATTCGACAGCCAGCTGGAAGGCTGCGTTGTGGAAGATGATGGCCGCCAGGTATTTGTCGGCGAGGAAGAGTACGGCATCTGGAAGCTGGATCTCGTCAATGATGAGAGCACACCCATATCCGTTGATTCGATTGCGGCCCGTCAGGGCCTTGTCGCCGATGTCGAAGGCATCAGCATCTGGAAGGGTGAAGAAGGCTATGGCTATCTCGTTGCCTCCGCCCAGGCAGCCAACCGCTATGTCATTTACGATCTTGAGCCCCCGCACGCCCGCGTCGGCGTGATCAGCATCGTCGAAAGCCCGGATGGCAGCGTGGACGGCGTGACCCATACCGATGGCCTTGACATCAACTCCACGCCCCTGCCCGGCTTCCCGAAAGGCGTAATGATTGTTCAGGACGATGCCAATCCGAAATCGGAAATCAACCAGAACTACAAGATTATCGACTGGGCCCGGATCGAGGCCGCCACCCGCCTGAATGACCGTCCGTAAACGGCGTTCAAATTTCGCAGTCTCAGGGACAGCGCCCTCCGACGAAATCGGGGGGCGTTTTCATATCCGGCAGAGACCTCAGGCGACGAGATCTTCCTTGACGCCAAGCGGGGCCTTGGTGACGCGGTCGCGGCCCTTTTCCTTGGATTCATATAGCGCAGCATCTGCAGTGGTGATCAGCTTGTTACCCGCGCAATGATTGGGCGTCGTGGCAACACCGAATGAGGCCGTGACCTTCTTGATCGGGGCCTCATTGAAGGTGAAGTGCAGTGCGGCAACGCCCTTTCGGATGGCCTCGGCCCGGCGCACGGCATCGCCCGGCTCAACCCCCGGCAAGAGAATGACGAACTCCTCCCCGCCATAGCGGAAAGCCAGGCCGTCTTCCCGCGTATGGGATTTCAAGACCCCCGCCACATCCTTCAGCACCTGATCGCCCATGTCATGGCCATAGGTGTCGTTCAGCATCTTGAAATTATCAATATCCAGCATGATGCAGCTGACCGGGCGGCCCGTATCATGGGCATCATACAGCAAAGTGTTCAGGCGCTGTTCCATCAGGCGGCGATTGGACAGACCTGTCAGCGGGTCTGCGGTTGCCTGTTCGTGCAGCTCTTCGCGAAGATGCATGTTGGCCAGCGAGAGAGAGATGTTCTCCGCCATCATGAACACATAATGCTCCTGCTCGATGCTGATCACGCCATCCGGCAGTTCGCAATACAACAGGCCGATCACTTCGCGCTGCGCCGTCAGCGGCACACAGAGCGTGGCAATGTCGAAGGCTTCCACATGGTCCAGCTGGCCGGGCTCGAACATGTGCTGACAGGGCATATCGGTCTGGTTCCCGCCCTGACGATGCGGCGCGCCACGGCGAATGGACCAGCATTCACCGGGGGGAAACTCCGGGGCCGAGCCCTTCGGTTCCAGCCAGTCACACGCCTGGCGCATCATCTGATCATCCTCTTCAAACAGATACATTTTGCCCGCATAGCCTGGCAGGATGACCGGCAGGAACAGGCGCACGACATTGGCCACTTCCTTTTTGCTCTCACAGGCCTGCATCCGGTGTGTCATCCGACTCAACAGGTTGCGCAGTTTCAGATCACGTTCCAGTTTCTCTTCAAGGCGCAGGCGCTCCAGACCATTCTCGCGGAAGATCTTCACCGCCTCGGCCATGTCGCCAATCTCGTCCATGTGGCGGAAATCGCTGATCTCGACGCTGTAATCCTCGGCGGCCAGCCGTGTGACCACATCGCTGAGCCTCATCACGGGGCGCAGGATACGGTGCTTCAGGATGAAATACAGCACGCACAGGAACATCAGGGCCGTTGCGGCCAGAACCACTTCAGACATGAACCGCCAGAACCGGGCGCGGGTGATGGCGTGCTCCACCTCAACCTGCGTGCGCTGGTCCAGAAGGGCCTGAAAGCGTGTGATCGTGGCATCAATCAGGCTCAGTTCACCCTCATAATGGTCGCTGAAAACCATCTTGCGCGCGGTTTCCACATCTCCGGCCTGATACGCCTCGATGGCGTTTTGCTGGTTGTTAACCAGTGTCCTCGCCATATCTATAGCCGTCTGAAGCGTGGACAATTCTTCCTTGCGTGCGCCGGCATCTTCCACACGGCCCAGCATGGCGCGCGTGTCATTCAGATTGATCACACCCGCCTTGAAGTCTTCCAGATATTCCGGATTGCCGGAAATGACATATTCCCTTGCCTTTTCAGACTGATAGAAAATTTCGTGATCCAGCCCCGATGTGGCCTTGTCCAGCACATAGCGTTGCTGCACAGCAGCGCGCTCTGTGCGCATGGAATTGGAGGCCATCAGCATGGCGACGCCCGCAATCATGGAAAGCGCAACCGTGGTAACATAGGCGGTATTGGTGATCGTGGATAAACGCATGACACCAGCCATAGGGCCAGCAGAGTTAATTCTGCCCCTAAAAGGACCGATAATTCGGAGTCATTCCAAAACCTTTCGTTCAGACTTTCTTCACCCACAAGAAACCGGCTCCAAGCGCGCCTGCGATAAAACTTATGGATGCAAGGAAGGAAAGCTTGGAGCGGGTAGACGGAATCGAACCGACATACTCAGCTTGGAAGGCTGCTGCACTACCATTGTGCTATACCCGCATCAGGCCTTGTCGGCGGGCGGGGGCGCGGGTGGTGGAGGGAGCTGGATTCGAACCAGCGTACGCTAGGCGGCCAGATTTACAGTCTGGTGGATTTAACCACTCTCCCATCCCTCCACGGGACCCGCGACCACACGCCGTTTGACGCCGTCGCGCCGGGGCTTCACATAGGCGCTGACACGCCGCTGATCCACACCGGAAGCGGCCTTATAGGGAAACCCGAAATGGCGCGCAACCATTCTAAACGGCGAAAAGCACACGACAGTGCAGATAGTGGCCCCCGCAGGCATTCCGGCAAGCCATCCCGCCCGCATGCACGGGGCGGATCGCACCGTCATTCCGAGCCGGAGGACGGCCCGGTCTGGCTGTGGGGCACACATGCCGTCGCCGCGGCGCTGGCCAACCCGGCCCGCACCTGTCACGAGCTGCTGGCGACCGAAAATGCCGCGAGCCGCCTGCCCCAGGGCGCGATTGCGCCGACGCTGGTGACGGCAAAGGAGATTGACCACCGGGTGCCCGATGGCGCGGTGCATCAGGGCGTGGCGCTGAAAGTGGACCCGCTGGAGCCGCTGGCGCTGGAAGACCTGATCGATTCGGGAATCAGCCATATTGCCGTGCTGGATCAGGTGTCAGACCCGCACAATCTGGGCGCCATCTATCGCTCTGCCGCTGCGTTCGGCTTTGGCGGACTGGTGCTGCAGACCCGCAATGCCCCGCCGATCACCGGAATTGTCGCCAAGACCGCCGTTGGCGCAATCGAGACGGTGAAGGAGGCGCGCGTTGTGAACATTGCCCGCGCTCTGGAACAGCTGGGAGAGGCCGGATACCACACAGTGGGCCTGGCCGGCGAAGGCAAGCGCCTGATCGCGGACGCTGTAGACGGGGCGCACAAACTGGTCATCGTGCTGGGCGCGGAAGGTCCGGGCATCCGCCCCGCCGTGGCCAAGGCCTGTGCAGAGCTGGCACGCATTCCGATTGCCCCGCAAATGGAAAGCTTGAACGTTTCCAACGCAGCCGCCGTCGCTTTCTATGAGAGCAGCCGGAAGCGATTCCCACAGTGACAAAGCTCTGCTAGGGATTAACCCTAATGCTGTGGGGCATCACTGACGGAGCATTCGGACCGCCATGCTGAGACTGATTTCGATTCTTCTATTGCTGTGCGGCCTGGGCGCTGCCGGCTATGCCGGATCTGTTCTTCTGGAACAGTACGCGCCTCATGATGAGGTTGTGACCACAAATCCTGTGGAAGAGGCCGAAACCGAACAGGCCTTTGAAATGGCCGAAACGGAAGCCCTGCCCCCGATCACCGAAGATGAGGTGATCGCGGCCGAGCCAGCCCCTGCGCCGCGCGCCGCCCGGTCCATCCAGGCGGAAGACATGGAAAACGGCATGGCAGACAGCGAAATGGCCGATAGCGGATTGGCAGAAATTCGTCCGCAATCCGCTGAGATACTTGAGGGCTTTGATGCGCCGCTGGCCCAAAGCCGCTCCGCCAATGTGCAGCCCTCTGTCTCAAAAGATTTCATCGAGAACCTGAAAACCGTTCCGGTGGCGCATGAGACGCCCAGCACGGCAGAATACAAGCGCGCCTTCGATGTGACGCTGGCAATTGATTCGACCGGCGATGACAGCGCCGCAGATGCCCTGCCCGGGCGCGGAAATATTATCGAAGGCGAAGCGAAAGTGTCTGACCGCGTGGAAGCGCGTCTCAGCGGCGCGAATTTCGAGATTGTGCCGATGTCTCCGGACGTGCAGTCCCTGTCGCCGCTGACAGAGAATGTCTGGCGCTGGTCTGTCACCCCGCTGTCTGCGGGCAGTCATGATCTGGTGTTCGAGATCTATGCGATTGATGAGGACACGGTGACGCCGCTGCGCACTTTCCGCGATACAGTAACGGTGCAGGTCTCCGGCCTGAACCGCGCGATTGCCTTTGCGGACCAGGCGAACCCGCTCTTCGTGCTGCTGGGTGGTCTCGGCTCAGCGATTGCAGGCCTGATCGGCGTGATTCGGTTCTTCGGACGCAAATAGACGGGCGCGCGCCCTCATCGGAGCGGATATTCGGAAAATTCCGGACCTGTTTGGGCCAGTCCCTTTGACTTTGGGGCAATTTCCGTCTTTCTGGCGCTATGACAACGTTATCTTCCAAGCTTTCGCTCGAAACTGCGCAGGATTATCTGCGCGAACAAGCCGCCCGGATCGATGTCGACCCGATGACCAATTCGGTCTTCGCGCTGGCCCAGACCCTGTTCCGCCAGATCGAGGCGGGCGACGCCAAACTCTCCGATCTCTCCAAACTGGCCGATGAGGTGCATCTGGACCTGATCGAGGAACGCGCCGACCGGTTCCGCGTGCAGCATTCCGGCGGCAAGGCCAAGACGGCGCGGGAAGACCTGATCGCCGATCTGGAGGCGCTGGCTACCAAGGGGCTGGACGCCTTCCGCAGCGCAGTGGAGCAGCCAACCGGCGGCATCGTGTTCACCGGCCACCCGACCTTTGCGCTGTCGCGCCCCCTGCGCGATGCGCTGGCCGATCATGTGGTGAGCGCCACCAAGACGAGCCGCACCGCGCTGATGCGCCAGATCCGCACCGATTCACGTGACTGGAACCAGGCCATCAGCCTGAAAGGCGAGCATGACGAGGTGCAGGCCGCCATCGCCCATGCCGCAACCGCGCAGCTGGCCTATGCCGAGGCCGTGATTGCCGTCGCGCGCAAGGCGTTCCCGGATGAGTGGCGCAGCCTGCGCATCTACCTGCCGACGCTGGCCAGCTGGGTGGGCTATGATCTGGACGGCCGGACCGACATTCACTGGTCGCAATCGCTGACCTTCCGCCTGGCGGAAAAGGCCAGCCAGCTCGGCCGCTATGCCGAACAATTGGAAGCGATGAGCGGCAGTCAGAAGATCGGCCCGCTGGCCAAGCTGACCCAGCGCCTGAAGGCGGCGGCGGATGAAACCGCGAAACATGCCAATCTGTTTGCGGAAGACCTGACCGATCCGGAAAATCTGGTGCCGGCGGCCAATGCGCTGACAGCGCATTCCAGCCGCGCCCTGCTGGACGCAGCAGACATTGTCTCTGTACTGGATGGCGTGATCCCGAAGGCCGATGACCAGATGGCCGCCAACCTGATGGCCCTTCGCGCGCAGGTAGAGGCGCTGCAGCTGGGCACGGCGCGCATTCATCTGCGCGTCAACGCGGCGCAGGTCCGTACCGTGATCAATCGCGATCTGGGCCTGCAAACTGAAGACCGGGAGCTGGGCCGCCTGGCGCTGGCCGAACTGGCGCAGAAGGCGCGCAAGTCAAAGCCCGTGCCGGTGAACTTTGCAGACCTGTTTCTGGAACAATCCACCGCCCGCCGCCAGTTCATGATGTGCGCGCAGATCCTGAAACATATCGATGCGGGCTCTGTCATCCGCTTCCTGATTGCCGAGAGCGAGAACCCCGCAACCGTGATGGGCGCGCTATACCTGGCCCGGCAATATGGCGTCGATGACAAGCTGGACATCTCCCCGCTATTCGAAACGCCGGAAGCGCTGGAGACCGGGGGTCGCTTCATTGAACGTCTTCTGGAAGAGCCGGAATTCCTGGAATATGTGAAGCAGCGCGGCTATCTTTCCATCCAGCTTGGTTTCTCCGATGCCGGACGGTTTATCGGACAGGTCGCCGCCGACATGGCGATTGAACGCATCCACAATCTGATCGCACGGGCGCTGGCCGCCAAGGGCGCGGATGTGGATCTGCTGATCTTCAATACGCATGGCGAGAGCATGGGACGGGGCGCGTGGCCCGGCACGTTCGAGCAGCGCTTTGACCATTTGCTGACGCCATGGACACGCGCCGGAGCCCGCGCGCGCGGTTTGCAGCTGCGCCATGAGGTGAGTTTTCAGGGTGGCGACGGCTTCCTGCATTTTGCCAATCCGACGCTGGCCGAGGCGACCATGTCGGCCTGGTGCCGCCATACGCTGTCAGACCCCGGCGATACGAGCCAGGACCCGTTCTATACGCGCACAGACCTTGTCTGGGACTTTTACCGATCCCTGCGCAACTGGCATGAAAACCTGTTCGACAATGCCGATTATGGCCGTCTGCTGGGCGCGTTCTCCAGCGGGTTGACCGTGAAGGCGGGCTCTCGCCCGAAACGCCGCGCGGCAGGCCCGGTCGGCCCTCGCAGCCTGCGCGCGATTTCCCACAATGCGACGCTGCAACAGCTGGGCATTCCGGTAAACACCGCCGCGGGCATCGGTTCCTCGCTTCAGCGAGAGATGGAGCGTCTGGTGGAGCTGATCAATGCCAGCCCGCGGATGCGTGGACTGATCCTGCTGGCGCTGAATGCGCGTGTACTGACCAGCCTGCCCGCCCTGCGCGCCTATGCCGGGGTGTATGATCCCAGCGTCTGGATCGCCCATGCCAAGCTGGCCGATAGCGACAAGGCAAGCGCCTATCGCGGCGTCTATTACACGCTGCGCAATACCGAAACCGCGCATTCCATGAACCAGATTGCCAATTATCTGACGGTGGACCTTGGCAAGTTCGACCGTCTGATTGCGCAACTGAATGATGCCCCCTCAATTGAGGAACGCCATGAAGGCCGCCTGGACATTCATGTTCTGCACGCGGCGCGCCAGGCCCTGATCATGAAGGCATTCGCGATTGTCGGCGGTCTGCCCCGCCTGTCGGAACGCCATGATGCCAGCACGCGGGATCTGGTGGAGATGGTGGCCGAACTGCGTATCCGCGAGGCGGTGGAATTGCTGTGCGAGATCTTCCCGCGCTCACGCGACCAGGACACACCGCTGAAGGCGCTGACCGAACCGGGCAGCGAAGCGCGCGTCGCCAGCTATGGCTATGATCGCATCCACAGGGACATCATCACGCCGCTGGACGAGATTGATCGCACCCTGCACGGCATCAGCCTGGCCATCGCCCACGCCTATGGCGCCTTCGGCTAAGCGGGCGCGACGTCAGGGCTTCATCTGACGTTCATTTTCTCTATCATAACCAAGGCCCGGGAATCATGCGTGATTTCCGGACTTTGGCCGGGCTGTGAGTGTCTGGCTCCATGCAAGAAGAGATCAGCATGGCATGACGGGGGGAGAGAGATGCCTACGCCACAGGCGCAAGCACTCAACAAGTTTAGATTCAAGGGCAAAAGCCTGCCAGGCCTTTGCCCTGACCGCCTGTCTTCTGGTCTTTATCTGAAGATGCCCCAAGAGTGACAGGACTTACAAATGAATCTGACCAAACATCTTGCCCGTCTCGGCGCCGCCAGTCTTTTTCTGGCCATGGCCGCCTCGCCCGCGCTGGCCGAAACAAATGATGCGCCTGCAGAAGCCCGTTTGAACGCGGTGAACGCGGCCTTGCTTTACCATCAGGTGTCAGGCGAACCAGCCCCGGTCGCCAACATGATGACCAAGCCGCTGAACATGCGGTTCGACAATGAGTTCGAACGCCGCCGTTTTACGAAAGAGAACTTCCCAGCCTTTCAGAAGATGGCGGAAGATGTGATGGCGCAGCCAGCCTATTACACAAAGTTTTCCGTGCGCCTCGGCGATTATGATTTCACCGATGAACGCTTTCCGATCAACGGAATTTACAGCGGGTCCATGTACTTCAACTATGATGCCGACAAGGCCGGTTCAGAAGGCATGGACTACGCCGTACGCATTGTGAACACCGATGAAATCAAATTCCTCGACATGGCCCCGGATGATGCCGAAGCGCTGTTGAACAGAGTGGAAGGTAACAAGATCAGCGCACAGATGTGGATGGTGCCTGTCACCCCCGTTTCTGCAGGCTGGATCAAGATGAAGAACAGCTATTACCGGACCGTGCAAATGAAGGCGACGGTGCTGAAGCTGTTCGACCCCAATGGCGAGTTGATTGCGGAAATTGAAAGCAAGACCCCCAATCTGAAGAACAAGGCCAGGCCGGTGAAGCACAACCCCATCAGCGAACCAACATTCTCAAACCCCTGGACCGCAGAAGATGCGCCAACGGCTATTCTGGATCACTACCAATGGTACATTCAGAAGAAATACCAGGTGGCCGATAATGGCTCCAGCGGAGATGCTTTCCAGAACGCTGTGGACATGCGCGGCGTGGCAGCCGAGGGGTGCACCACCACTTTCGGCTATTCCGAGTGCAAGCGCCTCATGACCGCGCGCCGTCAAATGATGGACCGCTGCACGGCCAGCGTTGCCAAGGAACGCGTGCGGGAATGCTATATGATCGATGATATTCCGTACACCACAGAGGAAGCCGATTCCTATTCCAACCGCACGTCTGACTGATCAGGCACACCTGCCCAAAGCAACACTGCCCCGGTCAGGCTGGGGCGGTGTTCTTTCATGCAGCATTGAATTTCAGTCGATGCGTGACACATGAGCCGTGCTGCAAATAAGACAATCCAGACGTTCACGCCTCAGGATGAAACTGTCATTGCGGCGGTCCAGCTGCATGCGGAAATGCGAGAGGAAATCCATGCCCAGCACCATGACGGGCTGATCCTGGAATTCCAGATACGTGAACAGAGCGGGGTCTGAGACCAGAAGGTCCAGCCGCGTCAGCTCCATCTGGCCGAGGGAGAGTGTGGAGACGCGCGCAATGCGCACATCATACTCCTCTCCGGTCAGGCCCAGCAATTGCTTGGTCTTTTCCTTGTTGGTGACGGTGTTCGAAAGATCGGCAAAGTGGCTGTTGATATAGGTGATGGATGAGCCCGTATCGATCAGGGCACGGCCTTTCACATTGTTGATCTCGACATCCACATAGAAGAGGCCCGAGACTTCGTGCAGGTCTGTCTTGCAGACGCGCCCGCTGCGGCGGCCATTCGGGCTGCCATCATACAAGGTCAATGTCTCTTTTCTGAAATCGAAGTCCAGCACGTTCGCTTCCAAGACGCTGACGGGGAGAATGTTGAGCACGCCTTCCACGGCAGGGCTGGTATCGAGCGCGGCATTCAGGACGCCCAGATGGACATTGCCCGCCGACAGGCTTTGCAGCTTCAAAAGGGGGAAATCTTCCGGGCCGCCGAGGCCGAGCACGGTGATGAGCTGAGGCTCCCCCGGGCGAATTTCAACCGGGCTGAGGCCAACCGCGTGGGCCGTCCTGCCCTCGATCAGCGTCAGGGTCGCAGCGGTATCGAGCACGCCCGTGGCGGTGACACCGTTTTCCAGCGTCAGGTCCACAATGGGGCGATCATATTCATCAAGATCGAAAGGAATGACGAGGCGCCCTGTGGCCAGTGCCGGAAGGGCAATGGTCACGCATATGGCCAGGACCAGCCCGCGCCATAAACGGCGGGCTTGCCCGGCCCCTGAAGGGGCGACTCCTCCCATGATTGCGCCTTTCTGATGTGCGCTTACATTTCCCATAATATGCCACAAATCCCTGCTGCCGCCAAATTTGGCCGCGCCTGTAGCAAAGACAGGGAAACCTACCCCGACGTCACGGCTATTCCTTACGCTTACGTTCGCGTAAAGCACTGCAAAACAAGAAAGATATTCACCAGGGAGAGAAGTTCATGGCTGAGGCCTATATCATCGACGCTGTCCGCACCCCGCGCGGCATTGGCAAGGTCGGCAAGGGTTCGCTTGCGCACCTGCACCCGCAACATCTGGGCGCAACCGTGCTGAGTGCGATCCGCGACCGAAACAATCTGGACACCGCCACCGTGGATGACGTTATCTGGGGCACGTCCAGTCAGCGCGGCGCACAAGGCGCCGATATGGGCCGCATGGCCGCGCTCGACGCCGGCTTTGACATCAAGGCCTCCGGTGTGACGCTGGACCGGTTCTGCGGCTCCGGCATTACAACGGTCTCTCTGGCTGCAGCGCAGATCATGTCCGGCATGGAAGACTGCGTCATCGCAGGCGGCTGTGAGATGATGAGCTACACCGCGGCCACGGCAGACCCGAAGAACCCGCCCATGATGGATGCCGGCAACCTTCACCTGCGTGAACTGCACCCGCAATCCCAGCAAGGCGTCTGCGCTGATGCCATCGCCACGCTGGAAGGCATTGACCGCGAAGCCGTAGACCAGCTGGCCGTCACCTCCCAGCAGCGCGCAAAACGCGCCATGGATGAAGGCCGCTTCGACAAATCCATCGTGCCGGTTTACAATCGCGATGGCACACTGGCGTTGGACAAGGACGAGTTCCCTCGCCCCAGCACGACCATGGAAAGCCTGGCTGGGCTGAAAACCGTGTTCAACATGTTCATGGACGTTCCGGTCGACGACACTGGCAACACCTATGGCAAGATGGTCACCAAGGTATATCCGGAACTTGAAGGCAAGATGACCCACGTACATCATGCCGGGAACTCCTCCGGTGTTGTGGACGGCGCAGCGGCCATCCTGGTCACCTCAAAAGAGTATGCCGACAAGAACGGACTGAAACCCCGTGCACGGATCGTTGCAACTGCGAATATGGGTGACTGCCCGACACTGATGCTGAATGCGCCGGTTCCAGCAGCGAAGAAAGTGCTTGAAAAGGCTGGTCTTTCCAAGGACGACATTGATGTCTGGGAAATCAACGAGGCGTTCTCTGTCGTGGCAGAGAAATTCATCCGTGACCTGGAGCTGGACCGCGAAAAGGTCAACATCAATGGCGGCGCCATGGCGCTGGGCCACCCGATCGGCGCCACAGGCTCCATCCTGATCGGCACCGCGCTGGACGAGCTGGAACGCTCCGGCGGCCGCTATGGCCTGGTCACGATGTGTGCAGCTGGCGGCATGGCTCCGGCGATCATCATTGAACGGATCTAATTGAACGGATCTGAAGGTTTCCTCCCACAAACTTTTCTGCAGATCCATTCATGACTGCCCGGCCTGCAATATGGCCGGGCTTTTTTTTGAAATCCGGGGCAAAAGCCCCTATATGTAATTCAGAAGGAACGCGGGGCCCCGGCCGCGCGTTGCTTTTTTGATTGAGCAACCCTGACAGGAGACCCATGCCTTATACGATCCAAGCTGAAAACACCGACCTTTTTTCCATCGACGCGCAAGGCGAACTGAACCCGGAAAATATTCCCGAAGCCGTCGACCAGATCATGGAGCAGACGAGCGAGGAAGATCCTGGAAGTTTGCTGGTGCGGTTACAGCATATGGATCTCGGCACGCTCCATAATGTTGCAAGCAGCTGGTCCCGGACAGCTGAATTCTTTGCCCTGCAAAAGCGCTTCAACAAAGTGGCCGTTCTGACGGACCAGCCTTGGGTGCGCCAGTCGGCCAAGATGCAGGCCGTGGCCCTGCCCGATACACAACTGAAGGTCTTTGATCTGGCCGATGAGGCCGATGCCCGCGTCTGGCTGGAGAAACAGCCCGCACCTGCCGCTGAGCCTGAACTGGCCTGAACGCGCAGCAGCGCTTTAGCCGGATGTGACCGTCTCGCCGTCTTCCTTGGTGAAACTGGCGGGTGGATTGTCCAGCAATGCAAATACCTTTTCAGAGGGACGGCACAGTGCCGTCCCTTTTTTTGTGACTACAATCGGCCGGTTCACGAGGATAGGGTGCTGCAGCATCGCCTCGAACAGCTCTCCCTCTGTGATGTCCGGGCCGGTCAGACCCAATTCTTCTGCAGGGCTTTTGGAGACGCGCAGCACATCGCTCGGCTTCAGCGCCAGATCGTCCAGCAGGCCGGCAAGCTGTTCGCGTTGCCAGCCGCGCTCAAGATAAAGAACGATATCAGGGGCTTCGCCACTTTCGCGCAGAATTTCGAGCACGTTGCGCGACGTGCCGCACTCTGGATTATGATAAATCGTTGGTCTCATACCGGCCTCTCCCTGAACAACCATCCGCAAAACACGGTGGCCGATACCGCGCCTATCAACTGGGCGGCTATGAAGGGCAATATACTCTGCGAGGCCATCCCGGCAAATGTATCGTTCGCCCCCCCGCGCGATTGTCAGCGCCGGATTGGCGAAGGAGGTGGACGCCCTAAACCACTATGCGGCGGTAATATACCCCCACCATCATCGGAACGCCCGCAGGCCTGAGCCGCACCCCGGCAAGGATCGCCGCGACCAGACCCAATGTGGCGATGCCTTCTGAAAACATGTGCGCCGCTCCGTCACGGCCATGCGCGGAGAGCTGAACGCAGCCTCATCAAACATCAGGTGTGCAGCCCAGTCCCCCCTATGCCACCCGCCCCTGCACGTCGAGATAGGTCAGCGCCAACAATGGCCAGGAAATTTCCCGCTGAAGATAGAAGGCCAAAGTAACGGCCGGATTGAAATGTGCGCCAGAGACCAGGCCGAACATGGTGATCAGCACATAGAGCCCCGCCCCGATCGCCAATGTGTTGCCCAGCAGAGCAATCGCCCTCTTGCCAGTGGAAAGCCGGTCTCCCATGATGCCACTGCCGATGATGATGGCCAGCAAGAGCGCCTCCGCCACCAGACGGCGCAAGATGGAAAACATCAGCAAGGGCGGCTCAAGGCTTGCGCCCGCATCAATCTGGTGGCGCGCTTCTTTGTATGCTCGGCCATGCAAAATTCTGCCCCGGCGCTCGGATGCATGCAGGGCAAAGGGGCGCGTTACGAATATGTTTTTAAACATTTTTTTGAAAGCACGTGTCTCTAGTGCAGGGCGGGATCCGTTTCCAGGACGGCCAGCAACAAGTCTTCACCGGTCAGCTCACACATGTCTTCGCGCAGGTCACTCGGGCGCTGTTTATCGCGTGCCATGTCGAGCAGGACGGGATGAATGTAGGAGGATTTGGCAATCGCAGGCGTATTGCCGAGCGCCTTGGCGGCGGCCTCTGTGAGGGCTTTCACGGTGACTCTTTCAGCCTTGCAGAGGGCATCTGCGGCGGCAACACTGCCTTTCCAGGTGCGAAAATCCTTTGCTGTGAAAGGCAGGCCAAGCGTCTCCTGAATATAGGCATTCACATCCTGCGCGGCGGGTCGCACACGGCGGGAGCGGAAGACGAACACACCTTTTTCCTCCATCAGGGAGGCGATGGTCTTCGC
Source organism: Alphaproteobacteria bacterium (assembly GCA_018222605.1). GTDB lineage: Bacteria > Pseudomonadota > Alphaproteobacteria > Caulobacterales > Hyphomonadaceae > Hyphomonas. Next base: position 179,221 of record JAAEZZ010000003.1, read on the forward strand.
CAACAGGCGGTCGCGCACAGAGACGCGGCGCGGCACACCGCCCTTTGCCTTGTAGGCGCAGACCACTTTGTGGCCTTCGACCGTGACATGGGATTTGCGCAGGCTGACCGCGCCATAGGTCTTGCGTCCGCACTGGCCGATGCGCAGCGCGCCCCGGTCCAGCAGGCGTACAATCGCGGCAATACGTATCTCGCGCGGGCAGTCTGAATAGGTCAGATCATGGCGCACGCGCCGACGCAGTTCCGGCAAGGCATGACCAAAGGCCAGCAGGTCATCAAACTTGGCGGAGCTGCGCGTGGCAGACCAGGTCGGGTGATAGCGGTATTGCAGACGACCGGCATCATCGCGGCCCGTTGCCTGAATATGGCCACGCGGATTGGGACAAATCCAGATGTCGTTCCAGGCGGGCGGCAGCACCAGCGCGCGGCACCGCTCGGCGCGTTTACCGGACAGCGTATTTCCATCCTGGTCCTGATAGGTGAAACCCTTGCCGCATCTGCGCCGGGTCCAGCCTGGCCCGGCCGGATCAGCGCGCACAAGACCTATCGCCTCAGCAGTCATGCCTTCGCGGCACAGCGTTTCCTGATCTGCACTGAAGGCCATGGGCGTATCTCTTGCGCGGGACTGCCGGGATCAACGGCCCCGGCGGCAAAAGAGTTCCCATACGGCGCGTGACTTTTGCGCTGCCTTAGCCCTCATCAGGCGGATAAACCTTCAGCACACGCAAATACCTGTCTTGCCCGTCATGAAACCGGCACGGAATGGCATCTCCTTCAGACAGGCCGATCAGCGCGGCAGCGACTGGTGTGACGATGGAAATGCGATCCCGGGAAATGTCCGCCAGATGCGGGAAGACAATCTGCACCGTGCGCACATTGCCATTGCCCTCATCGCGGAATTCCACGCGCGAATTCATCGTCACCGTGCCTGGGGGCAGGCTGGTCACGGGGTGTACCTGCGCCCTGTCCAGCTCTGCCAGCAACATGCCAGACAGTTCCGGTTGCTTATGGCTGATCGCGAAGGCCAGCGCGTTGAGAGCATCAAACTCAAGTTCGCTGATATTTACCGGCGGCAAATCAGCAGACAGATAAGTGCTGGGTTCAGTCATTTTTCTTGTGTCCCTGTTGCCCCCACTTCAGGAGGAAGTCTGCCAGCCGGCACAGTGGGGGGAAGATTACGCCGGCTGGCAGATGGGCCATGACACGCGGCCCCTGAAGACCGGAATCATGTGCCCGCAAGACCAGCCCCTCTACACAGCCCTGAGAGGCGCCGGTCCTTGCATGAGAATTTGCGTTTTACCCGTTGACCTAGACGTACCAGATGGGCGGGATCGTCGCCTTCTGATTATCCCTAAACTGATCAGTTCGGGATGTCCGGTGCTGGCCTGGCGGAGGCGCGGCCTTGTGCACAACAGACCCCCGTGAGGGTCGGCGCGGATCCGCGATGGGAGAGACAACGGGAATATCCTTGGGTGACATTTTGACCGGCCTCCTGTCCAAGCAAGTTTCAGACGTTCCTGAACAATTGAAATCGGACTTTCCTGATGATAGTTCAAATAGAAAGAATATCTTGATACTATAGCTTGAAACTATGAGACCCACCCTTCGCCAGCTTCAATACCTGGTCGCCGTTGCCGAAACAGGACGTTTCAGCGAGGCGGCCAAGCGCGTGAATGTCAGCCAGCCCAGCCTGTCGGCCCAAGTGGCCCGTATGGAGGAGGAACTGGGCGTAACGCTGTTCGAGCGCGCCACCTGCGGCGCGTTGCTGACACCGAAAGGGGCCGACATTCTTGCACGGGCGCGGGCCATTCTGCGGGATGTGGAAGATCTGCGCGCCTCGGCACGGCAGGAAAGCGAAGACCTGGAAGGCCTGGTACGACTGGGTGTTCTGCCAACGATAGGCCCCTATCTGCTGCCCCTGGCGACGCGGCAGTTGCATGCCCGCTTTCCGCAGCTGCGCTTCAGTGTTCGGGAAGAGCGCACAATGGATTTGAAGGCACATTTGCACAGCGGCGAATACGACACGATTATTTCGATGACGGATGATATGGCGGGCACATCCTCCCTGCCCCTGTTTGAAGAAAAGCTGTGGATCTGCATTGCACCGGATGACCCGCTGGCAACTTGCCACACACCGATTGGCCCGGCCCATCTGGCAGGGCGCGAATTGCTTAGCCTGGGCCATTGGCAGAATCTGAACCTGCGGGTTCAGGCATTGGCAAACACGGCGGGCGCGCATGTGAACACGGAATATGCCGGCACCAGCCTCGACTCCCTGCGCCAGATGGCGGAGATGGGCACAGGTGTTGCCATTCTGCCAAGCCTGTATGCCCTGTCGGAAATGCGGCGTGATCCGCAGCTCATCATCCGCCGGATTGATTATCCACAGACCTCGCGGACCATCTCCCTAATTTGGCGGGACACCTCGCCGATTTCCGGAAAGCTGCAGACGTTGTCAGATGTGCTGAAGCACGCTGCCACAGAGCTGTTGGACGAATCCTGCCTGCCAGACAAACCGGCCACGCGGCTCAGCCCCGCCGACTAGCCCCTTCAGGAAAATAGCGTCTAAACCACCTCGCTTACCGCTTTCAGTTTTTCGCGGAGTTCGGGCCAGGTGATTTCGAAGAGCGGGTCTCCGTCGGCGCCGGATTGGTCCAGTCTTCTGAAACCGAACATCTTGCCCATGCGCACGATGCTGGGGCGTTCCACCTGCATTATGAAGGGCACGGTCTCAAGATCAAAGTCCGAGGCGACGCGCCAGATGTGGTGGACATGGCTGCGGATGAGAGTGCGGATGGCCTGTGTCCCGCCAGACTTGCCCCCATCCGGGCGATAGTCCGTCAGCATACCGATGGCAAACAGCAGAATACATCCGCAAGGCTCCCCCACTGAGGCAACGGCGATGTCCATGATGTCATGATCAGACAAGGCCCCTTTCTTGTACAGCAAGGTACCGGTCGGGTTCAGGGGAATGACCATGGAGATGCCCATGCGCTGGCCGGCTTCATCCAGCACATAGGCGAAGCTTTTTGGGTAGCGCTCCTGAATGCTGGTATTGCGCAGCAGCTTGTCCACATAATCGCCGGAATAATTGGCGCTTTCCTCAAAGCATTCCGCATTCATGCGGCTGAATTCCTTCAGGGCGTCATTGTCCGAAACGATCTGCAGCTCGTCTGCCGGAAAGCGAAGTTCACCATGCTCTGTCAGTCGGCGGAGGTCTTCCAGAAGATAGCTCTGGCGGTTCGCCTGAAGCCCCTTCACCAGTTCGCTGGCGGGATTGCGCGTCAGCATGTAGCGAAGCAGCGGCATGGCAACAACAATGCTGAGGGTCACGGCCTGGGCCAGGCCCACCGTGTTGAAGACGAGCGCGCTGGTATGTCCAGCCTCCTGGGCCCACGCGCCGAGGGACGGGCTCAACGCGGCGGCAGCCCGTATGAGCGTGCTGATGACAAGCATGACCAGCACGCCAATCCAGATCAATCTTTCGATCCGGGAAAATCCCTTCAGCGCGCCGTTCAGCCCGCGAAAAACATGCCCTGACTTCATGACACCGCCCCGCACTCATCGCATTGCGATGGGATATTGCGGAAGTCTGCGCAATGGACAACCGTCAGACCGTTAATAACGGGAGATGAGGAAGCAGGACGCCTAGTTCGGGCGTTTTTCGTCGTGGTCGCCGCTCCAGAAGCGTTTGATGCGGCCGAGGAAGCCTTCGCTTTCAGGGTGACAATCAGCGCCTGTGCACTCGCAGAATTCGCGCATCAGCTCTTTCTGGCGGGCGGACAGGTTGCGCGGGGTTTCCACGAACATCTCGACGAACAGGTCTCCCGTATGGCCGGACTGGCGCACAGACGGCATGCCCTTGCCGCGCAGGCGCAGCTTGCGGCCCGTCTGGGCCCCTTCCGGCACGACGACACGCGCACGGCCGCCATCAATGGTCGGGATCTCGATCTCGCCGCCCAGCGCCGCTGTCGCCATGGGCACGGGCGCGCGGCAGTACAGGTTCGGGCCGTCGCGTTCGAAAATGTCATGCTCGACGACATCGACGAAAATGTAGAGGTCCCCGCGCGGACCGCCCTGATCGCCGGGCTCGCCCTCGCCGGACAGACGGATGCGCATGCCGCTCTCGACACCTGCCGGGATCTTCACCTGCAGTTTGCGTTCTTCACGCACCTGACCTACGCCGCCGCATTCCTTGCAGGGTTTCCTGATGATCTTGCCCTTGCCGCCACAGCGCACGCAGGTGCGTTCCATGGTGAAAAAGCCTTGCTGGGCGCGCACACGGCCATGACCGTCGCAGGTATCACACGTTTCCGGGCTGGTGCCGGGGGCTGCGCCAGAGCCGTCACAGCCCGTACAGGGCACGGCCTGGGGCACGTGAATGGTCTCTTCCTTGCCGGCCCAGGCTTCGGCCAGCGTGATCTCCAGATCATAGCGCAAATCCGAGCCGCGCTGGGGCCCGCCGCGACGCCGTCCGCCGCCAAAGCCGCCTGCGCCGAAGACCTGACTGAACAGGTCCGAGAAGATGTCTTCAGGGTTGACGCCCGCGCCGAACGGATTTCCACCGCCCCCGCCGCCATTCTCAAAGGCGGCATGGCCGAAGCGGTCATAGGCGGCGCGTTTCTGGCCATCGCTAAGCACAGCATAGGCCTCTCCCACCTCCTTGAATTTCTCCTCGGCTTCGGGATTTCCGGCATTCTGGTCCGGATGGTATTTCATTGCCAGCTTGCGGTAGGCGGACTTGAGCTGTTTCTCGTCCGCATCACGCGCAACGCCGAGCACGTCATAATAGTCACGCTTGCTCATGGAATGGCTGCCGTCTTCCAGTGCTGCTAAAACCTCAGCCGGTCATGTGGGGGGATAAGTCCCGCAACGCAAGGGAGGCCTGCAGATTGCCTTAGCGGCAGGCTGCAGGTGTTGCCATTCTGCCAGGTGCTGCCTCAGCTGTCGCCAGTGCCGAAAGACTGCACGCCGCCCTCAACCACGGCCGGACCGCCGGATTCGATCTGCTTGACCGCCAGACCGCGCTCGGATGTGCCGTCAATGCGGAAGCGGAACAGGCCATTCACGCCATAGAAGCCGTCCGGATCGGTCACGCCGCCATAGCTGAGATTGTCTTCCCCGGCGAGGCGCACGGCCAAGGCCGCCGCATCATAGGCCTGACCGGCCAGATCCGTCGGCGCACGGCCATAGATCCGGCGATAGGTTTCGCGGAATGTGGTCTGGTTGGCCGGGTCCGGCGACGCAAACAGGCCGCCTGCCAGCGTCGGCTCCCGCCAGATGCTGGGATCATCCCAGTAAGAGGTGCCGAGTAGCTTCACCTTTCGCATGTCCACGCCGTTATAAGGCAGCAGTGGCGCCACGGAGAGCAGCTTCACGCCCCGCTCAGGGATCATCACGGCGACGCGGCCGGGGCGGTTCACCAATTCGGATTTCAGCACGCTGGCGATCTGGCGCGCTTCAGGCCCTGCCCCGCTGGATGGGTCATAGAAGGCAGACGCCGCCACAACAGCGCCGAGACGGCCTGCTTCATAACGCATCGCAGCCTCAACCTGGCGGCCATAATCGCTGCTGGGGCCGAGAAACACGAATGTGTCTACGCCGCGCGTTGCAACATATTCCATCACGCGGCGCACTTCCTCATCCGGGGAAATGGAGGCGAGATAGGCCCCGCCACCTGCTGCGCTACGGTCATTGGAGAAGGCGATGACCGGGATTTCCTTGTCGCGGGCAACCTGGCGCACGGTTTTCACATTTGCGCCAAACAGCGGCCCAAGAATGACGTCAGCCTTTTCCTTGATGGCCTCATCGGTGCGGGCCTCGGCAACGGAGGTCTTCCCGGCGGTATCCTTGGGGATGATCAGGAAATCCTTGTCGGCATATTCAAACAGCGCAAGCTCAATGCCAGCCAGCATGCTTTCGGCCTCTGCACGCACATTGGCGTTCGGGTGGGAAAAGGGCAGCATCACAACGGCGCGCTTGATGTTGCGGCCTTCCATGAAGGGCGGGATCAGGCCGCCATCGCCGCGGACTTTGGCCGTATCTTCCGGCTCTTCCATCTCACCGACATCGACATCGCCGCGATTATCGCCCAGATCACGCGGCACGCCGGTGACGGGTTCTTCGCGCGGCTGACCGGTGCCAATCGGCACAGGCTGGCGCGCCGGGGCACTGGCGCAGGCCGTTGCCAGCAGCAGCGATGCGAGTACAAGGCTTGGCGCGGGGAACTTCCTGAGCAATGGTTGAAGCAATGTCATCTCCTGATTCTTCTGACTCCGGGGCGATTCCCGCCACGGGCGACTCTATTCCTGCTCACCCGCAGGGGCAACCGCGCGTAGCGCTTGCGCCGGGGCTTTATGTCGTTTCCACGCCAATCGGCAACCTTCGAGATATCACGCTCCGCGCGCTGGACGTGCTGGCCGCTGCAGATGAAGTGCTGGCGGAGGACACACGCGTCGCCGGGAAACTGATGTCAGCCTATGGGCTTAAGGTGCGCCTCAGCCCCTATCATGACCATAATGGGGCAGAACGGCGGCCTGGCCTCCTGAAGGCTTTGCAGGAAGGCGCAAAGATTGCGCTGATCTCTGATGCGGGCACGCCGCTGGTGTCTGATCCGGGCTGGAAGCTGGCGCATGATGCACTGGAGGCCGGGGTGCGCGTGTTCCCGATTCCGGGGGCGTCTGCGATGCTGGCGGGCCTCGTCGCCAGCGGCCTGCCGAGCGACAAATTCCTGTTTGCAGGCTTTCTGCCGCCCAAATCCGGCGCGCGGAAATCTGCCGCCGAAGCGCTGAAGGCCGTGCCGGGCACGCTGATCTTCTATGAGAGCGGGCCGCGCCTGGCCGATGCGCTGGCGGACCTTGCGGATGTATTCGGCCCCCGTGACGGCGCAGTGACACGAGAGCTGACCAAAATGTTCGAGGAGACGCGCCGGGGCACGCTGGCAGAGCTGGCCGCACATTATGCGGAGGCCGGGCCACCGCGGGGTGAGATCGTGCTGCTGGTCGGCCCGCCGGGCGAAGAAGAGGTGACGCCGGAACAGCTGGACGCCGCCCTGCGCGAAGCCCTCGACGGCCAGCCGACCAAGGCCGCCGCCAATGCTGTCGCCGCGGCGCTGGGCCTGCCCAAGCGGGACGTTTATCAGCGTGCGTTGCAATTGAAGGCCGATGGCTGAGGGGCGCTCAACCGGTGCACGGGGGCCCTCCCCGAAACGCAAGGCCGCCGAACAGCGCGGCCGAAAGGGCGAAACGCTCGCCGCCTGGTCTCTCCGCCTCAAGGGCTATCGCATTCTGGCGCAGCGCGTGCGCACGCCGGTGGGTGAAATTGATCTGATTGCGGAGAAATCCGGCACGATCATCTTTGTGGAGGTGAAGGCCCGCGCAGGCCGGCTCGCCGCGCTGAACGCCGTGACGCCGCATGCCTGGGCCCGCATCGCCCGCGCCGCGGACTATTGGATGGCCCGCCGCCCGCATTATTCAGACCATGGCTGGCGCTACGACCTGATCGCCATCACCCCAGCCCGCTGGCCCGAACACATAAGAGACGCCTGGCGACCGGGGATGGGTTAGGTTTTAGCTTAGGAAGAAAACTATGGATCGCCCAATAATCTATTTGGACCAGAATATTCTGGGAGAACCGTTGGAAGCCCTAATTGCTTCTAACCAATATGCCTATTGGAAAGACACCTTCTACATAGGCTACTCGGACGAAACCTTAGTGGAAATCGCCAGAGCAGAAATGGGCGCAGACAGATTTCTCTCTAACCTCGAAAAGCTTCAGACAGTTCACATACATCCCAATATGGAAGGGTTCGAGATAAAAGAAGGTTATCTACTCAAGCTTACGCCACCACGGCTCCGCTTCAGAGAGCTATCTTTAACTGGCAGACTAATGGATGAGACCACGGTCCTGAATGTAGCTCATAAACTATATGGAGGACAGCCAGACAAAACCTACCCGGAACTTCTTGGCGAGCAAATAGATGCCATGGGGATAAACTGGAACATGGATTTAGAAGCGCTTGACCTCTCTGCCGCGCAGCAATCTGCTTTTGGGGATTTATTGAGGGAAATACTGCGCCTTATAAGATCTGGAACGGCAGAAGCAGCTCAAAGCATGCAGGAACAAACATCTGCATACGGAAGTGGTAACCCGCTCGCGGATTTCCGGAAAGAAGTTGTCCCGAATTTAGAGGCAATTAACGACATAGAAGGCGACAACATTGTCCGCCGTATTGCAGAGGAACTACAAAAAAGCAACGCCTTCTACTCCAAGAAAGGCGTGGAAGAGATCTTTAATCTGAATGGAAAAAATTCCGTCACAGGAAGACCACTCGACATAGTCGAGAAAGCCCGAAATATAATGCTAATGCTCAACTGGTTCGGTTACAAGGCGGACAAAAGGCTGAAACGCGAAGACAAGTTTAAATCCAGCTCCTCCGATCTAGTACATGCTGGATATGGATCGCTTTGTCACGCGATAGTCACACGCGACAAAGGTTTCAAAGCAAGACTTCAAGCAACGTATCAGTTCCTTGAATTAAGAACATCGGTACTGAGCGTAGACTTGGAGAATGGCCTTAAATTCGTAGACTAACCTTATACTCAAAAACTTCACTTCCCCTGCGTTTTCGCGAGCTTCTTGTAAACGCGCGTGAGCGGGCTTTTTGGCACCGGGATGTAGGGCATCTTCTTGGTGAGCGTGGACGGACGCAGGCCGACGCGCAGGATGCTGAAGACGGCCAGCAGCAGATAGATCACCGCGATGTACCAGAACAGCGCCGCCGGGTGGAAGACACTCATGGCGAGCGCGCCGGCGAGTGCCCCGAAGACAGAGCCTAGCCCGTGCAGCAGCAACAGGCCGCCACTGGTCGCGACCGCCTTGCCGGCGGCGGCATGGTCATTCGCATGGGCAGCGCAGATACCAAATGTCGGGATGATCAGACCGCCGAAGAAAAAGCCGAACACAAGCAAGGCGCTTTGCGAGATACCGGCAAAGCTGGCCAGCAGGATGGCCGCCACCGCGCCCGCCACAGAGGCGCCGATGATCACATAGCGCCGGTCGATCCTGTCTGACAGCGTGCCCATCGGGAACTGGAACAGGCCTGCGCCGATGATGGCCGTACTCATGAAGGCCGCGACCATGGCCGAGCCATAGCCGACCTTTTGCACGAAGACCGGCGCCATGCCCCAGAAGGCCGCATTGGCGAGGCCTGTCAGCATCGCGCCAACTGCGCCGACGGGCGAGACGCGGTAAAGCTCTCGAATGTCCAGCTTCGCCGTTTCCAGCGGCGCGGGAGAGCTGGTCTTGGTCAACGCCACTGGAACGAGCGCGATGGAAATGAGGATGGAGACCAGCACGAACAGCTTGAAGCCGGACGGGGCCGATACAGCCAGCAAAAGGTTGCCGATGGTCACAGAGCCAAGATCTACCATTCTGTAGACGGACAGGATCTTGCCGCGATTGGCATTTGTCGCGCGCTCATTGATCCAGCTTTCCAGAACCATGGTCAGGCCCGCAAAGCTGAACCCCGTCACAAAACGCAGAAATGCCCAGGAGACAGGGTCAACGAACAGGACATGCGCCAGCGCGCTGGACGAGGCAATCGAGGCGAGCGCCACAAAGGCGCGGATATGGCCGACATTCTTGATCATGCCCGGCACGAAGCGGCAGCCCAGAATGAAGCCGGCAAAATAGGCTGAGGTCAGCCCGCCGATCACAGCGGTCGGGAAGCCCTCAAGGTCTGCGCGCACAGCCAGCAGCGTGCTCTGCAGGCCATTGCCCGCATAGAGAATGGCCGCCGCAATGAGCAGAGACCCAATGGAAGAAATTGACCTGAACATGGCGGGCCCTGACGGGTCTGGTGTGGAGGCTATAAACGGTGCCTGAAGTAAAGCATGCAGGCCTGAACGTGTTCCGCCGGAATGTGTGGAAAAAGCTGCGCAGACGGGGCGTGACACCTAATTGTGCAGGCCCGGCCCTTCAAGGGCTGGCACTGCACGCAAATTGACGGGAGGTGTGACGCGTCAACCGACCGTCAGGATACCATAGACAGCTGCCACGGCCACGACCGCAGCGATCAGGAAACGGACCCATGGCAGGCGGTTGTCCGAGACATCTGCCTCCCTGAACTCTGCCGCGGCCCGGCGGCCCGTCACCATGGGCCGGACGAGATTGTCCTTGAAGAAGACAAGATACACGGCAATCGCAATGACATGCAGACAGATCAGGGTGAACAGCACATTGAAGCTGATCTCGTGAATCTCCGCCGCCTGACGACCCGCATCAAAGGAGATCAGGCTGGCCAGCGGACCGGATTCGAGGCCATCCGTATCGACTGTGAAGAGACCCGTGCCGAGTTGCACGGCCAGCGCCGCCAGCATGGCAAACACGCTGAGCGAGCCGACGGGGTTATGCCCGAAATGCGGACGGTGCCGGCCCGCCAGCAAATCTTTCACATAGCCGACCAGTACGGCCGGCCCCGTCACCATGGCGGCGAAGCGGGCGGTCTTCGGCCCGATCACGCCCCAGACAAGGCGGAACACCAGAAGGGCCACCAGGGTGAGCCCCATCCGCTTGTGCCAGTCCATAATGCCCTGCTCTGCCGTCCACCACATGGAGGCAACAAGCAGAACTGTTGCCCAGTGGAACAGGCGCACTGCGCCGTCCCATACGATGACGCGCCTCGTCTCTTCCGTCATGCCGGATCAGTCGTCTGCGCGATAGGTTTCGTGGCAGGACTTGCAGGTTTTGCCGGTTTCGCCGAACGCTACCTTGATTGCCTCGACATCGCCAGTCTGCGCGGCCTCGCTCAACTGGGCGGCTTCGGTCTGGAAATCTGCGACGAGCTGGTTGAACTCTTCCGGGCTTTCCCAGATGGTCGGCAGGGCATCCGTTTTGACGCCGCTGTCAGGGCCGGAGCCTTTCGGGAACCAGGTTTCCATGCCTTCGGCTTCAGATACGAGATTTGCGGCGGCTGTCTGGATGGCGGTCATGTCCGGATCGGAGGCTTTCAGCTGGTCGCTGATCGTCTTAAAGGCCTTGCCGTAATTCTTCAGATGGGCCTGACGGGCATCAATCTGTTCCTTGGGGGTCATGCCATTGGCCAGGATAACCGCTTCGGCCCCGGCATCCGCCGTATCCGGCGCATCCCCCGACCCACACGCCGCCAGAAGGGAAAGGCCAAGCAGGGCCGCGACGGCAACAGATGTCTTGCGATGGGTCATGAGGGAGTCTCCTTGAAAGGTTCGCTGCATTTGAATGGATAAGCAAACCCGTGAGCAGGAGCAAGCGTTCCCTCAGGCTAATATTGGGCCTGCAATCGCCTGAATAACTGTTATGTTAGCGAAACCATTGAGCTCGCTCGCGCGTAGTAAAATATAAGGGAAATGAGAAAAAACAAAGGACTGGGATATGGCTGGACTGCTGGTAAATGGCGAATGGAAACAGAAGGACGAGTTCGCCGAGGAAGATGGAAAGTTCAAACGTCAGGATTCCGCCTTCCGTAACTGGATTACCACGGATGGCTCCCCCGGCCCGGGTGGACAGAATGCCGTCAAGGCAGAGGCCGGGCGGTATCACCTCTATGTTTCATATGCCTGTCCGTGGGCCCACCGCACGCTCATCTTCCGAAAGCTGAAGGAATTGCAGGATTTGATCCCAGTCAGCGTGGTGCATCCGCACATGCTGGATGATGGGTGGGAGCTATCAGACGACTTCCCGGGCGCGACGGGCGATCCGCTCTATGGCAAGAAATATCTGCACGAAATCTACACGCTGGCCCGGCCATACTATACCGGCAAGGTGACTGTGCCTGTGCTTTGGGACAAGCAGGAAGAAGCAATCGTGAACAATGAGAGCGCGGAGATCATTCGCATTTTCAATACGGCCTTCAACGAGATTACGGGGAATACAGAAGACTATTACCAGGACTCGCTGCGCGATGAAATCGACCAGGTGAATGACCGCATCTACACGACCGTGAATAATGGCGTCTACAAATGCGGCTTTGCTGAAACCCAGGACGCCTATGACGAAAACATCACGCCCCTGTTTGATACACTCGACTGGCTGGAGCAGCGCCTGTCGACAAATGGTCGCAAATATCTGGTGGGCAATATGCTGACGGAGGCGGACATTCGCCTGTTCACGACCCTGATCCGCTTCGACCCTGTTTATTATGTGCACTTCAAATGCAATATGAAGCAGATCCGCGCCTATCCTGCACTGAATGATTATATGCAGCGTCTGTACGAAATGCCGGAAGTGAACCCCACGGTGAATTTCGATCACATCAAGCAGCATTATTACTACTCTCATAAGCACATCAATCCGTATCGCATCGTACCGAAAGGCCCCCGTGAAAATGTGACGGATCTGGGCATCCGCATGTAGCGCGGCACACCATCCACGTATTTCCCCTGATTGCAGATGAAGACAGCAGGCGGCTAAGTGTTGCGGACACTCCGGACAAGGGAGAGTGACATGGATGGCAGTTTTCCGCTCGCAGAGCCCCTGCTCTGTGATCATTCGCATGGCAGGGCGGACGCAGCCTTCCGCGCCGAAGTCGATGCATTCCTTGATGAAGCACTGACCGAGGAATTGCGCATGGCAGGCCGCGCGACGACGGGCCTGAAATCTGCCCATTGGGCGTGTGATGCCTGGCGCAAGCGTCTGGCAGAACGCGGCTGGTATGCGCCCTCCTGGCCCATCGAATATGGCGGCGCGGGGTGGAGCCCCCAGCAACGCCTCTACTTCGAAAATGCCTGCGCGGAGCGCGATGCGCCGATCCTGATGAATTCAGGCGTGCGCACCATCGGCCCCCTGATCATCGCTGCCGGCACCGAAGAGCAGAAAGCTCATTATCTTCCCGCCATCCTGCGGGGAGAGCATGAATGGTGCCAAGGTTTCTCAGAGCCACAAGCGGGCTCTGACCTCTCCTCCCTAGCCTTCCGCGCAACGCGGGACGGCGATGACTTCATCCTGAATGGCAGCAAGGTTTGGACCAGCTTCGCACATTATGCGACGCACATGTTCCTGCTGGCGCGGTGCGAGCCCGGCAGCAGGGGCCGCGATGGCCTGGTTTTCCTGCTGGTCGAGATGCACCGCCCCGGTATCCGTGTACGGCCGATTGAGTTCATCAGCGGCGAAAGCGAAACCAATGAAGTGTTCTTCGATGATGTCCGCACGCCGGCTGCCCACCGCATTGGCGAAATTGGCGAAGGCTGGAAAGCCGCGAAACAGCTGATGGCGATTGCCCGCGGCAACAATACGACGACCGGACTGCTGCGCCGTGCCCTGCGGGCTGTACGGCGCGGACTGGATGATCTGGAAGGTCACTATCCCGCCATGGAGGCCAAACTCGGCGCGATGACCATAAAAGTCGATACGTTCGAGGCCATGGAAGCGCGCGCCTCTCACGGGATGCTGGATCTGACAGATGCCCCTGCCGCGTCTGCCCTAAAGCTGCTCGCCACAGAGCTGCATCAGGAGATTACGGAGTTCGGGCTCGTCGCTGCACCGGATAGCGAGTTTGCCAAGGCGAAATATTTCGCGACGCGCGCTGCGACGATCTATTCCGGTACCAGTGAAGTGCACCGCAACATTCTGGCGCACGCCATTGGCTGCCCCTGATTTCGGGCCCTGGATATTTGCCTTGAAAATTCCGGGATGAAAGGAATGTGCGTATCGAGAGCAAGAGGTTTAAGGGGCGGCGTTCGCCGCCATGGCTTCAATCTCGTCCAGCGCCGTCTGGCGATCCTTTGACCAGTAAAGGCGCGATTTCTCGCTGGCCAGCACCGTGTCGCGATAGGCCTCCACCTTCGCCGCAATGGCACGCGCCGTAGGCGGGTCGCTTTCGGCAACCGCTCTGGCCGCCGCCATGCGAATGCTGTTCAGCTCAAAATGCAGTCCCCATGTTGGCTGCGCCATGGGACACGCCGCGCCCAGCGCTTCGGCGAATTGCAGGGCAAGCCCCTCGCCGCCCGGATTTGCGTCCAGCCATTCGCGGGCAATTCTCACATCCTGCGTCAGGCCCCGATGACAGGATTTCGGCCAGTCAGGCCCAATTATGTAGGGTTGAGTGATGCCGTATTTCGCCTGAAATTCCAGCATGCCATTGACGAGATCCTTGCGAAGGGCAACCGCCTGTTCCTCCTCTACCTCGACATCGACAATGTCTGCGCCATTCAAGGCTTCAAACATGTCGTTATGTTCGTCCATCTTCCAGTAGGCGGTCGAATAATCGAAGGCTGCATACCACTCGGACATCACCGCGTCATTGCTGGCCTCTTCCTCCATCATCCGAAGCGCGCGTGTAACATGCGCCGCCGCGGCATAGTGCACGGCAAAGTCATTCTCCGGACACTTGCGAGCGGCAGCATCAAATAAAGGAAGCAACGCATAGAGCCGGTTGGGCGTCTCCGACACTTCGACCACGCTGACCATCACATGGCGCGAGAGGGCCTCGCCGCAGTCCAGAGCCTCATCGGACTCGGCCATGGCTTGGCCGGACACAATAATCGCCGCCAGCCCGGCACTGCAGGCCAGTCTCGCAATACGCACAGCAGGCGTTGTCCAGAATGCAAACATGAAAATCCCTCCCACACGGAACTGGTAGGAGGGAAACTAGATGGCTCTTTATGCCGTGACCAGCACTTTCACGGACGGACGCAAGAATGCCCAGATTCCGCCTGCTGACGGCCCTGATCAGGCGTCTTCCGGCACTTTTGCCTTTTTGCGTTCATAGACGAATTCAGCGCCTTCCAGATCAATCGCCGGCAATTCATCCCGCTCGCGCCAATAGTCCTGTGTGTGTTGCCAGATATAGGCCGTACCGCGTTTCGGCATCAAATGCATGGAACGCATCAGATAGCCCGGATTGAAATTGTCCGGATCGATCCAGGGCTTGATCTCCATATCCTTGTCTTCCTCGCGCAGTTCCACGCGCACCTCGGCCGCGCCGATCTCGTCCATATGCTTCAGCAGACGGGAGATGAAATCCCCCATCAGGTCCACCCGCAATGTCCAGCTGGCGCGGAAATAGCCAAACACCCAGGCCATATTCGGTACGCCGGTAAACATCATGCCGCGATAGGTGACCGTCTGGCTGAAATCAATCGGCGCACCATCCTTGGAGAACGGAATGTCTCCGAGCACGGACAGGTTAAAGCCCGTCGCCGTGATGATGATATCGGCCTCCAGTTCTTCGCCGGAATTTAGCAGAATGCCTTTCTCGGTGAAGCGGTCGATCTGGTCCGTCACGACGCTCGCCTTGCCGCTGGCAATGCCCTGGAACAGGTCTCCGTCCGGCACGAAGGCAATCCGCTGCTGCCAGGGGCGATAGCGGGGCGTGAAATGCGGGTCCATCGGGTAATCCGGGCCCAGGAATTCACGCACACCGTTCAGCAATTGCTCTTTCACGGCGTCCGGCACGGTCTGCGCCAGATGCGTGAACTGCGCCTGATCGAACAAGACGCGGCGGCGCACGATCTCGTGAATCCACTCTTCCTCAATGCCCACTTCGCGCAGGGCATCGGCCAGTTCGTTTTCGTTGCGGCCTGGAATGAAATAGGTCGGCGAGCGCTGCAGCAGCGTGACATGCTCGCATTCCCCGGCAATCGCTGGCACGACCGTCGCCGCCGTCGCGCCGGAGCCGATGCAGATGACCTTTTTGCCTTTGATGTCCACATCTTCCGGCCAGGTCTGTGGGTGGATGATCTGGCCCTTATAGTCGTCCATCCCCTGCCATTCGGGCGTGTAGCCCTTCTCGTGATTGTAATAGCCTTGGCACATCCACAGGAAGTTTGCGGTAAAATACAGGGTCTCGCCCGTGTCTTCGCGCTTCGCCGTCAGAGTCCACAATTTGTCTTCAGACGACCAGTCCGCCGCCACGATGCGGTGGCGATAGCGGATGTTTGGAGCCAGATCATTATCCTCGAT
This sequence comes from Alphaproteobacteria bacterium, assembly GCA_018222605.1. GTDB lineage: Bacteria > Pseudomonadota > Alphaproteobacteria > Caulobacterales > Hyphomonadaceae > Hyphomonas. The sequence continues at coordinate 195,156 of JAAEZZ010000003.1, forward strand.
CACCTCGCCCATATAGGTGAGGATTTCCTGGGCCGTGGCGATGGGTGTGCCAGTCCATGGCTTGAAGCGATAACCGAAAGTGTAAAGGTCGCTGTCGGACCGGATGCCGGGATAGGTGTGCGTGCGCCAGGTGCCGCCAAAGTCTTCCTGCACTTCAAGAACCAGATAAGTCTTGTCCGGGCATTGATGCTTCATGTGCCAGGCAGCGCCGATGCCGGATATGCCTGCGCCGACGATCAGTACGTCAAAATGCTCTACTTCTGTCGCCTTGCTCGATGATGCCATATTTTCCTCCCATGCGCGGCTCATTAACGGCCTGCGGTCATTATTGGTCAGAGTAGACCAGATTTTCGGAAGGATTTCACTAGGGAGTTGTCCTTAAAGTTTAAGATCACGCAGCGTAAGGCAGATGCAAAAGCCCTATGGCCTTTGCCTTTTCCTTGCCTAATTCCTCAGTCACTTCTCTTGTTTACACATGGTATTCAGGTAATCGGCAGATATGGCAGGCAAAACAGCCCCCCGAAAATCCGCGCGCGCCATCAAGGTGCCCTCAAAACGCTTCGCCTTCGTACGCAGCGGGCCCGGCAAATATCTGGCGCTGTCATTGCTGTTCGTGCTGTTGGTGGCGGCTGGCTGGGGCCTGTGGAAATGGCGCTCGCTCTATGCCGGCATGCCCAGCCTGCCTGAAGTGTCAGAGCTGTGGAACTCCAAACGCGAACCGGCCATCGAATTCGTCGACAGGAACGGCAATACGCTGGATGTGCGCGGCCCCCGCTATGGCCGGGCGACCGATGTGAGCCGCCTGCCCCCGCACGTGCCGCAGGCCTTCATCGCCGCCGAAGACAAGCGCTTTTACGAGCATGATGGCGCAGACGACGCGGCCATTGCCCGCGCAGCCTGGTCCAATATGCGGGCCGGGGAAACTGTCTCCGGCGCCTCCACCATCACGCAGCAGCTGATCAAGAACCTCGTGCTCGACAGCCGTCAGACGATTTCCCGCAAGGCACAGGAAATGAAGCTTGCCCGTGCGCTGGAAAAGAAGATGACGAAGGACCAGATCCTGTCGCTCTATCTGAACCGGGTCTATTTCGGCGCGGGCCTGTACGGCATTGATGCCGCAGCGCGCTATTATTTCGGCAAGCCGCCGGAAGATCTGACCATATCTGAAGCGGCCCTTCTGGCCGCCCTGCCAAAGGCGCCATCAAAACTGAATTTGCGCGAGAATCTGGAAGGCGCGAAATCCCGCCAGCGCTATGTGCTGTCTGAAATGGCAGACCTGGGCTTCATCACGCGTGAACAGGCGCTTGAAGCAGGCGAAGCGCCCATCACGATTATTGATCCGCCGGCCTATGACCCGCAATTCGGCTATGCACTCGATACAGCGGCAGAGCGCCTCAAGGCCATGCTGCCGCGCATTCCGGGGGATCTGGTGGTCACCGTCTCCATCGATCCGCAGATGCAGCAGAAGATCCAGACGAAACTGGCTGAGCGTATGGAGAAAGACGGCAAGGCCTCCAAAGCTTCGCAAGTCTCAGCGCTCGTGATCGACAAGGATGGCCGCGTCGTCACCCTGATTGGCGGGCTGGATTACAAGGCCTCCGAATTCAACCGCGTGACCCAGTCCCGCCGCCAGCCAGGCTCAGCCTTCAAACCCTTTGTCTATGCCACCGCGCTGGAGAATGGGTTCACACCTTATGATGTGTTCCAGGATGCGCCGCTGTCTATCGGCAAGTGGACGCCGTCAAACTATACTGGCAATTATCTGGGCCCGATGACGCTGAGCGAAGGGCTCGCACGCTCGATCAACACGATCGCAGCAGAGCTGGGTCAGGAAGTCAGTGAAGAGAATGTCATTCAGCTGGCCCAGCGATTTGGCATCACGACGGAGCTGAAGCCCTTCCCCTCCATCGCGCTGGGCAGCCAGGAAGTCTCTCTATGGGAGATCACACGTGCCTTTGGCACATTCCAGTCTGGCGGCGAAAGGCTGGACCCGTGGCTGATCGACCGTATCGAGAATTCGCGCGGCGATATTCTGTATGAACGGCCGGATTACAACCGCGACCGCGTCTATGATTATGAATACGCCAAGGAAATGAACGCCATGCTGACCCGCGTGGTGAACAGCCGGATTGGCACTGGCGGCAAAGCGAAGATCCCCGACTGGACTGTGGCCGGCAAGACCGGCACCAGCCAGGACTGGCGCGATGCCTGGTTCATCGGCTTTACCAGCGCCTATGTTGGTGGCGTCTGGGTGGGCAATGATGATGACAGCGCCATGAACCATGTGACCGGCGGCGGCCTGCCGGCTGATCTGTGGTCTGACGTGATGACCATCGCCCATGCTGGCATGAAGCCGGAGCCCCTGCTGGGCGCGGCAGAAGGCCTGGAGATGAGCGAAGACGCAGAAGAGCGCATCACCTTCTATCGGGGCCTGGCGCAGGCCTTCAAGACGGCCTCTGGCGGGCGCAGCCCGGATGGCAACAAGGTGCGTGTGATCCGGCAGTAAGCCTCTTCCCCGCGCCCCTTAAAACCCCTAAACAGCGCGCATGTTTGATGCAGCTGTCTATGAAACCCTGATGCTGGCCCTGGAAGACGGGGCTGTCGCGATGCCGGATATGGGACCGGTTCTTTTCCTGCGCGCGGAAGTCTCGCCATATCTTTCCGGCCTGCCGAAGGACCGGCTTGTCTGTCAGAACAGTTTCAAGCCGGATCATGACGCCCTGAAAGCGGCAGGGTTTGAGATGTTGCCACCGGAGACCGAGACTTTCCCGGCCACGGCGCTGACGCTGATCCTGCCACCGCGCCAAAAGGATGAGGCCCGCGGCCTGTTCGCCCGCGCCTTGCGTGACGCCCCGGAAGGCGGCATCCTTCTCGCCTGCCTGCCCAATACGCTGGGCGCGAAGACCAATGAGAAAATCCTGGGCGAAATTGCCGGAGACACCGACAGCCTGTCCAAAAACAAGTGCCGCGCCTTCTGGACCGTCAAGGACAGCACACAGATCAATCATGCCTTGATGGACCAATGGATCGCGCTCGACTCCCCGCAGGAAATGGAGAGCGGCCTGTGGAGCCGTCCGGGCCTGTTCAGCTGGAACCGCGTCGATGCCGGCTCTGAAATTCTGGCTGACAGCATTCCGGAATATATCAAGGGTCATGGCGCAGACTTTGGCGCAGGTCAGGGTTTCCTGGCGCGCGAAGTGCTCTCCAATTGTCCGAATGTGGAGCATATGAGGCTGCTGGAGGCAGAGCACCGCGCCCTGGCCTGTATCGACAAGACAATGGCAGGCTTTGAGAATTGGGATGCCAAATGGGCAGACGCCACGAAGGATGCAGGCGAGCGCCTGTATGATTTCATCGTCATGAACCCACCCTTCCATGTTGGCCGCGCGGACGCGGCTTCACTAGGGCAGGATTTCATCCGCGCCGCCTCCCGCGCGCTGAAGACCGGCGGTCAGCTCTGGCTCGTCGCCAACCGCCACCTACCCTATGAGCAGATACTGGGCGAGTGCTTCAAGGGGCACGAGATGCTGGAAGACGAAGGCGGCTACAAGATCATCCGCGCCGAAAAGCCCAAGCGGAAGCGCTGATGAAATCCGATCGTCAGCTTGCGAAATATCTGGCGAACCTGGGCTATGGCAGTCGCAAGGAAGTTGAGGCCGCCATTCGCAGGGGCCGCGTGACAGGCGAAGGCGAGAGCTTGCGCTTTGACGGAGAGCCGGTCGACCCTGCCCCCGGAATGGTGATCCTGATGAACAAGCCCGCGGGCTTTACCTGTTCGCGTCAGGATCAAGGCAATCTTGTTTATGAATTGCTGCCGCCGCGCTATCTGAAACGCACGCCTGCGCTCTCGACGGTCGGGCGGCTGGACGCAGATACGACAGGCCTTCTTCTCTTCACGGATGATGGCAAACTGCTGCATAAGCTGATCTCGCCAAAATCCGACACACCGAAAACCTATGAAGCAACACTCGCCCGCCCCCTAGAAGGCCATGAGGCTGAGCTATTCGCAAGCGGAGAACTGATGCTGCGTGGAGAAGACAAGCCGCTGCTGCCCGCCACGCTTGAAGTCACCGGAGAGCGCACGGCGCGGCTGACCATCACGGAAGGCCGCTATCATCAAGTACGCCGTATGTTTGCCGCCGCTGGAAACCATGTCGAGGCCCTGCACCGCGCAAGCTTCGGCCCGCTCACCCTTGGCGACCTGCCGGAGGGCGAATGGCGTCTTCTGAGCGCGGAAGAAATCTCCGCGCTCGCCTAGTATTCGAGTTCCAGTTTCAGCTGAATATAGCCATCCGCCTCTGTCTCGCCAAAGCCGGCGAGATAGCCGATCTGGATCTCAGACTCTCCGCCGCCAAAGTCCGGCAGTTCGAATTGCGCAACCGGCCCCCAATAATGGGCCTCGTCTGCGAAGTCTGCGAACTCCTCATCGCTGCCGGCCCCGCCATACCCTTCCGCGCCGAGGCTCACATCATCATTAAGGGCATAGAGCAGCTGCGCGGCATAACCGAACTCGAATTCGTCTTCCGCACCACTGCCAACCTGACGCTCTGTGATCAGATTTCCTCTCAGGCGCATCGGACCGCTGTGGCGCTCTGCAATCAGCATCGCCTCCACTTCATCCGGCTTGTCCCGCAATCCGAATTCATAGGCGAGCGCGGCGCCGAACTGGACCGGCCAGGCCCGCGAAGTGTTGAAGGCGAACACGTTCTCGAACTCGATCGCTTCCAGTATGGCATTCTCGCCCGGCTCGCGCTCAAATTCGAACTGGACTTCAGCCATCCACCAATCGGTGACGCCATAATTGGCCTCGGCGAGCATGGCCCAGCCGCCATCTTCAGCGCCGCCTGTGAACTGCCCATAAACCAGTTCAAACTCAGCCTCGCCTTTCTCGACCAGAGGGCCATAGACGGCTTTTCCGGGTTCTGCATAAGCCGCAGCCAGGAAGACGGATGAGAGGCACAAGCCCAAGCGGGCAAACTGTTGATACATGGCGTTTCCTCTTTGTTTTCAAGAGGAACGCCCGCGGGCCTTTAATTTTCCATTGAGGCAATTGGCGATTTTGGCTGATCCCTGCGCCCCTGCATGCAAGCCCCTGCCACCCATTCTATGCCCTGTGTAGCAGGCCATACACAAAGGCGGCGGCGCGCACATTCGTAGCCAAATACAGGCTGACAAAAAAAGCAGGCCGCGGCCTCAGACAGCACGCCCCCTAGCGCCGCATCCTTCGGCGCGCTACATCGCGCCCATGGCACAACCTCCCTTGATCACCCTGAATGACCTTCGCCTGTCTTTTGGCGGCCAACCCCTGTTCACAGGGGTCAGCTTCTCCCTCTCCAAGGGGGAGCGCGTAGCCCTGGTCGGCCGCAATGGCGCGGGCAAATCCACCTTGATGAAGATCATCTCTGAAAATGTGGAAGCCGATTCCGGAGAGGTCTGGCGCCAGCCCGGCATCACCTATGCCATCGTGGCGCAGGAGCCGGACCTTTCCGGCTTTGACACGGTGCTGGACTATGCCTCCGACGGGCTGGAAGCGGACTATATGGCCGAGGCCGAACTCATGGAATTTGGCGTAGAAGCCAGCGCCGATCCGTCCACCCTATCTGGCGGACAGCAACGCCGCGCGGCGCTCGCCAAGGCCTTCGCGCAAGATCCTGACGTACTGCTGCTGGACGAGCCGACCAACCACCTGGATGTGCCGATGATCGAAGCGCTGGAAGCGCGCCTGAAAGGCTTCAATGGCGTTGTCCTTCTGGTTAGCCACGACCGGCGCTTTCTGGAAAATGTCTCCACCAACACGCTGTGGCTGCGCCAGGGCAAGGTGCTGAAAAGCCCCGAGGGCTATGTGAAGTTCGACGAATGGGCCGAGCAGATCGAGGTGGAAGAAGAGCGCCAGATGCGGCGCATGACGACCCAGCTGAAAGATGAGCAGCACTGGCTGGCGCGGGGCGTGACCGGTCGGCGCAAGCGTAACCAGGGCCGCCTCGCCAAGCTGAAACAGATGCGTGTTCAGCATGCGGAAATGCGCAGTGCCCTGCAGGATCGCAAGAACACGGCGGATCTCTCCGTCAGTACCGGCGACTCGATGAGCAAGAAGGTGATCGAGGCAAAGGAGCTATCCAAGACGTTCGACACACCCAAAGGCCCGCTGGTGATCGCAAAGGATCTGTCGCTGCGCATATTGCGCGGAGATCGCATCGGCATTATCGGGCCAAACGGCGCCGGCAAGACGACGCTTGTGCGCCTGTTGCTGGGAGAGATTGAACCGGATTCCGGCAGTGTACGCCAATCAAAGACTCTGCAGGTCACCTATCAGGACCAGACCCGCGACACGCTGAACCCGACCGATACGGTATGGGAAGCCCTTGCACCGGGCGGCGGCGATTCCATCATGGTGCAGGGCAATCAGCGCCATGTGGCCGCCTATGCGAAAGACTTCCTGTTCAAGCCAGAGCAGCTGCGCCAACCCGTGGGCGCGCTGTCTGGCGGAGAACGCAACAGGCTGGCGCTCGCCATCGGGCTTGCTCAGTCCTCAAACCTTCTGGTGATGGACGAACCGACCAATGATCTGGACATGCAGACGCTGGAATTGCTGGAAGATATGCTGCTGAATTATGATGGCACGCTGATCCTGGTCAGTCATGATCGGGCCTTTCTGGACTCGACCGTGACCAGCTGCCTCTGCCCTGTGGGCGATGGAAGATGGGTTGTCACAGCCGGAGGCTGGAGCGACGCGCAAGACCAGCTGAAGCATTTCCGCAAGGATGAGGCGACCGCTCAAAAGGCAGAAAAACCCAAGACAGACAGCGCACAACGCCCGAAACCCAAGACGAAACTTTCCTTCAAGGACGAGCATCGCCAAAAAGAGATCAACGATCTGATCCCCAAACTACAGGCGGAGATCAAGACACTGGAAGAGAAGCTGGGCGATCCGGATTTCTATTCGCGTGACCCGGACGGATTTGCCAAGGCCTCGGCCCGAACGGGTGCGGCGCGTGAAGAGCTCGACAGGATCGAAATGGAATGGCTGGAAATTGAGGAAAAGCGCGAGGCACTGGCCGGGGGCTGATCTTTCCAGTCTGCCCTGCAGGGAACCCTTCTTTAAGGTGGCCGCTTCTAGTCTCGCAGATACGTCTAGCGAGTATTTTCCATGCGCCCCTTCCCCATCATGCTGAGCCTGGTTTGCCTGACGATACCTGTGGCGACGGCCACTGCCGCACCTACCGGCGAACAGGAAACAGGCATTTACAGGCTTGGCGGCACCTATGATTACAGCTTCACGGAAACAGAAGATGCGTGCGAGGCGATCTGCGCGGCAGATGAAGCCTGCGCCGCATGGAGCTTTGTGAAGAGTAACAGCCCCGGCAATTCCCGCTGTGAACTGAAAGATGCAGCCGGAACACCCCAGCGCAACCCATTTGCCACTTCCGGTATATCAGCTGCGCCGGAGAGTGATGTTGTGGCAGGAACTGCTGCGTCTTTATCTGACATTGAGGAAGCCTCCGGCGAAGAACTCGCAGGTGGATTGCCCCCCTCTGCCCCGTCCAAGACGGCTCATAACTGATATTTTTGCCTCAAGAGTGTGCGCACAACTTCTCTGCGGAACAATAGAACGCAACAGAGGCGACATCTTCACCGTAAATTTAGCCCCAGAAACAGGAAAACCCCCGAAATCCGCGAGGATTTCAGGGGCTTGTTGGGTGCGGGAGGGCGCACCCAACAAAAGAGTAAGCTAGTAATTCCTTTTATTTCAGAAGGTTAGAGATTTCCCTGCAAGCAACGATCATTCAAAGTTCCGGCAGGCGCTCGCTGATGCGCGCCAGAATATCGTCAAAGAGTGCAGGCTCCCTGTAGTAAAGCGCTCGTGACTTCACATAAGCTTCCGCGTACGCTTTTCGCGTTGCTGCGTCACTCAATAGAAAGGCTTCGTTCCTGGTGAGGTCCGGTTCATCTGCCTTGCGGAACCTTTTGGCCTTGTGGTCCTTGTATGCGTCTGTTCCGATGAACTCTTTCACCGAGGCGTCAGCGAGCAGGCAGTACACGTCATAATAGTGGCGCATGAAATTGACCGGCATATCGCCGTCCGCCTGCTGCTTGCGGAATTTCGTTGAGATGGTCTGGAGCTTTTCGACAAAAGTATAGCCCGGCTCATAGCAAGGCACATCGACCGCGCGGGTGTCGGTCAAGTCTGCAATCCCACTCTCGACTGCAAGTTCGTAGGCCCAGGATGAGATCGTACATGGCCGGTTCGGCGCCACCTGGTCGAACCCGACTTCGAGCAGGATGCCTGCCTTCAGCCCTTCTGGCAGTGGATTCACCGACTCATACTTCAATCGAATGCCTGCGCCGCGATAGTGGCGTGTGTCGTCGAACTCTTCGTCGCGGACCACTTCGATAATGCCAGAAATTTTGATGGCTTCGGCCAGACCGTTGAAGAATTCGAGACGCGCTTTTACCTGCGCAGGCTTGTTGTGGTTTGGGCCATACTGGAGGTCGGCGTCTGGGTGGATCAGGATGTCGATGTCTTCCGAAAAACGGTCGATGAGGCCGTACCCCTTTGACAGCGAAGTTCCGCCTTTCAGCTCAAACCTGTAGTCAAGCTGCTGCAGTCCCCAGAGGCAATGCATCAACCAGTAGTCCTTTTCGATAAGGCCCGGATCGATAGTGTTGTTTCGCGCAGCAACAGCGATGAGGTCGGCAAAATCAGGCAGTTCGTGCAGAAGCGTCACGCGGCGGTTGTCTGATCAGGGTTCAATACAGGCTTGAGGAGCCTTGCAGCCCGCGCCGATCCGAAATCCTTCACGGCACGTGACAGTCGCGCGCGGTCCATACGTCGCGCACGCCTAAGTGCTTTGGGAAGTACCGTGGCCTTATCCTCGGGAAGCCGATCGAGGTTGTGCAACAGATCCACCAGGAGGAATTCTTCACTGAGGTTTGATGGCACAGACGTCCGCATGCGGAAATCGTAGCGTCGGCCATCCAGCTCGAAATGCCCGTGACGTTTGCGATTATAAACTACTGGCTCATTGTAGAGCTGCGTCGTCCCAAGTTCCAAGCTGTTATACGCGTTGGGCGAAACCATAAGAAACCGGTCATCCCCCAGGAACGACTCAACCAGCTTTTCCGGCCTGGCGGGTGTCTGGCCGAACCGGGTCTTCCGGGGCACCATGTAGAGCCCTGCCCCAACTTTCTCCAGGCGGCCTTCTTCAAGCAGCTGTCCAACATGTCGATCGACAGCGTTCGACCAAGCCGCAAGCTCCTTGCGCCGGTACACTTGCCCGGGGCGCAATCTCTTTTTTAGTTTTGCAAGCGCTGTCATGTTCTGTCTCCATCACCCGCAATATAGAGGTCATGCTCCATACTATGCAACATTTTTTATTAAAAATTCATGCATAATGGAAGGAGGAAATCGCTCTCAGTATATACACAATATTGATTTTACGATGTTTTAGTGAATCAGAGAGTGGACCTCAGGCCAACCGTGTTGTAATCCTCCCATTTTTGGCGGAATGAATTCTTCGACATACTGCCGAGCCTGAAACCAAGGCAGGACGGCCCCAAGCCGGTTTGCTCTGACAGCCCCCAATACGGTGCATAATGGCATCGACCACGACCGCTTCTTCGATCCATAGAACGACATCGTAACCAGTGCCACTATCATCGTCGCCGAGATCGTGGTCGAGGCTTATCTCCATGACTCGACCGGTCTTTAGTTGCGCAATCGCCTCATCCGGCCAGTAAACCCGCTCTCAGCCAGGAGACGTCTCTCTTTCGTCATCTAAAAAGTCGCATGTCAAAACTCTTCTTGAGAAGCGTTAATTCAATTCATTAGACGCTTGTTCAGCCCCCAGCTTATGGGCCACCCTGTAGCAGAATTCCGGGGCGGTGGTGCTGACCCCGACTTTGGTCTGACCGTCATGCGATTTTCCAAGCTGGTTCAAGTAGGGCCGCAAAGGCGCTCGGCGTCGAGTTCAACACTCGTTGGATCAGTTACGATGAACCAAAAATCCTCCTTAAGCGGAACCAACAAAGTGTTTCACGATCGCAGAGCCACTACAGCAAGGAGACAACTCTCATTTATCGCTTCGGGTAAGGTTCTGCGCTAGCGAAAACACTCGATAACGCTTTTCTTACTTCGTATTCGGATTTTTAAGCGTGTGACCTCAATGCTGTGCCTGCTGACAATTGCTCATGTAGGATGTCATCCGTGCATCAGGAATAAAGGTGTTGATGACCGTATCAAAATCTTTGTCTTTGTTTCCCGTTAAGTCGATATCTTCTCCACGAACGCGTAAATTCATATCGATTGATAGTAGTGTCTCCTCACTCTCGCCATTGATCAATGCGTCCGCCAGACACACACATCCTTTTTCTTTATCCATCTTCATCAGGGGAAACGAGCTTGCTACGAGACTATCCCAACATGCTGCCGTGTAATTGTCCCCGCGGATACGCGCCATAACTTCTCCGGAAGATACACTCTTCCAGGCGGGGACATCGCCAGATTTCTGTTCATTGTGCTCCGGGACTTTTTCTACTGCTCGAAGCTCTTCCGGCCAGGCTGCAAGCGCCGCTGAATAACGTGGCTTGATGATGAATTTCGGGACGGGCGCATATTCCCCCAGCTTCGAATAGAACGACATGCGTAGCGGGTATGTCCCACTTGAACAGGGCGGGCTCGCAGCCGAAAGCACAGATGATAGGCTACCTTTGCGGTTGATCGCGCCGCTTTGTGGAACGCAAAGGACCGCAGGCGCGCGTTTATTCCCGCTTGCTGCTTGCGCATCCTGTGGATGGTAAACCGGATTGCCGACCCCGCCATTCATGAGCGCATGGGTAAAGCCGATAGCAATGCCCTGATAGACGGACGTGTTCACATCCTCACATTTGCCTTTGTGGATCGTATGCCAGCCGGAAAGTTGCGCACGATCGCCCTGGCCGAGATTCCAGCGTGTTCTCAAGACGACGTAGTGCAGATCGACATCGCCCCGATTACAGACATTCACCCAATGATATTCATTCGACTGGGCAGACGCGCTTTGGACACCACCCGCAAAGCAGGCCAAAGCGCTCAACACAAACAGCAAACCACGGATCATGTCTCTTTCCCTCCATCACGCAGGGACTCAGCTCCGATGGATTGATAGAGAACGAAGAGTGCTTGATGGGCTTTTTCAGCCAGCGTGGACCAGTCCTCATTCTCCTGGATCGCCGGATGTTCCAGTAACTCGGCATCTACGCTTCGCATCAGAAACGAGGCCATGTGCAAAGCTTCATGCGTGAGTAGCGGATCAGTTGCTTTTGGGGGTGTCGTCTTCGTCATCGGATTTGTTGTCGTCTTGTTGATCTGAGTTTTGTCCGTTTGTCGCTGTGCAGGCTATCGGCGCACTGCCATCAGGATTTTCATCGAATGGCAGTTCAAAACATCCACTCGGCCAGTCCACGGTTTGAGGCGCAGGCTGATCGGTTGAAGCATAGGCACTAAGCAAGTGCATCAAGCCGAGATACACCGAGCGCGTCATTTAGCATCCATTGTTTCGTTAATGTACGCGCGGCGGGACTCGCAGCGCCGGGAGCTCGTAAGAAAGAACGCATAGGTCGCATCTCTAATATTGGAGTCTACAACATTCAGCCCCGAATTCTGCAAACCTTTCAGGATGGCGATCACGTCGAGCCTCGAATTCGCGGCATATTGCTTCCCTGTGATTTGTGAATCCCAGAACGATGCGTGCGCTGTGTATTTTGCGATCAGCACATCGGCTGTGTCCTTTTCATGAGCTGTGAAGATGTCCGGCGTCGCCTTCAAAACATCTACGGCCTTGGTCATCACGGCGCGGCACTCCGAAATATGCCTTATCGTCAATAATCGCTTCCATATGCCGTGTTAGAACCGCATCCCATTGCGGTGCGTAGACAGACATGAGGAGACCGTTCATTCCCGGCAGGACCGTCTGAACCTCAGCTGCACAGGCGTCGTAGTCATCTTCGCCAAATTCCAGAACGAGTTCCATCGCAGTGGGATCTAGTTTCAGACCGGTTTGTCCTTGGTATCCGGCCCCAAACAAATCATAGCCATGCAGGACAGACATGAACTGTGCCGCCAGAAAGACACGACGCCAATCTTGTTGATAGGAAGTGAGATTGTCATCATTCCCCCAGTAATCGGCATCCGGATCAATCGCATAGCAGGATTGAGCACGCCGCATCAGCTTGAAAGGGTCAGGATATTCGGTGGAGAGCTTCTGAGAGAGCGGTTGCGGGGTGGCTTCAGCTTTCGTGATATTAAATCCGATACTGATCATAACACCGATGATCAGAGAAATGATGATGACTCTAAAGAAGACGCGGTTAAAGCGTGCCGCGTGTTCCCTCAATCCATTCTGATCACTCATGAATTTAACTCCCCGACGACTGTATTCACCCAGTCTAATTTTCTTGGCCGCGAAGCTTGCCCGCCTTCACAGGGGTGAGGCAGTCTGTTGATGTTTGGGCAAGTCCCGGAAATCTGGACGAGGCGCCAAGACCTGGCCTGCCCCGAAGAATTCGCCGAAAATCTAACATCAAATCTGGACCACTTTCACCCGGTCACGCCATTTTGATTTTGACCCCATGCCGCCTCCTCAAACCAAATCGAAAAAATGACATATCCAAACACGGCATTTCACGAAACCTGGCAACAAACCAATATGGTTACTTTGCCGCTGCTGTAGTTCTGGTTTACCTTGCGGCCAGATATTCTGAATATTCCTGAGGTAAGCAAAAATGGCTCATCACAAGCAGGAAAAGCCGAAATTGGCGCGCGATGTAGCGGCAAATGACACAGAAAGGAAAAACTTGAGATCATGGACGGGAGCGATATCGCCACCTATCGGCCTGCATGGGCTTCATACTGGAAGGCATGGCTCGCGGTCGCCGCGCTAGCCGCAAGCGCATATGCTTTCCCGCAGGTCAGGGGTGCTTATCTGGAAACACCAGCACAACTTCAGGAAATCGCGACGTTAGTAAGCCTTGCGCCAGCCTTGCTGATCATCGCGGGGATATTATTTCACCGCTACACGCGCGCTTACCAGATCGAAAGTGGGCGGCGGCTGCGCACGACCATCGGCTTTATCGCCCGCGACCGCCGCGAGTTTCTGATATCCGACAAAATCCAGACTGACCTGAAGCAGACCGTGCTCAGCCGCTTGCTTGGTTACGGCACCTTGCGTTTCTGGACTGGGGACGACCAAAGCGGCCAAAGCTGGGTGAACGTCGCCGCCCCGAACCGGCTGGAAGCCGAGATCAAGGTACTGGCGCTGAATACAGACGACGCTGCGGGCAAGCCCTCGAGAAACGCCGTGAGCGCACGAACAGAAAAACCCAATTCACGGATAAATCCGCCCGATCCCGCCACCCCGCCGCTCCCCCATACGCCGGCAGGGACGATATTCGCCGATCGCGCGATCGTACTGCCCCGTTTTCACCCCTCCCTCATGCGCCACATCGGCGGTGAATTTAAATCCGCCGTTGAACCACAGCAATTTGTAGCCAAAGGCGAACCCTTGCTCACGCTGATACTGATGACGGAAGATGAAACGCTGTTTGGCAGCGGCAAGTTCGCCGATGTCGTCATTCCGGCCCCCGTATCCGGGCTCGTCCTGAGGCGAAGCCACGTCGCCAGGCCTTACTATGACCAGTCGCCGCCGGACCCGGCAGACGAGATGCGCACCACCTTATTGCCGGTCGAAGGCGAGCCAGTGGAGAACGGCGTCTTCATCTATGGTGCATTGTGCGATGCGATATGGAAACACCGCGATTTCCTATTCCGGCGCCAGAGAAAACTGAAGGAAATTGCAAAACACAGCCCTGGCTCTGCGCAATGGGTCGCCACATGGGCCGACGATACAACCATACGCAAAGCCCTTGATGAATTACTGATCCAGCCTTGTGATGAAATTCCCGCACGCCCAGCATTTGACGACTATCTTTGCGAGGCGTGGATCAAGCGACCGCATCTGCGCGATTTCCTTGCTCCTCTCGTCGATGAGACAACACTTAGAAAGGTGAATACCAACTACAAATTGGAGGAACAGCAGATGATCGAAGAGGCGATCCGTACCCATCGCACGACACTCGAAAAGCTTGCCGAGAATGACTGATTTCCGTCTGCCAGTCTGTGGACAATTGCGATAAGGCGCATCGACGCTCAGACATTGAGGATGATGAATGTGCCGTATTCCGGCGCAACTGGCGTCCCGTAGTGTTCCCGGATCGCGAACCAGACAACGTCATACGGCGGCGGCTCGGCGGGATAGCGAATGGCCATGTCGGAGAGTACGATCACACGTTCGGTGTCCGGGTCTTCCGACAGCCGGTCGAAGGCGGCCGTGAGGTCGCTCCCGCCATATCCCCAGACTTCGAAACTTTCGAGTCCGTCAATATCAACAGTTTCGTCAGCGGCTACATCATCCGATGCCTGAATGATCCGCACCTGCGACACACCGGCGGCCTTGGCCGATGCCTTGATCAGCGACAGGAGCCGCGGCAGCACCCCGGTCATCGAGCCCGATGTATCGAGGATCAGGTTGAGCGCCCATCCCTCGTGCCGCCGGCCCGGCAAGACAATATCCTGCCGCGTGCCCTGCCGGCGCGAGGCCCGGCGATAGGTCCTGACCTTCGGGGCGGTCATGTCGATCCCGCTCTGCAGGGCAAGTTCGACCGGTATCCGGTCATTCGTCGCGATAATATCAAGCGTCGCGGTCAAATGCGGATAGGTAAAATCCGGATGGCGGTACCGCAGGGCGGAGGTGACAACGGCATGCGTGCTGAGCGCGGCATCTGCTGCCAGCCGCAATGCCTCCGCACGAGCCGCGACGGCATCACCGGCCGATCCTCCATCTGAGATCAACGGGACCGCGATCACCGGCACAGTGATGGACAGGCGCCTGAGATCTTCTTCCGTCAGGATATCACCCGGGCAGTCCGCTGGCGCGTCATCGCCGGAGGAGGCCTCCACAGGGGCGAGATGGGTTCCGCGCAGCGCCTCTTCGAACGGTGTTGGCGTCCGCTGATCGGGTCTGCCGGCCTCGGCATCCCAGACCGACCGGCGCGCAGGCGAAAGGATGTTGCCATCCTTCAGCCACCGCACCAGCTCCTCGGCCGAGTGATTGTCAGCGTCGCCCAGCCACAGGCCATTCTTCGGCGGCATGATGCCCAGCTCATCCGTCAGTATCCTGTTGATGATCCAGTCATGCGCGACATTGACATGCCACGCATCATCCGCCCCCGCGCGCGCATGGCTTTGCAGGACGAGGTGCCACAATTCATGGGACATGACATAGATCGCCTCCGGCCCGGACAGCGACAGGAACCAGTCCGGATTAACGAACAGGCAGCCATCGGCGGTAATGCCGGCCGTCGGGATGCGGGGTTCGACATGGATCACCACTATATCGGCAAGGTCGCCCAGATAGGGCTGGAGATTGCGGACATTGTTCAGTGCGCGCTGCGCATACGCCTGTGCCAGCTTCAGAGTGTCCGCCGCCGCGTTCATCTCAGGCCCGTGGCCTCCTTGAGGGATGACAACAGGCTGTCGCTCGCGCCCAGATCCCCCCAGATGCGGACCAGGCCGACCAGCAGCGAGAACCTTACCTCGCCCGGTGCGGCGGACAGGAAGTGCTCGATCTCATCGGGAGAGAATTCGCTGAGGCCGCCTTCTGCTGCCATCTTCCGGATGATGCGGATGATGAACCATTTCTTCGCAGGCTCAACAGGCAAGAGCGACGGATCGCGGATATAGGCGGATGCGGGCTTCAGGTCTTCCATGCCGCTCTCCGCCAGCCCGCAAAACAGGCTCGCATCCCCGGCGCTGACCTTGCCATAAGCGAGCGCGCGGCGGGTCTGTTCCAGCGGCAGGCCTGCGCGTTCGGTAAGGTCCAGGCTGGCCGACAGCGACGCCCAGGCCCGCGGCGTGGAAAACGGAACAGGCTCGGTCGACGCCGGACGCATCAGCGCATCAGGCACTGCGGCGATAAAGGCAATAATCTCTGAACGGATATTGTTGGCACGCGCCCAGCTGATCCATTCCTCATTGTCTGCGCGCACATGCAGGATGAGGACGCGATTGACGAGCGCGGACGAGATGGTGCGCACCAGCGCACGGTCTTCCGCCCGGTTGCCGGCCGCGACAACCCATGTGCCTTTCGGCAGGTCGAACTCGCCGATCCGCCGCTCCAGCAGCAAGGCGTAGAATGCCTTCTGCACATCCGGGCCGGCGGCCGGCAATTCATCGAGAAAGAGACAGAATGGCTCCCCGCTCTCAGGAAGCAGGATGCGCGGCGGGCAGAAGACGGAGCGCTCGCCATCGATCTTCGGAACCCCGCTGACATCTTCCGGCGCGATCTGCGTGCCCAGAAGCGAGCGGCATTCGAGCCCCGCCTCTGCGGCGACGCTGCGCACGATGTCGGATTTTCCAAGGCCAGGCGATGACAGCAGGAGAACGCTTTCATCCGCCGCAAGCGCCTTGATGATGTCCTTGGCCTGAGAGAGCGTCACGGTCTCATTCATGGTTTCCCCCCTTGGATTTCCAGTCGTCGAAGACCTCCGGCGGACGGTAGGCCTTGTCCCATATATCAAGGGCGCTGAGCCCTCTGATTGTGTCGCGCTGGCGCGCGCGCAACGCGCTGATCGCCTCCTGTCCGCGAACAGGACGGGTGCCCTGAACCCTCGACAGAAAAAACGCCGCGACGGGATGAGAGGCATCTTCCAGAATCGTCGCCTTTCCATCGCCTTCGACGACGCCAAGCGCAAGATCAACCAGATGATACAAATCATCAAAACACGGCAAAGGGTGAGCGCGCGGCGCAATGATACCGGGCGGACAGCCCACGCGCTCGCCTGCTGCGCAAGTCGCCGTCAGAAGCAGGGACAGGAACCAGAAAGCGTCCGCATCGAACGGCATGATCGCACGCGCAACTGCCTTGTCACCAGTCGCCATGAGATGACCAAGCGCCCGCGCCAGACGTGCCTGCGCGCAGGCGACCGCATAAGCAACGGCGATTTCCGGCTCTTTCAGTATCCAGCTGTATTTGCCAACGGCGCCGATGTCGCGCGCGGCGATTATTTTCCGGTAAGCCCGGCAAGCCGGCCCCGCACGTCCTTCCATGTTCACATGGATATAGTTGCAGGTGATGATCCGCGTGATTACGGAAAGGCCTTCCTCTGAACTGTAGAGAACCTGCGAAACGGCGTCGATCACGGCTTCCGTATCTGCGCGTGCAAGACGGTTTGCAATTTCACCGATTGTCTCCGGAGCGCCGTCGCTGGAAGAAAAGCGCCCAAACGCCTGCAACGCCCTAGAGGCATCCTCCCGCTGCGCAGCAAGACTCGCGACCAGATCATCAATAAGGTTGTTTTGCCCCGTAGGAATACCCGATTTCGGTCGAGGTTTACGCTTCTCAAATTCATCGATTTCGACGTCAACGTCTTCCTCGTTGTCCGAAGCGGCGTGATCGCGTTCCCAGTATTCATCATAGCCACTGTCGTAGAACTCGCTAACGTCGCAATAGTCATTATTAGACAGCCAGTAGATGTCCTCGTTATTCAGCTTCTGGTTCCGCCACAGATAGCTGATGAGTTCATCGATCACGCGCACGGCAAAAATCTCCAGACTGGATGAATGCGGTCCAATCCTGCCCGCGGTAAGGCATACCTATTTCGTCAATACCGGATAAGTGAACTGACAAATCCTGTTATGACCTTCCGGAATCCTCTCGCACAGTTTCATCAACTCACTTCCTCATCGATTGTCTTTGGAGCATGAAGTTCACCTCCAGTCAGGCGACGGACGAACATCACACCCATCGCGCCTCCTGTCTTGTGGTCTCCGGCCGGCATGGAGCCATCATAGGCCCAGGCAAGCCCGCCCCCTAGACCTGTCGCCGTCCACAACCGAACGCCAGTCCCGAACAGTTCGGGGTACAGGCGTTCGAAATGTGCCTTGCTTGCCCCGATTTTCCACCACCAGTCAGATTCCTCATCTGCGGGCAGTCTTGTTTCAAGATACGTATCCTCGCCAGCATGCTTATGAAGGAATGGGGCGAACCTGCTGAGCTCTCCGGCTGTAGGCAGGCGCCAGTCCTTGTAGCCGGCCGCATCGATGATGCATTTGCCTTTTTTGTAACCGTTTTCGAATGCAGAAGCTGCGCGTTTTTCATGCCCCATATAGGCGAAAGTACCGCCAATATTGTAACCGACAGCTTCCCCACACCCGAACAGGTCTACAGCGTCCCCCCAGCGCATGAGGATCGGCTCGCCTGAAAAACCTTGTCCTGTCCAGACCATGCCCCAAGGCGCTCGCAGCCACATGAGTCCGCTGGCACTATGAGAGACGGTCCCGTCATCATTGTCTACATAATCACCAAATGGCGTCGTGATACGCTTGGCCACCATGTCCTTGAGTTCCTTGTACTCGGCTGCTCTCCCGAAATGCGTGTGGCGCGTTGACTTTGCTTCCTTCAGCGTTGGAGGAGCGGGCATGCGGGACACATCTTGAGACAGCGCATCGGAATGTGTCGTAGCGCGGTCACCGGACGCTTCCGATACACTGGATTTCAGCTCATCCAGAAAGGCAATAATGCGATCAGGATCGGGGGCGTTGCGCCATTCGAGCCGGCTGCGGTCATCGCCGGTCCAGAAAGCGATCGTTCCATAGTTGAGGAGGCGTCCGGCAATTGTCTGCCCCATATCCGTCTGCACTTTGTCCGTCAGCGGAAATTCCCGTTTCACACGGGAAATGAAGCCGGCAAGCAGGCGCAGCTTGCGTCCATTCTCGATCTCATAGGCGTGAGTATAGCGGTGATAGGCGACGCCCGCGACGATCGGCAGTAGCGCGATGGCAAGCCCGAGGCCCGAAAGTTCCACAGGAATGCCAAGGCGCTGCGCCAGTCCATCGAACAGTTCACGCTGCACGAACCAGAGACCAGTCACCACCACAGCCGCAAGGCCGCTCCGCCAATAGCTGGTCCATGCGGGACGCATCCGAAGAACTGTCTGTCCCTTACGGGATAGCTGTTTGAACTGACCTCGCTGCACGTTACGATGCCCCCTTCACGCGAGAATACTAATATGCCGTGCGGAACTGTTTCCCCACGCTTTCCTGTATCGGCGGTTAGGCTGGATGACGCAACTTACCAGACGGGTTATGACGGCCGCACGAAAGCGATGGACACTTTCAGGCCCGGATTCGTGTTGGCGAGCGTCAGCCGCGCCCCATGGCGGATCGCAACGGCCTGAACATGCCTCAGCCCGAATCCATGACTGCCGGGGCCAGCCTTGCGGCCCGCGCCGGCGAGTTCGGCAATGCTGGTCGTCGCAACGCCCGGCCCTTCATCCTGAACGATCACGCTGAAATGCCGGTCAGTCGCGGCCAGCACCAGCGAAACCGCCGATCCTTCCGGGGCAAATTTCGCGGCATTGGACAGAAGATTCGTGATGGCACTGGCGAGCAGCGGCGCAGATGCTATGACTTCCATCCGGTCATCCGACGGCAGCTGCAATCCGAACCGGATATCCCGGTCTTCGAACGTATCGGCATAGAGCGTTGCCACCGAGGCCGCTGTTTCCGCGAGCGAAACGGGCTGCATGGCATAGCCCGGGGTCGCCTCGATCTTCGCCAGTTCCAGAATGTGCGAGACGAGGTCCAGCAATTGTTCAGCATCCTGCGCTGCGCCGGTATCGCCCGCAGCGAGGAACCGCTCCCGCATGATCGAGACGGCATGGTTCAGCTCGTGCGCTGCGACCTGGCTATAGGAATCCAGCCCCCGCATCAGGCGCGCCACTTCAGCCAGCGCCTCATTCACATTTGCCCCCAGAGTCGACAGCTCATCGCCTTCAGGGGTGAGGAAGCCGGGCTCCACACGCGCGGCAATCTCGCCGGTGCGGACGCGGTCGAAAACGCGGTTGAACGCCCGGACGCGGCGCTGGTAGCGGCGATTCAGGAAGATGAAGAGCAATGTGCTGACGACACCAAGACACAGGACGGCCCCTACAAGGACCGGCACATAATTCTGAATCAGAGCCTGCCGCGCCGTCAGCCGGCGGCCGACGAGCAGGAAAAACCCATTATCGACAGCTTCTATCCGCGAGAGCATGGCCCCCTCGCCCAGGCCAAGCTCGGCAGCGTCCATTTCGGTCCATCCCTCTTCCAGGGGCGTCTCAGAGGGCCAGGACGTTGCATTTCCGGCAACAACACTCCGATCAGACCGGACGAGCATGTAGACGGACTGTGCATCCTCACCGCCATCATCGAACAGGCGCTGGCCAAGCGATGCGGTCAGGCTTGCCACGGGCGGCAGGACATCCCGGTCCTGCATCCGCTCTGTCAGCAAGGCGATATCGCGTCGTATTTCCTCGCGGAGTGTCCGGTCGACCGCGCCATCAATTGCCGCCGTTGCCGCAAGGCCGGCAATCACGGCAAGGCCGAGTGTCACGACCAGATTGATCAGAAGGGATATCTGGAAGGGGGACCGAAAACTCCGGATCAAATCTCAGCGCCTCATCATTCCGGCATTCATGCAACCATCTCGCCCATGTGTACCGGCCGAGCACATGCGTGTCACATAACCGTTCGGGTTGGCATCTATTCGCTCGCGAGGGCCGTGCCAACGCTCCGCGCATCGCCGCTGACAAAGACGACGACGCTTACGCGTGATTCGCTCCGGTTGGTGATGACAAGATCGATCTCCGTATGCGTGCCCGCCGGCACAAAGCAGGCAAGGCGCCCGCCATCGGAAACCGTCTCGCAACCTTCAGCAGCCGTCCCGCCGGATGCCGCTACAGGCAGAACCGAGAGCGCGAGATCCGGCACAAAGCCGGCGAATTCCCGCGACGGTTCGACAAATATTGTTGTTCCGGCATCCCTGACGACGGGCAGGCGCAATTCCTCAGTCATGCCGGCCGACAGAAAGATGTCCATCTCCATCCCGACTGTGACATCCACCTTGCGCAAGGACCTGACCACCCCATTACCGAATAGCCCGGAAAACACACCCTCCCCGGCTGGATTTTCCATCGCGAACATGCGTTCGATCCCGGCGAGGATCTCTGCATCGTCTGCTGCCATCTCCCGGGTTTCGTCCATCATTATCCGGGTCGATGCAAGGAATGCATCGCGTACTCTGGGGTGAATCCGACTGGATATATCCAGGGCCGCCAACACAGTCATACGATCGCGTACCGCTTCGGCCATTCCCGCCGCATCGCTTTCGCTGCGGCGGGCACGGTAAGCTTCTTCGGCGCGGAACAGTGACGAAGCGACAGAAGAATCAACAGGCGTATCCGCCATGTCCGGCGCTGGCGTGACAGCACATCCCGCCAGAAAAAGGCAGAGCATTGCCATCGCGCTGAAATCCCTGAACACCTGCATGCTTCTGCAAACCTCGTTTGTTAGGTGGAGAAACTCAATCGCAGTGCTAGGTAAAAGTGGCAATCCCATAGAGGCGGGAAAACATGGATACACGCAATCACGTGCTCGTTGTGGAAGATGATGCCGACATCGCAGGTCTCGTGGTGCACGAGGCCAGCCAGCTCGGATATGACGTCACCACAGCTGACACGGTCGATGGCGCCAAGCGCCGGACATCCGAACAGATGCCCGACATCGTGATCCTTGACCGCATGCTGGCTGACGGGAGCGAAGGCCTCGATTATCTCGCCTGGCTGAATGCGCTGGAAGGCCCGCGCCCCGGAATCCTCGTTACCAGCCGGCTGACTAGCGTCAGCGATCATGTCGCGGGGCTTGAAGCGGGGGCTGACGACTATATCGACAAGCCCTTCCACCCCGAGGAATTACGGGCACGCCTGCGTGCGGTTGCACGCCGTGCTTCGTCAAGCCGCGTTCCCAACAGCGTTCTGTTCTTCGACACCCTCGAACTCAGGCAGTTGAGCACTACGGCCCTGGTTGGCGATACAAAGCTGGACTTACGCCCGCAAAGCTTTGCGCTTCTGAACGCCATCGCGACACGGCAGGGCGAATGGGTCAGCCGGAAGGCGCTCTGGCGCGAGGTCTGGACCGACTACCCGAACCTTCCCCCACAGGACACGGTCATTAACACGGCGGTCAGCCGTCTCCGCCGCGTCCTGTCCGCGGTTGGCGGCGCCCCCGGCCTCCTCAGCGAGGATCTCGGCTATCGTCTGGTGCCTGGCTCACAGGCTTAGTGTGCCACCCGCCCCGAACGACCGAAAGCATCAAATCAATTACCGTGGAGACAGCATATGAGCGATGGCATCATCGGAAAATTCAAGCAATCACGCCCTCTTCAGGTCGGTCTTGCCCTTGCTATTGCGTACATCGTGCTGACTTGGGGATTGTATCAGAGCTGGCTGGGCTCGGTTGAGGACTTCCTGAATGGTGCGACGAGCGGGCTCTCACGGGACGATCCTGACCGTACACGGCGCATTATTGACGCAACCGGCAATGCACCGGAATGGCCGCTCATCCTGAAGATGCTGGCTTATCCGATTCCGGGTCCCGCGACCGTCGAGAATGGCGGCGCGATGCCCTTCTGGGCGGTCGCACTGCAGGGAATCTGGCTCGGCGTTGTTGGCTGGTCGGGCTTCAGCCGGACGAATGGCATGCTGCTCGTCCTTTCCGCATTTCCCTTTGCGGTCCTCGTGCTGATAAGCGGGAATGTATTTGCCAGCCTGTTCCTGGGCGCACTCGGCCCGGTCATCGTAAGCCTTGTCTGGTGGATACTCAGCCCCTTCGCCAAGCCCGCATAGGAAAGCGCGTCAGACCGCGCGGGGGGCATATTTCAGTCCCCGTCATATGCGGCGCCCCGGTACGGAATGTGGCAATCGGACTCGACCGTCACGAAGTATCGCGGGCGACCCGGATTGAACACGAGCGCGGTCAGTCCGCCACCATGCACGGCGCCGGTATCGATCCCCGTTGCGTGGGGGAATTCCGCCGGTCCATCCGGAAAGGGCTGGTGCCCGAAAACGACATGCCCGAAACGCCCGTCATAGACTTCCGCCCAGAAGGGGTCTCCTTCGGCCTGCTTGCCAAGAGCGAGAAATTCCCCGGTGTCCGCATCGAGGTACCGCGTGCGCAGGATCTTCTGAAGCCGCTTTGATTCATGGCCGGCGAGCATGGACGCGGCTTCGAGAGAAGCCGGAAACTCCTGCATCGTTCCGGGGATGCCACCATGGACGATCAGCACGCCATAGGCCGCGCAGCGGTGGAATGGCACGGACCAGTCCAGGAACGCCTGACCGCGATCGTCCAATTGTGACCTCAGGTCCGCAAGTTCGGGCGCGCGCTCGGCCTGTGCCTTTGCCACGGCAGGACGCACAACGAGGTTGCGAAGATAGCGGCGCATGCGGTCTTCATGGTTTCCCTCGACGAGCACCACTTCGCAGCCCGCGCTGCGACGAAGGTCTTCGACATATGAAACCACGCCTGCCGGGTCCGGCCCCTTGTCGATCAGGTCGCCAACAAAGACGACCTTGTCGGAAGGCTGAAGATCCAGCTCGCGGACAAGCAAACGCAGGGGCGCGAGCATCCCGTGTACATCGCCAATGATGCATAAGCGGCTCATTCCCTAGCCTCACCCACATTCCAAACAGACCCGGCAATCCCGCAGCTCAACTGCCGGCACCCTTCACCTTTTCGAGCAGATCGCCAAGCCTGTCCTTCGATTTGACGTATGCGCCCTTGCCGCGCAGCCCCTTGTAGGAAAGCCAATGCGGCTGCATCTCACTGAACAGTTCTTCGACAATAGCCTGACTCCCCTCCGGCCATTCGGATACCGGAATATCCTCAAGCATATAAGCTGCCTTCGCCGCCATGAACTTGTCGGCAGAGCGCAGTCCCCAGGCCATGAAATCACGCCGGTCCTGCGGACTTCTGAGAATATGCACCCGTTCAGATATGACCACATCAAGGATCGCCTTCTGCGTCTTCGTGTACTCCTCTGTTCGCGAAAGCGGCCCGGAAAGCTGTTCGGGAGGCAAACAGCTCCGCGCCCATGCGATAAAGCGCTGGCATTGCTCATCACTCACGTTCAGCAGCCAATAGCGGGCGTTGGATAGCACGAGGTCAGGCCGGCGCGTGACGAAACTCATATACAGGTCGAATTCGTCCGCGCCGTAGAACCAGCCGGCAATGGATATGAGATAAACGAAATCCGCGCGGGATTTGTCGCCCAGTGCGTCCTCGATTGCCTTCCGGTACCTTTCTTCCTGGAAAAGGCCGGACAGCGCCTGAATGGACTGACGCAACCATGGGAGATGATCCGGACCTTCGCCCTCTTGCTCATAGTCGAAGAAGCCTTCGATAATGTCGAACACATAAAAGAGGTCATCGAGATCGAGATCCGTCTCCGCTATGCGGCCAACAAGGACAGAAAACGCTCTCAGCGCCTCGTCATAATGGTCATCCTGCTTCCAGAAGAGAGTCTGAGCGGCATCGGCATAGAAGAGCAGGAGGTTGTAGACGACATCCCTGCCCGGATACTCTGCAGCGAGCCGTTCACAGAAGTCTTCTTTATACAGATCGTCCAGATAGATGCGAAGATCGTATTCGAACCCGGCGCCCGGCGTGCCCGAACTGAAAAACCGAGTGGCGAATGGGTGGGATGATTGCCCGGAAGGCATTCTGACAGGTATCCTTTTACTTGTACTGGTTCTCTAGCTTGGCGAACGCTCCGGAGCGTTGCAATCGCTCTCGGACTGTTCCGGTTCCGGATCGCGCTGAGGCTTCCTGTAGCAGACAAAAGGGCAGATAAGGACGGGCTGGCCCTCATACTCCCTGTCACAACATGTGCGCACCTTCGACTCCCATGCGGCGGGCTCCTCCGATGAGGACGCTGTCGCACAGGCTGAAAGGCCAAGCAGCACCGGAAAAAGTATGCGCCGGTAATGTGAATCAGCTTTCATTCAGAATGCACGCCTTCTCGGCAATACGAGGGAACACGAAGCCTGACTATTGGCTAAATAGGCAAGCCGCATGAAACCCTCCCAGCCCCTTTTCACTGGCTTCTGACCCAAAATCGCCCAGCATCACTGTCCGAACAGCGCCGTTTTGCCTGATGTCCGCGTAGATCTTGATAGTCTTTGAGTGCATCGCATCTTCTAGTGAGAGAAAACTGATCCCCATTCTGGTCAACGCTTCTACGGATGTTCCAAAAAGTTCGGCCTGACGCCGCGTTCGCTCCAGCAACGCCGGATCCTGAATATATTTATTATCGAGTTTTGATGGGATCATATCTGCGAATATGATCCGCAGTGTGTTGGTATACCGAGTATTGTCGATGACTTCTAACGCGGCGTGGTGGGTAATGGTGCCGCGCTCCGTTTCTATTCGGACTGGCACATGATTGTTTCGCATAACCCAAGCGGCATTTGTTCCCGGAGAAGCCGCGTGGGTGATTGTCACGTAAATCGACTGATAGCCCGATAGGTTGTGGCAAAGCATCTTGCTCTTGAAAAGAAGCCCACGGTCACGGAAGCGTCGATCAACACCAAAGTACTTTCCGCTCACGCCTTCCAATGTCCCCCAACGCTCTCTGTCAATTAGAGCATTGATATCGTAGGCTTCGCGGTGCAAGTCGGACAGCTCTTGCTGCAATACGGCATATTGTTCGGCAGTTGAAACATTTGTCTCTTTAGGTGCCGCGTCATTTTGAGAGGCTTGTCGTGCAGCTCGCGCTTCAGCCAACTCTACCGCTTCGTTTCTCGCCTCAGCCGCAAGTTCCTCGGTTCGCGCCGTACGCAGGACGTCGCCAGCGCGAGCGGCCTCGAATAGCTGAGCTCGTTCGTCCTTTGCATGAGCTTTTATTTTATATTCGTCGCACTCAAGTTCGCTGTGGCCCTTCGCTTCCGTTGCCTCGGCAAGGACCAGCATGGCTATCCCGGCTTTTCTCGTGAAGGCGTGTCCGGAGGCGCGCATCGAAGCGAACTGCGAAAACTCATCATGCAAGCCCTTTCCTTGTTGAAGGAGAGTGGAGCAAATGCCGAAGACATCATTGGAGACAAAACTGGCAAACAGCAATTGGCCCGCCTGCCCCTCTTGTTCTGCAACAGACACGAACATGGTTGTGTCGCCATCTTCAAAAACCGATTTGGAGAAATTTCGATTTGCCTGCCAGTCTTCGTGCGGTTCTTTGTATGTCGCCATTCGGTCAATCGGTACCAGTCCTATATTGAACACGCGAAACTTTTGCTCAAACGAGTTTGGTTCAGCATCCCGGAAGACGGGCCGATATTGGTTTTCAGAATTGATTTCGTAAATTCCGAGCGGCCCGAATTCATCACTTATCGATACAAGTTCGCTCTTAACCGGGATAAAATAATCCTCGGCCATGTAAATTCTGTCTTCCGATTGCCAGCAGCCCGCGAGCGCGAACGCAGAAATCAGTAATATCACTCGGCTCATAATCATGATCTGATCAATCTTGTCTTTGGTGTTTCCAAGATATTCTCCCACATCGCCCGAAAGAGGCGGTGAAAAATGCGGCGCTTGAACTCGTAGATCTATCAAACCAATGCCTTGGCCCACATTGATTCTGGCATTGCAATTCCAGTAATCGGTGAGCGTATCGTCTTCGGCATTTTGACGCTTAATAGACGTGCGGCCTCATCTTTCTTTCGAAAAAAACTACTATTCTTCCGATAACTTACTCACAAATATACTTGGAACTGGTTTCTTGCTCTCGCATGCTTCCTCATCGACGCAAGACAATGCCTTTGCGAGCAATCTATAGTCAGGGGTGAAACATCCCGTCGCAAAATTGTTGAACCATACCTCGTACTGCTCGGCTGGCGAGACCGCTCTAGGCGGCGCAACATCGGAGATTTCCGTCTCGCGCCCTGCCGGCCGATGAGCGCACGATGAGATGACCATCGGCACCAATAGAAACGCAATAACGGCTTCGTATATGTTCCAACTGGGTATCATTCCGTTCCATTTCGTTGCGTCCGCTAAGCCTCTAAGCTTTCTCCAAATTGACCATCTGAACAACTAACCATTCGGGTTACACGCCTGCGTGAGAGCCTCACAGTTCATCCTGCCTCCCACACCAATCGCTTGAGAAGCTCACCGGCGCCCCAGCCGGCGGCTGACATCTCCGTAATAGGTGATCATGCCCTGCTCCAGTTTCCTGACGGCGGGGCTGTCACAGCCATGCTGTTTCATCGCGCCATCAAGACCGTCGACCAGCCCATTGGTTTTGCGGTCATTCAGCAGCCAATCCATGAAACGGGCGTCCGTCGTTCGGGGATCAGAGCGCCACAGGGTCTGGAAATAGCCCGCAAGAGAGGCCGGCACCTTGTACTGATCTCGCGTCGTCCAATTGGTAACATGCGAGATCTCCTGACCAAATTCATCTCGCGTTACCGTCGACTGGCTTTTTGTCACTTCGAACACCGGATCGCTGGCTTTCAGGCATTTCGGCCAGGCATCCTGATAATTCAGGAGATAAGCGCCAAACACGCCATGAATCGCAGACAGATTGGCCAGTTCCTTGTCCATGGCCGGCCCAGCCGCCGGGTTGAGCATCGACAGACTAGCCCCGGCGAGCGCGATCATCGGGCGATAGCCGCGCGTATAGTGGGCATCCAGTTCCCGCAAACGCGCAAAATCCTGATTGACCAGCGCATTGAGATAATCCCCGCCTTCCAGCCCCCGGAACGGGGCCTCATCAGCGAGGCGCTTGTCGAGGGTTGTGGCAATCTTTCGGACCCCCTTCTGGGCCAGATCATCGTTGAAGAAATAACGCCGCTCAAACCCGGTCAGCGCGTCAGCTCCTGAGAGACCATCAAGCTCTGCCTGCAACGGCTTTGCCAGGCGCTTCTGTAGCTGCTGGCGGGTACCCGTCACATCCGCCCAGCTATCCGTGAGTTTTCCAATCTCCAGAAGGTCGCCGTAGAGCATGTCCATATCCCCGGCGAATGTGACCTGCGTCGCCAGCTGTTCGAGTGACCGGTCATTCCTGTCAGTGCGCCGGGCTGCGGCCTGTTCGAGGGCATCGGCGAAGTCCTTTGCCATGTCGGTCACGCGGGCCTCGAACCGCTTGCCGATCCTGCGGCACGTGGCGGGCTTGCTCAGAGGGCACAGATCGGCGGTTCCGGCCTGCACAGCCCAGGCCAGCATGTATTCTGCTTCGCTGACATTGTTTGCGTCGCGGGCGTAGACCTCACTCGCGGGCTCAAGATAGGTATCCAGTTTGTCCTGCACCTCAGCCAGAAAATCCTCATCCTGATTTGCGTGATTGCGAGCGACTTCGATCAGCAGGTCAAACCGGTCCTTGTAGCGGTCATAGAACGCCAGCATGTCGGCGCGATTTTCTTCTGCCCGCAGGATCGCCTTGCGCCGTTCAATGTCCGCGTTCAAGTCACTGACATTGTAGCCATACCGACCGATGCCGATCCCGCGCCACATCGTATCCAGCAAGTTAAGCTGTGCGGACGTCATCGGAGTATCGCTCTTCAGGACATCTGACCGTGTCTCGACCCACCGGCTGGCCGCTTCGCTTTCGAACCGCCACAGGAGATGATCCTGATGCGGCTGGCCCAGCCCTATCATATAGGCGAGCTGGTTCGTCTCGTTGCCCCGCACCCGGTCTTCCGGCCGGCAGGCGCCGCGCAACAAGCTGGCATTCTGCTTCAGCCGCTCCGGGTCGACGGTCTCATAGGGCGCACCAAAGGCTTTCCTGAACGCGTCTGTATAGAAGATATCATACTGTTCCACAGGGTCGCGGCGCGTCTCCTGGAACGCCAGCGCTTCATCGCGCCAAGCCGCCAGTGCGGCGGGGCAGCTTCCCTTCTCCATATCCGGGCGCCAGCCTTCGAAAGCCGCAGACAGAACCGCAATCCTCTCCAGCGTGGCCTTCTTGTCCCGGTCCGTCGCAAATACCGCACGTGCCCGCTGCGCACCGCGTCCATTGATATGGCGTTGTTCAGACGCGACAGCGACGGAACCGACATCGCTCACCGCAACATCAAAGATCAGTTCGCCACGGCGGTCTCCCGATTGCGTGGTCAGTGACAGAACTCCGACGGGGGGATCATATGTCCCTTCGACGGGGATATCCGCATCAGCCGTCGTCAGGCGTGGCACGGCGCCGTTGAGGGATTCAACCCTGAGGACACCCTGCACATCGGCTCCATCGACGTCCAGTCTGAGCGTCGCCGGATAGGGTTTGCGCGACTCGAGCACGAAGCCAGACCAGGATGCCGGCAATTCGGTAACCGCCGTCTTCGCATATGGCTCTGATCGCTCCTCAGCGGAGGAACTATCGCAGGCCGCGAGCACCATCAGCACGCCTGCACATATGACCTGCAGGACAGTCGCGTCCCGTACCTTGCCTTGCCTCACTTGCCCGACAGTCCCCCGGCAATTGCCCATGACGTCCCTCTCAATGGCCTGTTTGCCATTCAAGCCCATGAGTGAGCCAGAGGAAAGGGACGTCCCCAATAACCGTTTTGGTGACTTTCCCTCTCTGGTACGCGTCGTATGCTGGCTGCCTTCCCAGATGACGGCTGCCTCGTCGTCACCAGAAAGGATATCATATGCCGAGAACCATCATCCTGCTTTTGATCTCGGCAATGCTGTCACTGCACACGGCGTTCGCACAGGGCTTGGAGGATCGCAAGATTCAGGGCGCCCGGCTTTTATACGAGGACGCAAGCGGAAAGTATTACGGGGCCATCGTCACGCATCGCAATGCCCGGCCGAACCAGGCCAACCTTTACGATCAGGAACTCAAGATCTTCGTCGAACGCATACCGGATGCAGACGGCGTGTTCTTCAATGCGACGCCGGCAAAAGTAAAGCCCCAAAAGGAGGCCCCCGCTCAGGACGGCCTGAACTATAGGGAAGATGAGATCGCCCGTATCGCTGACCACGTCCTTCCCAATGTCGATCACGTTTTTCCGGAATGGCGCGCGCACCCGATGTGGAAACACTCCAGGGATCGCGTATTCGTCGAATTCTATATTCAGGATCTGCACCTGAAAACGACCCGGGATTTCGACTATTCAGATACCGCCGAAGAATCCGTTTTCTGGATGTGGCTGAAACGCCAAGGGAGCGTCGGAGAATGGCGTCCGGCCTATGAGGTGGACGGCCTGCTCGGCCACCCCCAGACCGTTGATCGCCTTACTGTGGCAAGCGTTCTGGAACACCGCAAGCGCGTTGATGACGGCGTGAGTGATGACCGGAAAATGATCCTCGCCATGTTTGACCGCCACAAGACAGCTGCCGCGAAAATGCAGACTGACCTGCAGAATGCTTACGCCCGCAGGCTCGTCTCAGATCGGCGTCCTGGAATCGTCTACAAGCCCGGTTCATATTGGAAACAGTACGCAAACTTCGACACGCCCCGCAATGTCATCGAAGGGAACTTCCCCTTCATTGAACACCCCGCCGAGTTTGCTGCAGCCTACCTCACCTATGTCGATCAGTACTATCAGGTCTGCGAATCTTACTTGCCGCCAAACCCGGCAGACCGGGCATCCTACACCGCGACCTGGTTTGAAACACGTTATGGCATGACCTCACAGACCAGTTCGTATCACGTCGAAATGGCACCGCGGTTTGCGACAGCCTATGAGAAAATGGCGGATATCAAATACAAGAAGGATGCTTCCGCTTTCCTGATGTCGATCGTGAACTCCATGGCTGAGGTTGAGGGTCGCACCCCCTTCTCTTTCGTTGGCGAAACGCTGACAGAGGTGGCGGGGGATCTCGTTACGGACCGGGAAACAGCCCGTTTCCTGCGTACGGAAGGCTGCACGTCTCCAATCGTCCGGCAATATGGCGAAAACCTGTGGCGCGGGGCAAACGGGCTATCGCCGGCACAAAGGGCAGGTCTCTCGTTTCCGGGGGCTAACGCGGCCAGCGCCGACTATGAGCGCGACGACGCCCGCCGATTCATGGATGAGAACATCGCCGCGCGCGCCCGCAATCCCGGTCCCAAGGAACAGGGATATGTCTATTATGACGAAGAACTCGTCGCCTACCGGACCGGCATGGGCATGGCGAATGATGGTCGGCGCCAGGTTCCCGCCATGCGTACGGTTGGCCTCGAACTGGAGAAGCGCGGCTATCCCGTACTCTACTGCAATTACGGCCCAACCGGATTCTACGACAATGGCGAGTACAAGACCCTGAGTTATGCGTTCTGGTACGAGCAGAAGCCGGCTGAACTGAACCGCCTGCTGGCCGCACGCACCAAAGAGACGGATGTCTACAAGGGAATGAAATACGCCATCTCCGCTTGTCCGACCAATAGCCTCGATGCGCTCGCTATCATCAATGGGAAGTAAGTCTCGGCCCTGCTCCATTTCACGGGTCGAGGGCAGCCTGTTCGTCGAAGAAAGCTGCGATTGGCGAACGCGCGATTTCGACCTTGAAGCTATCTAAAAACGTGCGTGCCCAGCGCGCTGAATCTTAAAGGGAATACAGACGTAATGAAGCTACGAGCCTTATTTGCCATTATCTGCATGCTCACCGGTACGGGAGCAGTCCATGCGCAGGATGCACAGCAATGGAGCACCACTGGAGGCTGGCAGGTTCGTTATAACGCCTCCCCTGAATTCTGGCGGCTATATCACAATGATAGCGCCTGGAGAGATACGATCAGCGTACTCTGGGCAGATAGGCGGAAAGATATTTCTCTGGCGCAGGCTTTTGAAGAAGTAAAAGCAACACGGGCGGAGCTGGATTCGTGTCCCGCATTACTAACAGCCGAGACAAAAGCTGAATATGAACCCTTTGCTAAGGCTATGCTTGCTCTGACAAAAATCAAAGACCCCGAAGCCTATGCCGTAATGGATAAGAACATCCCCATCATTGGCTATGAGGCGGCGGATGATGTGACAAAGCCGCATTGCGTTTTGATCGCACGCGAATTTTCTGGGGGTGCGATGCTGTATGCACTCATCAAAGAAGATACGGACAGTTTAAGCACACAGCTCGGGACGATCAGATTGGCTGTGCATGATTTGATGGATGAGATTAACAAGCGTGAAGCTTCTATAACGTCGAGCACGCTGGCCACTCCGACAACATCAGGCAAGGACGTTCCGGTTCAATGTGACGGGCAGCGGGCCTATGAAAACTTTGTTGTTTCCTGGTCTGCCAAAAGCGCAATTGTGTATGTACGCAATCCGGCTTTCATTGACTCTGAACAACGTTCTTCGGATCAGTTTCGCCTTGGCGTGAGTGTTGGTGGCAAAATAGATGCGACACGCGGCAGAGAAGAGACTTATTACAGCATTATAATTTCTGCAAAAGAAAATGGACAAAACACCATACCGGAAAAACGTACGCTGAGTGTTGATGGAGAAGTGGTCCAGGAGTGGGGTAAAGGCGGTGGTCAGTGGAAAGCTCTATCCGAAAGCGCCATGAGCGCACTCTATTCAGGTCAGGATGCTGAGCTAGATACGGGCGAGTTGGGACGCATTCGTTTCGACTTGGATCGGCTTGAGACGCACTTAAAACGCGCCGATATCGCTCAACAAAAAGCTGTCATTCATAAAGCGCTTGGAGAGTGTTCGCAGTGAGTGATTGCCTCAAGATTCCCGATGGCGCGCTCTAACTCTGGACGTCAGGTTTCGGTTTGTTCTGAGAATTCGTTTGTTTCAGCAAACCGCCAAGCCGTTCCTTTTGCGTTGTATAGCTGCCCTTTTTGCCCTGTCTTTTGAAGGTCACCCAATTCGGCTCCATCTCCTCGAACAGAGCGGTAATAACGTCCTTGCTATGTGTGCAAGGCCATTGACTGACGGGAAGCTCCTCCAGCAAGTAAGCGGCCTTCGCCGCCATGAATTTATCAGCGGAGCACAATCCCCAGATTGCAAAATCCTGACGGTCTCGCACCGACTTCAGCACATCCTCCGCCTTCCATATGATACGATCAAGAATACTGGTGACCGTTTCGGAATAT
Source organism: Alphaproteobacteria bacterium (assembly GCA_018222605.1). GTDB lineage: Bacteria > Pseudomonadota > Alphaproteobacteria > Caulobacterales > Hyphomonadaceae > Hyphomonas. The sequence continues at coordinate 228,077 of JAAEZZ010000003.1, forward strand.
TCTTGCGTCCGAAAAGGTGTCCTTGACAGTGCTCTGCCCCACTGAGGTGCTCCACCGGTTTTGTTGGTCCGGCGATTGCTGAATTATGGAGCATCATTCTGCGATAGGTTCGTCCAGCGAACAGGATTTGAACCTACGAACTAATCCATTGATTTTATTGAAGCACGACTAATGACACGCACTCAGTAAAAAACAATAAGACCCTGAAATCGTTACGATTTCAGGGTCTCTATGGGTGCGGGAGGGCGCACCCAACAAAAGAGTAAGCTAGTAATTCCTTTTATTTCAGAAGGTTAGAGATTTCCCTGCAAGCAACGATCATTCAAAGTTCCGGCAGGCGCTCGCTGATGCGCGCCAGAATATCGTCAAAGAGTGCAGGCTCCCTGTAGTAAAGCGCTCGTGACTTCACATAAGCTTCCGCGTACGCTTTTCGCGTTGCTGCGTCACTCAATAGAAAGGCTTCGTTCCTGGTGAGGTCCGGTTCATCTGCCTTGCGGAACCTTTTGGCCTTGTGGTCCTTGTATGCGTCTGTTCCGATGAACTCTTTCACCGAGGCGTCAGCGAGCAGGCAGTACACGTCATAATAGTGGCGCATGAAATTGACCGGCATATCGCCGTCCGCCTGCTGCTTGCGGAATTTCGTTGAGATGGTCTGGAGCTTTTCGACAAAAGTATAGCCCGGCTCATAGCAAGGCACATCGACCGCGCGGGTGTCGGTCAAGTCTGCAATCCCACTCTCGACTGCAAGTTCGTAGGCCCAGGATGAGATCGTACATGGCCGGTTCGGCGCCACCTGGTCGAACCCGACTTCGAGCAGGATGCCTGCCTTCAGCCCTTCTGGCAGTGGATTCACCGACTCATACTTCAATCGAATGCCTGCGCCGCGATAGTGGCGTGTGTCGTCGAACTCTTCGTCGCGGACCACTTCGATAATGCCAGGAATTTTGATGGCTTCGGCCAGACCGTTGAAGAATTCGAGACGCGCCTTTACCTGCGCAGGCTTGTTGTGGTTTGGGCCATACTGGAGGTCGGTCTCTGGGTGGATCAGGATGTCGATGTCTTCCGAAAAACGGTCGATGAGGCCGTATCCCTTTGACAGCGAAGTTCCGCCTTTCAGCTCAAACTTATAGTCAAGCTGCTGCAGTCCCCAGAGGCAGTGCATCAACCAGTAGTCTTTTTCGATGAGGCCCGGATCGATAGTGTTGTTTCGCGCAGCAACAGCGATGAGGTCGGCAAAATCAGGCAGTGCGTGCAGGAGGGTCACGCGGCGGTTGCCTGATCAGGGTTCAATACAGGCTTGAGGAGCCTTGCAGCCCGCACCGATCCGAAATCCTTCACCGCACGTGACAGTCGCGCGCGGTCCATACGTCGCGCACGCCTAAGTGCCTTGGGAAGCACTGCTGCCTTTTCCTCGGGAAGCCGATCGAGGTTGTGCAACAGATCCACCAGGAGGAATTCTTCGCTGAGGTTTGAAGGAACAGAGGTCCGCATGCGGAAGTCATAGCGTCGGCCATCCAGCTCGAAATGGCCGTGCCGTTTGCGATTATAAACTACCGGCTCATTGTAGAGCTGCGTCGTTCCCAATTCGAGGCTGTTATAGGCGTTTGGCGAAACCATAAGAAACCGGTCATCCCCCAGGAATGACTCAACCAGCTTCTCCGGCTTGGCGGGTGCCTGCCCGAACCGCGTTTTCTTCGGAGCCATATAGAGCCCTGCCCCAACCTTTTCGAGGCGTCCTTCGTCAAGCAGCTGTCCAACATGTCGATCGACAGCGTTTGACCAGGTCGCAAGCTCCTTGCGCCGGTACACCTGTCCGGGGCGCAATTTCCTTTTTAGTTTTGCAAGCGCGGTCATGTTCTGTCTCCATCACCCACAATATAGGGGTCATGCTCCATATTATGCAACATTTCTTATTAAAAAGTCATGCACAACAAAGACAATAAATACTCTCGACACAGGTGCAAGATATTGATTTTACGATGTTTTATAGAATGAGGAAGCAGGTCTCTTAATCACCGGAATGGCACAATCTGTACTAAACAAAAGGGTCTGGGGTCCAATTTATTTATGAATTGAAGCTCGTACGCAGCGAAACCAGGTTGCCCTTTCGCCAAGAGCCGACGATGGATTCCGAACCGCAAGTGACGCGCCCGGTAATCGTGCTTGAAATTAAATTAATTCAACGCACTATGGCGCTCGAAACTTCGCTTGTTGTGCAGATTGTTTGCAATTTGTAGTGCAAACTGTGGTGCAGCCCTTTCGTGTTGTCAAAGTTCGACGCTGCCTATCAGCGACATTCGCATCGCTAACATGATTTGCTGGCCGTTCAAATTCGCGCTGGAGCGTAGCCATGCAACTTTTCGCTCGGGACTGACCCGCGGGTCTGGGTTGATCCTGCTCCGTTACGACAAACCTTGAGTGCTCAGAGGTTCTTTCTTGATTTAAACCCCTATGGGGTATAAGTGGTAGTCATGAACTTTGTTGTCGCAACTCTCGTGACGGTATTTTTCAGCCTGTCGCAGGTGCTCTGCGCGTGTCCCGTCGATATGTCGGCGACGAACAGCATGGCAACCGAGTTCACCGCTCATTCTCACCAGGCGCCCGCCGATGGGCCTGAGGCGCCCTGCGATGATGAGACTGATCACTGCAAGCTTCAGACAGCAACGGTCGCCCAAGCCGACAAGACGGCGAACCCGGTCCAGCACGTATTAGGCGATACGACGCCCATCGGGCTTGCTACACCCTCATGGCAACACGCATGGAAGCGCGTCGTCAATGTCCGCACGCCCTGGCCTGAGGTCCGAAGTTACCTGCTGCAACAAACGCCAGTCACATTAAAGGTGCGTTCCCTGAGCTGATTTCGTGCGTCGCTGCATTAGCAGCCCGATTGCATAAATTCACCTCACGGAGACGATTATGTTGAACAGACGACATATGCTGCAGACGGTGCTCGGCACCGGCGCAGCCTGGGGGGCAAGCAGCCTCCTGCCCGCTTGGGCAAAATCTTCCAGCAACGGAAACCTTGGTGTGCCCTCACTTTCGGGCACGCGCTTCGACCTCGAAATCGGGCAGTTCCCGGTCAGGCTCAACGGCAAAGTCGGTATGGCAACCGGAATCAATGGCACACTTCCCGGTCCGCTCTTGCGGTTGCGCGAGGGCGATGACGTTACAATGAACGTCACCAACCGGCTTGCCGAAGACACTTCGATCCATTGGCACGGACTGCTTGTCCCCTTCCATATGGACGGCGTGCCGGGCGTCAGCTTCCCGGGCATCAAACCGGGCGAAACGTTCAAATATCAGTTCAAGGTGCCGCAAAATGGCACTTACTGGTATCACTCCCATTCTGGTCTGCAGGAACAACTCGGCCATTACGGTCCGATCGTCATAGATCCGGCAGGTACAGACCCAGTGGCTTATGACCGGGAATATGTTCTCGTCCTCAGCGACTGGAGTTTCACGCATCCGCACCGGATCTTCGACAAGCTCAAGAAGAATGCCGAGAGCCTGAATTTCAACCGCCCGACCCTGTCGAACCCAACCGGACTTGGCGGCATGTGGGGGCAGATGCGAATGAGCCCGCGCGATCTCGCAGACGTGACCGGCGAAACCTACACCTACCTGATCAATGGCCATTCGACGGCCGATAATTTCAATATGGTCTTCCAGCCGGGCGAGCGGGTTCGCCTGCGCATTATCAACGCCTCCGCCATGACCCTCTTCAATGTCCGCCTCCCGGGCTTGCCGATGACGGTGGTCCAGGCCGACGGTCTGAATGTCCAGCCGGTTGAGACCGACGAGTTCCAGATGGGCGTGGCCGAGACGTATGATGTCATCATCGCGCCGACCGAAGCGCGCGCCTACGCCTTTGTTGCCGAATCGATCGACCGCTCCGGCCAGGCCGTCGCCACGCTCGGCCCGCGTGCCGGTATGCGGGTCGATGCGCCTGCGCTTCGAGCTGTGCCGATGCTGACCATGCGGGACATGGGAATGGCCCATGGAGACATGGCGGGCATGTCAGGCATGGGGAGAATGGATCATGGTCCGGACACCGCGACGGCCGGGGACGACATGAAAGGCCACGACATGGGTGCCATGTCGATGATGCCCGATCCTCATGGTCCGGCGGTCCAGCCCGTCAAGATTGAAGCAGATATAGAGCGCGGCCCCGGTGTCGCAAAAGTATCAGGCATGACGATGAGCCGCTTGGGCGAACCCGGTCTCGGGCTTGATGATGTCCCCCACCGCACGCTCACCTATAACCAGCTTCGCGCGCTCGACATGAATGAGGACCATCGCCCGCCTGGCCGCGAAATTGTCATTCATCTGACGTCGAACATGGAACGCTACATGTGGTCGTTCGACGGTGTAAAATTCTCCGAGGTAACCGAGTCAATCAAGTTCTACGAGGGTGAACGTGTTCGCCTGACGCTCGTAAACGATACAATGATGCCACACCCGATCCATTTGCACGGCATGTTTTTCGATCTCGTGAATGGCGGTGGTCATCACATGCCTCGAAAGCACACAGTAACGGTCAAGCCTGCAGACAGGGTCAGCGTCGACATCACCGCAGAACATGTCGGTGACTGGGCGTTCCACTGCCATCTGCTTTACCACATGCACGCTGGCATGATGCAGGTCGTCAGCGTCATTCCGCCAGCAGACGATACGACACCAGCTGAAAAAATGCCGGCAGGTCAGATGAATATGCCCATGGACCATCACGGCATGAACCATGGGGAGGGAAAATCATGATGAAACCGAATTTGGCAGCCCCTCTCCTCCTCGGCTTCGCGCTCTACGCGACCGGCAGCGCGTTCGCGGAAGACACAAATCAAACCCCGCCCTGGGATCAGGCCGACGCCATCTACGGCGAGGATGCAATGGCGGACGCTCGCCGGGACGTTCTTGCGGAAGGCGGAGACCAGAAGAGCTTCTACATCCTCTTCAACCAGCTCGAGGCTCAGATGTCTGACGAGGGCGACAGTTTGTACTGGAACGGACAGGCTTGGTATGGGGGCGATATCAACAAGCTCTGGTTCAAGAGCGAGGGCCGCGCCTCTCTGAATGGAGAGGGCGTGGATGATGCCGAGATCCAGGCGCTCTATTCCCGCGCGGTTGCGCCTTTCTGGAATGTTCAGGCGGGCGTTCGCTACGACATCGAACCGGATAGTCTCGCGCATGGGGTCGTCGCACTGAATGGTCTGGCGCCCTACTGGTTCGAAGTCGACGCTTCCGCCTTTCTCAGTGAAAAAGGCGATGTAACGGCCCGCATCGAGGCTGAATATGAGTTGCTCCTGACCCAGCGGTTGATCTTGCAGCCTCGGATCGAAGCAAATCTTTCCGCGCAGGACATACCGGAAAGGGAAACGGGCGCGGGACTTAGCACACTCGATGCCGGCTTGCGGCTTCGTTATGAAATCAGGAGGGAGTTTGCGCCTTATGTCGGCGTCGAATGGCAAAGCGCCTTCGGTGAGACACGCGACATGATCAAAGCCGCAGGCGGTGAAGGCGACGATATCGTCTTTCTCGTGGGCCTGCGGACCTGGTATTAGGAGAACAAAATGGGCGGTTTCATAGAACCCAATATTCACCCCGTGCTGGTGCATTTTACCTATGCCCTCGGCACATCTGCAGCCTTGGCATATGTGGCTGGCCTCCTCGTACCTGCAGGCCGCTGGCGCGACAGCCTTCGACCGGCCGCCGACTGGATGCTGGCATTGGCTGCCTTGGCGGTTCTGGCCACCATCGCGGCCGGGTTTCAGGCCTATTACAGCGTTGCTCACGATGCGCCGTCCCATGAAGCGATGACAACCCATCGCAACTGGGCTGTTCCCACGGGCCTCGCATTACTGGCCCTCGCCGGTTGGCGCTGGCTGAGAAGGGCCTCGTCGCCCGGCCCGGTATTTGCGATCAGTGCCCTGGCGGTGGCAGGTCTTTTGACGGTTACAGCGTGGTGGGGAGGCACAATTGTCTACAAGTACGGACTTGGCGTGCAGACCCTTCCTGAAGCCAGCGGGCCAGGCCACGATCATGATCATGGCGGCGGAGCCGGTCATGGCGACCAAGGCACCGTAAATTCAACAGACGATCATCAAGACGCTCACGGAGCGCCTCCATCCGACACGATGGATGGATCATCGGCGAGCGGCGATGGACATGATCACGACCATACCGACGGTGCAGCTGATCGAGAAATGTCAGGCACGGTCCCCGCCGGACACGACAACTCCGACGGCCATCACGACACCAAACCGGTCTCGACTGATGAACAGGCGATCCTGGATATCATGGCCGCGATCGAAACCGGTTGGGAGACCGGCGATGGCGAACTGTTCCGACAGAACTTTCTCGACTGGTCAGGCGCCCGGTACTTTGAGTCAGGCGGCGAGAATACTGGCCTGCTCGACCTTGTCGAAAATCATGTCGAGCCCGAAAAAGATACCATTCCGGATCTCGAACTCGACTTCTCGAATATAGACGTGCAATTCGAGGGAAGTGACTTTGCATGGGCTGTCGCGGACACAGCGATCAGTGGAACGTTCAGCTCCAATGGCGAACGCCTGGAGCGTATCGGGAAACAAACGGTGCTGTTCCGCAAGGTCGCCGGCACCTGGCAGGTCATTCACACGCACTCGTCCTCTCGTGCGCCGCGATAAGGAGGAAATCCAAACTGCCGCGTGCTGGCCAAGTTGAAATGCAATCGGCAAGCGGCGATGATATTGAGTATACCCCATATGGGTATTAGGTCATGACTGTCCTGTCCTTCCCCCAGAAACCCTACTTCAAACTGGCCCATAAAGTGCGGGCTGGACATTGGTTTGAAGCTGACGCTGCTGCCTTTGTAAGCACCGAAGGCGACGTCACGGCGCGGGTCGAGGCCGAATATGAGTTGCTGCTAACCCAACGTCTGATCCTTCAACCCCGCTTAGAAGCGAGCCTCTCCGCTCAGGATATTCCTGACCTGCAGCTCGGTTCAGGTTTGACCAGCGTCGATGCCGGCCTGCGCCTTCGCTACGAAATTGTTCGCGAATTCGCGCCATATATTGGCGTCGAATGGCAAAGCGCTATTGGCGATACCGCAGACTTCATTGAGGCGTCGGAGGCGAAAAAGATCAAACGGCATTGCTCGTCGGTGTGCGAACCTGGTTCTAAACATGATGGAGATCTAAATTGGCCGATATGTGGCATATGATTTTCGGCAATCTTGGCGCGCTGATTTTTTGGGGCGTCCTGGCATTGCTGATCTATGTCGCTGTGCGTGCGACCATCAATCGGGTCGGGTCGGACTCCAAGTCCAACGACCCGGTCGATATCCTCCGGCGACGATATGCGCGCGGCGAAATAGACAAGGAAGAATTTGATCGTCGCATGAAAGACCTGACCTAAAGCCGCTTGCAGACCCCACAATTTTTTAAGGGGTCGGGCAAGTGTCCGGCGTATCACTCAGACAATGCCAGTCGCTGAAGACAGCGACGCTCACGCATATGGCTAACTGGGAGGCGCTTTTGGGCGATTTGATTGAACCGAACCTGCATCCGATTCTGGTGCATTTTGCCTATGCGCTTAGCCTCACAGCATTTGCCTCTTATGTGTTGGCGGCCTTCTCGCCTGTCGAGCGATGGCGAGCGACCCTGCGGCCGGCTGCGGACTGGATGCTGGCCTTTGGTGCGATCGCGATCGTGTTGACCATAGCAGCAGGGTTTCAGGCCTATTACACGGTAGCTCATGATGCGCCGTCGCATGCAGCGATGACCACGCACCGTAACTGGGCTGTACCATCCGGCCTCGCCATCCTCCTATTTGCGGCCTGGCGCTGGACGGGAAGAACAAAAACAGCCTCTGGTATTTTCGTCACAGGCTTGGCTGCGGCCGCGCTCGGCTTAACCGTCACAGCCTGGTGGGGCGGTAAAATCGTCTATGGCTACGGTCTTGGCGTCAAAAGCCTGCCGCAGGTAACCGGAGATGGCCACGACCATGATCATGGCGGCGGCGTCGCCGCGGCAGATCATGATATGGATCCCATGCCAGACTTGGCACCGACCGCGGATGTCCATGACAATGCCGACGGCCATCACGACACCGCCCCAACCAGCCATGACAATAGTGATGGGCACCACGACGAAAACAGCCCGTCCGCGATACCTGCGCCACAAGCCGGTTCGCCGGCGAGCGTCGCTGACGCTTTCGGCGAAGCGCTAAAAGCAGGGGATGAGGCGGCGCTGCGCGCGCTGTTTGCGCCCGGCGCTGTGATCGCAGAAGGCGGCGGCGCAGAGCGTTCATTCGAAGAGTATGCTGGCCACCATATGTCTAATGATATGGCTTATGCGGCGGCAGTGTCATTCGATCTCAAAGACCGAAACATTCTCGAGAATGGCGATATCGCTACGGTGATCTCTCAATCGGAGATTAATGGCGCCTATAGAAGCGAGCCCGTGCACCGCCAAGCTATGGAAACCATGGTTCTCAAACGCGACGCTGGGGTCTGGAAGATTCACCATGTCCATTGGTCATCCGCGCCGATCACCGAAGATCACGAGCACTGATAAATGGCTGGGGGTGGCCAAACACAGCTTGCGGACCCGCTGATGGGTCAAAACCACTTCACCGCGGTGCGGTGGGTGTTGGCGATCGCTGTAGTCCTCGGTCATATCTGGCTCCTCACGACAGGGTTCGAACCGTTCCGCATCCACGAATGGACTGCCAGCTATATGGCCGTGAACGGGTTCTTCGTCCTGTCAGGCCTCTTGATTGCCAAGAGTCTTCATACAAGGCGCGATATGAAGGCTTATGCAGTTTCACGGTTTCTGCGGATCTACCCGGCTCTGGTGATTATACTTGCAGCTTTTGTCCTCGTCTTCGCGCCTGTCTATTCGGCCGAGGGCGGCGGATCACTGTTTCAGCCGGAGACCTGGCAATACACCTACAAAGTCTTGGCGCTTGGCGATCCCGACAGCGCGCCCGCACAGATATTCTCTCAGAATTTGGAAACCGACTTTAACGGGCCGCTCTGGACCATTCGGTTCGAGCTAGCAGCGTACATCCTAGCGGGCATCGCGTTCATGTTTGGCGCCGTCAACGGCCCATGGCGTGTTCTTAGCGTCTTCTTGCTTGTGCAATCGGTCTATCTTGGCGCGCCTGTGTTCATCGATACGAGTGCGCTCCCGCCGAGCGTGATGTCCTTGCTCCGCCTCTCATCGGCCTTTCTGCTCGGAATGACGCTTTGGCAGTGGCCTATTTTGCGCAGGCCGCCCATGTTGGCGGTCGCAGGTCTGATTGCAGCGTTCGCGCTCCTTGGCGGCGGCCCCCTCGGCGAATTGTTTGCGACCCTTGCCCTCACAAGCCTAATGCTTCGAGCTGGATTGCCAAAACGTGCGTCCGTCCGCATCGCCAAAATTCCGGACTATTCGTACGGGATTTATATCTGGCACTATCCGCTTTTACAGGTATTTTTGGTTGGACAACCAGATCTTAGCCCCGCTGTCCTGGCTATAATGACCGCGCCGCTCATTCTGCTCGTCGCGGCTACTTCGTGGCATGTCATCGAAAAGCCAGTGCTTGCTCTGAAGCTGCGCGCCCGCCCGATAAACCAAAAAACCGTATCGCCGGAGGTGGCCGCATGATTTCCGCGCCGCTTTCGCTGACTGAAACATTGCTTCGGGCTCAAAGCCAATTTGAGAAGCTTATAAGCGGCGCATCTGAAAACACACCCGCAACTAAGTTTGCAGAAATGGCATTCATGACGGCCGAGGTGTGCATTCTTCTCTCTGAGGCATTTGCGAAGTCGATCGAACACCGCCGAGAAAATCTCCTCAGGGCACTACGAGCGATGGCAGGTATTTTCAGAGGCCTTGAAAGAGCCTCGCTGGAAACGACGCGCAACAGCCCGAACACGCTCGGGACCGTATGCGGTCAATGCGAAACAGCGATCTACGCTTTTCTTGAAGCAACCGAGCCTGACACTCAGGGGAGATTGAAATGAGCGCGGCGCCCTGGTCTGGCGCGTTGGCCATCGGATTGGGCTGGGCCGCGCTCGACGCTCGCCTTGGCAAGAACACGGCACATGCTCACTTGGCACATCAGGTCATACTCGGGCTGGATGGCGCAGTCGTGGTGACGACAAACTCAGACATAATAGCCCCGAAAGGCAAGGCTATTCAAATCCCTGCTGGGCAGACCCATTCCATCGGTCCTGAGGGACGCCTGACGCGCTCGATCTATATTGACCCGCGCTTTTCCGGAATTCGAAACGATCAGCAATGCAATCAGCCTGCCTGCCTTTCGGATGATCTATCAGCCACTCTAGAGCACATCACTGACACTAATCAGGCGCGCGATTGGGCGAAAAGGTTCGCGGGCCGGTTGCCTGGTTCGGCCATAGATTCACGCCTGCAAAAAGCCCTTGGCAACGTTCGCGCACTCGCCAATCCCGCCGCTCTGGCGCGCGAGCTCACGCTGTCTCCAACTCGGCTGCGAGAGATCGTCAAGGCGGACTTCGGTGTTCCGCCCAGTAAGCTATTGCAATGGTTGCAATTGCTCGGTGCCGCTAAGGCAATGGAGGCGTCGTCCAGTCTCGCTGATGCAGCGGCCGCGGGCGGTTTTGCAGACCAGGCGCATTTCACACGCCGACTGCAACAATGGTTCGGGGTGACCCCTAAAATTGGCCTTTCGGGTTTGGAGGTGTCCGTCGATGATCTCAGCTGATCCCTCACCCAACGCGGATTGGTCGGCGCGCTTGTCTTGCTCAAAACAAGCGATGCGGGCCCTAAGTATATATACGGAGTTACCAATACCCCCTATGGGTATTAACTCATTTTCGAAGCAACGCATCGCTTTCGCACAAATTATGTGGCGGCAACAACCAAAGAGAAGGAAAACACCATGCGCCTCATCCCCACTGGGCACGCCCTATCTATTTTTCTAGCCATCACGTTTACGCTCTGTATCGCATGGGGGTTGGTCGCACCGCCTAGTCTCCACATGCACGGTGCGTGGGAACAGCTCCTACCCGGATTTGAATTCATTTCGGTTTCAAGCTTCTTCCTCGGCCTCATCGAGTCCTACGTTTACGGCTGGTATATCGCGCTTGTCTTCGTACCGCTCTACCGGCTGTTCAATCGCCAAAAAGCCTAATGCCAGAACTCCATTAGAGATCAGCCGCCCAACCCGGGCGCTGACCTTTAAGAGTGACACTGAAGCCAAACCCCGGAGGGACGGATATGACCAATACCGATCATAAACATCACGACCATGGACATCATGATCACCACCACGGGGATGATCATGATTGTTGCCATGGTGGCGGAGACGCCGATGCCGGCGCGGACGGCAAATATGATCTCGTCCCGCAGGGCTACACAGGCACGGTCTATACATGCCCGATGCATCCAAACGTTCGCGACGTCCGAAACTCCGGATGCCCGATATGCGGCATGGCGCTGGAGCCCGAAGGTGTTGTTGTCGGCGAAGAAGACACCTCAGAACTCGACGACATGACCCGTAGATTCTGGATCAGCGCCATCTTCACCATCCCACTTGCCATTTACGCCATGGGTGACCTGATCCCTGGCAAACCCCTCGAAGGGCTCTTGCCCGCCGGTTGGTCCCAATGGGCTCAATTCGCGCTGGCCGTTCCTGTCGTCCTCTGGGGCGGATGGCCCTTCTTTGTGCGCGGCGTTCGGTCGGTACGCACGATGAACCTCAACATGTTCACCCTCATCTCGCTTGGCGTCGGCGTTGCTTTTGTCTTCTCGCTTGTTGCAACCGCTTTGCCAGGCATTTTTCCGCACGCCTTTCGCAATGAGGCCGGCGAAGTCGCTGTATATTATGAAGCCGCTGCGGTGATCACAACGCTCGTATTGCTCGGGCAGGTCCTGGAGCTACGAGCCCGAAGCGCGACATCGGGTGCCATCCGCGCGCTCCTTGAACTCACGCCGCCAACCGCAAACCGGATCATGGCTGACGGCCAAGAAGAAGAGGTTTCCGTCGACGATGTCCAGAGCGGTGACCGGCTACGGGTCCGGCCAGGCGAAAAAGTACCTGTCGACGGAGAGGTTGTTGAAGGGCGTTCGAATGTCGACGAGTCCATGATCACTGGAGAACCTATTCCAGTCGAGAAAGCAGCAGGGGATCCAATTACCGGCGGCACAGTTAACGGCACCGGATCACTCGTTATGGCCGCGACGCGCGTCGGCGAAGATACAATGCTATCGCAAATCGTACGCATGGTCGCCGAAGCCCAGCGCTCACGCGCGCCCATCCAGAAGCTCGCCGACACAGTGGCCGGCCTGTTTGTCCCGGCCGTCGTCGTGATCGCGATTATCACATTCATCGTCTGGGCGATTTTTGGGCCGCACCCGGCCATGGCTTTTGCGATCGTCAACGCCGTGGCTGTGTTAATTATTGCGTGTCCCTGCGCACTTGGTCTTGCAACCCCGATGTCAATTATGGTCGCCACAGGAAAGGGCGCACAGAGCGGCATTCTGATCAAAAATGCTGAAGCGCTCGAGACGTTTGAAAAAGTCGACACGATCGTCGTCGATAAGACCGGCACTTTGACAGAGGGCCACCCCAAACTTGTGACAGTCGAGCCTGCGAGTGGTCTCGGAGAAGCAGACTTCCTGGCTTACGCTGCCGCGATTGAACGCGGGAGCGAGCACCCTCTTGCGCAAGCCATCGTCAACGGGGCCGAAGAGCGCGGCGCAGCGCGCCTCGAGTCTACCGATTTTGAATCAGTCACCGGAGAAGGCGCGCAGGGCCGGGTCGATGGAAAGCTTTTCGCCATCGGCAACGCCAAGATGATGCGCCGAGTCGGTGCTTTTGACGAAACTCTGAAAGCCCATGCTGAAACCTATCGCCGCGACGGCCAGACGGTGATGTTCGCCGCTCTGGACGGCAAACCGGCGGGCCTGATTGGGGTCGCCGATCCAATCAAAGAAACGACCCCTGAAGCCATAGCCGCCTTGCACAAGGCGGGCATGAAAGTCGTCATGCTGACGGGCGACAGCCTGGCAACAGCGCAAGCGGTTGCACGCCAAATCGGCATTGATGAGGTGGAGGCCGATGTGTCACCAGAAGACAAAAACCGGATCGTGCGCGAGCTCCAATCGAATGGTGCGGTCGTCGCCATGTGCGGCGACGGCATCAATGACGCGCCTGCCCTTGCTCAAGCGGATATCGGAATAGCCATGGGAACCGGTACAGATGTGGCGATGGAGAGCGCCAGTGTCACCCTGGTCAAAGGCGATCTTCGCGGTGTCGCCCGCGCGCAGCGGCTGAGCCGCGCGACGATGGGTAATATTCGCGAAAACCTGTTCTTTGCCTTTATCTATAATTCGCTCGGCGTGCCGGTTGCTGCCGGCGTCCTCTATCCGTTCTTTGGACTGCTTCTCAGTCCAATTATCGCCGCCGCCGCGATGAGCCTCAGCTCATTCTCGGTCATCGCGAATGCGCTGCGACTTCGCTCCGTCAAACTATAATTTCGAAGGAAACTCTTATGTCAAAATGGATTCTTGCCGCCTTGGCCACCGCCCTTTTTGCGCTTGCCGCTGGGTTTTTCGTCTCGGGCGGTTTGGCGAGCCCTGCAAATGCGCAAACCATTACCGTCTATAAAACACCCTGGTGTGGATGCTGTACGGCCTGGATAAAACACCTTCAGCGCGATGGTCTTGAAGTACGTGTTATCGAACGCGAAGACCTTGCGCCTGTGCGGGCCTCGCTGAACGTGCCCGATGAGCTTGCCTCCTGCCACACTGCGTCGGTTGATGGCTACGCGATTGAGGGCCATGTCCCAGCCTCGGAAATTCGTAAGCTTCTGGAAACCCGGCCAGATGCGGCGGGGCTTTCGGTGCCCGGCATGCCAATGGGCTCTCCCGGAATGGAAACGACAAGCCCGCCTGACGCCTATGATGTCATTCTGTTTAGTGCGAATCAGCAAAGCGTATTCGCGAGCTATGTCGGCCGCTTCCCAGCTGAACAGGCGGTCGGGCAATGAAATCCGAAACCTATAAAAAAGGCTCGCTAAGTCTCGCAGGAACCGTTGCGATGGGCACCGGTGTCATGATTGGCGCCGGGATCTTCGCACTGACCGGGCAAGTCGCGCAATTCTCAGGACCGGCGTTTCCGCTCGCCTTTTTGCTTGCGGCCGTGGTCAGCGGGTTCAGCGCCTACACCTACATCAAAATGTCGAACAAATATCCGTCGGCCGGCGGCATCGCGATGATCCTTCAAAAAGCCTATGGGCCAACGACAATTGCCGCCGCCAGCGCGCTGCTCATGACTATGTCGATGATTATCAATGAGAGCCTCGTCGCTCGCACATTCGGCGCCTACACATTGCAACTCTTTGATGTTTCGAAAGACAGTATTCTGGTACCCGTTCTGGCCGTCGGATTGATCGTTTTTGCGTTTATAATCAACATATCCGGAAACAAAATCATTGGCGGCGTATCCAAAATTGCTGCGGTCCTGAAAGTTGGCGGCATTCTGATCTTTGCTGGCGCGGCGCTCTGGGCGTCCGGCCTTTCTTTTGAAGCAGCCTCCTCGGCCACAACAAATGAGACTGGACCTGCGGGATTCCTCGCCGGCGTCGCCCTCGCCATTCTTGCATTTAAAGGGTTCACCACGATCACCAATAGCGGCGATGAAGTCAAAGACCCCAATAAGAATGTCGGCCGCGCGATCATTTGGTCGCTGGCGATCTGCCTTGTTGTCTACATGGCTGTCGCTCTGGCGGTGGGGTCCTCACTGACACTTGAAGAAATTGTCGCAGCCAAGGATTTCTCGCTCGCAGAAGCCTCGCGCCCGGCCTTTGGTGATTTTGGCGTGGCGTTTACCGTGATCATCGCAATCATTGCCACCGCGTCGGGACTACTCGCCAGTGTCTTCGCGGTTTCGCGCATGCTCGCCATGCTGACGAATATGAACCTGATCCCCCACAAGCATTTTGGCATGCCCGGCGGCATCCAGAAACACACGCTTGTCTATACTGTTGTTTTGGCTGCCTTCCTGGCCGCTTTCTTCGATCTTGGGCGGATCGCTTCACTCGGCGCGATTTATTATCTCGTAATGGATATTATTATCCACTACGGCGTGCTGCGCTATTTACGCGAAGATGTCGGCGCCCGCGCCTCTATTCTAGTCGCCGCCATATTATTCGACCTGATTGCCCTTGGCGCCTTCCTGTTCATCAAAGCGACCGCAGACCCGATGATCGTCATCATCGCGATTGGGTCAATGGCTGCAATCTTTGCTTTCGAAGCGCTCTATCTCGGCCGGATCCGCGACAAGGAGGCGCCCGATCATGCGCACTCTCACTCATGATGTAACTGGTCCGCCGAGGGTAAACCTGATCGAGTTCTGCGAGCGAGCGGTGAGCAGGACTGGGATCCTTATTGGTTTAAAAGCGATGGCGCACCCTATCGCGGGGCGTATGACAACGCTTTCGCGGCCCCGGCACACCGCGAGGTTCGCGCCATGATCCTGGCGATTGTCATCTCCGCAGTCACCTTCGTGCTATCCGGCGCGCTTCACTATGCGATTGTCTCAGGCGCAATCCGCCACCTCGGAGCTGCGAGCTATCATCGCGGCCGCAAACTTGTCACTGCGCTTTGCGTCTCGGGGATTGCGCATCTCGCGGCGGCCAGTCTTTACGCCCTCGCTTATGGCCTGGGCCGCGCCCTAGAGATAGGTGATCTAAGCGGTGATACGCCGACGACAGCCATGGACGTCTTTTACTTTTCGCTCGTCAGTTACACCTCACTCGGTCTTGGCGACATTGTTCCAACCGGCCATTTGCGCTTCGTCGCCGGTGTCGAGGCGCTGAATGGTTTTCTGCTCATCAGTTGCTCGGCGGCGATGCTGTTTCTGTTCATGACGGAGCAGAGCGAGGAACGCAGGCAATGAGCCCCCCCACACACGCTTCAATACAGTTGCACCTGAAATGTTTGGCGCGCGCCTGCGCCTATCAGGGAAAGAACTCGGCCACGCGTATTATTGAGGAATGGGGGCACAAATGACCAATCTGGTAAAACGCTATGGTCTGATCGGCATCGCCATCGTCTTCCTCGCTGCCGCGATTGTCGGCTGGACACAGCTACGCAACCCCCATGAAGAGCGCGGCCATATCGAAGTGTTCGGTAATGTCGATGTGCGCCAGGTCAATCTGGGTTTCAAAGTTCCCGGGCGCCTCGCCGAAATGATGGTCGATGAAGGCGACAAGGTCGCTGCAGGTGCAGTTGTCGCAAAACTCGAGCCGGTTGACTATGAAAATGAAGTGAAACTCGCGCAAGCGCGGGTCGCACGGTCTCAAGCTGCGCTCAGCGTTCTGCTCGCCGGCTCCAGGCCCCAGGAAATCGCCCAAGCTGAAGCGCAGCTCGCCGCAGCAGAAGCGGCTCTAACCGTTGCTGAAACCACCCTGTCGCGGCAGGAGTTTCTTGCCGAGCGAGATATCGCCTCACACCAGGCACATGAGGAAGCCGAAGCGCGGCAGGGCGCGGCCATTGCGCAGCGTGATGCCGCCGCAAAAGGCTTGGAGCTGGCGCGCATCGGACCGCGCTCTGAGGATATCGATCAGGCGCGTTCGGTGCTGGCCGCCGAGCAAGCCGCTCTCGCCCTGGCAGAGCAACGCGTCGCCGATACGATGCTGACCGCCCCAAATGAAGGCATCATTCTGACACGTGTTCGCGAGCCGGGCGCAATCATCGGCGCAGGCGAAACCATTTATACCTTAACCTTGACCTCGCCGGTCTGGGTGCGCGCCTATATTGAAGAGCCAGATCTTGATTTAATCCAGGCCGGTATGGACGCCGAGGTGCGCACCGACTCCGGACGCGTCTACACAGGGCAAATCGGGTTCATTTCGCCGGTCGCCGAGTTCACGCCAAAGACGGTCGAAACCCGGTCATTGCGAACCAGCCTTGTCTACCGCGTGCGCATCATCGTTGAAGATCCAGAACACCGCCTGAAACAAGGCATGCCGGTTACAGTCATGCTCAGCCCCGACCGGGATGTTTGAGCGTGCCGGGCCCGCTGATCCAGATAGATCAACTCAGCAAGCGCTTTGATAAGGGCGCCCTTGCGGCGCTCGATTCTGTTACGGCCCATGTCAATGCAGGGGAAGTCACTGGTCTGGTTGGTCCCGATGGGGCTGGAAAAACCACATTGCTGCGTCTGATCGCAGGCTTACTGGTTCCCTCAACCGGTAAGATCACTGTCAACGGTCTGGATCCTGTCACGGATAGCGGAGCGGTTCACCGGATTGTGTCCTATATGCCCCAGCGGTTTGGGCTCTACGAAGATCTGAGCGTCCAGGAAAACCTGACGCTGTACGCTGATCTGCGGTCAGTTCTCGGGTCAGACCGCGAAGAGGCCTTCGAGCGGCTTTTGGGATTTACAGGCCTCGCACCGTTCACAAATCGGCTGGCTGGAGCGCTTTCCGGCGGCATGAAGCAAAAGCTTGGCCTTGCCTGCGCCCTCATCAAGAAACCCGACTTGCTGTTGCTTGACGAACCAAGCGTTGGCGTCGATCCGATCTCCCGGCGAGAGCTTTGGCGCATGGTCTATGAACTGGTCGATCAGGGGATTGGCGTCGTCTGGAGCACGGCCTATTTGGATGAAGCTGAACAATGCGCCCACGTGCTGCTCCTGAATGAAGGCGCCTTGCTTTATGCAGGCTCGCCGCAAGACCTCACAGACCGGGTCGCCGGCCGCACCTACCAGATCCGGCATATCGACACCGATCGCCGCGAAGTCCTAAGCGAAGCAACAAAGCTGGCCACCGTGATTGACGGCGTTATCCAGGGAAGCCGCGTGCGTCTGGTCATGGCCGAAGGGGCCGATCCGCCAAATCTCGCACCGCTGAACGCGGGCGTAGCAGCTGAAATCTCGCAAACCCAGCCGCGGTTTGAAGATGCCTTCATGGATCTGATCGGCGGTGGATTTCGGGCGACCTCACCTTTTGCCAATCGAGAGGATAGCGCCGCACATACTATGAATCAGGTGGTCGAGGCGCGCGCGCTAACGCGGCGGTTCGGGGATTTCACAGCTGCTGACAATATCAGCTTCGAAGTGGGGCGCGGTGAAATCTTTGGCCTGATTGGACCCAATGGCGCTGGCAAGTCGACCACGTTCAAAATGCTGTGCGGTTTGCTCCAGCCGAGCGAGGGCTCGGCCCGTGTGGTTGGCCTTGATTTGCAAAACGCCCCAAGCAAGGCGCGCGGCCGGATCGGCTATATGGCTCAAAAATTCTCGCTCTATGGCGATCTTAGCGTACAGCAGAACCTCGATTTTTTCGCTGGTGTTTATGGCCTGACGGGCAAATCCCGCAAAGACGCCATCTCTCAAATGATTGAGACGTTCGGGTTTGCTGACAGGCTGGATGTCAACGCTATGGGGCTGCCGCTTGGCTATAAGCAACGCCTGGCGCTCGCCTGCGCGGTTATGCACGAACCGGATGTCCTTTTTCTTGATGAGCCGACATCCGGTGTTGATCCACGCACGCGGCGAGAGTTCTGGACCCATATCAATGCGATGGTCGCCAATGGCGTCACGATCATGGTGACAACGCACTTCCTGGATGAGGCGGAATATTGCGATCGGATGGCGCTTATTTATCGCAGCAAGATGATCGCCAGTGGCTCACCTGATGAGTTGAAAGACCGCGCCCGCGCAAGCGGCATGATGGACCCAACGCTTGAGGACGCGTTCATTGCGCTGGTTGAGCAGAGTGATCGAGAGCGCGAGGCGGCATGAAGGACCGCGAACCCCTTGCGCTGCGGTGGCGACGTCTGACCGGCCTGATCGTAAAGGAGTCGCGCCAGGTTCTGCGCGACCCGAGTTCCGTCTTGATCGCGGGCGTGATGCCGCTCTTGCTTCTCTTCCTGTTCGGCTATGGCGTAACCTTTGATCCACGCCAACTTGATGTCGCATTGGTGGTTGAGCAGCAGTCATCGGAAACTGCGAGCTTCCAAGCCTCGCTTGAAAACTCAACCCTGTTCGAGGTCGAAACGGGCCCGGATCGTCGCCTGTTCGAGCGCGCGCTGACACTTGGCGAATTGGACGGATTAATCGTGCTGCAAGCTGATTTCGCGGAGAAAGCGTTTCGGGCCGAAGGCGCGCCTATTCAGGTTATCGTGGACGGCGGTGATCCGAACACGGCATATCTGGTCAGTGGTTATGTCGAGCTCCTATGGGCCAACTGGCTGGAACAGGAATGGATCAGCCGGGGACGACCGGCCCTGGTGCCAAGTGTGCAGCTGGAACCGCAAGTCTGGTTCAATCCGGAGATTTCGAGCCGAAACTATCTCGTGCCAGGATCGATTGCGATCATTCTGACAACGATTGGCGCGCTCCTCACCGCCCTGGTCGTCGCACGCGAATGGGAGCGTGGCACGATGGAGGCATTGCTCGCGACGCCGGTTGGTATCTTGGAGCTGCTGATTGGCAAACTGGTGCCCTACTTCCTGCTCGGGCTGGGCTCCATGGCGCTCGCGGTCATCACAGCCGTGCTTTTGTTTGGCGTGCCGTTTCGGGGTTCGCTCGCCGTCCTCATTCTGTCCTCATCGGTCTTCATGCTGTGCTCGCTCGGTCAGGGCCTTCTGATCTCTACCTTGACCCGCAACCAACTGGTCGCCGCGCAAACCTCAGTTTTAACCGCGTTCCTACCGGCTTTCTATTTTTCGAACTTCGTATTCGAAATTGACAGTATGCCGCTCGCACTGCGCCTGATCAGCTATGGCGTCCCCGCCCGATACTATGTCTCGACCTTGCAAACTGAGTTTCTCGCAGGCGACGTCTGGAGCGTTATCGGTCCGGATCTGATTGGGCTCGGCGTGTTTGCGCTCATCATCTTCGCTCTGACGGCGCTGACCACGCGCACGCGTCTGGAATAGCGTCATGTTTCAGCGCATCTGGTCTCTCATTATCAAGGAGCTTCTCGCCAGCGCCCGCGACCCGCAAACCCGCTGGGTCGTGCTGTTTTCGCCACCTTTCCTTCTGGTGATTTACGCCTTCGCCATCACCCAGGAAATCTCCAGCGTCACGCTCGGCGTGTACACCCAGGATCGCGGCGTCGAGGCGCGAGAACTGATCAGCAGATTCGAGGGTTCACCGACGTTTGAAGAAATTCTCTATCTGCGTCGCGACGCCGATATCGCCGCGGCAATTGATTCTCGTTCGGTCGATTTGGTCTTGAGGATCGGTCCGGACTTTTCCCGGCAATTAGAGCGCGGTGAACCAGCGAACGTACAGCTCATTCTGGATGGCCGCGCCTCCAACGCCGCCCAAATCCTCGCAGGTTATTCTGGGCGGATCGTTCAGGATTTCAACGAGGATCAAGCGACCGCGCTCGGTGTGCCGACCCTCACCAAGGTCGTGACCCGTGTTTGGTACAATCCAAATCTCGATCCGCTTTGGTCAGCCGTACCAGCGCTGTTTGCCGTCCTGACCGCGATTGTCGGGTTCATGGTCTCGGCCCTGTCCATCGCCCGCGAGCGCGAACTTGGCACATTCGAGCAGCTGCTTGTGTCGCCGCTCAGGCCAACAGAGATTCTGATCGGCAAGGCGGTGCCGGCTCTGATGATCGCTTTGGCAAGCGCGACAGCAATGCTGATCCTTGGCTGGCTGGTTCTGAATGTTCCCCTGCGCGGGTCTCTGCTTCTGCTTTATGCCAGTATGATCATCTATCTCGCCGCGATCATCGGGATTGGTCTGTTTATCTCTTCGCTCGCAGCGACACAGCAACAGGCGATCATTGGTCTTTTCATCTACATGATGCCAGCTGTCCTGCTGTCAGGGTATGCAACCCCGGTCGCCAATATGCCCGATTGGCTCCAAGCTTTGAGCGAGTCCAATCCGATCATGCATTTCATCGTGATCAGCAAGGCCGTCTATATGAAGGACGCGCCAGCTGAACTCTTCTTCCACCATACCTGGCCCATGGCGGTTATCGCTGTCGTGACCCTTACCGCAGGCGCCTGGCTGTTTCGCAGGCGCGTGTCCTGAACCACAATTAAACAATCCGGAGGGGCAGGAATATGTGTCTGTCAGCAGAAGTCAGTTTCATCGCCGCCGCAGGGCTTATCCCGGCAGGCGCGCTTAGCATGCGCCAGGCCTGGCGCGGCGACCGGCGTTATTTGCCACTGGCAACCCTGCCGCTTCTGTTCGGACTGCAACAGCTTGCTGAAGGCATTGTCTGGGTTGCCGGCGCCGGCCAGAATACCGAGCTTATTGCCACCGCTTCACTCATTTATATGTTCTTTTCCTGGCTCGCATGGCCTGTCTGGATCCCGGTCTCGACTTTCGCCTTGGAGCCGGCGAAGCGAAAGCCCTACTTCCTCATATTCGTGATTGTCGGCGCGATGCTCGGCGCCTTGCAATATGTGCCTTACTTCGCGCATGCGGATTGGCTCAACACGCGCTTCCTCTCGCACGTGATCATCTATGAAGGCACTGAGCTGCTGGACTTTGTTGGCCGCCGAGAAGTCACTTATGCAATCTATATATCGGTCGTGATCTTGCCGCTGTTGCTATCATCCGTGCGCGGTGTGCGGATCTTTGGCCTGCTGGCGCTCGGTGTGCTCATCACCACCTATACCTTCTTTGCATATGCCTATGTGTCGGTCTTTTGTTTCGGCGGTGCTTTGATGTCGTCCTATCTCGTCTGGATGATGTTCAAGGGCGATGGCGCGCCGCAACGCCGCTTAGAAGGTTCATTCGAGGCCGTATGAGGTCTTAGAGGGTAACCGCTGGTCCCGCCAATATCGGCCGGGGACTTTGAAGCCCTCACTCGCGAAACGGAAACGCATCACAAATCGTTTTCCGAGGGGGGGCGCGAGATGTCGCGTAATACAAATCAGAAGCTAAAGAACTGGTTTTTGGAGCGCCCCAGAACTTGCGACCGCGTCCACAAGGCCGACGCCCTGTAACAGTTTGCTCCTTGTCTGAGAGGACCAAAACTCATGCCGACAAGACGACAAACACTCTGGGGACTCGGTGGTGCAGCGGTTGCAACCGTCGGCGGCCTATCCCTGCTATCTAACTTGAGAAGCCATGCGGGGCCCTCGGCATCATCAGTCCAATCCTACTTCAAACTGCCTGAAATACTTAAAGGAACGCGGAAGGGGGCTGAAACAGTTTATGATCTCCAGCTTCAGACGGGCACCTCGAATTTCTTGGAAGGTTTGCAAACCGAGACAATCGGGATCAATCAACCGTATCTTGGCCCATTGCTTGAGATGCAGTCGGGTGAAAGCGTCAAACTAAATGTCCACAACACGCTCGATGAAACGGCGACACTTCATTGGCATGGCTTTCACCTGCCAGCGAGGTTCGACGGCAATCCGCATCAGGCAATTGCCCCAGGCGAAACTTGGTCAGCTCAGTTCGTCGTTCGCCAGAGAGGTGGACTCTACTGGTACCATTCGCACGCGCATAAACGCTCAGGCCCGCAAGTCTATCGCGGGCTGGCCGGACCGATCTATGTTCGCGACGAAGAAAGCGACGCACTGGATTTGCCAAGCGAGTATGGCGTAACCGACCTGCCTTTGATTGTTCAAGATCGCGCCTTCCAGCGTGATGGTCAGTTTATTTATGGCACCACGATGCATACTTTGATGATGGGTATGCTCGGAGATACGCTTCTCGTGAATGGCGTGATCGACCCTGTATTTGAATATACAACCGACCTGCTTCGGCTGCGCCTCCTGAACGGATCGAACGCCCGCATATACAGATTCTCATTCAATGATGGTCGCAGCATGCGCCAAATTGCCAGCGATGGCGGTCTGCTAGTGGCGCCGGTGCCTCTGACAAATATTATCCTCTCTCCTGGGGAGCGTGCAGAGATTCTCGTTGACCTCAGCAACGGTCAGCCCGCTCAGCTTGTCGCCCATCCAGTCCAGAATTCGATGATGGGCGGGCGCATGATGAGAGGCCGGATGGGCAATCGCCAAATGCGAGGGTCGGGTCCAGAGTTTCCGGTTCTATCGCTGCTGCCAGCGCCTACGCGGCGATCAGCAGAGCCGGTGCCGGGAAGACTGCTACAATTGACTAGACCCAATCCAGCCGCCGCCGTTCGAACGCGCAGATTTGTCATGAACATGCCGATGGGGATGATGGAAGGAGGTTTTACGATCAATGGCAAGACAATGGATATGACCCGGATTGATGAACGGGTAAAACTGGACACCAGCGAAATCTGGCACATCGAGAATACCTCGATGATGGCACACCCATTCCACATCCATGATGTACAATTCAGGATACTTGACCGAAACGGTCGTCCGCCGTCGGCGGCCGAAAGCGGGTTGAAGGATACCGTTCTTGTCTCACCTGGCGAAACGGTTCGGCTTCTGCTCGCATTTTCCGACTATAGCGACCCAAACACGCCTTACATGTATCACTGCCATATTCTCGAACATGAGGATGCTGGTATGATGGGTCAATTCACCGTGGAAGCCTGACGATGCTTTGGGCCTCACCAATTAATGCTCTTCAATCACAGTGTATAACGCGCTCAGCAAGATCAAAATCGTTTGGATATCTGTCCGTCGTCAGGTAATTTGAGACTTCAGGCTGCCTGACTTAAGGAGGGTCTGGCGCATCTGGGTTTGAGTTAAGCAGCGGATTGGGCGTGCTGCAAGCGCCGTAGTTTCATCGTCCTCCTTTTGATTTTCTCGCGTTCGAGCAGGATGGTTTGGCCTCGGCCCGTATAGACATCTGCCGGGGTGAGATTGTTCAGGCTCTCGTGATAGCGCTGGTGGTTGTAGTATCCGACGAAGGCGTCGACCTGTGCTTCAAGGTCTCCCGGCAGGAAGTAGTTTTCCAGCAGGATGCGGTTCTTCAGGGTCTGGTGCCAGCGTTCGATCTTTCCTTGCGTCTGGGGATGATAGGGCGCCCCGCGTGTATGCGTCATGCCCTTGTTGGCGAGGTAGTCGGCCAGGTCACCAGAGATGTAGGATGGTCCGTTGTCTGAGAGTAGCCTCGGACGATGGACGACGTTCACTTCATCGAGCCCGGAAGCCTCCAGCGCCAGATTGAGCGTGTCCTGCACATCGCTCGTCGCCATGCCGGTGCAGAGCTTCCAAGCGATGATGTAGCGAGAGAAGTCATCAAGCACGGTGGAGAGATAGAGCCATCCCCAGCCGATCACTTTCAGATAAGTGAAGTCTGTCTGCCAGAGCTGGTTGGGTGCAGTCGTCTTGTCCTTGAACTCATTTGCCGCCTTCATCACGATGAAGGCCGGACTGGTGATCAGGTCATGCGCCTTCAGAAGCCTGTAAACACTGGCTTCCGAGACGAAGTAGCGCCTCTCGTCAGTGAACCTGGTGGCCAGCTCTCTCGGGGAAAGATCTGGCTCGTCGAGCGCCATGTCCAGAACCTGATCACGCACCTCGTTCGGGATCCGGTTCCAGACCCGGCCAGAGCCGCCGCGCCGGTCTTCCAGTGCTGCTTCACCGAACCTGCGATACAGATCGTACCAGCGATAGAAGGTCGGCCTGGACACGCCGATCTGTTCCAGCGTCTTTTTCACCGGCTGGTGCGATTGCTCGACCAGCCGGATGATCTCAAGCTTCTCGGATGCGGGATACCTCATTCGGTATCCTCCCCATCCCCGATCACGCTTTTTTCAGAATGCGGTTTTCCAGCGTCAGGTCGGCCACGACCTCCTTCAGATCCCGCATCTCACGCTTCAGGCCGCTCACCTCACCGGACGTCGCCTGGCGCTCGGTATCGCCGGAGAGCCGCCTCTTTCCCGCTTCGAGGAATTCCTTCGACCAGGTGTAATAAAGGCCCTGGGCGATCCCCTCACGCCGACACAACTCGGCAATCGAATACTCTCCGCGCAGGCCTTCCAGAACAATGCGGATCTTCTCTTCGGCAGAGAATTTGCGCCGGGTCTTACGGCGTATCTCTTTCACATGTTTTTCGGCCGATCCTTCCGGCCCGGATTTCTGTCTCATCTTCGTCCCCTTGATGGGCTACGATGTGCCAGAAATCCTCCTTAAGCAATTTGACCGGTCTGTCTCATGGTCGCTGACGGGGAACACGGCCACTATCAGACCGCCGACATGCTGTTTCAAACTCATAGAGACGATATCGGACTCTATAGCGAGACAGGGGACGCCTTGATTGAAAAAAGCCTGCTCCTGCTGGCCGATTTCTATCCCAGTCCGCGCCTCCCCGATGCAGAGATGCCCTAAACCCTGCGACGCTTCTTCAGCTTGTCCACAGCATAGGGTGTAATGGCCACCCCGCCTTCCCGTCTATTCGTCCAGCACATCTATCAGCGCCAAATCAAAAGGCGCGCAAAGACGAGAACCGCAAGAAGGCACCAGATGAATCACAATCCGAGCCATGAACGACAATCCACCGAGCATGCCAGAACCAGAAAACCTAACAGGCTCAGTGGTGCAACCTGCATTCTATCGACCCTTGGGATTGGCCTTCTTGGCCTTGGCGTCGGCGCCATCACCGCACCCTATTTCAGAGCATCAGCGGCGCTGATTGCACTTCTGGGACTGACCGTTCATCTCATCGCGCTGATCCATACCGCTCGGACCAAACATCACGCATCATCTGCGGGCCGGTTCTGGCTGACAGCGATCTATGGGAGTTGCTGGATCATTCTGCTTGTTCTGACTTTTGCTCTGCTAAGGACGTGGCTTGTACACGCGTGATCAAACGGCCAAAGCCTCAAGGCGGTCTCGCGGCGACGCGATAATAACCGCCGGATCAACAGTCGCGATCGACTTGTCGGTGTCCGGGCACTCGATCGTCCTGATCATGTGGCCAAGCGTGTTCAGCCGGGCCATGCGTTTGTCGTCGGTATGAACCGCATACCAGGGCGCAAATGGGTACTCTGTGCGGGTGAGCATCGCGTTGCGCGCGGCCGAATAGTCGTCCCATTTTTGCAGAGCGACCGCGTCAATCGGGCTTTTTTTCCACTGCTTCAAAGGGTCTTGATCTCGGGCCGCAAGTCGCCGCTCCTGTTCTTCCTGGCTGATGTCGAGATAATATTTGAGGATCTGCGTGCCATCGCGCACCAGCATTTGTTCAAATGCGCCAACATTGTCGTAAAATGCCTCGACTTCTTGATCGCTGGCAAAGCCCATAACCGGTTCAACGCCAGCCCGATTGTACCAGGATCGATTGAAGAGCGCGATTTCACCATCAGCTGGCAGATGTGGTGCGTAGCGTTGGAAGTACCAACTTCTCGTATCGCGGTCGGATGGCTTGCCAAGCGCCACAATGCGCGTCTCTCTGGGGCTGAGATGGTCCGCGATGCGCTTGATAACGCCGTCTTTGCCGGCAGCATCGCGTCCCTCGAAAATCACCAGAATCCGATGACCATGCGTGATCGCACGGCGCTGGATCTTGACCAGTTCTATTTGAAGCGCGCGCAGTCGGCGTTTGTAATCCTTCTTGGAAAGACCCGTGTCAGCGTGATCATCTTTTGGCATTCGCGCGAACCCTTTCATCATTGGCCGGCGAAACTTGTCTTATGGCCGGGCGGGCCAGTTCGGATGAATATAGATAGTCTCGCGTTAGCGGCACTGCGTCCTGGCGTTTACCGAGCTGAAGCTGGAACACATTGTGAAAGCCGTGGCGAAAAGACAGCTCACTTGTGACGAGATAAAAATCCCACATCCGCACAAACCTCGCATCATATAACTTTTCAGCATCATCCGCGCGGTTCAGAAATCGCTGCCGCCAGGCTTTTAGCGTTTCCGCATAGTGCAAGCGCAGGATCTCAATATCCAGAACCACCAGCCCGGCTTTCTCAATGACGGGGACAATTTCCGAGAGTGCTGGAATATAGCCCCCTGGAAAGATATGCCGGGCGATCCATGGATTGGTCGCCCCTGGTCCAGGCGACCGCCCAATCGTGTGAATGAGCGCCGTTCCATTCTCGCCGAGACGGGCCGCAATCTGGTCGAAATATTCGCGGTAATGCGGCACACCGACATGTTCAAACATACCAACCGAGACAATCTTGTCATACTCGCCGGTAAGGTTGCGATAATCTTGAATCTCAAAATCGACACGGTCGCTGAGCCCGGCGGTCTCAGCGCGCTCTTGAGCCAGACAGTGCTGCTCACAGGATAATGTCACACCGTGGACCCGAACATCTTCGCGCTCCGCCAGATGCATCGCAAGCCCGCCCCATCCGCACCCAATATCAAGCACATGGTCCCCGGGTTTCAAGCACAGCTTGCGCGCGATATGATCTTTCTTAAACCGCTGGGCATCGTCGAGCGATGTCTGCGGCTTCGGGAAATACGCGCAGGAATACTGCATGTCGTCATCAAGAAAGAGGCGGTAGAGATCGTTGCCGATATCATAATGGTGCGCCACGTTCCGAGCCGATCGCGCTTGCGGATTAAATTGCGCAACCGCACGAAACGTCTTTCGCAGGAAAGATGGGAGCGCCGCATGCGCGCTGCCCTTAGACAGAATATTGGTCCAGAGAAGATCCAGCAGTTCATATAGATCGCCGGTTTCCAGCACGAGGCCTTCTTCCATATAGGCCTCGCCAAGCTGCAATTCAGGATCGAGCACGATGCGGCGAAGCCAGGCCTCAGATTTCACGGCGATACGAACCGGATGGTCGCAGTGCTGGCCAAAAACAGCTGTCTTGCCATTTGGAAAAACGACTTCCAGGCGTCCCTTGCGAATAGACTTTTCAAGCCGTTTTTTGGCGATTGTGCTCCATAGACTCATCAGCGGCGTCCTTCTGGCTTGGCAGCAACGCACCCCGGCGTGCTCACCATATGATCTGATACGGATAAGACGGCCCGGCCCCTGAACCATTACACTCAGGGCCCAGCGCCATATTAAAAGTGACCGAAAATCCGTTCGCGCTTGAGGGCGATTCTGGCGGCGTGCGTATCACACTCCTCAAGCCCCAATATACGTGGAACCGCTTACGAATATGACGTCCGACCCAAGCCCTTCAGAACGGCGCAAACGAGCCATTGAAGCTGCGCTCATCGAGTCGCATCAGGACATGTTTCGGTTTCTGAAGCGAAAATTGCGCAACGATGCGGATGCCAAGGATGTGCTGCAAGAATTCTATGTTAAGGCGCTGACCCGGTTTAATGATCTTAAAGATGAAGACCGGCTTCGAGGCTGGTTGTCTCAGATTCTTCGTTCGACAATCGCTGATCATTTTCGAGCAATGACGCGCTCAGACAAAGCGCTGGAAACCTATGCGGCAGAGGCTGCCCTCCTGTTCGATGATGATGAGATCGACTTTGTTATTTGCGCATGCCTATACAAAATGTTGCCGACACTGAATCCCGACTACGCGGATCTGATCTGGCGGGCTGACCTTATCGGTGAAGATCGCTCTGTGATTGCTCATGATCTCGGCCTGTCTGAGAATGCGCTTCGAGTGAAACTTCACCGCGCACGCCGGGCCATGCGCCAGCGCCTGGAACAAACCTGCCTGACCTGTATCGAACACGGCTATTTTCAATGCGCCTGTCCGGGCGCTGAAGACTTGCGAAAACGCGTTGAAGCGACCGCCTTGTCCATACCTCCGGGCCAGGTTGTTCCTTGATACGTTTTCGCAGCGGCGGGGTGTAACGCCGCTCCGGTTCGCGCGTCTTTGTTTTCAGGTCCGCAATAGGCGGTTTTTGCTTGTGCTCGCCGAGCCAGGACGAAATTGAAGAGAAGGAGATCGCCATGAACCGTGTCAAGAAAAGCGCCGTCCAAACGCCCAAAGCCAAAGTCAAACCGCCCGTCAAAAAGGGCTGTTGTTGCGCAGGCGGCTCGAAGCCGGGCCGAGGCAAGGAAAAATCGATGCCAGCGCTAAAAAGCGCTGGTGACGCAGCCTGACCCTTTCGTTCTCAATCGCCCCCTTACCGCGAAAGCCTCAAGCCATGCCAGATGATCAACGTATGACAGCTAAAAAACCCCGCAAAGCCAAACGCTCTGATCCCAAAAAGAAAGCGTCCAAGAGCGCCCGCCGGGCGCAATCAAGGCCGGAGTCCGCAAAGCCCATTCAAGCCTCGTCCCGGCCCAGCCTGCCAGACGCCGCTGCTTATGGGGTTGATCTCATGCAGAGACAAACTCTGTTCTTTGACGCGTTGCGCCAGCGCGCCAACACAATGCTCGCCCATGAGCGAGACGGCATGCCACCTGTCTTGAAGTTCAAGTATGAGCTCGTGGCGGACGCAGCGACATTTGAACCTGCGTGCAATTATCAACTTCTAAAAATACTCGAGATTGGCGATATCTGCCTCGACGATTGTCTTGATCCAGACAAACCACCCGTGATCATTATCGATCCCCGCGCGGGTCATGGCCCCGGCATTGGCGGATTCAAAGACGATTCTGAAGTCGGCATCGCTCTACATGAAGGCTACCCCGTATACTTCGTCGTGTTCACGCCTGACCCTGTTTCCGGTCAAACGCTAGCCGATGTGTTGGCGGGCCTGCGCCAGTTTGTAGAACTCGTGGCCGAGCGACATGATGGCGAGGCGCCAGTGCTCTATGGCAATTGCCAAGGCGGATGGGCGGCGGCACTTCTGGCGGCTGATTGCGAAGGCCTTGCCGGACCGATTGTGATGAACGGGTCACCGCTCTCCTATTGGGCCGGTGAACCCGGTGCCAATCCGATGCGGCTTGCGGCAGGATTCCTCGGAGGGGCCTGGATCAATCACTTCTTGTCTGATCTCGGAAATGGCCGGTTCGATGGCGCCTGGCTGGTCCAGAATTTCGAAACCCTCAAACCTGAAGGGGCAATCTTCCGGAAATATGCCGATCTGTTTGAAAACGTCGATACAGCCGCCGACAGGTTCCTGGATTTCGAGCGTTGGTGGGGCGGCTTCTACCGCCTGAGCCGCGAAGAGATTCTTGCGATTGTCGAAAACCTCTTTATCGGCAACCGGCTTGAAAAAGGTCTGGTGAAACTCGGGGCCCATTGTGAGATTGATTTAAAACAGATCCGCAATCCTCTCGTCATCTTCGCCTCACATGGCGACAATATCACCCCGCCACATCAGGCACTTGGTTGGATCCCAGCGGTTTATGAGACGACCGAGGCACTCATCGCAGCCGATCAACGCATTGTCTATCTGATCAATCAACATGCCGGGCATCTCGGCATCTTTGTATCTGCGAGTGTCGCGCGCCTCGAACATCGCGCGATGCTGGAAAACCTTTCCGATATCGAAGCGCTGGAGCCTGGGCTCTATGAAATGAGGATCGATAATCCGACCGGCGATCCTGATTGCGACCACGACCAGTACATTGTGCGGTTTGAACCCCGCCGGGTTGAGGACCTGGTATTCGAAACCCAGCCTGAGGCATTTGAGCGTGTCGGGCGTCTGTCGGCGCAATTGGAGACGGCTTATTCGAACTTCGCCAGCCCGTGGGTGCGCGCCTGGTCTAATCCGGTCACAGCAGAGCTTATGAAATGGTCTCATCCGATGCGGGTGACACGCTACATGTTCTCAGAACGGTTCAATCCAGCTATGGCGATGACCGCCGCGTTTGCACCCATGGTTCGCGCCAATCGAAAGGCTGTCAATGAGGACAATCGCTTTCGCACAGCTGAAAAGATGGGCGTCGACTGGATCGAGACCGGCCTGACCCGCATGCGCGAGTCTCGCGATGCCGCATCCGAACTGGCCTTCAGCTGGCTCTATGACTGGCCCGTATTGCCTGAACCTATAAAGGACGAGGCGGCAAAGAAATGAGCGCCCTCGACACCCCCCAGCGCGAAAGTCATCGCGTCCTCACCGTCAATAGCGGGTCTTCAAGCCTGAAAATCGCGCTCTTCCGGGTCGGAAACGACGTGGTCAAGACAATGTCGGGCGCCGTCACCGGCATTGGCGCATCAGAGGCGAGAATGTCAGCTGAGACCGCTTATGGCGACACACTTTGGGACGAACGCACCTGCTGCATCAACCACCCCGTTGCGCTGGAAACCTTCTTTCATGAGATGGCCGCTCATGTCGATCTCGGCGGAATTTCTGCTGTCGGACACCGGGTTGTGCATGGCGGCCCGCATTATACCAGCGCCCAGCGCCTGACGCCCAAGGTTGAGGCCGATCTCCGCAAACTGATCCCATTGGCGCCGCTGCACATGCCTGCCAATCTTGACGGTATTGTCGCCGCGCGCCTGCGTTTACCGAATGCGTTACACTATGCCTGCTTCGATACGAGCTTTCATTCAGACATGCCGATCGCGGCTCAGCGCACGGGATTGCCGCCCGAGATGGAAGACCCATTCATCCGTCGTTTCGGCTTTCACGGTCTCTCTTATGCATTCATCGTCGACG
Organism: Alphaproteobacteria bacterium; assembly: GCA_018222605.1. Classification (GTDB taxonomy): domain Bacteria; phylum Pseudomonadota; class Alphaproteobacteria; order Caulobacterales; family Hyphomonadaceae; genus Hyphomonas. The sequence continues at coordinate 259,369 of JAAEZZ010000003.1, forward strand.
ATCTCGCCGCGCGCGCTGGTCAGGCGGTGTCCCGGCAGCGCCTGCTCGTTGCCCATCTCGGTGCCGGCGCAAGTATGGCCGCCATCGAGAATCGCCAAACCATAGACACGAGCATGGGGTTCTCGGCGCTTGCCGGACTGCCCATGGCGACCCGTAGCGGTGACGTCGATCCCGGATTGCTGTTACACCTCATCATCGAGAAAGGCTGGGCGCCATCTGTCTTGCGCGACCAATTGTATCTTGGGGCGGGTTTGCTGGGGCTTTCAGGTCTAAGCGGCGATGTGAAAACTCTGCTCAAATCACAAGCCCCAAATGCAAGCGAAGCACTTGCGCAGTTTGCCTATCAAGCGCGCAAGCAAGCCGGCGCCCTGATTGCCGCCATGGGCGGCGTTGACCGGATCATATTTACCGGCGGGGTTGGCGAACACGCCCCATCGATCCGGGCCGCGATATGCCAGCCGCTTAGCGATCTCTACAAAATCAAATTTGACGCGGCCGCAAATGATCGCGGCGAAGCGTGCATTTCAAAGCCGGACAGCGGCGTGATTGTCGAAACGGTTCACACGGACGAAGCCATGATGATTGCCCGTCATGGGCGCGAAATGTTTGAAGCCGCGCCAGCGCAGATGAAGCGGCGAGCCTCATGACGGGTTTTCGAGACTTCGTCGCTCTGCAAACCGCTGCCGACGCCGGCCCGCCGGTCAAGGTCGCCATTGTCTGTGCGGCGCAACGTGAGGTTTTAATCGCCGCCGATACGGCGTTCAAGCGCGGCTGGATCCATCCCATTCTCATCGGCGATCCGGATGCCATAAAGGCCGAAGCCGAGGCGGCAAATCTCACATTCCATCCCGATCAAGTCTTGCCGGCCTGGAGTGAGACAGAGGCGGCCCAGCGCGCCGCCAGCTTGCTTCGATCAGGCAGCACGCACGCCGCAATGAAGGGCCTTATCCATACTGACATCTTGTTGAAAGCATTGCTCAATGCCAGCGCTGGCCTACGTCAGCCGGGCACGCGGGTCAGCCATGTCTTTCTGGCCGATATTCCAGCCTATCCGAAACTGCTTGCGATTAGCGACGCGGCGGTCAATATCGCCCCGGATCTCAGCGCGAAAGCCGCTATCCTGCAGCACGCGATCGATCTTATGGCGTCTATTGGCGTCGATCTGCCGAAAGCCGCCATTCTGTCTGCGGTTGAGACCGTCAACCCGCTGATCAGCTCCAGCCTCGATGCCGCGGCGCTCTCGGTCATGTCACATCGCGGTCAGGTTCGCGGCGCGCTGGTTGACGGACCTCTTGCCTTCGACAATGCTATTTCGCTTAAAGCCGCAGAGGTCAAAGGCATTGCCTCGCCTGTGGCTGGGGATGCCGACATCCTGCTCGTGCCAGATCTCGTTTCTGGCAATATTCTGGCTAAGAGTCTGGAATACATGGCTGACGCCACGCTGGCCGGTCTCGTCCTCGGGCTGAACGCCCCCATCGTCTTGCCATCGCGCGCCGATCCGGTGGACGCACGGCTCGCAGGTCTGGCGCTGGCGCGCCTTAGCCTGGCCGCCAAGGCGCGCGAATCCGCGCCGCAAGACAAAGCGCCTGTGTGGCCGGTACATGCAACGCGCAGCTCTCCAATGCCAGAAGTCGATTGCTGCCCGCCCAGCGATCCCACGCCAACCTCCCCCACATCACTCAATGGAGGCGCTCATGCCGAGCCCTGATCCTGTTATCTGCGCGCCCGTGCGCACCGCCATCGGCGCCTTTGGCGGCAGCCTGAAAAATGTCCCGGCGTCCGATCTTGGCGCGATCGCGATCAAGGCCGCTCTGGAACGGGCAGGACTTGCACCGGATCGGGTCGATGCCGTTATTATGGGCCAGGTTCTGCAAGCCGGCACCGGAATGAACCCGGCGCGTCAGGCAGCGATAGGTGCGGGTCTTCCTGTCAACGTCCCCGCGATGACGGTCAACCGGGTCTGCGGATCCGGCGCACAAGCGATCATAACCGCCGCGCAAGACGTCATGCTTAGCCACGCGGCGTGCGCCGTCGCCGGCGGCATGGAGAATATGGACCAAGCCCCGTTTCTGCTTGGCAAAGCGCGCTATGGCTATCGCCTTGGCGACGGAGCGCTGATTGACAGCCTCCTGAATGACGGGCTGAACGATGCCTTTTCCGGCGAGCATTCCGGCTGGCATACCGAAGACTTAGCCGAACAGAACCAAATCAGCCGCGCTGCGCAGGATGCCTGGGCGCTGCGTTCGCAAAGCCGGTTCTCGAGAGCGCAGAGCGAAGGCCTTTTCGACGCCGAGATTGTGCCCGTGGAGATGAAAACCCGTAAAGGGATTTCGGCATTCGATCGGGACGAGCACAATCGCCCGGATACGACGCTAGACACGCTTGCGCATCTGAAGCCGGCCTTCCGAGAGGCGGGGACGATCACCGCCGGAAATGCTCCCGGATTGAATGCGGGCGCTGCTGCAATGATTGTTGCTGACCGGGCCTGGGCAGAGACAAACCAGTTGCAGCCTGCTGTCCGGATTGCCGGCATGGGCGTCGGCGCCGTCGACCCCGGACTGTTCGGCCTTGGTCCTGTGCCTGCTGTGAAACAGGCATTGGAGCGGGCCGCCTGGCCGCTTGCATCTGTGGAACGGGTCGAAATTAACGAGGCTTTTGCGGCCATTGCCGTCGCTTTGGTCGGCGAGTTGGGATTCTCCGAGGACATCGTGAATGTCGAGGGCGGCGCCATTGCACATGGCCATCCAATCGGCGCAACGGGCGCTGTTCTGACCGTACGGCTGATCCATGGCATGCAACGAGACAATCTTAAGCGCGGCATCGTCACCCTCTGCATTGGCGGCGGACAGGGCGTCGCGCTCGCGCTCGAACGTATCCCATCCTGACCCGGCGCATCTCCCCCCAACTGCCCCGACGCCGGTTAACAGGGAACGCCGTCTCTCACGATTGCCTCCGTGAGGGACGGCGGCTTTGGCTGCGTATTATTCTGCAAGGAGCTGGATGTGAGCACACCCGATTGTGATCTTCGCGGAAAAACCGCACTGATTGTCGGCATTGCGAATAGTGATAGTCTGGCCTGGGCGGCGGCCACGTCCCTTCGCGGTGCAGGCGCGCGCCTGGCGATCACCTATTTGAACGAGAAGGCTCGCCCGCATGTTGAACCTTTAGCGAGAAAGGCAGATGCAGATCTCATTCTCGAATGCGATGTCACCAAACCTGGATCGCTGGACGCTGTCTTCGACGCGGTCGCAGCAAAATGGGATCGGCTTGATCTTGTCTTTCACGGGATTGCAAGTGCGCCAAAATCTGATCTTCAGGGGCGTTTGACAGACTGTTCGGCCGACGGTTTCGCAGCCGCCATGACGGTGTCTTGCTATTCGCTCCTTCATATGGCGCGGCGGGCTGAACCATTAATGCGACGCGGCGGCTCTCTGATCACGCTCAGTTTCTATGGCTCAGAAAAAGTCGTTGATCACTATAATGTCATGGGCCCGGTCAAAGCTGCGCTTGAAAGCGCTGTACGCTACCTTGCCCATGAGCTCGGACCCGCCGGCATCCGCGTCAATGCCATTTCCGCCGGACCCGTTGCGACAAGAGCCGCGTCTGGCCTCACCCATTTCGAAGAATTGCTAAACGAGGCCGCAGCCAAATCACCGCTGCGACGAACAATCGATGCCAGCGAAGTCGGAAAAGCGGCTTTGTTTTTGGCCAGCGATCTGTCCAGCGGCGTGACCGGTGAAATCGTTCATGTCGATGCCGGGTTCCATATCGATGGCATGATTTTTCATTGAGAAGAGAAACGATGATGACCGTAGAAGACCCTGTTTGCCGCAACACGATCCCCCTCGAAAACGCTCACGCGTCAGAGGAATATGGTGGATGGGCCTATTTCTTTTGCTCTAACCGTTGCCACACAGCTTTCAAACTAAATCCCGAACGCTATGCAGACGCGCGCATTCCCGCCGCCTTCAGCGCGCCGAGCGACGCCTCTCACCCATCCCGCAAAGCATGACTTAGCAGACAAAGACCCTCCACCATGGATCACTCCACCCACGCCCCCCCCTCTCGCCACGCGCCTCATGCCGGTCACGGACAGAAAAAAACGGACCCGCATGGCGGCCACGACCATGAAGGCATGATTGCCGATTATCGCCGGCGGTTTTGGGTTGTGCTGGTGGCCACGATCCCCATCCTCGCTTTGGCGCCGATGATCCAAGGCTGGCTTGGCCTCGAAGATGCCTTGCGGTTTCCGGGTGACCGTTATGTGCTGGCAGGGCTTTCAAGTCTTGTTTTCTTCTATGGCGGTTGGCCGTTCCTGAAAGGGTTTTTGCAAGAGATCACCGCCCGCGACATCGGTATGATGACGCTGATTTCGGTCGCGATTACGGCTGCTTACGCCTATTCCATCGGCATGGTCGCAATCGGCAGTGATGAGACCTTTTTTTGGGAGCTCGCAACCCTGATTGCGGTGATGTTGCTCGGGCACTGGATCGAGATGAAATCGGTGCTTGGCGCTGGGCGCGCCTTGGAAAAACTTGCAAGCCTGATGCCGGATGAAGCCCACCTGGTGGCGGATGACGGCAGCGTAATCGATGTGTCCGTTTCGACGCTGAAAGGCGGCGAACATCTTCTGATCAAGCCAGGCGAGAAAGTCCCAGCTGACGGGATCATTGTCAGGGGCGAGTCGTCTCTCAATGAATCCATGCTCACCGGCGAGTCCAAGCCGATTTTCAAGACCGTGGAGACCGAAGTGATCGGCGGATCAATCAATGGCGAAGGTTCGCTAACAATCCGGGTCGACAAGACCGGTGATGAGACTTTCCTGTCGAGCGTCATCAAGCTGGTTAAGGAAGCCCAAGCCAGCAAATCCAAAACCCAGGATCTCGCCAACACGGCGGCCAAGTGGCTGACTTTTATCGCACTTGGCGGAGGCCTATCGACCGTCTTGTTCTGGACCCTGTTCACCGATCAGGGATTTGGGTTTGCTATGGCGCGCGCCGTTACCGTGATGGTCATCGCCTGCCCGCACGCGCTTGGTTTGGCTGTGCCGCTTGTGGTTGCGCGCTCGACCGCGATCGCGGCCACCAATGGATTGCTCATTCGGGATCGGACGGCATTCGAAGAAGCGCGCAACATCAATGCCATCATTTTCGACAAAACCGGCACGCTGACCAAGGGCGAGTTTGGGATCACCGATACGCTTGTTTTTGATACGACATTCACTGAGAGCGATATCGTCGCCTACGCGGCGTCTATTGAAGCTCATTCTGAACACCCAATCGCCCAGGGGATCGTTCGCGATGCGCCGCAGGCATGGGGTGTCGACAAGTTTAAGGCGATCCCTGGCAAAGGTGCAGAAGGCCTCGTTAAGGACCGCGACGTGAAAGTCGTCAGCCCCGGCTATTTGCGCGACCAGGGTCTTGAAATGGATGATCCCCGGTTCGAAACTCTGAGCGCGCAGGGCAAGACAGTCGTTTTCGTGCTCATTGATGACAAGTTGGTTGGCGCAATCGCGCTGGCCGATATCATTCGTGAGGAATCGGCGAAAGCCATCCTGATGCTTCAGGCCATGGGCATTCAGTGCATCATGCTGACCGGCGACAATCAACAGGTGGCAGAATGGGTCGGTCAGGAAATCGGCCTCGACGAAGTGATTGCCGAAGTCCTGCCAGAAGAAAAAGCCGCTAAAGTCCGTGAAGTTCAGTCCCGCGGTCTGATCGTGGCGATGACCGGCGATGGCGTGAACGATGCGCCGGCGCTGGCTCAAGCGAATGTCGGGATCGCAATCGGTGCAGGCACGGATGTCGCGATCGAAACCGCCGACATTATTCTTGTTCGGTCCAGCCCGTCTGATGTCGTGGCGATCATCGAGTTGGCTCGCGCGACTTACAATAAAATGATGCAAAACCTCGCTTGGGCGACCGGCTATAACACGTTCGCCATTCCAGCGGCGGCGGGGGTGTTTTTCCCCTGGGGCGTCATTCTCACACCCGCGCTTGGCGCCGTGTTCATGTCGGCGAGCACCGTGATCTGCGCAATCAATGCGCAACTCCTTAAACTGTCTCGATCGCGGGTGTCGGCATGACAGTGCGAGGTGTTGTTCCGGGTTTCGGGTTTTTGACGCTCTGCTTGAGGGCGCTCAGCATCGGAGCGCTCCTGCTCCTGGTCCTGGATCATGCCGGGCATTTGAGCTGGCAAGATTGGCTGTTGATCGTTTTTATTTTTGCGGCGCAGCTCATCGGGTTGAGGCCTTCAGGCCGGAGCCGCGTATCAAACCCATCATGTTCATCCCGCGGATCCCGTCCGTTCTGACCCTGCTATAGGAGTATTCGCTATGCACAACCATTCTGATCATGATGACCATCGGCCAAAAGGTGGACGCTTCTGGATGCCGCTCTTGGTGTTCGCCGGCGCGATCGGCTTCCTGTTACTCTTTGAACACCGCGCTCATATCCCCGGTGATGCGGTCTTCCTGGTCAGCTTCTTACTCCTTTGCGGTGTGATGCATCTATTCATGCACAGCTCGATGGGCGGACATGGAGGTCATGGGGGGCATGGCAATCACGAAGGCCAGAGCCCGTCCCAACTGGATGAGGATGATGACTGGAGGACACGGCGATGAGTGAGAGCATGGCCCATTCTGAATATGGTCTCTGGTTCCTGGTGATCCTGAACTCGGCCATCTTCATCATTTTCGCGTTCAGTTTTGCAAAACCATCCAAGTCAAAAGACTGGACGTCATTTGGCGCCTTTAGCGGTTTTGTGATCGCTCTTTTTACCGAGATGTATGGCTTCCCGCTTTCGATTTACTTCCTCTCGCCATGGCTTGAATCGCAGTTTCCCGACATCAATTGGTTCGCCCATGATTCCGGGCATTTCTGGGAGATGATTTTCGGCTGGCAAGGCAATCCACATTTTGGCCCATTCCACTTTGCCAGCCTCGGCTTCATCTTGCTGGGTTTTAGCGTTCTGTCATGGGGGTGGCCGATCCTGCACGGGGCGCTGCGCAGTGGCAAGCTCGCCAAAACCGGCATTTATGCCCGCATGCGCCACCCGCAATATGCCGGCTTCGTGCTGATCATGTTTGGGTTCCTGCTGCAATGGCCGACCATCCTTACCCTGATCATGTTCCCGGTTCTGGTGTTCATGTATGTCCGTCTTGCCCTCAGAGAGGAGAAGGACGCCGAAGCCGCATTCGGCCACGAGTATCGCGCCTACGCCGCGGTCACTCCGCGCTTCTGGCCGCGTTGGGGACGCTTAGAGACCCTCACGCAATCCCGCCCGAATGATTTGCCTTCCTAGCCCTTCTCATTCTTGCGATCCGCCGGACCAGGCGGATCGCGGAACTGAGGGATACCTAAACATTCAAGTTTACACTGCTACAGGCTCATCCAGCTTGAAGGAGGCAATATGCAGCACAAGAGCTTCGGCCTCGTTCTAGCCGGCGGCGGGGCGCGCGGAATGGCCCATGTGGGCGCCCTCAGAGCGCTCAACCATCTTGGATATTATCCAAGAGTTGTTGCGGGAGTTTCGATCGGCGCGCTTGTCGCGGCGACTTATTCGCTCAATCCGAACTGGTACCTGGACTTGAGAGAGATGGATGTATCGGGCTTCCCTCGCCTGCCAGAGCTCAAAACGCATGGCCTAAAGGAAAGGCTCAAAAGTTTTATATTGGCTGGACGTGATCTGAAGTCTTTAACCTTTGGATGGGGCATTGGTGAGCACACGGTCGACTGGGGCCGTTCGGTGATCGAAGATTTAACCCTTGGCAAAGACCTGCAGCAAGGCCGTGTGGAAACCCTGATTACGGCAACGGATATTCTGAGCGGTGAAAGGATCATTAAAACAAAGGGGCATGCGGTCGATGCGGTTTATGCCAGCTCGGCGATCGCCGGCATCTTACCACCTTTTGAAGACGGCGAGCATCTCCTGGTTGATGGCGGCTACTCTGATAGCTCACCCGTGGACATTGTCAGAAATGCAGGCGTCGATTGCGTTATCACGCTCGATCCGGGTCAACGCATTAGCGATTATCCGCCTCAAAATGGGCTGGATGTCTTCCTGCGTTCGATCGAAATCACTCACAAAGCCTTTTCGAGATCACGCTACGAACACGCTGATCTGGTGTTGACCCCGCGTTACGACACTCAGATCGGATTGTTCGATTTTCAACACACTGGTCGCTGCATCGCTGCTGGAGCCAAAGCCGTCAAACGCGCAGCGCCTCAATTAGGGAAGCTTCTGGCGCCGGCTCAATCCGACGCCGAAATGTTATCCGCAGAATGAGCATCCCTTTATCCATCCCGCTCCGACCTGCGCCAGGGCAGCCAAGAAAGATCAGCTCATGACATATCTGGCGACACCTCAGAGCGCTGCGTCATCGCATGCCCCTGCCAGGGATTGGGTAAAGGTATTAGCCGGCTATCGAGAGCCCTCGATGGTTCGAAGCCTGTTCGAACTGGCTGTTACAATGGTCCCCATTTTAATTCTTGGGGGCGCTGCGGTCTGGTCAACCAGCATTAGTTATTGGCTTACCGTTTTGTTTAGCGCCGCAGCATCAGGATTTCTGGTTCGATTGTTCATGATCCAGCATGACTGCTCACATGGTGCATTTTTCAAATCGAAACGCGCCAATGATTGGACCGGGCGCGTCATCAGCGTTTTAACCCTGACGCCTTTCGACCTTTGGAAGCGATCACATAATGTACATCACAGTTCGCAGGGAAACCTCGACCGACGCGGCATTGGCGACATTATGACCCTGACCGTCGAAGAATACAATTCCCGCTCGTTTTCAGGCCGTCTCGCTTATCGGCTCTATCGCAATCCATTCGTCTTGTTTGGGGTCGGGCCAATTTTCATTTTCCTGTTTCACCATCGCGTTCCGATAGGTTTTCTACGCGCTGGCATGAAGTACTGGCTCAGCACAATGGGCACCAATATTGCAGTTGCTGCGCTTCTCATTGGAGGCATCGCCGCGGTTGGCTGGCTCCCCTTTCTGGTGGTATATCTGCTGATTACAATGCTTGCCGCAATCATCGGTGTTTGGCTGTTCTACGTGCAGCACCAGTTTGAACAGACCGTCTGGGACGGCAATGACACCTGGCAACTCCATGAAGCTGCACTCCATGGCAGCTCTTTCTATGATTTGCCTCAACCTTTGCGATGGTTGACGGCAAATATTGGCATCCATCATGTCCACCATCTCAACAGCCGTGTGCCGTTCTATCGTTTGCAGCAAGTCCTGCGCGACCACCCTCCTCTCGCAAGGATCGGCCGGATGACCATTTTAGACAGCTTTAAAACCACACGGCTGAAACTCTGGGACACCAGCACTCGAAGGCTGGTCTCGTTCAAAACCGCGCGGGCTTTGTGCGGCGAGAAAGAGACGCTGCCAATGATACAATAGAATGACGACGAAGACCGACATCACGATTGTTGGCGCCGGCCCCTCGGGCCTTGTGTGCGCGACGGTTCTGGCGCGAGCCGGTCGCAAAGTGATCGTGCGCGAGTGGCATCGTGATGTCGGACACCGCTTTCATGGTGATTTTCAAGGTCTGGAAAACTGGACCGATCCACAAGACGTGCTCAAAGAGCTTGTCTCAGCCGGGATCAATATAAGTTTTGATCACCGCGGCGTAAAGACAGGCATTGTCTTCGACAGCCAGGCCAAGCCTCATCGCGTGTATGGCGCGCGTCCATTATTCTACTTGCTGAGGCGAGGCCGCGCCGACGGCAGTTTGGACCGCGGACTTCTCGAACAGGCCCGCGCGGCTGGCGTGGAGGTTCGCTTCAATGACCGCGTAGCGCAAACATCAGGCGAGATGGTGCTTGCCGGCGGCCCTCGGCGCGCGGACATCATTGCTGTCGGAAAGATCTTCGATACAGATATGGCCGATGGTGCCTGGCTCGCCCTAGACCCTGCGCTGGCACCAAAAGGCTACGCCTATCTGCTTGTGCATCAGGGACGAGGCACTGTGGCAAGCTGCATGTTTACCGGCTTTCGCGACCAGGCATTACACCTTTCCGAGGCAGTAGCGTTTTTCGAGCGTCATGCCGGACTGCGCATGCAAAACCCTCAGCCATTTGGCGGCTTCGGTAATACCCGCTTACCGCGAACAGCGCTGCAAGGCGGTTATCCCGTGATCGGTGAGCATGCCGGCTTCCAGGATGCGCTGGCCGGCTTCGGATTGCGCTATGCTATGCGCTCGGGTCGGTTGGCCGCTGAAAGCATAATTGAAGAAGCCAGCTATCGTCAGGCTTGGCGGAAAACGCTCCAGCCAACGCTTAGAACTGGCGTGGTCAATCGCTTCTTGTTCAATATGGCTGGGCGTCGCGGAATTGATTTCATGGTTGGACATCTTGCCCGCACCGACACCGGCGAGGCCCTCAGGCGGGCATACCGCCCGTCAGTTCTAAAACGTCTTCTATTTCCTCTGGCGCGGCGCCGTTTTCGAGCACCGCTCACAGACCCGAGTTGCACCCACGAAGATTGTAACTGCATTTGGTGCGAGCATGGCGACCACAATCAATCACCTAAAGCTTGAGCGCAATTCTTATAGCACGCTCCCAACTGGGCCTGCACGATGGAATCAAGGTCTGCGTATCTCACGAATGGCGACGCATTGAGCTGCTGTGTTATCTCATCAAGCGTTGGGTGCGGTATTCTATCATCCATACGAGGGTCGTAAATCAGCAGCGCCTCACCAGAATATGCGACCCGGTTCAGCATCAGTCCGCTGAACGCTGGTTTATCTTGCGCCCAAACGCCGAATGCCTGAACAGCGCGCTCGCGCTGGGGGCGATACAGCTTAAGAATTTCAGCTACCCCTTCATCCGCATTGAACTTCACGATGAACACGTAAGATTTGCCGGGATGAAGTACAGCGCCATCGGCAGGTCCTGCCACCAAATCAGCGCGTTGCAGCTCGCCTTGAAATTGGTTGGCAGCGCCGCCGCTACGCGCCACTCCTAACAGACTCAAGCCCGTAAGGGCAAACAGGCAAAGTACAAGAAAGACGATCAGGTGGGCGTTTTCAAATTGCTGTTTCATTGTCTGTCGCTCTTGGTAACAAGCGCTCCAAATCGGTTTCTCAAATCGAAATCGTCACTAGATCATCGGTCAGGTAGACATAGTCTGGGACAGGCAGATTCAGCGGCGCCGGTCCTTTTCTGATCCGCCCGGAAATATCATAATGCGATCCATGACAGGGACAGTACCAGCCGCCATAGTCTCCGACCGCTCCCTGATTTGGACCAACCGGCACACAGCCAAGATGCGTACAGACGCCCGATGTAATCAATATAGCGGGGTTGAGCGTGCCATCAGGGCGGGGCCTAAGACGGGCGTCATCTGTTTCCGGGTCCGGCAACCGGTATTTTCGAAACGTCGACATCTAGCGAACTCGATGCGCGCGTGTCGCTGGCGGCGTTCATCTGATCGACAAGCGGCCAGACCGCCAAGCCTGCTCCAGCCGCAGCCGCAGCAGTTGTTGCAATAAAGATAAAATCACGTCGCTCTGGATCTGCGGGAACGGTGTCTGACATGAAAAATACTCCCTGAAGCCTTCATCACTGGAACAGACGCTGGGCATACCTTTTCCATTACAGGACTTTCGGTAGCCTCCCGTCCTTCATTGAAAATCTTGCCGCGCCCCATGATGGCTTTGGAGAGCATATGGGACGCAGCAAGTTCAGAACGAGATCGCACGAGAAGGGGGGGGAGGGCATGATCACGTTCTGGTTCATAGTTCGCCGCAGCGGACAATTTCTGGTTCGGGCCTTCGCAATGTAAAGGGGGGGGACGCACTGCGAAGGCCCGGGACCAAGGCGGCGGCGCTGAACAACAACGCCCGAAAACGCCTTATTCTGTGGCAGCCTCCTCCGTATCGCCCGTCATCATTGGGCAATGCTCAGCTGGATCATGACCCATAGCTTCATGCTTGGCCTGACAATCTTCCGCAGACATTGGATGCTCGCCTGATGCGTCATGCATTTTATGGCCATCCGCGCCATGTTCCGTCATTTTGTCCATCGCCATGCCGCCCTCGCCCATCATGGGTTTGTCGCCATCCATCATGTGATCGCCGCTATGGTCCATCATATGGCCGTCAGCCATCTTATCTTCCATGTTGGCCATACAGTCCTCCATGCCTTCATGACCCGCCATACAGGTTTTGGCCTCGGCGGCGTCTGCCTCCGCCTCAACGGCAGGTGTTTCGCTGTGATCGTGCGTCTTGTGGCCGTCTTGAGCCAAGGCCATGGGCGATAAGGCAAAAATAGCGGCGGCGGTGATCAAGATTGGTTTCATGAGGGGCATCCTTTATATAATTGTGCGAGCCCAAGGGTATTGGGCACTTGCAACGTATTACGCAGCACACAGGCGGCGCCCTCATAATCGGCTCCACTCTTTCAAGTGTTTCACCGGAGCCCTGGTTTGATTGTCAGCCCCCGCATTCTCGCAGCGCTCGTCATGGTCTTATGGGCCTCCTGCTATCCGCTCATCACGCTGGGGCTCGACTATGCGCCTCACCTGACCTTTGCAGCGCTACGCGCCATTCTGGCTGGTAGTATTTTAATAGGCGTCGCCGCTCTGCGCCGAGCCGCGTGGCCTCGCGGGTGGAGCGTTTGGGGCTGGATCACGCTTGCTGGTCTTGGAATGACCGGCATTGGCTATTTCGGCATGTTTCACGCCGCGGAGTTTGTATCACCTGGTCTTGCGACCGTGATCGAAAGCCTCCAGCCGCTAATCGCCGCTGTGCTTGCCGTCGTGTTTCTGCGCGAACGCCTTGGACCGATTGGCTGGTTTGGGCTTTGCCTCGGCGTCAGCGGCGTGGCGCTCATCGCGATACCGCGCGTCCTGGCCTCGGGCGGGGGATCAACAGCTTTTGGTCTGGTCCTGGTGATTATGGCGACCAGCGGCGTCGCAGTCGGCAATATCGCCATCAAGTCATTATCGACACGCGTCGATGCGGCGATGGCGATGGGATTGCAGCTTTTGATTGGAGCGATCCCGATCTCAATTTTAGCTTTCACGACCGAATCCCCAACAGCTATAGACTGGTCGCCGCAATTCATAATTTCACTTCTTGGCCTCGCCCTGCCCGGGACGGCGCTGGCCTATTGGTTATGGCAGGTGACGCTGCAGTCGCTGGATGTCTCCAAGGCGGCTGCATTTAGTTTTCTCGTTCCGATCATTGGCGTTTCTGTCGGCGCGCTATTCTTCTCAGAGCCGCTGACGATAAATGTCATTGGCGGCGGCGCGCTCGCCGCCATCGGGGTCTATCTCGCATCGCGGCCGAGGTCGGAAACGTCGCCGCTAGTGAATGCAAAAAAAGAAGCCTAATCGAGCTTTTCGACCTGTTCCTGCAAGACTTTCCGGGCGCGATAGACCCGTGTTTCCACAGCCTTGATGGAGACGCCAAGGATTTCGGCCACCTCACTTTGGGGCATGTCTTGAAGGACCTGCAGGGTAAAGGCCTGCCTCAATTTTTCTGGTAATGCGTCAATGAGTTTCGAGACCCGATTGAGCTCATCGCGGTGTTCATAATCATCTTGAACATTTTGCGAGTGGTCGGCGATATCGGGTCGATCCGGGCTCTCCAGAGGCGCTGCTTGAAAGAAAAAGCTTCTCACGGCGCGTTTGCGGCCATGATCACGAACTTTGTTGAGCGCAATGTGGTATAGCCAGGTCGAAAACTTCCGCGACGGGTCATAACGGTCAATCGACCGCCAGGCTGCGGTAAAGGCTTCCTGCAGCACATCATAGGCGTCTTCGTTGCCACGCATCGAGCGATGAACATAGCGATAGAGCGGTTCCTTGTAACGACGCATGAGCTCGGTGAAGGCGCGTTCCTCGCCTCCTGCTGCGGCTACAGCAAGCTCTGCATCTGTTCGCTCTGTGTTGTGCACGGGTATATGTCTAAAGCTCCGTCAGTGCTCGAACGACTTCCGCGTCAAAGACGATCGCTTGTTCCTCGGTAAGGATCTCGCGCATCTCAAACACATGCTCGATAGTGACTTTTTGCAGCTCCCCCATGGCTGTGTGGAAATCATTGATGGCCGCCTGAACAGCGGGCGAATAGGATTTGTCGGCCTCCATTGCGCCAGCAAGTGCCAAGTTGGCCGCGCGAAGCTTTTGTTCCAGCTCAGCTTTTCTGGCCGCGAAACGGTGTTCGATTTGCTCGAGTTCTGCTTTCTGATCCGCTGAGAGATCCAAGTCGTGATGGACCAGCTCATGCAAACCAGAAGCTGCTTCTACCGGATGCGTCACGGCCCAGTTTCCAGCAACGAACACGCCGGTCATGCCCGCGCACAGGGCTACGAAAACGACAATGATCCAGTGTTCTAGTTTCATCACCCCTCTTACCTCAGAATCCCGGAAGGAGCATATGGGGCATCAACAGCGAAGACCGAAAAATCGTTCGGCGATGACTGGGTGGGTGCCCCGAGCAATCCGACCACAAGGCCGATTGCAACCGCAAGTGCAACCGCCGCGGTTCGGCTCACAGCTGGTGTCGCAGCAATAAGGCGTCCGTCTGTGGCAGTTGCTGCGGGCGAAACTGGGGTTCTGGCCGGGTTGCGCGCGTCAATCCGCTCCCAAACCTCGGCTTCGAGACAGTGAAGGTCGCGATCAAGCGGTTCAATCTTTAAATCATTAATGAGCACATCTAGGTCATTTTTCATGGCGCTCTCCTTTCGAGAAGCAAACATAGGGAAGATTACGTATTGACGTATACGCAGCGCCTATCGCGCTCCCTCAAAAAACATCGATTAAAGTCAATATGGACCGATCGCACGCCCGACAACGCCGATCTGCATGTGAGGGATAATACCTGTCGACACGTAGAAACTGGCATCTGGTCGCATTTTCGCAAGAGACGCCAATGACTCAAGAACTGGACATCGCGAAACCACCCACCCATCCAAACTGGCGGTTGGTAAAGTTCTTTTTCACCTACATTTTGATTATCGCGGTCGTAAACCTGATTTGGGAGGTCGCCCACGCGCCGCTTTACACGATCTGGATTGATGGGACACGCGCCGAGATCGCCTTCGCGATCGCGCACTGCACACTTGGCGATGTCCTGATCGCCGGGTCTTCACTGTCGATCGCCTGGCTTATCGCGGGGCGTGGCGGATGGCCAGACATACACTATTGGCGCGTTGCAGGTTTAAGCCTCCTGATTGGACTGACCTATACGGTGTTCAGCGAATGGCTGAATATTTCGATCCGCGAAAGCTGGGCCTATCGCGAAACAATGCCGACGATCGCACCGCTCAACACCGGGCTATCGCCGCTCTTACAGTGGCTGATCATCCCCAGTCTGACCTTTGCCTGGCTGAAAAGTGCGATGCGGCGGTGACGGGTCGCTAAAGTGTCGCACCTCATACCCTAAGGGGGCATAAGGGGTGCCTGGCGTGGCCGCGTAACCATCCGATAAGGACGCCCATTCCTCACCCAATATTCTAGCGGCGTCCAACGCAATAAGGAGAACATGATGCGTTTCAAACTTGCCGGGCTGCTCATCGCGACAAGCAGCTTGATCGCGCCTGCCTCACTCGCAGACGTCTATAATTTGGAGATCGACCAATTTGAACGGACGGTCGATGGCAAGACGCTGACTGGCGTCAGCATTAACGGGACGAGCCCTGGCCCTCTATTGCGACTGCGTGAAGGCGAAGACGTGACCATCAATGTCACCAATACACTCGACGTAGATACCTCGCTTCACTGGCATGGGATTATCCTGGACGCTGGTATGGATGGCGTTCCGGGGATCAGTTTTGACGGCATCGCGCCGGGCGAGACCTACACTTATAACTTCACCGCCAATCAGTCAGGCACCTACTGGTACCATGGACACTCTGCCTTGCAGGAACAGGAGGGCGTCTTCGCGCCCATCATAATCGAACCGGCTGAGCCGGACCCCTTCGAGTATGATCGCGAGCATGTGATCATACTCGCCGATTGGCTGAATGACAGTCCCTACAAGGCGCTCGCCAACCTAAAGAAGCGCTCGAACTATTACAATTACAATCGCCGAACCGTTTTTGACCTCTGGCGCGATTGGAGAAATGCTGATCGCGGCGAAAAGACAGGCGTCATCCAGGAGCGATTGGCGTGGGGCCGGATGCGCATGGATCCAACCGACATTGTCGACATCACCGGCTACTCATTTCTGGTGAACGGCGAAACACCTGAAGACAATTGGAACGGTCTTTTTGAACCGGGCGAAAAAGTCCGTCTCCGGTTCATCAATGCTGCCGCGATGACCTATTTCGACCTCAAGATTCCTGGTCTCAAAATGACAGTGGTCCAGGCCGATGGTCAGAACATCGAGCCAGTCTCTGTTGATGAGTTCCCGATCGCTATCGCTGAAACCTTCGACGTTATCGTCGAGCCTGAGGCGGGACAGTCATATACGATCTTCGCCGCTGCAAAGGACCGCTCAGGATATGCCCGCGGCACCCTCAGCGAGACACCCGGCGCCGAAGCAGCGATCCCGGAACTTGGGCCCCGGCCAGAGCTGACAATGGCAGCGATGGGCGAAGGCCATGCCAGCCACGGCGCGATGGCTGATGGTGAAGCTGCCGGCATGGATGAGATGACCATGGACATGAGTGGAGACGCCCATCGCGGACACGGCGAAATGCCTGCGATGGAGCATGGAGAGAAAGTTCTCTCCTATGACGATCTTCGCGCACTTACCCCATATACGGATCGGCGCGCGCCAGACCGCGAGGTCGAGCTACGTCTCACCGGCAATATGGAACGATATTTCTGGTCGATTAATGACGTGAAGTTCGGTGACGCCGGCCCGCTTGAATTTAACTACGGCGAACGCGTTCGTATCACATTCAAGAACGAAACCATGATGGAGCACCCGATGCACCTGCATGGATTGTGGATGGATCTGGTGAATGGCGAGGGCGACATGGCCCCCCGCAAGCACACGATCACGATCCGGCCAGGTGAAACCATCTCCGCCGATGTAACCGTCGATGCCACCGGATCCTGGGCCTTCCACTGCCACATTCTCCAGCACGCCGCGACCGGCATGTTCCGGCAAGTCAATGTCATTGGCGGCGTTCAATAACAAACACCCATAAGGACAAAACAGATGAAACCCAAAATCCTGATAGCGGGTGCGCTCGCTATGGCGACCGCCCTGCCTGCCCTCGCAGCCGAAGGTGACCCGGTCTACAATTACACGCTGATCGAAGCCGATATTGCCGAGATTGATGATACAACCGTCGGTGCCTTTGATGCCCAAGGCTGGGTCGGCGGCGATTATAATCGCTTTTGGTGGAAGACCGAAGGTGAGTTCGCCGATGGCGACTTCGAGGGCGCCGAGGTCCAAGCGCTGTATTCACGCTACATTTCAAAATTCTGGGATGCCCAGATTGGTGTGCGCTACGATCTTGAGCCTAAAGGCGAGACCTATGGCGTTATAGGACTGCAAGGACTTGCGCCCTACTTCTTCGAAGTTGATGCCGCCGCCTTTGTCTCTTCGAGTGGCGATGTCAGCGCCCGATTTGAAGCCACGGGCGAACTTTTATTCACGCAACGCCTGATCCTCGAACCCGGCATTGCGCTAGATTTCTATGCCGAAGACGATCCGTCCCGGCAGATTGGTTCGGGATTAGCGACGGCGGAATATAGCGCTCAATTGCGCTATGAATTCACCCGTGAATTCGCACCTTATGTTGAGCTTGCCTATGAAGAAGCCTATGGCGACACCGCTGACTTTCAACGATTGGAAACCGGCAGCGCGGATGACACCGTTTTTAAAGTCGGCTTGCGAACCATGTTCTAGCAATTCTTAGGAGGCAGCGTTTCTATTGGCGACTCCGGACCGGCAATCAATCAGCAGACGGAAGCTAAGGCCCGCATCGAAGGATGCGGGCCTTGATCACTCCTAGCGGCGGCAATGGAGACATATAGTCTGGCTCGAATTCGGAAGATGACCATGAAAGATTGATGGTGCGCTGTGTCCGACCACTTACTCTGCCTATACACGGGTCGGCTCATCGACTGTAAGGCTCTGGCGCAATTCCAGAGACGGCAAAGCCCACCGATGATGAAGCACCTAATTTCCGCGGCACACTTCGATCTTCGACCCGTTTCTTTGGACGATGGCGATACTGTCTTCTACTACTCAAACGATGCTGAATGAGCATTTTTTCAGAGCGAACCCAGTCCCTACAATCGGGTCCACCCCGACGAGCGCCTTCAGAAACTGACTGGACGTGATTGGTTTAAAGAATTCGCCTGGGCCATCAACAGATGGCCAAGAAGTGAATATCCGCGTCAATTAGGACTTATTAAGCTTCACCGCTTTGATCTTGTTTCTCTTTTTTGGATCGGTCCACTCGCTAGCCAAAAGATCCACCCAGTCTTGCGAGTATGAATAGTCTTTATGGAGCGAATGGTAGGTACAAAATTTGCCGTTCACTTGCTTAGACTCAGGTTTGAAATTACGCGGCCGCACTTTGTGAAAACGCCATGCCTGAGTGTGATTGTGTGAAGTGAATTTCTCTTCTGTGCGTTCGTCCACGAGCTTTGTGACATCCGATGCCCGAAACGGGTGGGACTTGCCGGCGTCTTTGTACTTCACCAAAATGTTTTCGATGGCTTCAGCCTCGGGGGTGTCAGGTAATACGAACCGAATGTGGGCTTTGCTCTTCGAGGTAGACGTAAGCGTATAAACTACGCCAAACTGGTAGTGAAGATCTGCGATTTGCTCGTCGGTCATTCCCTCTGCCAGCTGCGCGTCAACAGCTTTGATCTTCTTGGGCAATTGATGGGACTGTACAGAACCGAGTTGGCCAATCTCCATTCGAGCAAATTGAAGAGCAAGTGAAAGCTCACTTGATAGTGAGAGCCTGTCCCCAAAGAGCTCGCAGATGGTTCGATCAAAGTTCAAACAACAGGCTTGATAGAGAGCATGCCAATCTGGATCTACCCCACCCAGCAAATGATGCTCGACTTTGTCTCGAATGAGTTTCAGTGCGCGCAGGTTGTTCTTTGTCCCTTCCGAGACCGGGCAATCAGGACGCTCTAGCATCGCGGTCAATGAAAGTGATTGACCGTCAGAGTTGTAGATGGAGACTTTGGTGCGCTCATAATGCTGATGTAACAGGTACGTCCACGCAATATTCGCGAGAACTGAAAACACTTCAGTTTTGAAATTTACGCCAGGACTGTTGAACGTCTGCACAGCAAGTATCATAGCCTCGCGCGCGCGAACCAATCGTTCGTCATCGTATAGATTCAATCCGGTTTTAGGATCTATCGCTGCCTTCTTTGCGATGTAGAGATTAGTTTCTTTTTCGCTGGCGCATTTTTGGCCCTCGTTCTTTTTTACCTCAGTGATCCGCGCACTGTTTATAGTGGCTGTACGGCCCTGATTGATCAGGTCTTGGATGTCCTGGTTTCGCCATCCGCGTTGAAGCAACGCCTTAGCGACACGCTTTTCAGGCGCGGCCAATGAGCCTTGTTTTGATCGCTTAGCCATTTCAAAAGACTAGCACAGATCTCTTAAGAGTTGATTTTTTGATTTTCTTCAACTCGTTCGAGATGCGGACGATTTGGCTAACTGAACTCAGACTGGCGCTAAATCGACAGGCAGCGATGAGCGCCCTAGTTAAAGCGTTTGGTGTGACTCCGCACCATTATCCGAAAACGAAGCGTGCCAGATCATCAGAACTGATACACCGGCGCAAACCCGCCGCCGCTGGTGCGGAAGTTGGTCGTCTGTCCCTGATAAACGCGGGCAGCCAACAGCAGTGTTTTCCCGGCATAAGTGTAAAGCCGAACGTCATACTTCAGTGTTACCGGCTCTTGGTCGACAGTTACAGCGCGCACCGTCGGCGGGACCAGGGCTTGAGCAATATAATCCCCTTCCAGGATTGCCGACCAGACGCGTTTCGTCAGCTTGTCACCACGATAAGCAGCACGGCTGCCAAAACCCGCGGCGGGTTTAAAGAAGTATCCTCGCCGCGTCGCCCAAAGCTCATCAGCGACGTCTTCGGTAACGCGCCGCGTATCGGGGATCGCCGCAAGCACCTGTCGGTCTGCGTCATCCGCGCCAAACGATTTAAGCGAATCTGGATCGCTAAGCCAAATGAGGTTTCGTTTGTTGGCATAGAGCGCGTGGTGGCGCGGCGCCGGACTGATAACCACCGCCTCGTCGAGGAGCGCGGCGCGCAGATGTGCATGTCCTGGTTCGGACAGATCAAAATCCGTTAGCCGGTTATAGACCATGTCGATAGCTCTTCCACCGTGCGCAAGGACGCCGTTCTCATAGGTGAGCGCCTCGGGGTTAAGGATCAGGGTTTCGATGCCGTTGCGGGCCAACAAGTCTCTCGCGAGCACCATGTCCGGATAAAGATACTGCTCAGATGCGTCCTGATCGAGAATAGCCAACCTGCCCGGACGGCCCTCCCGTCCCGTTGCCTGCCACTCAGAGATAAAGCTTTCAACAAGGACTGCATCGATTGCGTCCGAATCCGCGAGACGCGCATCTCCGCAAGCCTCAGCTTGTTTTGCCGCGGCGCGCTGGAGCTCGCTGACGAGGAAGGCTCCACCAGCATTTGTATTTATCTCAATGAGTTTAGGTCCGTCTTCAGAGATATGAAAATCGTATCCCATGAATAGACCGCGCGCGCCGGTCTGAGCGCTGAAAATAATATCATTTGAGCGTGCCAGGGCGACGTCATGATAAGACGCGAGGGATGCCACCGCTTCAATTGCAGACACTTGCGCCTGCATCGCCCCCAGGTCCGACGGTGAAACAAAAACGGCCGTGGCTGCAAATAGATTTGGCCGCGCCGCCAGAAGCACCGAAAGCTCATCACTGCCAGCATGAGCCAAGATCGCTTCATCAAGATCGGCCCGACCAAGCGTCATGCAAAAGCAGGACTTGTTAAGAGAAATCAAATCACTTGCGCCAGGCAGTTCGCAGGTTTTATCGCACCGCATCAAAACCCCTCTCTGGGCGAGACTGAACCATCACACTTATCGTCTTTCTCCTGCTTATAGGCAGCGTTTCTGGACCGCGAAAGCCGGCCTGAATCCACGCAAATCTGATCGTGAGGGTTTGCCCGCCACGCGCCGTATCAAGACTGCTCACCTGATTTTTGATGCGCGAACTGGCAGGGGGATATCGACGATCATGACAGAACAATGGACCAGCGGATATGGCGTGATCGTCCATGATACCGAGACGCAGCAGCGACTTCAGAGTATCTTGCAGAACGCCGACCGCGGGCTTTTGGCGCTCACACAAACCGAGGCCGCAGACGTGTTCTCGGCGACGGACAGACTCGCGAATGCGGCAATGTGGCTCATCGCGCACATGTCATATGCACGTCGCGTCGACCTGTCTGGCGCACCCCTGAAGGCGGGGGATTTCAAACCCTCGCCAGAAGGCCATATGGGCGGATCGTTTAACATGGCGATCGCATTTGCAGGCTATCTCGCCGCCAATGCGTTGAGTGGCCATACCCGTGCTTGGACCCTTGGGCAGGGTCATTGCGTCGCTGCAATTGAAGCCATCAACGCGCTCACAGGCGATGTCTCAGCCGCGCAGCAAGGACGCTATGATCGCAGTGAAGCAGGCCTTTCCCGGCTCGTCAGCGACTTTTACGGCTATGCGATCACCCCCGATGGCCGCCCCGGCGTGCCGCTCGGTAGCCACGTCAGTCCGAATACAGCTGGCGGGTTGTCGGAAGGCGGATATCTTGGATTCACCAGCCTGCAATATATCCACATGCCATTGCTGGGCGAGCGCCTTGTCGCCTTTCTGAGCGACGGCGCTTTCGAAGAGCAGCGCGGATCCGACTGGGCGCCGCGCTGGTGGCGCGCCAGCGATAGTGGTTTCGCCGTGCCTGCGATGGTGCTGAATGGCCGGCGGATCGAACAGCGTACCGAAATCAGTCAGGAAGGCGGACTTGATTGGTTAGTCAAGCATTTGACCTTAAGCGGGTTCGACCCAATCATTGTCGATGGCCATGATCCCCTCTCTTATGCATGGGGCATATTGGAAGCGGAGGCCCGGCTTTCAAAACTGAGCGATACGGACGGCCCCTACCCCGCGCGGCTGCCTTATCTGATTGCGCCCTGCATCAAGGGTTTTGGGTTTCCAGGGGCTGGGGGAAATAGCGCGCACAATCTCCCACTGGAAGGAAATCCGCGCACCAATAAGGGCGCACGCGTGCTCTTCAATGAAGGCGTACAAGCGCTCTACACACCGCCTGACATGCTTGATGATGCGGTCCGGACCCTAAGCGTCCACAAAATACAAAACCGCATGTTGGAAAGTCAGAACGCCCTCGCCGTTCGCAAGGTTTCTGATCCCGTATTGCCTAGGTCAGACGCGCGTTCGCTCGGCCCCCCCCGCCCAAATTGCGCAATGGACGCGATCGATCAGTGTTTCACCGAAATTGTGCGCGCCAATCCGCATTTGCGGGTCCGCGTTGCAAACCCTGACGAGCTTCGCAGCAACCACATGCCGCTGACGCTCGAGATGCTCAAGCATCGGGTCAATGCGCCTGAGCCCGGCACGCCTGAATCCAAAAATGGTCGCCTCATCACGGCGCTGAATGAAGAGGCTGTGATAGCTGCAGCCCTTGGCAATAAGGGCGGGCTGAATCTCGCAGTGAGCTACGAGGCCTTCGCCATGAAGATGCTCGGCGCGCTGCGCCAGGAGATTATCTTCGCGCGTCGACAGAAAGAACTCGGTCAAATTCCGGGCTGGATCAGCGTCCCGCTAATTGCAACTTCGCATACTTGGGAAAATGCCAAGAATGAACAATCCCATCAGGACCCGACACTGCCCGAAGCGCTGCTCGGAGAAATGTCGGAGACCGCCCGGGTGATCTTCCCGGTGGACGCGGCCAGCGCTGCTGAAGCGCTGCGCAACATCTATCGTGGGCGCGGCGAAATCGCTTGCCTGGTGACACCGAAACGAGATGTCCCAAACCTTCTATCCGAAGAGGAAGCCGAACAGGCGCTGGAAAATGGAGCGCTTCATATCGCCGGTGACATCATGGCAGCCGACATTCAATTGGTCGCGATCGGCGCTTATCAGGCGCACGAAGCCCTCGCCGCATTCCAGCGTCTCACTGAACGCGGCGTGCCATGCTGTGTCACCTTGATCCTTGAACCGGGCAGGTTCCGCATGGGACGCGACGCAATGGAGCAGGCTTTCACAGCGAGCGAAGACAGGCTTGAAGCCCTTTTCCCGCGCGGGCTGGCAAGAGTGCTGCTAACGCATACGCGGCCCGAACCGATGACGGGTGTGCTGAGACCACTGGATGGCGGGCCGGAACAATTGCGCGCGCTCGGCTACATTTCTCGCGGCGGAACATTTGATGTCGCAGGCATGCTGTTCGCCAATCGCTGCACCTGGGCTCATACTGTCGATGCCGCCATGGCGCTGCTGCCGAATAAACCTCTCGATCTCCTTTCGGAGGAGGAACGGCGCGCCATTGAGGGGCAAGGCGACCCATCCGCTCTCGTGCGCTCAAAACATGTCCTGCGCCGGAAGCACGCATCATGACCCTCACCCTGACCAGTCTTGGCGGGGCCGGAACCGTGACCGGTTCACGCCATCTTCTTGAATATGAAGGTCAGCGTATACTGATCGATTGTGGTCTGTTCCAGGGATATAAGGCGTTGCGCGAGCGCAACTGGGCGCCCTTCCCGATTGATCCAAAATCCATCGACGCCATTGTCCTCACGCACGCCCACATTGATCATAGTGGTTATCTGCCAAAACTGGTCAGAGAAGGTTATCGCGGTCCCGTTTATTGCTCGAGCGCGACCAAGGATCTTTGCGGAATCCTGCTGCGCGACAGCGCGTATATTTCAGAACGAGACGCCGAGCGGGCCAACCGCCTTCGCTACACCCGCCACAAACCGGCTCAGCCACTTTATACGATCGCCGACGCCGAAGCGGCGATTGAGCAGCTCACCCCCATCGACTTTCACCAGGACGTTCATCTCGCGATTGGGGCCGATATCTATTTACGCCGCGCTGGGCATATTCTTGGGGCATCGACCGTTGAAGTTCGTTGGGGCGGCAAAACCATTATCTTTTCTGGTGACCTTGGCCGCTATGACGACCCTTTCATGTTTGACCCTGAGCCGGTGCAAAATGCCGATTACGTCGTCATTGAGTCGACCTATGGAGATCGCACTCATCCGAAGCTCGATCCCATGGAACAGTTGGGTGACGTGATTGCACGCACCGCCAGGCGCGGCGGGACAGTGGTTATTCCAGCCTTTGCGGTCGGGCGCGCTCAACTCATTCTCTACCATATCTGGATGCTCAAAAAAGCGGGCCGGCTCGAGAATGTCGCGATCTATCTCGACAGCCCAATGGCGATAAACGCAACTGAACTTCTCTGCACACACCTCGATGATCACAGATTTGCGCGGCAGGTTTGTGAAGAGACTTGCGCGATTGCGACTTATGCGCGTGACGTCGACGCTTCAAAAGCCATTACCAATGATCTGATGCCAAAGGTTGTGATCGCAGCGAGCGGTATGATCACAGGCGGCCGCGTTCTGCACCATATTCAGGCATTTGGTGGAGACCGGAAAAACACGATCCTGTTTGCTGGATATCAGGCCGGTGGCACGCGCGGAGACAAGATTCTCAAGGGCGCAAGCAAGGTCAAAATGTTCGGCCACGACGTTCATATCGGCGCCGAGATCGCCAGCCTGCCAGCTTTGTCAGCCCATGCGGATGCCGACGAGCTGATCTCCTGGCTTGGCGGCTTTGAAAAGCGTCCGGCAAAAGCATTTATTGTTCACGGCGAACCCGATGCATCAGAGGCGCTAAGCACGCGAATGCAGGATGAGCTCGGCTGGCGCACTGATGTTGTTGCCATCGAGAAGGCCTATGAGCTTGGAGGCGGCGACGAATGACGCATGATAATCAACCCCACGCCGCCACGACCCTGTCCGCGCGACGCCTGAAATGGCATGCTCAGGACGAAGCGATCGTTCTAATGCGGACCGACTGCCCGGTCTGCCGTTCAGAAGGACTGACGTCGCGCGCCCGTGTGCTGATCAGTTGCGACGGGCGGGACGTGGTCGCGACCCTCCACCAGATCGACGATGACTGGCTGGCCCTTAGCGAGGCTGGTCTTTCTGAAGCGGCTTGGAGCCGGCTTGGCGCCGAGCCCGGCGCAGATCTTAAAGTCAGCCATGCTCCGACACTTCCGTCTCTCTCTGATGTGCGTCAACGGATGACCGGCAAACGGCTGGCACGCGATGGATTTGACCGGATCGTGACTGATATCGCCGCCGGACTGTATTCTGATATTCATCTGGCCGCCTTTATCTCAGCCTGTTCCACGCTGAGCCTCGACATAGACGAAATCACCTCGCTGACCGGCGCCATGGTGAACGTTGGAGAGCAACTCGACTGGAATACCGACATGGTCATCGACAAACACTGCGTGGGCGGCCTACCCGGAAATCGCACGACGCCGATTGTTGTTGCGATCTTGGCCAGCCTGGGTTTGACGGTCCCAAAGACCTCCTCGCGCGCCATCACATCGCCCGCCGGAACTGCAGATACGATGGAGACGCTCACCCAAGTCGATCTGTCACTGCCAGACATCAGGCGGGTTGTTGAAACGGAAGGTGGATGCCTTGCCTGGGGCGGCGCGGTCCAGCTCAGCCCGGCTGATGATATTCTCATCCGCATTGAACGGGCCCTCGACATCGACGCCGAAGGTCAGCTGATCGCGTCTGTTTTGTCAAAGAAGATCGCCGCCGGCGCGAGCCATGTGGTGCTCGACTTGCCCGTCGGACCAACCGCTAAACTGCGTAGTGCTGCCGGTGCCCGCGCCCTTGCCCAGCACATGACGATCGTTGCACGTGGGTTTGGCCTCAAGACCCATTGCGTGTTCAGCGACGGGCTCCAACCCGTCGGGCGCGGCATCGGACCGGCGCTCGAAGCCTGGGACGTGCTCAGGGTCTTGCAAAGAAGCAAAAGCGCGCCGCCAGATCTTCGCGAACGGGCGCTGACGCTGGCTGGCGCCGCCCTTGAACTTGCGGGCCGTGCCAAACCGGATACCGGAGCGGCCATGGCTCAGGACGCGCTCGACAATGGATCTGCCTGGTCGAAGTTTCAGGCCATATGCGCCGCTCAAGGCGGTTTGCGCGAACCACCACGCGCAGCGCAAACTGCGCCCGTCGCGGCAATTCGGTCAGGGGTCTTGAAAGCAATCGATAATAGAAAGCTCTCCAGGCTCGCAAAACTTGCTGGTGCTCCCGAACGCCCGGCCGCTGGTCTGACCGTTCACAAACGCCTAGGCGAACAAATCACGATTGGTGAGCCGCTTCTCACCATCCACGCAGAGGCGTCGGGCGAGATCGACTATGCCATGAGCTACGCTCACGCCAATGCCGGCCTCTTCACCATTGAGGGTTAACCCATGACGATTTACATTCCGCTTCCCGGTAATGAAGCTATGGCTTCTGAGCTTGCCAAAATCACAAGTTCTGAACTTGGCACCCTTGAACACCGCAGATTCCCGGACGAAGAGACCTATGTGCGCCTCACCTCAGATGTCTCTGGAAAAGCAGTCGAACTGGTTTGCACGCTCGCCCGGCCTGACCCGCAATTGCCAGGACTTCTTTTTGCCGCTTATACAGCGCGCGAGCTTGGCGCCACATCGGTTGGGCTGATTGCCCCCTACCTTGCCTATATGCGTCAGGATAAGAGATTTTCAGACGGCGAGTCTGTGTCATCAGGACACTTTGCCAGATTGCTCTCAGGTGCGTTTGAAAGGGTGGTCACCGTCGATCCGCATTTGCACCGCATCCACGATCTCAATGACGTTTTTTCAATCAATACAAAGGTTGTGCACGCCGCCCCGGCACTGTCCGATTGGATCAAGGCCCATGTCGACAAGCCGCTCATCATTGGCCCGGACGCTGAGAGCGAGCAATGGGTTTCTGACGTGGCCGACCGAGCGAGCGCCCCGCATCTTGTGCTCTCCAAATTCCGCCATGGCGACCGCAATGTAGAAGTGACAGCGCCTGGCCTTGAAAACTGGACCGGCCATCAACCCGTTCTTGTCGACGACATTGCCTCTTCCGGGCGAACCATGATGGAAGCGGCCCGCCACTTTGAGACCGCTGGCTTTGCAAAACCGGTCTGCGTGATCGTCCATCCGCTCTTTGCCGGCGATGCTTATGAGGACCTTAAGTCTGTCTCGACACGTGTCGTATCGACCAATGCGGTCCAACATGCCTCAAATGAGATTTCGATCACGCCCTTACTGGTCGGTTAGGCGCCGCAATGAGGACGCGCAGTTTGACCGGTCCCAACGGTCTTTTTGATAGAAATCAAACCGGCAGGGTCGCCATGCTTTATCAAACAAACCGGCTTTGGAACAAAATGCCTGACCGTGTCACGGTCAGGCCTTCATGGAGTGTGTCATGAAACACAAAGCTACACGTCTTATCTCAACCTTGCTCACCACCTCGTTACTCCTGACGAGCATGGCCGCAGCTGAAACCCCAAACCCTCAGCTGGAAAAAGAACCAGCGGCACACATGACAGAGCGCGACGGCGTTCGACTGCACCTTGGCCTACGCAGCAGGATGCAAGAACACGATCTTGACGGTGACAGTCTACGCAGCCGCGCAGAGTTTGATGCCTGGCACAGCGCGAATTTCGCGCTGATGGATGCCGATGGCGACGGTCTGACGCTTGAGGATTTTCAAGGCGCGCAGCTCGGACCAGGCCCCTATGGCGCCGGCCATCATGCGCGCCGGGCGAAAATGCGTGAGCAGGCCGACCTGCGCAAGAAAGCACGTTTCCAACTCATGGACAGCGACGGCGACGGTGTTGTGACCCTCAGCGAGCATGACGCATTCACCGAGCACGTCTTTCTGGAAGCAGACGCCGATGATGATGGGTATCTCACTTTTCAGGAGCTCAAGCAGCACAATCGCGGCATGTAAGGCATACCAATCGGTTAAGTCCTACTGATCTCGGCGACAGTATTGCCGAGGTCAGCAACCCGTTTTCAGAGCAACGCCGCTATTGAACCCGTTTTAGCTACTGGCCTTAACACCGAATGAAGCAAGCTTAACATCGCACTAAAATCCGCAATACGCATACGCGGCCGCCAGTTCGTCCCCCTAGTGCATGATCTACATCCCGATGTTTCTTTGCATGAGTCGCATCCATTTTGCAAAAAGTCTGACAAATCAATCCACAACCCACGCGCGAACGGATGAGCGGCTAGGTTGTGCTTTTATCTTCACGCCGCCCTTCAAAACCTGTCAGTATCGTCAATTTACTTGCCACGTGTATTTCTGAGCTTAAAAGCCAGCGCTGATGAAAACGCTGGCCAGACGCTCAGTTCGGCTTGAGGAAGATAAACGGCGCTGGCTCATCCAACGCCCAAGGATATTCGTCATTACCGGCGATATCGTCCCAATATAATTCGCCGGTTTCGCAGCCTTGATGAACTGGGAAATTCCTCGTCAACTACGCATCGCTTGGGCTGGGCGATATCTATCCAACCGGACATTCGCGGTTCCTGGCGGGACTGGAATCACTCAATGGTTTCCTGCTGATTTCGTGCTCGGCATCCTTCATTTTCCTCCTGATGCGAAACCAAATGGATGGTCCAATTACAGGCGGAATTCAAAAATCGGATTAACTCGGAACCTGTTCACACACTTCTCCGTTAGTCGTGGAAATACCCCACCACTGTATAAGGAGGATGTTGAAAGTGGATATGAAGAACAGTTATTGGCGGTTTGGAGCAATGATCATCACATCGGTGATCGTGATGTTTGGACTGATGTACCTCAACACCTATGCGTGGGAGCATGTTCGCTGGAGCGAGACACGCTTCTACATGGCCTTCATCATGGGCGCCGCGATGGCCATCGTGATGCTGAGCTTCATGCTCAACATGTACAAGGACAGCCGGATCAATTTCGGCATTTTCGTTGGTGCTGCGGTCGTGTTCGTCCTGGCCCTCTGGCTGGTGCGCAGCCAGAGCACCGTCGACGACCGGTCCTACATGAAAGCGATGATCCCCCACCACTCCATTGCCATCATGACAAGTGAACGCGCCGGCATCGAGGATGTCCGTGTGCGCGAGCTTGCCGACGAGATCATCACGGCGCAGCGCCGCGAGATCAAGGAAATGGAATGGCTGATTTCCGACATCGCGGAGAATGGTCCGGCATCGACGGAAGGCGAGGCGGCGAGCCGCCCCGTTCCTCCCTTTGAAGGCACGCTCAATCCAGACGACGCTGCCGGGGCAGCCATCGCGGAGGACTAACGCGCCTTCCACGTCCAGTCAGACCCATTCGATCCCGAAAAGGAGCGAAACAGAATGAGACTCGAAAAGATCAAGACACAGGGTCTTGCCCACCTTTCCTACTTCCTGAGCGCCGATGGCGAAGCGGCCGTCATCGATCCGCGGCGTGACATCGACATCTATCTGGACCTCGCCCGTGAAGAAGGCTCGATCATCACGCACGTCTTCGAAACTCACCGGAACGAGGACCTGCTCTCAGGCGCCCCCGTGCTGAAGGAAGAGACCGGCGCAAAGGTCTGGCACGGGCCGAACCCTGAAAAGCCGATCCAGTATGCAGCCGAGACGCGGGAAGGCGACACGTTCGAGATTGGCGGCGCGCTCCTGAAGGTGCTCGAAACGCCCGGGCACACCGACGACAGCCTGTCCTACGTGCTTTATGACAAGAGCTTCGAGGAAGGCCCGGTTGGCGTGTTCACGGGCGATGCCCTGTTCATTGGCGATGTAGGGCGCACGGACTTCTATCCCGACCGCAAACGCGAAGTCGCCGGCCTGCTCTATGACAGCCTGGAGAAACTGTTGGGGCTCGGCGACCAGTGCCTCGTCTATCCCGCGCATGGCGCCGGTTCGGTCTGCGGCTCCGGCATGGCCGACCGGGAGTTCTCTTCCATCGGTCACGAGAAGCTCAACAATCCACGCCTGCAGATCGGCGACCGGGAAGCTTTCATCGACGCCAAGGTGGCCGAGAACCACTACATACCGCCCTATTTCCGGCGCATGGAAGAGGGCAATATGGAAGGCACCGAAGCCGCGCCGCCGGCGCCGCGGCCCGCCTCCCCGGCCAGGTTGCTCGATCCGGGTGATGCGGTCTGCCTCGATGTTCGCGGCATTTTCGACTTTGCCGGCGGACACCGCACGGGCTCGCTCTGCATCCCGGATGACATGCTTGCCGCCTTCGCGGGCTGGTTGCTGCCAGGCGACAAACCGGTGCTGCTGGTAGCGCGCGATGACGACCAGGCGGTCGATGCGGCCACGACGCTTCAGCGGATCGGCTTCGACAATGTGAGCGGATTTGTCAGCGGGGCCATGCCCGTGGCGGTCCAGAACGGCCCGCTCGACACACTCGACTTCGTCGATACCGAAACCGTCGCCGCGCGCGTGGACAATCCGCCCGCTGGCTGGACCCTGCTCGATGTCCGGGCCATCGACGAGTATGAGAGCGGCCACATCAAGGACAGCAAGCACGCTTATGTCGGCAAACTGCCTGATGCGGCCAGTGACCTCGACCCGGACAAGCCCGTCACCGTCATGTGCGGAAGCGGCGCCCGGGCCACCATTGCCGCCTCGCAGCTCATGCGGAAGGGGTTCTCCGAGGTCGATGTCTATATCGGCTCGATGAAGGCGTGGACCGCAGCTGGAAATGCCATTGAGTGATGACTGTCAGTCCATCTTGGGCTGAACCTTTCGTTTCTGACGCATAAAGAGACTGGAAATTGCTTCACGAGGTCCCCATATGTATACCCTGTATGGGGTATTTGCCATGAAGACTGAAACCAAAGAGGCCGCGACCCGGAGGCTTGCCCGCATCGAGGGACAAGTGCGCGGCATCACGAAGATGGTGTCCGACGACCGGTATTGTATTGATGTCATTCGTCAGGTGCAGGCTGTGAAGGCCGCGCTTGTCGGCCTCGAGGCCGTTATCCTGGATGACCATATTGCAACGTGTGTGGATCATGCCCTGACCGGAAGCAATGTCGATGACCGGCGTGAAAAGGTCGAGGAACTTGTTGCTGTGCTTGGTGGCCGCAAGAAGTAGCGGCCTCACAGTTTGTTGAAATGAAAGTTTTAATCTTTTCACGTATTTGAACAATGATGCAGTTTGTGACCCGCCTCCTGACACTGTTTGCCGCTGCCTTCATGGCGGCTCATCCGGTCATGGCGTGTCCATTGATGGTCGGGGCCTCCGAAACCGCGCCGACTGAAATGAGCAGCAATCATCCCTGTCATGACATGGCGATGGAAGCCATGGCCGACACCGGGCATACAGATCAGGCGTCATCGTCTGATTGCCCCGCGGGATACGACTGTGCACCCATGCTTATCCAGGCGCACAGTGACGCCAATCCAGTTGCACCTGTTGCGAATGT
Source organism: Alphaproteobacteria bacterium (assembly GCA_018222605.1). Taxonomy (GTDB): domain Bacteria; phylum Pseudomonadota; class Alphaproteobacteria; order Caulobacterales; family Hyphomonadaceae; genus Hyphomonas. Next base: position 290,829 of record JAAEZZ010000003.1, read on the forward strand.
AGACGCAGAATTTGCTGCGGTTCTCGCTAACCCACCAAAGGCATTCCTGCCAGAGCGCGAAACACTAAAGACCGGGCCTCCACCTCGGCTGGATATCGTCCAGCACACGCCAATATCGCTAAAGCAGCGCTTCCTGAATTGAGAGCGATGACCTGCGGCTGCCACAGCAGCCCGTCGTCATCGTCTCACACAATTCAGAAGAGCCTGTTTTATCATGCCCCACATTTCGAGAATGCTGCTGGTCGCAGCGTTTGCCGCTGTGCCCCTTGCGGCGGTTGCCAGCGCTCAGAGCTTTGCCGAGCTTGAAGCCCGTCTCGAGGCCCATCCAAGCCTCTCCGCTCTCGGTTACGATGCCGAAGCCGACCGGGAGCGTGCAGTCGCCTCAACCGCACTCCCGGACCCGGTCGTATCCCTCGGGATCAACAACATTCCGATTTTCGATCCCTCATTCGACAGTTACTTGCCGACCAATAAAGCCGTTGGTATCCGGCAACAATTTCCGAGCTTCGCGGGCCGTGAAGCCCGCGCCGGTGAAGCCCGGGCGATGTCAGCACAGACCGAGGCGGTTCGCGATGCCCGTTATGCGGCCTTGCGCGCCGAACTCATCGCTTTTCTCGCTGACAAGACTAGACTGACCAGGCAGAGATCCCTCGCCGAAGCGCGAAACGCCAAATATGACGAGCTTGTCGACATTGTCGAGGCCGAGATCGACGCGGGCCGCCCGGCCGTCTATCGCCTTGCCGAAATTGAAAGCGAACGGGCAGAAGTTTCCCGGACGCTTGTTGATCTTGATCGGCAGGAAGCCGAGACCGATGCGCGCCTGATCGAACTCGTCGGACTGGTCCCTTCGACCGGCCTCCCTCCCCTGACTGAAAGAGACTGGTCCGGCGCAGCGCTTGAGTTCCATACCGTGCGTGTTGCCGACGCGGCCGTCCGCGTTACCGATTACGGTATCGACGAGGCCCGCGCGGCCTGGAAGCCAGAATGGGGGGCCCAGCTCACTTATCAACAGCGCGATGAAGGCGCGATGTTCGCGGGGGATGACTGGGTCTCCGGTATGGTGACTTTTACGGTTCCGCTCTGGGCCGAAAGGAAGCAGGCGCCGAACTTGCGCGCCGCAAAGGCCGAGCGGGCCGGCGCCGAGCAACGCTACCAGGCCGCCGCACGGAATGCGGCGGCCCAGTATGCGTCCCGGGACGCCATTATCCGCGCGGCCGATGCCAGTATCGACGTCCTGCAGGTCAAGATCGCTGCCGTCGAAGACGAAGTCGAGGCCCAGCTGATTACCTATGAATCCGGTGTTGGCGGCTATGCGCCGATCATTGACGGCGAGATCGCCATTCTCAAACTCCGGGCGGAAATCGAAGCTGAAACGGCCCGCAAGGCCGCTGCGATCGCACGCCTGAATGCCCTCCTGGTGACACAATGAAAAAGACATTCCTGATAATGGGCACCGCATCTGCCGCCCTCTTGCTCGCCGCATGCGGCGCACCGGTCGGATCACCGGGCGGCCAGGGTGAAAAGCCGAACGCCTCGAGCGAGACGCAACGATACACCTGCCCCATGCACCCTCACTATATTTCGACCGATCCGGACGGCACCTGCCCGATCTGTGGCATGGACCTGGTGCCTGCCGACAAGGCCCAGGAACCAACGAGCTCAGCAGGCGAAATCCTTTACTACAAGCATCCCATGGGCAAGCCGGACACCTCGCCCGTTCCGAAAAAGGATTCCATGGGCATGGATTACATCCCGGTTTATGCCGATGACACCGGATCGGGCGTGGCCGTCTCGCCGGAAATGATCCAGACCATGGGGATCCGGACAGCACCTGCCGAGACCGGGGATTTCAGCCGTGTACTGAGAGCCTTCGGCACGGTCGAGACCAATGAACGGCTCGAAAATGTTACCGTCTCGCGGCTAGAAGGCTGGATTGAGAATCTGGCGGTCAATGCCGAGGGCGACACCGTCCGCCCCGGCAGTCTCCTCTACCGGATCTACAGTCCGGACCTGATCGCCGCGCAGAAAGATTATCTGAACTCGTTCAAGATCGGCAACGAAGCGCGCATCGCGTCGGTTCGCCAACGCCTGCGCTCCCTTGGCATGCAGAATGCGGCCATCGACCGGCTGACCGAAACCCGCCAGGTCATTGAACGTGTTCCAGTTTACGCAGAAGCCGGCGGCACGGTTGCCGAGCTTCAGGTCCGCAATGGCGACTATGTCAAACCCGGTACACCCATACTGCGCCTGCAATCCTATGCCGATGTCTGGGTCATTGCCTCTGTGCCGGAGAGCGACCTGCCGCTAGTGCAGGCAGGCATGCCGGCCGAACTCGATTTTCCGAGCGCGCCCGATGCCCCCGGTAAAGGCCAGGTCGACTATATCTATCCGACAATCGACCCGAAAACCCGTACAGCCGACGTCCGGATCGAAGTGGACAATGTGTCGGGCTATCTTCGCCCGGGCGCCTATGCGGACATAAGGCTGAATATCGGCGGCCGACCGCGTCTTTCGGTTCCAAGTGAAGCCATTCTGCTTGGTAGCGAGGGCGCCCGTGTCGTCATCGCCGAAGGCAATGGCCGCTTCTCCGGACGCGCCGTGCAAACCGGGATTTCGGCCAATGGCCGGACCGAAATCCTGTCGGGTCTGGAAAGCGGCGACATGGTCGTCGCCAGCGGGCAGTTCCTGCTCGATAGCGAAGCCAACCTGAAAGAAGGCCTTGCTAAGCTGGAAGCTCCAGATGCGAGTGCGGCCAGTCCGGAAACACCGCTCTTCGATATACCGGTGGACAGTAAAGCCCTCGCCGAAATCGATCACTTCACTGACATGGCGCTCTACTTCCACGAGGCCCTGACAGACGGGTATGACATCGATCCGCTATTCGTGGATCCGGCGCTCGCCCTGGTGCCAGTGCTGCGGGACCGTTACGCGAACACGAAACTGGCACCGGTCATGGATGCTACGCAAACCGCTCTCGCCGCCGCGCAAAACGCCACGGACCGCGAAGACCTTGCCACGCAACTCTCAGACCTGGTCGAGGCCTTGAAACCCTGGCTGCTGGAAGGCGCACCTCAGCATTACAGCGAGGCTGGTCTGGTGCTCTACCGGGACATGGCAACGGGCCGGTACTGGCTGCAGGAAGAAGCCAAACCGGCCAATCCGTACAGCGCAGATGGGGCCGAACGGATTGACTGGCCCAGGCCGATGGCCGGCATGTCGATGACGACCAATGACAGCGAGACTGGCGCTGACCAGGCCCCTGGGCATTCGGGGGACGGTCATGACTGAACGAAACGACAGAGACCTCGCGGGGCAAGACCCCTCCAGATCATGGGTGGCAAAGCTGATCTCCTGGTCGGTTTCCAACCAGCTCATCGTCCTCATGCTCGCCGCTGCACTGGCTGTGACCGGGTGGATGGCGATCCAGCGCACGCCGCTCGATGCAGTGCCGGACCTGACAGATACCCAGGTCATTATTCGTACCGATTTTCCGGGCCAGAGCCCGCAGATTGTCGAGGACCTCGTCACCTATCCACTATCGACGAACCTTCTCGGTCTGCCGAAGACCAAGGATGTGCGCGGCTCCTCAATGTTCGGCACCAGTTTTGTCTATGTCATATTTGACGATGATGTTGACCTCTACTGGGCCCGCTCGCGCGTGCTCGAAGCCTTGTCCCGGCTGGGGTCTGAACTCCCGGAAGGCGCCGTACCGCAGATAGGACCGGATGCGACCGGCGTTGGCTGGGTCTATCAGTATGCCTTGGTCGACAAAACCGGCAAGACCGATCTCGCCGAGCTGCGTTCACTCCAGGACTGGTTCCTGAAACTCGAACTGGCCGGTGTGGAGGGGGTCTCTGAAGTCGCCTCGGTCGGCGGTTTTGTCAGGGAATACCAGGTTCTCCTCGATCCCAATCGCCTGAGAAGTTACGACCTGTCGATCACCCGTATCCGTGACGCGGTCCGCGCAGCCTCAAGCGAAGTCGGTGGCCGCGTGCTCGAACAGGGCGAAACGGAATATGTCATCCGCTCATCAGGCTATGTCGATGAGAAGCTTGATCTCGAACAGGTCGTGGTCAAGGCAGAGGATGGCACCCCCGTCCAGCTGAGCCATGTCGCCCGGATTGTCGAAGGCCCGGCCCTCCGGCGCGGCATTGTCGAACTCAATGGCGAAGGCGAAACGGTGTCCGGCATCGTGGTGATGCGCGATGGCGAGAATGCGCTGTCGGTGATCGAACGTGTGAAGGAGAAACTTGATAGTCTCCAGCGCGGCCTGCCGGAAGGTGTCGAGATTGTCACTGTGTATGACCGCGCGCCACTCATCGAGGGTTCGGTCGATTATCTGAAAGACAAGCTGATCGAGGAAGGCATCGCGGTTGCGCTCGTCATCCTGATCTTCCTCCTCCATGTAAGGTCGTCTCTGGTTGCCATCATCACCTTGCCGCTCGGAGTGCTCGGCGCGTTCCTGATCATGTCCTGGCAAGGTGTCACAGCGAACATCATGTCACTTGGCGGGATCGCCATCGCGATCGGCGCCATGGTCGACGCCTCGATTGTGCTTGTCGAGAATGCCAGCCGGAAACTGGCGGATCTGGGACCGAAACCCGATCCGAGCGTGCGCCGCCAGGCGCTGGTCGAGTCGGCTCAGGAAGTCGGCCCCGGCATATTCTTTTCACTCCTCATCATCACGGTCTCCTTCCTGCCCGTCTTTGCCCTGACCGGTCAGAGCTTCAGGCTCTTCAGTCCTCTTGCCTATACCAAGACCTATGCGATGGCCTTCGCGGCCATTCTGTCGGTGACACTTGTCCCGGTTCTGATGCTGTACCTGATGCGGGGTCGGTTCCGGCGCGAGGAAGCCAATCCCCTGAACGCCTTCTTCGTCTGGGCCTACAAACCGCTGCTCCATCTAGCCCTGAGGTTCAAATGGATCACGGTCGCCCTAGCGCTCGCGCTGACGGCCACCGTCATCGTGCCGGTCCAGAGGATCGGCTCGGAATTCATGCCGGCCCTTTATGAAGGCGAGCTCCTCTACATGCCGACCACCCTGCCCGGCGTGTCATCCACCAAGATGCGGGAGATTCTTGGCCAGACAAACCGCGTCATCAAGACCGTGCCAGAAGTCGATCGTGTCTTCGGCAAGGCCGGGCGCGCCGATACCGCAACCGATCCAGCGCCACTCACCATGATCGAGACCTGGATCAAGCTGAAACCGAAGGAGGATTGGCGGCCAGGTGTGACGGTCGAGGACATCACCGATGAGCTCGATGCCAAGCTGCAAATGCCCGGCCTCGTGAATTCATGGGGCTATCCGATCAAGATTCGCATGGACATGGTTTCAACAGGAGTGCGCACGCCCATTGGCATCAAGGTTACGGGCGATGATCTGACAGAGATTGAGACCATTGCCCGGGACATAGAAGCGGCCATTTCGGACGTACCCGGAACGCGCTCGGCCTTCGCCGACAGGGTCATGGGCGGCAAATATCTCGAGATCACGCCGGACAGGGGCGAACTCGCCCGGCGGAATATCGACATGGCAGCCTTCCAGTCCGTGATCCGAACCGCCCTGGGCGGCATGACACTCTCCCAGTCTGTCGAGGGCCGGGAACGCTATGACATCATCCTGCGCTATGATCGGCCATTTCGTGAGAGCGCCACAGACCTGGAAGAGATACTCGTGCCCGCCCCGTCCGGCGCCCATATCCCTCTCAGCGAACTGGCGGACATTTCCTATACGGAAGGCCCGCCAATGATCCGATCGGAAAATGCCAGGCTGACTGGCTGGGTTTTCGTCGATATCGCGGACCGGGACATGGGCAGCTATGTTGCAGACGCCGGACAGGTGATTGCCAACGCCGTCGACCTGCCTGCGGGATATGCGGTGGAGTTCTCCGGACAGTATGAACAGATGCAGGAAGCGAATGCGCGGCTGAAGATCGCCATTCCAGCTGCGATTGCACTGATCTTCCTGCTGCTGATGCTACATTTCGGCCGGCTCGACCGGACCCTGATCATCATGGCCAGCCTGCCATTCGGCCTGGTCGGCGGAATGTGGGCCGTCTGGTTGGCAGGCTACAATCTGTCAGTAGCCGTCGCGGTCGGTTTCATCGCCCTGGGCGGCATCGCGGTCGAGACAGCCGTCGTGATGCTGCTCTATATCGACGCGGAAGTCCGCAAGGCGAACCCGTCTGACAGGAGCCAGCTTTTCGCAGCTGTCAGCAAGGGCGCGGCCATGCGCGTCAGGCCGAAGTTGATGACGGTCACGACCATTTTTGCAGGTCTTGCCCCGATCTTCCTGACCGACGGCCTCGGATCGGACGTCATGCGCCGGATTGCCCTGCCCATGCTTGGCGGCATGGCCTCAACCCTCATCCTCTCCCTGATCGTGATCCCGGCCATCTACTACATCCGGGTCGGGCTGCAGATTCCATCAGATTTACCCCGGGCCGAACCGGATAACCGGGCCGGCTCATTCACCCCCGAAGGAGAAAAACCATGACGAGACACCTGTTGAAAATTCCGCTTTTGTTTCCACTGCTTCTGAGTAGCGCCATGCTGCCGGCGGCCGCGCAGGATCGCTCATCAGGCAGAATGATGATCGACGGCGGCATGATGGGTGGCGGCCTGTTCGGCACGGTGTTCATGCTGCTTGCTGTGCTCCTCCTCCTGCTCGGGATCGCTGCCCTCATCAAATATCTGAGGTCGAAATAATAGTCCCGTGTCCATCCACCCTATTCCCCCGTCCCGGCGCGCATCGGGGGCCTCTGTTGAAAGCCGCGCCTGACAATCAAAAAGGAAGAAAACGATGAAAACCCTCGTCAGAAAGACAGCAGTCACAGGCGCAATCCTCGGACTGGCCCTGATTGGTCCGGCGCTCGCCCAGGAGGCCGGCATGAAAATGGACAGCATGAAAGACATGGACATGTCCGGCATGAGCTGCTGCGGCGACATGGCGCCCGGCTTTGGCGTCATTAACGGCGTCGATCTGGATGCCCGAACCGTCAATATTTCACACGATCCGATCAAGAAGATCGGCTGGGGTGAAATGACAATGGACTTCGAGGTCGGCGGAATGGTTGCGCTCGACAAATTCGAGAATGGCGACAACGTCCATTTCATGCTCAAGCAGGACGACAGCGACAATTATGATATCGCCATGATGATGCCGATCGGCGGCGATCCGGATGCTTTCAAACTATCCATGATGTCGATGATGAAAGGCAAAGGCATGATGGACTGCAACATGGGCGGACACGGATCCATGTCCGGCATGTCAGGCAAGGATCATGACGACACCGATCACTAGCCGGTCCTCTGTTTCAAGCAAAAAATTCGTAAATCAGGTTCCGGCCGCGTTCCGCGGCCGGAATGCCTGCGTCTCCCGATTAGTTCACCAGGAAATCCCAATGACTCAAAGAATTCTGATTACCGCCTTCTTGTTAGGTTCCGCTTCCCTGACAGCCTGCAGTGACCCCGAAAGCCGAACGCCGCCAGCATCCGGCCCTGCGGACCAGACCAGGCCTGAACCGTTCGAACAGGCAGATGAAGCTATGCCCGGCGATACTGGACGGGCCACGGGCAGGATCACATCCCTTGATCGCGACGACGGCCGGGTCACCATCGACCATGGCCCTTTCGAAGGCATCGCCATGGGCGCGATGACCATGAGTTTCGCTTTAATGGGCGATCTTGAGCTGACTGACCTCTCTGAAGGCGATGACGTGATCTTCCAGGTCAAACGGGGCCGGGACGGTTCTCATCGCATCATGGAAATTTGCAGCATTCCCGCGAATGGCCGCGACTGCCCGGACCAAGAAACAGTCTATCCGCACAACCCTCCAGATCAGTAAGGCGGCATACTCCGGCACTGTCCCCGATCGAGCTAAAGGGAAGACGATAAAGACCCGTTTCGCCATAGTGTCAAACTGGCATGCGCGGACCAAAAAGAATAACCGCAGCCCCGATCAGACAGGTTACAACCCCTATCAGATCCCAGCGGTCGGGACGAATCCCCTCAAAGGTCCATAGCCAGATGAGCGAGGAAGTTATGTAAACCCCACCATAGGCGGCATAGGCGCGCCCGGCTGCAGACGCTTCCACCAGTGTCAGCAGCCAAGCGAATACAACAAGGGATATCATCCCCGGAACCAGCCAGAAAGCGGACTTTCCAAGCCGCAGCCAGGCCCAGAATGCAAAACAACCGGCAATTTCGGCGGTTGCCGCGCCAGCATAGATCAACAACGTCGCGCGAATATCCATGGCTGGGACGTTTCCTGATCTGGCTGGACTGGCGAGGCCCCGTTGCGGTTAAAATTGGTTTCAGCCTGCGCAGCATGAAAGCTTCGCCACGTCCTTGTCGAACGTCTGTGCCGCCAATTTTAACCCTTCAACAGTTGTCAGGTATGGAAAAATTGTCTCGCCAAGCGCCTTGCTCGTCATGCCGAACTTCAACGCCATAGCCAGCGTCTGAATCGCATCAGACCCTTCGGGCGCCGCGATCTGTCCGCCCAGGAGGCGGTCGGTCTTCGCATCCGCGACCAGCTTGATGACGCCGCGGGTATCGCGGGCGGCGGCGGCGCGTGCCACGTGGTCCAGCGTCAGCACGCTGGCCTTGACGTCATGACCGGCTGCCTTCGCCTGCACCTCGGAAAGGCCGACGCCGGCGACCTGCGGATCGGTGAACACGACCCAGGGCATGGCCCCATTGTCATAGCGCAAATCCTGAAGCCCGAGCGCATTGTTGGCCGCCACCTTGGCCCCATAAGCGGCCATGTAGACGAACTGGTCGCGATCGGTGACATCACCCGCTGCCCAGACGCCAGGCCGCGTTGTGGCCATGTCGGCTCCGACCTTGATCGATCCACGCGCATCGGTCTCGATGCCGAACTCGCGCAAGCCGAGGTCTTCGGAATTGGCCACCCGGCCTGTGGTGGCCACAAGCCGCTGAGCGGAGAGGGTCACAGGCTTTCCACCCCGTTCGATTGTCAGCGTGACGCCGCCGTCACTCCGTCTCACCGATCGGTAGGACAGGCCGGTCTCGACCGCGACCCCCTCAGCCTTCAACGCGTCGGTCAACGCCTTGGCCACTTCCGGTTCCACGCCGGGCAGAAGGCGCGAACGCGTGACCAGTGTAACCTTGACGCCCAGCCGCGACGCCATCTGCGCCAGTTCACAGCCAATATAGCCGCCGCCCAGTACCAGGATGCTTTCGGGCTGATCGGGCAGGCTGAGAAGGTCCCAGGAATCCAGCGCCTCCACGGTCTCGATCCCGTCAATTTCCGGCAAGAAAGGGCGCGAGCCGGTGGCGATCAGAACCTTCGGTGCAGCGATGATCCGCCCGCCGACCTCAATCCCACCTTCGATCAGGCGTGCGGCACCTTCCTCGATATAGGTGACATTCTCATAGGAAGGCAGCAGGTCGATGTATTTTTTCTGGCGCATCTCGTCGACCAGATCGGCCGTGCCCTTGACGACCGCCGACCAGTCCACGCTCTGCGCACAGGGCTCAATGCCCGGAAACCGTGCCGCCGCTGTACCAGCATGCACCGCTTCACCGGCCCGTATCATCGCCTTGGACGGCACGCAGCCGACATTGACGCAGGTGCCGCCGATGGTACCATGCCCAACCATGGCCACGCGCCTGCCGGCCTCGGCCGCGCTAATCGAAGCCGAAAACCCGGCCGAGCCAGCACCTATGACGATGAGGTCATAGCTGTCGTCGCCGTTTTTATTGACGGAGCAGCAATCGCCTGTCTTTACGGTTTGATTCATGATTTCTTCCTTGGCTTGTGACCAGGCATGGCGACGCGGCCTCGATCAAGTATTCAAAATCACACCATCGACCCGATGTCGGAGGCGTGGCCGGGATCAGGTTGAGGCCGCTGTCGCCGCATTCGCCTGCGGCGAAGACCGCGGGATCGCTCGTACGCATCGATGTGTTCACCTGGATGCCCCGCCGAGTGCACTCGGCGCAGGCAGCTTCAAGGTTCAGCCTGTCCATTTTTGGTACCCGGCCGGGGCTGAGGCACATGCTCATTGATGCAAAACAAGAAGGTGTCGCAATGACGGTACCGGCCAGACCCGTTATCAGCAGTTTTCGGTCAGTCCATTTTGACATCAAAGTGAAAGCCTTGTGTGAAAATCTGACGATGTATGCGAACATCGACTGGCAGGTGCCTCATCAGGATATTCCAGATGCTGCGTGTTCAACCGTCCGTAACGCTTGCCGGGTATCCTACATCGGTTGAAGCCGCAGCGATCAGCTCAGGCGTTGTCGCCGCCGTATCGTAAACCACTTCTGCGGTCCTGGCCGCATAATCGATATCGACAGATTTAACGCCCTCGACACGCATCATCGCTTTCCTGACAGCAATCGGACATGTCGCGCAGGTCATGTTTCCGATCGTAAAACGGGCTGTCGCCTGTTCGACCTCCACCGAGGCATCCGGAGCATTCTGCGCGCCGGCGACTGCGAGCCCCCCCGCGAGTGCCAGACCTGCCAGTCCGGCGATCATCCATGTGCGTTTCATACTTGTCTCCCTGGCTAGTAAAATAACGGTGCCCATACATCGATGGTCAAGGCCGCCAGCACGACAAGCGCGCCGCTCCACAGGGCGACCTGCTTGACGACTGACGACTGCGGACGGGCGCAATAGCTACCATCCTCGCAGACACTGGTTTTTCGAAAATAGACATCCCAGAACCCAGCCGCGAGAAATCCGATCGCGACCAGAAGAAAAAGGGGCTTGTAGGGTTCCAGCGCCGTCAACTGGCCAATCCACGCTCCGGAAACACCGAGACTGATCAGCACAAGCGGCACGATGCAGCAGGATGATGCAAGGAATGCCCCCAGCATGCCACCGGCAACAAGCCACCTTGAGCGACGCTCATTTGCTGGGCTGTTTTCCGTACCTGCCATGACCAGCTGTTCCCATTGCTTTATTGATCATGATCACGTTACGCTCTGTAGTTGGTACAGACACAAGTGGGTATTTCATCATGGCCATCACATCGCCGCGAGCAGCACTCAAACGGGCTGAACTGGCCGGGCGGCTCGGCTGCAATCTTGAAACGATCCGCTATTATGAAAAGATCGAATTGCTGCCCGAACCAGCCCGCACGGCAAGTGGCCACCGGCTGTATTCGAATGAAGATCAGGTACGACTGCGTTTCATATTGCGAGCCCGCAGCCTCGGCTTCTCCGTGGAAGATGTACGCTCGCTACTTGGCATCAATGATGGCAGGCCGAGCTGCGCGGAGGTCAGGGCGCTGGCAGAAGCACATCGGGGCGATATCCGTAAACGCATCGCCGATCTGAAGCAGATGGATCGACGGCTCGGCGAGATCATGGCTGGTTGCACCGGCGCTGAAACACCCGATTGCGCACTCACCGACAAACTGTTCGAAGATAGCTGACAAAAGGGGCTCCTGCATCTGCCGGAGATGCAAATGATGGACATCCACGACACCATCACCGCTCCGCATCGCCTCAATGACGGTACCGATGTCAATGTCCGGCGGACTGCCTAGCCACAACACGTGGATCGGCCCGCCGATTTCGCGGAACGACAGGCAGAGAATGTTACCGCGATACCGATCGTCACGAACGGATCGAACAGTATTCAGTCATAGATGAGGATGAGCGCGTCGCCCGCAACCACGGCTACAGATGCGAGTGCGTCGGACAGATTGTGAAGGAGGAGCGCCCGGATATTCACGCTCCCATTCTGCACCGAATAGATCAGGAGGGCTGTAAGCTCTGCAATGACCAGCGCAACACCGCCAAGAATAACGATCGTCCAGCCACCAACGGCGGGCGGATCAGTGATCCGTATGACAGTCTTATTGACCAGATGGCAATGGAGACCCGACGATCATCGCTCGCGGGATCAAGATCGTCATGATCATGTGCGTGGCTCAGGATCGGCCTCCTCTTCCAGCACCTTGCGCTTGCACTCGAGATACGCGCGTCGCCGCGCGTGTACCGCGTTTTTTACGCGGCTCTTTGGTGGTATCAGGCCGCATTCCTCCTGCAGCTTGGCCGCCTGCTCACTTGAAAGGGCCCCCATCACGTTGTCGAGACTCTCGCAGCCGGCCAGGGCTGCGAGAGAAACGGACATGACCGCGAAACGAAGTTCACGATGGATGAACATGCTCGGCCTCCAACAAGGAATGGTGCGCGTCGGGCTTTGGTGCGAACCAGCGGTGAAGGGCGGGTAGCACCAGCAAAGTTAGCACGGTCGAGGAGACCAGCCCGCCCATGACCACCGTGGCCAGTGGCCGCTGCACTTCAGCACCGACACCACTTGCGAAGAGCAGCGGCGCAAGGCCGAGCGCGGTCGTAAGGGCGGTCATCAGCACAGGACGTGCCCGCAAGCCTGCCGCCTCGACGGCAAGTTCATCGCGACCACGGCCCTCCCTGGCAAAATCATCCATGAAACTGACCAGCACCATGCCATTGCCGAGCGCGATACCGAACAGGGCAATAAAGCCGACCGTCGCAGGCACCGAGATCGGCAGGCCTGCAATCCAGAGCGCCATCGCCCCGCCGGTCAGCGCCAGCGGAATGTTGAGCAGGATCAGGATGGCCGATTTCATGCGCCCGAACGTCAATAGCAGGATCAGGAATACGATACCGAGCGTGATCGGGATCACGACCGCGAACCGCGCATTCGCTTCCTGCTGGAGTTCGAACTGTCCGCCCCATTCGACGCGATAACCAGCCGGCAGGTCGAGCTGGCTGGCGACCGATTGCTGCGCATCAGCGACATAGCTGCCAATATCGCGTCCTCTCACATTGAGCTGAACGGTGATGAATCGCTCACCATTCTCGCGCGTGATCTGACGTGGACCGACAATCTCCCTGATGTTTGCCACGCTTTCGAGTGGAACCCGTGCGCCGCTGGACGATTCCAGAATAATCCGTCCGATGGCCGCGGGCGTGTTGCGGTCCTCTTCGGCATAGCGCACGATGACGGGAAACTGGCGCACTCCCTCAAAAACGGCACCAGCCTCTGCCCCGCCGACGCCGGAACGCAAGGCATCGAGCGCCTCCTCCACGCTCAGTCCATACCGGCCGAGCGCAGGACGGTTGAGCGAGACCACAAGCTGCGGCGCGCCGGTGATCTGATCGGCCTGGACGTCGGTCGCCCCAGGAATTTCCTGAAGAATGGACTGCAAGTCCTGCGAGCCTTCGAGCAGGACCTCCGTATCCGGACCGAAGATCTTGACCGCCAGCTGCGCCTTTGTGCCGGTCAGGAGCTCATCAACCGACATGGCGATTGGCTGGCCGACATTAACCCTGACGCCTGGAAAGCCGCCGAGATTCTCGGAGATCGACGCCCGGAGTTCATCCGGGCTGATGCCATTGCGCCATTCGCTTCGGGGTTTGAGCGCCACGAAGGCCTCGATACTGTTCACCGGGTCGGCATGCGCGCCGACTTCCCCACGGCCGATCCGGCTGACAATGGAACTGATCTCGGGGAAGGCTTCAAGCAGTCTTGTCTCGATGCGGGTCGACGTTTCCTTTGCTTCGGTTAGCGAGATGGACGGCGCCATCGTCACACGCAACAGGACATCGCCTTCCTCCAGCGCAGGCGTGAACTCCGAGCCAAGGCGTGTCGCTGAGAGGCCCCCAACCAGAAGCAGGACGCCTGCTAGCCCGACCGCCGCGAGACGTCGCCGGACGAAGAAGGCCGCAAGCGGCTTGATCAGCGAAACAAGCCGGCTGTCGCGCTCATGGCTATTGCTCTTGGGCGGACGCATGAGGCCGAGCGCCATGGCCGGAGCGATGAGCGCGGCATAGATCAGCGACCCTGTCATGGCGAGCGCGGCAGAAGCGGCGAGCGGCCGAAACGTCTTGCCTTCAGTGCCCTGTAGCGAAAAGAGCGGCAGGAAGACGATGATCACCACGGCGACGGCAGCAATTAGCGGCGCGATCACTTCGGCGCTCGCTCGCGCGACCGTCGTGCGGCTATCTTCACCCTCGCGTCGTTCGCGCAAGCCGCGATCCACGTTCTCGGCGATGACGATGGCGCCGTCGACCATCATCCCGATGGCGATCGCTACCCCGCCCAGCGTCATCAGATTGGCCCCGATGCCGAGGGCCTTCATCGCGATGAAGGCAAAGCCGACCGAGAAGGGAATAGCCATGACGACAACAAGGCTTGGACGCCAGCCGCCGAGGAACAGGAAGACGATGACGGCGACCAGGAGCGCGCCCTGCCAGAGCGCGGTCGTCACGGTCGCAGCCGCTTTTTTCACCAGCGTGCCCTGATCATAATACGGAACGGCTGTGACACCGTCGGGAAGCGACAGGTTGATCTCGACGAAGCGCGCTTGCGCGTTCTCGATCACCTCAGACGTGTTTGTGCCATAAAGTTTCAGGACGAGACCGGCGACGGTCTCCCCTTCGCCATTGGCAGTTGCGAGCCCCTGCCGGACGCCGCCACCTATTGCGACTTCACCGAGGTCGCTGACGCGGACGGTTCGTCCATCCACGGTCTTGACCGGCGTTTCACGCAGATCATCGAGGGAGCGAGCGAGCCCGACCCCGCGCACCGTGTACTGTTCGGCGCCAATTTCGATGAATTGCGCGCCGGCCGTCCGATTGGCGCTCTCCAGGGCGGCAATCACCTCGCCGACGCTGAGGTCATAGGATGTCAGCTGATCGGGATCGAGGCGGACCTGGTACTGCTTCTCGAACCCCCCTAGTGACAGAACCTCCGTCACCCCTTCAACCGACTGAAGCGGATACTTGATCATCCAGTCAGCAATCTCGCGCAGCTCAACCAGCGACCGCTCGCCGGTCTCATCGACGAGCCGGTAGTACATGATGATACCAAGGCCGGTCGAAATCGGCCCCATCTTGGGTGTGCCGAAACCGTCGGGAATGGCGTCGGCGGCCTCGCCGAGGCGCTCACCGACGACCTGGCGGGCAAAATAGACGTCCGTGCCGTCCTCGAAATAGATATTGATGACAGACAGGCCAAAATTGGATGTCGAGCGGATCTCGTCGACCTTGGGCAGGCCGGACATGGCCGTCTCGATCGGATAGGTGACATAGCGTTCGACCTCTTCGGGCGACAGGCCTTCAGTTTCGGTGAAGACTTGGACCAGAGAAGGTGAGGGATCGGGAAAAGCGTCGACAGGCAGGCTGCGAAAGGCAAACAGCCCCCCGATCGACAGGGCGAGTGCGGCAATGGCGGCAAGCAGCCGGCCACCCGCAAGGCGGTGCATCAAATTGATCATTTTGCGGGTCTCCTAGTGTGCGTGGCCGTCGCCGAAAGCGTCTTTTTCAAGCTGCGCTTTCAGGGTGAAGGCGCCTTCGGCAACGAATGCTTCGTCGGCCTCGAGCCCGGAAATGATCTCGGTATAGCTGCCTGCACTCTCTCCTGTCCGGACCTCGCGCGGTTCGAACCCGTCATCCGTCGGGACGAAGACCGACATCCTGTCTTCAACACTGACAATCGCATCGGAGGGAACGCGCACGACGGGGCGCCCCTCTCCCGTGTCGATCCGCGCCGTTACGAACTGACCGGGCTTCAGCCTGTGTTCGGCATTGTCGACAATGACCCGCGCGGTCGCGGTGCGGGATGCCTCATTGATGACAGGCAGGACATTTGAAATTGTTCCTTCGGCCAGGACGCGGCCATCTTCCTGCTGGAAGGTCACGGTCTGGCCTTCGCTGACCTTGCCGAGATCTTCCTTGTAGACGGCGATGTCGGCCCAGACGACGCTATCATCGATGATGACAAAGATGGGCGCGCCGCCAGCCGATACGGTTTCTCCAAGAGAAACGCTCCGCTGAATCACCTCTCCGGCAAGGGGAGCCGTCACATAGGCTTGTGCAAGCGACCCGTCCGCAGCCTCATTAAGCTTGTCCAGTGTGCCATGACCAATGCCGATCGCATGAAGCCTGTTTTCAGCAGCTTCCCGGCCGGCATTGGCTGCGGCGAATGCCGCACGCGCCGACTGCAGATCGGCCTCGGCGGTGATTTTCTGCTCCCAGAGGTTTTCCTCACGCTCAAGCTCGGCTTGCGCGAGGCGCTCGGCGCTCAGGGCATTCAGATAATCGGCCTTTAGGCCGGCGAGTTCACGACTGGTCAGCCGGGCAAGCGTGGCGCCGGCTTTCACGATATCGCCTTCGCCTGCATAAAGTTGGGCAACGGTGCCCTCGACCTGTGGCGAGACCCTTGCGACACGGTCCGCATCGAAACGGATCTCGGCCGGCAGTTCCAGCTGGCCCGAAACCGCTCCGGTCTGGGCTCGCCCGGTCCGGATACCGGCAGCTTCCGCCTCTTCGGCGGTCAGCTCGACATGATCGCCGCCATCGGCATCATCATGGCTTTCATGCTCCTCATCACTACCGTCTTCGTGGTCGTCATGGCCATCTTCGGCTTGTGGGGGCGTCCGGTTTGCACCAGACGAATCGGAGGCGTCATTGCCGCAAGCACTAAGATACAAAAGCGCTGGCGAAAGCAGCGCCGCATAGAATAAATTCAGTTTCATTGGATCTCTCCTTCGAACGGCGCGGCGCCAATCAGCGCACGCAGCCGCAGCGTGTATAGCTGGAGCGCCAGCCGGGCATCGATTACGGCGGCGCGGGTTTCAATCAGGCTGCGCCGCGCATCGAGCGTGGCTGTGAGGTCGAACTTGCCGACCCGGTAGCCTTCGGCCGCTGAAGCGTAGGCATCTTCGGCCAGTGGCAGGGCTTCGCCCTCAAGACGCTGCAATCGGGATTTCGCGGCCCGGACCAGCGCAGCCAGGCTCGCCTGCTCGGCCCGCAACCTTGCCTCAACAGTCTGTGCTGATAGCTCGGCACTCTGGGTACGTAATCCGGCCGCCCGCGTTGCGTCCTGATTGCGGTCAAAGACCGGCAAAGGAACACTGACACCCGCCAGAAACGCGCTATCGCCCGTGTCCTCAAATCTTCGGACACCAGCCGATACGGTTATATCAGGCCATGCGCCGGCGCGGGCCCGGTCCGTCGCCGCGCTACGAGCCGTCGCTCCGGCCTTAGCCGCCGCAAGTGACGGATGAACGCCAGAATCTGGTTGAGCCGACCCACCCACCGGATCTGTTACGATTTCCGCAGTGCCAGACAAGACAAAGTCGATCTCTGAACTACCCCAAACGGACGCAAGCGCTAGCCCTTTGGCTTCGACCTGGCCCCGCGCACCATCCGCAACCGCCTGAAGCGCTGCTGCTTCAGCCCGCGCGCGCAGCAACTCAGGCGGAGCCGACGCTCCAGCGTCCACGCGGCGCTGGACGACGCCAGAGAACTCGGATGCGAGATCGGCTGAGGCCTGAGCGACCTCGGCCATGTCGTAAGCGGCACGAAGTTCCAGATAGAGTTCCCCTGCGAGTTTCTGAGCTTCCAGGCTTCGTACAGAACATTCGGCACTCGCCAATGCGGCTTCAGCTCTGGCGGCCCGCTCGGAAAGTCTTCGTTTGTCGCCAAGCTGTAAGGTCTGCGCCACTACCAGGGTCGTCTCGTAGGCATTGAAGCCTTCAAGCGATCCGCTGCCGGCAAAGTTCTCGGTTTCGACAGACAGAGATGGATTAAGTCAACGGCTCGCCTGATCGGCGTCGGCCGATGAAGCTTTCGCCTCGAGAGCCGCCGTCAGAACTTCAGGCGAAGCATTGGCGGCGCGAGCAATAGCCGCGTCGAGCGTCAGTGGTCGGGATTGATCATAGTCAGTCGCGCCGACATAGACAGAACTACACCCTTGCGCATAGGCCGTACCGGCCATGACCGGCAAGGCGAGCGCGGTGATCGCGCTGCATATAAGAATTTTCATTTTTGCTGGTTTCCTCGTCCAGATTCAACGACAGCGAGGCCGTAGCCACGCAAAACATTCCTGTGTCGTTGGTCTAGGCGCGAGGAGGACGGTAAAGACCGTCTGGGCGGAGGTTCTCGAGAAAAGAACCGCCAGGCAACAAATGTTTTGTCTGCACGACAGACTTCGGAGCGCCGCTTAGATCGCCGCCGCCTATCAGATGGAAATGACAGCTTCCGCACTGATGCGCGGTATGGTCATGACCTTCATGCGATGGCTCCTTATCAGGGGCATCTTGGGCCAGCTCACTCGTAGAACATTCCTCTGCGGCCTGATCGCCCGGATGCATGATATCCGCCGCAGCCGTCATCGGCGCAATAACAAAAGCTATCGCCATCACCATGACGAGCAACCTTCGTAAACACGTAATGACTTGGAACGAAAACATGATTGCTGGGCTAGCTACTTTCTTTTACGATCGGGTAAACAGGCTCACTCTCTTTTTAGCACCTCCAGTCACTGGAGGGTCAAGCGCCTTTTGACGGAAGCCCTGCAAGCACCTCGGCGCCATCATGCTGTTCGTGCAAGCAATTCTCGTGCTGGCCAAGGGCAGCGAGCACAGAGCAGGATCCGATCTTGCCGCCTTCGCAAGCGCGGATCATGCGCTTGAGCTCGGCCTCGAGCGCCTCCAATTGGGTCAGCCTGCGGCGAACCTCGTCAAGCTGGCGACGTGCAATCTGGTCAACCAGGACGCACTCCCTGCCTGGCTCTACCTGCAGCGAAATCAGTTCCCTTACCGCTGAGACGGGAAACCCCAGATCCCTTGCATGACGTATAAAACGGAGACGCTCTACAGAGTCCCCTGCGTACAACCGCTGTCCGCTTGCGCTGCGTTGCGGCTCGTCGAGCAGACCAATGGATTCATAATAGCGGATTGTCGTGACTTTTACGGCCGTCGCCCCTGACAGTTTTCCGATCGTCATCAAGGCCATGATAGCGCCCCTTGCCCCTCTAGTTACTGTAGACTGCAGGAAATAACCCTGACGGCTGAAAACACAAGCGCAGGAGGCAACATGAGTGGTGATACGACAATCCAGATACTCGGCATTGCCACAGGTGGCGCAGTTGCTGTGATTCCTATTTGGTCTGCAGCCTTCCCCGCGCAGAGAATTTGGCTCCCGCAGCGTTATTCGCGTTTCGTGGCACCAATCATCTGGAAGGGTACGATCACGAATTTCGGAGCGGCGCTGTCGATTGGGGCTTCAGGTAGGGCAACCGCTCCCGTACCCTGCTGGGCGATATTCGGCCTCGGGTTTGCCCCTCTCATCATCGCGAATATGGTGGTTTGGCGCGCAGATTTCCGGTTCGGTTTTGACGAGACACCAGGAGCCAAGGGCACACTTGCCACCACAGGGCCCTACCGCTACTCCAGCTATCCTCAATACGCTCGCAATACAAAGCTTTCTAACGGAGACGCTTCGATAAAATTCTTACGGTGCATCTCCCCTCACAGACAACGCATGGTAAAATCATAGGATGGGTAGCGAAGACTTGAAAATCGAGACGTCAGACGAGCGCCGAACTCTTCAAATCGTACTATGGCTAAACATACTCATAGCCATTGGCTTTTTTGTCACAGGCTGGTTCGGCGACTCCAATGCCCTCCTGGCGAACGGGCTGGATAATTCCTCGGACGCGATTGTGTATGGCTTGAGCCTGCTTGCACTTACACGTTCGCAGATCTGGAAACGCAACGCCGCTCGACTGTCAGGTGGAATGCTTCTTGTATTTGCCGTCGGCGTCGCCGGCGACGCAATCCGTCGATACTTTGAAGGATCTGAACCCCTCGGTCTCATCATGCTGGCAATGGCCGCGATTGCAGGTGTTGTAAATCTGATCTGTCTCTGGCTTTTGAAAAAAATAGAAAAGAAGGATGTAAACCTGCGAGCCGCTACAACATTTAGTTTCAATGACTTCATCTCGAATGGGGGGATCATTATCGCGGGCGTAATCGTACTGTGGACTGGGTCCAACTGGCCAGATCTGCTTGTCGGATTGGGAGTCGCGGCGATTGCGGTATATGGTGGAATCGATATTCTGCGCGATGCGCATGCTGATAAGCATCAGTCAGAATGATGCCCCAAACCCGGAATGAAACAAGTGCGTAAAATTCTCAAAATGGTGCGCGCGCAGCGTCACTGGGCCTCGCATGATGGGTTCCCAAGCGTTACCGTAACAAATATTTACTCGATCAACTTTCTATTCCGGCATTGAATTTGCTTTCCCTGTTGAGTTGAATCTCTCTAGGGGAACGAGGACAAATGTCCCGGCTGGCAGATCATATAAGTGCCTATGACTACACATGGTTGTTGTCAGACAGCAGATGGGCCTGGGAGTTCCTGCGCCGAAACCGCCGGTTTCTTGAGGACTCGTCGCTTCCTTCCGCGAGTGAGCTTAGTTTCGCTCCCGCCTGCCATCAGATCACCCTCGTGCGCCCTAGAGCCTCTCAGGCGCTTGCTGAGCGATGGGGGCTCGCCTTCTTCCCGGATCCAGAGGATAGCGGCCTTGAAGCCGACGCGTTCTGGTCGGGAGGTCTCTATCCGAGGCGGGTTCACATGCAAGTTTCTCCGAGTGGTCCTAATGAATCCTGTGAATTCTATGATCGCACTGTTGGCATCTGCAGGATCACGCACTTCACCGACCTCGCCGGCCGCGAACAATTTCTTCTCAAGGGAAATGGCTGCGTCATTCAGGTATTCTGCACGGGCATGTCACTTCTGGCCCGCGAACCTGTCAAGCTCAGCTTCATCATCGACAGTCTCGACGAATTCCAGGCCAAGCTGAAAACGCTCCAGCGCGCCCAGCGTGTCTATGACCCGCAAGCAGAGGCGGATATCCCGGAATGGACTCGCCATTCCTTGGCCCTTCGCAATGCGCTGGTCGCACTCGATTGTCATGATGCCAAACTCTCATATTTTGAGACGGCGGGGTTCATATATGGCGAAGAACGGGCCCGCGAAGCCTGGGACAGCCCAAGCCGAGCGATGAAAGACGAGATGAGACGTGCCCTTGCCCGCGGCCGTGACCTGCGGGACGGCGGTTATGCAACGCTTCTCGGACCCGTCGAAAACGCGCTTCTTTTAGCCTGAAGTAGAATTTTGGCACCTCTTTTGCAGCACCCGCTTGTGAAGGAGGCACCTGATGAGTCCCGCCGACACACCCTCGGTCCGTATTGATCTGGATGACTACGCCTATACTTGCCGACTCTCCAGAAGTCGCTGGGCTTGGGAATTTCTTCGGCGAAATAGCGAATTCAGGCAAGCCGCCCTGCGGGCTGGCGACTCACAGATATCTGAAAAGCCAGCCTGTCACGGCATCCGGCTGCTCCGGCCGCTATCCGACCAGATCGACGCTGAGAAATTCGGCTTGGTTTTTTTTCCCGACATAGACGCGAATGGCTACGAGGCCGACGTCTTCTGGATCCCTGCCCTCTATGCTCGCGCCCTGACCATGCAGGTCGTACCGCGTCATCCGAGCGAGCGCGACGATATTTTCGATCAGACGATCAATGTGTGTGAAGTCACCCACCTCACAGATCGCGTCGGCCGGGAATACCTGATGATCCGTGGGCACGGCCACAGCATCCAAGTCGCTTGTTCTGGTCTGTCACTACTCAGCGTCGAACCCGTCCGCATGAAACTGATCATCGATAATGTGTCGAGCATGGACGAAACACTTAAAGTCATCGGCAAGGCTCAGCGTATTCTTGGCAAGGACGATCCGAGTTTCAACGACACCTGGACACGCTCATCGCTTGCGTTTCGCAATGCGCTCATTGCGCTCGATGCGCATGAGACCGGTCTAACTTATTTTGAAACCGCTGCCATCATCTATGGCGAGGATCGCGCCACCGAAGCCTGGCAGAGCCCCAGCCGGGCCATGAAAGACGAAATGCGCCGCGCCCTCGTGCGAGGACGTGAACTCCGGGATGGCGGATACAGGGACCTCCTGACTGCACAGACCTGAGCAGATCCAATTTGGCATCAGACCTTGATCCGGCGATCACCCCTCGCTGACGCGAGGGGGCTGTTTCGCGGGCGGCACGCCGCCAGCGGCCCGGCTCGTCTCCGGACCTCTGGTCTGCCCTTCCGGGCAGCCCAGCGGCATGCGGGTGTCTCGCCGGTGATCGCGCCAGCCTGCGCTTGTCTTAGAGATTCCTGGCCTTCTGGTTACAAAAGAACCGCTGGTGGGGACTGCGCAATTTCCCCGCCGGCGTAGAGGAACGGATCGTGCCTGCGCTGGCTGAGTAAGCGCCGTTGGGAAGTTTGATCGTCCTCTTCATTTCCATGCGACCTGAACGGATACGAGGGCATCTGGGCCCGCACGACAAGCAAAGGATCTGGAATGTCCATCGAACCAGTTCGCCAACATATCGGCGTCGATATTTCAAAGAGCACTCTGGATGCGCACATGTATCCTGAGGGGCGGACCATAACTGTCCCGAATGACAAAAACGGTTTCAGGCAATTGCTGAACTGGATGGCAGGATGTCATCTTAAACAGCTACTCTATGAACCGACCGGGCAGTATCACGTTGCCTTTGAGAAGTTCTTCCTGAAAGCCGAAATACCTCTCGGCAAGGTCAATCCGCGACAGGCTCGAAGGTTTGCGGATGCCTTGGGTGTGTCGGCGAAAACAGACTCGATCGATGCCGGGCTTATCGCAAAATACGGGGCAATGATTTCTGTGCGCCGCGTCAGCGACAGAACCATCAAGTTCAATGAAATGAAAGAGCTACAATCGGCTCGGCGCGCTCTGGTGAAAGACAGGACACGCGCGTCCAACCGGTCATCCGCCCGTATAGCTCCTCTGTTGCGGCGCCAGGCACGGGAAAGAATTGAGCAGATCGACCGTCATATGAAAGCTATCGACGAGGCGCTTCGTTCGCTGGTGCGTGATGACGAATTCCTGAAAGAAAGATTCGACATTCTACGGACTATTCCTGGCATTGGTGAAACGACGGCAATCATGCTTCTGACCGAAATGCCCGAACTCGGCTTCATCGATCACAAGGCGGCCGCCAGTCTGGCGGGACTTGCTCCGATCGCTCGGGACAGCGGCACGTTTCGAGGCAAGCGATACATTCAGGGCGGAAGAGCACATTTGAGGCAGGCGCTCTATATGCCCACCCTCGTCGGCATAAGGCACAATCCGGAGTTCAGCGCGAAATACCAGATGATGGTTGCCACCGGAAAAGCGCCAAAACTGGCTATCACAGCGATAATGAGAAAGCTGATCGTCCTGGCGAACAGTCTGCTTCGCGATAGCCGAAACTGGGTTCCAAACCGGGCTTGACGAAGACGGATACTTCCCACTGACAAGCAGAGGGGTCGGAGGCTGCTCGGCCTGCATGAGCATTATGAGGCCGCTGGCTCAGGGGGTGTTCGGGTCGTTCAGCCATTTCCCGAATACGGTCACATCCTGGGCTTCATAACCGAGCGCCCCGTAGAAGGCTTCGGCATCGGCATTGCCGATGCGGACCATCAACTGGACTTTTCCGACATTCCGGCTTGCGAGCCACAGCTCGGCTTCGGCCATCATTTCGCGGCCATGACCATGACCCTGTCGCTCCGGTTCGACGGCGAGATAGTAGATCCATCCCCGGTGCCCGTCATGCCCGACCATAACTGACGCGATCAGATCATCCTCCCTGTAACCCACCATCAGCGTCGCTTCGCGGCTACGCACACACAGATCGATATCGGCCGACGGATCGTTCCACGGCCGCGTCAGGGCGCAGCGTTCCCATAGCGCAATCACAGCGTCGCGGTCCTGCTCGCGATAGGTGCGGATGTGTAGGCTCATATAGTCTGTCTTGCGGGATTCGGCTCGGTTGGCGCGTCCCGCGGCCTGCAACCGTCCGCCCGGCGTCCAGGACAGTCCCCCAATCAGACGAAGGTGGGCGGACGACCGGTCTGCCCGGACCCGCCGCTTGCGCAAGGCGACGGGGCTGAAGGCGTCTGGAAGTGGTCTCAGCGTCCTACCTTTCCGCCTTGCGCAACCGGCTAATGGGTCCGGCCTGCCGGCCTTCTCGCCGCCCACCCCCGCCTGATGCGGGAGGGACATTTGGGCGGGGAAGCGAGACTTAACCCATGACCACACCGCAACCTTCAGCCCCCCTTGCGGCAGACGCTGCACCCACATCTCCAGACCGGCCCCGTATCTATGTGGCCTGCCTTGCCGCCTACAATAATGGCTGCCTGCACGGGCGCTGGATCGACGCGACGACACCTGATGAGGTGATGGCCGAGGTTCGCGCCATGTTGGTGACGTCGCCGTTACCGGACGCCGAAGAGTGGGCGATCCATGACTATGAAGGCTTCGAAGGCGCGCAGCTTTCCGAATATGCGAGCTTCGAGACCGTCTGTAATCTGGCCGATTTTATTGCCGAACATGGCAGGCTCGGCGCGCTGGTCCATTGCCATTTCGGGGATGACCTTGAGCAGGCCGTGGCGGCTTTCGACGATTACGCAGGCTGCTTTTCGAGCCGGGCAGACTTCGCCGAAGAACTCCACCGCGACACCGGGACGGAAATCCCCGCAGCCCTCGAATACTATATCGACTGGTCAGCGCTCGCCCGCGACATGGAGCTGAATGGCGACATCATGGTGTTCGAGACAGGGTTCGAAGACGTTCACGTTTTCTGGACGCGTTGAACGCCATGACCTTCACCCAGCACTTCAACACCTACGCCTGCGAAGGCGATACGATCAGCTGCGAAGCCGAGGGCTTCACGGTCACGGCCCGGATTGTTGCCGACGATTGCCCCGATACGCCGGACCAACGGCAGGACGGGTTCTGGCCTTCGCTCTACAAGGATGCGCCGGGCTTCATCGGACCGGGCAATGGCTTCCGCCAGCGGTTTGCGAAGGCGCAGGCCAAGGCCGAGGCCGTGATGGAAGCATGGCGCAAGGATGAGTGGTTCTATTGCGGGATCGTGCTCTCTGTCGAGCGCGACAGCATTGAGCTGGATCGCCACGCCGCCAGCCTGTGGGGCGTCGAGTGCAATTATCCGGGCACGGATAATAGCTACCTGACCAGTGTCGCGAACGAGCTTCTGCCGGAGGCGCTGGACGCAGGCCGCGCCGCAGCCGCGCGCCTTGCCGAAACGGTCACAGGCTGGGCCGTGACATGAGTGCGGTTCGCGCCCTCACTGAATTGCTCGGCCCAAGGCCGAGCATGACGCTCGTCATTGCCGAGGCCCAGGTCGCGGAAATCTGGGTCGAGGGCCGCGCGCCCGCGATCACGATCCGCGACTATGACTGGGGCGAAACCGACCCTGAGCCAAGCCGGGACGCGGACGGCTTTCCCTTCACCAAGATCAACTGGAGAGGCCCTGCATGGGCGCTGGGTCTCTCGCTTCACCCGCCAGAAAAGGAGACCCCCATGGCACAGCCCGACCTTAGACACATCCCGCTCGACGAGCTTCGGATTTCAAAACTCAATATGCGCCACAGCCGCAAGAAGCCGGACGTATCCGACATATTGCCCTCCATCCGAGAGAGCGGATTGCGCCAGACCCTGCTGGTCCGCCGTGAGGGCAAATATTATGGCGTGATCGCCGGACGCCGCCGCTTCTTCGCGCTGAAAGAAATCGCCAAGGAGACGGGCGAGACGCCGCTGGTGCCCTGCGCGATCATGACGGAGAAGGATGCGGCCTCAGCAATTGCAGCCTCCGTTATCGAGAATGTCGGACGCTTGCCTGCGACCGAAATGGAGCAGTATGAGGCATTCAAGCGTCTGCACGAGGAAGGCAAGCCAGTAGAGGAGATCGCCACCTTCTTTGGCGTGACCGAGCTGCTGGTACGCCGTGTGCTCACGCTTGCTTCGCTCGCCGAGCCGATCCGGAAGCTCTACGCCGAAGATGAGCTTGACCGGGAAACGATCCGTGCTCTGACGCTGGCCACGCCAGACCAGCAGGCCGAATGGCTTCGCCTCTTCGAGAGCGAAACCGAGCGCGCCCCGATGGGGCGATCCTGCAAGGCTTGGATCACGGGCGGGACCACGATCACGACCGAGAAGGCCTTGTTCGATCTCGACACCTATGAAGGTCGGGTCACTGCTGACCTGTTTGGCGAGCATGGCGTCTTTGCGGATGCGGACGCATTCTGGGAGGCACAATCCGCCGCGATTGCGGAGCGGGTCGATGCCTACAAGGAAGACGGCTGGAGCGATGTCATCTGCCTTGAGCGCGGGGCGTATTTCCACCGCTGGGACCATGTCCAGTGCGCCATGGAAGATGGCGGGAAGGTCTTCATCGAAGTCCGGCATGACGGCACGGTCCAGTTCCATGAGGGACAGCTGACCTCTGGCGAGGCCCGCAAGCGGCAGCAGGGTTCGAAAGGTGACAGCGACGCTGTTCCTGCAGCGATCCGGCCTGAAATGTCCGGCCCGCTCGCGGAATACATCCTGCTGCACCGACATGCCGCCGCGCAGGCAAGTCTTGCTGCTTCGCCCGCAATCGCACTTCGCCTGATGGTCGCACATGCGATGGCTGGAAGCGCGCTCTGGGATGTCCGGCCTTTCGAGCTGCGCGCCCGGAAGGATGAGACGCAGGCGAGCGTGGAAGGTTCGCCATCTATGTCCGCGATGAACGAAGTGACGGAGCAGACGGACGCCCTGTTCAAGGCGCTCAACGTCAATCCCGCGCTTCGCAGCAACGGTGACGACTACCGCTTGTGTGAGATTTTCTCCGCGCTGCTGGCGACGTCGGATGAGGAAGTCCTCGCTATTCTGGCGAGTGTTATGGCTCGCACGCTTGAGGCAGGGAATGGCATCGTCGAAGCCGTCCTGCATGTCTGCGGCACTGACCTGTCGGCGGCGTGGAAGCCGGACGAGGTGTTCTTCGACCTCACCAGGGACAAGCGCGCTATCAATGCGATGATCGGGGATATAGCGAGTGCTTCGCTCGCGGACTCCTGCCGCACCGACACCGGCAAGGCACAAAAACAGGTGCTGGCGAACCGGATCAGCGGAGAGGGCTGCGAAGCCAATCCTGACTGGCGGCCGGGCTGGATGCAGGTGCCGCCGACGCGTCTTGTCGAGGGGGCCGGGTCACCGCCTGCCGGTGCGTGGACACGGATCGCAGGTCTGTTTGAAGCGGAGGCAGAAAACGCGTCCGATGAGACGCCTGAGACGCAACAGGACGCTGCCTGAACACTCGTCTCCTGTTCAGCAGTTAAAGAGGCCGTCCGGTGTTTGTCATCGGGCGGCTTCGCGCATTCTGGGACGCGAAGTTGGCGGCTGTGATACCTGGGCGATTGCAGAAAATGCCTTCGGAAAAATCGCGCGTCTTGAGGCCTCGATGGACACCTTCAGCTGTTTGCAGGCGGTCAGTTTGTACGCCCTTGAGGCATGCCCCAGCCCCCTTGCTCCCGTCTCTTGCCGTTTGACCTGGACGGACTGACCCGGCCCTGAAACCGGACGGACGAAGAATTTTCCCCGGCGCTTAGCGCCTTCCTCGCGCAGCAAAATTCCCCGCCCGTCCGGTGCTCCGCTTTGCTGCGCCCGCGGGGCGGTTCAGGCCCAGCTCAGCGCGTCCTCACGGTCCGGCGTCGACGGGGACAAGCGGTCCCCGGAGACAAGCCAAGGAACGAAAAGGAGACCCCCATGGCAAACGCACTCGGATATGTCAGCGAGACCAAGTCCGGCTTTGAAGGCACACTCGCAATGATGAACCTCTCAGCCGCAATCCGCATCGAGAAGAATGCGGAGAAATCCGAAGAGGGCCAGCCGGACTACCGCATCTATGCCGGTGAAACCTCGACCGAAATCGGCGGCGGCTGGATGCGCAAGGCGAAAGCATCGGGACGCGACTATGTCTCGCTCACCCTTGCCGACCCGCAAATTGGTCCCCGCCGGATCTTCGCTAACCTCGCCCCGGTCAAGGGCAAGAAAGGCCGTCACGTGATCCTCTGGAACCCGCGCGACTAGAGTTCAATC
Organism: Alphaproteobacteria bacterium; assembly: GCA_018222605.1. Lineage (GTDB taxonomy): Bacteria > Pseudomonadota > Alphaproteobacteria > Caulobacterales > Hyphomonadaceae > Hyphomonas. The sequence goes on from JAAEZZ010000003.1 coordinate 318,608, forward strand.
GCCCTCTCAACGAGCTGCTCCGGAGACATCTCCGGGGCGGCTTTTCATTTCGAAAAGAGCAGAAGCGACGCCGCTGATGGCTCAATCAGCGCTCCGTTTTCGCATGGGATTCTTGTGGGCCTTCAGGGGTGTCGCGAGCGCTGCGCGCGAGTTCGACACTCTTAATCTGAGGATGAGCTGTCAGTCTGTCATGCCTTCGAGTTGCGTAGAAGAAAGGAGAAGCAACACCATGACAGAGCCTCAAAAAAATGGAGATGAGCTTCGGCCAAAATCAAACCTCCCTACCCCGACCGAATGGCTTAACACGGATGAAACCGCCGATCATCTCGGCCTCAAGCCGAAGACGCTGATCAATATGCGCTCGCTCGGAACAGGCCCGGTCTATCACAAGATCGGTGCCAAGGTGTGGTATCGCGGCAAGGACATCATCGCTTACACGAATGGCCGCAGGTTCATGGGAACGGGGATGCGCGATGACTCGTAGAGGCGCGCTTCTCGCCATGGGGTGCGGCCTGAGCCTCATGCTGGCGGCGAGCTCTATCGACCGCTCGGATTTTGTCTGGAACCGCACGACGAGCGTGCCCAAAGGGCTCTATTTTGTGGACCGATCTGCGACTGTTTCGAAGGGTGGTCTGGTGGCGTTCGAGCCGTCAGATGAGGTCAGGCAATGGCTCGATCAGGAGGGAATTGTTGGTTCGGACTGGCCGCTTCTGAAGCATGTTGCGGGACTAAAGGGGGACGAGATTTGCCGGTGCGGGACGCAGGTTTTCGTCAACGCATTGCACGTCGCAGACGCCCTTGAAACAACACGGTCCGGCAGCACCCTGCCCGCCTGGCAGGGCTGCCGGACGCTTCAGTCTGGAGAGGTTTTTCTCCTCAATGATCATCCTCGTTCCGTGGATGGACGATACTTCGGCGCGCAGCTTCGCGCTCATATGTTAGGCGTTGCAAGGCCCATCTGGACGTATGCCAGGCGGCCGGCTGAGCAGCAGGCGGACGTCAAAGGGGCGGAAAGCGGGTCAGGAAAGGTATCTGGGTCCCGGAGGGCAAGATCAAGGGAGTGTCACCCAGCGACACTTAACCCATTGTCTGCACATCCTTTTTCATGTGACCCGGCGCCGGAAAGCGGGTGCACGGATTCGCAATCCGCCGCGCGCTAGGAGCCATGAACGACGATTTCGACTTCGTTCCGCGCCTCGGAAAGATCGGGTCGCAGGGCAAGGCAAAGACCCAGCTGAAGCGGCTGAAGCGCGTCGTCGCGAAGGGGCGGCTCGGGACGCGCGGTCGCAAATCTCTGGCGCCTGGTACTGTACGTCATGCAGGGCGTGGAAAAGTTCAGGCCGCCCTTGCACGGCACTGGTCGAACCAGCGAGCCAGGCGCGTCATTGTGAAGGTGCACATCGCGCGGGCAGGCCCAACAGGCGCTGCAAGTTTTACAAAGCATGTCGCCTACATCCGCCGCGAAGGTGCCGGGCGTGAGGGCGAGCGCGGAAAGCTCTATGACCGGAGTGTCGATGAAGCGGATGCAAAGGCGTTCAATGAACGGGCTGACGAGGACAGGCGGCAGTTCCGGCTGATCGTCTCGCCGGAAGATGCCGAACAGATGAAGGATCTGACGCAGTTCACGCGGGAGTTCATGAAACAGGTCGAGAGGGATCTCGGCCGGCGGCTGGACTGGGTGGCTGTCAACCATCACGACACGGGCCAACCCCATGTGCATATCGTGATCCGCGGCGGCAATACCCGGAATGGCGAGCTGCTGATTGACCGCAAATACATCACGCAGGGATTTCGGGCGCGGGCACAGGAGCTGGTAACGCTTGAACTTGGTCAAAGGCGGCTACGAGAGATGGCGGCGGCGAGGTCGAACGAGGCCGAGCGTGAGGCGCTCACGGCGATCGATCACGACATTGCACGTAGACTGAGTGATGGACGTTACACGCCAGAAATTGAACGCGGCGGGTTGTCGAGGTTTCACAGTGCGGTCGTTAAACGGCGCTTGCGGTTCCTGAAGACGCTCGATCTTGCGAAGCGACTAGAGGACGGTCGCTGGGCGATGCGGGAAGGTTGGCAGGATACGCTGCGGGCGCTGGGCCGGCGTGGGGACATTATTCGCTCGCTCGCGAACCTCGAGGGTCAGAAGATTGACACGGCGCGTCTACACGCCATGCCCCGTGATTTGAACTCTGCTGGCGAAATCCTGGGAAGGCTTGCCGCCACTGTGCCGGGCGATGAATTGCGCAATGGAACGACGGCACTGATCGAAGGGCTGGACGGGCGGGTTTGGTTAATCGAGATGACTGAACAAGAAGCGCTTCAGTTGCCGAAGCCGGGCGGCATTTTGGTTGTGGCGCGCAAATCCGTTGGGCCGAAGCCTGCGGATCGGACGATTGCAGCAATCGCGGAACGAAATGGAGGGGTGTATTCGGACAAACTGCATGAAGCGGCTGAACCAACAAGTTCGCCGGCGTTCAGGCTCGCGCACAAACGGCGGTTGGAGGCGCTGAGACGGCTCGGTGTTGTTGATAGAAATACCGATGGAAGCTGGACGGTCCCAAGAAACTTCGAGGAGCGTGCGTTGCGGGCCGATGCCAGAAAGCAAGGTCTCGTTATCGATGTTCGGTCCTGGTTACCTATTGAAGCGCTTGTCGAACGACATGCAGAGACGTGGCTGGATCGGATCGATCATAGCGATCTTAGTTACGCCGGCGGCGACTTAGCGGATGAATTAAGAGAATCCCTGCGAACACGGAGTGCATGGCTTCAGCGAGAGGGGTTCGAGTTGGATCAGGACAACCGGCTGACCACCGACGCTCGTACCAGGCTGCGGAGGTTGGAGTTCGATGCGGCAGCTGCGCGAGAAGCAGCGCGGACTGGGCGACCATTTCTAACTCTTCAGAAAATGAGCAACTTTTCGGGGAGTTATGTGCAGGACATCGATCTGGCTCAGGGTCGGTTTGCGCTAGTGACTGGTAGAGAGGGATTCGCGCTTGTAAAGACTAATCAGCGCCGGACGCTATGGCGAGGTCGAGAGGTCTCGCTGAGCTGGTCAGGAACGCGGCTAGATTGGCGCTCGATCAGATCACGTCAAATCTAACGATGGTCGACAGGTTTGCCACCATTGCACCTCTAAACCTCGTAGTCTTGTGCGCCATCTGTCAGAAATCTAAAACTTGGGCCGAGCTCAGCGGCTTTGGCTGGATTTAGTATTATCAATCCTCGGACACTCGCCAAATCGGTGCCATCGCCAAGTGCGTTGCGGTAGCTGCTGGCGAATACACCGGCTAAGTGAGTTGCTTGGTAGTGATAGAATGCCGCATTCGAAAGAATACCAACGCGGCGAACCAAATTGTCTGGCAAAGTGTCCGAGAGTTCCGTGTCGTTGAATTGCAGAGCGACAAATCCCGGTCGTGACTTGGAAAGCTGTTCTGCCGCAAACCTTATATGTTGCAGAACCGGTTTCGATGTATCGTCTTCCGCTTCTGAGCGAACAATCAGCATTCGGCTGGATGTGTCCGTAAATGCACCAGCAGCATGCGCATTCTCTCCAAAGCGCTCTTTTATTTTGGCGTGCAAGTCATCATCCAAATCGAAATTTGACAAATCTACAACTTCGATCCGACATTCTTCGGTGCTACGGGCCGACGCGCTGGGCTCATTGATATGAGATCGGATAGCCTGAGCGATCTCCTTCCGCTGGGGCTCGCTGCCTGAAAGTCTTCCTTTCAGGGTCACAACTAAAGCTTCCTTTTGGTTTGGTGGCAGCGCAGCAAGCTCTTGTTCAACTGTATTGACCAATCGGTAAAAGTCGCGCCGGTGTATTTTGCGCCCTGCATCGACTGAAAAGGACTTGCATTCGATTTCACATGCCTCTTCGTCATCGGAGACAAGAAAGTCGAACTTGGCTCGTCCATCCATGTCCTCGAACCCCACATCGAAACCCATAGCCAAGAAGCGCGAGGCAGTGTCCATCTCGGCATATAACGGCGCGAACCCGGCGTCGGATTTCAGGGCATCTCTGAGCCGCCCTTCGAGTTCGGTGCGGCCGCGCGGCGTCAGTTGCCGATGGGCTTCAACACACATGAACGCAAACTTAACCGCACACCAGTTGTCGATATTCTTACCGTCGTGCGCCTCGTCCGTGTCGGATAGGTTGGCGAGACACAACTCCATCCAATGATAGTCGATTACGATTTTCGCCAGGAATGGTGATGTGTCGAAGTCCTGATGTAGTTGGCGTATGCGGGATTGAAAGGGGGCGCCGCACAAGGCGATAAACTCAGGCACGAACCGGATTAGATCCCGGAACTCTGAAGGCAGAAGAATCTTCATCTGGGAGGCTCGCTCCCTGCGATAAGGCGCTCAATCACGACGAAAGCTGAACAGAACACCGCTGTAGAACAGGTCGAAACGTGCACACGAATGCCGTCAGGCGCTTCGAACTTCGATTTCAGCAGGCTGGCCGCATCGGCGCTGATCAGAAGACGGCTCGGACCGTTATCAGCAATGTTAGTTTCAACATCATCCCACCACATATCAGAATTGAAACCCGTACCGGCCGCCTTTGCGAAGGCTTCTTTTGTCGCGAGGCACTGCGAAAATGCTATGGCCGGGTTTAGCTGGCGCTTCGCATATTCGATTTCTCGAGGGCTGCAATATGTACGGGCGAATGTGTCTCCGAACCGGTCCAGAGAATGTCTGACCCTGCTGACTCTGCAAAGATCTGTTCCTATCCCGACGATCATCCGAATTGCCGTCTCCCGTTGGGAATTGATCGGCCGCCGGTTAGCTGGCCCTCAACAATGGCACGTCGTGAGGCGCCAATGCCTTTGTTGTTCCGCAAATGTCTGCAACTTCGTCATTCAGGTTCCATTTCGGGGGAAAGAACGGGGTCGGAAGAGCTGCGGCAGCCCGCGAGTATCCCTGCTTAATGCGTGTGCGGCCTGAAACACCGACTCGTTCGGGATGAGCAACCCGGGCGTACTTTGAGATTTCGCAGAACAGGTTCTGGCAATCGATCGGCATCAGGGGGCGGCCGAAAAGGGATTGGAACTCGATGCCGTAATCAGAAAAAGCCTTTGCCTGAGTTTCGTAGACATCCATGATTATGTCCTCAGGTGCCATGGTGGGAGAACTGAAACATTTGGAGATGCCGTCAATCGCGCCAGGACCAGCGACGATAAAGGAAGCCTCGGGAAAGTCGATCAGTGCCGAATAGTTGAGATCGATTGTAAACTGAAACGCAAGGAACCGCCCGAGGCTTGGGTACTCCAGCAGACTGGCGTACACCTCCGACAGACTGGGCTTCTGCATGAGACGGCGGGGAAGGCGATCCTCCATCATCTTCGACAGAAGGGCGAGGTGATTATCGTGCTTCCTTGAGTGGCCGAAATTAGGAGACGGCATGATGTAGGCAGCCGAATAGACCGGTTGGCCACGCCGCATCAGCTCATCCAGGGTTCCCGACAGAAGGTTGAAGTCAACGCGTTCGAATTCAATCGGGCCATGGGCTTGTTCCAGAGCTTCCCAGGTTTCGATCCTGTTGAATATCTTGAACAGCATTGTCCTGAAGAATACATCTTCGGGAGCGGCCGAACGTTGGTCGTTGTACTGGACGTGCCTGATCAGATACTGACTGACCCGATCAGCCGCGCGATACGCGTTCGTGAATCGATAGGCCTGTAGAATAGGGTCGGAAGTCCACGGCCCTTCGGGATCGCGCATGCGATTGAAATAGAGCGCCTGTCTCTCAGCCGCAAAACGCCAATAGGTTTCAAATACTTCAGTCGGCTTCATGGCTCATCGGTAGACGCTGATTTGCCGAAACGCACAAGCACTCGCACGCAATCAAAGCGCGGAACGCATGTTATTCCTCATCGGACTTTTCGTTTATCGCAGACGACTCATCGTCGACCATAGTTGGAGCAGGTGCCGGGTCCAAATCCGAGACGGCAGAATGCTCAATACCACCAAGATTGTTCTCATCTGATTGAAACAGGCTAGCGACAAAAATGCCAAAAATGGCCAGAAACAATCCGATAAACAAACTGAGTGCGATCCCTGCAGACCATTTGATGAGAGATTGGTCGCTTTCGATTTTGCCTAGGCGTTCGACCAGTCGTTGTTCGGAGTCCGAAATTTTTGCAGTCAATCCGGCAAATGACATGAGTTCCTCCCCGAGCTTGTCGATGACATCCGCCGGGATGTGATCATATCCGGTGCGCGGGCCAAATTCTGACTCATGGTCAGTCGAGGCATACCAGATATGGAAACATGGTTCGCCGCGTTCCAATGCGATTGCGGACGGGCCAGCATTGAACACCGCGAACAAAAGCCTGCCTTCAAACTCGGGATCGACGTGAAACCCGGACACATTTACGAGTCCGCGGAATTTGTAGCCCGCCCGGATGGAGATAAAAGCGATCGCGTCAGCTGGCACCTTGATACGCTCTTCGGTCAGAAGGAACGCAAACTGCCCCGCCGGAATGCGGAAATCCTGACCGGGATCCAGCCGTGTCTTCGTCTGGTCGGTGGAACTTTCTGGCTTGCGGGTCGGGCTGAGGAATATTTCCGGTCCGATCCGGAGCGTGTAATTCGATCTGCCAATTCGCTTCTTGTCGAAGTCGGTGACCAGCTCAGGGAGCCTCTCATTGAGCGTTCTTGCACTCCAGAACATCAAACACTCCCTTGCTTCTCACTCTTCAAACAGACGCCGGGGCGATGCCGTTTCCACTTCGGCAATCCTCGCAGCGTAAGCGGCCTGGATATCGATCTGCCGTATCGAAGCTTCCATGATGAGGGCGTTGAAGATGGCGGCATTGCAGCCCGTCAGTGTGGCCCGAAACGGAAAGTCCTCTAGATGATCCAGAGACTCGCATGCCTTTGCCATTTCGCCCGAGAGCGAGGCGTAGGTTCGCGTGAATGATGCTTCTTCGTTGTATGCGTCGGCCAGTTCATTCCCCAAGTCAGATAGAGTAGGACTATCGGCGTCCAACTCAGCGGCCAAATCCTGCCCAAATATGTTCGCGGTCGCGAGGGAGATGATGAAGGCATCAATCAGCGTTCGCAGAAACAAGTCTTCGTCGCCGTCTTCCGTCGCTGCCATGAAACGTCCTGAGTATTTCGCGTTGTGGAACGTCATGTGTCGCGCACGGCGTGCGGTATCCAATACGAGAATGTCCTGATGATATCCTTCATCATGGCGCAGCTGCTTTCGCTGCAGGTCCGTAATGTCCTTCCTTGCGCTCATATCTGAAAATACCCTAGCCTGACACAAGCTGCTTGTCGGCTGATTCGTAAATTGATTCACAATTTGAGATCAGCTCGCTTATGTCCTTGCGATTCCAATTTCCAGCGCCTCCGCCAGCCTTGCCGGTGTCGAGCGTTGCGTAGGTCGAGTTAATTGTGAGAGGACCGACCTCAGCGCCCGCCTCGCGGGCGACGAAGTATAGTAGCCTCCCGAGACCAATCAGGTTTCCTAGAGTTCGCTGCATGTAATAGTGTGAACGGTAAGTCGCATTCAGTCTCACCTGGCTTTTTGTATTGTCGTATTTGAAGCTGGCGAGACTTAGGCAAGGCAGGTTGCCATAGTAGGAGTTGCGGTCCGTGGCGGGGTCGTAAGTTGCCACTTCAGCAGTGCTGGCGACCTCTTCAAGAAATGGCCGTCCGGACACGAGTTCATAACAAGCTTTGTATCGTCTTGCTGCGGACATCTTCTCGATGATTTTTTCCAGCGGGTTGAAGCTTTTACCTTCGAGATCAGTCTGGCGAAGCATGCGCATCGCATAACAGCCCCACCTCTTGTCCTTGCGGCAGGCATGGATGCGTTCCATCCGCTCCGGATAGATCTTGAACACACCCTCGCGGCCGTCCCTCACATAGTCGCTGATTGGAAATATTGTCTCAGCAACCGTGTGGATCCGGCCGCCGCCGTGCGTCTTCAGGAATCCATCGACAAGATCGATCACTTCGGAATCTTCCGACGACAATTCAACAGGATTTGTTATGTGCAGGATGAGATCATAGTCTTCATGTCCCTTCCTGTCCTGGAGATAGCGGCCGGCTTTTGTCCAGACTTCCGGAATCGTCCGGCCTTCAATCAGTTTCATGGCCCAATCCTTTTCTGCGCTACCATACGCGCTTCAATGAGGTGTAGTTCAAGGTAGGCTCGCGAGAGCCAAGCATGGCCTGACATACCCCAGCCTGCTCCCCAACTATTGCGTACGAGAATGAACTGGTCCGCGCCATAGCTGGCGGAACCAATGCCTAGAACAGCATGTCCCGCGCGCTCGGTATCAGGAGTCAGCAGCGGGAGCATTCCTGAGTGGTCGCATTGGTAGAAAGAGTCGGTAATAATTAGTCCCATCACCACGGCGCGCCCCTGGAGAAACTGTGCAGCAATATCGTCAAAATTTGAGGGCACGGAATCAAGATGCGCCTTGTGGAGCGGTGCGGAATGAGCGGGGGGATTCCAGTCAGCGCCGTAGGCCTGAGTGTTGGCGTAAGGCCAAACATGCTCCGCGGGCTGGCCTTCAAACAACAGTGCGGATGCCGTTGCATCGAAGGTAGTTCCCTCATCGGGATTTGCGGCCGGCATCTGCTGCACGGAATGGTAAAACAAGTACTCGACTGAGAGATCTTCAGGCGTTGTTGCTACCAATCCGTGGGCGGTTGATGTGGCGCAAGAAAGACAGGACATGCGCCTGCCCTGCTGCAGCACACCGTTCAACGAAGAGCGCAAATCCGCATGCACGATCACTTGTCCATTGCTCCCCGATTAATTCGGGCAATGCGTGACAATCCGCCCAGCTCCTTCCCCGCCACTATCAGCGAGACATGAAGATGACGGTCATCTTGAGAATTGGTCTGCCACGGCCGAGACTCAGACAAGTCAATCGTCGCCACAGGCGTTTCAGGAGGGCGAGCAATCAACGTCCGCACGACAGCACCGCCATATGCGACAGGATCGCGCGCAATCTCGTTCCGGTCAGAAACGACTTCGAACCCAGCCCCCTTTAGCTCATCTATGCTCCACTGGTAGCCGCTACCCGCCGCTTCTTCGAGGTCAATTCTGATGAGATCGTCGTGATCAACTGTCAGCGTCGCACCATGATCCTTCGCGGATATCCGCCATGTGTTTGCCCAGGAGTTACCCGGCCGAAAAGCTTCACCAGTACTCTGCTTGATCTGAGCAACCTTTGTCTTAAGCAGCAGCTCAACATCAGTCCGTTTCAAAATATCGTGGCTCAGTAGTCCCCAGCAGGTAGCCTCATAGCTCGCGCCCATCCGAAGTGATAACTGGTAGACGATGTCAGGGTTCTGCAGGTGGCGTTCGATGGTCCAGCCCTGTTGTTGCACATGATGCCTGTAGAGCCAGCGGGGCAGCATAAACTCAGCCGCGAATGCGTCAGCCGCCATCTCTTGAAAGTCCTGCCCGCCTGCAGGCTCTAGTGCTGCTCTGTAATTGAGCTCTCGATCCACGCTACCCGAATGTCCAAGCACGGCATGCCCCAGTTCGTGTGCCGCGGTGAATCGCTGAATGTGTAGACCTCGCTCGGTCGTAACCATGATACCACTCAGAGGCTTTGGTAGGCAGAGACCGAGCGCCGTCTTTAGCGGTTTGAAAACGAGCGGAATCCCAAGCTGTTCAATCGCGCTGAATACATCGATCATGCCCGAGTCTGAGATCACCGTATCACGCATCTTCATCTCTCGATGAAGCCGCTTGGCAGCTGCGATCGCCTCCAGCCTGATTTCTGCAGCGCGACCTCTAACCATCATTTCCCTCACCAGGCATTCTGTTCTGTAAGAACTTAGCAAATGAGAGAAGCTGCTCGCGATCTTCGTCCGAGAGCTCGGTGGCCGCGCGCGCCAGCGCATGCACGCTTTCCGGCAATACCGGTGGCGCAGCTCTGCCAGTCAATGACTCTATTGATTGAGAATAAAGATCGGAGAAGCGGGCAAGCTCAACGGCGTCCACCTTTCGTCGGCCATTCTCGATCAAGGATATCGCAGACCTAGGAAGTCCGACCGCGTTTGCTGCTTCATCCTGGCTGAGATCGAGGTACTCGCGCGCGATCTTCAATCTCTGGCCGAGGGTTTCCCACTCCGTTCTTGACTTGCTCATCCCTATTTAGACCTTGATCATTTCTTTTTCGGCTTTCCGCTTTTTAACTTTCCGCTTTCCTGAGTAGACGTCGCGCAGCTTCGGAAGCAAATCATCAAGCATCTCGTCGCAGCTGTCATAACCTCCAGGTTTGATGATTTCGGGAGGAATTTCGACGTCGAGGATTTCGCTCGTCACGCTGCTCGCATCCAGCACACGCTTGGAATCAATCGCTGGCGTCTTTGAAATTATGGAACCGCCAGTACCTGATGGGGCACCACTCACTATGTCTGCGTCAATTGCCCGAGCTTCCTCTTCATACCAATCTTTGAGGGCTGCGCTGAGTTCATCGGCCCTCTCGTCGAAGGCGGCTTCCTTCTGCTGCTGGGTGAGTTCCATGAGAGCCTCGTGTGTTCGAATTTCGAACAATATTTATGAATTTCTGTTCGAAATGTCAACGTCACCGTAAGGAGCCGGCCCTCCCACTACAGCCCGCCAACTCCCGTATCAGCGAATTTCGCTTTTGAATCCTCGCTGTAGAGTAACGCCACTCCCATTCCAGGACCGGCGCATTGACCCCTACCAAATTCCTTCTCGGCCAGTTTCTGCTGACGCTATTTTTGATCACCTGTTCGGTGTGGATTGCGACACAGTGGGTCGCTGGCGATTTGGACCATCAGCCTCGTTTGGGCGGGGCCTGGTTCGAAGTGGCAGGTCAGCCGGTCTACAAACCCTGGCGACTATTCCAGTGGTGGTATGCCTATGACGCCTATGCGCCGGACGTATTTGCGCGTGCCGGCGTGATTGCCTCGCTCGGTGGGGTTGCCGGGATTGTGATGGCAATCATAGCATCACTCTGGCGGGCACGACGCGAAAAGAACGCAACGACGTATGGCTCGGCGCGCTGGTCATCGGTTCGGGATGTTCGGCGATCTGGTCTGCTTGGTTCGTCAGGTGTGGTGCTCGGACGGTTCAAAGGCCGGTATATTCGACATGCAGGCGCCGAGCATGTCATGGCCTTCGCACCAACCCGGTCCGGCAAGGGTGTCGGGTTGGTGATTCCTACTCTTCTTTCATGGACGGGCAATGCGATCATTCATGACATCAAGGGAGAGAACTGGGCGCTGACGTCGAAATGGCGGTCGGACTTCTCTCGATGCGTTCGGTTCGACCCGACGGATTTGTCGAGTTCCCGATTCAATCCCCTGCTGGAAGTGAGGCTTGGTGCGCACGAGGTCCGGGATGCGCAGAATGTGGCAGACATTCTGGTTGATCCGGATGGGTCTCTGGAGCGGCGCACTCATTGGGACAAGACGGCGCATTCACTGCTCGTTGGTGCCATCCTGCATGTTCTCTATGCCGAAGATGACAAGTCGCTCGCGGGCGTGGCGACACTGCTGTCTGATCCGGCCCGGCCGATCGATGACACGCTTGAGCGCATGCTGGAGGCGAACCATCTGGGGAGCCGTGACCGGCCGTTAACGCATCCGGTTGTAGCGGAAGCGGCACGGGAGCTACTGAACAAGTCTGAGAATGAAAAGTCGTCGGTCGTGTCGACGGCGATTTCATTTCTGGGGCTCTATCGTGACCCAGTCGTCCAGCGGGCGACATCCGGCTCAGACTGGCGGATCGAAGATCTGTTTCGGGGCGAGAGGCCAGCATCCCTCTATCTCGTCGTTCCTCCGTCCGATCTGTCACGGACGAAGCCGTTGATGCGGTTGATACTCAATCAGATTGCACGGCGGCTTTGCGAAGAATTGCCCGATGGGCAGGACCGCCGGCAGACCCTGCTGATGCTTGACGAGTTTCCGGCCCTTGGACGGCTCGACTTCTTCGAGAGTTCACTCGCTTTCATGGCTGGCTATGGAATCCGCGCCTTCCTGATCGCCCAGTCGTTGAACCAGGTCGAGAAGGCCTATGGCCAGAACAATTCTATCCTCGATAATTGCCATGTCCGGATTGCATTCGCGACGAATGACGAGCGGACCGCCAAGCGCATTTCCGACATGCTTGGCACCACAACGGAGCAGCGAAACCAGAAGAATTATACTGGGCACCGGCTCGCGCCCTGGCTCAGTCATGTCATGGTCTCACAGCAGGAAACCCAACGGCCGCTCCTGACACCTGGCGAAGTGATGCAGATGCCGGCTGATGACGCACTGATCTTTCTGGCGAGCCATCCACCGATCCGTGCGAAAAAGCTACGCTACTATGAAGATCGAAATTATACCGAGCGGGTCGGCGCGCTCCCGATTGCCCCTGCCGGTGCGGATACGTCGTGCATCGGAGGATACCATCGGTCAGGAACATCGCCATCAAACGACGACTCCGGTGGGCTCGCGCAAACTATGAGTTCAGACATCGGCGATGATGATGACGTCTCGCAGGAACTTGTGACAGAAGAAGAGCGGCCGCCGCAGCAACGTGGCGGCATACAGGACCAGATCGCGCGCTACTACCTGCACGCCCAGGAAAATACCGGACGGGAACTTTAGGGCATGACGCGAAATCCAAGGCTTCACATCCGCGTGTCCGAAACGAACCATCGCAAGGTTAAGCGGTTCTCGGCCGAGCATGGCGTCCATGTCGGAACGCTAATTGATGAAGCGCTAACACTCATGTTTACACCGCCCGAAGATCGTCCGGATGCCGCGATCATTCAGCGGCTTGAACGGGTCGAAGACCAGATCGAGAAACTGGAGACCGGAACAGCCTTCCAGACCGACCTTCTGATCGAATTCATCTTCGAATGGCTGCGCCAGCGGCCCGGTAGGAGTCCGTTTGAAACACCCGCCGATGCGGCGCGCGCACGCGCGGAACTGGAAGCGCTGACAAAGCGCGTTGTGGAGCGGGCGAACCCGCACATCTGGCACTAGGCCTTTGATTTCCTGACGATCTCCAAAAGCGACTCTCTCATACCTCTGATTGAACAATCGGAGGTGCAGCATGCGTCAGCGCTTATGGCAGGTAGATACAGTAATGGTGGATCTGGAAGACCGGGATGCAACGGTCTCGATGATCCATCGCAAATCCCTGAGCGAAGTAACGGTCAAGTTCAGGCTATCGGAAAACCAACTTGAAGATGCCGCTTTGCCACTTCGTAGGCGCATTGAATTCCTCGCGGCAGACCTTGTTCTCGATTTGGGATCGTTCCTGGACTTACCCCCGGATTAGAACCGGGCAGATACAGCCAGGGCCATCAGGCCGACGATAATGACGCAGACGACGATCCAGAACCAGATCGGTGGGGGCTTGGGTACATAGTCGCCGCTCTTGTCGTTGTCCCAGCCACCCATGCCGTGTTTGTCCTCCGCATTGAACCCCGAGCTTCGCCCGGCCTTTGGTGCAATCGATACCCACCGATGCCAACATTGCAACCAGAAGCTTAGCCTTGTTCGATGCCGGCGTTGAGCTAGGCTCTGGGTATGACGAATCATTTTCGCGTTTTGGCCTTCGTCCTGACCTTGATGTCACTCGCCGCCTGCTCGGCGCGTATGAACACAGAGTCGCCGTCTACAACTGATGACACTGTGGCTGGCGTTGCGTCCATTGTTGATGGCGACACGATTGAGATCCACGGCCAGCGTATTCGCCTGTCAGGCTATGACACGCCGGAACGCGGCGCGCGATGCGGAGATATCAACCCCTACCAGAAGGCCGCGCTTGCCCTGTCGGACTATATAGGCAATCGGACTGTCACCTGCTCGGTCACTGATACCGATCGCTGGAAACGCCTCGTTGCTACCTGTACGGTCGGTGGCATGGACCTCGGTGACTTTATCGTGCGTGAAGGCTGGGGTCGGGACTGGCCGCAGTATTCTCGTGGTCGCTATCGTGCAGCAGAAGCTGCGGCACGCTCGGAAAATGCCGGGCTATGGGGCCTCGATTGTCCGGCAGATCTCTGGGGCGATCGCAGCTACAACTGAATCTCAACGTTCGCCGTCTCCAAGCGCGCATGTGAGGACGCTCTAGAGACTGGGCTTAGGTCAGGCGACTGGCATCAACCGCGTGAGAAACTACGCACCAACCGGTACCGTCATATCTCAGACTTACATCTCCGTGGTCCGTGGGCTGAGCGGTCGGCGCTGCGATCAAATCTTCGAAGCCACTCACCGCAGCCAGGCGCGGCGCACTCGTGAACAGGAGATTGGGCCCAGATCCCGTACGGCGAATATTCTCAATGAAGATGCGGAAGACGTTATTCGGCCGGTAGGGCGAACGCACTTCATGGGATAGCAGCATCCAGGCTTCCTGAAGCTCGGACTTACCTTTGCATTGTTCGAGGACGCGATAGAAATGGGTATTGTTCCCGCCATGGTGAGCAATTTGGATCACATTCAGGGGATGCAAAGTATCAAGAAGTTGCTGGTAGTATGGCTTATTGCCTGATGGTTTGAAGTCCACACAGCCGGTATCGCCCGAGATCAGTATGCCTTGCCCTTCGGATCGGAAATGAATCACATAGCTTAGCTGATTGCTCTCGGTAATGCTCTTCAGCGGAACGGTCTTGTACAGCGCAAATGCTATCTGGCGCGCGACGGGTAACTTTTCGCGGTGCTTCTCGATCAAGCCATTTGACGGGGCAAGCAGCATGAGTTCGAGACCGTCGCCTGCGTCGTTCTTTGAGCCAACAAGTCTACCACTCGCTTCATGCCACACAAAACGCCGCGGCACGCCATCCTGGATGGAACGTGCAAAGACCGGTACCTTCTTCTTTTTCAGAGCGACGACGACCTTGTTCAGTTGAGTGGCATTAATGGCATTTTTGGCATACGATTTCCGCAACAGGTCGAGACGTGTCAGCGCAGCTGTCGGTTGGATGGTGCCGATAATCGGTTCGAAGCCCAGTCGGATAGGCGTACGGTTGCGGATCCTCCAAGCGAGATACTCAAGGGCGTCCTCGTCCCGGACGGGATCAAGAAAGCCGGCGATCCCTTCATCCAAGGGCTCATAACGTATGAGAAATTCCTCGGTCACTGTGAAAGCGGCGTGGTCTAGTGGAACGGATACGTCTCGTTCGCGCAGCGTTTCATCGATGTCCGCGATCTCTTGCAGGAAGAATTGATCGGGTGACAGATCATCCCAAGGGCGACGACCGGCCTCCCGCTCAGCCATCTGATGGTCGCCCGCAAAGAGATGAATATCTCCATCGCCAGTCTCAATGGCGGCCTGCAAATCGTCGGCGACCCGGCGAATGTCGAGAACGCGCCGCTTATATTCGGCAAGGTATCGTTCAAGTGTGGACTGCCGCTCCTGCTCGGGATTCGCGTCAAATTCCCGTGCGAATTTGATGGCCAGCAGATTGCTGTCTTCGAGTGGCCACTCGGGAAGTGTTTCTTCGGTGTCGTCAGCAACTGGCGGCATCCAGGCTTCATCAATACTGACTTGGTCTGACTCAATGATCGCCACCATCCGATTGAGATGATCGGCATCATAGTGGGTGCCGATCAAAAGGTTCAGTCGGATAGGGTCATCCTCTCCCGCATTTAACGCACTGCGTAGTTTCTGTAGAATATAGTCATGCGCGAAACTGCCGCCGTGCACTCCCGCGTCGGCCAGAATGTTAATCGGACGCTGCGCGCTATCCTGGAACCGCATGAGGATCGATGCGCCGAGATCGACATGGAACATGTCCAGATTGATCATTAGCTCCCTCCCACTCCGCTACACTAATCCGGCTTAGTCGCGGACACCACCTACAATCTCGCACAAATAGAAATTTGTCCTACCAACCTTGTCTATCCCGGACCGTAAGTCCTGCTCACCCAACATCCCGTAAGGTCCTCATGACCCAACTGTGCGCCGGCATTTGATGCCTTGATGCTGGTCCCATCACTGATGAGGACCACTTGCCGCCATGTCTGCCCTGTCCCAGCCCAGCGAGACCGAGACCCGCCGCACGGCGATGCTGCGCACGGCTTTTGACGGCCCGGTCGGGGCAGCGCTGGCAGCTCCCGACACGATCGAAATACTCGCCAATCCTGATGGCTCGGTCTGGGTCGAGAAAGCTGGCTTTGGTTTGCGCCGGGCTTCTGAGACGCTCGGCCGCGCCGAGCGCGAGCGGATCATTCGGCTGGTGGCGTCCTCGGTTGGGGAAGCGTGTGACCGCGCGTCTCCCATTGTCTCCGCTGAACTGCCGGGCTCTGGCGAACGGTTCGAAGGCATCCTGCCGCCCGTTTCCGAAGCGCCCTGCTTTGCGATCCGCAAACCGGCAGGCCATCCCATCGCACTCGATACCTATGTTGAGACAGGTGCGCTGACGCCGGCGCTCTGTGTCGGGCTGCGGCAGGCACTGGAAGACCGGCTCAATATCGTCGTTGCGGGCGGGACGTCGTCGGGCAAGACGACCTTTGCCAATGCCTTGTTGTCCGAACCGGCTCTTTCAGAGGACCGGATCGTCATCCTGGAAGACACAAGGGAGCTTCGCTGCTCCGCCGAAGATGTGACGCAGCTCAGGACGCACCGGTCCGGGATCACGCTCCGCGATTTAGTCCGCTCGACCATGCGGCTCCGGCCAGACCGGATCATTGTCGGCGAAGTGCGCGGCGGCGAAGCGCTCGATCTCCTCAAGGCCTGGAATACAGGCCATCCGGGCGGCATCACGACGCTGCATGCAAACTCCGCTTCGGGCGCACTCACCCGGCTCGAACAGCTGGTAGAGGAAGCGACCACCGCCCTTCCCCACGCGCTGATCGGAGAGGCGGTCGATGTGATCGTCTTCATGTCCCGCGCAAGCGGTGCGCGCCGTGTCGAGCAGGCACTCCGCATCACTGGCTTTGACGGCACCGAATACCGGACCGAGCCGCTCGCTGCCCCCTTTCTCAACATCGTCAATTAAGGAGACCGACAGATGTTCTACGACCAGATCAAGGCCCTCAACCGCTCGCTTCAGGCCGGCGTGCTGCTGGCTTCGACGAGTATGCTGTCGCTCCCGGCGCATGCCGCCGGCACGGGGATGCCCTGGGAAGGCCCACTCGACCAGATCCTGCAATCAATCGAAGGCCCTGTCGCCCGGATTGTCGCGGTGATCATCATCACGCTGACCGGCCTGACGCTCGCTTTCGGGGAAACATCCGGCGGGTTCCGCAAGCTGATCCAGATCGTATTCGGCCTGTCGATCGCCTTTGCGGCCACGTCCTTCTTCCTGACCTTCTTCAGCTTCGGCGGCGGCGCGGTGCTCTGATGCTCGACGGCTACGAGATCCCCCTCCACCGCTCGCTCGCCGAACCAATCCTGATGGCAGGCGCGCCGCGTTCGGCCGCCATTGCCATCGGAACGATCGCGGCAGCCCTGGCCCTCGGCCTCCGGCTCTGGATACCGGGTCTTCTGGTCTGGGTGGCGGGACACTCGCTGGCCGTCCTCATGGCCCGGTCGGATCCCGACTTCCTTGCCGTCGCGATCCGGTCTGCCCGTCACAAGGAACATCTCTCATGCTGAACCTTTCCGAATACGCGACGAGGCAGGCCTGTCTTGCCGACTACCTCCCCTGGGCGTGCCTCGTCGCGCCGGGCGTCGTCCTCAACAAGGACGGCGCCTTCCAGACAAGCTTCCGCTACCGCGGGCCTGACCTTGAAAGCTCGACGGAAGCCGAACTCGTGGCGGTGACGGCACGGGTCAACAATGTGCTCCGCCGGTTCGGGTCCGGCTGGGCGCTCGTCTTCGAAGCGGTGCGGGCGGAAGCGGTCGCGCTTGAAGAGAGCTCTTTTGACTGTGCGGCGGCCTGGCTGATTGAGCAGGAGCGGCGCGCAGCCGCCGAAGAGACCGGTGCCCGGTTCGAGAGCACCTATTATTTGACCCTGCTCTGGCTCCCACCGGCCGATGCGACGGGACGGGCCGAGAAGGCACTGATCGAGCGGCCAGAGAAACGGGATGGCGAGGACTGGCGCCAGCGGCTCGAACATTTTCAGACGCGCGCAGCGCAGACGCTGGACTTGCTCTCCACCGCCCTGGATGAAATCCGTCCGCTCTCAGACGAGGACACGCTCACCTATCTGCATGCCTGCATCTCGTCGAAACGGCATCGCGTGTCTGTGCCGGAACTGCCTGTCTTTCTCGATGCGGTTCTGGCTGATGAGAGCTTTGCGGGCGGGCTGGAGCCCCGCATCGGCGAAGCGCACCTCGCGACACTGACCCTGCTCGGCTTTCCGGCTTCGACCCTGCCTGGGATGCTGGATGAACTCAACCGGCTCGGCTTTTCCTATCGCTGGACAACGCGCTATATCGCGATGGACAAGGCCGAGGCCGAAAAGCTCCTCGCCAAGAAGCGGCGACACTGGTTTGCGAAGCGGAAATCCGTCGGCGCGGTCCTGCGGGAGACACTGTTCAACGAACAGGCCGCACTTCTCGACAATGATGCCGACAACAAGGCCGCCGATGCCGATGCAGCGCTGCAGGAACTCGGCTCGGATCTTGTCTCCTATGGCTATGTCACGACCACGCTGACCTTGATGGGGTCCTCGCGTGAAGAAGTCGAAGAGCGCACACGCGCCGTGGAGCGCGTGATCAATGGGCGCGGGTTCACGACGATCCGCGAGACGCTGAACGCCGTCGAAGCCTGGCTTGGGTCTCTGCCGGGGCAAGTCTATGCCAATGTCCGCCAGCCGATCCTGCACACGCTGAACCTGGCTCACCTCGTGCCGATTTCTTCAGTCTGGGCAGGCGATGCGTGGAATGCACATCTTGCGGAACGCGCCCTTATAGAGGCGCAGACCGAAGTCACGACGCCGTTCCGCCTCAACCTGCATGTTGGTGATGTCGGGCATACGCTGATCATTGGCCCGACGGGCTCCGGCAAGTCGGTGCTCCTGTCGCTGCTCGCAGCGCAATGGCAGCGCTATGAAGCCGCGCAGGTGTTTCTCTTCGACAAGGGCCGGTCGGCGCGTGCGGTGACGCTGGCCATGGACGGCAACTGGCTGCCGCTCGCGGGCGATGAGCGTCCGGCCCTACAGCCGCTTCGGGACATCGATACCGACCGCGGCGCGAGCTTTGCGGCCGACTGGTTGCTCGGGCTAATCGAAGCCGAAGGCGTGACCGTTACGCCGGACCTGAAGTCTGTCTTGTGGGACGCAATACGGTCGCTCGCGTCAGCGCCTGTTGCCGAACGCACGCTGACAGGGCTCAGCCTGATCCTGCAATCCGATACGCTGAAATCAGCGCTGCATCCCTACACGCTGGAAGGGGCCTATGGGCATCTGCTCGATAGCGATGCCGAAGCGCTCGACCTCTCCTCGATTACCTGTTTCGAGATGGACGAGCTGATGCAGACGCCATCTGCGGTCGCGCCGGTCATTACCTATCTCTTCCACCGACTGGAAGACCGGTTCGATGGCCGCCCGGCCTTGCTCATTCTCGATGAAGCCTGGCTGTTCCTTGATCATCCGGTGTTCGCCGCGCGGCTACGCGACTGGCTGAAGACGTTGCGCAAGAAGAATGTGGCGGTCGTGTTTGCGACCCAGTCGCTCGCTGACATTGAAGGGGCCTCGATTGCACCGGCCCTGATTGAATCCTGCCCGACGCGGATCTTCCTGCCAAATGAGCGGGCGCTGGAACCGACCGCCCAGGCGACCTATCGCCGGTTCGGGCTCAGTGACCGCCAGATCGACATTCTCGCCAAGGCCATCCCGAAGCGGGACTATTACTATACCTCGCCGCTCGGCTGCCGGCTCTTCGAGCTGGGCCTCGGCGAAGTCGCGCTTGCCTTCTGCGGCGCTGCATCGCCAGCCGACCAGAAACTCATGGATCAGTGTCTCGAAGCCGAAACTGATGCGGGCTTCGCCCT
Organism: Alphaproteobacteria bacterium; assembly: GCA_018222605.1. Taxonomy (GTDB): domain Bacteria; phylum Pseudomonadota; class Alphaproteobacteria; order Caulobacterales; family Hyphomonadaceae; genus Hyphomonas. The sequence goes on from JAAEZZ010000003.1 coordinate 338,491, forward strand.
GAGCTGGCTGGAGCTGAAACAGCTTGGCTGGGCAGCGGACCTGCTGGCCGAACAGCCCGATGCATCCACCGCCCAGATCGCTGCTGAATAGGAGCCCCTCACATGAAAGCCCTTCTCTCTTCTGTCGCCCTTGCTGCCATTCCGCTGCCCGGCCTGTTGGCACCACCTGCCTCGGCTCAGCTCTTCGGCGGCGGCATTGTCTACGACCCGACCAATCATGCCGAGAACATCCTCCAGGCGGTGCGGGCCCTGCAGCAGATCGACAACCAGATCCGTCAGCTCACCCATGAGATCGACATGATCGAGAAAATGGCGCGGGATTTGGAAACCCTGCCTGTCGAAGTTGCCCGCGCCATCATTGCCGACCGCATCCGCCGCATCGGAGAACTCATGCGCGACGCCGAAGGGATTGGCTACGGCGTCGAGGAGGTCGAGGAGGAGTATGAGAACCTCTATCCTGAAACCTATGGCGACACACCGCCTCAGTCCGATGTACTTGTAGAGGATGCGCGCGCCCGCTGGCGCCAGTCGCGCAATGCCCACAAGCACACGCTCCTCATGGTCGCTGAGACCGTGCGCAACAATGCCGAGGATTCCGAGGCACTGACCGGCTTGGTGGATGAGAGCCAGACAGCCATCGGCAATCTCCAGGCCCTGCAGGCCGGCAACCAGATCGGTGCACTCTCGGCCGAACAGCTGATCCAGATGGAAGCGCTGATGGCCGCCCATTACCGCGCCATCGCTTTCGACCGCGCGCGCGAGCTTGAAGAGGCCGAACGTGGCCGCGCCCGCCTTAAATCCTTCCTCGGAGACTGACCCGCCATGGAAGAGATGGGCGTCATCGACCGGTTCCTCGAAACCTTCATTGCCTATATCGATTCAGGCTTCGGCCTGCTCGCGGGCGATGTCGCTTACCTGACAACAACGCTGATCGTGATCGACATCACGCTGGCCGGTCTCTTCTGGGCTCTGTCGCAGAATGCCGATGTGATGTCAGGGCTGCTGAAGAAGGTGCTCTATGTCGGCTTCTTCGCCTTCATCATTGGCAACTTCACCCTGCTCGCCAATATCGTGTTCGAGAGCTTTGCGAGCCTCGGTGTGAAAGCGGGCTCCAGCACGCTGACCGCAGGTGATCTCATGCGACCAGGCTATATTGCCGGCGTCGGGTTCGAGGCGGCAGAACCCTTGCTGGCCGAAATCGGCGACATGCTCGGCCCGATCAGCTTCTTTCACAATTTCATCCTGATTGCCGTGATGTTTCTTGCCTGGGCGATCATCCTCGTCGCCTTCTTCGTACTCGCGGTGCAGCTTTTCGTGGCGATCCTGGAGTTCAAGCTAACGACGCTGGCCGGGTTCGTGCTGATCCCGTTCGCGCTCTGGAACAAGACCAGCTTCCTGGCTGAACGCGTCCTCGGCAATGTTGTCACTTCTGGTATCAAGCTCATGGTCCTCGCTGTCGTCATTGGCATCGGCTCGACCCTCTTTACCTCCATCACCGATGCTTTCACCGGCCCGGGCGATGTCACCCTTGCGCAAGTCATGGGGACCGTTCTGGCCGCCATCGTCTTTCTCTGGATGGGCGTGTTCGCACCCGGCATCGCATCCGGCCTCGTCACCGGGGCGCCGCAGCTTGGCGCCGGCTCAGTGGTCGGCACGACAGCCGCTGTGGGTGCGGGCGCGATCCTCGCAGGCACAGGCACAGTCGCTGCTGGACGCGCCGCAATTGGCGGGGCGTCGGCAGCGGTCAAGGCCGGGGCCTCAATGTCGGGCGCGGCTCGCACCTCGTATGACCTTGGACGGCTTGGTTCCGGCGCCACCGGCTGGCGCGGGCATCTCGCTGGAGCCACAGGTATGGCGCAGGCTGGCTCGGACGCCGTGCGGCGCATGGCCGGACGGCCCTTGCAAGGCGCCCGAAATGCTTACAGGCGCGGCAGTGAAGCCGCCTTTGCGGCGAGCGGCGGGAGCACAGCATCTACGGGCGTCAGCGATGCCGGAACCAGCGGTTCAAGCCCGGCCTGGGCCCGGCGCCTGCGCACAGAACAACGCCTGCAGCATGCCGGGGCCATCACGGTGCACGCCCTGAAAGACGGCGACCGCGGCATGGCAGGCGAAAATCCAAAACTCCAGAGAGACGAGGACTGATCCCATGTTCAGGCGAACTTCCACCCATTACGGGCAAAGCCCACATCCCGAAACGCCTTACCAGAAAGCCGGCCAGATCTGGGATGACCGGATCGGATCTGCCCGCGTACAGGCCAGGAACTGGCGGCTGATGGCACTCGGGTTGCTAGTCCTTCTGACGGCCTCTTCAGCCGCCCTTGTTTGGCGCAGCCTGCAATCCACAGTGACGCCATATGTGGTCGAAGTGGACGACACAGGCTCTGTGAAAGCCGTCGGCCCTGCCCTCGCCAATTACGACCCGACCGATGCGCAGGTCGCCCATCACCTCGCCAACTTCATCTCCGATGTCCGCAGTCTTTCCGTCGATCCGGTCATTGTCCGGCAGAACTGGTTGGCGGCCTATGACTATGTGACCGACAAGGCCGCCATCACGCTCAGCGATTATGCCCGCGACAATGACCCCTTCGCCGAGATCGGACGTCGCTCGCGCAGTGTCGATGTCGTAAGTGTCGTCCGCGTCTCGGACGAGTCCTTCCAGGCGCGCTGGCTTGAGAAGACCTACGAGAATGGCGCGCTGACCGGCGTCAAACGGTTCACCGGCCTCTTCACCCTTATCCACTCCCCGCCGCGCGATGCGCCGACGCTCCGCGCCAACCCGCTCGGCCTCTACATCCACAGCCTCAATTGGGGCGAAGACCTTGTCACAGGAGACAACCCATGATCCGCACTCTCACACTGGTATCCACACTGGCCCTTGCCACCGCCTGCGCCAGCGTTCCGGAGGCCGCGCCGATCGAGCCGGAACTGTTTGTCGCCGCCGCGCAGGTCGAGGACGCAGAGCCCCGTCCTGTCGAGATCGTCGAAACACCAACACCTTTGCCGCTTCCCGGCCAGATGAAACCGGTCGACGGGGTCAAGCGCACGGTAACCCGTGTCTATACCTCGCCCTCCGAGACGATCCGCAAGGGCACATCAGAAGCCCGGATCGAACCGTCCGTGGACGGCTATGTAAATGCCATTCAGGTCTATCCCTATACAGAAGGGGCGCTGTACAGATTGTATGCCGCGCCGGGACAGGTCTCCGACATTGCGCTGCAGCCCGGAGAGACGCTGGTCTCTGTCTCGGCTGGCGATACGGTGCGCTGGATTGTGGGAGATACATCCTCCGGTTCAGGCGGAACAGCACGCGCACATGTTCTGGTCAAACCGATCGGCGCCGGCCTCTCGACCAATCTCATGATTGCGACAGACCGGCGGACCTATCATCTGGAACTGGAGAGCGGTGACGGCACCTATATGGCAGCGTTGTCCTGGCGCTATCCGGCCGACGAGCTCTCGCAACTCATCTCTCGCAACAGCGCAGCGCTCGCGCGGGAAGAGACATCAATCATGCCGGGTGTTGCACTCGACCGGCTGGACTTTGATTACCTGATCGATGGTGACCGTCCAGACTGGCGACCCGTCCGCGTGTTCGATGATGGGCGGCAGGTTTTCATCCAGATGCCGGAAGGGTTGTCGACCATGGAGGCCCCGCCCCTCTTTGTCCTTGGCGTTTCTGGCGAGGCCGAACTCGTCAATTATCGCCTCAAGGGCAATTACTACATTGTCGATCATCTCTTCCGGGCCGCTGAGCTTCGTCTTGGTGAGAAATCCCAGACCGTGGTGCGGATCCGCAAACGCGAACCGAGGTCTGGTCTCGCGAGCCTGTTCGGGAGCAAGGGATGAGCGAGCCAGCCCCTTTCCCGCAGCAGGCCGATGCCCTGAAACTGCGCGCGCGGCCGCGACCCGTCACACGGATCAACCGGAAAGTCCTGATGGTCGGCGCCGGGCTCGGTGTGCTGGGGCTCTTTGCTGCCGCCTCCATTGCGCTCGATCCGCCCAAGGCCGCCGATCCCGCGGATCGCCAGGAACTTTACAACACGGCCACGAAGCGCGCGCCGGATGGACTGGCAGAACTTCCCTCGTCGTATGCGACCTGGACGCCGTCGCCCGGAACGCCAAAGCTTGGCGCACCCATGGCCGGCGACCTCGGCGGGACAGTGGTTTCGGAGGAACGCGAATGGGGGCTCGATCCGGAGTGGGATGTCGCAGCCTCGGATGATTTCAGGCCCTCGCCTGAAGATGAAGCCCTTCGGGCCGAACGTCTTGTCGCGGCTAAGCTTGCCGACGCAGCGGGCAAATCCTCCGTATTCTTTGACATTGGCGCTGGGCCGAGCATCGGGCCGGCATCCCTGCCGTCTGCCGGAGTTCCGGCCTCGTTCGGCTCTGAGCTGCTGGCGCTCGCTAGCCAAAGCGCCGGTGCCTTGCCGACAGGTCCAGGTAAGGATGACAACTTGCAAGCCCGCAAGATCGCCTTCGCGGACGAGGCACGCGATGGGGCGATTTACAACCCGCATGATCTCGAGACACCGGTCTCGCCCTACCAGGTCATGGCGGGCACGCTTATCCCGGCTTCGCTTGTGACAGGCCTCAACTCGGATCTGCCAGGTTCGGTCATCGGGCAGGTCACCCAGCCGGTCTATGACACCGTCACCGGAGCTTATCTTCTCATTCCGCAGGGTACCCGGCTGATCGGGCGCTACCAGTCCGAAATCTCATTCGGCCAGCAGCGCGCACTATTGATCTGGGACCGAATGATCTTCCCGGATGGCAGTTCTGTGCAGATATCTGAACCTGCCGCAGACAAGCAGGGTTTTGCGGGCCTTTCTGACCGCACAGACCATCACTGGGACCGGGTATTTGTCGCCGCTGGTCTTGCGACCGTTCTCGGCATCGGCGCGGAACTAGGATCAGACGAGGATGATATCGAACGTGCCATACGGCGCGGGTTCGGCGACAGCGTGTCTGAGGCCGGGGAGCGCGTCGTTGATCGCAACCTCGGCATCCAGCCGACCCTTCGTATCCGGCCCGGCTGGCCGGTGCGGGTCATCGTGACGCGTGATCTCGTGCTGCGGCCTTATTCTCAGGGAGGCCGCTGATGAGCCTTCGCATTGCCCAACTGCCGGATCGCACGCCGGTCAAACTGACCCTCTCTGTTGAACCCGATCTCGCGTCCGCGCTTGCCGACTATGCGGCGATCTATGCCGAGACCTATGGCGCCGAAGAGAAACCCGAAACCCTGGTTCCTGTCATGCTGGAAACCTTCCTCGCATCGGATGCCGGGTTCAAGCGGGCCCGCAAGGCCCTTCATGCCAGAGCCAGCAAAGGAGAATAGCAATGGCGACAATTGGCACCTTCAGCCAGAAGGATGGCAAATGGACCGGGACGATCCGGACCATGACAATCAATGTGAAAGCCCAGATGGTCCCGGTGACCGAGAAAGCCGAAGGCGGCCCGGACTACCGGATCTTCGCCGGAGGCGCAGAACTCGGCGCCGCCTGGCGCGAGGAAAGCAAGGATGGCGATACTCCATACCTGGCCGTCAAGCTGGATGATCCGGGGTTCGAGAAGCCACTGAGAGCTGCCTTTTTCGAGAAGGAAGAAGATGGCAGCGGCGTGCTGGTCTGGAACCGTCAGAAGCTGAACTAGATCAGCTTCTGCCTATCGGACCGTGAACCGCAAATACCCCAAACTCGTGTCTCGCGGTCGCCTTCCAAAGGCGATCGCGAAGCCAACTGAACCTCCCGAGGACGAATTTTCTGGGGAAATAGCCCCATCTTGGGCGATTGATCTCGCCGAAGCGCTTGCGCGATATCATGCGAGGTTGGCATATCGGAAAGGGTCATGACCCTAAAAGCCGCCATCTACGCCCGCTACTCGTCGGACCTTCAGTCTATTCGTTCAATCGAAGACCAGATTGCTCTTTGCCGACAACACCTAGAACAGAAATCCTGGACCGAAACCGTCGTCTATTCAGACCGCGCGATCTCGGGCGGCGCAATGGTTACGCGCCCCGGTATACAGGATCTGATTAGGGGCGCCGCGAACGGTCACTTCAATGTCGTTGTATCAGAGGCGCTCGACCGCATTTCCCGCGACCAAGCCGACACAGCCACAATCTACAAGATCCTCGCCTTTCACGGCGTGTCGATCGTCACGCTTTCCGAAGGAGAAGTCGACTCGATGCATGTCGGCTTCAAGGGCGTGATGAATGAGATGTTCCTGCGCGATCTGGCGAAGAAGACGCGCCGCGGTCAGACTGGTGTTGTGAATTCAGGTAGATCGGCCGGAGGACATTGCTACGGTTACGACATCCTACCGGGTGAACAGAATGGCATCCTGACCATCAACGACGAAGAAGCTGAGACCATCAGACGGATCATGCGTCTGTTCGTTGAAGGAAAATCTCCGCGAAGCATCGCGGCCATGTTGAATCAGGAAGGTGTCGCAGCACCGCGCGGTTCAGATTGGCGCGCCTCAACGATCAATGGACAGGTGCATGCCGGCAACGGCATCCTGAACAACGAACTCTATATCGGTCGCCGCATCTGGAACCGCAGGCATAAGGTCACGGATCCCTTCTCCGGCAAGAAGCGTATGCGGGCAAACCCCGAAAGCGAATGGGTCATCAATGAGGTGCCGGACCTTCGGATTGTTGATAATGAACTCTGGCAGGCTGTGAAGCTTCGCCAACAAAGGCACTCCCGCAAACGTGGTGGAGCGAAGCGGCCAACACGGCTCCTGTCGGGGCTTCTGGAATGTACTGTGTGCGGCGGTCCAATGTCGATTGTCTCTCAGAACAGGTACGGTTGCTCGACAAGGCGCGAGAAGGGTACCTGCTCGAACAATCGAACCATTGCGGCCAAAGAACTGGAAGAACGCGTCCTTGCAGGACTGAACAACGCTCTGCTTCATCCGGACGCGCAGAAGGCGGCCGCACGCGAGTTTCACGCAGAACTCGTTCGTCAACAAAAGGCGACTGGGAGCGAGCGGTTTCAGCTTGAGAAGGCTATCGCTGAAGCCGGCAGGCGTATCGACCGGATTGTCGATGCGATTGCTGAAGGAGTCGCGACCACTGCCCTCAAGCAAAAGCTGGTCGCCCTGGAAGCAGAAAAAGTCGAAAACGAGGGCAAACTTGCGGCAATGGGCAGCGAGCCCGTTGTGAGCGTTCATCCGAACGCGGGCGAGCTCTATGCCGAGCTTATCGGCTCACTTGTGGAAGTGGTTTCGGACCCGTCTCCGGATGCTGACGAGGTCCGATCCGTCTTGAGGAAGACCATCCAACGGATTTGCCTTGAGCCGCGCAAAAATGAGAGCGGCTATAACCTTGTTATAAAAGGCGATTTGGCCGCCCTGATTTCTCAGGACGGCCAAACTACTCTTATGATGGGTGCGGGAGTAGGATTTGAACCTACGACCTTCAGGTTATGAGCCTGACGAGCTACCGGGCTGCTCCATCCCGCGACAGGGTGGTTTTGTGTGTATCGTTTAGAGAGATACGGGTGGTTTTTGCTAGGTTTGGCGGTGACCTACTCTCCCACGTCTTGAGACGCAGTACCATCGGCGCGACGGCACTTAACGGCCGGGTTCGGAATGGAGCCGGGTGTTTTGCTCGCGCTATGACCACCAAACCAAGGAAAAACCACCGCTGCGCGGTGGCTTTTCCTTGGTTTGGTCAGCGGGATGTAGCGTTTCGCGAAGCGACAACGCGGGTCCCGCACCTCTCCATGCCAGGCGCAGCGAGCAAATCAACCCCGTTGTGCTTTCGCATTCGGGTCGTTGTCCATGTCATCACACTTACGGTGTGTATGCTTTTGATTTTCCGTAGAGAACAGGTTGGAACCTGTCTGTTACTGGATCAAATCAAGCCTATCGGGCCATTAGTACCGGTCAACTGAACATGTTACCATGCTTACATCTCCGGCCTATCGACGTGGTGGTCTTCCACGGCCCTCAGGGATACCTTGTTTTGAGGGGGGCTTCCCGCTTAGATGCCTTCAGCGGTTATCCTGTCCGATCATAGCTACCCAGCACTGCCGTTGGCACGACAACTGGTCCACCAGTGGATCGTTCACCCCGGTCCTCTCGTACTAGGGGCAACTCCTCTCAAGTATCCTACACCCACGGCAGATAGGGACCGAACTGTCTCACGACGTTCTAAACCCAGCTCACGTACCACTTTAATTGGCGAACAGCCAAACCCTTGGGACCTGCTCCAGCCCCAGGATGTGATGAGCCGACATCGAGGTGCCAAACACTCCCGTCGATGTGGACTCTTGGGGAGTATCAGCCTGTTATCCCCGGCGTACCTTTTATCCGTTGAGCGATGGCCCTTCCACTCGGGACCACCGGATCACTATGACCGACTTTCGTCTCTGCTCGGGGTGTCCCCCTCACAGTCAGGCAGGCTTATGCCATTGCACTCAACGAGCGATGTCCGACCGCTCTGAGCCTACCATCGCGCGCCTCCGTTACTCTTTAGGAGGCGACCGCCCCAGTCAAACTACCCGCCACACAGGGTCCCGGTCCCATCCAGGGACGCGGTTAGACATCAAAGAAATTAAGGGTGGTATTTCAAGGTTGGCTCCACAGCATCTGGCGACACTGCTTCAAAGCCTCCCACCTATCCTACACATAAGTTCTTTAATGCCACTGTGAAGCTGTAGTAAAGGTTCACGGGGTCTTTCCGTCTGACCGCGGGTACCCCGCATCTTCACGGGGAATTCAATTTCGCTGAGTCTATGTTGGAGACAGTGGGGAAGTCGTTACGCCATTCGTGCAGGTCGGAACTTACCCGACAAGGAATTTCGCTACCTTAGGACCGTTATAGTTACGGCCGCCGTTTACCGGGGCTTCAATTCAATGCTTGCACATCTCCTCTTAACCTTCCGGCACCGGGCAGGCGTCAGACCCTATACGTCGTCTTGCGACTTCGCAGAGCCCTGTGTTTTTGATAAACAGTCGCAACCCCCAGTTTTGTGCCCCTCAATCCTGGTTGCCCAAGTTGAGGCCTCCTTCTCCCGAAGTTACGGAGGTAATTTGCCGAGTTCCTTCAACATAGTTCTCTCAAGCGCCTTGGTATTCTCTACCTGACCACCTGTGTCGGTTTCGGGTACGGTCTAATAGGGAGGCTATTTCCAGGAACTTCCAGGCCGCAGACCCAATCCAATAAGGGTCTACAACTTTCGAAATCCGTCACTCATCCCTTGGCCCACGAATATTAACGTGGTTCCCATCGGCTACGCCTTTCGGCCTTACCTTAGGGGCCGGCTAACCCTGCGCAGATTAGCTTTACGCAGGAACCCTTGGTCTTTCGGCGAGAGGGTCTCTCACCCTCTTTGTCGCTACTCATGTCAGCATTCTCACTTCCGATACCTCCAGCAAACCTCACGGTTCACCTTCACAGGCTTACGGAACGCTCCGCTACCACTCATTACTGAGTCCGCAATTTCGGCGAATAACTTTAGTCCCGATACATTTTCCGCGCAGAGGCGCTTGATCAGTGAGCTGTTACGCTTTCTTTAAAGGATGGCTGCTTCTAAGCCAACCTCCTGATTGTCTCAGCACCTCCACATCGTTTCGCACTTAGCTATTACTTGGGGGCCTTAATTGGCGGTCTGGGTTGTTTCCCTTTTCACGACGGACGTTAGCACCCGCCGTGTGTCTGCCACGCATAACTTCTGGGTATTCGGAGTTTGAGAAGGTTTGGTAATCCGGTGAGGACCCCTAGCCCATTCAGTGCTCTACCCCCCAGAGTCTAATCGTGACGCTCTACCTAAATAGATTTCGCGGAGAACCAGCTATCAGCAAGTTTGATTGGCCTTTCACCCCTAGGCACAGGTCATCCGAGAACTTTTCAACGTTCAACGGTTCGGCCCTCCAGTGCGTGTTACCGCACCTTCAGCCTGCCCATACCTAGATCACTTGCCTTCGGGTCTAATGCTACGTACTCGGTCGCCCTATTCAGACTCGCTTTCGCTGTGCCTACACCTAACGGCTTAAGCTTGCACGCAACACTAAGTCGCTGACCCATTATACAAAAGGTACGATGTCACTCCGAAGAGCTCCATCAGCTTGTAGGCATCCGGTTTCAGGTACTGTTTCACTCCCCTCATCGGGGTACTTTTCATCATTCCCTCACGGTACTTGTTCACTATCGGTCGGTAAGGAGTACTTAGGCTTGGAGGGTGGTCCCCCCATGTTCAGACAGGATTTCACGTGTCCCGCCCTACTCTAAAAGGTCTTCATTTTACGGATACGGGGCTATCACCCACTATGGCGTACCTTCCCAGATACTTCTCCTTATTTCAGACCAGGCCTGGTCCGCGTTCGCTCGCCACTACTAACGGAGTCTCAATTGATGTCCTTTCCTCCGGGTACTTAGATGTTTCAATTCCCCGGGTTCGCTTTTTAACCCTATGTATTCAGATTAAAATACCTCACTATTGAAATGTTAGACACGTCGAGCGCCGAAGCGCTCGAATTATCCAACATCTCGGAGGTGGGTTTCCCCATTCAGAAATCACCGGATCAAAGGGTGCTCTCGCCTCCCCGGTGCTTATCGCAGAGTGCCACGTCTTTCATCGCCTCTTACCGCCAAGACATCCCCCGGATGCCCTTTTGACGCTTGATCGTTTTTGAAATCCATGTGCAGTGGAAAACGCATTTGCGGTCCACACACTGGATCTCGATCAGACATGTTGGTTTCTTGCAGACTGACCCTTTGATGCAACTACCTTGCAGCAGCGCACTGTTCGGCTGAAGCTGGACCACTATGAGCACTTGGCTCTGAGCAGCGATCCAGCCGGATCAATCTTTCCCTTACGATGACAAATATCCCGGAAACAAATGCTCCGGAAACGGATAAACTTCTTTCGTTCGCTAAAGGCGATGGTGGAGCCAGACGGAGTCGAACCGACGACCTCCTGAATGCAAATCAGGCGCTCTCCCAACTGAGCTATGGCCCCGTATAACTGGCATCTGCCAGGTCGCTACCCTGCCCTGCGCAACCGCAGGCTTCGATGGTGGGCCGAGGAAGAGTTGAACTTCCGACCTCACGCTTATCAGGCGTGCGCTCTAACCACCTGAGCTACCGGCCCATGACCGATCAGGGCCAGGCCCGTCGCGGTCTTAGTCGAAGACAGGCGTAATAGCGCCCGCGGGGCTCGCTTAGTGCCCGAGCATGCCGAATGCAAGCTCAAACAACGAACGAAGGAAGAGAAACGGAGACGGCGCGATAGCCGCATTTGTTTTGTCCATCAAAGTGGACTGTCTATAGAGTTCCAGAGCCTCGCGTGAGCAAGACAATCCGGAACATCCTTAGAAAGGAGGTGATCCAGCCGCAGGTTCCCCTACGGCTACCTTGTTACGACTTCATCCCAGTCACTGATCCTACCGTGGCCGCCTGCCTCCGAAGTTAGCACAGCGTCTTCGGGTAGAACCAATTCCCATGATGTGACGGGCGGTGTGTACAAGGCCCGGGAACGTATTCACCGTGGCATGCTGATCCACGATTACTAGCGATTCCACCTTCATGCCGTCGAGTTGCAGACGACAATCCGAACTGAGACAGTTTTTGGGGATTAACCCATTGTCACTGCCATTGTAGCACGTGTGTAGCCCTACCCGTAAGGGCCATGAGGACTTGACGTCATCCCCACCTTCCTCCGGCTTACCACCGGCAGTTTCCTTAGAGTGCCCACCCAAACGTGATGGCAACTAAGGATGAGGGTTGCGCTCGTTGCGGGACTTAACCCAACATCTCACGACACGAGCTGACGA
>JAAEZZ010000004.1 GCA_018222605.1 Alphaproteobacteria bacterium
GTTGACGTGCGGCTTGTTGCGTTCAAACTTTGCCTTGGCCATCGGGCCTCTCCTTTATTCTAACTAAGTGGCCGGAACCCGGCCTCGTTTGCTTACGAACCGGCGACGTCCGAAATGATCTTCTGCGCTTCAGCACGCGGCACTTCATCATAGTGATTGAAGAGCATCGTGAACTGGGCGCGGCCCTGTGACATGCCGCGAAGGTCGGACACGTAACCGAACATGTTGACCAGCGGGACGAAGGCCTTGATCACCGTCGCGTTGCCCCGGGGCTCAGAGCCCTGGATTTGACCGCGGCGGGAGTTCAGGTCGCCAATTACGTCACCCATATAGTCTTCCGGCGTCACAACTTCCACTGCCATGATCGGCTCCATCAGGCGCGGGTCGCCCTGGCCTTTCAGTTCGCGGAAGGCAGCGCGGGCTGCGATTTCGAAGGCCAGGACCGAGGAGTCCACATCGTGGAACGCCCCATCGACCAGCGTGGCCTTGAAGTCGGTGACCGGATAGCCGGCCAGAAGGCCGTTTTCCTTGGCCATTTCGAGGCCTTTTTCGACGCCCGGAATGTATTCCTTCGGAACAGCACCGCCGACGATCTTGCTTTCGAAGACGAAGCCCGAACCGGATTCCAGCGGCTCGAATTCCAGCTTCACGCGGGCGAACTGACCGGTACCACCGGACTGTTTCTTGTGCGTGTAGTCGATCTCTGCCGCGCGGCCGATCTTCTCACGATAAGCCACCTGCGGCTGACCGATATTGGCTTCGACCTTGAATTCGCGCTTCAGGCGGTCGATCAGGATGTCGAGGTGAAGCTCGCCCATGCCTTTCATGATCGTCTGGCCGGATTCGAAGTTCGTCTCGACCTGGAAGGACGGGTCTTCTGCGGCGAGGCGCTGCAGACCAACAGACATCTTCTCCTGGTCAGCCTTGGATTTCGGCTCGACAGCGATCTCGATCACCGGATCGGGGAACGTCATCGTTTCCAGAACGACCGGCTTGTTCGGGTCGCAGACCGTGTCACCCGTGGTGGTCTCCTTCAGGCCGGCGAGCGCCACGATGTCACCTGCATAGGCTTCCGTGATCTCGTCCTGCTTGTTGGAGTGCATCATCACCATTCGGCCGACGCGCTCTTTCTTGCCCTTCGTGGAGTTCATGAAGCTGTCGCCTTTGGACAGCGTACCGGAATAGATCCGCGTGAAGGTCAGCGTGCCCATATAGGGGTCGTTCATGATCTTGAACGCAAGGCCGGAGAAAGGCTGGCTGTCATCGGCTTTACGCTCGATGTTACGCACTTCTTCCTCGTCGCCCGGTGCGAAGCCCATATAAGGCGGCACGTCGAGTGGGCCCGGCAGATAGTCGATCACAGCGTTCAGCATCGGCTGCACGCCTTTGTTCTTGAACGCAGAGCCGCACAGAACCGGCACGAAGGCCATTTCCAGCGTACCCTTGCGGATCAGCGTGCGCAGCGTGGCTTCATCAGGCTCGTTGCCTTCGAGATAGGCTTCCATGGCCGCATCGTCGACTTCGACGGCGATCTCGATGAGCTCGGCGCGCATCTCTTCGGCCTTGTCCTTCAGGCTGTCACGGATCGGCTTGAGCACCCAGCTTGCGCCGAGGTCTTCGCCTTCCCAGACCCATTCCTGCATCGTGATCAGGTCGACATGGCCTTCCAGTTCGGTCTCAGCGCCGATCGGCAGCTGGATCGGAGCCGGCGTGGCGCCCGTACGGTCCTTGATCATCTTCACGCAGTTGAAGAAGTCAGCGCCGATCTTGTCCATCTTGTTGACGAACACGATGCGCGGAACCTTGTAGCGGTCAGCCTGACGCCAGACGGTCTCGGTTTGCGGCTCGACACCGGCGTTTGCGTCGAGAACGCAGACAGCGCCGTCGAGCACAGCCAGGGAGCGCTCAACTTCGATCGTGAAGTCAACGTGTCCGGGCGTATCGATGATGTTGAAGCGGAACTTGGCTTCGTCCGGCGTTTCGCCATAGATGCCGGTAGGGTTCACGCCGTCTTCGGTGCGGAACCAGAACGTGGTCGTCGCAGCAGACGTGATCGTGATGCCGCGTTCCTGCTCCTGTTCCATCCAGTCCATCGTTGCAGCGCCGTCATGGACTTCGCCGATCTTGTGGGACTTGCCGGTGTAGTAAAGGATACGCTCGGTCGTGGTCGTCTTGCCAGCATCGATGTGAGCCATGATGCCGAAGTTACGATAGCGTTCCAACGAATATTCGCGGGCCATGAGATAAACCTTCGTGTCTGGTGTCCGGGAGGAATTTCGGGGCGATTTGCGGGCGCGTTACCCGCAATCGCCCCGGACTTCCAGTGCTGATTACCAGCGGTAGTGAGAAAACGCCTTGTTGGCGTCGGCCATGCGGTGCGTGTCTTCCCGCTTTTTCACGGCATTGCCGCGGCCCTGGCTTGCATCCATGAGTTCGCCGGCAAGGCGCTCACGCATGGTGTTTTCGTTGCGGCCTGCAGCAGCAGCAGCCAGCCAGCGGATCGCCAGAGCCTGGCGGCGCTCGGTGCGGACTTCAACCGGAACCTGGTAGGTGGCACCACCCACACGGCGGGAGCGGACCTCAACAGCCGGTGCAACGGCTTCGAGGGCTTCGTGGAATACTTCGACCGGGTTCTTCTTGGCGCGGCCTTCCACAAGATCGAATGCCCCATAAACGATGCGTTCGGCGGTCGACTTTTTGCCGTCGCGCATGATCTGGTTCATGAACTTGGAAACGACCACATCCTTGAACTTCGGATCGGGAAGAACTTGGCGCTTTTCTGCGCTGTGACGACGAGACATGGTTCGGCTTCCTTACTTCGGCTTTTTCGCGCCGTAGTGCGAACGGCGTTGCTTACGGTCTTTGACGGGTTGGGTATCCAGGGCACCACGCACGATGTGGTAGCGCACACCCGGAAGGTCTTTCACACGGCCGCCACGGATCAGGACCACGGAGTGCTCCTGCAGGTTGTGGCCTTCGCCCGGGATGTAGCACAGCGATTCGAAGCCGGACGTCAGACGCACCTTGGCCACTTTACGAAGAGCCGAGTTCGGTTTCTTCGGGGTCGTGGTGTAGACGCGCGTGCAGACGCCGCGACGCTGCGGGCAAGCCTTGAGGGCCGGGGTTTTGGTACGCGTGCGCTTGGGCGAACGCGGATTACGAATAAGCTGTTGAATCGTTGGCATTCGGGCCTTCTGTCTCTTTGGTTCTCAGTGGCCCGATGGGCCGGTAACGAATTGTGCCCCGAAGGCCGAGGATTGGCTTCCGGGACAGACGAAAACTTGGGGGTCAGTTTGCCGGATCTGCCTGAACCGGTACGGCAAACGGCCTATTGGACCATCCACCTCTCTGACGATGCGTGGCGTGTAAGCCTCTCAGGCGCTGGCGTCAAGGGTCCGGTGCTGTATGGCTACAGCTAAACCTCAGCCATTTGAGCGGGTTTGCGCCTGAAAGCTAGAATGGCGGCCCGACCCGGGCGACACAGGCCTGTTCTGCCTCACTCCCCTGCCCTGTTTCAAGACGGGATTTCAGTGCGTCCAGCCCGGCGTCTTCGACATCCCCCTCGACCGAGGCAAAATCGCTCCAGCGCAGCAGGTCGCGGCAGTCTGCGCGGGCCAGCGAATCCTGTGCCAGCCAGGCAACCAGGCCGATGCTGACCACAGCGCAGGCCGCGCCGATCACGTCTTTCCGCCCAAACTGCATGTCCTGCCAGCTCCCTCGCCCGGCCTTGGCGGCCCCTGCCCTTCAAATGCAGAAAAGCCTGCCAAGACTGGCAGGCTTTTCCGTGTTTCTCAAGCTGGCCGGATGGCCGGGCGTTTATTCGCCCGAGGTTTCCGGCTGGGCTTCCGGTGCCGGCAGGGCCGACACTTCGAGCACTTCGGCCGCTTCCTTGGCCACATTGGCCGCGCGCTTGGCTTTCAGCTTCGCATCGCGGTCGGCAGCCACACGGCGCATCGCACGGATGCCGCCGCCGGTACCGGCCGGGATCAGGCGGCCCACGATAACGTTCTCCTTGAGGCCTTCCAGCGTATCCATCTTGCCCTGGATCGCTGCCTCGGTGAGCACGCGTGTGGTCTCCTGGAAGGACGCCGCGGAGATGAAGGACCGGGTTTGCAGGGAGGCCTTCGTGATACCCAGCAGCAGCGGGTTCGCGGTGGCTTCCTTCTGGTCTTTCTTGCGCGACTTGCGGACAGCCTCATTGGCTTCCTCGAACTCGATCACATCGACATGTTCGCCCGTGATCAGGCCTGTATCGCCGCCATCAATGATCTCGACCTTCTGCAGCATCTGGCGAACGATCACCTCGATGTGCTTGTCGTTGATCGGCACGCCCTGCAGACGGTACACCTTCTGGACTTCCTCGATGAGGTAGTTGGCCAGCGGCTCGACACCCAGCGTGGACAGGATGTCCTGCGGGGCCGGGTTACCGTCCATCAGATACTCACCACGCTTGATGAAGTCGCCATCCTGCACGGCCAGGTGCTTGCCTTTCGGCACCAGGTAATCGATCTGCTCCTTGTCTTCTTCCATCGGCACGATGGAGACGCGGCGCTTGTTCTTGTAGTCGCGGCCATAGACGACCTTGCCGTCCATGTCTGCGATGATGGCGTGGTCCTTCGGACGACGCGCTTCGAACAGTTCGGCCACACGCGGCAGACCACCGGTGATGTCCTTGGTCTTCGCACCACCGGTCGTGACACGGGCCAGCGTGTCACCGGCAGAGATCGTGTCCCCGTCGGCAACAGACAGGATCGCGCCGACAGACAGCAGGTAGACCGCATCGGAGCCATTCGGCAGTTTGACCGGCGTACCGTTCTTGTCGACAATCTGGATGGACGGTTTGATGTCCGCAGATTTCGAGGCGCTGCGCCAGTCGATGACGACACGGGAGGAGATGCCCGTCGCTTCGTCGGTCTCTTCGCGAACGGAGACACCGTCGATCACGTCGACCAGCTTCGCCTGACCGGCCACTTCGGAGACGATCGGCTGGGCAAACGGGTCCCAGTCGGCCATCAGGACGCCCGGTTTCACCTTCTGGCCATCCTTGACCATCAGGCGCGTACCATAGGCCGGGCGGAAGGACTGACGGGTCCGGCCATCGCCGTCCACCAGTTCCACCTGCATGCGGCGGCCAACAACCACCAGCGACTCGTCCTTGCGGGCCACGAATTCCGCATCCTTGAAGCGGATCGTGCCTTCAAAGCTCGACTCGATGGAGGACTGGTCCGCCACCTGCGCCGCACCACCAATGTGGAACGTCCGCATGGTCAGCTGCGTACCCGGTTCACCGATGGACTGGGCAGCGATAACGCCGACCGCTTCGCCGCGGTTGACCGGCGTACCGCGGGCCAGGTCACGGCCATAGCACTGGGCACAGATGCCGTTCTTGGTTTCACAGGTCAGCGGCGAGCGGGCCTTGATCACGTCCACACCGGCCTTCTCGATCGTCTCGGCCAGGTCTTCGTCGATATAGGTGTTCGCCGGAACGACCAGATCGCCATCCACGCCTTTCACATCCTCAGCCGTCACACGGCCCAGGATACGCTCTGCCAGGGAGACGACCACATCGGCGCCTTCCAGAACGGCAGAGATGTCGATGCCGCGCTCGGTGCCGCAATCATCCTCGTTGATGATGCAGTCCTGGGCCACGTCGACCAGACGGCGGGTCAGATACCCGGAGTTGGCGGTTTTCAGAGCCGTATCCGCGAGACCCTTACGGGCACCGTGGGTGGAGTTGAAGTATTCAAGAACGGTCAGGCCTTCCTTGAAGTTCGAGATGATCGGCGTCTCGATGATTTCACCCGACGGCTTGGCCATCAGGCCGCGCATACCGGCCAGCTGTTTCATCTGGTTCTTCGAACCGCGGGCGCCGGAGTCGGCCATCATGAAGATCGAGTTGATCTGGGCCTTGCGGACCCCCTTGGCGGCTTGCGGCCGCGCCGAGGAGTCCATCATGGCGTCAGCCACCTTGTCGGTACAGGTCGACCAGGCATCAACCACCTTGTTGTACTTCTCACCACGGGTGATCAGACCATCAGCATACTGACGCTCATACTCGGAGACCTGCTCCTTCGTCGCGTCGACCAGTTTCTGCTTGGCTTCCGGGATGACCATGTCGTCCTTGCCGAACGAGATGCCGGCTTTACAGGCTTCCTTGAAGCCCAGGCCCATCATCTTGTCACAGAAGATCACCGTCGCCTTCTGGCCGCACAGACGATAGACCTCGTCGATGATCTTGGAGATCGTCTTCTTGGTCATGGTCGTGTTGACCAGGTCAGGCTGGATGCCCTTCATGCGCGGCAGGATGTCGGCAATCATGAAGCGGCCCGCGGTCGTGTCGATCACACGGCGCCACGGATTGCCCTCATCATCAACGCCTTCATACATCGCCTTGATCTTGGAGTGCAGGCTGATCAGGCCCGCATCGAGCGCCTGCTCGATTTCGGCCATGTCGGAGAAGACCATGCCTTCGCCCGGCTCGCCATCCAGATCCAGCGACAGATAGTAGAGACCCAGAACAATATCCTGGGACGGAACGATGATCGGCTTGCCGTTTGCCGGTGACAGGATGTTGTTCGTGGACATCATCAGTACGCGGGCTTCCAGCTGGGCCTCAAGGCTCAGCGGAACGTGGACAGCCATCTGGTCACCGTCAAAGTCGGCGTTGAAGGCCGCACAGACCAGCGGGTGCAGCTGGATGGCCTTGCCCTCGATCAGTTTCGGCTCGAACGCCTGGATGCCGAGACGGTGAAGCGTCGGCGCGCGGTTCAGAAGAACCGGGTGCTCACGGATCACTTCGTCCAGGATGTCCCAGACTTCCGGCTTTTCTTTCTCAACCAGCTTCTTCGCCGCCTTGACCGTACCGGCCAGGCCTTTCGCGTCGAGGCGGGCATAGATGAACGGCTTGAACAGCTCCAGCGCCATCTTCTTTGGCAGGCCGCATTCGTGCAGGCGCAGGCTCGGGCCCACCACGATGACGGACCGGCCGGAATAGTCGACGCGCTTACCGAGAAGGTTCTGGCGGAAGCGGCCCTGCTTGCCTTTCAGCATGTCGGAGATCGACTTCAGCGGACGCTTGTTGGTGCCCGTGATCGTACGGCCGCGGCGGCCATTGTCGAACAGGGCATCAACGGATTCCTGCAGCATCCGCTTCTCGTTGCGGATGATGATGTCCGGCGCGCGAAGCTCCATCAGGCGCTTCAGGCGGTTGTTCCGGTTGATCACACGGCGGTAGAGATCGTTCAGGTCGGACGTGGCGAAACGGCCACCGTCCAGCGGAACCAGCGGACGCAGATCCGGCGGGATGACCGGCACAACGGTCAGGATCATCCATTCCGGCTTGGCGCGGGACTGCAGGAAGGAATCAACCACTTTCAGGCGCTTGGAGACTTTCTTGGTCTTCAGCTCGGACGTGGATTCCTTCAGGTCTTCGCGCAGCGTTTCCGCCAGCACCGGCAGCTCCAGCTGCATCAGCAGTTCGCGGATGGCTTCCGCGCCGATCATGGCGGTGAACGCGTCCTCGCCAAGCTCGTCCTGCTTGTCCATATACTCTTCTTCGGTGAGCAGCTGCTTCGGCTCAAGCTCGGTCAGGCCGGGCTCAACCACGATGTAGCTTTCGAAGTACAGCACACGCTCAACGTCTTTCAGCGCCATGTCGAGCAGCGTTGAAATCCGGGACGGCAGCGATTTCAGGAACCAGATGTGCGCAACCGGCGCGGCCAGGTCGATATGGCCCATGCGCTCACGGCGAACGCGCGCCAGGGTAACTTCCACGCCGCATTTCTCGCAGGTGATGCCGCGATACTTGATGCGCTTATACTTGCCGCAAAGGCACTCATAGTCCTTCGTCGGACCGAAGATACGGGCACAGAACAGGCCGTCCCGTTCCGGCTTGAAGGTCCGGTAGTTGATGGTTTCAGGCTTTTTGATCTCGCCCGAAGACCAGGACCGGATTTTTTCCGGGCTGGCAATCGAGATACGGATCGCCTCGAAAGTCGGGGCGGGTGTATTCGGGTTGAAAATACTGGCGACGTCCTGGCGCATGGGTGTCTGCTCCTTGGGTGGGCTTGGTTCGTGGGGCTGGCGGGCCCCTGCCCTATGAAATCTTGTCTCGTCCGGTTCGCCCCGCCGGGATGGCGGGGCAGTCCGGTTTAAGTCTCATTCTACTCGGCGGCGACGGTGGCTTCGTCTTCGTCGTCATGTCCGGAATCTTCCTCGATCAGCTCAACATTGAGACCGAGCGAGCGCATTTCCTTGATGAGCACGTTGAAGCTCTCCGGGATACCTGCCTCGAAGGTATCGTCACCGCGGACGATCGCCTCGTAGACCTTGGCACGGCCGGCCGTGTCGTCGGACTTCACGGTCAGCATTTCCTGCAGCGTGTACGCGGCGCCATAGGCTTCCAGAGCCCAGACCTCCATCTCCCCGAAGCGCTGGCCACCGAACTGGGCCTTGCCGCCCAGCGGTTGCTGCGTAACGAGCGAGTATGGACCGGTCGAACGGGCGTGGATCTTCTCGTCGACCAGGTGGTGCAGTTTGAGAAGATATTTGTAGCCCACAGTGACCGGGCGGCTGAACGCCTCACCGGTGCGGCCGTCATACATGCGAACCTGGCCCGACGTATCGAGACCGGCACGCTCCAGCAGGCCGTTGATGTCGCTCTCGCGGGCACCATCGAAGACCGGCGTTGCGATCGGCACACCATTGCGCAGGTTTCCGGCCAGTTCGATGATCTCGGCATCGGTTTCCGGCATTTCCTGCTCCTCGCCATAGGCTTGAGTCAGGGCGGTGCGGAGACCTTGGACATCATTGTTCTGGTGGAACTCGTCCACGGCATTGTCGATGATCCGGCCGAGACCACGGCAGGCCCAGCCTGTGTGCGTCTCAAGGATCTGACCAATGTTCATCCGCGATGGAACGCCCAGCGGGTTGAGCACGATGTCGACCGGGGTGCCGTCTTCCAGGAAGGGCATGTCTTCCTGCGGGTTGATCTTGGAGATAACCCCCTTGTTCCCGTGACGGCCGGCCATCTTGTCACCCGGCTGCAGCTTGCGCTTCACGGCCAGGAACACTTTGACGACCTTCATGACGCCCGGAGGCAGGTCATCGCCGCGCTGAACCTTGTCGACCTTGTCGTTGAAGCGGGCTTCCAGCTCGTTGATGGAGTTCTCGAACTGCTCATTCAGGGCGTCGAGATCAGCCTGGGCCTTTTCAGACTTCAGGGCGATATCCCACATCTGGCTTTCGGACAGTTCGTCCAGCGCCTCAGCCGTGATCTTGCCCGGTACGAAGTTTTTCGGCCCGGCAGCGGCTTCCTTGCCGATCAGCAGGTCGCGCAGACGATTATACGTGTTGCGCTCCAGGATGGCCTGTTCGTCCTCTTTGTCCTCCTGCAGCTTCTCGATCTGCTCACGCTCGATCTGAAGGGCACGCTGGTCCTTGTCGATGCCGTGGCGGTTGAAGATGCGGACATCGACAACCGTACCGGCGTCGCCCGGAGGCACACGCAGGGAGGTGTCGCGAACGTCAGAGGCTTTCTCACCGAAGATGGCGCGGAGCAGTTTCTCTTCCGGCGTCATCGGGCTTTCGCCCTTCGGCGTCACCTTGCCGACGAGGATGTCCCCGGCCTTCACTTCGGCGCCGACGGCAACAATGCCGGCCTCGTCGAGGTTACGCAGGGCTTCTTCGCCGACATTCGGGATGTCGCGGGTGATTTCTTCCGGTCCCAGCTTCGTGTCGCGGGCAGCGACTTCGAATTCCTCGATGTGGATCGAGGTGAAGACGTCGTCTTTCACGATCCGCTCGGAGATCAGGATGGAGTCCTCGAAGTTATAGCCATTCCACGGCATGAACGCGACCAGCACGTTCCGGCCGAGGGCCAGCTCGCCCATGTCGGTGGACGGGCCGTCTGCGATGATGTCGTTCTTCGCAACGGTGTCACCCACGCGCACGATCGGGCGCTGGTTGATGCAGCTGTTCTGGTTCGAACGGCGGAACTTGGCGAGACGGTAGATATCGACGCCCGATTTGGAGCCTTCGAGTTCTTCCGTGGCGCGCACAACGATCCGCAGCGCGTCGACCTGCTCAACCACCCCTGCCCGGCGGGCAACGATGGCTGCGCGTGAGTCGCGGGCCACAACCGCTTCCATACCGGTGCCGACGAACGGCGCTTCAGACTGCACAAGCGGCACCGCCTGGCGCTGCATGTTCGCCCCCATCAGGGCGCGGTTGGCGTCGTCGTTTTCAAGGTACGGGATCAGCGAGGCAGCAACAGAGACAACCTGCTTCGGAGAGACGTCCATATACTGGATGTCTTCGCGGGCAACCATGGTCGCTTCGCCTGCCACACGGGCGTTGACGAATTCATTCGCCAGCTCGCCGGCCTCGTTCACCGTCGCATTGGCCTGGGCGATGGAATAGATGCTCTCTTCCATGGCGGACAGATAGACCACTTCGTCGGTCAGCTTGCCGTTCACGACCTTCCGGTACGGGCTTTCAATGAAGCCATACTTGTTGACGCGGGCATGCGTGGCCAGGGAGTTGATCAGACCGATGTTCGGGCCTTCCGGCGTCTCGATCGGGCAGATACGGCCATAGTGGGTCGGGTGCACGTCGCGCACTTCGAAGCCGGCCCGTTCGCGGGTCAGACCGCCCGGTCCAAGCGCCGAGAGACGACGCTTGTGGGTGATCTCGGACAGCGGGTTGGTCTGGTCCATGAACTGCGACAGCTGCGAGGAGCCGAAGAATTCGCGGACGGAGGCCACAACCGGCTTCGCATTGATCAGGTCATGCGGCATCACCGTGTCGATGTCGACAGAGCCCATACGTTCCTTGATCGCGCGCTCCATGCGCACGAGGCCGATGCGGTAATTGTTTTCCATCAGCTCGCCGACGGAGCGGACGCGGCGGTTGCCGAGGTTATCGATGTCGTCGACTTCGCCCTTGCCGTCTTTCAGGTCCAGGATGACCTTCATGACGCCGATAATGTCGTCATTGCGCAGCACGCGCATGTCGTCTGCCGCGGCTTCATAGCCCGGCACGCCGACATTCAGACGCATGTTCATTTTCACGCGGCCAACGGCGGACAGGTCATAGCGCTCCGGATCGAAGAAGAGCTGGCCGAACAGGGCGTCAGCGGCTTCCTGGGTCGGCGGCTCGCCCGGACGCATCACGCGGTAGATGTCGGACAGGGCTTCGAAACGGGTTTCGTTCTTGTCGGCCTTCAGCGTGTTACGCAGCCACGGGCCACGGCCGGAGGCGTCAATGTCGAGCACTTCGATCGTCGTGATGCCGTAATCGCGCATCTCGGCGAGCATTTCCTCTTCCAGCATGTCGCCGGCTTCACCGAAGATCTCGCCGGTTTCATTGTTCACGACGTCGCGGGCCAGGAATTTGCCGATCAGGGCGTCGGACGGCACGATGATCTCGTCCGTGTCAGCCTCGGCGATGCGCTTGGCTTTCAGGGCGGTGATCTTCTTGCCGGATTCGGCGACCGTCTTGCCGGTTTTGGCGTCGACCAGATCGAATTCCGGCTTCACGCCTTTCCAGGCATCCGCGCGGAAGCCGGTGATCCAGCCCTTCTTGTCCATGCGGTAGATGGAGTTGGTGTAGAACAGGTCCAGGATCTGCTCGGTGTCATAGCCGAGAGCATAGAGCATCGTCGTCGCCGGCAGCTTCCGCTTGCGGTCGATCCGGATGTTCAGGATGTCTTTTGCGTCGAACTCGAAGTCCAGCCAGGAGCCGCGATACGGAATGATCCGCGCCGCGAACAGCAGCTTGCCGGAGGCATGCGTCTTGCCCTTGTCATGGTCGAAGAACACGCCCGGAGAGCGGTGCATCTGAGAGACGATCACCCGCTCGGTGCCGTTGACCACGAAAGTACCCTTCTCGGTCATCAACGGGATGTCGCCGAGATAGCATTCCTGCTCTTTCACTTCTTTCACAGAGCGCGCGCCCGTGTCTTCATCGACATCGAAGACGACCAGCTGGAGACGCACTTTCAGCGGCGCCTGGAAGGTCAGGTCGCGCTGCATGCATTCTTCCACGTCGAATTTCGGCGCTTCAAACTCGTAAGAGACATATTCGAGCGTTGCCCGCTCGGAGAAGTCAGTGATCGGGAACACGGACTTGAACACGCCGCCCAGACCATCATCCGTCCGCTTTTCAGAGGGCGTGTGCATCTGGAGGAAGTGTTCGTAGCTTTCGCGCTGAACCTCGATCAGGTTTGGCATTTCGATGGCTTCGGGAATGCGCCCGAAGGATTTGCGGATACGTTTCTTTTCCGTGAAGGAGAGTGCCATCCCAGGATCCCATTTTTTGTGTCCCCGGCCACCTGGCCGCAGACTTTATCGCCAGAACGCGAGTTCGCGGCGGCCCCTTTTGAGACCGCCGCGCAATTCTCTACTAGAGCAGCGCCTCGCGCGAACGCCGCCCGAATTTGAAGTTGCCGGAGCTTATTTGAGCTCGATTTTCGCGCCAGCTTCTTCGAATTTCTTTTTGAGCTCTTCGGCTTCTGCTTTCGGAGCGCCTTCCTTGATAGCTTTCGGAGCGCCTTCGACGAGCTCTTTGGCTTCTTTCAGGCCGAGGGACGGCTGAACTTCGCGGACCAGTTTGATCACGTTGATCTTCTTGTCGCCAGCGTCGGTCAGAACAACGTCGAACTCGTCTTTTTCTTCCGCAGCAGCAGCGCCGCCTGCGTCACCACCAGCAACGGCTGCGACAGCAACCGGAGCAGCAGCGGAAACGCCCCACTTGTCTTCAAGCAGTTTAGCAAGCTCAGCAGCCTCAAGCACGGTGAGGGCGGAGAGGTCTTCGACAATCTTTTCGAGATCTGCCATTTTTCAAATTCCTGTTAGGTTCGGTGTTTGTAGTCTTAAATAGCGAAAACGGATGGCTTATGCGGCGTCTTTGTTGCCGTACGCAGCCACCACGCGAGCGAGCTGGCCAGCCGGTGCCTGAACGACGCCTGCAACTTTCGTTGCCGGTGCCTGCAGGAGGCCGATAAGCTTGCCACGAAGCTGGTCGAGAGAAGGCAGTTTGGCGAGACTTTCGACGCCTTTGGCATCGAGCACCTGATCCCCCATCACCGCACCGATGATCATGAGCTTGGAATTCTCTTTCGCAAACTCGTCAGCCGCTTTCGCAGCCGACACCGGGTCCGGAGAGTAGGCAATTGCCACAGGACCCTGGAACAGGTCCTGCGCCGCATCACCACCTTTGCCGTCGAGGGCGATTTTCGCCAGACGGTTCTTGACCACCTTAAGCTGTGCGCCGTCCTTGCGGAGCATGCCACGCAGCTTGGTCATTTCCGCAACAGTAAGACCGGTATAGTGCGTCACAACGACAGCACCGGACTCGCCGAACACCCCTTTGAGGGTTTCGAGAGCCACAGTTTTTCCAGCTTTATCCATAGCGGGTCTCCAGTTTGAGGCGCCCGGACCATCCGGCCGCCCTGGTATTCGCCTTCTGGCCCGAAGGCCTTCCAGCGCCTGCCCAGGGATTGGCCTGCCCGGTATTCCACAAAGGGCCTGCACCCCCCTGTTTCCGAACCGTTTCTACGCCTCACCCCGTCTGCATAGGTGACAGTGAAACTGTCTTTATCACCCCCGAAAGAGTGGCCTATGGTCTAGGACAGGAAAACGGGAGGCCCCCGATGCATATCGGAGTACTCCCGTCAAGAGGGGCTTGTTAACGCTTTATCCGAGCCGCCGCAACCCCCTATTGTGAGAAAAAGTCAAGCTTTCAGGCGGAAGCAATCTGCCCCTCCCTGATACAAGCTGTGGACGCATGGCGCCAGCGGCCTAGCTGCTCTCATTCCCAGCCTGACTGGCAGGGGGTTGTGCAGACTAAGACCCGCTCTTTGTCTCCTCAGGCCCAACAACCAATTTGGGCTCTATCTTCGTCTTGCTCAATGGAATGTCATCCACCTCATAATATCCTGAATGGGCTCCCATGGCCCCGGATGCCTTTATTGCGCCTGCGCTATCATAGAGAACGAAGTGAACCGTAGCCCCTCCGGCGACCTCAAACGGCATATCCCCCAAGGACGACCAGACATTTTTCTTCGTGTAGAAAGATCCCCCCGCTGAATCGATCTTCAGCTCCAGGGTGTGCTTGAATTGTTTAGCGGCAAACGCCCGCGACCGCAGCAATTCCGACATTGCAAGAGGCCCATCGACCGTCGCGAGCGCCTTTATCAGCTCATCATAGGACTTCCGATAACTTGCCACAGTGCCTGCATATTCATTTGCCATATCCTTGATTTCAGCCAAGGAGATTTTCAGCTCCTTCACCGTGTCGACAGGACCGCTTGGAGCGGGCTCTTTCTCCTCATCCACCCTCTCGGCTAAAACCGCTAGGACCTCATCCAATTTGGTAATCCGACTCTCAAAGTTTTTCTTCTGATTCTCAAGATTACTGAGATCAGCCTTCCTCTTATTCAAATCATCAATCAGGGCGATCTCATCGACTTTAACGATAGAACCATTGAATGATCCGGCGCTGAACTTGCTGGAATTATCAAGACAGCCCACGACTTCAGAGACTAGGGCCTGATCATATTCAGACACTTTCACACCGCCAACAGCGAACTCCGTAGCGAAGAGCTGAGTAAATCCTGCAACTGCATTTCCGACAGCCTGAAAAGCTAGAACATCCGGGACCAAACCGGCCTTGTTGTTCTTTGTCAGGTCAACGCGACCAGAGTCGTCTATCAGCCCCTCCAGGGGATCAGGTGTTTTTTTCTGCAGCACGCTAATTGTCGCGTCTAAATCGTCTTCGAATTTCGCAATTGCTATATTGAGCGTATTTTCCTGCTCAAGACCTTGGTTATAGAGAGTTTTCAGATATTCCAGTTGGAACGTGAACAATATGTCCGCCCGTGAAGGATCCGCCTCACCTGCAGTACGAATATAAATATTCCCAGACGCCTGTGACACCTGTTCAGAAGTCTTATTGCAGATTTCTTGGGCGACCCCTTTTAATGCCGCCAGCGCCAATAGCTCACCTTCTATCTTTCCGCCGCCCTCCTTCACGTCCACGCCCCCCGACTTGTCGGGGTCGAACTCCGGAGTCAGCGCCTTCAACTTCTCTGCGTCGGAATATTTGGACGCGGTTTGCGCGGCTATCTTTGCGCTTTCGGCTTCTGCTTTCACCTTTTCCGCTTCGGCCGTGGCCTTTATGAGCCCGGCATCATGATTCTGCGCCGCCTGAAGTGTTGTGCAGACCACCTGGAAATCTGCCGCCGCCACCCCGTCGGGCTTACCAGTCTTGCAGTCATCCAGTGTTATCACATCCCCAAACGCCTCACCGGCCAGCAGGCACAGCGCGGCAAATACCCAAATCAGCTTTCTCATTGTCCCATTCCCCATTCAGCCCGGGGCGACAATAGCATCTTTTGGTTGAACTCCGTATCCCGGAAAGGGGTTACAAAGCCCCTGTTTTTCCTGCAAATTCGTAGGCGGCGGCCTCAGCCCAATACGCTTTTCAGCTGTGCAGGGTTGATCGGTTTCAGCAGGATGTCATGCGGGTGGTCTTCATGTATGCGCTCCATCGTGCCCGGATCATCCGAACCCGTGATGTAGACGATCTTTGTCTGCGGGCGCGCCTTGTGAATTTCCATCGCGACGTCGACGCCGTCCCGCTGCCCTTTCAGGCGCATGTCCATCAGCACATAATCGGGCTTCTTGTCGGCCACAATCTGCAAGGCATCAGAGGCGCGAACGGCGTGGCCGATGACAGCGACGCCGATTTCCTCGCACATTTCCGCGAGATCCTCGGCAATCAGATAATTGTCTTCCACGACCAGAACAGTCTTGCTCACTCGCCGTCCTTTCAAGATGGCTATCCCAACATGTCTGTGCACTATACTGTTATCACACGGGAAAACCATCCCTCGGAAAAGTGGAAAGACGGGGCCGCCCGCGCGCCAGCCCCCGCTTTTCCCACAAATTCCCGCGCCGCGCCTCCAATCAAAACAAGGGCCTGTGAAATAGGCTGGTAAACTTCTCCCCCTCGCCCGGCGCTATGGGATACTTCTGCCCATGTCGCCGGACCTTGCCTCCCTTGAAGATCGCGCCCGCACCCTGCTGGCGACGCTGATCACCACGATCTGCCGGGTCGGCGCCACCAGCATGGAGGCCGCCGAGGCCTGCCTGAAGCGGGTTGGCCTGGCCGAGGCGATGATGCGCCGCCTGATCTGCCTGCGCGCCCTGCAGATCAGGCTGCCGGAGCCCTCCCCCACCCGCCCTGCATTTACAGACCGCCAACCCTTCGGCCCGCCCGCCAACAGCGCCGCGCCGGAGGAGCCGCCCTGCCCCCGCTTCCGCATGATCGTGCCGCCCCCGCGCAAATCCCAGCAGGCTGAGCCCCAGGAGGCCGCGTCCCAGAATGACTGGCTGCCCACGGCGCTCTGCCCGCGTGTCACCCTGATGGATGAGAGCGCCCGGCCCGGCATTTCCCCCACGCCCGCGCCGTCACCTCAAACGGCACTAGACCGCCTGATCCACCGGATGAAGGCGCTCGGCGATGCGTTCGACCGTACCGATGTCTATGCCCGGCGCATGGCCCGATGGCTCGCCCGCCAGCGCGCCGCGCAAACCGGCCTCGCCCTGCCGCTCGGCCCGGTGCCTGACATGCCTGAAGACATGGACCCGCTCGACCGGGGCCTGCACTTTCTCCTGATGGCGCTGGACCATGATGTCTTCGCGCCCGCCGCCCCAGATACGAGTTGATATGAGCTGACCCGCGCGCGCATCGCCAGCCCCTCCCATCCCCGCTGAGGCCCCGCCTCCAGCGGCGCTTGTGCTGCCCCGCATTCCCCTTGCGCAGGCAGGGGTCCATGGACCGGGCCCACCCCGCCAAATGCCCCCCGTGTGCAAGTGTCGCGTTCGCAAATCGCGGCGACGGGTTTAAAGGGCGAAATGATGACTGATTTGCTCCGCCATCTGAGAACGCTTGCCCTGCTGCTCATCGTGGCGGGCCTTGGCGTGCGCGGCGCAGTGCCCAGCGGCTACATGCTGGACAGCGCAGAGGATGGCAGCGTCGTCGTCCGCCTCTGCGGCGATGGCGTTGGCCGGCTGATGCGCCTCAATCCCGAAACCCGCACACTGACAGCCCTGCCTGCCGATTATGATCCGGATGCACCGCCCTCTGATGACCAGGCTGACCAGCCGGACTGTCCCTATGCCGTCACTGCGGCGTTTGACCTGCCGCATACTCCGCCGCTGCTGGTCCAGCCTGCAGCCTTCGGCCTGCCCCTGCTCGGCGCGCGCCCCTATGCCGTGCCCCTCCGTGAACGCCCCATCGATTCCCGTCTGCCCGCGCGCGGACCGCCCCTCTCCCGTCTGATCTGACCCTTCCCCCAAAATTCAATCAGACACCGCCTGCCCCATTCGGCAGGTGAAGAGGATATCTATCATGAAACGCACCCTTCTGACCGGCGCGGGCCTCATCGCCCTCGCCCTGCCCGGCCTTGCCGCCCACGCCCAGACAGACGACACCGCGCCTGCCCTGCAGGATGTCATCATCGTCACCGGCCAGCCTCTGACCACATCGACAGACAGCGCCATCGCGCCGGAAGCCGCGCCGCTGACCGGCATGGACATCACCCATCTCACCGCCCGCACGCCCGGCGCCGCCCGCATCGGCAATGGCGAACTGTCCGGCCAGGTCCAGTATCGCGGCTTGTTTGGAGAGCGGATGAATCTGCGCCTGGATGGCCAGCGCATTGCCTCCGGCGGTCCGAATCTGATGGACCCGGCCTTCCACTATGCGCCCACGCCCCTGATCGCGTCCGTCGTCATTGATCGCGGCGTCAGCCCGGTTTCGGCGGGCCCCGGTCTCGGCGGCGGCGTCAATGCCGTCTTCAAGAAGGTGGACTTCTCCAGCAGTGCGACGCCCACGCTCGGCTATGATGTCTCCCTTGGCGCGCGCAGCGTGAATGACAGCTACGCCGCCGGCGGCGCCATCGGCGTCTCGACAGACACATGGCGCGCAAATTTGCTCGCCTCCTACGAGGAAGGTGGGGACACGGAGTATAAGGACGGCACGATTGGCGGCACCGAATTCGAGCGCGGCGTCTATGGCCTCTCCACCGGCCTGCGCACGGATCTCGGCACCTTCACGCTGGAAGGCCGCCGCCAGAATACCGGCTATAGCGGCAACCCGCCCTATGGCATGGACATCCGCTTCATGGACACAGACTTTGCCCGCGCCGGATATGAAAATGAGTTCGGCGACGTGCGGGTCAAGGCCTCGGTCAGCTATGCCGATGTGTCCCACGCCATGAACAATTTTGACCTGCGCCCTTCGATGATGAAGCGCGAGGCCTTTGCCTATGCCACCACCAAGGCGGCGGATCTGTCGGCCACCTTCCCGGCGCTTGGCGGCTCGCTTCAGCTTGGCCTGGATGGCGCGTCAGAGCATCACAATGTCTATGTCGTGGACCCGGACAATCTGGACAATTATATGGGCTCCCTGCCTGACATCACGATTGACCGCTATGGCAGCTTTGCCGAATGGACCGGTGATCTCGGCTATTTCGAGGGCGAACTGGGCCTGCGAATTGATCAGTATGATGCCAAAGCGGGCAAGGCCGTCATGGGCTCTGCCGTGATGATGGGGCCGGTCAAACTGGCCAATGCCTTCAACGCCTCCCCCCGCGACGGAGACGACACGACCGTGGACGCCTCCGCCCGCCTCTGGCGCGCCCTTTCCGATGACCTTACCTGGCGTGTCACGCTGGCCCGCAAGACCCGCGCGCCCAGCTATCTTGAGCGGTTCCAGTGGCTGCCCTCAGGTTCCAGCGCCGGGCTCGCCGATGGCAACATCTATCTGGGCGACCAGTCCCTCAAGCCGGAAGTCGCCTGGATCGCCGAGACCGGGTTCGACTATGTGACCCCAAAGGCCTATATTCGGCCCACGGTCTATATTCGCCATATTGATGATTTCATTCAGGGCACGCCCTTTGATGACACGCCCGGCGTGACGGACACTCCGGAAGAGATGATCGCCAGCATGAACGGCGCCCCCGCCCTGCTGCTGCGTTTCACCAATACCGAGGCGCGCCTCTATGGCTTTGACCTGGATGCCGGAATGGACCTGCCGGGGCCGCTGCGCGCCGATGCCGTTCTCTCCTATGTGCGCGGGGAGCGCCGCGATATTGACGACAATCTCTATCGCATCGCCCCGCCCAGCCTGACCGCGGGCCTCACCTGGGAAGGCAGCGTCTGGTCTGCCACCTTCGAGACCCGCGCCGTGGCAGAGCAGGATGACGTCTCCGCCACCAATCTGGAACAGGCGACACCCGGCTATGTCACGCTCAGCCTGTATGGCGACTGGCAGGTGAAAGACGGCGTGCACCTGTCTGCCGGTGTCGAGAATCTGCTGGATCAGGTCACCCGCGATCACTTGTCCGGCTATAACCGCAATGCCGACAGTGACGTCGCCCTCGGCACCCGCCTGCCCGGCGCCGGCCGCGGCGCCTTCATCCGCCTCTCCTTCGTAGGCTGACGATCCCTCCGCCCTCCCCCGCCCGAGCGGGGGAGGTGCCCGAAGGGCGCAGGTACCAAACCGTAGGCGGACTTTCCCTGCCTGCCCCCCTTCACCACACCCCCCAAACGAAAAAGCCCGGCGCATGGCTGCACCGGGCTTCATCTCTCTCTCGCTTTTCAGCGGGGCCTTATTGCGGGGCCTTCTGGCTGACTTCAGCCGTATCGATCACAACGCCTGCGCCCATGGTGGACGACAGCGCGATCTTGCGGATGAACTGGCCTTTTGCGCCCGACGGACGGGCTTTGGACAGGGCGTCGAGGAACGCGTTGACGTTCTTCTCGATGTCGCCTTCAGAGAAGCTGGCCTTGCCGATGCCGGCGTGAATGATGCCGGCCTTCTCGACGCGGAATTCGACAGAGCCGGATTTCGCATCCTTGACAGCCTGGGCCACGTTCGGCGTGACAGTGCCGACTTTCGGGTTCGGCATCAGGCCGCGCGGGCCCAGCACCTTACCCAGACGGCCGACAACGGCCATCATGTCCGGAGACGCGATGACGCGGTCGAAGTCCATGAAGCCGCCCTGGATTTTTTCCATCAGGTCTTCGGCGCCGACGAAATCGGCTCCGGCTTCCTTGGCTTCGTCAGCCTTGGCGTCTTTTGCGAAGACAGCGACGCGAACGTCTTTACCGGTGCCTGACGGCAGGTTGACCACACCGCGGACCATCTGGTCAGCATATTTCGGGTCAACGCCGAGGTTCACGGCGATTTCGACGGTCTCGTCAAACTTGGCCTTGGCATTATCCTTCACCAGCTTCACAGCTTCGGTGATGGTGTAGGCCTTGTCCTTGTCGACGCTTTCACTGATTGCGCGTGCGCGCTTGCCTGGTTTCGCCATGATCCTACTCCACCACTTCGATGCCCATTGCGCGGGCAGAGCCGGCAATGATCTTGGACGCTGCGTCGAGGTCGTTGGCGTTCAGGTCTTCCATTTTCATTTCCGCGATTTCGCGAACCTGAGCCATGGTGACCTTGCCGACGATGTCATAGCCGGGCTTCTTGGCGCCGGAAGCAGGCTTCTTGCCGAGCTTCAGCTTGGCAGCCTTTTTCAGCAGCACAGTGGCCGGCGGAGACTTCACGACGAAGGTGAAGGATTTGTCCTGATAGTAGGAGATCACGACGGGAACCGGCAGACCGGGCTCCATGCCCTGGGTCTTGGCGTTGAACGCCTTACAGAATTCCATGATGTTGATTCCGCGCTGACCGAGCGCCGGGCCGACGGGCGGCGACGGGTTGGCTTGGCCGGCAGGAATCTGGAGCTTCAAATGCCCCAGCAGTTTCTTAGCCATAGTGTCCTCTCGAACGTTTCAGATGGGGCGGTGGTCTTTCGATCCGCCCGGTTACTTTGGAGGCCCGTGGTCTGGCCGGGCTAACAGCCTCCCACGGAAGCGGGGCATATGAAGCAGAAACCCCCATGGGTCAAGGGGATGCGGGCACAATCCCCAAGCCCGCGCCCATGCTTCGACGTCGCTTGAGCCATGAGCGCTTCTCTAGCGCGGACTTATCCTGAGCGAAGTCGAAGGATGAAGCAGCAGAGAGCCAAAGCCCGTCCATCCAAGCGCAAATCACCCCAAAACGGAAAAAGGCCGCCTCCTTGCGGGGACGGCCTTTTCCTAACCTGTAATCCCGAAGGACTAGTCAGCCTGGATCGTGTCGACGGCGGTCTTGCCGTTACGCGGGTCCTTGGCGGTCGTGTAGGAGACCTTCTGGCCTTCGGACAGCGCGTGCATGCCGGCGCGCTCAAGCGCCGTTGCGTGCACGAACACGTCGGTGCCGCCATCATTAGGGGCGATAAAGCCGAAGCCTTTTTGGTCGTTGTAGAATTTTACGGTGCCACTTGTCATGAAACACTCCTGTATAAAGATGCGGTCCTGCAACATGCGGGTCCGCGTGAATTCGAGTTTTGTATGGGAGTTTCTGAAATGAGCGGCAGAGTGAGACTCTGACAGTCTAGGCCTGATCGTCCGGCTAAAAGTCGAATGCCCTAGATAGAGGTGCTTTGTGTCCAAACAAGGGCAGCGCCGCTTTTATATTTTCGCGGGCTCGGCCTGCGCCCCCCCCTTCCCGGCCCAGAAATCACGAAAAAGCCCGGCCGCATCACGCGCGCCGGGCTGTTTTGTCTTCGCGCTGTTGCAGCCGCTACATCAGGGCATAGCCCTTGGCATTGATATAGGTGCGCAGTTCCTGCGCGCGGCGGACAGGGTCCGGGTGCGTGGACATGAATTCCGGCGGGCGCTGCCCCTTGGAATTGGCATCCATCAGCTCCCAAAGCCGCACGGACTGGGTCACGTCATAGCCGGCATTGTGCATGTAATCGACGCCGAGGCGGTCAGCTTCCAGCTCATGCCGGCGGCTATAGGGCAGCACGACGCCGAACTGCATGGCCGCGCCGCCGAGGGCGGCAATGGCCGAGCCATACTGGCTGAGTTGTTCGGATTCCGCGATGGCGATCTGCCCGGCCATCAGGCCAACCTGGCTGGCGGTGGAAACAGACAGGCGCTCTGCCGCGTGACGGCCCACAACGTGGCCGGTCTCGTGGCCCAGCACGGAGGAGAGCTGGTCATCATTCTCGGTCAGTTCGGTGATGCCGCGATAGACGCCTACCCGGTTGCCCGGCATGACGAAGGCGTTGACGTCATCGGTGTCGAACACAGCGACATCCCAATTGGCGTTCGGGTCAATATGGCCAGCCTTTACCGCACCATTGGAAGTGCGGTCCCACACGCTGAGCACGCGGTTCTTCAGGCGGGAGTTTGAGACGACCGGCGTCTGCGCCTTCATGTCGGTCCACGCGCTGGCGGCCATGCTGGCGACTTCCGCATCCCCGAACAGGATCAGCTGATTGGAGCCCGTCGCCGGATTGGTCGTGCAGCTGGAGATGAACGGGAAGACCGTTCCGGCCGCCATGCCCGTGATCAGCGCCCGCCGCGACAGGCGCACCTTGGGCGCGCCTGCGAGCGCCTCACCATCAAATTCGACCAAGTCTGCCATCTCAAATCTCCCTTGTGCCTCGAGCGGGAGCGTAACGCGCCCCCCTCAAAAAGCAATCGCACCAGCGTCCGATCTGTTCCGAACGTGCCTGTTCCTGCATGAATTTTTTCTGAACGGCCAGAGACCGGCCAAAGCCGCTCGGGCGCGCGCAGCGCCAAAGGGACCGCCGTGGATCAGGCGTCTTCCTCGGCCATGTCTCCGGCCAGGATGGCGGCCTGCTCGACCCAGCCTTCGCGCACGATGCGGCCGGAGAAGTTCAGCTCGCGGTCCACCCAGGCGATATTGTCCGGCGTCCAGGCGGCAATCTGTTCATAGTGCCAGATGCCCATGCCGTTCAGCAATTCCTGGATCTTGGGGCCGATGCCGCCAATCACGGTGAGGTCATCGGCATGACCGGCCACCGGCTTGTCGAGCGCGCTCGGCGCGATGCCGACCGGGGCGTCATCCTCGAAATCGCCGTCTTCAGAATCGTCTTCTTCAAAGTCGCCTTCGTCTAAGTCGGACTCCTCTTCGGCCTCGGCGTAGACGTCTTCGTCTTGCTCGTCGCCTACCTCGTCACTGTCGTCTTCGGCGTAGAGGTCTTCCCCCTCTTCCTCATCGGACAGTTCCTCTGACTCATCGTCTTCGTCGTCTAGCGCATCATCGGCGTCGAGGTCGGACTCATCATCCTCGTCCTCATCATCATACTCGGACTCGTCGTCTTCATCTTCGTCGAAGTCTTCATCTTCGTCTTCCTCGTCGAAGTCTTCGTCCTCTTCCTCGTAATCATCCTCGTCATCTTCCTCGTCATAGGAAGACTCATCATCATCTTCTTCGTCGTCGTCGGACTCATAGTCCTCATCGTCGTCAGACTCGTCCTCATCCTCATAGGACTCGTCATCCTCGTCGAAGTCTTCATCCTCTTCGGCGTCGTCATAATCCTCGTCATCATCGGAGTCCTCGTCATAGGCCTCCTCATCGTCCTGGTCTTCTTCCGCCTCGGTCTCTTCAACCTCAGCATCATCGTCCAGTTCGTCTTCGGATTCTGCGTCGTATTCCTCAGCCGCGTCGTCGTCTGCTTCGTCCTCATCATCGAGTTCGAGCGCCGCCAGAATGGCGCGGCTGGCCTCTTCGCTGGAAGCAAGCGGGGTCTCGTCATCTTCCGGCTCGTCTGCCGTGTCGGACGACTCGTCCTCTTCCTCGCCAGAGACCTCTTCCCCGGCGTCGGTACCGACCGTGTCCTCATAGACATCGGCGACGGTCATATAGTCTTCTTCAGATTCAGATGCGGGCGTGTCCTCTTCCGGCTCTGCCTCATCGGCCGCGTCGTCTTCGAGATCCACCTCTTCCAGATCCGCCATGTCCTGATCGGCCGTGTCGGCTTCAGCCTCTTCGGCGGGCAGCTCTTCCTCTGCAGGCGTAACCTCCTCCAGTGCGCCAAAGGCCGGGGCGATCGCGACCGGCGGTTCTTCGTCTGAGACGGGTTCATCGCCCTGGAAGCTAAAATTCGGCCTTTCCTCCGGCATGGCCTCTGCCGGGAGGGTCTCCACAGGCTCTTCCTCGGCCTCAACAGTGGCAGCGGTCTCAGCTTCCACCTCCTCCCGCGCGTCGCCCTCGAAATAGGCGAGACGGCCTTCCAGAAAGCGGTTGCGCCAGCGCAGGCGGGCCAGTTCTTCCTCGATTTCGCCCTCGCGCGGCGTATGGGCTGACGCAGCCGGGGCTGGCGTCTCAGCGGGCTGGGCCGCCGCTTCGGATTTGGCCGCTTCCGCTGCCTCAAGCGCCTGTTTCGCTTCGCTCTCAGCCTTGATCAATTGCTCTTCCAGCGCCTCGACGCGCTGGCGCAGGAAGCCGACCTGCCATTCTTCCTTGGCGGCCTCAGCGCCCGCTTCCGGCGCGGCGTCTGCGGCAAGGCCCACTTCGGTCGGGTCAGCGTCCGCGCCGCTCATCAGCGCGGCTTGCGGAGCCTCCTGCACGGCCGGGGCCGCTGCAACGCCTTGCTCGATCAGGCCTTCCAGATGACGCACGCGGCTTTCCAGATGGCGGTTGCGCCAGACCAGCGCCGGGGCCGGATCAGAGGCGACCGCCTCACTCATCGAGCGCGGCGCAAGCGAAGCCGCCGCCTTTGCGGGCTCCGGACGGTCTTTCAGATCTTCGAGTTGTTTCTTGGCGCGTTCCAGCTCATTCGCCAGACGGCTGATCTTCACTTCGCGCTCGGCCAGCTCTTCGCGGACATTAACCTCACCGCCGCCAATCGGCTTGCCCCGCTGGGCGGCATAGAGGCGTTCAATCTCGTCCTTGGCCTGCTCCAGCTCGGTCATCGTGATATCGCGCTCGACGGTCGCGCGGCGCATTTTGCCCACCAGCAGCATGCCGCGAATGGACCAGCCCAGAAGCAGACCGAACACGGCGGCGCCTGCCAGCGCTGCCCAGATATGTGCCAAAAGCCACGCCATCACTCGCTCCGTTCTCGAACCTTGAAACTGATCGGGCGATTCTTCGCCAGACCCTCCTCAGTGTCATTACTCTGCACCGGCTGGTCGGGACCATACCCGATTACAGTCAGCCTTGCAGCGTCAAATCCTGTGGAAACCATATATTCCTTCACAGCTTCAGCCCGATCCACGTTCAGCCCGGCAACGCTGTCGCGGTCTCCTGTCGCATCCGCATGTCCGCCGATTTCGATCATCAGGTCCGGCGCGCAGAGGCCGGCCACACGGGTCAGCTTGTCCAGCGCCGGCCCGCTCTGGCGGGTGATCGCGGCCGTGCCGGGGTCGAAGGACACATCGCTGGTTTCCATCACGGCATCAAAGGCCCGCTGGCAGGCTGCCACTGGGTCCGCGCTGAAATCAATGCCGTTGATCTCGTCTACAGTCACCCCCACGCTATCGGTGAAGACTGTGACAGGATAAGGGCCATCCAGGCCGGAAAGATCCTGTTGCAGGAATTGCAGCGTGGACGGCGAGGCCTCGCCCTGGAAGCTGAAGCCCGTCTCATCTGGGTCAAACGCCATCTCGCCACGCGTGAAGCGGCTGAATTGCGGCAGGCCTGCGCGCACACCGGTCATCCAGCCCTCATGCGGCTCTCCGGCCACCTGCATCTCGTCGCGCACCTCGCCGCCATAATATTGGCGCGCAATGCCGGTGATCTCTTCGCGCTCTGCCTCACTTGCCACCTTGCCGGACAGGATCAGCACGCCCGGCTGATGCTGCGCGGTCCACAGCGCCGGACCGCGGATCAGCGGCTCACCATGAAACGGCGCAACGATATTGGCGATCTCGGCCGTCAGGCGCGCGCGGATCGGGCCTTCCATGGACAGGCCGCTGAGGCGTACACGGGTATCGCGCAGGCTCGCTTCGCCGGTTTCCACCTGCCCCAGATCCTCCAGCACCATGCGGGCCATGCCCTGCCAGTTCGCGCCGGGCGCGCCGGCGGCCAGCTGCATCCGGTCTTCCACCGGGGCGCCCGCGGCCTGAGCGGTCGCCTGCTCGACCAGCTTCTGCCGCGTGCCGCGCGAGGGCACATAGCCGGTCAGGACATAGCCGCCCTCCGGCGTCTTGATCGCACGCCATATATAAGGAGACACAGGCGGGGCCGGGTCGACCGCGCTTTCGATGATCGTCACCCCACCCATGATCACGCCGCCTGCGCCATTGGAGGTCAGCACGGTTTCCG
The DNA here is from genome assembly GCA_018222605.1 of Alphaproteobacteria bacterium. Classification (GTDB taxonomy): domain Bacteria; phylum Pseudomonadota; class Alphaproteobacteria; order Caulobacterales; family Hyphomonadaceae; genus Hyphomonas. Next base: position 26,191 of record JAAEZZ010000004.1, read on the forward strand.
CCGCCGCCTGAACGGCATCGGCGGACGGGGCCTGTCCATGCAGCACCGCACGCTGTCCGCGCATCTCCACGCTGGCCCAGTCAAAGCCGCCCGCCTCCAGCGCCGCGCTGGCATTCTGCTGCAAGCGCGCTTGAAGGTTTACAGGCGTGTTTGGAGACTGGTACACGGCCCACCAGCTCGTCACTCCGAGCCCGATAAGCGCCACCAGTCCGAAAAGGTAGTCGAGCAGTCTCATAGAGGCCCCGCGACCTCCTCCATGTCTAATCCCCTGTGATTGAGGGATGCCCTATTCAGCATTTTGCTGCAAGAGTCCCCCGCACAGTCACCTAATGTCACACATACACAGCATGACACGCCCAATCGAGACCATAAGCAGCGCATCCAATCCGCTCATCAAGTCTTTGAAAACTCTGGAAAGAAAAAAGGGCCGAAATGAGACCGGCCTCTTTCTGGCCGAGGGCGCACGCCTGATCGGGCAAGGCCTGGCCAATGGCTGGAAACTGGACAGCCTGGTCGTCGCCGCGTCTATGGCAGACCGCCCGCATCTGTCGGATCTTATACAGAAAGCACAGGCCAGCGGCGCCCGCGTCGTGCTCGCCGCCGACAAGCTGATGAGCCGCGTGACGCACAAGGATAACGCCCAGAGCGTGATCGCCGCCTTCGCGCAAAAGCACCTGACATTGGCAGACCTGCCCCAGGACAAGGCAGGCCTGTTCGTCGCTTTGTATGAAGTGCGCGACCCCGGCAATCTGGGCACCATTCTGCGCACCGCCGACTGCGCCGGCATTTCCGGTGTCATTCTGGTCGAAACCTGCTGTGACCCCTACAGCTTTGAATCCGTGCGCGCGTCCATGGGGTCGATCTTCGACATGCCCTTCGCGGCGGCCTCGTTCGAGGCCTTCAATGCCTGGCGGCAGGGCCTTGGCCTCTCCATGAGCGCGGCCAGCGTCAATGGTACCGCGCGCCACGACCATACCGATTTCAAGCAAGGCTCTGTCATCATCATGGGCAATGAGCAATCCGGCCTGACGCCAGAGGCGGAAGCGGCCTGCGACCAGCTCTGCCTCATTCCGATGCGCGGCGGCGCCGACAGCCTCAACCTCGCGCAGGCCACCGCGATCATGACCTATGAAGCCTGGCGCCAACGGGATTTCAAATGAAGACGGACACACGCCTCCTCATCGCCGATGACTGGGAAGACTATGCCCTGCTCGATAGCGGCCATCTGCAAAAGCTGGAACGCTTTGGCAGCCAGACCGTCATCCGGCCGGACCCGCAGGCCTTCTGGGAACCCGCCCGCCCAACGGGCAGCTGGCGCGCCGATGCGCGCTTTTCCACCAAATCCAGCGATGATGACGGCGCCGGCAATTGGGAAGTGCTCTCCCCCAAGGCGCTGGACAGCTGGCCGATGCAATGGAACGGCCTGACCTTTGAAGCCCGCCGCACGGCCTTCCGCCATATGGGCGTGTTTCAGGAGCATTCCGTGCACTGGCGGTTTGCGCAGGAGAAGATCCGCGCCGCTGGCCGTCCGATCAAGGCGCTGAACCTGTTCGGCTATACCGGCATGATGTCGCTCGCCTGCGCGGCGGCGGGGGCGGAGGTGGTCCATCTCGACGCCAGCCCGAAATCCAACGGCTATGGCAAGGACAATCAGGCGATGAGCGGCCTGAATGATCGCACGATCCGCTGGATCGCCGATGACGCGATGAAGTTTACCGCCCGCGAGATTCGCCGCGGCAATACTTATGATGCCATAATTCTGGACCCGCCGAAATTCGGCCGCGGCCCCAAGAATGAAACCTGGCGCTTTGAGGAGAATTTGCCCGAATTGCTGGACACGGTGAAAACGCTGCTCAGCGACCGGCCTCTCTTCGTCATCCTGACGGCCTATGCGGTGCGCCTGTCTTACCTTGCCCTGTCCCAGGCCCTGGCAGACCGGCTCTCGCCGCTCGGCGGCACGATGGAAACCGGCGAAATGGCCCTGCCCCAGCAAGGCACAAACCGCCTCCTCCCCACCGCCATCTATGCAAGGTGGCACTCCGGCTGAACTGACCCCCCATTGTGGGACAGGGTGTAAAAATCTTGCCGGAATGACTTCAGATGACAAAACATGATGCTTGAATGTCACAATTCGTCACAATTGTGAGTTATTTGGCCAGATAACAGATTACCCTTGATTGACAGTTTGTAATCCAAAACGCAGCGTGGCCTCACCTTGTCAGTTACCGGTTCCAGAATGAGGAATGGGTGGCTGGCCTATTTGTAGACTGGCGGGGGCGTCAGTTTTATCTGGAGGCAACAGGTGAAGACGTACAAATCAAAACTACTCCTTACATCCATGTTTGTGGGCCTCATCGGGGGAATGCATGCTGCGCCAGCAATGGCACAGGAAGATGCTGATCCGATCACGGTTCCAGCGGATGAAATGGAAGAAGAAGCGGTTCAGGAAAAGATCTACGTGACGGGTTCACGTATCGTTCGTGACAGCAACCTCACTTCTTCTATCCCGGTAACCAGCCTTGGCCTGGAAGATATTCAGGCTTCCGGCGCTTACAATATCGCTGAAATGATCCGCGACCTGCCGGCTGCCGGTGTTCCCGGCCTGACGGCGTCAACGACGAACTTCTCGGTGTTCTCAGGTGGTCTGGAATCCATCGACCTTCGTAACCTCGGTGACAGCCGTACGCTCGTCCTGATGGACGGCCGCCGTGTCGTTCCGGGTGCGCCAGGCACATCGATCGTCGACTTCTCGATGATCCCGCCGGACTTCATTCAGAATATTGAAGTTGTCACGGGCGGCGCTTCCTCCGTTTACGGTTCGGAAGCTGTTGCGGGTGTTGTCAACATCATCCTGAAAGACGACTTCGAAGGCGTTGAACTCAACGTCCGCGGGGGTTCGACTTTCGACAAAGGTGGTGAGCAAGCCCGCGTGTCTCTGACAACCGGTGGCCCGATTGCTGACAAAGGTAACTTCATTGCGAACCTGACCTATGACGTTCGTGACGGTATCTTTGCTCGCGACACCGACCACCCGGATGATGAGTTCTACTATGGTGCGCCTTACGGCTTCATCCTGAACCCGGCTTACTCCACCTATTCCGAGTACGGCCGTTTCGACGTTGGCGCTGGCGGCACCTACTCCAACCTCGTTTATGACAACGAGCTTGGCGAAGTTGTGACCTTTGACGACGTTCCGGGCGCTTACGGTTACAACCGTAACCCGAACCGCCGTATTCTCATCCCGCAGGAGCGTTATTCTGCTGCTCTGAAGGCTGACTACGAAATCAACCCGTATGTGAACCTTTCGACCACGCTGCTTTACGCTCACGTGTCTTCCGACACGGACATCGAGCCCTACCCGCTCTCCTCTGAGGACGTGTACGACCCGACGGGCCTTATCGCTGCAGGTGCAGCGAATGGCGGCATGCCGCTGACGAACCCGTACATTCCGGACGAAATCCGTGATGCGGCTATCGCCAACGGTTATGAAAGCCTGCCTTTCGTTCGCCGTATGTCTGACGTCGCTGCACGTACAGGCCGTTATGACCGTGAAACGCTTGACCTGACCATTGGTCTGGACGGCGACCTCGGTGACACGGGCTGGACGTACAATACCTACATCAACCACGGCCGGTCTTCTTCCGTCCGTATTGGTACAGGTCAGATCAACGTCTCCAACCTGCGCTATGCGCTGGATGCTGAAGTTGACGGTGACGGCAATATTGTCTGTTCCGACCCGACGGCTCGTGCCTTTGGCTGTGTGCCGGTCAACCTGTTCGGTAAAGGTACGATCTCCCCAGAAGCAGCCGCCTACATTGCTGCTCCGGGCCTTCGTTCTGCTGAAACAGAGCAGACGGTTATTCAGGCATCCATCACAGGTAATGCTTTCGAACTGCCTGCCGGCCCGATTGGCCTGGCTTTCGGTACAGAGTATCGTGAGCTGAGCACGGTCGACCAGGTTGACGCTCTGACCTCTGCAGGTCTGAACGCTGGTAACCGTATCGACCCGACCATCGGTTCTTACGATGTGTACGAACTGTTCGGCGAGGTTCTGGTTCCGCTGATCAAGGATGCAGGCTTCATCGACACCGTCGACTTTGAAGGTGCGTACCGCATTGCGAACTACTCCTCTGTTGGCACCAACGAGTCCTGGAAGTACGGCCTGACGTCTTCCATGTTCGACGAACAACTGCGCTTCCGCGCTGTTGGCGCTCGCGCAACTCGTGCACCGGACATCAGCGACCTGTACTCTGGTAACTCCCAGAGCTTCGAATCCACCGTTGACCCGTGTGCTGGTATCGAAGCCTCCACGGCTGGCGACTATGCTGCAGCGTGTGCTTCCCTGCCGGGTGTTCAGGCAGCCTTTGCTGCTGACGAGCCGTTCGTGTATGACCAGCTCGAAACCCAGGCTCAGTATGTATTCTACTCCGGTTCCGAGAACCTGGAGTCTGAAACGTCTGACTCCTACACGGTTGGCTTCGTCTACACGCCGCACTGGCTGGAAGGCCTCACAGCGTCTATTGACTATGTGAACTTCGAAATCGACGATGCGATCACCAGCCTCAGCACGACGCGCGCTGCTCGTCTGTGTATGGAAGGTGGTAACCTGGCAGGCGACCCGACCTGTGCGAACATCGTCCGCGATCCGAACACCAGCAAAATCCTTTACGGCTTTGCTGTTCCGATCAACGCAGCGACGTTCAAAACAGACGGTATCGACGTTCAGGTTTCCTATCGCGGCGACGTGCCGACGTTTGGTAACACAACAGCTGACTACGGTTCGTTCAGCGCCCGTATCCTGTACGGCTACACGAACGAGTACGAGTATCAGAGCTCGGCAGATTCCGATCCGTCCAGCTTCATGGGCTCCGTTGGCTACCCATACCACAAGTTCAACGTGAACCTGGGTTGGGACAAAGGTCCGCTGTCTCTGGGTTGGCAGACATACGCCACGTCCGAAGTGGACTACGGTACGTATGCTGACTGTGCCACGGACCTGGCTGAGTACTATGCTTCCCTGTACCCGGGCAGCCGCTGCTACCACCTGGAGCCGGAATGGTACCTGGAGCACTCCATCAATGCTTCTTACAGCATCGAAGACTGGGGTGTTGAATTGTACGGCAGCATCGACAACCTGTTCGACGAGTTCGTCTACCTGCCATCCGGCCTGGCGGACAGCGATACCGGTCTCTCCACCGCTGGTGGCGTGTTTGACCCGATCGGTCGCCGCTACACCGTCGGTCTGCGCAAGACCTGGTAAGCTCATGATCTGAGCGATCAGATCAACCTGTAACCAGAACGGGCCCTGCTACACGGCAGGGCCCGTTTTCTTTTGGCCAACCTAAACCCTCAAGAAAGATACGGCGTTCGCCCTTTTCTGCTTCGCAGCTGCGCTCGGCTAAGAAATTGAAGCCCCCCATAAGCGAGACACTGGCAGGACCGGCACCGGAAATGAAAGGGCCGCCATATCGAGCACAAAAGAGGCTGGCAGTGTGGCCGGGCCCAAAGAGTTCTCAGATTGCCGCCTGAACATAGGCGCGGCCGAGCAAGCCGGCGCTCCTGCCCCCTTTTAACCCGCTTAGTGCAGGCTTCCAGATCTCAGACCAGGTAGAAGCTGAGGACGACGAGGCATATACTCAGGGTGGAAAGGATGATGGTGCTGATGAACAGCAGGATCAGGGTGCGCATCAGCGACATGAAACGCCCCGTGCCATAGGTCACTCGCAGCTGCTTGTAGATATAGATGACTGGCACCGTCAGGCCGAACACGACCAGCCAGATGATCTCGTGCGGCAGCAACGCGCCCACCAGCAACAGGCCGGTCAGCATGAAATAGATGAAGGTCTGGATGTGCAGGGCCGTGATCACATGATCATAAATGTATTGCTTGCGGTGCCAGACATAGAGCAGCGCCAGCAGCAGGGCCAGAATGGGCATGAACAGCAGGCTGAACCGCGGCGCCCATTCGCGTATCCGCGCGCCGAACTTGTCCTGATTCTCGAAGACGGTGGCGGCATGGTCTGCCGTGCGCCACATCTGCTCGCGCGCTTCGGGTGCCGTATCGGGCCCTATCCGCTCGTCCACCGCCTTGCGCAGGGCTTCGCGATCCACCCGCCCGTCCGGCATCAGGATATTGTCCATGTTGATACCGCCCTGCGCAGCGGCAAGCTGCTCGGAGAGCTCTTCCCGCCGCTCATCGGAAATGTCGGGATTGGCAAGTTCATCCCGTAATTCCTGAACATAGGCCTCATCGACGACAGGAACGTCTGCCGCGTCTCCCTGCGCATCTTGATCGTAAGTCACCGTGCCCGGAATCTCTTTGCCGATCTCATCACCGAGATGCCAGTTGCTGTACCAGCCGAGCTGGTCTCCCAGCGTGAACAGGGTGAGGAAAAAGAGAACGGAGCTGAGCAGGAACAGGCGGAAAGGTGGCACATAGCGAGCGCGCTTTCCGTCCAGATAGTTACGCGTCATCCGCCCCGGCCGGAACAGCAACAGCGGCAGGGAGCGGCTGAGCCGCCCGTCCAGCGCGAATGTATCCGCCAGGCTGCTCATCACCAGGTCCCAGACCGGGCGATGGAAGTTCGAGGCAAGCTGACCGCATGTGGTGCAGTAGCGGTCTTCGACAATGGTCTCGCAATTGGCGCAGGGCTGGCCGGAGCGCACCGGATGATGCTCTCCATGCGACAGGCCCCCGGCAGAACCGAGACCTGCGACCTCCATCTCATGTTCCATGGGCTTGCCTCCCCCTACTCCCAGGAAGACCTAGTCGGCAGACTTCATGCCATCGCGGCACAGGAAGCGCGAACGGTGATTGTCCTTCGCGTTCTCTTCCCAGCCGGTCAGCGTCGGATCGACCAGATTCTTGGTGACCTGGAACCACATCGGCGTAATCGGATACTCGTTCAGCATCAGCTCCTCGGCCTCTGCGAAAATCTTGGCTCGAGCCTTCAGGTCCAGCTCCTGGTTCGACTTGTCCAGCAGGGCGTCATATTCCAAATTCGAATAATCGCCGTAATTCTGCTGTCCGGTTTCACTGTCGAGCAGGTAGAGGAAGTTGATGGGATCGTCGTAATCGGCAATCCAGGCTCCGTCGGCAAAGGTGAAATCCTTCTGACGCAGGCGGGCATAGAGGACTTTGGTATCCTGCTTCACGATGACCGGCTTCACCCAGGGGGCAATGTCGCTCCAGTTGGCCTGCGCGACCGGTGCCACTTTCGGATTGTCGTCGGTGGAGCGGTGAATGAATTCGAACTCCAGCGGATTGTCCGGGCCAAAGCCCGCCTCTTCCAGCAGGCGGCGTGCCTCTTCCAGGCGCTGCTCGCGGGGCATGTCCTTCCATTCGACTTCCGGACGCTCGACATCATAATTGTTGATGCCCGGCGGCACGAAGGAATAAGCTGGCAGATAGCCGGTGGTCAGCACATTCTTGACCATGAATTCTCGGTCCATCGCCATGGAGAGCGCCTTGCGCACGCGCACATCATCAAGGGGCGCAACTTTCGTGTTGAATGTCCAGTAGGTGGAGATCAGCGCCGGTGTTGTGCGCAGCCAGCCCGGAAGTTTTTCGTCCAGCTCTGTATAGCGCGTACCGTCAAAGCCATTGTTGATGTCCATTTCGCCGGCCGCGATCTTGTTTTCCACGGCAACAAGATCTTCCAGTTCAAGATAGACGACCCGGTCGAAACAGGCCTCTGCCGCGCCAAAGCCGGTCGGGTTCTTGTCGGCGACCAATTGGTCGCCCGTGCGCCAGTAAACCAGCTTGTACGGCCCGTTCACGACGATGTTTTCGGGCTGGATCCAGGCATCGCCATATTGCTCCACCGCCCAGCTTGGGATCGGGAAGGTCGTATAGTGGCTGAGCAGGCCCAGCAGGTAGGGGGCTGGATATTCCAGTGTGATTTCAAGCGTCTTGTCGTCCAGCGCCTTCACGCCCAGCTCTTCCGGCGGAAGTTCCTGCGTGCTGACCTTTTCAGCATTTTTGACCAGCCAGAGCAGAGACGCGTACTGGGAGGCCGTTTCCGGCTTCTGGATGCGTCGGAAGCCATAGACAAAGTCCTGCGCCGTCACCGGGTGGCCGTCAGACCATTGATAATCGCCCAGCTTGAACGTCCAGACGAGGCCATCGTCGCTGACCTCATAGCTCTCAGCCATGCCCATTTGCGGGCGACCATCCGGACCATCTGTGGTCAGGCCGATGAACATGTCACCAATGATGATGTTCTCCCACTGAGCGGAGGATTTGTTGGGGTCCAGCGTATCGACCTTGGCCGAGATGCCGCGCCGCAGGGTCGGCACATCGTCAGAGGCTTTGCCACCACCGCCGCAGGCTGCCAGGGACAGCGCCAATGCAGCGGCAAGACCGGTGCTCATGAGGGATTTCAGCATATTGCAAACTCTCCTGAAAAATGAGGAAGGCCATCCCCTGTTCGGGGCAGGCCATAGCATATCTTTTCTCTTTACCATCCTTGCTGCCAGAACCTTACCGTTTTGCAAAGTAGCCTGCCGCCTCTGACATCCCGAATATGCTGTTTTTGCCTGCCGGAAGGGCGAACGGCAAAGGCCCCTTGCGCCCAGAGGATAGGCAAAGCCCCGCTCCGGCCCTGCAACAGCCCTGCCCCGGCTTGAAAGAGAGAATGAGCGGCCTAGCCTTTTGACAAGGACAACACCGCAGAGAAAGGGGTTCAGCATCTCCAGAAATGTGGACAAACTTGGCCGCCGCCCGCGCTGGCTGAAGCGGTTTAGACCGCCGGTCCTGTTCGCGCTGGCAGGCGTCGCCCTGCTGGTCGGCACGCCCTATGTGCCGAAAGACTATCTCGGCGATTTTGACCTTGTCGGCCTCGCCCGGATTGCCGCCAATGTGCTGTTCATCATCGCCATTGGCTGGCTGATCGCCACAATTGTGGATGCGCTGGTCAAGCGCCGGCTGGCCAATCTGCACCTGGACGCAGAGGACAATCTGGAAGCGCGCAAGGCCGCCACGCGGCTGGACGTCGTGCGGCGGATCTGGATCGTTACGGCGGGCGTCGTCACGCTGGCCGCGGCCCTGACCGTCATCCCTGGCGTGAAGCAGATCGGGGTCAGCCTGTTCGCCTCGGCCGGGATTGCCGGCATCGCGATTGGCCTGGCCGCGCGGCCGATGCTGTCCAATGTCATCGCCGGGCTGCAGATTGCCTTCACGCAGCCGATCCGGATTGATGATGCTGTCGTGGTGGAAGGCGAATGGGGCTGGATTGAGGAGATCGGCCTGTTCTATGTCGTCATCCGCATCTGGGACTGGCGCCGCCTTGTCGTGCCGCTGTCCTATTTCATCGAAAAGCCTTTCCAGAACTGGACGCGCAAGAGCGCCTCCATTCTCGGCAGCATCTTCTGGACCGTGGACTATCAAGCACCCGTACAAAAAATGCGCGAAAAGCTTGAGGAGATCTGCAAGGAGTCTGATCTCTGGGACAAAAACGTCGTGAACCTGCAGGTCACGGAATCGCAGGGCACATACATCACCATCCGCGCCCTTGCCTCTGCCAGTACGTCGCCCAAGGCCTGGGATCTGCGCTGTTACATCCGTGAAAAGATGATCGAGTGGCTGCAGGCCGAACACCCGGAAGCCCTGCCCCGCCTGCGTGCAGACACAGATGTCAAAGGGCTGAGCCCGGACGATATGAGAGACATGGCCGCCAGCGCGTCACAGCATGGCGCGCCGGAGAGCTGATCCCGGCCCTACCAGGGCAGGACATTGCCTTCATAGTCAAAGAAGCGCAGCTCAGTTGCCGGGGCGGTGCCGGTGATCACCTTGTAGAGGCCGGCGGCGCTGTCTTCCGGAGAGACCAGCGCATTCGGCCCACCCATATCCGTCTTCACCCAGCCGGGATGCAATGTCAGCACACTGATACCCTGCCCGGCCAAGCTGCGCGCTGCAGTCCGAAGCGCCATGTTCAGCGCGGCCTTTGAGGTGCGATAGATCAAGGCCGAGGGTGCATCCGTCACGTCGATGGAGCCCATCTTGCTCGTCAAATTCGCAATGACCTTCTTGTCCCCCGCTGCAACATTGTCTGTCAGCGCCTCGATGATGCGCAACGGCGCCAGCGTATTGACGCGCAGCACATGCTCAAACTCGCCATAGTCAAGGTCGCCGAGCCCCGTGCTGCTGGCAATGCCGGCATTGTTGATCAGATAGTCGAGCGGCGTGTCGCCCAGCCCGGCTTTCAGCGCGGCAATGGAGTCGGGGTCCGCAACATCCAGCTGCATGATTTTCGCGCCCGCGGCCTTCAGTTCGTCCGCCTTGTCCGGTTCGCGCGCCGTGCCGATTACGTCGAACCCGTTTGAGAGAAACTGTCGCGCGAGGGCGAGACCTACGCCACGATTGGCCCCGGTGATCAGAACAGTTGGCATAGTGGTATCCTCTTTATCAGCGTCAGTGTCTTGTCTCACCGTCAGCTAGCGCAGATCGCAGGCCGGACAAGCCGGCATCATTCGGGAAGGATGCGATAGACCGCCGTCGCCTTCATGACCGGCGCGCCATTTTGCAGGGCCAGGCCACCGGTAAACAGAATGGTGCGGGTGCGCCGGTCTATCCGGGCCTCCAGCTCCGTTGGGGTATCGGCATCGGCGGCAGCGGAGACATCAATCGTGACGGAAACCATTTCGACGGCATGGGGCGCGCAAGTCGCCTCGGCATCCGCGCGAATGGCCGCCATCAGGTCCAGCGCCAGCCGCTCATCCGCCTTCAGTGAATCCCGATCCTGCATGTCTGCCAGCCCTTTTTATAATCGACATCCGACATAGACAGGCTGGGGCGAAATGAAAAGGGCCGGACCCGACATGCAGGCCCGGCCCCCATTTGACGACCCGCACATTTCAGCGGTTAGGAATGAAATCTGCAGGTCACACTTGTTACGCGGAGATGGGCCCATTGGTTCAGATTGTTTCTTCAGACATGAAAAAGCCGCCCCGAGAGGCGGCTCGATCATACAGTCTTGAGGGCCTGGATCAGGCTGCTTGCGCGGCGGCGGCCTCTGCGTCGAGGTCGGATCCGATCAGATCTCCCAGATGGCCGAAGCCTGTCAGGCCGTGATGCTCTTCCATATAAGAAGAGATCGCGGGCAGCAGCTGGCCGATGGCCTTGTGATCGAGCCCCAGAGTATGCAGTTCGGTAATCATGGATTGGGCCACGAGGCGCTTGCCACCGGGGGTCTGCTCGATCATGCGGGCAATCGTGCCGGTCGGCGCGCCGATGTCGCTGCCGATACGGGCAGACAGGGCACGCGCGCCGGGAATGGTCTTGAACATGGCCAGTGCGAAAGGAGACTCCTGACGCTCCGCCGCATTCAGAACGATGCCCAGGGCACGCTTTGCGGTTTCTTCAGACAGGCCGTTATATTTGGCAAGGTGCGCAGTAATTTCGGTCAGCATGTGCGATTGCACTCCCAGGATTAACGGCTTCAGATGCTTTATTAACCCCTGTTGTGCTTACCGCTTCGTTACCATACAGGGGCGTGCAAGGACCGTTTACGGCCATTAGTGTTAAGAGCCGTTAGGGCCGGGTAAACAAAAAGGCCGGATCTGTTTACTTCTTATCCACAGGCCGCTTACCAGAGAGACGCAAAAGGGAAGAATTTGATGATCCGCATCGGGATACTCGGAGCCGCGAAGATCGGGCCTAAAGCGGTAATTGCGCCAGCCTCTCGCCGGCAGGACTGCACCATTACCGCCGTGGCCTCCCGCGATGGGGACAAGGCGAAGGCCTATGCCGAGCAATACGGAATACCGGCGGTCGAGACGGATTATCTGGCACTGGTCGAGCGCGAGGATGTGGACCTGGTCTATAACGCCCTGCCCCCGCACCGGCATGCCGACCTGACCATTGCCGCGCTGGAGGCCGGCAAGGCCGTTCTCTGCGAAAAGCCGTTTGCGATGAACACGCCGGAAGCCGTCAATATGGTGACGGCGGCCCACCGCACCGGCCAGACCCTGATCGAGGCCTTCCACTATCGCTTCCACCCCGCCTTCCAGATGGTACTGGACATTATCCGCCGCGAAGAGCTGGGCGCGCTGCATACGCTGGAAGGCATCTTTGATGTCGAGATCCCGTATCGCGAGGGAGAGCTGCGCCACACGCTGGAGCTGGGCGGCGGGGCCCTGATGGATCTGGGCTGTTACCCGCTGCACATGGTTCGCACCCTGGCCGGGGCCGAGCCGCGTGTTCTATCCGCAGAGGCCGTGTGCGAACGTGATGGCGTGGACCTCAGCATGAAGGCTCAGCTGGGCTTTCCAGGCGGCGTGAAAGCGAAGATCCAGACCAGCATGGCCCCCGGCGTGACGCGTCAGACTTTCCTGCGGGCGGAATGCGCCGATGGCTCCATTGAGATGACCAATCCGGTCCATCCGCAGCTGGGCCATGAGATCACCATCCATCATATGGGCAAGACCCGCATCGAAAGCGTACCCTCCACAACCACCTATGATCACCAGTTGGCACATGTGCTGAATGTGATGCGCGGACGGGCGGCCCCGCTGACCGGCGGCGCCGATGCGGTTGGTAACATGTCCGCGATTGACGCCATTTATGTGGCTGCAGGCCTCAATCCGAGGGGGTGATGGTCTGGTAAGCGGCGGTCAGCCGCCTATATCTGTTTTAAGGCAATAGAGGGCTGACCCATGAAAACAGCTGGCATCATCTTCCTCATTCTGGGCGCCCTGGCGATCCTGTTTCCGTTCATTGCGGGGCTGTCCTACAATTTCATTCTCGCCTATCTGATCATCATTGGCGGCGCGGTGCATTTCTGGTGGGCCTGGCGGCCCAGCCTGGATGGCAAGATGTACCATTTGCTGCTGGCGCTGCTGTATTTTGCAGGCGGTATCGCCTTGCTGGTTTTCCCGATGATCAGCCTGTTGTCTTTCACCATTGTTCTGGGCGTATCCTTCCTGGCGCAGGGCATTGTGCAGCTCGCCCTGGCGCTGAGCAGCAACCGCCTGCAAGGCCGCGGCAAGGGCATGCTGGTGATTTCCGGCCTGCTGGGCCTGTTGGCTGGCCTGTTCATCCTGATCGGACTGCCGAGCAGTGCAACCTGGGCCGTGGGCACACTGGCGGGTGTGAACATGCTGATCTTTGGCGCGTCCCTGCTGGCGATGGACAAGGCGCTGGCCGGTCCGTTCGACGACTGACACCTCAGCAATTCCCGATCTTGCGCGGAATAATATTCGCATGATATGGCACAGGCCTCACAACAGGCGCTGAGCGCGGTCTTATCCCCATGATGAGGCAACCGCGGCGCAGGATAAGTCCTGTGTGTGCGCCCGTTGACGGCAATCTCCAGGACCTTGCAGAGCCAGGAGTGCCAGACATGAAAACCATTATCGAACCTTTCCGCATCAAATCGGTCGAGCCGATCCGCATGACAACGCGCGAGGAGCGCGAACGCCTGCTGAAACAAGCGGGCTACAATCTCTTCAAGCTGCACTCGGATGATGTGCTGATTGACCTGCTGACCGATAGCGGCACCTCGGCCATGAGCGCGGCGCAATGGGGCGCAGTGATGACCGGCGACGAAAGCTATGCCGGCGCGCCGAGCTTTTACCGCTTTGAAGCGGCTGTGCGCGATCTGATGGATTTCAAGCATATCATTCCCGCCCACCAAGGCCGCGCCGCAGAACATTTGCTGTTCTCGCTGATCGCAAAACCCGGCCTGGTCATCCCCTCCAACACGCATTTCGACACAACGCGCGGGAACATTGAGGCCGCGGGCGCCGAGGCGCTGGACCTGCCCATCGCCGAGGGCAAGATCCCGTCGCTGGACCACCCCTTCAAAGGCAATATGGATCTCGCCGAGCTGGAACGCCTGATGGCGGAGCGCGGCGAGGATGTGCCCTGTGTGATGATGACGATCACAAACAATGCCGGCGGCGGCCAGCCGGTCAGCCTGGAAAATATTCGCGGCGCGGCAGAGATTGCCCATGCCCATGGCAAGCCCTTCTTCATTGATGGCTGCCGCTTTGCGGAGAATGCCTGGTTCATCAAGCTGCGTGAGGACGGCCAGCAAGACCGCTCGATCAAGGAGATTGTCCGCGACACATTCCGCGTGGCCGACGGCATGACGATGAGCGCCAAGAAAGATGCTTTCGCCAATATTGGCGGCTGGCTGGCGCTGAATGATGACAGCCTGGCCGAACAGGCCCGCACACGCCTGATCCAGACCGAGGGCTTCCCCACCTATGGCGGCCTTGCCGGGCGGGACCTCGACGCCATCGCGCAGGGCCTGACCGAGATCGTGGACGAAGACTATCTGCGCTACCGGGTGCGGACCAATGCCTATATTGCCGAGCGACTGGACGAGATGGGCGTACCGGTCATGAAACCGGCCGGCGGCCATGCCGTGTTCGTCGATGCGCGCGAATGGCTGTCACACATTCCGCCACTGGAATACCCCGGCCATGCGCTGGCCTGCGCGCTCTATGAAGAAGGCGGCATTCGCGGCTGCGAGATCGGCACGGTAATGTTCGGGCGCAAGCCGGATGGCAGCGAGGAGCCGGCCCGTATGGATTTGGTGCGCCTGGCCATGCCGCGCCGCGTCTACACCCAGTCACATGCGGACTATATCGTTGAAGTGTTTGAGGAACTGGCGAACCGCAAGGATGACATCCGCGGCCTGAAAATCGTGAAGGAGCCGCCCATGATGCGCCACTTCACGGCGGCGTTCGAACGCCTTTAGGCGAAGGCCTGAACCGGCCGCCTGGCAGGGCTAGGCGGCCGTTTTGGCCATCTCGATCCAGCCATTGACTTCTTCTTCGGCAAGATAGTCGTCATCGCGGATCACGCGGTCCCCTTCCGGGGTCTGAAGGAATTCGCTGGCCAGCATGAACAGCGTGCGCGCCGGGGCGTCCGCCAATTCCGCGCGGTTGCGGATACCTGCGCCGACCAGGATTTGTGCATCATGCACGCGCAGGCCCGGCACTTCCATCATCAGGATGGTCTGGTCTTTCCAGTCATTCAACCTGTCGACATCGATATAGGCGACATCCAGCAGGAAAACGGTTTCTTCCAGATCGCAATCCAGCAGATCGCCGACCGTAGTGATACCGGCGCGGCCAAGGCGTTTGGCGGTTTTCTTGCCAATGCTGGGCGCTTCCACGACGGGGGAGTCGCGCGTGATGCGGCTGCGACGGGCGATGTCTCCGCTCTCGTCATCATAGTCTTCCTCAGAGGTGGGTGCCTGCGTTTCGGCGCTCGCCTCCTCCGGTTCAAACAGAACCTCTTCAGCCTTGGGCGGGGCCTGTTTCTTCGGCGCGGGCACCTCTTCCGGATCTTCAGCCTCGGCCTCGATTTCTTCTGCAGTTTCTTCCGTGACCGGTTGATCCAGAAGGATTTCTTCGGCCTCAGACTCTGCGGCACCTATATCTTCTGCGGTCTCTTCGGCGGCGTTCAGCTTCGCCTCATCCTCGATCAGCTGGGTCAGCAGGCGTTCCTCGACAGCCTTGTTCTTCGAGCCTATCGGGCCAAGCTCCCGTTTGTTCAGCTCTTTCAGCGGTGTGCGCAGTACCTGGCTGGCGTGCAACTTGCGGATCACCTTGTCATCCTCCGGCAGGGTACGGATGACTTTTCCTGCCTTCTGGAATTCCTTGTACATGCGCGTGACCGTGTGCCTGTCGGCGGCATCGGACAGCTTCGCCGTCACCCAGCGGATCGGAATGTCCAGCGTCTCAATATAGCCTTGCAGGGTGAGATGGGTCTTCGGCGCGCTGACGGCCGCCTCGCGAATGGCGCGAGTCAGGATCGCGCCGAACCCGGCCGTGGCATAGGCGACCAGATCCACGATGGCATCGAACATGGTTTCATCGAGGCCGCTGGGCGGGTCTTTCACGCCGGCGTCGAGATCATAATGATCAATGAAGGTCTGGTAGTGCTCATGTGACAGGCGGGCGCCATTGCGCACCATGTCCGCCACAAAGCCGATGCCGTCCGGCACCGGAACATCCGGATAGCCGATCGTGGCGATGCGGCCGTCAATCTTGTCACGCGATTTCGCAATACTCCATTCCACGGCGCGGTGGATGGCGCCCTCTTCCTCCGTCTGCCCCGTATGAAAGGGCTGGATCGGATCGGCGTAATAATGGCTGAGCACGCCGAGCGCATAGGCGGCCTTGCTCCATTGCTTCTTGCGCAGATGCTCAACCGAATTGGCGTACCATTCCATCGCCTTGCCCGGCGCGCCGCCCCATTCGCCCTCGGAGACATGCAGGACGTGGTTCTTGAAATCCTTGAAGGTCGAGTCCGGCGCTTTCGCCCCGGCCAATAGGTGTTCATGGTGGACCAGGAACAAATCCTTCCACATCTCCGCATCATCGGTTGCGATCAGCGACAGGGCATCCATCGCAATATAATGATGCGTCGAGCGGCACCGGTGGCCGCGAATAACCCGTTCGAGCAGAGACATATCCCGTCTCCCTTCCCGCCTGATTCAATCTGGATCAGATGAGAAATGCCTAACGATAGTTACCGCCCGATTAACCATTCGCGCACGAGGGGAAAATTCGTAGAGATTGATCTTTGGAATTACCTGGCCAAACTGTCGCCCTGTTGATTCATTAGGGAAGGCTCAAATGGCCAAGGGCGTATTTCTACACAGACCGGGCTCCATTTATGATGACCTCCCCCATGAGAGATATCATTTTCCCGCTCGGTATCTGCGCACCGTAGAGAAAACGGTCGGAGACTGGATCGTCTATAATGAGCTCAGCGGAGGCAAAGGAACATCTGGCTACAGCGCTATAGCGAAGGTTGCCAGTGTGCTGCCCGATCCGGATCAGGAAGGCTTATTCTTCGCGTACATGGAGCATGGCAGCTATCTCGGCTTTGAGAAGTTCGTTCCTTATCGAAACGGCACCGAGTTTATGGAGTCCCGACTAGCCACTGGAACAAACAAGCCGACAGGCTACGCCCAGTCTGCTGTGCGGGAGATATCGGACGAAGACTTCTATAGAATTTGCTACAAGGGCAATCCTCTTAATGAGGAGCTTCCAAGGTTCGACGAAGACGATGAGGATCTCCCTCATGATGGCTTTCGGGAAGGTCCAGCACCGTTTGCCTTTGGGGAAGAACGCGAACGATTTCAGCAAATCATCACGCGCCCCGTCAGGAAAAAGATATTCCGCAACGCGGTCATTCACGCATACGATAAAAGATGCGCTTTTACCGGAATGCAGTTTATCAACGGCAAGGGCAGAGCCGAGGTTCAGGCCGCACATATTAAACCGGTTGAGCATGACGGGCCGGATCACATCCAGAATGGTATTGCCTTATCAGGCACCATTCATTGGATGTTTGATCGTGGGCTGATCACGCTTTCGGATGATTACGACATTCAGGTTTCGCGGCAGGTGAACGATGCGGACCGGGTATGGAGCATGATGTCTCCAACCCGGAAAGCAAGCGTTCCTGCTGATCCCAAACAACGCCCTCACCCAGCCTTTTTGGAATGGCATCGCAAGGAGTGCTTCAAGCACTGAGGGATTCACCGCACCGCGAAATCGGTGGGTTCGGTGCTTTTGCCTTTGGAGTCTTTTTCGCCTTTGGGCTGGCCGTGTTTGCCGGGGCCCATGAAGCCGAAGAGATGCCCGGCAACCTTGCGCATCTGGATCTCTTCAGAGCCTTCCGTGATGCGATAGCGGCGGTGGTGGCGGTAAATATGCTCAAACGGTTTGTGCCGGGAATAGCCCATGCCGCCATGCACCTGCATCGCCCGGTCGGCCGCGTTGCAGCACAGCCGGTTTGCCCGGTAGTTGCACATCGAGACCTTGTCGGAGAGATGAATGGCCACATCCGGCTTTGACATCTGGTCCATTTCCCAGGCCGTCTTGAAGATCAGCAGGCGAAGCATTTCGGCCTCGGTCGCCAGCTCAACCAGCGGGAACTGGATCGCCTGATTGGTGGCCAGCGCCTTGCCGAAGGGCTTGCGCTCGCGGGCATATTTCACGCTCTCATTGATGCAATACATGGCTGCGCCGACAGAGCTGGCAGCCTGACGGATACGGTTTTCGTGGACAAAGTGCTGCGCCAGGGCGAGGCCCCCTTCCGGCGGGCCGAAGACGGCATCTTCCGGCACCCAGACATCCTTGATGGTCAGGCGCGGATGGTCCGTCGGCATGTTGAAGGTCCACATATATTCTTCGATGATCACACCCGGATCGTCGGCCGGGATGATCAGGCAAGTGATGCCGCGGGCGTCGCCATCCTCTCCCGACGTTCGGCAGAACAACATGATGTGCGTCGCGACATGCATGCCGGTAATCCACATCTTCTCGCCATTGATCAGCCAGCCATCCTTGCCGTCTTTCTTGTGGCGCACAGCGCGGGTTTCCATATGCGTCGCGTCTGAGCCATGGTCCGGCTCGGTCAGACCGAAACAGGCCAGGAACTTGCCCTCCAGCGCAGCAGTGGCGAGGTGTTTCTGGTCGGGGCGCGCAAAGTCTCTCAGCATCAGGATTTGCGGAAAGTTGCCGACAATCGAATGCTCGTTCTGCAGATCATTGTGCAGGCCGAGCCCCTTCTTGGCGAAATGCTCGCGGATGATGGCCATGCCGAGATTGGAGCCATTCTGGCCGCCAAACTCTTCCGGCAGGGCATAGCGTAGATGGCCGGCGGCGTCGGCGCGGCGCTTGGCCTCTTTCAGCAGCGCTTCCCATTCCGGGCGTGGCAGGCCGTCATTGTCGAAATCGGTGCGGGCCCATTCGCGGCGATGATCAAAGAAGCGGATATTGTCGTCCTGCTGTTCCAGCGGCTTGATCTCGTCCTCTATGAACTGGTCCAGCACGTCGAGATAATCGGCGATATCCTGCGGGATATTGAAATCCATTTTCCTCTCCTCCTGAGCCGGGTTTGCCCGGTCATCCTGTTTCTACCGCTACAATAGCGAGCGGGCAGTCCTCAGCAATTTGTTCCGCAGCGGCAAGAAGATCAGAAAAATATAATGATTGAACGATTGACATTTTATTCAATCGTCATAATCTTTGCTTGCGGTGACTTATCGCCGCAACCCGCAAGAAGGTTTCCTCCCATGCCATCTTTCCTCAAATCCCTCACCCCGTTGGCCCTGTCTGCCGCAGCCCTGGTTATCGCACCTGCTGCAAGCGCAGAGACACCCCGCCCAATAAGCGTTCAGATTCAATATGATACGAGCGCGCTGACAAGTCATGACGGCGCAGTGGATGTACTGAATTCACTGGAAGAACAGGCCGTTCGCGCCTGCCGCTACGACGTTCCCGTCTCCGGCGCACCGCGTGTCGATGAAGACTGTGCAAACCATGCTGTGGCAAAGGCCGTCGCCAAGATCGACCATCCGGTGCTGACCTCCGCCTATCGCGATACGATCCATACAGGCGTGCGTTTGCTGGCCTCTCAGGAGTAAAACGCCGCAGCGCCGCGAAAGGCTGAACAATTGACGCTTTCGTCACTATTAGTTAGTGAGCCTGTACGGAAGTACGGATTTCCACCCTTCTCAACGACCCACCAACAAAAGGCATTCCTCCCATGCTACGTTCTGCTGTCCTCGGCGCTGCTTTCCTGGTCCTTACCGGCCCGGCTTTTGCCGCCACTTTCACCTTTGAAACCGCCGCCCCGGTCGGAGACGACAAGGTCGTCGCCAATGGCACCGTCTTTCTGTGCGAAGATACCGTCTGCAAAGGCGACATGAACCGCAAGAAAGCCTCTGTCCGCGACTGCAAGAAAATCGCGAAGAAAGCTGGCGAGATCATCTCTTTCGGCAATGCCGACTCCCAGCTGGACGCAGAAGAAATTGAAGAGTGCAAGGCGACGGCTCGCAAGTAAGCGCCGCACTCATATAAACGAGACCTCTCCTCGGGCCGCGCTGGTTTTACCACGCGGCCGTTTTTTTATCCGCGACTGCGTTTCCCTGCGTCTCGCAACCCAAATGAACCTTTGCCCTGTTCAGACGTTGGTCAGAAACAGGGAAAGGAATACAATGCCCACTTCGAATAATGCTCCTTTGGAAGAAGTTCTCTCAACCGTGGTTGAGGAGAGCGACTCCGAGAAAGTCTCGATCGGAGAAATTCTGGACATGTATGGCGACCGGTCCTTTGGTCCGGTCATTTTGCTGTTGGGCGCTCTGGTTGTACTGCCGCCCATTGGTGCAATCCCTGGCCTGCCGATGATTGTTGCCGCCATCATCATCTTGTTCAGCCTGCAGATTATCTTTGGTGCAGATCATATCTGGATACCGAATTTCATTGAGAAACAATCTATTAAACGCGACAAGCTGAAGGAAGCCGAGAAGAACGCAAAGCCCGTTCTGAAGCGCCTGGACCGGCTGATCACGGAACGCCTGAAATGGGCGACAGGCAACGTCGCGACCTATATTGCCGCCATCGCGGTGACGCTGCTGGCCCTGACGCTGATACCGCTGGAGCTAGTGCCGTTTGCGGTCGCCGCGCCGGGCGTGGCGATCATGGTGTTCGGCGTCGCCTTGGTCGCGCAAGATGGCGCCCTGATGCTGGTCGGCTTTGCCGGGACTCTGGCCGCCGTGCTGATCACGATCTTCATGGTGCCGTGGGACAAGGTTGCCAGCCTGTTTGGCTAAGGACCGACAGGTCAGGCTTCCGAGGCGAGGCCGGACTCGACAGGTTGCCACAGTTCGATCTTGCGGCCGTCAGGGTCCATCACCCAGGCAAACTTTCCATAGCTTTCAATCATGGGCTCGCCTTCCAGCTCCACCCCTTCCGCACGGATGCGCTCAATCATGCCGTCCAGATCATCGACCATCAGGTTGATCATGAAATCACTGTCTGACGGTTTGAAATAGTCGCTGCCGGCCTTGAAGGGGGCCCAGATCGTGCGCGCGCCTGTCGGGAATTGCGCACCGGACTCCGCATGGGAGAAGCTGGCACCGCCATATTCATCAATCTCCATCCCCAGCACGCTTTTGTACCAGGCGCGGGTCGCCTCAACATCCTTGCAGAGGAAGAAGATCCCGCCGAGCCCCAAAATCTTTGCCATGGTCTGATCCTCCGTCCCCCGGCCCTTCCTTGATCTCAGATCGCTGCCACGGCGTCGGCCAGCATGTCGCGGACCTGTCCTGCCACAGAGTGCAGCGTGTCATTTTCGATAGCCTGCATGGAGGCGACGGGGTCAATCGCGCTGACCTCCACACCGCCATCAACCTCGCGCAGGATAACATTGCAGGGCAGCATAGCGCCGACGCGCGGTTCAATACCAATTGCCTTGTAGGCCATGTCGGGGTTGCAGGCCCCCAGAATGCGATAGCCCGGCATGTCGGCATCCAGCTTTTTCTTCATCGTCGCCTGCACGTCGATCTCGGTCAGCACGCCAAAGCCTTTGGAGGAAAGCGCCTCACGGGTACGCTTGTCCGCCTCATCAAGCGAGGTGTTGGAAAGCATGCGGTTGATTGTGTAGGACATGGCCGTCTCCTGTCGCCTGCGGGACATTTCGAAATAGCCTACGCCCGATCTGCAGGATGACAAGCGGGGCGGCCCCTATTTGGGGGAGGACTGCCCCAAAACCCTGCCCAAACAGGGCACCTGTCTGTAGGATCAGGGCATGACTGATTCCCATCTTCTTCCTGGCGCCGGGTGTGGCGCGGCCATTCTGGATGATGAAGGGCGCCTTCTGCTGATCCAGCGCCTGAAAGAGCCAGAGGCCGGGGCTTGGGGCCTGCCCGGCGGCAAGATCGATTTCGCTGAGCGCGCGGAAGACACCGCCCGCCGCGAGATCGAAGAGGAACTGGGCGTACAGATCGAGCTGACGGGCCTTGCCTGCATTGCCGAGACAATCGACAAGGGTGATGGCAGGCACTGGGTCGCGCCGGTCTATTCCGCCCGCATCGTATCCGGCGAGCCACGCGTGATGGAGCCGCACAAGCATGGCGGCTGGGGCTGGTTTGCGCTGGACGATTTACCGGAACCGCTGACCACGCCAGCGCGGGACTATCTGGCCTCGCTTAACAGGTAAGCTGCCCCGGCGCTTTACTGTGAATATGTAGTAAGTGTTGCGATTGAACCCTAGCGGCGCTCAGGCATCTCGTGAATATAGCCGTCGTGATTCGACGCATCGGAAAACTCCTGATCTGGCTGGTTATTGCTGACCTTGCCGCGACGCTCCTGTTCTGGGGCGTGACCCGGCTATCTGACCAGACCGCCAAGACCTCTGGCGGCTTGGGCGTTGTTTTCTATACAGATAATGCGGCTGACGCCTCCGCGCGAATTGATAAGGGAATTTCCCTTCTTCAGAAGAAAAAGCTCGACCGGCTGTTGATGGTTGGCGGGCACCGTCCGCAGGATGGCCGTCTGGGCAGCCAGGAAATGGCGCTGCTGGCCGCGCGGCGTTCCGGCCTGTCCGGCCGCATCAGTGCAGATGTGGAAAGCCGGGACACGATCTCCGGCCTGTCCAATCTCGCCAAGCGCGCCGATACGCTGGAGAGCGGCAAAGTGGTGTTCATTTCGAACTGCATGCATGTGCTGCGCGCGAAAGCGATCTATTCCAGCCACAAGGGCAAACAGCCCAAGGCGCTGGGTGCCTGCCCCAGCGGCGGCTACAATCCGCTCGACATCTGGCGGCGCGCACATTACGAGGCCGCCGCCTGGATGCTGTTCCTGCTGCCGGAAGGCGCCCGCGACGCGATCATCGACACGCTGCGCGGGGATGAGGGAATGGACTAGGCGTCCGGAAGAGCGCCGCAGCGACGTTCGTATTCGGCGATGGCCTCAGGCATCCATTTACGGAAATTGGCGGCGCGGGTCTCAGAAGCCGGGTGTGTGGACATCCATTCCGGCGGGCGCTGACCGCCCATCTGGCCCATGCGTTCCCACAGATCCGGCGCTTCGCGCGGGTCGTAACAGGCGCGCACAAGCAGATCGAGGCCGATCTTGTCGGCTTCGGTCTCATGCTTTCGGGAATAGGCCAGCATGCTGCCCTGCGCGGCTATGCCGAACGCCTGCATGATGGCGCGCTGCTGGGACGCGTCCATGTCCCCCAGGCCTACGCCGACAGCGAGCTGGCCCATCTGCATGACCTGCTGCTGGCTCATCCGCTCTGCCCCGTGATGGGCGAGCGCGTGGCCAATTTCATGCCCCATGACAACGGCGAGCTTGTCGATATCAGAAATGTCGGCCAGCGTGACCTGCCCGTCATGATTGCCGGTAATGTCCAGGATGCCGGTATAGACGGCCACATAACCGCCCGGCAGGCAGAAGGCGTTCGGCGTGTCAGAGTCCACGACATAATAGGTCCAGTCGAACTGATCCGCGACAGGCGTGAAGCTGTAGCCCTCGGCCAGCAAATCCTGCTCAAGCTGTACTGCAGCGGCCTGCAGGCGCGTGCCGATCTGCCGGACTGTGGTGGTCATTTCCTGCGCCTCCGGCCCACAGCTGCCCTCAGAGGCGCACAGGACGGCGTTTCCCTGGCTTTGTTCCTGCTGCAGGATCTGGACATAGGATTGCTGACCGAGCTGAACTTCCTGTTCCACGGAGACGGTGTTCAGCTGTTTGCGGCCTGAAAACGGCACTTCTTTCTGATTGGCCTGCCAGTAAACGAAGAGGAGGAACAGCCCGACCAGGATGAGCGTGAAGCGGCTGCGCAGCAGACCGCCAAGTCCCCCGGAGCGCGAGCGGTGACCATAAGCATGTCGCGGATACCGCATTGGGCTGTTCTCCTGAGAAACGGGGTAAATACCTTCTTAACCTTGGCCCATCGCAAGGGAAAGCAAGGGTGATGCCTTCACGAACCGGTTGATCATCGCTATTTCAGGGACATGACCGAACAGACCACGCCCCCCCGCCTCGAGATCCGCATCATTCCCGTGACGCCCTTGCAGCAGAACACCTCGCTGATCTGGTCCACCGAAACCAAGGAAGGCGTCTTCGTCGATCCGGGCGGCGAAGTGGACAAGCTGATGGGCGCTGCCGACCAGTTCGGCGTGAAGATTGTCGGCGTCTGGCTGACCCATGGCCATCTGGACCATGCCGGGGCGGCGACCGAGATTTCAGAGCGTACGGGGTGCCAGATCATCGGCCCGCATGAGGACGACCAGTGGCTGCTCGACGAGCTGGAAGCGCAGGGCGCGAAATATGGCATCACCGATGGCCGCAATGTGAAGCCGGACCGCTATCTGCATGATGGCGACGAGCTGGACCTTGCAGGCAATGCGTTCGGCGTCGCCCACTGCCCCGGCCACACGCCAGGACATGTCGTGATCTATCACAAGGATGGCGGCCTCGCCTTTGTCGGCGATGTGTTGTTCCGCGGCTCCATCGGACGGACAGACTTCCCGCGTGGCAATCACCAGCAGTTGATCGACTCCATCACCGGCAAGCTGTGGCCGCTGGGCCCGGAAATGCGCTTTGTGCCGGGCCATGGCCCACTCTCCACCTTCGGACAGGAGCGCCAGGACAATCCGTTCGTGGCGGACTCGATCACGGGCTATCAGGGCACAGCCACACAAGACGCCAATACGACTGACCAGAAACTCGCCAAACGCTGGAGCTGATTGTCGGCGCTACGCCCATTACTTCACATCCCCTTTCTTCCCTTCTGGAGAGCCATCATGAATCTTCGCCTGACTGCACTGACCGGGGTCTGCGCCCTCGCCCTTGCCGCCTGCGGTGCCCCCAGCAATGAAGCCTCCCCCGCGCCGGTCGAACCGGCCGCGGCGCCGGAAACAACCGTCGACGCCGATGCGGAATGGCATCTGGTGGATGAGGAATCCCGGCTGACTTTCGTCTCCACCAAAGCCGAAGAAATTGCCGAAGTGCTGACCTTTGACAGCATCATGGGAAGCGTTAGCCCAGAGGGCCTGGCCACGGTCGACATCTCTCTGAACAGTGTCGACACAAATATCGAACAGCGCGACGAGCGGATGCGCACCATCCTGTTCGATACGGAAACCTATCCGACACTGACCGTGACCGCCGAAACGCCCCTCGATGGCTTCAGCGACCTGGAAATTGGCGACCGCGATCGCATCAATACTCCGGTGACCATCAGCCTGCACGGGCAGGAACGCATCTATGATGCAGACCTTTATGTCACACGCATCGGCCCGAAAAAGGTACTGGTCGAAACGGCGAGCCCTGTGCTGGCCCATGCCGCTGATTTCGGCCTGGCTGAGGGTGTGGAAGCCCTGCGCGAGGTGGCCAATCTACCCTCCATCAGCCCGGTTGTGCCGGTATCTGTGTCTTTTGTTTTTGAACAATAGATACAAGGGATTTCCTGCATTTTGGCGAGATTACGATACCGTAAGCCACTGAAATGCGGGGGAACCAACCTGAAAAGGGGACGTTTCTCAGCCGTAGACAACGGAAAGGAATGACCCATGACCGCTTATCTGAAGATTGCCGCTATTGGTGCCAGCGCTATTGCCCTGGCCGCCTGTACGCAGACTGGTACTACGGAGCGTAATGCTGCTGTTGGCGCAGCCGCAGGTGCCGCAGCAGGTGCTGTGATCGGCAACAATGTCGGCGATGGCGACGCACAACGCGGTGCAGCGATTGGTGCTGTACTGGGTGGGTCCGCCGGCGCGGCCAAAGGCTGTACGGAATCCGATGATTGCGACATGCCGGGCGTAGCCGATCAGCCAGACGAAAAAGACTCAGACGGTGATGGACGTGTCGATATGTACGACCGCTATCCTTACGATGCTTCGCGCTGGTAGCCGCTGAGGCAGTCGCGTGATGGTGAGGCCCTGCATCCCCCCGGATGCAGGGCTTTATCTTTATGGCCTGAATGACCTCATATCCTTCGCCACATTTCGCCCTGACAAGTCCACACTCTTACCCTCACCTGCCCCGGAACGGGCGTGTCCTGTTCTTTGTTTCTTAAGGGATGGCATTGTGCCGAAGCGAAAGAACTGGAGACCCTGATGGGAGAGCCCATCCTAGACCTGACCCAATTGAACATCCGCCCGGCGAAAGTCATGCCCCATGGCTCTGCGCCGGATGCCCAAGCCTTGCGTCAGCGGGTGAGGGATTGGTGCCGCAGCTGGCCGGAAGGCAATCGTGGCGGCGTGTTTACCCGCCGCGCGAGCCTGGCCGCCGAGGGCGGTATCCAGCTACTCAGCGATTTCGGCAAGGATGTCGCAATTTCCCACAGCCTGTCCGAGTATCACGAGCTATGGCGTCCCATCCTGAACGACACGTTCCGCAACTGGGACTTCCGCATCGTGACGCCGATTGATCTGCGCCAAACAAACGAGATGGCGGCCGTCACCTTCTTTGCCTCTCTGAACGGCACCACACATGATGGTCAGGAGATGTCTCAGCTGAATGCCGTGTCGCAGATCTGGCAGAAAATCAGCGGCCACGGGCAGCTGGTGCACGAGCACACATCGGTCCATTCTGAAGGCCGCTAGACAGGGCCAAGCCGGACGCACTGCAGATAGACTGCAGCAAATGTTCATAATCGTCCCGTTTGGCCTTGCCCCGCCCCCCGACTCCCAGCTATGAGGCAGCCGTTTGGCCGGTAGGAGTAATTTAACATGCCTAAGCGCACCGATATCAGCTCCATTCTGGTCATCGGTGCTGGTCCGATCATTATCGGCCAGGCCTGTGAGTTCGACTATTCAGGGGTTCAGGCCGTCAAGGCGCTGAAAAGTGAGGGATACCGGGTCATCCTGGTGAACTCCAACCCGGCGACAATCATGACTGATCCTGAACTTGCCGATGCCACCTATATCGAACCGATCCTTCCCGAGATCGTCGAGAAGATCATCGAGATCGAAAAGCCCGATGCCCTGCTGCCGACCATGGGCGGCCAGACCGCGCTAAACTGCGCGCTGGATATGCACTATGCCGGCATTCTGGAGAAGCATGGCGTTGAACTGATCGGGGCGCGCGCCGAAGCCATCGAGATGGCCGAAGACCGCAAGCTGTTCCGCGAAGCCATGGACCGGATCGGCCTGGAAAATCCGCGCGCTGCGATCATCGCCTCCCCCAAGAAGGAAAATGGCCAATACGACCGGATCGAGGGCCTGAAGCGCGCCATGGAAGCGCTGGACGAGGTTGGCCTGCCCGCCATCATCCGCCCGGCCTTCACACTGGGCGGCACAGGCGGCGGTGTGGCCTATAATGTTCAGGAATATGAAGAGATCTGCCGGTCCGGTCTCGCGGCCTCTCCGATGGCGCAGATCCTGGTGGATGAGAGCCTGCTGGGCTGGAAAGAGTATGAGATGGAAGTTGTTCGCGACAAGGCGGACAATGCGATCATCATCTGCTCTATCGAGAATATTGACCCGATGGGCGTCCATACAGGAGACTCCATCACTGTCGCGCCAGCCCTGACGCTGACCGACAAGGAATATCAGGTAATGCGGAATGCCTCTCTCGCCGTGCTACGCGAGATTGGCGTCGAGACCGGCGGTTCCAATGTGCAATTTGCCGTGAACCCGAAAGATGGCCGTCTGGTCGTCATCGAGATGAACCCGCGCGTCTCTCGGTCATCCGCGCTGGCCTCCAAGGCGACCGGCTTCCCGATTGCCAAGATCGCCGCGAAACTGGCCGTCGGCTTCACGCTGGACGAGCTGGACAATGACATTACGGGCGTGACGCCAGCCTCCTTCGAGCCGACCATCGATTATGTCGTGACGAAGATCCCGCGCTTTGCCTTTGAGAAATACAAAGGCGCAGAGCCCGTGTTGACCACGGCGATGAAATCTGTCGGCGAGGCGATGGCCATCGGCCGGAACTTCCAGGAAAGCCTTCAGAAGGCACTCTGCTCTCTAGAAACAGGCCTTTGCGGACTGGATGAGATCGCGTTCGAGACGGAAGCCGATCTGCGCACGGCGCTGGGTGTTCCCTCACCTGACCGTTTGCGTGTTGTCGCACAGGCGCTGCGGCAGGGGCTGAGCGTAGACGAGGTTTACCAGGTCACCTCCATCGACAAATGGTTCCTGCGCCAGATCGCGGAGCTGATGGCGGTCGAGGCGGACGTGCGCAAGAATGGCCTGCCGGAAGACAAAGCCGGCATGGTGCACCTGAAATCCCTCGGTTTCTCCGACAAGCGCCTCGGCGCGCTGGTGGGCCAGAGCGAAGGCTGGGTACGCGGGTATCGCCACTCCCTGAATGTACGCCCGGTCTACAAGCGAATTGATACGTGTGCGGCAGAGTTTGCGGCGAAGACGCCTTATCTCTACTCCACCTATGAACAACCGGCCTTTGGCCAGGAAGAGGCAGACTGCGAAGCCCTGCCCTCTACCCGCAACAAGGCGATGATTCTGGGCGGTGGCCCGAACCGGATTGGCCAGGGCATCGAGTTCGACTATTGCTGCTGCCACGCAGCCTTTGCCATGGAAGACCTTGGCGTTGAGTCAATCATGGTCAACTGCAACCCTGAAACAGTGTCTACGGACTATGACACATCGGATCGCCTCTATTTCGAGCCGCTGACCGATGAGCATGTTCTGGAGATCATCCACAAGGAACAATCCGTCGGCACGCTGCAAGGCGTGATCGTGCAGTTTGGCGGGCAGACACCGCTGAAGCTCGCAAGCACTCTGGATGCGGAAAATATTCCAATTCTGGGCACCAGCCCAGCCTCCATCGATCTGGCAGAAGACCGTGAGCAATTCGCGGCCCTGCTCGACAGGCTGAACATCCAGCAGGCCCCGTCCCGCACGGCGCGCAGTGTGGATGAAGCCCAGGTGAAGGCCAACGAGATCGGCTATCCGGTCATGCTACGCCCGTCCTTTGTGCTGGGCGGCCGCGCCATGGAAATCGCGCGCGATGATGAAGACCTGCGCAAATTTGCGGCTGAAGCCCTACAGGTTTCCGGCGATGCCTCCCTGTTCATCGACCGCTATCTCTCCGATGCGATCGAGGTGGATGTGGACGCGCTGTGCGACGGCGAGACCGTGCATGTTGCGGGCATCATGGAGCATATTGAAGAGGCCGGTGTGCACTCTGGCGACTCCGCCTGCGCCCTGCCGCCCTACACGCTGTCTGAAAGCCTGCAGCGCCGCCTTAAGGACCAGACCATCGCCCTTGCCAAGGCCTTGCAGGTGCGCGGCCTGATCAACATCCAGTTCGCGGTGAAAGATGACGAAATCTATGTGCTGGAAGCCAATCCACGCGCCAGCCGTACCGTGCCGTTCGTAGCCAAGGCGGTCGGCGCCCCGATTGCCAGCATCGCCGCGAAAGTAATGGCCGGCCGCCTGCTGCCGGAATTTGACCTGACCAATGCCAATCCGCGCCGCGTGGCGGTGAAGGAAGCCGTGTTCCCGTTTGCCCGCTTCCCAGGTGTCGACCCGCAGCTGGGTCCAGAAATGAGATCCACAGGCGAAGTCATGGGCTGGGATGACGATTTCGGCATGGCCTTCCTGAAGAGCCAACTGGCCGGCGGCGTTCACCTGCCCGAATCAGGCACCGTGTTCGTTTCCGTGAAGGATTCCGACAAAAAGGGCATCATCGAAGCGATCAGAAACCTGTCCGAGATGGGCTTTTCCATCGTTGCGACCAGCGGCACGGCAAGTTTCCTGGAAGGCGAGGGTTTGACCGTCACGCGCATCAATAAAGTGCTTGAAGGACAGCCCCATATTGTCGACGCCATGATCAATGGCGACATCCAGCTTGTGTTCAATACCACCGAAGGTGCTGCATCCATTGCAGATTCCGCCTCGATCCGTCGTACAGCGGTGAACCGGAAAATTCCGTACTTCACCACTCTTGCAGCTTCGATCGCTTCGGTGCAGGCTATTGCGAGTATGAAAGCCCGGGAAATCTCGGTTCGCGCCTTGCAATCGGCCTGAACGCGCCCCACTTGACGCCCTTCATATTTAAGACAACGATTTTTGCCGCCAACTATAGAGGTGACATCCATGGAACGCATTCCCATGACCGCAGAAGGCCATGCTGCGCTTCAGGCAGAACTGAAAACGCTGAAATCCATCGAACGCCCCAATATCATTGCGGCGATTTCTGAAGCACGCGCGCATGGTGACCTTTCGGAAAATGCCGAGTACCACGCCGCAAAAGAGAAGCAGAGCTTCATTGAAGGCCGTATCGCGGAGATCGACGACAAACTGGCCCGTGCCGAAGTTATCGATGTCAGCAAGCTGACGGGCTCAAAAATCCGCTTTGGCGCTACCGTGACATTGATTGATGTCGATACGGAAGATGAGAGTACCTACAAGATTGTGGGCGAAGACGAGGCTAATGTGAAGGATGGCAAGATTTCCATCACCTCACCGATTGCCCGTGCCCTGATCGGCAAGGAAGAAGGCGACGAGGCCGAAGTGGCCGCCCCCTCCGGGGCCCGCGCCTACGAAATCGCCAAGGTCGAGTACAACTAAATGGCGAAGGCGGGGTCGCTCGGACCATCCGTCTGGGCGGTCTCAGACGGCCGCGCAGGCAATGCCGCGCAGGTGCGCGCAGTGCTTCAGGCGCTGGGCGAAACACGCCGCTGGATCCAGATTGCGCACATTCCGGGCGAAGGCCACCGGTCAGAACCGCTGGTGCTGACCCCGCGCGCGCCCTGGACCTGGCTGCCGGCAGACAAATGGCCATCTCCCCTCGCCTCCCTGCCAAAGGACCAGCGCGCCCTGCTGACGCCGCCCTGGCCGAATGTCTGGATCGCGGCAGGCCGCCGCTCCGCCCCGCTGACGCGTGCCATACGTGAGCTGTCTGGCGGCAAGACGCTGACCGTGCAGATCCTGGACCCGCGCATTCCGCCGGAGAATTTCGACCTTCTGGTCACGCCGAAACATGACGAGGTGGAAGGCGAAAATGTCATCCAGACCGTTGGCTCGCCCTCCTATTTCGCACCGGACCTGATCGAGGATGCCGGCCAGTCTTTCGCAGATCTGGCCGATGAACGCGGCAAGAGCGCAATTGTCATTCTGGGCGGGAACTCCCGTGCACATACATTTACAGATGCTGCTGCAGAGCGTCTGGAGTCGCAATTGCGCGTTCTGGCAAGTCAGGGCTGGCGCCTGCGCATCACCACATCACGCCGCACGCCTGTGCCGATCGTTGCGAAGTTCCGTGCGATGGCGGATGAAATCGGCGCACGCTTCTGGTCGGGCCCTGAAGATGGCGACAATCCCTACCTCGCCTGGCTGATCTTTTCCGATTGCGCCATCGTCACCGAAGATAGCGCCAATATGCTGTCCGATGCTGCCTGGCATGATCTGCCGATCCATATTGTCCGGCTGGAAGGCCGCTCGAAAAAGTTCGACAAGCTGCACCAGAGCCTGATCGATCATGGCGCTGCGCGCTGGTTCGGCGGCACGCTTGAAACCTGGAGCTATCCTGCCCTGCGGGAGGCCGACAAGGTGGCCGATGCCATCGTGAAAAAGCTGTTGCAGCAGTACCCCCAGCCGGAAATGGGCGGCGACGAGACCAAGGTGGCCGCGCCGGACTGGTTGAGCTGACCTGATCTTCGATTGCATTCCCGACCTGTTTGAGGCCTAATATGGCTCATCAGTCAGGTGGGGGGCTGTTTTGATGGCAACAAGCATGGAGTCACTTCGCACCTTTTTTCGCGACTGCCGAAAGGCAGACAGCCTTGCAGACCTACGTCTTGCGGCCGTGACGTATTACAAGACGACCTCTGTAAAGATGGCCAGCTATATGCATTTCCCGCCCGTCGGCGCGCGGGATTTCAATGGCCAGATCCGCATTGCAGAGTTTGGCTATCCGGAAGAATGGCGGCGCACCTATCTGCGCAAGCGGCTTTACCAGAACGATCCTCTGGCCCGCCGTGCACCCGGCTTTATCCGCCCCTATTTCTGGAGCGAGGTGCAGCACTTTTCGGACCTGACCGATGAGGAGCGCAGCTATATCATCATGGTCAGTCAGGAGCAGCTGGGCGAAGGCCTCAGCGTTCCGGTATTTGGCCCCGCGCAACGAAACGGATATTGCGCGCTTGGCTTCGGTCGCGGCAATCCGATACCGTCGGACGATGAAGTGCTGGAATTGCAGGCCGCCTGTCAGATGGGGCATCTGGCCTATTGTGAATTGCTGCTGAAGGATCTGCCCAGGGGCACCAATCTTTCCTCGCGTGAAAGAGAGATCCTGTACTGGATTGTACGGGGGCAGACGAATGCGCAGATTGCGGAATCCACGCGCCTCTCCCGCAATACGGTGGAGACCTATATAAGGCGCTGCTTCCAGAAACTGGATGTGAATGATCGCGTGTCGGCTGCGCTGCGCGGCATGGCGCTGGGTATGGTGGACTAAGGCGTTAGAGGCTGAAAGCTTCCTGGATTTTCCAAGCGGCCTGCTGCGGCGTCATCTCGCCCGTATCAATCTCCAGATCATAGGTTGCACCAATATGGACACGCCCCTGCTGCCAGCGGGCCTGTCCGATGTCCCGGTCACCCCGTGCGAGTTCCCGCTGCTCGAGAATGGCCAGAGGCGCGCTGACACCGACAAAGAAGACCTGATGTTTGCTCAGCAGGCGGATATAGTCGGCTTGCTCCGCGCCTTCTTTCAGCCACACGTCATCCACGATCATGTCCAGACCGCTGTCTGCCATGGCGGCCACGGCCTGGCGCATGCCCGATATCAGCTTCGCACCATAAGGCCCTGTCTTGATTGAAACTTCTGGCGGCTCCACGCCTTCGACCCCTGCAAAGACAAACCCGTCAGGATGGTTGTCCAGACGGCAGGGCTGCATGGTAAGAAAGTCGTCCATCCGCACATGCAGCAAGGGCCGCGATGCCACATCCTGAAGGGCGCGGGCCAGAGAGGTCTTGCCCGCGCTTGTTGTTCCATTCAGGATAATGACAATTGCCATGCGGTCACGCAGCCACCACGCGCTCATCTGCGGGGATGGCTTTCAGAATGAAGCCACCGCCCAGAATGCGCGTGCTGCCTTCCGGATCATACATCACCGCAGCCTGACCGCGCGCGACGCCCTCTTCCGGCTCATCAAACCAAATGACCGGCACGCCATCGCTCCAGCCAAGCTTTGCCGGAACTGGTGGGCGCGTAGACCGGACACGGACGAGTACAGGCGCGCCCGCATTGGCAGCCTCTTCCAGAGAGCCATCGCCAATCCAGTTCAACTCTTCCAGCAGCAGGCCTGACGTCATCAATGCCTCACGCGGGCCGACAATAACCCGTCGGTTCGGCGCATCGATCTTGACCACAAAGAGCGGCTCACCCGTGGCCACGCCGAGCCCGCGGCGCTGACCGATCGTATAGTGAATGACGCCATTATGCCCGCCCAGCACGCGGCCATCGAGATGCACGATCTCACCGCCGCGACCTGAGCCCGGACGCAATTTCTCCACCACATTTGCGTAAGAACCTGTGGGCACGAAGCAGATGTCCTGACTGTCCGGCTTGGAGGCCACAGGCAGGTTGAAATGCTCCGCCAGTTCACGCACCTCAGTCTTCGGCATGCCACCCAGCGGGAAGCGCAGATAGTCCAGCTGCTCCGTCGTCGTCGCAAACAGGAAATAGGATTGGTCCCGGCTCGCATCGGCGGCGCGGTGCAGTTCGGCCCCTGCCTCCCCTTCCTCACGGCGGATATAGTGGCCGGTCGCAAGGCAGTCCGCCCCGAGATCCTTCGCGGTTTTCAGGAGATCCGAGAATTTGACCGTCTGATTGCAGCGAATGCACGGGATCGGGGTCGAGCCGGCAAGATAGGTGTCGGCAAAGTCTTCCATCACCTGCTCGCGGAACTTCGATTCATAGTCCAGCACGTAGTGCGGGATGCCGATCTGATCAGACACGTTGCGGGCATCATGGATGTCCTGCCCGGCGCAGCAGGCCCCCTTCTTCTCGATGGCGGCGCCATGATCGTAGAGCTGCAGCGTGATGCCGATGACATCATAGCCCTGTGCCTTCAGCAGCGCGGCCACAACGGAGCTGTCGACCCCGCCCGACATGGCGGCGACAACCCGCGTTTCCGCAGGCGGTTTGGCAAATCCAAGAGAGTTCACGCGGCCATCCCAGGCCGGCGGCAATTCATAAGTCATGTCTCACTCCAACCGGGTTCAAGGCCCGGAGCAGTTTCAGGAAAGGCAGGCATATAGCGCGAGATGCACCAAATTGCGAGGGATCAGGCTGCAGAGGCCTCGGCATTGGCGGTTCCGGCGGCAACCCAGCCGCCGCGGAAGTCTCGTGCAGGCTCCAGCTTGTCAGTGATGCCGATGAGGTTTTCACCGTTGCCAAGCAGCAGCATGGCGCCCGGCATCATCTGTTCGGCAAGGCTCTCGACCACCCGCTTGCGAGCCGGTTTCGCCATGCTGGACAGCACATTGCGGCACAGAATGACATCAAACTTGCCGAGACCACCCGCGCTTTCCAGCAAATTGTGCTGGCGGAAGCTGACGCGGGAGCGGAGATCCTCGGAAATCTCCCACTG
This sequence comes from Alphaproteobacteria bacterium, assembly GCA_018222605.1. GTDB lineage: Bacteria > Pseudomonadota > Alphaproteobacteria > Caulobacterales > Hyphomonadaceae > Hyphomonas. The sequence goes on from JAAEZZ010000004.1 coordinate 60,515, forward strand.
GCCGGTTTCCAGACGCGTGAAATGCTTGATCAGGCGGCGTATGGAGAGGCCGCGCTGCACTTCATAATGGCCGAACCGGCCAATCCGCGCCTTTTCTGTCGCCACTTTGCAGATGTCTGTCGAGAGAATGTCGATCTTGGCACCACGCAGCGCTGGCGGCATCTCGTCTGCCAGAAGGATAGCCAGAGAATAGGCTTCCTGTCCCGTGCTGCCACCGGCGCACCAGACTTTCAGACGGCCCGTATTGGAAGCTTTCAGGCGCTTGGGCAACACATCTTCAACGATGCGCTGCAGGCAGTCACGATCCCGGAAGAACCAAGTGTCCTTGGAGACAAGAGCGGCGGCAATCTCTGCCGCAAAGATCGGGTTGGCGCGCGATTTCAGGCAGTGCACCAGATCCGCCATGGAACCAAAGCCTTCACGCCGCGCAATGGGCGCAAGGCGGGCCTCAATCAGATAGGATTTGGATTTCGGAATTGCCTGACCGGAGCTTTTCAGCGCCAGATCTGCCAATTCGTTGAAGACCTCTTCCTGCATCAACCACTCCGACCGGACATTCTGCCCCAGATGTTTACCATTGAGGGCGTTTTATTAAGAAAGACTTCAGACGAGCCCGACTTCTGCGAATTTGCTTTCCAGAATGTCGGCGTCAAAAGGCTTCATGATGAATTCGTCAGCGCCGCACCTCAGCGCCTCATTGATATGCTCTGCATCATTCTCGATGGAGCAGAACACGACGAGGGGCCGCGCGCCCCCCTCTTCCCTGCGCAGAGAGCGCAGGAAGTCCAACCCGTTCATGACGGGCATGTTCCAGTCCAGCAGCACAGCGTCCGGCATTTTCTCGCGGCACATGCGCATGGCTTCGGCGCCGTCACCGGCTTCCATCACCTCAAAGCGCAGATCCCGCACGATGCGCGCGGCCACCTTCCGCACAACGCGGGAGTCATCAACAATCAGACAAGTCTTCATGGCGTGCCCTGTACGCAATAGTCCCACCGTGCAAGCTCGCTGAGGCCGGTTAAGAATTTATTGCCAAAGTGTAAATTTGCTGCGCCTGCTTACCCTTCGGCGCGAATGCCTGTGGCCATGAAAATGACCGTCTCATCACCCTGGCTGGCCGTCAGTTCACCGCCCAGGCCATCGCAGATCATCCTGGCGAACAGCGGCTGGATGTTCTCTGGGCGCCATCCGTCTTCCGGCTCCTCATTGGTGAGCGCCTTAAGAGCATCAGGACGAAGCTTGGCGCGCATGCCCTTGCAGGTCAGCGTGATAGTCATGCCGCCCGCCTCATTACGGATACGCACGCTGATCACGCCGCCGCGCGGCAGGCTATCCACAGCCATAAGAACCATATTCATCATCATGCGCACATGAGAGAAGCTCAGATGGTCTGTTTGGATATCGAATTCGATGCTGGGCCGGTGGCTCTTGACGAAATTCTCTGTGATCTTGCGCGCTTCATGAATGTCCGCCGCGCCGGAATTCAGGCCAATGGACCCGAAGGCGTAGCGGAGAAACTGAATGCGGGCCCCCGCCTTTTCGGCACCGTCCTCCAGCAAGGCCTGCGCCTGAGCCTTCATCTCCATATCGCCGGGATCATTCAGCAGGTCGAGCGCATTGGTCACCGAAGAGACCGGCGAGACGAGATCATGGCAGATGCGCGACGCAATATATGCAGACAGGCGTGCAGGATCGATCATGGAAATGGACAAGCCCCATTCTTGTATTAATTCGACAGCAGGATTGGGTGAGCCGCGCCGACTGTCAATCGAAGCACCGTGAACAATACGCTACAAATACACGACTAAATGTCTTGCTCACCATGGTCTTCAGGCCGGTCAATATCATCATAGCCATGACGCGCGCTGTGGAATGTCAGCAGGAACAGGCCAATCGACAGCGCCAAGGTGAGCACACCGCCGATAATGTATGCGGCCCAACCATGCCCGGAAATGCCATCCCGCATGTTCTGCCAAAACAGCGACAGCACCCAGAGCATCAGCCCGAGTATGACGAAACTAGCGGTGATCCAGAGAACAAGTTTGCGGGACATGGCCTTTAGCTAGCCTCTGTCCCGCAACAGGCAACCTATTTCTGCTTCCAGCTGCCGCTGGCGTCCATGTAATACTGGCCGGGCTTGAGGGCCGCGATCTGCTTTTCACCGGTCACGCGGGCCACCTGGGCGACGGATGTGCCGGTCTCTGCAGCAATCTCGGCATATTTGGCCGCGCGCTTGTTGTTGATCTCCTGCACCTTGCGGACCACGGAAGGATCAGCCGAGCCGACAATGCCAAGGCGGCCGTCGATACGCTCCCCCACCTGACCGGACTCAATGGCCGCATCGATGACAGGGTCACCAGCCCAGGCAGCCGGCGCCATGCTGGCGAGCCCAAGGGCCAGAATGAGAGAGGCAAAAATCGTGCGAAGGGATTTCATGTTGTGTCTCCTGACTTCGCTAAACTAGAACAGGTCCGGGTTATCCGCGATCAGGTCTTCGACTTCCTTGTCGAGGATAACGCGAACTTCCTGGGTGATGTTGACGTTGAGGTCTATCTTAATCGGCTTGTCGGATGGCTCAAGGCGTACCGTCGGTGTGCATGCAGCCATGGCTGTCAGGCCGGCGCCGATCAGCAGGACTTTTGGTAAGGTCATTCGGATTCGCTCCTCGATATTCGGCGTGAACATGACACACCCCACCTTAACGTCAATGAATGAGCGCGTTGCCCGCTATTCAGGTTCGCCATTGCGGTCTTCCTGCACCTGTTTGACCACAATGTCAGTCAGTTGTTTCTGACTTGTGTAATATTGTGTGGACTTGAACAGTTCACTGAGTGCGGAATTGATACTGATGTCGAACTGGAAGGGCTGGTTCATCAGCACTTGGCCGTTCTTGCCATAGGTGATGCCCTTTCGGCTGACGCCCTCCAGAAGCAGGGAGATGGTGATGCGATCCAGCGCGTTGCCGTCGAGACCAACCTCCAGAACGGTAAAGTCGAAATCCTTCAGCGCCTCGAACGCCATACGGGCATTCGGGTCCGCCCCGGCGGCAGAGTCCCCAGCCTCGCCCTGATAGGCCAGCCGGCCTCCATTGGCGTCGGCCCTCAGACGCGCATCCCGGATCAGAATCTGCGTGCCCTGCACATCAATCGGAAAGCGGCCGGAGACAGTGCCTGTCGCTTTTGTATCCGGCAGCTTCAAGGTTTCGACCAAGCGCGCCAACTCAATCTTGTCTGCGGTGACTTCCAGATGCTGGTCCTCCCCGCCGAGCACCCATTTAAACGGATCAAGCGCAAGCGTCCCGCCAGCAAATGGGAAAGCTGCGGATTCCACGGACAGGGTCTTGCCGGAGATGAGCTGGAAGTCGATCTGGCCATTCTCAAGCGGAATACCCGGGTTCATTACGCCAATCGTGATGGTCTGTCCGGGCGCAGTCGTCAGGTCCAGCAGGTCACTGAAGGCCACCTCGCCATTGACGCTCTGCACACGGCCAAGACGGGTTGTCTGAAAGCCGAAATCATCAATGGCGACGTTGCCTGTTCCGGTGATCTTGCCGCTGTCGATGTCCAGCCGGGCCGAAGCATTCAGTGTCCCCCGCGCGTCGGTGAAGACCCCGCGCAGACGGTCTGACAGGCGCCAGGGTTGAAGGCCGCCGGGCTCAAAGGTCAGCGGCCGTGACGTGACCGCCGCCATGCCGCTGAGGGAGACAATGTTTATCCTGGCCATGCTGTCCGCGATGGTCAGCCCGCCAGCTTTCAGGCGCAATGGGCCAGACATGTCGAGCAGGCCGTCATCCAGCGTTGCCGTAAAGTCTGCCGTGAGCGGCTGATAGAGCGGGTCGTCGCGGTAGTCCTGTATGTTGACACCGCTGGCTTCAAGATTGCCGCGAATGCCACCGGTTGCAGACACGCCATCAAAGCTGAAACTGCCTGCCGTCACCTTTGCCGGGATGAGGGAGCCACTGAAATCCGTCACACCAAGACGCGCGGACAAGGTGGGCGACGCCCCCTTGCGGGCGGCAATTCCCATGCGCAGCTTGTCCCCTTCTATTCCCAGCGTGTTGCTGCCAATCGTCAGCGGCATGGACACATGGTCGGCTGTGGCCGAGAGGCTGATGCCGCCAGCGCTTTCCCAGTCCATCCGGGCACTGGAAAAGACGATCTCTCCGCCGCCGGAAGACAGCTCAAGGGGCAGTTTCAGAGCGCCCAGACGCGCTGCGCCGGACAGGCCATCCTTGCCCGGCGTGGCAAACACGCCTTTCACGGGGCAGACATTTGTGGCGAAGGGCGTCAGGCGGATCGCTCCGAAGGAGAGGCCCTGACTGCGCCATGCAGCACATGTTCCGCCCACAGCGCTGAGCCGCCAGCCGTCCGGCTGTTTTTCCGCGCGCAAATCTCCCTGCAGGCTGGAGGTTTCAAATGTCACACCGGCGGCATCGCCTGCAAAGCCGACCTGTCCCCGCAGGTCAATAATGTCCGCCTGCGTCTCCGAGTGCTGATATTCGAGAACATCCAGCTTGGCAGAGATTGTCCGGCCGCCCGCATGCCATGGCGCCAGGGTCAGCGCTTCCGCACCCAACCGGTTGATGCCGGACGAATCCGCCGAGAAGTTCAGGATTGCATCGAATTTGGGAAAGCCACCGCCCGAAAGGGTGACATGGCCGTTTACGGCGGTCTGCATGTCATCCCAGCTGAGCCAGGGCGCGCTGCCAGTCGCCTCGCCATTAATTCGCAGACCGGAAGGCGCAGACAGCGAAGCCGCTTCCGTGACCACGACATGCAATTCATTCAGCGTGCGAGTGACACGGGCCGGAAATGCCACATCAAATTCCTGCAGCGCCTGCTTAACGCCCTGTTTCAGGCTGGCCCCATGATCAGAAAGCAGCCCCGGAAAAGACAAATAGCTGCTGACACTATCTGAAAAACTGTCAGACGCCGTAGCACCGGTCAGCACGAAATTGGCTTTTGTCTCGAAGCGGGCCTCTTTGTCGCGCTGGATGTCTCCCGTGACGGCGATGGTTTTGGCGATGCCTTGTGGCGCTTTGGCGTCTGTCACCGAAAACGCGTAAGGGCCCGAAAACATCCCCTCTCTCAGCTTCAGGTCAGCCTCGCCCTTCATGCTGGCGCCGGAATAGTCCTGAAGGTGGAAAGCCCCGCTCTTCAACTCAGCTGATACAGCCTCCAGCGCCGCGAGAATGGCGTCGCTGCTGGCATCCGGAATACGCGACAGGTGCGCCTCTCCGGAGGTTTGGGTCGCTTCAAGGCTGTAATCGGTCCAGCGGCCTTTCGCCAAGGCTGCATCCCAGACGATGCGCGTCTCGCCCTGTCCGTCAATCGGCGAAGAAAGAAGAACGGAGAGTTTGGCATCCTGGATCGCAGCTCCGCGAATGTCTGCAACGGCGAGATCCAGGAAGGCCTCACCTTCGAGGCGGCCATTATCAGCGACGATATCAACGGCGCCCTCACTCCACACGATCTTTCCGCGCGGCCCATCCAGCGACACAGGGTCAAGCGTGACATTCACGGTGCCGGACTTCGGGAACACGCCATTCACATTGATAGAGGCACCGATTTCCCCTGCGCTGGTCTGCAGCAACAGACGCCCGTCACTTATGCGCACGGCCGGTAGATCCGCCGCGCCGCCTTCCGAGGTGTTGCCGCTGCCTATGCGCTCCAGGCCATGAAAGCGTATGCCCTGATCGTCCAAGGTGCCGCGCAGGATGGGCGCATCCACTTCAATCTGCGTCAGAGACGGGGTGAACCAATCCCAGCTGAGACGCGCGGTTACTTCATCGGCCTGGAACGGGACATTCTCACCCGACTTTACGACAAGATCCGATAGAACGCCGCCCCCTGCCCCCAGCTGGTCGAAATGGCCTTCGCAGACAAGCTGCTGACCTTCACACCAAGAGGCCAGCGCCTGCTCCGCCACCGACTTGCGAACAAGCCAGAATACGGCCGCGACAATCAGAAGAAGAATCACCGGGCCGAGCAATAACCAGCGTCCCCACCGGAACGAACGCTCTGGCGGGACTTCAGCTTGTTTCTCTAAATCTTTGTAATCTATCGTATCCACTGAGTGTACCGGCTTGCTTCTTGCTTGGCTTGCCTACTAGAATTTCTAGGAAAGCAAGAAGGCCAAAATAAGCGCGTTGTCTTTTCTTAACAGGCAAAAGGCATACAAAGCTGAAATGGAAAACACGATCCGGATGGATCAGGGTGCCGGGGGGCACCGAGAATGAGGGAGTTCGCTTCGTGAATCACGGCGCAGACAACACGCATACACACACCCTTTCGCAGGGACGGAATTTGTCACACGGTATCAAAAGCCTAATCGTTCTGGGCCTGCTTGGTTCCATGTCTGCTGCACTTGGCCTCATTTCGATTACATCTGGCGAAGATGGCGGCATGTCTTCCGCTCATGCCTCCCCGCCGCCGCCGCCCTTGGCCACCACCCTTTTCTCAGCGGTCGAGTTCGCGCCCTCCCAGGTCGCGCCAGTCCGCCATAGCGGCGTATTGAAAAGTCGTGAAACCCTGACTGAACTGGTGACAGAGCTGGGCGCATCCCCTGCAGATGCCGCCGGTGCCCTGCACACAATCTATGAAAAGGAATTGCTGGACCCGCGGCGCCTGCGGCCAGGTGTTCAGGCGGAAACCTTCATCATGGACGGCCAGCTGACGGCCCTGAACGTAAAGGCGGATTCAGACCGCAACCTGTTCATCACCCGTAACATGTCCGGCGGCTGGACCGCATCCGAGTTGAAAGCCCGCCTGACGCCCAGCTATTCCCGGGTCGCTGCGGATATCGAAACCTCCATTTATGACGCGGCCCGCGCCCAAGGGGCCGGAGACCAACAGGTCGTCGATTTCGCCAGCGCCTTTGCCTATGACGTGGACTTCCAGCGCGAGATCCATCGCGGCGACTCCTTCGAACTGGTCTATGAGACCTTCGTGGATGAGCGTGGCCACCCGGTCAAAACCGGCGATGTGGTCTATGCCAGCCTGGATGGCGACGCCCTGACCCGCAGCTTCTATCGCTTCGCGCCCAGCGATGATGGCGTGGCAGATTATTTTGACCAGAATGGCGAAAGCGCGACCAAATTCCTGATGAAGACGCCGATCAATGGCGCGCGCCTGTCATCCTCCTTCGGCAATCGCCGCCATCCGATTTCCGGCTATACCCGCCTGCACAAGGGCACAGACTTTGCCGCCCCGACCGGTACGCCCATCTATGCAGCGGGCAATGGCGTGGTCGAGCGCGCCAGCCGCTATGGCGGCTATGGCAATTATGTCCGCATCAAGCACGCCAATGGCTACAAGACGGCCTATGCCCACATGTCCCGCTACGGCCCCGGCGTTAAGGCTGGCAAGCGGGTCCGTCAGGGTGACATTATCGGTTATGTCGGCTCCACAGGTGCTTCCACCGGCCCGCACCTTCACTATGAAGTCTATATCGACAACAAGCCGGTCAACGCCATGAAACTGAAGCTGCCCACCGGCCGGAAACTGGCCGAAAGCCCGGAGATGCTGGAGGAATTCATCGCGCGCAAAGCCGAGATCGATGGCATCCGCTCCAATCAGGGCGCACGGCTGGTTGCCTCCAATCCCCTCCAGGCTCCGCCAACCCCGTAAACACAGAGTGTTGAATCTGCAGATCAGACCTCGCTCAGCAGGCGAGTCTGGCTTGTTTCTTGCGTGATTTCTCCTGACAAACCACCGCCGGGTTCTGCCCGGCATGGACAGGAGTATCTGGATGATCAGCAACGGCACCAAGACCCCCGCTCGCGTCGACCGGCGCTTCCGCCCCAGCCGCAAGGCTGAGCTGATTGCCGGCGGCCTGATCGTGCTCGCCATGCTCGTCCTGTTCACGCTCGTGCGGCCGACATCAGACGCCGCGAGCCCTGCTGCGCCGGACTGGCTGACCTATTCCGATTTCAGCCAGGACATGCCGACCATCTCCACAGCAGAACGCGTCGGGACGGTCACCAGCCACGCCAAGGCCTCAGACGTTCTGGAAGTGCTCGGTGCCTCCAGCCAGGACGCAGACAGCGCCATGGACGCGCTACGCGAGACGGGCCTGCTGGATCGCAACAAGCTCGCCGCAGGCACGGTGCTGACCGCCTATTTCGACGAAGCAGCCAATGAGGGGCTGGGAGAGCTCGTCTCAGTCTCGCTGCGCGTTGACTCGCGCACCACCCTGCTCGCCACGCGCAAGCCGGATGGCAGCTTCATGACGAGCACACTGACCGCCCGGGTCTTCACAGGCACGCGCCGCATTGCAGGAACCATCGAAACGAGCCTGGCTGACGCGCTGATCGCCCAAGGCGGCAGCGATGACCTGGCCGACGATGTCGCCGCCCTCTTCCCGGATGATACCCAACTGGCCAAAGGAGGCCGGAAGGGCGAGCGCTTCGACATTGTCTATCAGGTGGCAGAGGATGAGCGCGGCAATGTGCTGGAAACCGGAGACCTGCTGTTTGCGGCCTATAATGGCAAGCAAAGCAATGGCAGCTGGTACCGCTTCGAACCTTCCGACACAGGCCGCGCCGAATTCTACAGTCGCCAGGGCAGCACGCAGAAGCCACTGCTGACCCGCTATCCGCTCGGCTATGCGCAGATCAGTTCCGGCTTTGGCCGCCGGATGCATCCGGTCAGCGGCCTGCTGCTGCTGCATAGCGGGGTGGATTTCCGCGCGCCCATCGGCACGCCCATCTATGCCGCGGGCGATGGCGTGATCAGCCAGATGGGCTGGAGCGACGGCTATGGCCGCCAGATCCACATCGACCATAAGCGCGGATTTGAAACGGTCTATGCCCATATGTCTGGCTTCAACACGCAGCTGAGCCCCGGCATGCGCGTGAAGCGCGGCGACCTGATCGGCTATGTCGGCAATAGCGGCACAGCCACCGGGCCGCACCTGCATTTCGAAATTCGGGAGAATGGGCGCTATGTGAACCCGGTCTCGCTGAAATTGCCTTCGGGCCGGTCTCTGGCAACAAACCCCGAGGAAATGGAAAAGCTGCGCGAGCAGATTACCACAATCGACACGCTGCGCGGAGCAACCGAACCGGTCACGACGGCGCGGCTGACGACGCTGACCATTCCGACCAATCCATGAAAAAAGCCCCGGCATATCTGCCGGGGCCTTTCGTTATTGGGGTTCAAATACCGCTTAGTTCAGGGCCGCTGCGCCCTTGGCGATGTCATTCGGAATACCGTTGATGGCAAGCTGGTCGCCTTCCACACCGATATTGACGGTCTCGCCATCATGAATGCGGCCTTCCAGAATCAGGCGGGCCAGAGGGTCCTGCAGCTCTTTCTGGATCACACGCTTCAGCGGACGGGCCCCATAGACCGGGTCATAGCCCCGCGCGGCCAGCCAGTTGCGGGCATCTGCGCTGAGCGCCAGCGTCATCTTGCGATCCTTCAACAGGCCTTCCAGACGCTCCATCTGGATATCGACAATATGATCGATCTCGCCGCGGCCGAGCCGCTTGAAGAAGACGATCTCGTCGATCCGGTTGATGAATTCCGGCCGGAAATGGCTGCGAATGGCGGCCATGACAGAGCCTTTCGCAGCCTCTGACACATCGCCCTCCTCACCGCTCGCCAAGGCATCTGCGCCGAGGTTCGAGGTCATGATGATGATCGTGTTCTTGAAGTCGACCGTGCGGCCCTGACCATCCGTCAGGCGACCATCATCCAGAACCTGCAGCAATGTGTTGAACAGGTCCGGGTGAGCCTTCTCGACCTCGTCGAACAGGATGACCTGATAGGGCCTGCGGCGGACAGATTCCGTCAGCACACCGCCTTCATCATAGCCAACATATCCCGGAGGCGCGCCGATCAGACGAGCAACGGAGTGTTTCTCCGAGAATTCCGACATGTCGAGGCGAAGGATCGCCGTATCATCATCGAACATGAATTCGGCCAGCGCCTTGGTCAGCTCTGTCTTACCGACGCCGGTCGGGCCGACGAAGAGGAAAGAACCAATCGGACGGTTCGGGTCCTGCAAGCCGGCACGGGCCCGGCGCACCGCATTGGAGACGGCCTCCAGTGCATCATCCTGGCCGACGACCCGTTTGCGCAGCTCATCTTCCATCTTCAGCAGCTTCTCGCGTTCGCCTTCCATCATCTTGTCAACCGGAATGCCGGTCCATTTGGACACGACGGCCGCAATATGCTCTGGACGGACGACTTCGGAGACAAGCCCGCCTTCGCCCGTGCCTTGGTCATCCTCGCTGCCTTCAACTTCCGCAATCTGCTTTTCAAGCTGCGGAATGGTCGAGAATTTCAGCTCGGATGCCTTGGCCAGATCGCCCTGGCGCTGGGCCTCCGCCATTTCGGCATAGGCTTTGTCCAGCTGCTCCTTGGCAGAGGCGGCACCTTTCAGCTTGTTCTTCTCGGCCGACCAAGTTGTCGTCAACTCATCGGATTTTGTTTGCAGATCGGCAATCTCGCCCTCAAGCGTCTTCAGACGCTCCCTGGACGCATCATCTTTCTCCTTCTTGAGCGCTTCAGCCTCAATCTTCAGCTGCAACAGGCGCCGGTCGATCTCGTCCAACTCCTCAGGCTTGGAATCCACCTGCATGCGCAGGCGGGAGGCCGCCTCGTCCATAAGGTCAATGGCCTTGTCGGGCAGGAAACGGTCCGTGATGTAGCGATTGGAGAGCGTTGCCGCCGAGACAATCGCCGCATCCGAGACCCGCACACCATGGTGTGCCTCATACCGGCCTTTCAGGCCACGGAGGATAGAGATCGTATCTTCGACTGTCGGCTCGTCCACATAGACGGCCATAAAACGGCGGGCGAGTGCGGCGTCGCCTTCGACATATTTGCGATACTCATCCAGCGTGGTGGCACCGACACAGTGCAGTTCCCCCCGCGCCAGAGCGGGCTTCAGAAGGTTCGACGCATCCATCGCGCCATCGCTTTTGCCTGCGCCAACCAGCGTATGCATCTCGTCAATGAACAGCACAACACCGCCTTCGGCCTGCTGCACTTCATTCAGCACGGCTTTCAGGCGCTCTTCGAATTCACCACGGAACTTCGCGCCCGCAATAAGCGCGCCCATGTCGAGCGCCAGCAGGCGCTTGTTCTTCAGGCTTTCCGGCACATCGCCATTGACGATGCGTAGGGCGAGGCCCTCCGCGATGGCGGTTTTACCGACACCAGGCTCACCGATCAGCACAGGATTGTTCTTTGAACGGCGCGAGAGCACCTGAATGGTCCGGCGGATTTCCTCGTCCCGGCCGATCACGGGGTCAAGCTTGCCGTCACGCGCATCCTTGGTCAGGTCGCGGGCATATTTCTTGAGGGCTTCATAGCCTTCTTCGGCATTCTCGCTGTCTGCTGTGCGGCCTTGGCGGAGTTGTGCAATTGCGCCTTCCAGCGCCTTTGCCGTGACACCGGCAGAAGACAGCACCTCCGCAGCCGGATCATTCTTCAGGCCTGCGAGCGCCAGCAGAAGGCGCTCCACGGTGACAAAGCTGTCGCCCGCTTTTTTTGCTTCCGCTTCAGCATTCTGGAACAGCTGCGCACCTGCCTGCTCCAGACGCAGGCCGCTATTGGCACCTTGCACCTTGGGCAGTTTTCCGATGGCCGTGTCGACGCCCTGCGCCACCAGTTCCGGGCGACCGCCGCTCGCGCGAATGAGATTCGCGGCAAGCTGGTCACGATCTTCCAGCATGGCTTTCAGGATGTGGCTGGGGGTCAGGACCTGGTGCCCATTGGCTAGGGCAGAGGTCTGCGCGCCCTGGATAATCGCGCGGGCACGCTCAGTGTATTGTTCAATATTCATGTATCATCCCCTATTATAGGCAGATCATTTGGTCGTGTGGACATTGGCCCCGCTCAGCGGCAGCTGGTATCCGGTTCATTACTCATGTGGGTAGGCCATACCCGGCTTGCAACTGGTTTGAGGACCTAAAATCAGCCATGAAAAAGCCCGGCGCGCCAACCGGCTGCCGGGCCTCTTGAAACAGGGATTTCGGGAAAACCTATTCGGTGGTTTCGGCCGATGCTTCTTCGGTGGACGTCTCTTCCACAGGCTTCTTGCGGCGGCGCGAGACCGTCTTCATGACGCCCTCATTTTCCGAATCATCACCGGAGGTGTCATCATCCGCCTTGTCACGTTTCGCATAAGGCTTGCGGCGACCGCGAGTCGTCTTGGCCTTCGGCTTGGATTTTGATTCATCCTCGTCATTGCCAGACTCGTCCGCATCCGACTTTGCGTTGGAAGTCTCTTCGGAGGAATCATCGTCTGAAGCCTTGTCCGCCTTCTCTTCACGCGTCTTGTTGCGGGATTCGACTTCTGCTTCCTCTTTGGAATTGGAGTCGTTGTTATCGTCGTCCGCGTCATTGTTGTTATTGTCGCGGTCATCACGGCGATTGTCACGATTCTGACCACGTTGCTGCTGGGAGCGTTCTTTCGCTTCCTGCTGCTTGGCAACAATACGCTGATAATGTTCAGCAAACTGGAAGTAGGCTTCTGACAGAATGCGGTCGCCACTGGTCTGGGCGTCACGAGCATACTGCAGATATTTGTCCAGAACCTGCTGGGCGGACCCACGGATTTTCACGTCCGGGCCGACACTTTCATAATGCCGGTTCGGATTGTTGTGGTTATTCTGGTTATTGCCGCCTGAGCGACGATTGCGCCCGCGTGAGCGTTTCATGAAGATCTTCCCGTTTCATGCGCCTGCTGTTTCCTTGCAGGCAGTTCCCAGCGCAACTGGTCTCGATGGATTAGGTGGCCCCAGCCCTATATTTGCGCGAGTCTCGTGAGCGGGACACGCTGGAAAACAGTTGCTGTCGCCGCCTCACTTGTGCGTTCTAGCGTGACTTGGCCGATCCGCCAAGAAGAAATGTAAGTATTACAGTTTGGGTAATTGTGCCCAAACGGCACGATCATTCCCGCCAAGGTCTTTTGAGCTGTCTATGGCGGCAAACCCTGCCTCCTGAAGCAGGGTTGAAACAGCCTCGCGCTGATCATGGCCAATCTCGAAAACCAACCACGCGCCGCACTTCATATGGGCGGCAGCCAGGCTGATGATCTGGCGGTAAGCAACCAGTCCGTCCGGCCCGCCATCGAGCGCGTCCATGGGATCATGCGCGTGCACTTCCGGCATCAGGCTGTCGATTTCGGCACTGGCAATATAGGGCGGATTGGAGATTATCAGGTCTGCTTCGCCCCAGCCCTGCCAATTGGCCCAACTGCCTTCGAATATGTCCGCGCGGTCTGACAGGCCGAGCTTGGCCAAATTCTCCCGGGCGAGGCTGGCGGCAGCAAGGTTCGCCTCAACGCCCCTGCCCTGCGCGTGCGGACGGTTGGCAAGCAGCGCGGCTAGCAGGCAGCCGCTACCGGTGCCAAGGTCTGCCACCAGAACAGGGCGATCTGCCGGAATGCGCTTTAGCGCCTCTTCCACAACACATTCACTGTCCGGCCGCGGGATCAGCGCGCGGGCATCGCACAAAAACTCAAGGCCATAGAATTCCGTTGTGCCGAGAATATGCTGGATCGGCACATGCGCCACACGCCGGGCAATAACGGCGCGGAAAGCTTCGCAGTCCTGCGTCGGCACGATGTCACGGCCCAGCACAATAATATCAGAGGTCTGAAGACCCGCCACATGTCCCAGCAGCCAGCGCGCTTCCAGCCGGGCCGTATCTATACCCGCTGCCTGCAGCTGCGCGGCGCCCTCTGCCAGCAAAGCATCATAGGTCAGGTCCGACAGCTCAGCTCGCCTCCATCGCGGCCAGCTTGCGGGCGCGATCTTCCGTGATCAGCCCTTCGATGACGTCATTCAGCTTGTCACCCGTGATGATCTTGTCGAGGGAGTACAGCGTCAGGCCAATCCGGTGATCCGTCACGCGGTTTTCCGGATAGTTGTAGGTGCGCACTTTCTGGCTGCGGTCGCCTGTGCCGATCTGGCTAGCGCGGGCTTCGGCGCGCTCTGCATCGGCTTCGGCGCGTTGCTTCTCGTAGAGACGGATCTTCAGCTGCTCCATCGCCTTCTCACGGTTCACGTGCTGCGACTTTTCAGAACTCGTCACCATGATGTTTGTCGGCAGGTGGATAATCCGCACGGCAGAGTCAGTTGTGTTGACGTGCTGACCGCCAGCCCCGGACGAGCGCATTGTATCGATACGGATGTCTTCCGGCTTGATGTCGATTTCGATATTCTCAGGCGCAGGCAGAACGGCAACCGTCGCAGCCGATGTGTGGATACGGCCCTGCGTCTCCGTTGCCGGAACACGCTGCACACGGTGCACGCCGCTTTCCCATTTCATGTGACCGAACACGCCGTCACCCGACACGTTCGCCACCACTTCCTTGTAGCCGCCCGCATCGCCTTCGGACGCGTCGACGATTTCTACCTTCCAGCCCATGATCTGGGCGTAGCGGGTGTACATGCGGAACAGGTCTCCGGCGAACAGCGCGGCTTCATCGCCACCTGTCCCAGCGCGCAGCTCCAGAACAATGTCGGCAGCATCGTCGACATCCTTCGGCAGAAGGAGAACCTGCATCTCGGATTCAAGGTCCGGCAGGCGGTCCTTGATATCCTCGATTTCCATCTCGGCCAGTTCGGCCATTTCCTTGTCACCGGAGGAGATCAGCGCTTGCGCTTCCTCCAAGCCCTTGCGGGCATTGATGACTTCCCGCGCCTTTTCGACAACGGGCTTAAGCTCAGCGTGCTCTTTGGACAGCGCGATGATTTCGTCGGTTTCGGTCGTGGCGCCCATACGCGCCTCGACTTCTTCATACCGATCGATCACCTGCTGCAGACGGGAAAGGGAAAGTGTGGCCATACGCGCCCTTTAGAGCGGTTTTGACCGCCTGATAAGTCCCCCCGTCTGCGTTTTGCCAATCAGAGCAGAATGCGGACAACTTCCCTGCCCGCCATAACAAAGAGGGTCAGCGAGGCGAGCAAATAGACCAGGAAGCGCTGTATCACCTTTGGCGACAGGATTTGCACGAAGGAGTGCACAACGCGCAGGCCAACATAAATCCAGGCTAGCAGGGCAGCGAAATTGTCGCCGCCACCCGTCATCGCCGTGAAGAACATGAGCGCGTAGAAGATGGTCGGCTGTTCGTGCAGGTGATTGTAATTGTCGGCCACGGAGCGGACATTTGCTGGCAAGCGGTCCGCATAAGTGCCGGGGTGGCGCGCATCATCCGGATTGATCTGGGCCTTTTGCATGGCGGGAATACGCGTTGCGTTCATCCACAACCACAGGATCAACGTCCAGACGATCAGCGCCAGGACAGGATAGAGAAAATCAACATTTGCAGGCATTTTGCCCTCCCTCCATTTATTATTGCGCTGAATCTACGCGCTTTTCCCGGTTTTGAACAGCACTGACCCTACGCGATGGGTCCGACAAATGTGCCTGAAGAAAGGCGACAAATGTATCGACATCCTCCGACACGATGCTGTGCCCGCCGGGGCGCAACCACCAGGCAATCCCGGCAGAAGGTCTGAAATCCTGCTGCATACCACCTTCCGGCAGGCCCGGCAGATCCATGGCCTCGTAGACAGCAGAGGCAGCCATGGCGGCCCGGAAAGAGGAGTTTGGGTCTGACCAGACATCCCGGCGCCCATTGCCCAGCAGAACCGGTGTGGGCGCCAGAAGCGCCAGCAATTCATGCTGGTCCACCGGCAATTCATCCAGATAATCCAGCCAGGGCTGCACCTCGGGCGCCAGCCAGTGTGGATAGGTCTTCGCCATACGCTGAAGTCCCTCCCCTGTGTGAGATCGTGACAAGGAGGCCCCAGCAAAACCGGACTGATGCGCGATCACGGCATCAACTCGCCAGTCCCACACGCCTGCGATCAGCGCAGATTTGCCATAGCGAGAATGCCCGATGACCGCGATGCCGTCAGGATCGATCGGTGCTTCAGCCTCAAGCGCGTCAATCGCGGCGGAAAAGCCATAAGCCCACGCCATAAGTGTACCCGTGGGCTCTGTCGGCCCGCCCAGACGGGCCATGACGGTTGGCCCCCGCTCGCGGCTGTCCGGCACAAGATCCGATCCATAGAAACTCGCATAGGCAATGCCTGCCTCCATGAACTGGTCCAGCGGCGCGAGGGCGATATACTCGCCGAACATCTTGGTGACGAGTGAACCGACAATACCATCCATGTCGCTTCCATCACACGCGCTCCCATCCGGAGACGTGACGGGGTATTCGGGAAAGACGGAGCAATTGCTGGAGAAGGTCTCGCTGATGACAACCGGGAATGGCCCCTCCCCCTTTGGCAGGGCCACGACCAGGAAAAATGTTCTCGCACCAGCCCCCTCGCCGACTGTCACGGGGATCTCCTTCAGAACGCCTTTGCCATCCAGAATATCTGCTAAAACAGTCCGAGCCGTCCCCCATCTGACGGGCATGCCCTCCGGCCATGGTCCGTAGAGAATGTCTTCAAACTTCTGCATCAGCGCCGCACGCTGCTGAGAGGAGTTCAGCAAAACGGGCACATCAATGGCCGGCGACGCTGCGGGTTTGTTATCCACCTCAAGACTCGCATAGTTCAGGCCCAGCATGGTGCAGCTGGACATGACAAGCGCCAGAACAAAAATGAGAATCAGCAGGGGCAGCCGGACAAGGCACCACGCAATCAATCTGAGAACACTCATGAGCGGCGCGTCTCCAATGGCTGCCTGTTCACACTAGCGCCGTTTCCCTCCGCGCCCAGCCCCCTCACGCAAATGTGGCCTCAAAAGCCTCGCGGTAGCGGCGGGAGCCGGAAACCTCTTCCCCAGTTTCAAGACGCAACACGACATCGCCCTCCCCCGTCGGGACAATCTCCTGAACCTTGTCCAGATTGACGATGTGAGAGCGGTGCACCCGCGCATGTCGTCCACCAGCCGCTTCCAGCAGCCTGCCGAGTTCCGTTAGCGTCATACGCGCAAGATAGGTTTTAGCGGGCGTGACGACTTCAACATAATTCGAGGCGGCCTTGGCCCAGATCACATTGTCTGCATCCACGAAATAGGTGCGCCCGCCTGATTTCAGCGTCAGCCGGTGGCGGTCCTGCGCTTCTGCCCGCGCCGCCTCCGCTTCGAGGGATTTCTGTTCCACCATACGGCTGAGCCCGAAAATGGCTGCGATAGTGGCGTAGGAAAGCGCATCCTTGCGAAACTCGTAGAGCCAGACAGATGGATCAGAGAGGCCGAACTCATATGGAAATCCGAACAGGATGGGCGTGAACAGCTTCCTCAGCCCCACCATCAAAAGGATGTGCACAATCGAGAAAACCACGACCGCAACGGCGTGCCGGATCAGGTTTGCACGCCACTGCCCTGCAAACAGCGGATAGCGGCTCAACATCTGGGTGATGAGTGGCACAAGCGCCAGAATAACCAAATGAGACGTCGCCTCCGAGAGCCATGGCAAGGCCGGATGAGAGCCCCCCTGGCGTATGATTTCATCCTGGGCTGACAGGGCGTTCACCAAGAAGGCCGCAAAAACAAAGATGGTGAAATACAGCCATGTCTTTCGGTCCGCCCGGCGGTCAGCCTCCAGTTCAGGATGTGGGCGCGTTATCTCCATCTCGACTCTCTGCCACACTCTGCGCCCTGGCCGGAAGATCGATTGCAGAATTTCGTCCCATGATGCCGCCGTTTGTCCCCCGGGCGCGTCATTCATCCCGCACACCCACCGAATACCCCTTGCCGGATGCAGGATACCGCGCGGCAGCGCATTCCAGATGCCATGAGACAAAGGAGTTCCCATGCCCACCGCCGCCCCAGCTTTCCCGCGCCGCTATGATCTTGACTGGCTACGCATCATCGCCTTCGGACTGTTGATCCTCTACCATTCCGGCATGTTCTACGTAACGTGGGACTGGCATGTGAAAAGCGTGTATTCCGGGCCGGAAGCGGAATGGGCCATGCGCCTGCTGAACCCGTGGCGGCTGGCCCTGCTCTTCTTTATTTCCGGCGTCGCGCTGCGGTTTGCTGCAGATAAGCTCGGTAGCTCCAAACTCGCCCGTGAACGCAGCGTACGCCTGGGCCTTCCCATCCTGTTCGGCATGGCTGTCGTGGTTGCGCCGCAAAGCTGGCTGCAATTGGTGGAGAGTGGAGAGTTTCAGGGCGGTTTCCTTGCCTTCTGGCCGCATTATCTGGATTTCGGGTCTGACTTTTCCATCACGACGCCGACCTGGAACCATCTCTGGTATGTCGTCTACCTGCTCGTCTACACGCTGATACTGGCGCCGTTTGCCGGCCCGATCTCTCGTTTCATGGCCGGACGTGGCGCGAAGGTGACCCAGTTTCTGTTTGGCGGAAAGTGGGGCCCTCTCGTCGTGCTGACCCTGCCGACTGCCCCCTTCCTGCTCTATCGCCTGACGCTGGATATGCACTTCCCGACCACGCATGATCTTGTCTGGGACTGGTCAAACCACGCACACAGCCTGACCATTCTGATGCTCGGCTTTCTGCTGGCCAAGGACCATGCCTTCTGGAGCGCCATTCAACGCGCCCTGCCCTGGGGTATTGGTCTGGTTCTCGTGCTCGGCGCAACGCTCACTTTTATCTGGAATGGCTGGGACCAGATCACGGCAGAGCAGGAATGGATCATCTGGCCCGCCCGCTTTGCGCGCATCTTCTATGCCTGGATCATGATTGCGACGCTGCTGGGCCTCGGTCGGCGCTATCTGAACCGCCCTAGCCGCGCGCTGACCTATATGACCGAGGCCATCTTCCCATGGTACATTCTGCACCAGACATTGACTGTAATGCTCGGCTTCTGGCTGACGCGTCAGGGCCTGCCGGTTGGCATGGAAGCCATACTCGTCATCGGAGGCACGTTCATTGGCTGCGCCCTGTTGCACGAACTCGTCATCCGGCGCGTCGGCTTCCTCAGGCCCGTCTTTGGTCTGAAGCCGTTTTCCAGATCAGCTGTCTCTAGAAAGGTGATCGCGGCAGGGACAGGTGGAAGATGATCGCCATAGCCCTGATGACAAAGGCAGCGGCAAGCCCAAGCGCAAAGGCCAGCGCCTCGTCGCCGAGCCACAGGCCGATCAGGAAATAGACGGCAGAGCCCAGAAGCGCCGCTGTTGCGTAGATATCCTTCTTCAGCAGCAGCGGCTCTTCATTGGCCACGACATCCCGCAACAGGCCGCCGGCGCTGGCCGTCATCGTGCCCATGATCAGCACCACCGGCAGTCCGAAACCGAGCGCTGTCGCCTTGGCTGCGCCGGTGACCGCAAACAGCGCCATCCCGAAGGCATCCGCCCAGCGCAGAGGACGGAAATTCTCCAGCCAGCGATGAAAGAAAAAAGCCGCAAGCCCGCCTCCTACGGCAAGGCCAAGCGTCTGTGTATCTTCCAGCCAGAAGACAGGTTGCGACAGGATCAGGTCACGCAGCGTGCCGCCGCCAATGGCTGGCAGGAAGGCCATCACGATCACGCCGAAGAGGTCCATCTGCTTGCGCACGGCCACGATACCGCCGGAAATGGCGAACACGAATACACCTGCGCGGTCTGCAAAGATCAGAAGGAAATCGGGAGACATCCCCGGATTAAGGCTGCTTGGCGGCCAAGATCAATCCCTGTAGTGCCCATGATGATGGTGATGATCATCATCCGTGCGGGGGCCATCATAGGCGCGGTTGCGTTCCCAGCAGGCGCAGTCACTGCCCCAGGTATAGGCCTCTCCCCGACCGTTTATCTTAAGGCTGGAAGAGGTCATCGTGCCATTGCTTGTGTCGCCAAACATGTCGGCATAGCCATCACCATTCGTGTCGCACTGATAGAAGCTGCCCGTCGAGACGCACTCATTGTAGCCCGTCCAGGTACCATTCACATTGTAGGGAGACGGCCTGTACCCATAGGGCGAATAGGCCGTGCCATACGGCGCGTAGGCAGTGTTGTAGGTTGTGTCGTAGGACGCCTCTGCCATGGCTGCCGAAAAGGCATCCAGATCAGCAGCCGTACAGCCTGTCAGACCAAGGCCGGCCCCGACCGCGATCATTCCTGCAATAAGTGTCCTGCGCATGCGTCCCTCTATTCATCCAGCCTGACATTACATTGCCGAAATGTAACCCAGACAAGATGAACGGGAGCCAACTGATTGAGACTTCAGGAAAATATCTTCTATTCGGCCGCAACTTCAGCCGCTTCACGCTCCCGGCGCAGGGCTTCAGCCCGCTTTTCGACCAGCTCCACAATATGATCCACCATCTCCGCATTGGAGACATTGTGATCCGCGCGGCCGGAAACGAACATCTTGCCGCTTTCCTTGCCGCCGCCAGTGAACCCAAGATCGGTCAGCGCCGCTTCACCGGGGCCGTTCACGACACAGCCGATGATGGAGAGTGAAATCGGCTCAGAAATATGCGCAAGACGCTGTTCCAGAATCTCGACCGTCTTGATCACGTCAAAGCCCTGACGCGCGCAGCTGGGGCAAGCAACGATGTTCACACCGCGCGTGCGAAGGCCCAGCGATTTCAGCATTTCGAAGCCCACTTTCACCTCTTCTACCGGATCGGCGGAGAGGGAAACGCGGATCGTGTCGCCAATCCCGGCCCAGAGCAGCGCGCCCATGCCAATGGACGACTTCACCGTGCCGGTCCGCAAGCCACCTGCCTCTGTGATGCCAAGGTGTAGTGGCGCGTCGGTCACGTCTGCCAGTTGCTGATAGGCCGCAACCGTGAGGAACATGTCTGAGGCCTTCACCGAGATCTTGTACTCGTGAAAGCCGAGATCATCGAGGATGCGCGCATGGTCCAGCGCGCTTTCCACCATCGCGTCCGGGCATGGCTCGCCATATTTCTCCAGAAGGTGACGCTCCAGGCTGCCGCCATTGACGCCAATCCGGATGGAACAGCCATTCGCGCGGGCCGCCGCGACAACTTCCTTCACGCGCGCCTCTGAACCGATATTACCAGGGTTGATGCGCAGACAGGCCGCACCAGCGTCTGCCGCTTCGAGCGCGCGTTTATAGTGGAAATGGATGTCCGCAACGATCGGCACCGGGCTATCGCGACAGATCTGCGGCATGGCGGCCGTCGCGTCTTCCGTCGGGCAGGAGACACGCACAATGTCTGCGCCAGCCTCTGCCGCGCGCTGGATTTGCGCGATGGTGGCAGCAGCATCCTCGGTCGGCGTGTTGGTCATCGTCTGCACGGCAATCGGGGCATCTCCCCCGACAAGCACATTGCCGACACGGATCTGACGGGATTTGCGGCGCTCGATCGAACGCCAGGGACGGATTGGATTATGCGACATCGCGCGGATTCCCTGTCCGGTGAACTATGTGCCTCACATGGCGGGTCTGGCCCAGCAAGGCAAGCCTAGCGGGACGCCTTGTTGCCACCATTCGCAGCCATGGCCGGTGTTGCCGCCTCTGCCGCGCGGGGCAATTGCTCATCCACGCTGACGGAAAAGACCTCTGCGCCCTCCGGTCCGAGTGGACCGACCGTAATGTCGCCGACACGCCATTCAAACGCACCGCCATCACGGGCCGAAACGGTCCAGCCTGCATTGAGGCGCGGGAAATAGCTCTCCCCCGCCGCCATGGTACGGCTGCGGAAAATCGTGCCGTCCGCGCCACGCACTTCCAGCCAGCCCTGACGGACAGCGTAGAGTTCAAGCGGCATGTTTTTGGGTACGGGACGCTGCGTGGTTTCCGTCCCGGCAAACAGGCTTTCGCGTCCGCCATTGATCGCGACCACAGCTGGCGCCGGGGCCAGTTCAGGCTCCTGACGCATAAATTGGGAAAGGCCGACTGCGCCAGCGCCGAGTAAAGCCAGGACGGCAGCGGCTGCCACGGCCAGCGGCCATTTCGGACGGTCCGGCGCGATCCCACCGATTTTCGGCACAGGCGCGTCATGTCTCACATCTTCCACACCGCCGCATTCCTGCGTGTAGACACGGATAACTTCCTTCTCGGGAAGGTTCAGGTACCGGGCGTACGTATTGAGGATGGCACTGAGATAGCCGCCGCCAGGCAGGTCACCGACCTCCATGCGCTCGATCCACATCAGATAATCCTTGCGCAGGCGCGTATCTGCGGAGATGCCCTCGATCGTCAGGCCCAGCGTCTCACGAACACGGCGCAGTACCTGTCCCATTCGGAGGCTCTCGCCTTCATACGAACGGGTTCTGAAGATTTCCATCGCACGCTCACGCGGAGTGCGCGTGTCTTCAGCCACGGGCTCTGCAACAGCATCTACAGAAGACACAGAATCCCCCTCATTCTGGGAAGCATCGCGATCATGTTCCGGCGTAAAGTCGTCTTGTACCATATTCTTCCAGCTCACCTGTCCCCTGAAGGTCTTGACCTCTCAGACGCGCAAATTCTGGTCCACGAATGTGGTATTAATATGGGCCCGCGAAATTAACCATCTGTCAGTTCTACCCCATGATCAGCTGCCAAAGCTAACACTTGGTTACGGAAGTCCGGCTCAGGGGCGTCCAGCGCAGCCAAAAAGTCTGTCTGGAACTTTTCAAGGTTAACGGAGCGGATCATCTGTTTGACCGGCCCGATAGATGCGGCCGACATGGAAAGCGTCGTAAAGCCGAGCGCCACGAAGCAGAGGGCAGACAGCGGCGTCCCCGTCGCCTCACCGCAGGCCGACATGCGGATATTGTTTGCCCGGCAGGATTTCGAGACCTCGCGCAGGAATCTCAGCGCGCTGGGGCAGACCATGTCATACCGGTCAGAAACCGAAGGCGTCATCCGGTCCGCCGCAAAGAAGAACTGCATCAGATCATTCGTGCCGACAGACAGGAATTCTGCTGATCCGGACAGTTCCGGCAGGCTGTAGGCCAGAGCGGGCGTTTCAAGCATCACGCCGACTTCCACCTTGCTGGGGCGCTGGCCTGTGCGCTTCTCGGACCAGTCGACTTCCCGGAACAGCAATTCGCGCGCTTCTTCAAACTCCGACGGCAATGTCACCATCGGGAACATGACGGTCAGCGGACGGGTGCCTGCCGCCCGGACCAGAGCCCGCAGTTGGCGACGGAACAGGCCTTTGTGATCCAGCGCAAACCGGATGGAACGCCAGCCGAGCGCCGGGTTTTCCTCACGCTGCAGGTTTAGCGCGGGCAAGACCTTGTCGCCGCCAAGATCCACCGTGCGGAAGATGACCGGCTTGCCATCGGCCTTGTCCAGCACGCGCTTGTAGAGATCGATCTGATCATTCACGCGCGGCAGGGTTTCAGACACAAGAAACTGGAATTCGGTGCGGAACAGACCGACGCCGTCCGCGCCGACCTGGTGCATCATCTCCATATCGAGATCGAGCCCGGCATTGAGCATCAGGGAGATGTCCACACCATCCGTTGTGCGGGCGGGCATATCCTTCAGCGCCGCATAAGCCGCCTGACGCTCTGACCGGAGAGAAACACGGTCCTTGTAGGCGTCGTAAAGTGTATCATCCGGGCGGATGTGCAGCGTGCCGCCTTCGGCATCGACAATCACCCAGTCCCCCTGATCGATCCGTGTGGTCAGGCCTTCAATACCGCCCAGTGTCGGGATGCCCAGCGCGCGCGCCACAATTGCGGCATGGGAGGAGGCCGCCGCCTCTTCCATCAGGATCGCGCGCAGGCCGGTATTGGAATATTCCAGCAGCTCTGCCGGGCCGAGACGTCGCGCAACCAGTACGCTGCGTTCCTCACTGATTTCAGGCTTGCCTTCATCCCCGCCCAGGATGCGCAGCAGACGGTTGTCGAGGTCTTCCAGATCATGAAGGCGCTCGCGCAGATAGGGATCGCGCGCGCTTTGCAGGCGAGCCCTGTGCTCACGGCGGGCACGGTCAACAGAGGCCTCGGCGGACAGGCCGGACTTCACGCCTTCCTGCAGCTTCTCGGCCCAGGACGGGTCATGCGCCAGCAGCCGGTAGGTCTCCATCACATCGCGCGGGTCTTCCCCCAGTGCGGCGCCATCCAGCGCCATCATCCGGTCGATAGAGGCTTTCAGTTCCTCCATCCCCTCTTTCAGGCGGTGGCTCTCAGTCACCTGATCTGCCGCAAAGAACTTGGCCGCCGGAACCACAGGGTCGTGCAGCACGGCGCGGCCATAGCCGAGGCCCTCACAGAAGACGCGGCCCTTCAGGCTGGCCGTATTGCGCTCGCGCTTTTCGTCGCCGCCATTGTTCAACGCGTCGGGGTCAATCCGGTCGACAATCTCTGCCAGCACCATGGCAATGGTCTGAAGATTGTCGACTTCCTCATCATCATAGGCGCGCTCTGTGCGGTTCTGCACGGTGAGGACGCCGATAACGCGCCCACCGCGAAGGATCGGCACGCCCAGAAAAGCGTGGAACGGGTCTTCCCCCGTTTCCGGACGGTAGGAGAATGAGGAGTGACGCGGCGCGTCCTGTATGGCCATCGGTTCGGCCCGCCGGGCAACCAGACCAACCAGGCCTTCATTTGCCTTCAGTCGGGTTGCCGCAACAGCGTCGGCTTTCAGACCTTCAGTGGCGATCAGCAATAGCTCCCCATCCTGCAATCGCAGATAGATGGAGCACACATCCGCCACCATGGTTGATGCGATGAGGCGCACCACCTTGTCCAGACGCGAGCGTGTTTCACCTTCCTCCGCCATCACCTGGCGAAGTCGGTTCATGAGCAGGCGCGTCGCGGGTAGGTTATAAGCCATTGTCAGGCTGTTTGTCGCAGCCCGCCTCAGGCAGCGTCAAGACCGAAGGCCGTATGAAGCGCACGTACCGCCAATTCAGTATAGGGGGCCGCAATCAGAACCGAAATCTTGATCTCTGAAGTTGCGATCACGTCAATATTGATGCCTTTCTCGTACAATGCTTTGAACATTGTCTCGGCAACACCGGTATGACTTTTCATTCCGACGCCGATGATCGAGATTTTTGACACATCGCGCACAACTTCGAGGCGGTCATAACCGATTTCACCGCTCAGGCTTTCAAGGGTTTCCTTGGCGATGGGGCTGTCACGGTCTGTGCAGGTGAACACCATGTTTGCCCGGTCCGGGCCGCGCGCCTGCGCCTGCACGATCATGTCCACATTCACGCCTGCCCGTGCAAGCGCCGAGAAGATCATCGCCGAGATGCCCGGTTTGTCCGGCACCCCATAGAGCGTGACCTTTGCTTCATCACGGGAATAGGCAACTCCGCTGACAACCTGTTTTTCCACGATTTCTTCCTCTGAACAGACAAGGGTTCCCGGATTGGGCTCGCCGGGCTTCAGAAAGCTCGACAGCACCCGCACGGGAACATTGTGATTCATCGCCATTTCCACAGACCGGGTCTGCAGAACCTTGGCCCCAAGAGACGCCATTTCCAACATCTCTTCAAATGAGATCTTTTCGATTCGTTGCGCCTTCTGAACGATGCGCGGGTCAGTCGTATAGACGCCGTCCACATCGGTGTAGATGTCGCAAACCGTAGCTTCCAGTGCCGCTGCCACGGCAACTGCGCTGGTATCAGACCCGCCGCGACCGAGCGTTGCAACGCGCTCATCATCCGTGACGCCCTGGAAGCCGGCGATCACGGCAATCTCGCCTGCATCGATCGAGTCCGGCAGGCAGGAATCATCAAAGCCCATGATCCGCGCCCGGCCGTGGCTCTTGTTTGTCTTCAGCTTCAGCTGCCAGCCAAGCCAGCTGCGCGCCTTCAGGCCGCGCCGGCGCAGGGCCAGAGCCAGAAGACCTGCTGTCACCTGCTCGCCAGAAGCAACGACAACGTCATATTCGTCATCAAACTGTTCGCGCGGCAGCTTGTCGCCCGCAGCACCTTCAGCAAAGCCCACCAGCTTGTTGGTCTCTCCAGCCATGGCCGAAACCACAACTGCCATATGCTCGCCCTGAGCTGCCCGTGCGGCGACAATATCCGCCACATTGGCAATCCGGTCGAGGTCTGCCACTGATGTGCCACCAAATTTCAGAACCGTGCGCGCCATTTCGCCCCATATCCTGTCGTCTTAAAGGGATATCCTCTTATATGGGCCCTCATAGGGTGTGTTTTCGCCCGGATCAAACAGGATTGTTGACGCATGACAGTTACGATTGAAGGTTCAACTGGCGCTCCCTCCACGCCGAGCATCGATCCGGACGAGGTTGCGAAGTTCTCCGCCATGGCGGCAGACTGGTGGAACCCGCGCGGAAAATTCCGCCCGCTCCACAAGTTCAACCCTGTGCGCCTGCGCTTTATCCGTGAAACGGCAGAGCAGCATTTCGGGCTCGCCACTGGCCTGAAGGAACCGCTAAAAGGCCTGCGGCTTCTGGATATTGGCTGCGGCGGCGGCCTGGTCTGCGAGCCGATGACGCGGCTTGGCGCGGCAGTCACGGGCGTCGATGCGTCGGAGAAAAACATCAAGACCGCGATGACGCACGCCCGGGAGCAAGGCCTCGACATCGACTATCGCGTCGGCACAGCCGAAGGACTGATCGATGGCGGCGAGGCGCAATTCGACATCGTTCTCAATCTGGAAGTGGTCGAACATGTCGCAGATCCGCATGCTTTCCTGAAGGACACGGCCAGCCTGGTGAAGCCCGGCGGGCTGATGATCGTTGCCACCCTCAACCGCACGGCCAAAGCCCTCGCAACGGCAGTTATCGGGGCAGAATATGTCCTCGGCTGGTTGCCGCGTGGCACGCATGACTGGTCAAAATTTGTGACACCTGATGAAGCCACTGCTGGCCTCAAGGCCGCCGGCATGGACGTCGAGCCCTCAATTGGCGTGTCCTACAGTCCACTGTCGGATAGCTGGAAGATCTCCAGAGATACGAAAGTGAACTACATGATCGTAGCCCGGAGACCAGCCGAATGACCGATTTTCCCATGCCGAACGATGTGCTGACTTACTGGATCGGCGAGACCCGTGAGTCAGCTGACGCTATCGAAGAGAAACACAAACTCTGGTTCGGCAAATCCGACGAAACCGACGAAGAGATCCGGACGCGCTTCCTGCCCCTGCTTGAAGAGATGAGCCATCTGCCCTTTGCCGATGACTGGGCCGAACAGGGGCCGCGCCAGCGTCTGGCGACGATTATTGTGCTGGACCAATTCAGCCGCAATATCTTCCGCGGCAACGAACGCGCCTTCGATCAGGACTCGCTGGCGCTGCGCTATTGCCTGGACGGCTTGGCCTATGGGCAGGATCAGGGTCTGTCGGAGACTGAGCGCGTGTTCTTCTATCTGCCGTTAGAGCACTCAGAAAAGATGGCGGATCAGGAGCGCTCTGTCGCCCTTTTCACAAAGCTCGCAGAAGAGGCGCGTGAGCCCTTCAAGGAATTTGCCAAGAGCACACTGGACTATGCCGAAGCCCACAAGAAGGTGATCGAGCAATTCGGCCGCTTCCCGCATCGCAACAAGGCCCTTGGCCGCGAGTCGACCGAGGAAGAAAAGGAATGGCTGGCCGAAGGCGGCGGCTTTTAGTCCATCAATTCCGGGCCGCGCGGGTCAATGGACGTCGCAACCGATTTCTGAACGTCACGGGTCAGCGTGTAGGACGAGGCCGCAATGGCGGCCAATACATACAGGATACCTGGCAAAAGGCAGAAAACCAGCAGGAGGCCGTGAATGGCTTCGGGCGTATTTTCCTTGCCCGGATGAAACCCGGCCACCTGCCCTAGAATAAAGTACCCTACCCCCAGCGCCAGGCTGGCCCCGAGTTTATAAGCGCTCGTCAGCATGGAGTAATAAATGCCCGAGCGGTTCTCCCCCGTGCGTGCGGTCTGCTCTTCCACAATGTCCGCGATCATGGAACGTGTCAGCACGAGTGGCGCACTGAAAGCCGCCCCATTCAGGACTGCGCCAGGCAGTAGCCACAACATGCCCGTGCCGGCCTGACCGGCGATATAGTAATAGACATAGCTTACAGCTGCCGTCATCGCAGCAGCACAGAAGGCAACATGCTTCTCCGTCTTTGCTGCCAGTTTGAGCCAGAGCGGCATGGCCATTACCGCAAACACAAAGAACAGCATCAGGACCATGCTGGCACCGGCGTCGGTCATTTTGAAAACGTGCTCGGCCACGAACAGATAATTCGCCGCTGTCACCGCAATCGCCGTACCGGCTAGCACTTCGACCAGAAGAACGCGGCCAAGCAGCTTGTTGCGCAGCGCGGCCAGCATGGATTTAGGGTCAAACCGGGCGACCCCGTTCGCCTCGCCTTTCATGGGTGGGTCGGGCACAAAGACTGTGGACACAAAGGCCGAGATCGGCAGGAAAATCAGCAGCAGACATCCCATTGTGCCCACTTGCGCAAACCGGTCCACGTGCAGCCCCATAGCAGCCAGAATTGCCGGAACCGCCAGCAGGCCCAGCATGGCCAGCACACTGATGATTTCTGCCCACAGAAAAAGGCGTGAGCGATCATCATAATCCCGCGCAATGGCAGGCACCCATGCCGAGCGCGATGTCTGCAGCAAGGTGAACCCCACATAGAATAGCAGCATCCAGACGATGAAATATCCGGGCGTTACCCCTTCCCTCGGCGGCAAATAGATAAAGAAGGTCGCAAGGCCCAGAATGGGCACGCTGACCAGGATCCAGTGCCGCACACGCCCCAAGGGGCTGCGATACCTGTCCACCAGAATGCCCATGACCGGATCTGTAACCAGATCCCACAGGCGCAGCAGCATGAACAGGAGGCCGGTCAATTCCAGCCCGAGCCCAACCTCATTGGCATAGAGGGGTGCCAGATACACGCCCACGGGAAGCCCCACGCCGGCAAGCGGGATGCTGAGTGTGCTGAATGCTAGCACACGCGGAAGAGACAGGCGCCGGCCACTTGCGTCAGTCATTCTGGCATCGTGCATGCTAAAAACGTGACGGCCAAGTCATTTTTTTAGCGCCGGAATGGTTGACGTCGGGGCGTCAGCGTTTGACACAGGTCAGGAAAAATCCGGGAGGGCGGAGAGTGATGCTGAAGAAAATCCTGTTGGGCGTGATGGCCCTGATTGTCGTGCTTGTGGTCGTGCTTCTGGTACGCACTTTCTCTTATGGTGGCGGCAGCGTAGGCGATCGCGTTGAGCTCGCGAATGTACCTGCCGTGTCCGCCGAAGAGGCCGCCGCGCATCTCAGCGAGGCCATTCAGTTCCGCACGATTACCGTTGCTCCCGGCGATCCACGCCCCGGCCAGGAAGGCCCTTGGCTGGAGTTTCAGGACTGGCTGCAAGCGACCTATCCCGCCGCCCATGCGGCCATGAAACGCGAACTGGTTCCCGGCACGCTGACCCTGCTGTACACATGGGAAGGCTCTGACCCCTCTCTCAATCCGCTGCTGCTAATGGCCCACCAGGATGTTGTGCCGGTCAATATCGGCACTGAGGGCGACTGGACCGGCGCCCCCTTCGCCGGAGAGATCATTGACGGCTATGTCTATGGACGCGGCGCCCTGGACGACAAAGGCAATCTCATTGCGCTGATGGAGGCTGCAGAGTCTCTGGCAAAGTCCGGCTTCCAGCCTGAGCGGACGGTCCACTTCATGTTCGGCCATGATGAGGAAGTCTCAGGCTCCGGCGCGCAGGCCGGGATTGCCCTGCTGAAGTCGCGCGGCGTCAGCCCGGAAATGGTGCTCGATGAAGGCTTCATGGTGCTGGACCCCTCCCCGCTCACCGGCAAACGCATGGGCTTTATCGGCGTCTCGGAAAAGGGCTACACCACGCTCGTTATCACGGCACATGCCACGGGCGGCCACTCCTCCATGCCCCCGCGCAATTCAGCCGCCGTGAACCTTTCACGCGCCATCATTGCACTGGATGAAAACCAGATGCCTGCGGACTTTTCCAAGCCGCCTATCTCAGACCTTCTGGAAGCGTCCTCGCGTGACATGCCCTTCATGAACCGCATGGCCTTTGCCAATCTCTGGCTGTTCAAAGGCATGGTGGATTCATCATTCTCGAAGATACCGGCCGGGAATGCGATGATCCGCACGACCACAGCGCCAACCATGCTGGCAGGCTCCGCCAAGGAGAACGTCCTGCCACAGCGCGCCATGGCGACTGTAAACTTCCGTATCCATCCGAATGACACACCGGAAAGCGTGATGCAGCATGTCAAAGACCTGACATCTGACATCGAAGGCATCGAAGTCAGCCTTGGCGAGGGCGGCATCAGCAGCCCGGCTTCGCCTGTGTCGCCTACTGACAATCGTGCTTATGCCGTTCTGGCCAGCGTGGCCGAAAAAGTTGGTGATGGCGCGCCTGCCGCGCCGAGCCTCGTGCTGGGCGCGACGGATGCCCGTTATGCGTCAGCGATCAGCAAGAATGTCTACCGCTTCGCCCCCGCCCTGGTGAAGGAAGAAGACACGCATGGCTTTCATGGCACAAATGAGCGGCTGGAAGTTGCCAATATGAAGCGCCTGTCAGAGGGCTATGCCCAGATCATCCTTGGTATGGACGGCCCTGACGAATAAGGCGCTGCGCCCCGTCAGGATACGGTAACAGTCTGGCGCCCTTCGCCTGCCCCCGCAGGCATGAAGGGCACCAGACTGCCCCCACTTACCGCCCCCTACGCGGCCGCTTTCACGGCCGGACGATATGCTTCTGCATCCGATGTAAATTCGGCATGACCGTAGCGTTTCAGCAAACGGTGTATCTTGGCCGTCAGATGACGCTCCATCAGACCTCTGACGCCGGGGGTGGACCGCGCTGCTTTATAAAGCGCCACTTTCATCGTGATGTATGGGAACAATATTGCGGCAATCACATAATCCAGCGGCTGGACCGGAACGCCAATATCTCGCGCCATCTTGCTGTCCCCTCCCAGGAACTGTTTCACGAGAACAAGTCGCGCCAGACGCCGTTCAAGCGCATTGCGGATCCGGTTTCCAAGAGACCGGTCTGGCGGCAGATAGGTTGCCAGGGTTGCACGCACCAGAGAGCCGCAGGTCTCGTCATCAAAGCCAGACCGGATAGAGGCCGAGCGGGCATTCATGATGTCGACAATGCCTTGTGGCGTATCCATCAACAAATCTTCCGGTAGGCCCAACAGGTAACAGCGATAACGGCTGAACTCCAGCTGCGCGCGTTCGTCCGGTGTGAACTCCGTCCGCCCCTCTTCCAGCATCTGGTAAGACAGCAGGAACACATCAATCAGGCCCGCAGGCATTTGGTCCACCTGCGGCACAGGAATACCGTAAACGGAAATATCCCAGACATTGCGCATCCGGCGCATCACGTTGAAGCGCACCATGGAGTGCATCAGGCGGACCATGGCCGCCGCCTTGAAACCTTCCCCGCGCGGCTCCAGCGCGCCAGGAAGCGTCGTCACGGTAAAGAAGGTTGCGGTCTCGTTCACGCGGCGCGATGCCGACGCATGGCTCAGCGTGCCGGTCAGCGCCATGGGCAGTGCCGTATATTTGTTCAGAAAGGTCGCAAGAAACGCGCCGCGGATCATCCAGGGCGCGGTGACAGCCATGGGCAAACGGTTCAACCGGGCCCCTTCGCGGACCAGATCCATATCCAGCCAGTCAGGTTTTGTTTCCATTTCCTCGATCAGGGCGACAAGCTCAGGCGGCGCATCCGGCACAGCCTCCAATCCCTTGTCACACGCCGTGGTCAGCATCTCGACAAGACGCTTGAAGCCATAAGTGGGCATCAGGGACGCATAGGCGTCTGCTGTAACATCCCCCAGCATCGTATAGGCTTTGACCCGCTCGCGCATCTCGGCAGGTGGCGCAGGGAATTTATCCGCATAGCTCGCCATGGAGCTTTCAGCGATATTCTCAGTATAGCGTTCAGGTGCCTGCGAGAAATCGACATCCCCATACATCATCGGAAGGGCCATCTTCTGCCGTTCGATACGCTCATGAACATGTTCGAGCGAAGTCTCCATACACCTTCTCCTGACTGCGTCTTTTCACGGCCCCCAGTATAATCTAAGCATTGCTCACATTTTTACTCGCATCCCGATTATGGGCAGACCCTTTGCCGAAAGGCCTCGCAAGTGACTGAAAAGAAAAGAAGAAAACCCACACAAAAGCGGGCGCAAGCCACGGTTGAGGCTATTCTGGAGGCGGCCTTTCAGATTCTGGAGGCCGAAGGGCTCAGCAATCTCACCACCAATCACATCGCCGAGCGGGCCGGTGTCAGCATCGGGACGCTGTACCAGTATTTTGAGGATCGCGATGCCATCCTTCTGGCCATTGCCCAGAAAGAGAGTGACGAAATCCGGCAATTGGTCACCGAGATCATTCTGGAAACCCCGGAAATTTCCAGTATCCGCGCAATTGTCCGCGCCCTGATCCATGGCCCACAAGGCTCACCCGAAACGCGCATCGCGCTATCAGACGTCCTCTTCCGAAATGGAGGCGCCACAGAGATGAGTCGTCAGCATCTTGCGCTCCTCGCATCGCTTCAGGAAAGCGCCGACGTGCAGCTCAATCTGGGCCGCGAAGCCACCTTCATCCTCACACACGCCGCCATCTATCTGTTGCGCGCAGCGGCTGCCGAGCCTGAACTGGAACTTGATACAAACATACTCGAAGATGAGATCGTGTATCTGATGGAAAGCTACATCAATAATCTTGCCATGCGCAGCACACGGACAGGTTAGCCGCTGTTGAAATGGCCCCAGATACGTTCCGCTAGAGCCTCACTCACGCCCTCCACTTCCATCAGGTCAGCGACCTTGGCGCGTGAAACACCTTTGGCAGAGCCGAAATGGTGCAGCAGCGCCTTTTTCCGAGCCGGGCCGACACCTTCGATTTCGTCCAGCGGGGAGGTCTTGATCGCGGCAGAGCGCTTTGCCCGGTGCGCGCCAATGGCCCAGCGGTGAGCCTCATCTCTCAGGCGCTGAAGATAGTACAGCACAGGCGCCGTTTCCGGCAGTTTGAAGGGTGGCCTCCCTGGCCGGAAAAATTGCTCCCGCCCGGCATTTCTATCCACCCCCTTGGCGATGGACACAAGGTTCACATCATCCGGGGTCACACCAATCTCGGCCAGCGCCTCAATCACGGCGTTCATCTGGCCCAGGCCGCCATCAATCAGCACCAGGTCCGGCCAGTTGGCTCCGTTGCCCTCATCCCGCTCTTTCAGGGCGCGCGAAAAGCGCCGGCGCATGACTTCCCGCATCATGCCATAATCATCGCCGGGTTCGATCGTCTCGTCTTTGATATTGAACTTGCGATAGGCATTCTTCATGAAGCCTTCCGGACCGGCGACAACCATTCCGCCTACGGCATTTGTACCCTGAATGTGGGAGTTGTCGTAGATTTCAATCCGTTCCGGCGGGCTCTCAAGTTCGAATACCTTCGCGACTTCCGCCAGGAGGCGCGCCTGGCTGGCGGTCTCTGCCAGCTTGCGGGAGAGCGCCTCGCTGGCATTGCGTGCGGCCTGGGCTACAAGGTCTTTCTTGCTGCCACGCTCGGGCTTTCGCACTTCCACCTTGCGGCCAGCTTTCAGTTCGAGTGCCTCTGAAATCAGCTCTGCCTGATCCGGCATCTGATTGACCAGGATAAGCCTTGGCGGCGGGCGCTTGTCATAGAATTGCACGAGGAAGGCGGACAGAACTTCCTCCGGCGTCTGTTCGCGTTCATGACGCGGATAATGCGCCGTCGCGCCCCAGTTCTGCCCAGCCCGAATGAAGAAGACCTGCACACAGGAAACGCCGCCATCCATCTCGATGGCAAACACGTCGGCCTCTTCAATGTCTTCCGGGTTCACATCCTGAGTAGAGCGAACATGGGCCAGCGCCCGTATCCGATCGCGCAAACGCGCCGCGCGTTCAAACTCCATCTCTTCGGCAGCTTGTTCCATGTCGGCCGCCAGACGCTTTTGCAGGTCCGCCCCCTTACCGCGCAGAAAATCTGCCGCCTGATCTGCCAGGGCCTGATAATCTTCTGTCGAAATGAGGCCGACACAGGGCGCCGCGCAGCGCTTGATCTGGTGCAACATGCACGGGCGTGTACGGACTGAGTATACACTGTCTTCACAGGTGCGCAGCAGGAATGCCTTCTGCAACGTGTCCAGCGTCCGCATCACGGCGCCGGCACTGGCAAAGGGGCCGAAATAGTCCCCCTGATCCATCTTGCTGCCACGATATTTCTTGATCTGTGGCGCCTCGTGGTCCCGGCGTATCAGAATGTAGGGAAAGGATTTGTCATCGCGCAGCAGAACGTTGAAACGCGGCTTCAGACTCTTGATCAGGCTGGCTTCCAGCAGCAGCGCCTCGGTCTCCGTCTCCGTCACGACGAATTCCATCCGGCGTGTCATGGAGATCATCCGCGCAATACGCTGCGTGTGGCCACCAAGCCGCGCATAATTCGACACGCGCGCCTTCAGGTCCCGCGCCTTGCCGACATATAGAACCTCATCATGTTCGCCGAACATGCGGTACACACCTGGCCGGGCTGGCAGGCGTTTCAGATTGTCCTTGATGACATCAATGCCCCGAAGAGGCGATGCGCTGGAATCAGTCGGGCTCATGGCCCTACAGATAGCTTGCCAAAGGTCAGTATGCGAGACCCTAGAGGTAGTGCGACAGGTCCAATCGGGAATCGAGGATCCACCCTGCCCCGAAGGCAAACACGATAACAAGCACCAGGGAGGTGGAGAATGAACGCCCCCTGCCAGGATTGTGCGGTCGCTTGGCTGCCTTCACGATAATCAACATAAACAGGATCAAGATGAAGCCACTGAGCAGGAATACTTTTTCCATGTCATCCAGACGCGCCAACCAGAGACTGGTCTCCCGATAGGCGACATTAAGTGTATGGGCCACTTCGTCGAGAAAACGGTTCAAGACAGAATTGCTATTTGCTGCGTTCATGGCGGTAAATTTCACCCCTCCAGAGGGACTCCCGGATATTCCGATCCCCGGAACATCTCAAAACAAGGCTAATATCTTGTTGTGAGTGGGCATTTGAGTTTGCCAGGCATGGTTAAGGCCTGAGTAAGTGATCATCAGGCCATGCGGCAGAATTACTCTGGCCGCCCCCTTGCAGGCTGGGCGCGGCAGGATTACTCCGGGCCCCGCGATACTGCATGCCCAGTCACCGGAACCCTATCATGTCAGCCGAAATCCGCCTGTCCGACGCGCTCGACCGCGTAAAGCCCTCCGCCACCATCGCTGTTACAACGAAAGCCAATGAGCTGAAACGTGAAGGCCATGACGTGATTGGTCTCGGCGCGGGCGAGCCCGACTTCGACACGCCAGACAACATCAAGGATGCCGCCATCAAGGCGATCCGCGACGGCAAGACGAAATACACGCCTGCCGATGGCATGCCGGAACTGAAGGAAGCCATCTGCGCGAAATTCTCCCGCGAGAATGGCCTGACCTACAAGCCAGGCCAGATCCATATCGCGCCGGGCGGCAAGCCGGTTATCTACAATGCCTTCCTCGCGACGCTGAATCCGGGCGATGAAGTCATCATCCCGGCCCCCTATTGGGTGTCCTATCCGGACATGGTGCTGCTGGCGAGCGGCGAGCCGGTTGTCGTGCCGTGTGGTCCGGACGTGAACTACAAGCTGACGCCGGAAGCACTGGAAGCGGCGATTACCCCGAAAACCAAATGGCTGCTGCTGAACTCTCCCTCCAACCCGACCGGGGCGGCCTATAGCAAGGCAGAGCTGCGCGCGCTGGCAGATGTGCTGCTGCGCCATCCGCATGTCTGGATCCTGACGGACGACATGTATGAGCACCTCGTCTATGACGGCTTTGAATACTGGACCATCGCCCAGGTCGAGCCTGGCCTGTATGACCGCACGCTGACCGTGAATGGCGTCTCCAAGGCCTATGCGATGACCGGCTGGCGTATCGGCTATGCCGGCGGCCCTGAAAAACTGATCGGCGCCATGCGCAAGGTGATCAGCCAGACAACGTCCAACCCCTGCTCCATTAGCCAGTGGGCAAGTGTGGAAGCGCTGAATGGCACACAGGACTTTCTGCCGGAACGCCGCGCCGTGTATCAGCAGCGCCGTGACATGGTGGTTGAAGGCCTCAACAACACGCCGGGCCTGACCTGCCCGACACCGGAAGGCGCCTTCTATGTCTATCCGTCCTGCGCCGGCGTGATCGGCAAGACCAGCCCGTCCGGCAAAGTGATCGAAAATGACGAGATCTTTGCTGCCGAGCTGCTTGAGCAGGAAAAAGTGGCTGTCGTGTTCGGCGCCGCCTTCGGCCTGGCACCAGCTTTCCGGGTGTCCTATGCGACATCCACAGAGGCCCTGCAGGAAGCCCTGAAACGCATCCACCGCTTCTGCTCCAGCCTGTCATAGATACCTATAGGCCATTCCTATAGCGGCATCTCGGCCTATCAATTGGCGCATGAGACCAGCACTCCCTATGTTTTGTCTGTAAGGACAAAAGGAGTTTTCCCATGCCTGTAGATATTGGTCTGAATGACACCGCCCGCAGCACATCAGCAGATGCCCTCCGCGTCCTGCTGGCTGAGACCTATGCGCTCTATTCCAAGACGCATGGCTATCACTGGAACGTAACAGGGCCGCGCTTCAATTCCCTGCACACCATGTTCGAGACGCAGTACAACGAATTGTGGACCGCGCTGGACGAGATTGCAGAACGTATTCGCGCCCTTGGCCATTTCGCCCCGGCCTCTGCCGCTGAAATGGTTGAACCGGCCACGATCAAGCCAGACAATGGCATCCCGGATGCGGATACAATGGTCGAAAACCTGGTCAAAGGTCACGAAGCGATCAGCCGCGCCGCCAAGGCAGGCCTGAAAATTGCCGAGGACAATGGTGACATGGTCACTGCAGACCTCATGACCCAGCGGGCCACGATTGCCGAGAAAACAGCCTGGATGCTTCGCGCAAGCCTCTAGGCCATACAGCCCTCTCCCCCATGTTTCAGCTGCCGCCTCTCCCTGCCGGAGAGGCGGCAGTTTTGTTTTGGAATGCTGCGGCGCAACACGTCAGGAAATTGCGCAAAAAAAAAGCCCGGCTGCGGAAAACGCGCCGGGCTGAAGTATCGGGTCCCGTTGGGGGGAGGAAACGCCCAATCGGAGGAAAGATTGGGTACATGCCCGGGACCCTTGGCATAACGGCTAAATAACCCTTATGACGCTTATTACAAGATGCGTCTCAGCAGGGCTTTCATGCATTTATGCATGAGCTTACGGAACTTGACTTAATTGTGACGCATAGCAGGCCGCCGGAGGATTTCCGTCTCAGCGGTGATGAAATCTCTGAAAGCCGCAACCCGTTTGGAGCGGCGAAGATCGCTTGGGTAGATAAAATAGAGATCGAAGATCGGGCCAACGGTTTCCGGCAACACTTTAACAAGGCGCGGCATTGTGGAGGCCATGTAGTCCGGCACGTCTGCGATGCCGAGTCCCGCATCGACAGCCCGCAACATGGCGAACACATTGTTCACCTTCAGCGCGGCCTGGCGCGGCGGACTGTCGTCACGCCCCACCCGGCAGGCAAAGCTCATCACATCCAGAAGCGAGCTTTCATCGCCATAGGCAATGATGCGGTGATTATCGAGGTCCTGCGGCGTGCGCGGCATGCCATAGGCCTTCAGATATTCCGGTGCGGCATATAAATTCGTCGCCACAGTGCCCAGCTTGCGCTGGATCAGATCTGCCTTGTCGGCGGCCCACAGGCGGATGGCGCATTCTGCCTCCAACTTCAGCAGGTCATATTCCCGGCTGTCATCAAGGCGCAGGTCCAGATTGAGATCCGGATGCTTGCGGGCAAATGTGCCGAGGCGCGGAACCAGCCAGGTAGAGCCAAAAGCCATCGGCGCGGAGACGATAAGCTCCCCCTGCGGGGTTTCCTGCTGGTCTTTCAGCAGCGTATTCGCTGATTGCGCCGCGCTGGCCATCTCCATTGTGGAGCGGAACAACGTATGGCCGCTATCGGTCAGGACAAGCCCGCGTGCATGGCGCTGGAACAGAGACACGCCAAGCGCCTCTTCCAGAGCCGCAATCTGACGAGAAACGGCCGATTGCGAAATACCCAGACGCTCCCCTGCGGAGGTCAGGCTTCCGGCTTCAGCGGCCGCGTGAAAAGACTTCAATTTGCCCCAATCCATGAGGTCAGTTTGTGACGTCTATTTAACGCCGCGGCAAGAGGGAGAATGCTTGTGACCTGGGCCGCGCCCCCTACCAGCGCGCCTTGTATCCACGCGTGTCGACATGCACGAAAGGCCCGTGCGCCGCATTCGCGCCATAGGCAGACCCACCCCCAGGCACCCAGCGCGGGTCGTTCTTCGCCGCCAGATCATCAATCAGCGCGACGAGCACGTAAGCATCCGCCTTCTCGATACGGCCATTGCCGTCAAGATCATCCATCTGCCCGTCGCGGTCCTGGTCGATATAAATGTCAGCTGCGTCTCCATAGAGGTGGCGTGAAGACGTGGTCGTGTTGCCGATTGCGGCATTGTAGAATGGCGTGCGGTATCCGCTCATGACGAAGAAGGTGTCGGCTTCCCAGCCCTTTTCGTTTGCCGCCTCAAGAATGATTTCCAGCTTCACCAGCATTTCAGGCCGCACCAGCAAATAGGTTGGCTCATGGCCGAGCTGCTGCTTGCAGCGAAACTGTCCGAGTTTGAAATTCGGGGAAACGCGCAAATCCTCTGACATGGCGGTCAGATCGATGAAACCGCGTGGTACGGCATAACTGCTCATATTCCTCCAGGGTTGAGCATATTTACCGATACGATATCCATTCAGCGTGTCCTCTACACCATTCCGAAATGGTGTGAGCACGAACAAATTGACGCGGACTTGCTGACCATTATGGGAAATGGTCATGTCTTCAAGGCCCGGGCTATCCGGCGCTGTCCAGATGATCTTGCCCCCCTCTTCCGAGACGTCCCCTGCGCTTACGCTGATTGAGGCGCCTTCCGGAGCTTCAATCTCTACCGGCTCTCCGGGCATCCCGGACGTAGAGATCAGAGGCAAAGTAGAAAGTGTTCCATTAACCCTGATTTCAAGTCCCGCCTCACTGATTTGCGCGGCTGGCTGTGTGTGCACCGCCGGCGTCGTCAGCTCAGCAAAAGCTGCGATTGCGGGAAGAAGTACAAGTTTGAAAAGTTCAGAGTAAATTGAATCAGTCCTCGTATGAAAATGGCCGAAAATCATCCGCACATTTAACCAATGCGCTCGCACCCGTAACGCATGAGGCGAGGATTGGTGCCACAAATTTTTATCAGTCTTTTCAGGCCTTAACCTCGGAACCCCTTCAACTTCGGTGTGTTTAATTGGCGAATTTGAAAAGCGATGCCGGGCCAGTATGGCATGCACAATAGCAGTGCCGTCCCATACTTCCAAAGC
Organism: Alphaproteobacteria bacterium; assembly: GCA_018222605.1. GTDB lineage: Bacteria > Pseudomonadota > Alphaproteobacteria > Caulobacterales > Hyphomonadaceae > Hyphomonas. Next base: position 99,687 of record JAAEZZ010000004.1, read on the forward strand.
AGATAAATCAAAGAGGGCACCTCAGATGAATATCGATACCAAGCTCCTTGCCTCAACAATTCTGGCCACTGCCGGCCTGGTTGGCGTCGCAACCGCTTCTGCTCAACATATCGCGCCGGTTGATAGTGCCCCTGTCGCGGCTCTCAGCGCTGAAGAGGCGATGGGCTCCACGCTGTCTTCTCCTGAAGCCAATGCCCTGCAAACTCTTGTGACAGATGACTGGCTGGAAAAAGAACTCTCTGCAGAGACGGAGTCCGGTGTTCTCATAACAGTGCGTGCTACCTATGCACAGAACGTGTTTGAGCCGATCTGGACGAGGAAAGGTGCAAAATCGCTGAAGCGTGCGCGCGCAGATCTCTTCTCTTATGGCATCGTCGCGTCGGATACATCTGCCGACCTTCTGGAAGATATGATCGACCAGCGGTTTGAAGGCGAGACAGCCGAGGCCCGCGCACAAGCCGATCTGCGCCTGACCGCAGCCTGGATTCGCATGGCATCCGCTGTGAGCGGAGGACTTTCCGATAATGGCGAAGCCGCAAGATCCAAGACAGACGAGCCTTCCGAATCCATGGTTCAGAAGAATCTCACGGATGCCGCCAAAGGTGACGCTAACGACATTCTGTCCGAAATGGAGCCGACCCATCCGCAATATGTGCGCCTCAAGAAAGAGCTGAAACACTACCGTGAGCTGAAGGCAGAGGGCGGATGGCTCGCCATCCCGACGGGCGATGCGGTTGAGCCGGGCGAAACCGATGCCCGCATCCCTGCCCTGCGTGAGCGCCTTGAGCGGGAAGGCTATTTGGAGCCGGAAAGCTGGACCGATGCCTTGCTGCAAACAATTGGCCTCGAAGATGGCGTTCCGGACCTCTCCGAAGCAACTGACAAGACAGAAGACGCCTCCGTCGATCCGGAAATGGTATTCGATGCAGACCTTGAAGAGAGCCTCAAGGCTTTCCAGCGTCATCACGGCCTGGAAGATGATGGCATTCTTGGCGACAAGACGGTTGCCGCCCTGAATGAAAGCGTCGAGTCCAAGATTGACCGCATCGCCGATACAATGAATCGCTGGCGTCACTATGATGACCTTGGCCAGAAATATATCTGGGCGAACATCCCTTCCTTCATGGTCGAGGGATGGAACAATGGCCGCATGGAAATCTCCATGAAGGCAATTGTTGGCATGCCAACACGAGAAACGCCCGTCTTCTCGGATCAGGTCGAATATGCTGTGGCAAATCCGAAATGGTATGCGCCCGTTAGTATCGTGAAAACGGACAAGCTGAGCAAGCTGACCAAGGACCCAAGCTATGCCACGCGCAAGAACTTCACAGTCATCGACCGCACAACGGGTGAGCAGGTTTCTGCCGCCAGCGTAGACTGGACAAACCCGGCATCGGCCGAAAACTATCAGCTTATCCAAGGGCCGGGCGCCAGCAACGCACTGGGAGACATGAAAATCATTTTCCCGAACCAGTACTCAGTCTACCTGCACGGCACGCCGGGCAAGAGCCTGTTTGACAAGGCACAACGCACATTCAGCTCTGGCTGTATTCGCCTTGAAAATCCTGAGGAAATGGCCGGATGGATTGCCGAAGATGATCCCGTTGTTTCCAAAAAGGATGTTGAAGAGGCCCTCGAAGGCACAAAGCCTGAGCGTATCGACTTCACAAATGAGACGCAGATTCACATCACCTATATGACGGTCACAGTAGGCGAAGATGGCACACCGTATTTCTGGCGTGACGTCTATAATGAAGAAGGCGGCCTCATGATGGTGGACAAATACGCCCCGCTCTATGTTCCGCAAACAGAAGAAGAGATGGCTAAAGCCGCCACGACCCGTCGAAAGGGCTAAGCGTCCCACATCTTCACAAGACAAAGCCTTTCTGTATCACAACTGATTCAGGAAGGCTTTTGCCGTTTCCAGATAGGCCTCTTGCTTGTCGTCGCTCATACGCTCCCATGTGCTGTACATCTGGGCCATTCGCGGATTATCTTCCAGCTTGCTTCGGTTACGGACGAGGAAGTCCCAGTAAAGCGAGTTGAAGGGACAGCTCCCCTCCCCCGTTTTCTGCTTCACATCATATTTGCACCCGCTACAATAGTCAGACATCTTGTTGATGTAATTGCCGCTCGCCGCATAGGGTTTGGACCCGAGCAGTCCGCCATCGGCAAACTGGCTCATGCCCAGGGTATTTGGCAGCTCCACCCATTCATACGCGTCCGCATAAACCGCCAGATACCATTCGTGTACCGCTTTTGGATCAATTCCTGCCAGCAAGGCGAAATTGCCTGTAACCATCAGGCGCTGAATATGGTGCGCATAGGCCTCCTCAAGTGTCTGGTCGATAGCCGCTTTCAAACACGCCATATCCGTGTCACCGGTCCAGTAGAAATCCGGCAGCTCGCGCTTGGCTTCCAGAAAGTTCATGCCGACATAGTCCGGCATTTTCAGCCAGTAGACGCCGCGCACATATTCCCGCCACCCCAGGATTTGCCTAATGAAACCCTCGGCGGAATTGAGAGGCGCCTTCCCGTCCCGGTACGCCTTGTCCACCCGGCGGCAAACTTCCAGAGGGTCCAACAGGCCAGCATTGATGTAGAGGGACAGGAGGGAGTGATAAAGGAACTTCTCCCCCTTCAACATCGCGTCCTGATAATCTCCGAAACAGGGCAGAGCTTCCGCGATGAACTGGTCCAGGGCCGCCTGCGCATCTTCATGCGTGACGCCGAACCAGAAGGGGTCCAGTTTTCCCGGATGGTCTTCAAAGCGCTCGGATACCATATCCAGTACGCCGCAGGTGATCTTGTCGGGCTCGGTCTGGTGCGGGGTTGGCATAAACAGGTCTTGCTTCGCAGGCTTGCGGTTCTCCTGGTCGAAATTCCATTCCCCGCCCGCTGGTTCGCCATCATCTTCCATCAGAAGACCGGTCTTCTTCCGCATCTCGCGATAGAAATACTCCATGCGCAACTGCTTTCGGCCTTCCGCCCAGTCGCGAAATTCTTCCCGTGAACAGATGAAACGATCATCCTCCAGAATGCGGACGGGTAGTCCGAAGCGCTCCTCCCAACCCTCTATCATCTCTTGCACGCGATATTCACCCGCGGAGGTGACAAGCAGGGCTTCCGGAGCCAACCGTTTCAGCGCACGGTCCACTTCGCCTGTAAAGCTGCCTGCATTCTCTTCATCATCCAGATGGACATAGTCGACCGTCCAGCCTTCCTCTTTCAGGCTTTCCGCGAAATGGCGCATGGCAGAGAACAGGAATGCGATTTTCTTCTTGTGATGCCAAGCATAGGTCGCCTCCTCCATCACCTCAAACATCAGTACACGATCTTCATCCGGATTGCCCTCCCGTAGCGAAGATATGTCATGTGTCAGCTGGTCTCCCAGCAAGAGAATGAGATTGGCCATATGCCTGCCTGCACCAGTTTGTCTACTCATACTGTCTACGTACAGCGGGCCGAAATGGATGCCGCCCGTGCGTTACTGGCTGGCCCACAGGATGCGGGCAATCCAGGAAAGCTCAGACGGCTTGAAGCTGCGCACCGGATAGGCCGGGTTCAGGGACGCCAGTTCCACAGTGCGGGTGTTCTTGCGGGCCAGAACCTTGGCCATGACCTCCCCCTCCACCGTCTTGGCGACCACCCGGTCACCCGGCTTCACCTCGGCGCCCGGTGCAACAATGATGCGATCCCCCGCCCGATAGGCCGGCTCCATGGAATCTCCGCTGATCTCCAGCGCATAGACAGATTCTGTGCCAAGCCCCGGAAAGCGCACCTCTTCCCAGCCCCCGCCGACCGGAAAGCCCGCATCATCAAAAAAGCCGTCCTGACCGGCTTGAGCAAACCCGATGAGCGGCGCGATTGCCCCCCGCCGGCCATCTACCAGCGCGGCGAAATCATCAAAGCCCTGCCCTACAGCGTCCAGAACGCGCGCAAGACTCTCCGTAGAGGGCCAGCGCGGGCGACCATCCGCGCCTTGCCGCTTGGACGGATTGAACGCCGTCGGGTCCAGACCCGCCCGGCGCGCCAGGCCTGAAGCCGTCAGCCCGTGATGTTCGGCCAGGGCATCAATGCCCCGCCAGATATCCCGATGTTTCATGGGATAATATTCCCAATGGTTGCCTTACCCGCTAAATAGGAATATCAGCCTATTGTCAACAGGGTGGGAGAAGCAGTGTGATCATTTTTGTCCATGGCGTTCCGGATACGCCGCATTTGTGGCAGCCGCTGATCAAGGTACTCGGCCTGGCAGAGGCTGATTACAAGGCGCCCGCCCTGCCCGGCTTTGGCTGCCCCAGACCGGACGGGTTCAGCGCCACCAAGGATGCCTATGCCGATTGGCTGGTCGGCCAGATGGAAGCTGCCGGCGAACCTGTCGACATTGTCGGCCATGACTGGGGCGCGCTGTTGACCCTGCGGGCCACCTCTCTGCGCCCGGATCTGGTGCGCACCTGGTGCGTCACCAATGCCGTGATTGACCCTGATTATTCCGGACACACAATGGCCCGCCGCTGGGCGACGCCGCTGGTCGGCGAAATGGTCATGCTGGGCATGCGGAACAAACAACGCCTCCTGCCCGCCCTGATGCAGGGCGGCATGCCGGCAGACCTGGCCAAACAGGAAGTGCCGCTGATCGACAAGACCATGCGGCAATGCATTCTCAGCCTGTATCGCTCTGCGGTCGGCCTGCGCTTCAAGGGAGAATGGGTGGAAGACCTGAAGAATTTGCCCTCACAGGGCCAGCTCTTCTGGGGAGAGACAGACCCCTATGTTGATCTCTCCGTCGCCGAACGGTTTTCTAAGACGCACAATGTTCCGCTTCACATCGAAAAAGGCGCCGGCCACTGGGCTTGCGCCGAACGCGCGGAACAGTTTGCGGGCTTGCTGAAGGAACATTGGGCGAAAATTTAATGCGATAGAGTCGTGGCGCAGAAGCACGCACTCATCCTGAGCGACGTCGAAGGATGACTGACCCCGCACAGGCTCTCAGCGCAATCCCCTGCTTATCCACCGCCTGAGACGCCCTGATCTGCTGTGCTTATTGCCGCGAAAATAAACTTATCCGACACCTCCGTATCCTGATGTATAGTCAGGCATATGTCGTTCTTCCATCCACCCCAAGGCTTCCCGCCGCACCTTGCCGTCATCTGGCCGCTTATCTGGATCCAGGTCATGATGCTCCGTGCCGCGATACGGAGGGCTTATGGGAAGGGCGTGCAGTATCACTGGAACGTTACGCCGAATGGACGCGTTTTCCTCGCCTCCATTGACTGGGTGCCGGGGCAGACGGCCGCGCAGACGCACCGACAGCCCGCACCTCATTTCAATGATCGCCTCGCCGCTGCGTGTGATGGCCGTGCCTTTACGCCCGAACATCTCCGCACGCTGCCCCTCTCCATGGGGAGAGGGGTTGAGGTGAGGGGTAAAGGCATGTCCGCAAGTGCAATCCTTGCGGCGGCTCTGCTGCCGCTCACCCCCACTCCCTTCTCCGCAAGCAGAAGCGGCTTTAGCCTTCCCTTGCCGGAAACCTGACGCGCCTCCTCATGCCTGAAAACTCAGTTCCCCCACAAAGCGCCGTCACGGGCGCCGCACGTGCTGGAATGCCTACCATTAGCCTGCCATGATTGCCTTCGCCCAGTCCGGCTCGCGGAAATCACCCTCTCCGGCTTTATTCCTTTCAGGCAGCTTCCTTGCTGGGATTGCCCAGTTCCTGTTTCACGCGCTCGGCCAGCTGGCGCACGGTGAAGGGTTTCGGCAGGAAGGAGACCGCGCGGTCATCATCCAGCTGCTTTGCGATATCGCGCTCGGCATAGCCGGAGATGAAGATGACGCGGGCATGGCCCAGCAATTCCTTGGCTTCGCGGATCAGTGTCGGGCCGTCCTTGCCCGGCATGACGACGTCGGAAATGACCAGGTCGAAGCTGCACGGATTATCCTCAAGGATCTCCATCGCCTCTTCGCCATCACACGCCTCTTCCACTTCATAGCCACTGGTGCGCAGCAGAGAGGCGGCAATGCCGCGGACGCCGTCTTCGTCCTCGATAAGCAGGATCCGTCCGCGCCCGGAAATATCCATCGGGCGGCTGCTGACTTTCTCCGTCTGCGTCATCTCTACCGGCTCAGGAATTTCCTCAGCCTTCAGAGCAGGCAGATAGATGTGGAACGTGGTGCCTTTGCCCACATTCGACGTGGTGCAGATATAACCGCCGGACTGTTTGATGATGCCATAGACGGTCGCAAGGCCCAGGCCGGTTCCGACGCCCGCTTCCTTCGTGGTGAAGAAGGGCTGGAAGATCTTGTCCATGACATCCTTGGTCATGCCGTGGCCGGTATCTTCCACTTCGATCAGCATGTACTCGCCATCGCTGACAAAGGAGAAGCCCTTTTCCTGCGCTTCCTTGCCTGTAGAGCGCGCCGTGCGGATCGTCAGCTTGCCGCCATTCTTGTGGGCCAGCATCGCATCGCGCGCATTGGTGGCCAGGTTGAACAGGGCATTTTCCAGCTGGTTCTTGTCGGCCTTCACATAAGGCACATCGCGGCCATGCTTCACTTCCATCTCGATCCGCTCGTCCAGCAGCTGGCGAAGCAGGATATGGAACTCGCTCATGAAGTCCGTCACCGCGAAGACTTCGCGCTTGAAGGTCTGCTGACGCGCATAGGCCAGCAGCATCTTGACCAGATCCTTTGCCCGGATCGAGAATTCGTGGATCGACTTCAGGTTCGGATAGGACGGGTCGCCCAGCGGATGGCGGACCATCAGCTGTTCATTGTTCAGGATGATCCCCTGCAACACGTTGTTGAAATCATGCGCAACACCGCCGGCGAGTTGGCCGATAGCCTGCATCTTTTCACCATGCGCGAGGCGCATTTCCAGTTCGCGCTGCTCGGTAATGTCCATGATATAGGCCACGGACGGACGGCCTGCGCCATCTAGGGCGACGAACACGTTGACATGTTTCGGTTCACGCCCGGCCAGCCTGAGGGCAACCGGCTTGTCGATGGCATCCACCAGCAGACCATGCAGCGCCTCTTCCCCCTCTTCCACCAGGAAGAGGTCAGAGAACTTGCCGCCCGGCGCGCCCTTGCCTTCGGTGATTTCCATCAGCGAGCGGTTGGAATCCATGATGATCGCACTGTCGACACTGGCACCTTCGAGGCGCACCGCGCCGAACGGGGCATCATCAAACATCGGGTCGCCATCCGGACGCGGCGGACGCGATGCTGTGGAGACGCGGAAATTGCTGTCTTCGCCTGTGCTCATCACCTGCTGGCTGGCCAGAATGATAGTGCGGCCAGTTGCTTCAGCGCCCTTGCCGGACCAGGTGGTGATCGCCTGAACCGGACGTTCAACACCATCACGGCCGCGCAGCTGAATGTCCACACGCCCAGCGGCGCCGGACTTGCGGTCGCGCGCCAGCATCTTCACGAATTCGGGGCGCATGATGTCATCGATGCGAATGTTCTTGGCCGTCTCCGGCAGGCCGAGCATGTCGCGCAGCCAGCCATTGGCATAAGTGATCGTGCCGTCCGGACGGGCGGCGAAGAAGCCCATCGGCGCATCTTCAACATAGAGAGACTTCAGGTCAGACGCCCCTGTTGCCTCACGGTCGCCTGCAATCGGGCGAATTCTCCACAGTACTTTTTCGCGCGGCAGCGGAGACACGGTAATTTCGAATTGTGCCGGCACGCGCTCAGGCCCGATCGTGATCGGCGGCAGCACTTCACGGCGCGCATGGCCGATCTTGGCATCCTTTGAGAGACGGTAGACAGGCGCGGCAAGCCCCGGATTAGAGCCGAACAGGCGATCTACAGTTACAGGTGCCCCTTCGGACTGGCCTACCATCAGCGCCATGCTGGTCAGTTCGCGGTAGGCATTATTGGCCGCGACAGGAGCGCCGCCCTGATCCGCGATCAGCACAGACTCGTCCAGCGCCTCGATCCAGCTGAAACGGGGCATGGCAGACTGCGCGGCACGCGCGATGGAGCCGCGTTCCGGGAACAGGCCCAGCATGCGGCCTGCACCGCGTACACTCCACAACAGGAAGACAAGCCCCCCAGACGCCATGGCGATCAACAGAATCGGCCCCGGCGCACCGGACGCGCCTGGCCAGGCCAGCGCGACGCTCGCCGCTGCAATCGAGATGAGCAGGCAGATCCAGAAACCAAGCTGCATCATGTCAATCTGATTGCTCGCTGACGTTGCACTTGCCTCGACGGCCAGTTCAAGGTCTTCTGCGGGGGTCGCTTTCGCCTGGTCTGGGGAATCCATGGGTCGCTTTACACTCCTACCGCCAGCGCCGAATTTTTCGCGCTGTTTACTGTACGCCTTCTTCGCTCGGCGTAGCTTGCCGACTCAGACATGACGGAATCCTAGTTTATTCAGTTTCGCACGGCAAAGGTTAATGAAAGCGAAAAAACCGTTAAGGCAAACAGTAGAAATTACAGAATTCACAGAGCAATCGGGGCACTTCATGAGACAGACTTCCACAGCTATCGCAAGCATTCTTCTCCTGTCAGCTTGCAGCGGCACGCACATGGCAGAGACCGCCTCGCCGCCCGCACCGCAGGAGAGTGTTCAGGAAGCTGTCGAAACCCAAACCGAGAGCGAGCGCCTCAACGCCTGGTTCGAGGAGAAATTCCAGGACGCCGCGGCCCGCAGCCCGATGATGCAGACCTATCTCGGCATCAAGACCGATTACGACAAATGGGATGACATCACAGATGCCCACGCAATCGAAGATCTGGAGATTCAGCGCCAGAACATCGCAGAGATGAAGAGCAATTTCGATTTCGACAAGCTGGATGACCAGGCCAAGCTCTCATGGCGTCTCGCCGAGTATGAGCTGTCGCGTGCGGAGGCCGCCTTCCCCTATCGGCATTACAGCTACACATTCAACCAGATGTTCGGCGCCCAGTCCGGCATACCGGCTTTCCTGGTAAACCAGCACCGCGTCGCCAGCCTGTCCGATGCCGAGGCGTATATTTCCCGCCTTGAAGGCGTCAAAGAATATCTCGGCCAGAATGTCGAGAATGCAAAATACTCCGTCAGCCAGGGCATCCAGCCGCCGGCTTTCGTGTATCCCTATGTGCTGAGCGATTCTCAGGGCGTTATCACGGGCTATCCCTTCACCAGCGATATATCTGATGGCAGCGAGGACAGCCCGCTGATGGAAGACTTCCGGGGCAAGGTACAGGCTCTGCTGGACAAGAATGATATCGACGCAGAAACCGCTTCAGACTTGCTGGATCGCGCAGCAGTGGCTCTGAAAACCTCCGTCGGCCCCGCCTATGAAAACGCCATCGCCGTACTGACAGAACAGGCCAAGACGACCACCACGGATGATGGCGCGTGGAAGTTCCCCGACGGGGAAGACTATTACGCAATGCGCCTGAAACAGGTGACGACAACGGACAAGAACGCGGCGGAAATTCATCAGTTGGGCCTGGATGAAGTGGCCCGCATCCAGGATGAAATGCGCACCATCATGGAACAGGTGGGCTTTGAGGGCAGCCTGCAGGATTTCTTCGAATTCATGCGCACCGATGAGCAATTCTACCTGCCGAATACGGATGAAGGCCGCGCGCAATATCTCAGCGAAGCGACTGAAATCATCGACGGCATGAAGGCGGATCTGCCGAGTGTTTTCAACACATTCCCCAAGGCGGACATGATCGTCAAAGCGGTTGAGCCCTTCCGCGAGAAGTCTGCCGGCAAGGCCTTCTATTCCCGCCCCGCCCCGGATGGCAGCCGCCCCGGAATCTATTACGCAAACCTGTATCGCATGCAGGATATGCCGACCTATCAGATGCAGGCGCTGGCCTTCCATGAGGGCATTCCTGGCCACCACATGCAGATTGCCATCGCACAGGAGCTGGAAGGCATTCCCAGCTTCCGCAAGTTTGGCGGCTATACAGCCTTCAGTGAGGGCTGGGGCCTCTATTCAGAATTTCTGCCCAAGGAAATGGGGTACTACTCAGACCCATATGATGATTTTGGCCGCCTCGCGATGGAGATCTGGCGGGCCGCACGTCTGGTGGTCGACACCGGTATCCACGACAAGAAATGGACGCGCGAACAGGCGATCCAGTATCTGATGGACAATACACCAAACCCCGAAGGCGACGCACGCAAGGCGATTGAGCGCTATATCGTGATGCCAGGCCAGGCAACGGCCTACAAGATCGGCATGCTGAAGATCATAGAACTGCGCGAACATGCCAAGGATGAACTGGGAGACCAGTTCGATATTCGCGAATTCCATGATGTTGTTCTGAAGGATGGCGCCGTGCCGCTTCAGATCCTGGAAGAGAATGTCGAAGCCTGGATCGACGAGAAAAAGGACGCATGAGAATGACCGCGCGCAGACTGACCTGGCTGGGACTTGCAACAGCGAGCTTATGGGCTCTGTCTGCGTGCACCTCTGTCGTTGCCCCTTTCCTGAAGCCGGATGTTGAGACAGAAACCATCCAGATGAAAGGAGGCAATTGGCAGCTTGATCCGGCCCATGCCTCCCTGCTCTTCAAGATCAACCACCTGGATTTCTCCACCTATGTGGGGCGTTTTGACCGCTTCGACGTGACGCTGAAGGGAGACCCCAAGCATCCCGAAGACGCCATGCTGGAAGCCATTATAGACATGACGTCGCTCGACATCGCCAATGACGATTTCGCGCAGACCCTGATGGGGCCCGACTGGTTTGATGCCGCGCATTACCCCCAGGCCCGGTTCCAGTCGACACGGATCATCCGGACCGGTGAGACAACGGCCGATGTCGAAGGTGTTCTCACTCTGCACGGCCGGTCCGCGCCGATCACCTTGTCAGTCAAGTTCAATGGCTCCGGCTACGACCGGCTGCGCGGAGCAGATGTTGCCGGCTTTTCCATTCGCGGAAACATCGACCGCACCGAATTCGGGGTCAGCAAATTCAGCGGATTGCTGGCCGACATGGTACATCTGGAAATCGAAGCGGAACTGTTACGCAAGCCTGACGTATCTTGATCTGATGCGCATCTCCCCTCACAGGGGGAGCTGACACTATTTTTTACGGGAGACGATGAATGCTGGGTGAGGTTATTGCGGAAGTCTTCACGGTATCAGGCTTGTTCACATTACTGATGCTGTTGATGCTTCAGGCCGTTCTGGGCTTTGACAACCTCCTCTACATTTCCATCGAATCCAAACGCGTGGGCGAGGCCAAGGCGCCCATGGTGCGCCGCTGGGGCATTGGCCTCGCCGTCGTCTTCCGGATCATTCTTCTGTTCGTCATCGTGGCGCTCTTCGATGCCCTGTCGGAGCCTCTGTTCGGCTTCCACATGCCGGGCTTTTTCGAAGGGGAGTTCACCTTTCAGGGCCTGATCACATTGGCAGGCGGAGCCTTCATCATCTACACGGCGATCAAGGAAATCTCCCACATGCTCACCGTGGAACACATCGAGCATAGCGAGGGCGACAAATCCAAATCCGTCATGCAGGCCATCCTGCTGATCGTGGCCATGAACATGGTTTTCTCCTTCGACTCGATCCTGTCAGCCATGGCCATTGCCAATGTGGAGATTGCCAAGATCGTCAATGCGGCTGGCGAAACGCTCGGCACGTTCAAGGGCACCGTGACAGACTGCAAGGCCGCGCTGATCTCCTCCCCCATCCCGGACGCTGTGGGGTGCCGCCCTGGCAAGGACTATCAAGTCTGGCTGATGGCCATCGCCATTATTGTGTCAGGGGTCGTGATGGCCCTGATGGCAGATGCCGTGGCCAACTTCCTGAAGAAGAACCGCATGTATGAGGTGCTCGGCCTGTTCATCCTGTTCCTGGTCGGCGTTCTGCTTGTCACGGAAGGTGCGCACCTGTCCCACATGGTCCTGTTCACCTACACGATCGAAGCGATGTCCAAATCGTCCTTCTACCTGGTGATCTTCGTTCTGGTGGTAACAGACATTATTTCCAGCAAATACCAGAAGCGCCTCTGGGCGCAGAAGGAAGCGGAGATCCTTGGCGGGGGTACCGAGCAAGCCTCTCGTGAGGGCGCACAGGCACATATGGACCGCAACACGTCGCCCAAGCCCGCTCAAAGCTGAAGGGCGGTACTAGCGCAGGATTTGTGTACGGCGCGTGATACGCAGCGCCATGCGATTGCCCTTGCGGCCAATCTGGCCTTCTGCAGCCACCGGGCCATCACGCCCGCCGGTCAGCAATTCCACGGGCTGATCCGCCGGCACACCCAGAAGCAGGGTTGATCCCGCTTTCAAATTTGCCAGACGCGACATCGGCACACTGAGAGAGGCAATGCGGGCTGTCAGCACAGCCGTCATGGCCGCAGGCGCAGCCTTTGGTTCCGGAGTGGTCTCAACCGGCGCGCTTTCAGCCTGCACGGTTCTTGTCCTGGCCGCTGGTGCCTCACTCGCATCAAACAGATCATCTTCTGCCAGGATCAGGCGGGCCGTCATGCGAACCGTCTCCACCCGCACATCCAGATCCAGAATGGAGGCATCTCCAGGATTGGCGAGGGCCGCCGCAAATTCTTCATCCGTCTCGATACGCGCAAAGCGCAAGGCCGGCGCGATGGCCGGTCCCAGGGGGCGCACAAGTGCTTCCAGAAGCGCCGTATCCAGCAGGGTCAGCTGACGGACGCGCTCTTCCTGTTCGCCCTGCCCTCCCGGCTTTCCGCCGCAGGCTGTTTCGATCAGGGCACTGACCAGCGGCGCGCTCAGCACCATCATGGCGGCAATCTCGCCGCCCGGCGCGGCAAAGCAGGCAATCGCGGAGCCAGCCGGGGCTGATCCCGGATAAAGCGCCTGGTCAAAGCTTCCGGTTGAGCCCGCACGCACTGTTGCCGCCGCTTTCAATCCACAGCCATCGCGCAATGCCAGAGACAGGCGCGCAGCCAGGCGGCGCGCCTCTTCGGAAATATCCGCCGCGACCGGCGCTGCAGCAACAGGGCGCAGCCTTGGCTGTGCAGGGGGCTCAAAGTCAGGAATTGGCTTGTCGCTGGTGACTTCCGGCTCTTCCGGAATATCCGGCATGTCATCCAGATTGGGGCGCAACAGGGCTTCAATCTCGGCCGGGCTCAGCACGCCGCGTGAGGTCGGCAGCGGCCTCTCCGGTGAAATCGGCTCAAACGTGGTCGGCATGTCCAGCATGATGTCTGCCTCACGTCTTGGAGACATGTCCCATCCGTCATCGGCGGCGAGAGGCAAGGTGGAAGGCATGTGAATATCAGCCGGGTCCTGTGTGAATCTCTTTTTTGCGCCTGATACGGTTAACGACTGGTTAGTAATTTCCCGCCTGCTGCGGCTCTCATCAGTCATTGAAAGGTCTCTGGATCGTTCGGCATTAACAACGAAGCACTTATTGTTAAATATCACACTTCGTCGTTAAGGCCTTGATTACCATGCTGTAAGACATCGTTTGGACCTTCATGCCATGATGTCTTCAACGCATGAGGCGTCAAGCATATCTGCCGAAGCGTTGGGCTGATGAAAAAACGGCGGTGATCCTTTTCGGGGTCACCGCCGTTATCTTTTCAACGCTGCAGGAGCGGCCTGTGGATCAATCGTCGCGCAGGGTACGCTCTTTGCGCTCATGACGTTCCTGGGCTTCCAGGCTGAGCGTGGCTGTCGGCCGTGCTTCGAGACGGCGCAGGCTGATCGGCTCGCCCGTCACTTCGCAATAGCCATAGGAGCCATCATCAATCCGGCGCAACGCAGCATCGATCTTGGAGATCAGCTTGCGCTGACGATCCCGCGTCCGCAGCTCCAACGCCTTATCGCTTTCCGCCGAAGCTCGATCCACGATATCCGGGAGTGAGCCAGACTCATCCTGCAGATTGTTGATGGTCTGCTTTGCACCATCAAGGATGTCGGCTTTCCAGGTTTCGAGCAGCTTCCGGAAGTAGGCGAGCTGACGCTCATTCATGAAGTCCTCGTCCTCCGAGGGGCGATAGTCGTCCGAGAGGTCAACACTCATCGCTTCACACCTTAACTCTGTTTGGGGGCGGATATAGAACGCCCAGCGATTCACTGCAATCGTTCTTGCTGTGTAATTTTTGTCAATGTTTTCAGACAATTGCGGCAAAAACGTGTATTTTCTTAAAGAATATTACCAATCTTCCACTGGTTTATTCCCGCTTTGACCTGCAATTTACAGGCCGGGACTTGATCTTTAGGGCGACGACGCGCTCTATGATCCTTCGTCCAAAACTCAGCCGATTGATGGTTTCAGCGTAGATGCCCCGACGCCGGAAAACTATGGATAAGACCTCCGGCTGGATGCAGGCAGTGGTCTTCAACTCCTTGTTGATCTTGATGCCTGTCATCGCAGCCCAGAGCCTGGCTGCGGCTTTTTCCGGTTCAACCTTCTCGGAATCTCCCGGTATTGAGGCCATCGATACTACACGCCGCAACATGGATGAGGCCTTTGCCTCCTTCGCGCCACGCAGCGCTGGCGACAAGTACAAATTCTGGCACGACATTGTTGAGCGCGAGCTGAACGACATGGATGTTGCGGCCGCGCGCGGCTTCCTGCTCGCTGCACCGCAAATGCTCGACCGGGAATCGGTTCGGGAACTGGAAGCCGATTCAAATGGCGTGCGTCTTGAGCGCGCTGACGACCGCATGGCTGCAGCCGCCCTCAGAAAGCTGCCGCTGGATATCGGGCTGAAATTTGAAGAGGCGCAGGTCTCTGCCCGAATTCGGGACTCCGGTATTGAGCCGACACCTGTCGCCGAGGCCAGCGAAACCTCAGAGACACCTGAAGCGGCACCAGCCGAGGTGGGCGACGCTTCTGGTGATGCACAGCAAGCTGAATCCGACAGCGATATCTCCGTCAGCACCAATTCCCGCAATAACCGCCACTTCCTGCTGCTGGGCACGTTCGCCGATTTGGCCAACAATTCCGAGCGCTGGCTGGACGGTGACCGGGTAGACATCATCGCTCTGAAGATTACGGCAATCGGCCTCTTGGAAGCTGAAGCAACAGATGGCCTGTCGGATACGAATATCCGCGCAGCCTCCATTCTGAAATCGGCGCGCCGTGCCCGCCGCATGACTCCGGAATTTACCGCCTATCTCAAAGAGCGCCTGAATGACGCCCTGCCCGACAGCAAACTGCGCCCCGCCCTGGAAGATGCGCTAGGGGAACTGGCCACGACGAATGTCCGCGAGGATCGTGTGAAGGCAGCCTTCGAGAAATCCTTGGACCCGCATGGCTTGGAGAAACTGGAAGCTGACTTTGTGCAAATTGACCGGATCGGCATGCTGACCAGCCCGTCAGCGGCCATCACGCTGCTGGAGCCGGTGAAGGACACGGCCGACCTGCGCCGCGTGCGCCTGCTGACAGAAGCTGGTGGAGACCGCGCCGTCGCCCTGGTGAAACAGGAAGGCCCCGACGCACTGCGCATTGCCGACACAGGCATCAAATGGACCCGCGAACTGATGTTGCAGGTCATGGGACTGACGGCATCAGGCCTCGCGCTTTTCTATGTGATGATCGCGACCTTCCGCCGGAATGTCCGCCTTCCAAAGAAGCGCGTAGAGCCAGCAGGCATCTAAAAAAGACAAGTGAGCGAAACAGGCCGCAGCGGAGCCTTAGATGCCGAATGCGCCCTGAATGCCGTCAATCAGCAGCTGAACTGACAAGGCCGCCAGGATAACGCCCAGAATACGCGTCAGGGCCCCTGCCACACTCGCCCCCATCATGCGCACCAAGGGACCAGCGATCAGGAAGATGACCAGCGTCAGCAAAAGGTTCAGGCCAATCGCGGACAGAACAATGCCCTTCTCGACCCAGTCAGACTTCTCCGACATGTAGAACATGGCCGTAGCAATCGAGCCCGGCCCGGCAACCATGGGAATGCCCAGCGGGAACACTGATATATCGTCTGGCTCCGGATCTGCCGGATGGCTGTCCAGATGTTCTTCAGCGCGGTGCTCCCGGCGCTCGGTCCGCTTTTCAAACACCATGTCCAGCGCGATGAGGAACAGAAGAATGCCGCCTGCAGCGCGGAAAGCATCAATCGAGATATGCATGGCATTCAGCAGCCATGAGCCGCCAAAGGCGAAGCCGAAGATGATGATGCTGGCCACGAAAATGGACTTGAACGCCATCTGCCGACGATAGGCGGCGTTGCCCTGAGCGGTCAGCGTTGCAAACACGGGGGCAACGCCCAATGCATCGATCAGGACAAAGAATGTGACGAAGGTCGCGGTAAAAAGGGAGATAAGGTCAGCGCTCATGCGCGCGCCCTAGTCTTTTTGCGTGGCGGCGTCGAGGATTTCCTGCACCATCGGGGCCACGCTGACCTTGTCTGGCGCTGTCTCGAACCGGGAAAGATCGGCTGCGCCTGAAGCGAGGGCCAGCATCATGCGATGCCCACGCAGACGCTGAAGCAAGCCCTCAGTGCCCCGGTGCCCGTCTGCCGAGGCCGTTCGGCCATTGCCAAGATCCACGATCATGTCTTCCCCCTGCCCGGCTTCAAGGCGGGAGATCGCCTCATCCAGGCTGACAGGGGTCGTTTCCGGTAAGGTGTGGGCTCTCATCAGACTTCCATCCGGCATCAGGCGGCTCCCCGCACGTCCGCCGACATCATTTTGCGGCAACGGCTGAGCGCCCTGTAAAGGTTGGAACTGGTAACATCTGCGGAAATGTCCAGCACGGCTTCACGATCTTCATCCGACTGGCAGCTTGCCAGCATGCTCGCCAAGGCTTCGGCGGCCTGCGCATAGGCTGGGCCGTCCACTTCTCCCAGCAGATACATCTGCATGACGGCGAAATAGGCCCGCCCGGCCGGCGTTGTGGCTTCATTGGGGCGCAGGATGTCTTTCTCGCGCAGAACCCGCGCATGTGTTTCCAGCAGCAAGACGCCTCGCCGGTCGCCATTGCGCACAACCGCACCGTTTACAACGAATGTTTCACCCGGCTTCAGGGACAGCTTCAAGGGCATGGCGTGCGAATCCGATCCTGCATGTTTTGTTGAAATTTGCAGAAAGGCGTTAACGCTTAATTGCGATATCGTAAGTTGTGCCAGAATGAGACCAAGATGTCCCAAACACGGATCGGAAGATAAGTGCCATGCGCCCGTATCACGGATGCATAGGGTCATAAGGCCTGCAACATCTCCGCATCATGCAGCCAATCAGGCTGCCCAAGCGGAGCGCGCGGCACTGATCTGAAGCTTGAGCTTCTGCGGCGGCGCGCATGGCCTTATGAATATACCACGCCCTGCAGGCGGCGGAAAATTAAATCCTTGCTGCAGTGCGGCTCTGCCCTTTCGCCACGTAAGCGCTTGCCCCACGGGGCGGCCAGTCTATTGTGTAGACAGACCCAGATGAGGAAGAATTCATGCGCTTTGAAGGCACCCAGGATTACGTCGCAACCGATGATTTGAAAGTGGCCGTCAACGCCGCCATCGCTCTGGAACGCCCCCTCTTGATCAAGGGCGAACCGGGCACCGGCAAGACCGTTCTGGCCGTTGAAGTGGCCAAGGCCCTCGGCGCCGAACTGATTGAATGGCACATCAAATCCACCACAAAGGCCAATCAGGGCCTGTACGAATATGACGCGGTCTCTCGTCTGCGCGATGGCCAGATGGGCGAAGAGCGCGCCAAAGACGTCAAGAACTACATCAAGAAGGGCAAGCTGTGGGAGGCGTTCACCGCCGACAAGCGCCCTGTCCTGCTGATCGACGAGATCGACAAGGCCGACATCGAATTTCCGAACGACCTTTTGCAGGAACTCGACCGGATGGAGTTCTATGTCTACGAGACCGATGAAACCGTGAAGGCAAAACAGCGCCCGATCGTGATCATCACGTCCAATAATGAAAAGGAACTGCCGGACGCGTTCCTGCGCCGCTGCTTCTTCCACTTCATCAAGTTCCCGGACGAAGAGACGATGCAGGAAATCGTCGACGTCCACTATCCGGGCATCAAGCAGAAGCTGGTGAAAGACGCGCTGACGACATTCTACGCCATGCGCGAACTGCCGGGCGTGAAGAAAAAGCCATCGACCAGCGAACTGCTCGACTGGCTGAAGCTCCTGATGAACGAGGATATCGACCTCGAAACGCTGAAGGAGAAAGACCCTGAGCGTCTGACCCCTCCGCTTCACGGCGCGCTTCTGAAGAACGAGCAGGACGTCGCCCTGTTCGAGCGCCTCGCCTTCCTCGCCCGCCGCGGCGAAAGCGGTGGCCGCAGAGGCCCTGCGGGTTAAACCAGTCGCAGATCTTACCTGAAGACCTAAAAGATCGGCCTTTTCCTGACAGGGGAAAGGCCGATTTGCATGATATGGCACTTGTTTTAGAGCGTTCTGGCTGACTTGCCCTGACCAGCAAGAAGCACTGGGAAATGCCGGACGCCTGACCTCCCCCAATCAGCCCTAATCCCGGCTGATGTCTCCCAGAGGCTGGGCTTTGGGGCGGCGATTTACGTCGGAGCGGCTTCTCAGGAAGTCTTCCATTTTTGTCTTGTCGCCGCGCTCATCAAGCCAGGTTTTCCAGGCAAGGCTGATCCAGCCAACATGGAACAACAGGCCGCAAATGATAGCGATGAGGCCCGGTATGGGGCCAAGGTGTGCGCGTCGCACATACTCGTCCCATGTGAGCACATCGGTCGGATGAATGGCGATCTTGGCGAAATAGGCCGCGCCCTGAATGGCAAAGATCCATCCATAATTGCGGCGAAGACGACGCCCGATCGCCCGCAGCGAGGATATTCGGTATTGGGGCTTTTCATAATCGTCTGACAACGCTGTGCCACGGTCCAGCGGGATACGGGCCCCCTGCCCGCGCAGCATCGGCACGTAGAAGGCAATCTCCAGCACACGCGCACGAAACCGCCAGACATAGAAGAACCGGTAGCGCCGCGCCTCCAGCATCAGGAACATGATGCACAAGGCCCCCACCAAAACGATGGGAAAGGGAGAGGCACTGGCAGAGGAGAAGGATACGGACAGGCCAATACCTGTTGTGATCACGGCCCAGTTTGTCGTCTGGTCCAGACGCTGGCGCCAGATGGTCGAGCGGTACACTTCAGCCCGGTAGAGGTGGGCCAGCGCGCCAACCTCCTTGCTGCCTGCAATGGCCTCCGGTGGATCACTCTCTGGATCCTCTAAAAATTCGATATCGCTGCTCATGCAGCATAGTATGGCGCGAGTCAGTCCCGCGCCAAGGGGCAAAGCGTCCCGTTATCACTTGTTTTTACGGGACTCTGCCTCGTCTTCACTGTCTGCCTCAGCGTCATCGGTGCGCAGCCCCTTCAGCGGAATGGGCATAGCCTCGGGTCTGAATGACACTGTGGATTGCGGGAACGGGATGGTAATGCCAGCTTCGTCCAGGGCATCTTTCACGGCAAAAGCGACTTCATCATAGGTTTCGCGTTGGTCAGCCGGGCGGCTGTTCGCCCACCAGAACAGCTTGAAATCAATTGATGATCCCCCGAATGAGACACATTGCACCTGGGTCGGCTCATTCTGATTCACTGTGTCACAAGACTTCAGCGCCTCCATGAGCACAGATTTTGCCTCGCGCATGTCGGTGTCATAATCCACGCCGACAACAAGCTCCTGCCGCTTCAGGCCACGGTCCGTTTGGATGACGACAGGATTGTCGAAAAGGTAGGAGTTCGGGACGATCACCAACTCCCCGTCCGGTTCGCGAACATGTGTCTCGCGGATCAGAATATCTTCCACACGGCCATAGACATCCTCGCACTCGATCACGTCCCCGATGCGTAGCTTCTTGCGGCCGAGAATCACAACGCCTGCCATGAAGTTTGAAAAGACATCCTTGAAGGCAAAGCCGAGCGCCACAGACGTCAGGCCCAAACCCGCAACCATGTTGCCGGGTGAAACAGACGGGAAAACGACCAGCGCGGCAATCGCCAGACCAATGATCCAGGCCACGATGGAAATGAGATTTTGGGCGAGCGTGATGAGGGCGCTGCGCACACGCGCGCGCTTCATGCCTGCTGTCACGATAGCCCGTACAACACGCCCTGCAACAAGGGCCAGGACGAGGATAACAATGGCGATTATCAAGGCAGGCAGACTTTTGAAAAAGCCGGAAGCCATGCCCTCTACGGCACTTTTTAAATCCTCAACTGGGGTAAATTCCATGCGCCCTAAACGCATGATGCAGAAAGAAGTTCCGTTCAATCAGGGCAGTAGCCGCGAGAGACGATAGGACCATACCCCTCCAGCACCGCGCGAACGTGACGTGTGTCCTGATCATCCGCCTCATTCCGGATCCTCGCCGCAAGCGGCGAGGCATCTCCGGTTATCCGGGCGCGCCACAAGGCATAACGCAGGGAATCCGGCGTAGCGGTCAGCCTGACGGCACGATCAAAGTCCTGCAGATTGCAGGCCTCCATGGAGAGCTCTGCCAGCATATGACCGAAATCGGCCTGCTCAAAGGAGCGGTCGAGCCCCTTCCCGCCTCGGGGCGGACCAGCCAGATCGAACATGGCGTTAATTACGCGTTTGCGAGTATCGGGCGTTTCAGCCAGACGCGCGCCCTCGGCCATGATTTCCGGCCGACCGATATTGAAGGGAGACGTACCGGCCCGCGCCCTCTGCAGGAACTCATCCCAGCCTCCCTCAGCCAGCAGGCCCTGCGCCTTTCTGCTGGCATACCCTGTCCCATTCGCCGGAAGCAGCGGCGCGCTATTCAACCGACGGGACCATTCGCGCGTCAGGCCAGCATCATGCGTTTCAGCAACCACATACAGAAAGTTCCGTTTCACGCGGTCCTGCTTTTCCGGCGGCAGAACACTCGCCGCAGCCCAGATCGATTCCAGCATGCATTCGGTCTGATCCCGTTGCGTGCATGGGCTGATCCCCTGCGCAGTCGCAGACGCGGCCCACAGACCAGAGACCGCAAGAGCGGCAGCAATAACAAGGGATTTCATGCCGGCTTCCTAGCAAATCGAGGTGAACCCCAGATGAGCGCTGTCACAGCCTCTGCAGCAGACTTATCCACTTATCCCAGCGTCAGCTTGGACATAGGCCCCGGCGGACGCTATCTTCAAGGCGAACGCCATATAAAGAGATCCGCCCATGTTCCTGAAATTCTTCAATGAGCTGCGCGAAGCCAAAGTGCCCGTCACCCTGAAGGAATACCTCGCCCTCATGGAGGCGATGGACGAGAAGGTCATCGATATGGATGTCGAGGACTTCTACTATCTCTCCCGCGCGGCCCTGGTGAAGGACGAGCGCAACATCGACAAGTTCGACAAGGTTTTCTCCCATGTCTTCAAGGGCCTGGACACGCTGGCCGACGCGGTGGACGTGAAGGACCTGCCCGAGGAATGGCTCCGCAAGATGACGGAGAAATTCCTCACCAAGGAGGAAATGGACGAAATCGAAGCCATGGGCGGCTTCGAAAAGCTGATGGAGACGCTGAAACAGCGCCTCGAAGAGCAGAAGAAGCGCCACGAAGGCGGCAACAAGTGGATCGGCACGGGCGGCACCTCCCCCTTCGGCGCCAATGGCTACAATCCGGAAGGCGTGCGGATCGGGCAGGAGAAATCCCGCCACCGCCGCGCCGTGAAGGTGTGGGACAAGCGCGAATTCAAGAATTACGACGACAGCGTCGAACTGGGCACGCGGAACATCAAGGTCGCCATGAAGCGCCTGCGCAAATGGGCGCGCCAGGGGGCGCCGGACGAGCTGGACCTCGACCAGACCATCCGCAACACAGCCCGCAAGGGCTATCTCGACATCGAGATGCGCCCTGAAAAACGCAACACGGTCTCCGTTCTCCTGCTGCTGGATGTCGGCGGATCAATGGACCCCTATGTGCGCATCATGGAAGAATTGTTCTCCGCCGCACGGTCCGAGATCAAGAACCTCGAATACTACTATTTCCACAACTGCCCCTATGAGGGCCTGTGGAAAGACAATCGCCGCCGCATGAACAATCGCATCCCGACCTGGGACGTGCTGAACAAGTTCCCGTCGGATTATAAGGTCATCATCGTCGGCGACGCCACGATGAGCCCGTATGAGATCACCTATGCGGGCGGCTCGGTCGAGCACTGGAATGAAGAGGCCGGCGGCATCTGGATCCAGCGTTTCGTGGAACGCTATCCGAATCTTGTCTGGCTGAACCCAGTCAAGGAAGGCGCCTGGGAATATACCGGCTCCATCAAGTTGATCCGTGAACTGATTGGTGGACATCGCATGTTCGAGCTGACTCTGGAAGGCCTGGATGAGGCCATGAAGGAACTGAGCCGCTAGCGCTCTGCGCTCCCCTGTCCTAAAGTCTGCAGAAAGGGCAAAGGGAGACAGGCATGCCACGCATCAAGGCGAATGGGCTCGAGATCGAGTACGAAGAGACCGGTTCAGCTGATGATCCGATGATCCTGCTCATATCAGGCTATATGGGTCAGATGACGGAATGGCCTGACAGCTTCAAACAGGCCCTTGCGGATGCCGGTCGCCGGGTTGTCACCTTCGACAATCGGGACATTGGACTGACGACTGCCACGGACGATCCAGGCCTGGAAGAGATTGTCCCTCCGCCCATGGAGGCACTGATGCAGGGCGCGGCCGAGGGCGCGCCAGTGCATGAGCAGGTGCCCTATGTGCTGGACGATATGGCGGCGGACGCTGCGGCCTTGATCGAAGCACTGGGCGCGGAACAGGCAGATATTCTGGGGCTTTCCATGGGCGGCATGATTGTTCAGCTCATGGCTCTGAACCATCCGGAGCGCGTGCGCACGCTGATCCCCGTGATGACCACGTCAGGCGATCCGGAGCTGCCACCCTCAGATCCCGAAGCCCTGGAGGCCCTGACAGCGGAACCGGAGGCAGACACGCTGGAAGCCATAGGCGACCTGGCCGTACAGACATACCACGTCATTGGTTCGCATCCGGATATTCGCAACCCCGATGAGGAATTGCGCGCGGCCGCAATGGCAGACGTTCAGCGCGCCAATCGCCCTTCAGGTCTGGCCCGGCAGTTTTCCGCCCTGCTGGCGCAGCCGCGTTGGCATGACCGGCTTGGCACAGTGACACACCCTACCCTTGTCCTGCATGGCGCGGTGGACCGGCTGATCAATCCGGAAGGTGGGCGCGATATTGCCCGGCGCATTCCAAATGCGGAATTTGAAATCATCGAGAAATGGGGACATGACCTGCCAGAGAAAGTCGTCCCTGCCCTGCTGAACCGGATCATTCCTTTCCTCGGCCGTACTGCACCATCAGGCCCGGCCCATGCTGACTGAGATTGATGACAATATCTGGCTTGTGGACGGGCCAAATGTGAATTTCTATGGCTGCCCGTATCCGACCCGCATGGTGATCGTCCGCCTGCCGGGTGGAGACCTCTGGGTCTGGTCACCCATTCGGTTGACGGATGATTTGCAAGAGGCCGTCAATGCCCTGGGGCGCGTGGCGCATCTTGTCAGCCCGAACAAGATTCATCACCTCTTCCTGCAGGACTGGAACGCCGTCTGGCCGGATGCAAGGCTTTGGGGCCCTGCCTCTACGATCAAGAAGCGTAGCGACCTGAACTTTGAGCCTGCCCTGGAACACACTCCGCCTGCAGACTGGCAGGGCGTGATTGATCAGTTCTGGTTCAGGGGCTCCATTGCCATGGATGAAATTGCTTTCCTCCACACGCCCTCCGGCACCGCAATCTTTGCTGACCTGTCAGAGAATTTTTCGCAATCCTTCCTGGAGGCCAATTGGAAAAACTGGCAGCGCATGGTCGCCAATCTATGGGGCATTGTGCAGGGCAAGGGCTACGCACCTCTGGAATGGCGGCTCAGCTGGATTGACCGTACGTCTGCGCGCAAGACCATTCTCCGCCTGATCGGCCGAAAGCCTGAACATGTCATCATGGCACATGGCGAATGGATCGACACAGGCGCAGATGTCTTCCTGCGCCGGGCCTTCAGCTGGCTTTTAAAGGAATAAGCACAAGGACACTGTCATGAATCTGATCACAACCCATCAGGATCAGGACATTCTGATCGTCACCCTGAACCGTCCGCAGGCGCGCAATGCGGTCGACTCAGATACGGCTGCAGCCCTCTATGAGGCCTTCACCGCATTCGACGCCAATGAAGACCTCAGCGTTGCGATCCTGACAGGCGCGGGCGGCAATTTCTGCGCAGGCGCAGACCTGAAAGCCGTTGCCCAAGGCAAGGGAAACCGGGTTGAGGCCGAAGGTAATTTCGGCCCGATGGGGCCCAGCCGGTTGATGCTGTCAAAACCCGTCATCGCAGCAATCGATGGATATGCCGTTGCAGGCGGACTGGAACTGGCCGTGTGGTGTGATCTGCGTGTGGTCTCACCCTCGGCAAAGTTCGGTGTTTTCTGCCGGCGCTTTGGTGTGCCCCTGATCGATGGGGGCACGATACGCCTGCCTCGCCTGATCGGCGCATCGCGGGCGATGGACATGATCCTGACCGGGCGAGAGGTGGACGCGGCAGAGGCCATGACCATCGGCCTTGCCAATTATGACACGGACGAAGAGACGGCGCTGCCCAAAGCCCTGGAAATTGCGCGCCAGATCGCCCGCTTCCCACAGTTCTGCATGCGGACTGACAGGCTGTCGGCCTTGCAACAGTGGAGCCTGGACCTGCCAACCGCCCTGAAGGCAGAAATCGAAGGCGGCCTAAAAGTGCTGCGGGCCGGCAGCGCCGTGGAAGGCGCCAGCCGCTTTGCCTCAGGCCAGGGCCGCGCGGGCAGCTTCAAACAGGACTAGGCGTTACCAGCCGCCTCCACCGCCGCCCCCTCCGCCACCGCCGGAGAAACCACCGCCCCCTCCCCCGGAGGAGCTGGAGCTTTGTGGCAGAGAGCCGCTGACACCGGAATTCATGGTAGACACCATGCTGTCGGTCATGCTGCTGAGATTGCCCAGCGAATGCGCGCCGAAATGTCCCCAGGCAGGGGAATAGTCTGCGGCCTCACTAGGCAAGGCCTTTTCGAAATACTTCGTCCACGGCTTTTCCACGCCCAGCGCGATCGCATAGGACAGGAATTTCTCATAGCGATCCTTGCTCATCGGCGGCGGCGCATCACTGCCGACTTCAGCCGCATTCATCTGCAGCTTCTCCGCCGTTTCCAGATACAGCCGGAACCCTTCAATGTTGGTTCGGATTTTCTGGCCTTTTCTGGTCGGCGCCGGCATCAGATACATGAAGACACCATTCATGACGGCAAAGGCCAACACGACCAGAGTGTGCCACCACGTCCAGTTCACCGTGACCAGCGCGGATACGACGATCACCAGAACAGTCATGATCAGGGCAACAATCGTATAGCCTATGTTCCACTTGAAATACGGGTCCCCATACTTTCGGGAAACATACTTCCGGAAGGCTGTGTAGGCCTTGGTAAAATCGGCATCATAGATCGTGCCGAGCATCAGACGGGACCGGTCAGAAAACAATCCATGTTCCAGGATTTTCTCATCCTCGCTCAGCTTCGTAACATCCGCCTCCACTGTCCGGTTCAGCAAGGTGTTTTTCTTGTCCGACGCATCAATTGTAACAACGCCGCCGGTTGCCATGTGCAGCAGCGCGGAAATCAGTGAGCCATGGCCCCGGAATCCCCTGTAATAAATGTGGTGTACTGCGGCCGGCGAATAACCAGCCGGCGGCTCATACTGCGCGAAGACCGGCCCCTTGGGCGGGTCCTCCCCCACCTTGCGGAAGCTCGCCAGCAGGAAGCCGAGCACGCCCAGAAATGACAGGGCCAGAATGCCCAGCGCGCCATAGCGGAACCAGAACAATGTGCTCTTGTCAGACAGGGAGGGCGGTGCAATCGCGCCCTTCTCGATACTGAGGGAGACGGTCAGCCCCTCTCTCAACCCCAGCGGCCGTGTGGTTTCGAACATATAGGCCCCACCACTCTGCCGGAAGGCATAATCATTACCGTCTACGCCATAGCCGCCTGTATAGGCCGTCTTGTCCAGCAGCACGGCATTCTCGGGCAGGGTTACGCGTAAGGAGGCCTTTTCAATCGGGAAAAGCCAGTAATTTCCGGTGACGTTCCAATAGAGTTCGTCATGATCCTCGAAATAGCGGATCTGGTTCTTCACCTCATATTCGATTTCGTAAACATGTTCGCCATGTTCAAGGTACTTGTCAGCATCGCCGATACGTATCTGATAGGCATTACCTTCCTTGAGTATCTCATAAGGCTCACTGGCCCCATTGCGCGTTACGCGTTTAACCTTGTACTGATAAGGCAGCTTGTCGCCTTCATGCAGGTCGTCGGCATAATAGCGCGGCAAGTCCCTGAAGATACCCCGGCGAATTTCATACCCTTCTGAGGTGACATTTAGCCGTTCGGACACGTCGATGTCGCCGTCCTCCTGAACGGTGATGGCGACGTCAAAACTGTTGATCTTCTCTTCCGCAACAGCGGCCAGCGCAAAACAGGCGAAGACAAGGCCCAGCAGGATTGTCCGTACACTCACGCGCGGTCTCCCATATCAATTTGCGGCACAGCGCGGTCTGCCATGTCGACTTCGAAATAATCCCTCTGACGGAAGCCAAAGGGCCCCGCGATCAGCATGGCGGGGAAACTCTGCACCGATGTGTTCAGCTCCCGCACCGCGCCATTATAGAAACGCCGGGCCATCTCGATCTTGTCTTCGGTATCGGAAAGCTCTCTTTGCAATTCCAGGAAATTGTCGCTTGCCTTCAGCTCAGGATAGTCTTCGGCCACAGCCACGAGGCGGGAGACGGGCTGCGACAGCGCCGTCTCGGCTGCGCTGCGGTTAGACACATCATCGCCGGCGGCCATTGCCTCTGCGCGGCGGGTGGCGATCTCAGCAAACAGCTTCTGCTCATGTGAGGCATAGCCTTCGACTGTGCTGACGAGTTGCGGGATGAGGTTGGCCCGCCGCTTCAGCTGTACATCTATGTCAGACCAGCCATTGTCCGCCATCTGAGATTTCTTCACGAGATTGTTGTAGATAAGCACGCCGCCAATCACAAAGATGGCCAGCAGGCCCAGCACGGCATAGAAAAGCATGATGCAAACTCCTGGGGCTCGGGCCTTCATCCATATCCAGCATTGCCGCCGGTGTTAAGGCCAGTGTTAAAGCGTGTCTGCAGGTGAGCGCCTCTGCCAGGCCTCACGCGTCATTTCCCAGACGAGGGATTCCCGCGTCGTGCCGTCCGGCCTGGTGCTGATCACGCAGCCCATACGGGCAAAGCCCAGCCCGTCCAGAAGACGTTGTGTCGGCGTATTCTCCAGGCTCGCCGTCATGCAGAGCAGGTCCAGATCCAGCGCGTCGAACATCCAGCCAAAGCTCTGCGCCGCCCCGCGCGTGCCCTGCCCTTTCGAGTGCTGGGAAGGGTGTAGCGCGCCGCCCAGTTCACCTGCGGCCCAGTCCGGCCATATCTGAAAGTCACTATAGCCCATGATCTGGCCATTCTGCTCCCGCACGAGAAGTAAGCCCTCTCCTCTCTCACGCTCTTCCAGATGCCCATCGATAAAGCCTTGCACGGCCTCCAGGGTTAAAGGGCGCGGCAAAGAATAGATCGGCGCATGGACGGCAGGATCAGAGAGCAGCGCTAACAGACCTGCTGCGTCCTCAGGCATTGCCAACCGGGATGCATTAGGCCCTTCCCCCATACAGTCCACCTTGCGTATGCGCTGACGGATACTCTCCGCCCGCTCCGACGCCACCCGATTGCGCGTGATGGGAATATCCTCCGCCATACTGGAATTTGGCCACATTTGCGGACTGTCTGCAATTACTTCTCCAACAGCGACAAACACATTGACCGCACTGTCGGCTGCGGCCAGATGGTCAATCCATGACTGAAGCACCTGCCATTCGAAAGCACGGGAAGAATGCCTTTCTGTTCGTGATCATCACGGTTGCGATGGACATGCTGGCGTTCGGGATGATCGTTCCGGTGATCCCAACCCTTGTTCAGGAGCTCGCCAACATTCCCGCTGAAGAGGCGACGCTCTATATTGGCGGCCTTGGCGCGACATATGCCTTCATGAACTTTCTGTTCGGGCCAACGCTGGGTGCAGTGTCAGACAGGTTCGGACGCCGGCCCGTTCTGCTCGCCTCAATTGCGACCCTGGCGGTCGACTTTCTGATCATGGCACTCGCCCACAACATTCTGTTGCTGTTTATCGGACGGGCGCTGTCCGGCATTTCCGGCGCGACCTATTCCACAGCCAATGCCTATATCGCAGACGTCACCGAGCCGGAAAATCGCGGCAAAGCCTTCGGCATGATCGGCGCGGCGTTTGGCTTCGGTTTTGTGTTCGGACCGGTCTTTGGCGGCTTGCTGGGCGATATTGACCCGCGCGCGCCCTTCTACGCGGCCGCAGGCCTCGCTGTACTGAATTTCTGCTACGGCATGTTTGTGCTGCCGGAATCCCTGGCCCAAGAAGACCGTCGCAAGTTTGAGGTTGCGCGGGCAAACCCGTTTGGCGCCGCGAAGCATTTCTCCAAACTGCCTCACATCGCGTGGTTCCTCGCGGCCGCAGGTATATTCTTTCTGGCACACACTGTCTTCCCGTCGACCTGGTCCGTGCATGGCGAGATCCGGTATGATTGGACTCCCAAGGAGATCGGTCTGTCCTTAGGGCTCGTGGGAATCGGCGCTGCCGTGGTGCAGGCCGGGCTGATGGGCATGATCCTGAAAAGGCTCGGCACCGTGAAGACGGCCGTGTTCGGGATCCTCGTGAATGTGCTCGCCCTGCTGGGCTATGCCTTCGCCGGTGCCGGATGGATCGTCTACATGATCATTCCGCTCGGCGCCCTTGGCGGTGTGGCGGGCCCTGCCGTGAACTCCCTGATGTCCACGCTCACGCCCCGCAATGCGCAGGGCGAACTGCAAGGGGCCTCCGCCAGCCTCAACTCCCTTGCGATGATCCTCGGGCCGCTGATCATGTCCACAACGCTCTACCACTTTACCCAGGCAGAAACGGAAGTGCATTTTGCGGGCGCAGCCTTCCTGCTGGCGGCAATCCTGACCGCTCTTGCCCTCATCCCCTTCCTGCAAGGAGTGCGCGCCAACAAGGGCGCCATTCCCAGCACGGCGGAATAGACGCCTCAGCTCACAGGCCTTGTCCGCACTCAGCGCTTGGGCCGCATCAGTACACCGCCCAGCAATCCCAAAATGCCGCCGCCCAGCGCCCCTTCCAACAGACTGTTCAACACATTAATGGGCGCGAGAGCGCGGTCAGCCCCATCGCCCAGCACCTGTATGTTGGCAGCGTCCAGCCCGTAATGCGCCGCGAGCCCGCCAATAATACCTCCCAACAGGCCGCCGGTCGCGCTCGCCCCGGCAAGTCTGGTGAGGATCGGCCCCAACACGACGCCTCCAGCGGCACTCAGAATAGCGGGTATAAGGTCTTCCATATTGCCCTCCCTGGCTGAGGCGAACTCTTTCCGGTTCGTCCCTGGCAGACCAAACGGGCATTTCCGGTGTCAGTCCAGCCATTTCCCCGCAACAGGGAGTGTTGCAACTTGCCCCCAGTCCGGGCAAAGACCGGCATAATGAATTCCTCCCGGCCTGCCCTCTTTCTGGATCGAGACGGCGTGATCAACGTCGACAAGGGCTATGTCAGCCGTATCGAGGATTTTGAATGGGTGGATGGCGCAGCTGAAACCATTTCCAGCTTCAACAAAATGGGCTGGTTCGTATTTGTGGTGACCAATCAATCCGGTATCGCCCGTAACTATTACAGCGAAGACGACATGAATGTACTGCATGAATGGATGCAGACGGAATTGCGCGCAAAAGACGCCCATATCGACAAAATCTATTTTTGCCCCTTTCACGCGGACGGAGAAAATTTTTCTTATCGGCGCGACAGCTTCGACCGAAAACCAAATCCAGGCATGTTGCTTAAGGCAATGGCCGAATTTCCCGTCAAGCGAGAAAGCAGCTTTCTTATCGGCGACAAGGCCACCGATATAGCAGCCGCGCGTGCTGCGGGCATTGCAGGATACCTTTTCCGCGGAGGGAACCTCAAAAACTTCGCGGACTGGACTTTGGCCAGCTTTGAAGACGGTAATCGCGGCTAATTTTTTAACTTTACAACAAAATTAACGGGTTAACCCAGGGTCAATGTAATTCCCATTACTGAGACAGAAACTCAATTCAACCGAAAGGGATTCCATCCAAAATGGAGCCCCTGGCGCCGGAAAGGGCTGAAATCCTGCCGATGCGCTCAGGATTATTCGGAGGAATATGAACATGAAACACTCTCTCGTTTCAACCGCAACGATTGGCGCCCTTTTGGTTTTGGGCGCTTGTGAATCCACAACAACACGACGCATCGCCAGTGTTGGCAGCACCGCCAACGGTCTGGTTGGCCCTGCTGGGCCTCAAGGTGAAGCTGGTCCAAAAGGCGAGACCGGCCTCACTGGCCCACAGGGTATTGCTGGGCTTAATGGCGCAGACGGGCTGGATGGTATTAGCGGTGACGATGGCAATTTTAATCTCGGCGAAGCGGGCATGATCGCCACGGGCGGGCTGGTCGGCGATAATGGCATTGGCGGCACAGGCCTTCTGGCAAACCTTGGTGATCCGAATACCAGTGCCCCGGCACTGGATACGGTTTCCCTGGCCGCAGGTGACCTGCTGTCTGGAACGGGCGAGCAACTGGCTTCAGTCATGACGGATGCAAGTTCGGACTCCGCCCTCAGCAATGTCGTGGTTGCCGCAGCAGATACAGTCACGAATCTGGGCGATACACTCACCGGCTATGCCAGCGGCGAGGAAATGCTTGTGGACGGCGTATTGGATGCGACCTCTCCTCTCCTGGCAGCCAATATTGGCGCATCTAATATCGTCGGCGGGGATGAGACATCTGCACTCGGCCTCAGCGTCCTGTCCGATACCCAAGCCGAAGGTACATTGCTTGAGGCCGGTCTCGCCAATGACGACATGCTGCTCAATCTGGACCTGGCGCCAAATACAGATGGTGGCCTGGAAGTGCCTGGCGTCGCAACGGTTGACGTCATTGGCGGCGAAGGAGACCTGCTGAACACAAATCTCCTGTCTGACACCCAGAACACGGTTGAAGACGTGATAACGGCCGCCACGAATCCGGAGTTCACGGAAACCCTGCTAACCGAGACCACGTCCGGACTGGAAGACACAGCAGGCTCACTGATCGAAACGGTCTCTGCGTCTGATACGGGCGGCAGCCTGCTGGAAGACACCACAGAAAGCCTAACCGGAACGGTCGAAGACCTTCTGGATGCCGAAGAAACGGGCGGCCTGCTGGAAGGCCTTACGGGGTCTGACGAAGACGGAGACGTCGGCGGCCTGGGCGGCCTCCTGTCCGGTATCGGAGGTGGTGGCGGCAGCTGATCTGCCGAACAAGGAGACATGCGCATGAAGCATCGCGCCTTTACATCATCGGCTATCGCCCTGTTCGGTGCGATGCTTCTCGCCCAACCAGCCGCGGCACTGCAAGGTGCCGC
Organism: Alphaproteobacteria bacterium; assembly: GCA_018222605.1. Taxonomy (GTDB): domain Bacteria; phylum Pseudomonadota; class Alphaproteobacteria; order Caulobacterales; family Hyphomonadaceae; genus Hyphomonas. The sequence goes on from JAAEZZ010000004.1 coordinate 131,111, forward strand.
GACTGATTTGAACCGCCCTCTCGACCCCGGCTATACGCCGCCGGAACCAGACGAGGCGGAGCCCAAACCCGAAGCTCCTCAACAACGCGGCCGCACCGATGTGGCCGCTCCGGTGGGCCAGGCCTCGACCATACAAGGTATCAATTTCATCGGGTCCGATGTCCCGGAAGATGTGGCCATAGTCGCAGAAAGCTATCTGGGAAGGCAGGCCAATGTCAAAACCTTGAAGGCCCTCGCCGCTGCCATGTCGGCAGCCTATCAGGACTCCTCTGTCGCACTCTTCTCTCTCGCCATCCCCAGTCAGGATTTGTCCGATGGGGTCGTCGATGTCCACATCGCCGAGGGTTATGTAAAGAATGCCTATGTCCGCAAGGATGGCAAAGTCACTGAAAGCAAATTGCTCTCTGGATATATGGCTCCTGTTGTCGGACAGCAGCCAACCTCCCGCTCCAGCTATGAGCGCGCCCTCGCCCTGTCGCGGCGTGTGCCCGGATATGAGGTAAAGCCCCGGCTAGGCACAACCAAGGAGCAAGGCGCAACGAATGTCGTTCTGGATGTCGAACCCAAGAAGAACCGCTTCTATGGCGGATATGACAATCGTGAATCCCGCCTGATTGATCGCGGCCGCCTCACGGCAGGTGGGGTCGGATACAATCTCATGCGCGAGGGGGATCAACTGTCCGGACGTCTGTCGATATCAACAGATGGCCAACAGGCACGCTCAGCCGAAGTCAGCTATCGCAGTCCGGTCGGCGCGCGCGGCACTATGCTGGACCTTTCCGCCGCCTATCAGGAGACACGTCCGGACTCCCTCCCGATCGAGGGGGAAGCCACCCAATTCTCTGCCGGCCTGTCTCACCCCCTGCTCCTGGACTTCAAGCGCGAAATCTCTACCAGCTTCCGGGTCGACCATCTGCAAAGCACGAACGCAGCGTTCGGCTCTGTCCTGACCAATGATGAAGTAACCGCAGCCCGAGTTGGGCTGACCGGCCGCAAGACAACCAAGAAGCGCGCCGTTCTCGGCAGCGTCACCCTGTCTCAAGGAATTGATGTCAACAGCGCTGAGACCTCTACCCCTGGCGCATCTGTGGACTTCACGAAGCTGGGCCTCAGCTCCCGCTTTATCCAGGCTGTTGGCAAGAATGTTCGGCTGAACCTGTCTGCCTCGGCGCAATGGACAGATGATACTCTCCCCGCAAACGAGCGCCTGCTGATCGGTGGGGCAAGTTTCGGACGCGGCTTCCGAAATGGTCTTGTTGCCTTTGACAAAGGCTATGCCGCGATTTTTGAACCAAGCTACCGTCCTTTGCGAAAGGGAGACTTCAAGCAAAGCGACATCTATGTCTTTGCCGATTATGGAGGCGGTTCCGTCAACAATCCCACCTCTTCCTTGCAGGACATCACGCTCGGCTCTGCCGGTGTCGGTGTGCGCTTCAAATGGAAAGACATGACCATGCTGGGACTGGAAATGGCCGAGCCTTTTGAGCTGCCGGTTTCAGGTCTGAATGATGACCCGATCTATAGCGTCACATGGTCCTTCAAGTACCAGCCTGGGCAGTCCTGACCCCTGTAAACAAAGGGATCGCCTAGTTTGGACTGCACAATCTGAATTCCGTTTACGCAAAGGTAAGGCTGGCGTAACGGAAATCTCCCGACTAGTGTGCGCCGCAACAATGTACGCACATCTGGAGGAAAGCATATGCGTGAAGCAGTTATCGTATCCTACGCCCGGACAGGCATGGCAAAAGCCAGCCGTGGTTCGCTGAACAACACCCACGGCATCACGATGGCCGGCCATGCGATCAAGGGCGCCATCGACCGCGCTGGCATCGAAGCGGCTGAAATTGAAGATGTCTTCCTCGGCTCTGCCCAGCCTGAAGGCGCGACCGGTCACAATGTGGCACGCAACGCAGCTCTCTGGGCCGGCTGCCCGTCCACCACAGCCGGCGCAACGATCAACCGCTTCTGTTCTTCTGGCCTGCAGGCCATCGCCAATGCAGCGCACACTGTCATCAATGAAGGCGCTCCGGTTGCCATCGGCGGCGGCGTCGAGTCCCTCTCCCTCGTCTCCCGCAGCGGCCACATGAACATGTACCGCTACACCGAAGACGAACTGATGAAAAAGTGGCCGGCGATCTGGATGACCATGATCGAAACGGCTGAAATCGTTGCAGACCGTTATGGCGTCAGCCGCGAATATCAGGACGAGTATTCCGTTGAATCCCAGAAGCGCACCGCCGCCTTCCAGGAAAAAGGCTACATGGCCGAGGAAATCGTTCCGCTGAAGACCATGATGAAACTGGTCAACAAGGAAACCGGCGAAGAGACCCTTCAGGAAGTCATCTGCGACCGTGACGAATGTAACCGCCCGGGCACGACCTATGAGAGCCTTGCTGGCCTGAAGCCGGTCTTCTCCGGCGGCATGGTCGTCAAGGAAGGCAAATACGTTACCGCCGGTAACGCCTCCCAGCTCTCCGATGGCGCCGCCGCTGTGGTCGTCATGGAAGCCAAGGAAGCCGAAAAGCGCGGCCTGAAGCCGCTGGGCCGTTTCGTTGGTTTCAATGTCGCCGGTTGCGATCCGGACGAAATGGGCATCGGTCCGGTCTTTGCTGTTCCGCGCCTGCTGGAACGCCATGGCCTGAAAGTCGACGATATCGACCTGTGGGAACTGAACGAGGCGTTCGCCTCCCAGTGCCTCTACAGCCGTGACCGTCTGGGCATCGACCCGGCGAAATACAACGTCAATGGCGGCTCCATCTCCATCGGCCACCCGTTCGGCATGACCGGCGCACGTTGCACCGGCTCCATCCTGATGGAAGGCCAGCGCCGCGGCGCGAAATATGGTGTTGTCACCATGTGTATTGGTGGCGGTATGGGCGCTGCAGGTCTGTTCGAGATCTTCAGCTAAGCCTTTCCGGCCTGCACAAGAAAATCAGGCCTTGGCGCACTGCGCTGGGGCCTTTTTCTTGCCAGCCAGCCTGCACTGAATATTACAATTTCATCCGCCCCCTGCCGGAAGGACAAGACAGAGTGATCCGCCAGATATCGCCCTCCGCCATCTATATGGGCCTTCTGGCCGCTTTTGTTGGCTACTCGGCCTCCTTTGCCATCGTTCTGGCAGGCCTCACCGCCATGGGGGCCAATGACAGCCAGGTGGCGACCGGCCTGTTCTTCGCAACGCTGGGCATGGGCATCTGCAGCATCTGGCTTCCGCTCGCCACACGCATCCCGGCCGCCATAGCCTGGTCGACACCGGGCGCAGCCTTCCTCGCCGCGGCTGCCACCCTGCCCGGCGGGTTTGCTGAAGCTGTCGGGGCCCTGATCTGCTGCGCAGTGCTGATTGTGATTACCGGCTTTGTGCCTGCTTTGGGGCGGCTCGTCTCGTCCATCCCGAAGCCGATTGCCAATGCCCTGCTGGCAGGCGTGATCGTTCCACTCTGCCTTGCGCCGGCCCTTTCGGCTGGCAAGGTGCCTTATCTGATACTGCCGCTGTTGCTGGCATGGATCGTCGGCTTTGCCTGGCACAAGCTGGCGGCGATGCCGGTCACGATTGCGGCCTTCATCATTCTCGTCGTGCTCAATCTGGATCCATCGGATACCGGCGTGACAGCCAGCGCTCCCGGCCTGCCGGCGCTTGACGCCATCATGCCGGTGTTCACGCTGCGCGGCTTCATTTCCATTGCTGTGCCACTATACCTCGTCACCATGGCCGGACAGAACATACCCGGCTTCGCCGTGCTGGACCTCGGCGGCTACACCTATGAGCGCCAGCCCCTGTTGCGAAAAACCGGACTGGCAAGCCTGTTGATCGCGCCTTTTGGGGCCATTCCAGTGAACATGTCGGCAATCACGGCGGCAATGATGTCGGGCGAAGATGCAGGGCGTGATCCCGCACAGCGCTATTGGGCGGCTGTCGCCTCCGGTCTCGCCTATGTCACAATCGCCTTCTTCTCCAAACCCATCGTGGCCTTTGCTAATGTTGCGCCCAGAGAGCTGATCACAGCCGTTGCCGGGTTTGCGCTCATCCCGGCACTTGTCTCATCCCTCTCTGCAGCCTTTGCAGATCCCGGCCGGGTGGAAGCCCCTGCGCTGACCTTCCTGTTCGCGGCCAGCGGCATGACCATGTTCGGCGTCAGCGGCGCCTTCTGGGGCACGCTGGTCGGTGTGCTGGTCTGGTCGTTGAAGCAATGGAGACAGCGGGCGCAGAATAGACCGGGCTGATCCGTGCGGGGCGACTGCACCAATCCGGGCATTAGGCCTACTGAAAGCGCATTTCAGGGCATTTTGCTTTTCAGGGCCATGCGGCGTGCTAGCTTCCTGTGTGAAACGAGACAGGAGCCGCCATGAAACGCGCTTTCTACGCCGCCACATTCCTACTGCTGATCACGGCCTGCAGCCCGGCAGAGACCGCTGACCCGCAACACGGCGTCAGCACTGATCCCAATCCCGCCACGCGCTTCATCACGGTGAACGCTCCGCCGCCAAACACGGCAATTGTAAAGGAGGGGGACAATGTTGCGCGGGATTCTGACGGGCGGCCCTATGGCTATGAACTGCTTGGCCAGCCCCTGCCCCCGCTTTCCGGACAGATGGCGAATGGCTCAACCTTCGACCCGGACACGCTGGATAATTGGACGGTCATTGATGTCTGGGGAATCTGGTGCGGAGACTGTCTCGCCGATGCTCCCTATGTCGCCGCGCTCGTGACCGCGATTGACCAGGACCCGGACCTCGATTTCCTCTCCATTCACACGCCTGCGAACGCCAATCGCACCACGACGGAAGAGATGTTTGGCAAGTATGGCTCCGTCGCCGCCTATTTCACAGAAAAAGGCTACAGTTATCCCACGCTGATTGATGAGGATGCATCGATCCGCGAGGCGCTGAAGATCAGCTGGACACCCTCCTACCTTCTAGTCGATCCGGACGGCATCATTCGCGGATTCCGTTCAGACCTTTCCGTGGCAGATGGTGAGCCGGTGAAGGACTTCCTGAAGGATGTCGCAAAGCTGAAGGCAAATCTGCGCGAAAGCGAAATGGAAAATCCCCTGCATCAGGCCTCAATCGGGCCTGAAGGCGCCTCAGGTCTGACCGGCGCGGTGCCGTTTAACACGGACGCTATCCGCGGGGCTTTCCCAGGCTATCAGATTGTGCCGGACCAGATCTCGGTTGAAGGCGAAAGCTATCCGGTTTTCAACATCATGGCAGAGGGCGATGACAGCCCCGCCTATGTCGTGGAGTCGAGTTGGTCCCTCGGCCAGGTCTACCGCGTCATCACGAGGCATCCGGATGTAACAGGACCGCTGGGAGAGCACGTAGGCAGCTTTCACTTGAGCGAGTTGCCGGAACTCGCCCGAAAGGGCTGCACAGAAGGTGCAGACGCCTATGCCGGCAAGCTGGTCTGCACCGAAACTGCAGGCGAAGCGCTGTTCCAGCGTGTGTTCGATATGCCGGAAGGCGAACAAGGCGATCCCGTACTGATACAAATGAACTGGCTGCCGAGCGCCTAGGCGCCAACCGAATAGACATGTCGCGCCAAGTTGAAACGCGTGAATGCAGGCATGCTGCCATTTAATTCGAATAGCCTCTCACAGGCGTTTGATCATTCGCGCGTCAGCCTGTAACTGTTAGGGTAGCGCTGGGGCAAGACGGAAAGGTGGGACTTGATGCTGCATCCATCCACAAAACGGCTGATCGACAAGCTCAGCGAGATGACGCACAAGCAGAAAGTGGCCTGGCAGGAAGGCGAAAACGGCCAGATCACGCACGATACCGAAGGGTATCGGGTGACACTGACGCCTGATCCCTGCGCTGTGTTGCTGACGGATGCGCTGGGCCGGGAAATAGAGACCTGCTCGCCGGATGACTTCGCCAAAGAAGTTGATGCAAACGGTCGCCCCTACACCCAGTTCGTCAGCGAGCTTTACCTGGAAGCGCGTCGCCATGCGCGCGGAGCTGAAAAAGCGATCAACGCCCTGCTCGCTGGTCTGGATGAAGTCGATGCCGAAGCCGATGCAGATGAATCAGAGACCGACACGGAAGATGCGGCCGCCCCCATGGAAGCGGACACCCGCGCAGAGGATCTGATCGAGGATCCCGGTGATGACAGCGATCCGCTGGACCCGGACATGTATCCTGAATTCGAAGGCCAGTCCGACATGCAACGCGCAGTCGCGAGCCTGGCAGACCAGGTCAACGGCCAGCCAGGCGCAGCTGCGGCAGAAGAGGCCCCCGAGGCCCCGGAAGAAAACGCAGAGCTTCAAGACTTCTCGATTCCGCCAGAAGAAGAAGCCAGCGTGGAAGACGAGCACACCGTGCTGGATGAGCCTGAAGCCGGCTACACGCCAACACATATGGATGCGCTTGAAAACACGCAGCCCGAAGCCGAGCCTGAGACAGCAGACGCGGAAACAGATATTGAAGCCGAAGCTGAGGAAGCAATGCCCACTGCCACGGTAGAGGCTGAAGCCGAACCGGAACCTGAGCCAGAACCGGTTCCCTATGCGCCTGCCTTCATGGAAGAAGAGGCAGCCGCGCCGGTCTATGCGCAGTCAGAAGCCGTGGGCGATTTCGCCCCCCAGGCTGAGGCCGAACCGGAAACGGCCCCTGAAGAAGCGGCGCCTGCCCCCTTCATCGAGGAGACGGTCGAAACATTCGAAGCGCCCGCCAGCGAAGAGTTGCATGTTTCGGAAACGCCGGAAGAGGCCGTGTATACGGAGGAACCAGCCGAGGAGGTCGCAGCAGAAGACGCCGACCTGGATACGCTCGAGCCTCCGCCAGCGAGCGACGACCTAAATCAGGGCTATTTCGGCGGAGGCTTTGGCTCCGGCACGCTGAACCAGTATCAGCCAAGCCCTGCGCCAGAAGAGCCTGAGCCTGTTGCAGAGACTGAGGAAACCGAAAGTGAGGCCGCTCCGGAACCGGAAGAGACCGTTGAAGCGACGACCTTGGCCGCGGAGGCAGAGTCAGCCCCCGCCCCTCAACCAGAGCCAGAGCCAATTCGCAGCTATAGCCTGTCAGGCATCACATCGGGCTTCGGCCTAGGCGCCCATAGCCGCCCGGCCGAGCCCTCACCTCATCCCCATTCTGCAGACCCGGTCGAAAAAGTGGGATCTCCGCATGTGGTGATCGACGGCACGAGCGATTTGCCTGACTGGCTGCCGGAACAATCAGACACGGATGCTGACACAGAGGCAGTTGCAGACGAACACTATCAGCCTGCTGAGCATTTTGTAGAAACCGGGGAAACCGAAGAGGTTCACGCACAGGAAGATACACCTGCGCCGCAGACCGAGGCAGACAGCTGGGAAGCTCCCGCCCCTGCTCCTGACGACACGCCTTTCCCGGAACCGCAGGCTGCGCCCAAAGCGCATGACAGCACAGGCGAGACCTACACAGCCTATGAATCCGAAACCTTTGAGGAAGACGAGACCCCTGAACCCACACAGTCACCACGGGCGGCGAAGCGGTTCAACCCGTGGAACTGATGATCCTCTTACGGACATTCTACATCTTCAGGAGTGATAAAGCCGGGCCTTACACCCGGCTTTTTAAATGCCCGCGCATAAGCGCTGGTCTCAACCGCGCCAGAAGCGGCGGGTCATCACCACGAACACCGCCACGAATTCCAGCCGCCCCAGCAGCATGGCAATCGCGCAAACCCATTTGGCGAAATCCGGTAATTCCTGGAACGTGCTGGACGGGCCAATCAGCGGCCCAAGGCCCGGGCCGACATTGGATACGCTGGTCGCAGAGGCCGAAATCGCCGTCAATGCGTCCAGCCCTGCCAGGCCCAGCAAAGCCGCCGCACCAAGGAAGGTGACGAGGTAAAGAAACACAAATACCATCACGGACTGCAGTGTTTCCTCGTCCACAGTCTTTCCCGCATAGCGGATCGGCGTGCGCCGGTGCGGCTGGGTCATCCGGCGCGAATACGCCACGATTGTTTTCGCGGCGATCTCCAGCCGGAACATTTTCAGCCCGCAGGCCGCCGAGCCCGCACAGCCGCCGACAAAGGTCGCCGCCAGGAAGATGGTCATCACGGGCGGGCCCCACGTATCATAGGGCGCAGAGGCATAGCCCGTACCGGTCATGATGGAGATGATGTTGAACAGGGCTTCCTTGAAGCCATGGAAGACGTGGTCGAAGATCGGCGGCTCCACCACCGCCTCGTGATAGACAACGATCGCAGTCGAGAAGAACAGCGCGAGCCCCAGATAGACGCGCGGCTGCGGGTCCGTCAGCATCGGCCGGATCCGGCCCTGCAATAACAGCATGGCCAGCAGACTGAACGGCAGACCGGCAATGAACATGAAGGCGGTCGCCACATAGGGTGCATTGGTATCGCTGAAATAGCCAAACGAGGCATCATGCGTGGAATAGCCCCCGGCAGACATCGTCGTCATCGAGTGCGTGATGGCATCAAACCAGTTCATGCCAGTCAGATAATACAGCAGCGCGCACAGCATCGAGATGATCAGATAGGTCAGGCCCAGATAGGTCGCGATATCGGTGATGCGTGGCAGGAACTTGCCGGACATGTCAGAGCTTTCCAGCTCGAAAAGCTGCATCCCGCCGACGCGCAGCTGGGGCAAAATGGCAATGGCCGTCACGATAATGCCTATGCCGCCGATCCATTGCAGAATAGCCCGCCACAGCAACAGGCCGCGCGGCATGTCATCCAGCCCGGTCAGCACGGTCGCGCCGGTCGTCGTCAGGCCGGAAATGCACTCGAACACAGAGTCCGTAAAGCTCATGCCGGAAGCCAGGAAGGGAATGGACGCGATTACTGGCAGATAGACCCAGATCAGCACGGTCAGCAGGAAGGCCTCGCGCTGGCCGCTGCGCTCCACTTCACCGCGAGACAGCACCCAGATGCACGTACCGATCAAAATGGTGCCGAAGGAGGACACCTCGAAAACATAGGTTTCCGGGCGGTGATCTGCCCAGTCGATCAGCATGCACGGGATCATCGCCATGCCCAGCAGGACGGTCATGATGCCTATGGCAAGGAGGACGGGTCGCAATTGCATGGTTCAGAGAGGGGCAGGATACGCGCTAAATCCTGCTGAGGTGTCAACGGATTGTGTGGTTAAGCTGCATGCGCTTTTCAGGCATGATCTGGTATCGTCAGGCGCGTTTAAATATGTCCTAGGCTAGGTTTCAGGCCGTGTCTGGCAAGTCTCAGGCCAGTTATGCCATTTTACATTGCAGTCATAGGGGGCAAACCATTTGACGCAACGTGGCGCAGACGCCAGAAAGCCGCCATCTTCGATCTGCAACTGACTGATTTCCCATGTTCGACCACGCTTCCTTTGACGCCCATGAGGGTGTGCACCTGTTCCATGATGCCAAAAGCGGATTGAAGGCAATTATTGCCATTCACTCCACGGCGCTTGGTCCGGCGGCTGGTGGCTGCCGCATGTGGAATTATGAGACCGGCGAAGCCATGCTGAAGGATGCCCTGCGCCTTAGCCAGGGCATGAGCTACAAAAATGCCATGGCGGATATTCCGCTCGGCGGCGGCAAGGCCGTTATCTGGGGCAATGCCAAGACAGACAAATCCCCTGAGCTGTTCCGCGCCTTTGGCCGCGCAGTCGACAGCCTGCAGGGCAAGTACATCACCGCTGAGGATGTCGGCATCAGCGTCTCCGACATGCAGATCGTCCGCGAAGAGACCCGGTATGTGGCGGGCCTGGATGAAGGCGAAGCCGCCAGTGGAGATCCCTCCCCCGTGACGGCCAAGGGCGTCTATCTCGGCATCCGCGAAACCGCCAAGCGCACCTTCGGCACAGACGATCTGAATGGCCGCACGATTGCCGTTCAAGGCGTTGGCCATGTTGGCGGCTATACCTGTGATCACTTGGCCGAGGCTGGCGCAAACCTGATCATCACCGATATCGACCAGCAGGCCCTGAAAGATGTTGCCGCCCGCACCGGCGCGCGCATTGTCGAGCCGGATGAGATTTACGACGCAGACGCAGACATTTTCGCCCCCTGCGCCCTCGGCGCCGTGGTGAACGAAAAGACGCTGGACCGTTTCAAGGTGAAGGCCATTGCCGGCGCCGCAAACAACCAGCTTGTCATGCCGGAAATGGGCGAGCTCTTGCGCCGCAAGGGCATTCTCTACGCGCCCGATTACGTCATCAATGGTGGCGGCATCATCAATGTAGCGGCAGAGATCTCAGGCACCTATTCCCGCGAATGGGTCGACGGCAAACTGGAAACCCTGATGCATACGCTCGGCGAAGTGCTGGACGAAGCGCTCAGCACGGACAAGCCGACAAACCGTGTGGCTGATGCCATCGCGCGCCGTCGCATCGGCCGCTGAAACACGCTTTAAGTACAAATCCTTAGTTTGACTCCTGCCCCCTGCTGGTAGGACAGTGGTGTCCAGAGTTCAGCAATACGAGGATGTCCCATGTCTGTTGTCGCCATGCTGCAAGGAACGAGCAAGGAAGACCGTTCAACGACGCTTTCCGCCCTCGCCCTGGCCAGGAAAATGAACGTCCCGGTAAGAGGCCTCTGCGCGCTGCCGGATCCGAATGCCGCAATGATGGTCATCGCAACTCCGGAGGCGACCGGCTTGGCCGGAACGACCACTCAGTCCATCATCGAGATGCAGGATGAGGTTCTGAAAGTGGCCCGCGCATCCTTTGAGGATATATGCGGAAGTGGTGCCCACGGACTCAGCTGTGAGTTCATCCATGATGTGAACACGGTGGAGCAATCCGGCTCAAATGCTGCCACGCTGGCCGAGGCGGTCATTTTCCCTCGTACCGCGGCCAAGGGCGGCGAGCCGCTGAACCTCGCCTTTGAGCATGTTCTGATGACGGCAGGTCTGCCCGTGGTTCTGGGCGGCACCTATGAGCCCTTCAACGGCCCGGCCATCATTGCCTGGGACGGCAGCAATGGGGCGGCCCGCGCGGTGCGCTTCCATCTACCTATCCTGCGTGCCATGGGCGATGTGATCATTGCCCAGAATAAAAAGGACATGAAAAGAGACCCTGACCGCGAGGTCGCCGCCCCGCACGCGCTGCAGGACTGGCTGAAGTTTCATGACATTACGTCGAAGACGGAAGAAATCGAAGGCGAAGTCGCAACCGGTCTGCTGGCCATGGCCAAGGGCGCAAATGCCTCGATGATCGTCGCCGGGGCGTATGGCCACTCACGGCTGACCGAGCGCCTGTTCGGCGGCACCACGCGGCGCCTGCTGACGGCAGAGGAAGCCCCTGCCCTGGCGCTGGCCCACTAATCGGCCCATCAAGGAGGTCCAGACCAATGAGCTTGTCAAAGATCACACTTCAACTCGCGCGTAATCCGGGGCTCCCTGGTGGAGACCCCAGTCAGGGCTATACCCTCATCGCTCCCCTCACAGCGGAAGGCCAGATTGATCTGGACGCATGGCGCGAGACCCGGGCCGCCTGCCGCGTCGTGCGGTTTCACCCGGATCCGGACGAACGTGCGGACGGCCTGCTAACCCATCGCGGCAGCCACTGGTTCTTCCATTATGACGAAGATGATGAAGGCGATGATGAAGCCGGCTACAAGCTGGGCCAGCATGTCTTCAAGGAGGGCGAGTACATCACCATCGCCAGCCATGGTGAAACACCGCTCACCTACAAGATCACGGATGTCAGCCTGGTCTGAGTTTCCGGTAGGTCAATCTGGACAGACTGGCTATAAAGACGCACACTTCTTCTCATTAGGGCAGGAAAAACATGCCTGTGGGAGGAAAAAATGAAGAGCTATCTTGGCCTCGCCGTATCGGCGATCGCTTTGGCTGCGTGCAGCAAACCTGCGCCGGAAACGTCAAAGACAATTACGCAAAAGGCGGACATTACCGCACCTGACGCAGCGCCAGCGGAAGGACACACCGCCGGATACAATCCGGATCGCAACGCCTATTTCGGCGACCTGCACATCCATACCCGGTCCAGCTTTGATGCCTACATCTTCAATGTTCGGCGCACCGCTGATGATGCCTACCGCTTTGCGCGGGGCGAAACAATCAAGCATCCGGCCGGTTTTGACATGACCATTGCAGGCGGCCCGCTCGATTTCTACACGGTGACAGACCACGCCGAATATCTCGGCATCCTGCCCGCCATGGATACGCCGGGCACAGAACTGTCAGAGCTTCCGCGCGCCAAGGACATGTTCTCAACGAACCCCGACAAGATCACCGCGGCCTTCCAGGGCATCGGCGCGTCTGTACGCTCAGGTGAGCCCATAGAAGACATGTATGACAAGGGTGTGATCAACTCTGTCTGGATGCAGAATGTCGACGCGGCTAACCGCCATTATGTGCCGGGGGAGTTCACCACTTTCGCAGCCTATGAATTCACATCCGTCACGACCAACCGCGATGACGGCACTTTTGGCGGCGGAAATCTTCACCGCAATGTCTTCTTCAAGGGAGACGCGCCGGATCGCGCCTTCTCGACACTCGACTCCACCAATCCGGAAGACCTGTGGGACTGGATGGATGAGAAGCGATCCGAAAGCTATGAATCCATCGCCATCCCGCACAATTCCAATGTCTCCGACGGCCAGATGTTCCGCCTGGAAACTTATAATGGAGATCCGATGGATGCCGCCTATGCTGATCAGCGGATGCGCAATGAACCGCTTGTCGAGGTCACCCAGGTCAAGGGCACAAGCGAGACCCATCCCTCCCTCTCACCAAATGATGAGTGGGCAGATTTCGAAATCTATGACAAATTACTCGGCGTCTATGATGTCTCTCAGACAGAAGGGTCCTATGTCCGCGAAGCCTATCGCAACGGCCTGAAGCTGCAGCAGGAAAAGGGCTTTGACCCCTTCCATTTCGGCCTTGTCGGGGCCTCTGACAGCCATGTGGCCGGGGGCGCCTATTCCGAGGAAGACTATTGGTCAAAGATCGGCATTGTAGATGGATCGCCCATCGCCCGGGGCTCTGTCCCCTTTCCCGGCACAACCAGCTGGGATAATCAGCCTGACAACAATGTCGTGAAGAATGGCCGCGAATGGTTTTCTCGCTGGAGCGCATCGGGCCTCACCGGCGTCTGGGCCGAGGAAAACACCCGCGAAGCCATCTTCGACGCGTTCCGCCGCAAGGAAACCTTTGCCACCACGGGTCCGCGCATGAAAGTCCGTTTCTTTGGCGGCTACGAGTATACGGATGACATGCTGAATGCTGCAAATCTGACACGTCAGGCCTATGAGGGCGGCGTCCCGATGGGCGGAGACCTTGTCGGCACCGGCGCGGCCCCGTCCTTCATCGCCTGGGCACAGCGCGATCCGAATATGGGCGCCCTGCAGCGCGTGCAGATCGTCAAGGTCACCTCAGATGGCGAAGCCGTCTATGACGTCGCCTGCCATACCGGCACACCGGACCCGGCCACACATCGCTGCCCGGACAATGGCGCGGGCGTGGACATGACAAGCTGCACGCCCACCGGCGAAGGTGCCAGCGAGCTGAAGACCCTGTGGCAGGACCCGGACTTCGACGCCAACACCCGCGCCACCTATTATGTCCGCGTACTGGAAAACCCGAGCTGCCGCTGGTCAACCTGGGAAGCCCTGCGCAATGGCACACCGCCGCGTCCAGACGTGCCGGAGACCATTCAGGAGCGCGCCTATACCTCGCCCATCTGGTACATTCCGGCGGAATAGACGGGAGCACCCAGAGGCGTGAAATATCTGCGTGAACCGCTGATCCAGTTTGTTGTGGCGGCGGCCCTCGTCTTTGGCCTGCACACGGCGTGGCAGGCCTGGCAGGACAAATCGGACTCGACCATTTTTGTCTCGGAAACAGAGTTGGAGCGCCTCGCGGCGCTCTATGCCTCCGAGGCCGGCGCGCTGCCCGGCCCGGAAGACATGACAACCATGGTGTCCGACTATGTCCGGGACGAGGCGCTGGCCCGTGAGGCGCGCCGCCTCGGCCTTGATCAGGGCGACACGATCATAACCCGCCGCCTCGCCCAGAAGATGAGCTTCATGGTCTCGGATCTGCGCGAAGACCCCGTGCCGTCGGAAGAAGACTTACGGGCATGGCATCAGGCGCATGCGGACAGGTTCACGGAGCCTGCCCGTATCACCTTCTCTCACGTCTTCTTCAGCCCCAGCGTGCGCGGCGATGCTGCGGAGACAGACGCGGCAGTCCTGCTGGCAGACCTAAACAGCGCGCCCGCTATGGGCACGGCCGACCTTGGCGATCCGTTCATGCTGCAACGTCAGTATGGAGACGTGCCGCTTCGCGAACTCGCCCGCCAGTTCGGGGTGGATTTCGCTGCCGCGATGGCGGAGCTACCCGCCTCAGATGACTGGCAAGGCCCAGTCCACTCCGCCCTTGGCGTGCATCTCGTGCATATCACGCACAAGACAGACGCTGCCCTGCGCCCCTTTGATGAGGTCCGCGCAGAAGTGCAACAGGACTGGGTGGAGCAAAAGCGCCGTGAAGCGAACGAACAGGCAGTCGCTGACATTATCGCCCGCTACAATGTCGAGATTGAGGGCGTAGAGTGATCCGCGCCTGCCTTCTGTGTCTGGCCCTCATGATCGCGTCGCTCGGCGCAGAGGCGCATGAAGTCCGCCCGGCCTATCTGGAGATCACCGAGACCGCACCCGGCCAGTATGACGTCACCTGGAAACAGCCCATCCTGGATGGCCGCCGCCTGAAGCTGGAACCCACATTTCCGGAAGGCTGCGAGCGGCAGAATGAACGCGTCACCGGTGCAGGCGGCACGATTATCCTGCGCTGGTCCATGGCGTGCGACCTGAATATGGGGGCGCTTTCCATTGCCGGTCTCGACCGCACCCTGACGGATGTCTTCCTGCGGCTCGACCGGCAGGAGGCGGACGATCTGACCGCCGTCCTGCGGCCCGGCTCTGCTACACTGGACCTTGGTGGCCCATCCGGCGCGCCAACCCTTGCCTATTTCCGCATCGGCGTGGAGCACATCATCTTTGGCTATGACCATTTGCTGTTCGTTCTGGGTCTCGTCCTGCTTGTGCGCCCGCGCCAGCTGATCCCCACGGTCACGGCCTTCACGCTCGCCCACTCCATCACGCTTGCCGCCTCTGCCCTTGGCGGCGTCACCCTGCCCGGCGCGCCGGTGGAGATCACGATCGCCATGAGCATCGCCCTGCTCGGCGCGGAAGCCATTTACCGCATGCGCGGCCGCATGACGCTGGCGCAGCGCATGCCGTGGCTGATCGCCTTCGGCTTCGGCCTGATCCATGGCTTCGGCTTTGCGGGTGCGCTGTCGGAAATCGGCCTGCCGAAAGGCGCGGAAGTGATGGCGCTGCTACTGTTTAATCTCGGCGTTGAGGCCGGACAGATCGCCTTTGTGCTATTCGTGCTGGCTCTCGTCTGGTTCGGCCGCCTGCTCTATCGCCAAGGCGAGCCAGCCCTGCGTACCGCCACGGCCTACGCCATCGGCATCACCGGCAGCTATTGGGCGATTGAGCGGATCGTCGGCGTCTTCCTCTAAAGGCCGAGCGCCTTCCACAGCATCCGCGCCGCAACAACCGCCAGCAAAACGGCAAACCAGCGCTTCAGCTTCACAGCGTCCAGTTTGTGGGCAAGCTTTGCGCCGACCGGCGCCATGGTAACGGTGAAGACAGAGATCAGCGCAAATGCGGCGAGGTTCACATTTCCCAGCGAGAAAGGCGGCCGCCCCGGTTCTCCCCAGCCGACAATGATGGCCGCCAGCGCCCCCGGAAGGCCGATGGCCACGCCCCAGCCAGCCGCCGTTGCCACGGCGCGATGTATGGGCCGTCCACAGAGCGTCATCAGGCTGACACCAAACGTGCCGCCGCCAATCCCCATCAGTGCGGACAGCGTGCCAACACCGACGCCGAGACCAGCCCGCGTCGGCCCTTTCGGCATGTCATCTGCCAGACGCCAGGTCGGGCGGCCAAAGAACAGCTGCGCCGCCAGCAGGAATGCCAGAGACCCGAAAATGCCCAGCAGGCCCCGATTCGAAAGATACCCGCTGATTGCCATGCCGATCAGGGAGCCGACCACAATCCACGGTGCCCAGCCTTTGATAATGTCCCAGTCGACGGCGTCATGCTTGTTGTGCGCCATGACGCTGCGGATGGACGTCAGGATAATCGTGGCCAGTGATGTCGACACCGCCACATGCATCGCAGTTTCCGGATAGCCCAGCGCATCGAACAGGAAATACAGCACCGGCACAATGATCGCACCGCCACCAATGCCAAACAGGCCTGCCGCCAAACCGGCGGCGATCCCTGCCACGATCAACGCCAGCAGGAGAGGAGCATACTGAACAATCAGATCCATTATGTAACGACCGCCTTTTCGCGATAACACGCCTTGTCCCAGCTGCGCGTTTCCAGAATTTCCGTCAGTTCCTGCATCGCGTCCCACACTTCCGCATAAGACAGGAACAAGGGCGACAGGCCGAAACGGATCGTGTCCGGCGCGCGGAAATCTGCCTCTATTCCCCAATCATGCATGGCGCGGACAACAGCGTAGCCCTCGCAATGGCGTACACTGATATGCCCGCCCCGCCGGTCCGCCTCTATGGGGCAGCTGATCTTTAAACCGGCCTTCTCTGCCAGCACCAGGCACATCTGGCTCAGGCGCCGCGCCTTCTGCTGCACATCCGCCATGTTCAGCCCTTGGAAAATGTCCAGCGCGCCATCCAGTGCCGCCAGCGACAGGATGGGCGGCGTCCCGGCGGCAAAGCGCGCGGCGCCCTCTTTGGGCTGATAGGCAGACTTGAAATCAAACGGCCTGGCATGGCCCATCCAGCCCGGCAGCGGTGAAGCAAGTTCCGGTGCCAGCGCCTCATCCACAAAGACGAACGCCGGCGCGCCCGGCCCGCCATTCAGATATTTGTACGTACACCCCGCCGCCAGCCGCGCGCCCCATGCCTTCAGGCGCACATCCAGCACGCCGGTCGCATGGCTGAGATCCCAAACGATCAGCCCGCCTTCTGCCTGCGCAGCGGCCTCATCGGCGGCGACATCCGCCACCTCGCCGGTACGATAATTAACGAGGCTCTTGACCAGAACGCCGCCTTTCAGTTCAGCAATGCCCTGCCCCGGCGCCGCCCGCACCAGCTCCACGCCGGTCATGCTGGACAGGCCTTCCAGAATATACTGGTCGGTCGGGAATTCGTCTTCCTCCACCACTAGCCGCCGCGCGGCGGCAAGGGGCTGCGCGGAGGCGGCCAGCTTGTACAGGTTCACCGAGACGCTGTCGCACACCAGAACTTCGCGCTCCCCGGCGCCGATCAGGCGCGCCAGCTTTGCGCCCACTTGCTCGGCCAGGCCAATCCAGTTCGCGCTGTTCCACGCGCCGACGCGGTCGCGCACCCAGCCATCATCTGCTGCTCGCTGCAGCGCCATCAGGGCGCCTTGCGTGGCTGGCCCCAGCGAGTGACCGACAAGATAGGTTACCCCTTCCGGCAAGGCGAACGCCGCCCGGCAATGCGCCAGCGGGTCCTCGGCATCCAGCGCTTCGACATCGCCACGACTTTGGGGAAAATGGAATGAATTCATGACAAGCTTTGTGCATGACAGATCGGCCGGACGCTAGTAGCAATCCCCTTATGCGACCCTTGCTTTTTTCTATTGCCCTTGCCGCACTTGCCCTGACGGGCTGTGAAGCCCCCACAGAAACCCGCCCTCCGGAAAGCACCAGCAAGAGTGAAGAGGCCCCCATGTCCCTGATGACCTGGAAGGATTTGCTCACGCGTGAGAGGCCCTCAACACCTCACCATATCCGCACAGGGCTTGGCACATCAGATGTCATCGACCTCTGGCTGCCGGACGGCAAAGGCCCCTTCCCGGTCGTCATCATGGTGCATGGTGGCTGCTGGCAGAAAAGCATCGCAGACCGCACCTTGATGGACTATGCGGCCGAAGACCTGCGCCAGCGCGGCCTCGCTGTCTGGAACATAGAGTATCGCGGCGTGGATGAGGATGGCGGCGGGTATCCCGGCACATTTGAAGATGTGGCGCGCGCAACTGACCTGCTGCGGGATTATGCAGATGAGTACAATCTGAAGCTCGACCGTGTCGCCGCGATGGGCCATTCCGCTGGCGGTCATCTTGCCCTCTGGCTGGCGGCACGCCCGAAATTGCCGCGCTCCAGCCCACTCTGGCGTGAAGACCCGCTACATATCGATCTGGTCGTGAATTCCGGTGGCCTCGCTGACCTTGAGGCCTCCGCCCCGGTCGCGCAGGAAAGCTGCCTTGCTTCCATCATGGATGTGTTGACCGGGCCACCCAGCGGACAACGGCCGGATGTCTTCTCCGATACATCACCGGCTGAAATGCTGCCCTTTGCCGCCAGGCAGGTTAGTGTGAACGGAGAGCAGGACCGTATCGCCCTGCCCATCCTCGGCAAGCACTACACGAAGAAGGCAAAAGCCGCCGGCAGCGCCGCCAGTTTCATCCAGGTGCCGGATACAGGCCATGTCGAACTGATCGCCCCCGGCAGCGAAGCCTTTGAGATGGAAGCCGCCCTGCTGGCAGAGGAACTGAAACGCTAGGCGCCTACCAGACGCCCGCCTGCTTCAGCGCCGCGTCCAGATCCGGCGGAATGTCCACAGCAGCCTCCCCGCTAGTCAGATCCCGCGGCGCATCGGCCGGCTTCAGGTATCGCCAACCCTGGAAAGCCTTCTTGCGCTTGGCATAGGTGCGTACAAGGTTCGGATCGAACACCAGTTCGCACATGGAATGCTCCTCACCGGCAATCTGGCGCACCTCTACAATGCGTTGGCGCACGCGGATCGCGCCTTTGATCACCCAATAGATCGAGCCACCATCCAGCAGCTGGTCTTTCTGCTTGGGCATCATGCGCGTGTGATGGAATGGCTCCCGCCCCTGCTCCATCAGGCGCGCCTGCCAGTTTTCCAGATCTTCAATATCCTCCGCGCCAACGCAGAGTTTCACCATGTGAATCGTCATACCCCCAATCTAGCGGGGTCAGCCGGGCAATCCAGACATCAGCTGCGGGCCTTTGCGATTTGCCTCGAAATCGGCCTCGGCCTCGGCGCTGGAGAAGAAGAATTCCGTCTTCACGATATTCGCCGAATAGCGCCGGCTGATCGTGCGAAACGCCGCGCGCGCCTCCAGTTCGATGGAAAAGCTGGACACATAGCTGATGCCCCAGCGCGGCTCGGTGCGGATGAAATAGCTCTGATCATATTTGGTCAGCTTGCCGCCTTCGGGCCCCGCGACGGGCTGCGGCAGGTGATAATCGATGCGCAGGAAGCGCTCGCCCACCGGGTCCAGCCAGGCTGTGGCCTGAAGCCGCTCGGCGGCCCAGACATCAAATTCGCCATCATTCTGGGACGGGTGATGCCGAAACGCGATACGCCAAGCATGGCCCATATCGTCCACCTGCACGTCGCGGCCCATGCTGGCGCGCAGATCATCAGCGAACAGGCGGCCATCCGGCGCAGCTTCAGAGGCCCAGTTGCGGGCCACTTCTTCCAGCTCGTCATCATCCCCCTGCCAGGAGACGACCTGCCAGCGCTCGCCCATGTCGCGGCGCGGATCGTAATTATAGATACGGCTGGCATTCTGGCTGCGCAGCTCAACGGTAAAGGCGGCACGCAACGTGCGCGGGGCTTCGGTTGCACTCAGCGCCTCATCCAGAGGCGCCGCACCGGTCATCATGATAAAGCTTGTCAGCAATGCCAGCAGCATGCGCTCGTCCCGTCCCGCATAAATTGCCTGCCCCGGCTGGCCGCAGACTGCGCAGCCGGGCTCTTCAGGCATTCCATCCTGCACGCCCATGTATTTACGGGAGTTGAACAAAGCTGCCACCGGCCCCTGACTGGGCCGGAAAACTAGTCTTCTTCCTTGAGAGGCACACCGTAAAGCTCAAGGCGGTGGTCCACCAGACGAAAGCCCAGACGTTTGGCAATCTCTTCCTGCAGGGCCTCGATTTCCTCGGAATGGAACTCCACAACTTCGCCCGTCTTCACATTGATCAGGTGGTCGTGATGCTCGTCCGGCACCTCTTCATAGCGCGCGCGGCCATCGCGGAAATCATGTGCCTGGATAATTCCCGCATCCTCGAACAGTTTCACAGTCCGGTAGACCGTTGCCAAGGAGATCGACGCGTCCATGGAATTGGCGCGGCGATGCAGCTCCTCGGCATCAGGGTGGTCATCCGAAGAGGACAGGACACGCGCAATCACGCGGCGCGGTTCCGTCATTCGCAGGCCTTTATCGGCGCAAAGTTTCTCGAGTCGATCCATGCGCATGTTTTGCCCTCACATTGACCTTAAGTCCAGTCAGTTACATCCCAAACAATTACGGCTGCGGGTCAAAAGCCCCCCCTAACTCAGTTGGCGACTGAAGAAGTCCAGCGTCCGGCTCCAGGCCAGTTTTGCAGCAGCCTCATCATAGCGCGGCGTGGTATCATTATGGAAACCATGTTGCACGCCGGGATATATGTACGCTTCGTACTCGACATCATTGGCGTCCAGCGCCGCCTTGTAGGCCGGCCAGCCTGCATTCACTCTTTCATCCAGCCCCGCCAGATGGATTTGCAGGGGCACATCCACATATCCGGCCTGCTCTGCCGTCGGCCAGCCGCCATAATAGGGCACCGCCGCAGACAGCCAGGGCAAACGCACGGCCATCATGTTCGCCACTGCCCCGCCAAAGCAGAAGCCAACACAGCCGACTTTGCCATTCACCGCCGCATGATCACGCAGGAAGGCGGCCCCGGCCATGAAATCCTCAATCATCTCCCCGCGATTGCGCTGCGCCTGCAGGGCGCGGCCTTCATCATCATTTCCGGGATAGCCACCAAGCGGAGAGAGCGCGTCCGGTGCAAAGGCCACATAGCCCGCCTTGGCGACGCGCCGGGCGACATCCTTGATATGCGGGTTCAGGCCACGATTCTCATGGATCACGACGATGCCCGGCAATTCGCCATTCACAGTATCGGGGCGCACGAAATAGCCTTCCATCTCCCCTGCCCCATCGGGAGAGGGATAGACCAGCATCTCTTCATAGAGATCGTCTTCGTCGGGCTCGGTCTGCATCCTGCTATAGTCTGGCAGCACACAGGCCGCGAGAGAGGAGACCGTCAGGCCGCCAACGGCATATTTCCCCAGCCCTTCGAAAAAGCCGCGCCGAGACAGATGACCATGACAATAGTCATCATACAGGTCGAATATTTGCTGCGGGATCTCGTCGGTCTTTGGGGTATCAGTCATCGCTCAGCTCCTGTCCGGGATCTCAACCTAACATAGCTTATTTCCTGAAATCGCCCAGACCTGATACGCCTCAAACGCCAAGCTCAAGAGATTTTGACATCAGAATGCCGTCTACCGGTATGTCCCGCTTCGCCGAATAATAGCGCGGGCGGCGGCCATCCTCGGTAAAGCCATGCGCCGCATAGAGCGCGCGGGCGGCGATATTGTCCTCTGCCACATCCAGCGTCATGCGCGACACGCCGCGCTCTCCGCAGCGCGTGATCATCGCCTCCAGCAAGTGGTGGGCAATGCCCTGCCGGCGCAGATCAGGATTGGTGCAGACCGTCAGAATGTCTGTCTCGCCGACAATCGTCTGCCCCATGATGAAGCCTGCCAGCTGGCCATCGCGCTCAATGCCCAGTGTCAGGATGGACGGATCTTTCAGCAGCCCCCGCAAGGACGCCGCGCTCCACGGGTCCGGAAAGCATTTCAGGTGCAGCATCGCGGTGCGTCCTGCATCGTCCGGCCTCAGAACAATCAGGCCATCCGTCACTTCCGTGGCTCCGGCAGGGTCGCGTCCGGATCGCGCGCATAGACCGGCGTCGGCAGATGCTGGGCCGGATCAAACAGCGGCGCCTTCAGCGCGGCTGTGATCGCCGAAGGCGTCAGCGGGCGGATGTCCAGCTTCCCGGCCAGCTCTTCCCCCAGCGCTTCGGCGCCCTGCATGAAGACCGGCGCATGGAAGCCCACAAGCATGGCCTTCAATTCATCCAGGCCAATCTCGATCGTATCGGCAATGCCCTTGTTTTCGGACACGCCCTGCACCCACCAAGTCTGGTCCGGCGGGCGTTTCTGGGCCATCAACGCCCCCAGCGCTGTATCTTCCATGCCGGTCGGGATGCCTGCTTCAATACTGCTGACGCCAATGCAAGGCGCCTGCGTCACAAGGGACAGGCCCCGCGCATAGGCCACACCAATGCGGATGCCCGTAAAGCTGCCCGGTCCGGTCACCACGGCAAACCGGTCCACCTCATCCAGGCTGACACCGCCTTGGGCCAGCAGGCGTTCGACAAAGCCCGGCAAGGCCTTGTCCTGCCCGCGCGCCATCGCCTCGCGCGCATCGGCGATAATCTCGCCATTGCGCACCAGTGCCGCTTCCATCGCGGTAAACGCAGTATTCAGCCCAAGGACAATCATGGCGCGTCAGCCAGGATCAGACGATCCGGCAGGCCTCATCAAAGTGCAGACGCGGACTGCGCGCAAAGATGGAGGATTTGTCGCCATAGCCGAGATTGCAGATCCAGTTGGCGCGCCAGTTCTTCTCTTCGCCATCCTGATTTTCAAAGAATTCCTTGTTCACGCCGTCCATGTCAAAGCCTGACATCGGGCCGCAATCAAGGCCAAGCGAGCGCGCCGCCATCAGGAAATAGGCGCTTTGCAGCGTGCCGTTCCGGAAGGCCGTTTCCTCGCGATTGTTGTCGAACCAGGTCTTGGCGCTCGGATTGTGTGGGAACAGCTTCGGCACCTTTTCCTGGAACTCCATGTCATAAGCAATGATCACGGACCATTTCGCCTCGGACACTTTCTTCTGATTGCCTTCGGATACCAACGGCAGAAGGCGCTTCTTGCCCTCTTCCGTTGAAACGAACACAAAACGCGCCGGGCTGCAGTTCGCACTCGTGGGGCCCATCTTCGCCAGGTCGTAAACCGCGCGGACCAGCACTTCCGGCACATCCTTGTCGTGGAAGCCATTATAGCTGCGCCCGTCGCGGAAAATCACGTCGAGTGCATGGTCGTTTACCGGGTGGGTCATGACCTTTAAATCCTCTTGCTTTTAACTTTGTCTGTGCGACCCAGCGTGCAGGAGATCGCGTGCCTTATCAATGCACTATGCGCGGCAATATGCTGTCGTTCCGGCTAGAGTACAGCCTCGACGGCGGTCACTTCCGGCACATAGGTTTTCAGCATGTTCTCGATGCCCTGCTTCAGCGTCATCGTGGAGGAGGGGCAACCGGCACAAGCACCGCGCATCGACAAATGCACAATACCGGTCTCAGGCTCGAATTTGTGGAAGATGATGTCTCCGCCATCCTGCGCCACGGCCGGGCGTACGCGAGTTTCGATCAGTTCCTTGATCTCGTCGACAATCTCTGCCGCTTCGCCCTCATAGGAAACTTCCGCCTCACTGGCGGCAGACGACTCTGCGCCCTCTTCCACAACCGGCAGGCCCGCCATGTAATGGTCCATGATTGCGGCCAGCACCATCGGCTTCACGTGTTTCCAGTCGCGGTCGGTCTCCTTGTTGATGGAGACGAAATCGCTGCCCAGGAACACGCGCTCCACCCCGTCTACCTGGAACAAGGCGCGGGCCAGCAGACTGATGCGGGCGCTTGCAGCGTCAGGAAAATCGAACGGTCCCTTGTCGCCAGCCACAGGGTGGCCGGGCAGGAATTTCACCGTATCCGGGTTCGGGGTCGGTTCGGTCTGGATGAACATGGCCGGAAGCCCTTTCTACTGTGCGCGTTGCCCTTCAGATGGCGCGCAACACAGGCAGGTTCAAGACGTCACCGTGTGATTAGGCCTGCAGGATCAAGGCGCCGTCGAGGCGAGCCGTGTCTCCAGAGAGGCGACATTTTCCAGCGCGCCTTCCGGCAGGTCTTCCAACGCCGCCGCCAGATCGCGGGAGGCCTGCTCGGCCTCCACCAGGAAAAAGCCGATGCTGGCCAGATGATTGGCCATGAACGGGCCATCGCCGCTCTGATTGGAAACGATCAGCGGCTTCATCTCTGCCGCGCGGCCCCAGGCAAGCTCTGCCTTGTCGAAGGCTGTACTAACAGCCGGCAGCCGCGCCAGACGTGGCTCGGTCATACGGGCTGCCGTCAGCATTTGCTGCGCGACATGCGCACGGGCCTTTGCGCCATAAAAGCTTTGAATATCCGCCTTGCTCGCCGGCCATTCAACGACATCCTGATTGACCTGCACGGCCAGGTCGACCCGGTCGTCCTTCGCCCAATCGGCAAACAAGTTCGCTTCGGCTTTCAGCTTTTCCAGCTTGTCCGGCATTACGGCCAGGCCGCGGCCAGCGCGGGAATCATAGCGGTTCAGCGCCTCGGCGGCCGCAGTCAGGCGCGGGCGCATGTCTTCGCCCGGCACGCCGCGCAGCAGGCGCGTGGCCGCCTTCAGGTCGGAATCGACTTCGCCGCCCTTCACGGTCAGCTCGGACAGCATGCGTGTATGGTCAGACAGCGCATCTGTGGTCGCAACCTGCCAGGCCGGCATCGCCGTCAGGCGGGCCTGCGGATGCCAGTTCGCACGGTCCCCTGCCCAGCCTGCGCCTTCCAGTTCACGGGCGATCTTGTTGATGGCGACACCCACTTCCGGCATCGTCCAGTCCTGCCCGGCGATCTCGACATGGCTGTCATCAATCTTGTTGGAAGCAACGGTCAACACCGGATAGGCCGCAACGGCCGCCACAACGACACCGATCTTCATCACAAGCTTGGTGCGGCGCCACCAGCGCTGCGCAAACAGCATCACCGGGCTCGGCTCTGCATAATCAAACGTTACGAGATGATCTGACCCAAGCACGGTAACGGCAGGACCTTCCTCTTGGTAGGCCGCGGGGAGGCGACTACTATCAAATGCCATCTACTCTACCCTGTTCACATGAAACGCTGGAGACCTGTTGCGTTTACACCACTATGCAGGCGAATGGGGCATTTTAACAGTACATTAACTGTTAAATATCCGCAAAGCTACGGAGTGCCGGCATTTTGACCGGGCCTGGAAAGATGTCGGAAAGTATAGTGGGCCTGCAGCCCACCGTGCAGAGGCGAGGCTTACTCGCCCATGGCGCGGATTTCGGCCTCAGTGGTCAGCGTCTGCTCTTCGCCATTCTCATCCGTCAGGGTCAGCACCAGCTCGGCCAGATCGCCCGGCGCAATCTGGTCACTGATTCCGAAGAACATCAGGTGTGCGCCGCCGCGTTCCAGTTCCAGCGGCACAATCGGCGTCGCTTCCAGCCGCTCGACCTTGCGCATGCGCATCACGCCGTCTTCCATGCTCATCGTGTGCAGCTCGGCCTTGTCGGCGATGTTCGTGTCCGCGCCTGTCAGCCAGATCGGAGCCCCTTCCACGCTCAGCGTCAGGCCGCCCATGGCAACGTCCCGGCCCGGTGCAGGCATCACGATGAACGCATCGGTCACAACCGGTACCGGCGTCACGTCCGGCGCTTTCGCTTCCTGGGAACAGGCCGCGAGAGCAGCAACGGAAAGACCGGCAATCAGGGATACAAGACGCATGGGAACGCTCCAGAATGATTTAGGGTCAGAGGGATAGGCCGAAGGCGCAGAAGGTCAACAAACCAAATCCGCGCAGGCCAAATCCGCGCGGGTCAGCCTCATGCGCCCCAGAAGCCGACCAGCTCCCGCACTTCGCGGATGACCGGGGCAGAGATCGCATCGGCCCGCTCAGCGCCATCCTTCAGCACGCTATCGATAAAGCTGACATCATCCAGAATCTCGCGGAAGCGCTGCGTGATCGGGGCCAGATGGTTCACCGTCACCTCGGCCAGCGCCGGCTTGAAGACACCAAAGCCCTGCCCGCCATATTGCTTCAGCACAGCCTCGACCGTCTCTCCGGAGAGGGCCGCATAGATGCCGACGAGATTCTCCACCTCGGGGCGGCCTTCCAGGCCCTCCACCTCGCTCGGCATGTCGCCCAGCAGGTCGGTCTTCGCCTTCTTGATCTTCTTGGCGATCGTGTCGGCATCATCCACCAGCGCGATGCGGGACAGTTCCGACGGATCGGACTTCGACATTTTCTTGCTGCCATCCTTCAGGCTCATAACGCGCGCGCCCGGCCCCTTGATCAACGGCTCCGGCAACGGGAAGAAGCCCGGCGCGTCATATTCGCGGTTGAAGCGGTCTGCGATATCGCGGGAGAGTTCCAGATGCTGCTTCTGGTCTTCGCCGACAGGCACATGCGTCGCCTTGTAGGCCAGAATGTCAGCTGCCTGCAGCACGGGATAGGTGAACAGGCCGACAGAAGCCCGCTCGGCATCCTTGCCGGCCTTGTCCTTGAACTGCGTCATCCGCTCGACCCAGCCCATCCGCGCCACGCAATTGAAGATCCAGGCCAGTTCCACATGCGCCTTCACGGAAGACTGCGCATAGATGATGGATTTCTTCGGGTCGACACCGCACGCCAGGAAGGCCGCTGCAATCTGCCGTGTCTGGCTGATCAGCGCCCCCTTCTCCACCGGCATGGTGATCGCGTGAAGGTCCACCACGGCATAGACCGCGTCCCAGCCCTCTTGCTGCAAGTCCACGAATTTCTTCAGGGCGCCCAGATAGTTGCCCAGATGCAGATTGCCGGTTGGCTGGATGCCCGAGAAGATACGCTGCGGGCCGCTATAGGTGGGGGAGTGTGTGTCGCTCATGGGCAGGCGCTTTAGCGCGTTTGTCTAGCGCCGCAAAGCCTGCCGGATGTCAGAAATGCGGATTGCACCGGTCAGCAGGGCTGCAAAAGCGTATATCACCCCTCCGGCCAGCACGATCAGCACCGCCGCCAGGATCCGCGAATTCAGCACCTGCGCCTGTATCACGGCCAGATTCTGCAGCATGAACCACACCGCCGCGCTCATCACCGCTGTCGCCAGCGCCGCGCGCACCACGCCGGATACAAGCCGCCCGCCGGGCGTGTACCATCCGCGCCGCATCAGCGTCGTCGCCAGCAGGGCCGTATTCACCCAGGCGGCAATGGAGGTCGCGATGGCGAGGCCGATAAAGCCAGCCTGCCCGTTGGACTTCATCCAGAAGAACAGGCTGGCGCCCAGCACCGTATTGATCAGCACGGATGTCAGCGCATAGCGCATCGGCGTCTTGGTATCTTCCCGCGCAAAGAAGGCCGGGGCCAACACCTTGATCAGCACAAAGGCCGGCACGCCCCAGGCAAAATGGAACAGCGCATGGCCAGACATCTGCGCATCCGACAGCAGGAATTCCCCGCGCGTGAAGAACACATCAATCAGGAAGACCGGCGCAATCATCAGCGCCGCCGCCGCCGGCAGGGTCAACGCCATGGCGAGGCCTATCCCCTCATCCATCGTCCGCCGGCTACCCGCTTCATCAAAGGCGCGCGCCGCGCGGCTGAGGCGCGGAAGGATTGCGACCCCCACTGCCACGCCAACCAGGCCCAGCGGCAGCTGATAGAGCCGGTCTGCCGCATAGAGCCAGGATTTCGCGCCCACCTCAAAGCTGGCGAGGGACTGACTGACAATGATATTGATCTGCGTGCCAGAGGCCGCAATCGTGCCAGGTATGGCCAGCTTCAGCACCTTCTTCACGGCAGGCGTCAGACGCGGCCAGCCGATCAGGCTGATATGCACTTTCTGGCGGCGCACGCCCCACCACAGCACACCCGCCTGCAACAGGCCCGCAAGGAAATAGGCCACTGCCGCCGCCAGCGCCGTCCCCTCTGCCGACGGCGCCACAAAGGCCGCCGGGATGAGAGACAAATTCAGCAGCGTCGGCGCGCCGGCAGACAGAATGAACCGCTCGGCCGAATTCAGCACGCCGGACAGCAGCGCCGCAATCGCCATGAAGGTCAGGTACGGCATGGTGATCCGCGTCAGCAGAACGGCCAGCGCGTAATTCTCCGGATCATCGGCCTGCCCGCCATGGATCAATAGCAAGACCCAGGGCATGAAGATCTGCGCCAGAATGGTCAGCGCCGCCGTCGCCGCGAACAAAACACGCAGCGCTTCCTGCGCCACGGCCCGCGCGGCCTCATGCCCTTCCGCCTCCAGTGTGCGCGCATAGGTCGGTACAAAGGCTGACGCGAACGCGCCTTCGGCAAATATGCGGCGGAACAGGTTCGGGAATTGCTGCGCCGTCGCCCAGGCATCGCCCACCGGCCCGGCGCCGATCTTGGCGATCAGCAATATGTCGCGCACCATGCCCAGCACGCGGCTGCCCAGGGTCAGCGAGGATTGCACCAGGGTGTTGCGCGCGACACTCATCGCGATTCCTCTGATCGAATTCTCAGAAACTGTCCACGGCGCGGGAGCGTTTCAGTTTCCGGGCCGGCGTTTCCGGCGCATCCGGTTCATGGCGCCCCAATGCGCCAAGAAGACGTTCTCTCAGGGTCTCTTTCTGGGCGTCGTCGGACAATTTATGGCCTTGCTCGGACTGCACATAGAACGCATCGAACATGCGCTCACCATAGGATCCGACATGCGCAGAGTGAATGGACAGTTCCAGATCTGCCAGCACGCGCGCCACATCGAACAGAAGCCCCGGCCGGTCGCGGCCCGCAATATCGATCACGGTATAATCGGCTGACACATCGTCCCGGATCTGCGCAGAGGGCTGCACCAGGAAAGCGGCCTGACGGCGTCCGGTCCGCGATTTCGCCAGCTCTTTCACCTGCGTTCCGCCCAGCACCTCGTGCAGCGCCTTTTCCAGGCGCGTCAGACGGCTCGGATCGCTCTGGCCATAGGGCTTTTGCGCGGCATCCTGCAGGATGAAGATGTCGACGATGCGGCCGCTCTTGCTGGTGAACACCTGCGCGGAGACAACGTTCGCGCCCAGATTGGCCAGCGTGCCGGCCAGGTCTGCGAACAGGCCCGGTCTGTCAGAGCCGGACACCAGCAAGGCCAGCGCGCCCCCTTCCGGCGGGAACCGATGACAGACGATATTGCCGCTCATCGCCAGCGCGTCAGCATGCCAGGCCAGATCTTCCAGATCGAAGCCCGTCCAATAGGCCGTCTCCATTTCCAGCTGCACCGGCGGGATCGTGCCGATCTGCTCGATCAGTGCTTCGCGGCGCGTCTCGGCTTTCGCTTCCAGCTCTGCCTGCACACCTTTCTCGTCGGCGCGTCCCCCGCGCAGCGCTGCGGCGGTGTTGTGGTAAAGGTCCGCCATCAGCTGCCCCTTCCACGCATTCCACACGCCGGGGCCCACGGCGCGTATGTCTGCCGCCGTCAGGATGTAGAGCAGTCGCAAGCGCTCCAGAGAGCCGACCATATTAGCAAATTGCGTCACCGTGCGCGGATCGGAAATATCCCGCTTCTGAGCTGTCTCGCTCAGTTCCAGATGGTGGCCCACCAGCCAGGCGACCAGTTCCGTCTCGTCTTCCGGCATGCCCAAACGCTGGCAGGCGCGCGAAGAGGTCTTCATCCCTTCCACCTGCTGGTCGCCCCGGCCCTTGCCGGTATCATGCAGCAGCATGGCCATATACAGGGCGCGGCGGTTCTCGATCAGCGGGAAAATTTCGGTCGCCAGCGGCACCCGCTCGGCATTGCCATTCTCCATCTCGGCAATCGCCTCAACGGCGCGGATCGTATGCTCATCTACCGTATAGTGATGATACATATTGAACTGCGTCTGCGCGACAATGCCGCCAAATTCCGGGATCATCTTGCCCAGAATGCCGGCCTCGTTCATCCGGCGCAGGATCAGGCCGGGGTCCGTCCCGCCCAGAATGGCGTCCAGCACCAGTTCCCGTGCCTCCGGCATGATCCGTACACGCTCATTCAAGGATCTCAGGTTCCGCGTCAGCGCCGTCAGCGCGTCGGGGTGGATGTCCTTGCCCTCGCGGCGCGCGATGATGAACAGGCGCAACATGTTCAGCGGGTCAGACTTCATCACCTTTTCAGATGCGATGCTGACGCGCCCGGCATCAATCACAAAGCCCTCATCCTTCAGGGGCTGCGGGCTGCGCTGGGGCAGCAGACGCCGAAAGCCTTCGGGCCGCTTCTTCTGGTCGGCCTCCAGCTTTGCCGCCACGATGCGCGTCAGCGCGCCAATATCCTTGGTCACCAGGAAATAGCGCTTCATGAAGCGCTCTACGCCCTGCTGCCCGCGCCGGTCCCGATAGCCCATTCGCGCCGCGATCTCCGGCTGCAGGTCAAAACTGAGGCGTTCTTCCGCCCGCCCGGTCACAAAGTGCAGATGGCACCGCACCGTCCACAGGAACCGTGCAGACCGGATATAGGTCCCGTATTCATTCTCCGTGAACGGAGCCTTCTTCATCACCTCTTCCAGCGTCTTGCCGCCATGCATGTGCTTGATCAGCCAGTACAGCGTCTGCAGGTCACGCAGGCCGCCCTTGCCCTCTTTCAGGTTCGGCTCCACCACATAGCGCGCATCGCCCTGCCGTGCGTGGCGGGCATCGCGCTCGGCCAGCTTATCGGCGATGAAGTCGGCATCCTTGCCATCCACCGCATCCTTCTGGAACTTTACCTGCATCTCGTCAGACAAGGCCTGATCGCCGCAAATGAAACGCGCATCCAGCAGGGATGTCTTGATCGTCACATCCTCGGCCGCCAACTTGACACACTCCGTTGGCGTACGGAACGCATTGCCCACTTTCAGCCCCATATCCCACAGGGCATACAGCATGTATTCGATCACGCTTTCGGTATGCGGGCTCGCCTTGTAGGCACGCAGGAACAGAAGGTCCGTGTCAGAGGACGGCGCCATCACGCCGCGGCCATAGCCCCCGGTCGCCAGGATCGCCAGACGCTCGGCCTCTGTGGGGTTGCGCGCGCGGTGCACATGCGTCGTCGTAAAATCATACAGCGCATGGATCACTTCATCCTGCACCGCAGACAACAGCCGCGCCGTATCCAGCCCGTCCGCCCCCTGCTGCAACCGCTCCTGCGCAATCATGCGGCCGCGGAACATCGCGCCGTGCAGATGGTTCAGCGCAGCCTTGCGCATGGCCTGGGGGTTGCCCAGATTGTCCAGCGCCGCCGCCGTCAGCTTCACCCGCAGGGCCCGGCCATCAATGATATTGGAAATCCGCCATTTGCCAGGCCGCCGCAGCAGATGGCTGCGCGCCTCAACCAGGGTTGGGCCTTTGGGTGCAGTCGCAGGGGAATCTATGCTCATCACCTGTCTATATAGCAGGTCCGCGCGCCGCGCCTATAGCGCAGCCTCCAGCTTTACCGGCAAAACGCGGGACTTCTTCACAACGCCATAGGCAAAGCTCGTCTCGATGGAGGCAATGCCCGGCAGGCGCTGGATGGTGTGGCGCACCAATTGCTCATACGCATCCAGGCTCTCGGCCACGATGCGCAGCTGGTAATCGGCCCCGCCGGTCATCAGATAGCAGTCCAGCACGGCCTCGGTCTCCATGATCTTCGCCTCGAAGCGCTGTACGGCCTCTTCGCTGTGCACAGACAGGCGAATGCGCATGAAACAGGTGATCGGATAGCCGCAGGCTTTCTGGTCCACCAGCGCGGAATAGCCCTGAATCACCCCCTCGGCCTCCAGATTGCGCACCCGGCGCAGGCAGGGCGACGGCGACAGGCCCACCTTTTCCGCCAGGTCCTGATTGGTCAGGCGGCCATCTTCCTGCAAGGCCCGCACAATCTTGGCATCTATCCGGTCCATTTGCCGCTCCTATTGGCATAATTCACCAATTTTATATCAGTTTGTGGCAATCTTTGAAAGCTCATGCTGCGCGCGCAATGCTATTCTGCCGCCATATCGCAATTCCCTGCACAGGAGCCCGCCATGGCCTTCGATTCCAGCCGCCCGCTTGGTCCCGCAACCCGCGCCATTCATCACGGCTATGAGCCTGCAGACCATGAAAACGCCCTGACGCCGCCCTTGCACCTCACATCCACCTTCGCCTTCCCGGATGCCGAAACCGGCGGCGCCCTGTTCGCAGGCGACGCCGAGGGCCACATCTATTCGCGCATCTCCAACCCGACGGTCAGCCTGCTCGAATCCCGCATTGCCAGCCTCGAAGGCGCCGAAGCCGCCATCGCGACAGCCAGCGGCATGGGCGCCATCTCCGCCACGCTGTGGACGCTGGTAAAGCCGGGCGACGAGATCATCACCGATGAAACGCTCTATGGCTGCACCTTCGCCTTCATGCGCGACGGGCTCAGCCGCTTTGGCGTGAAGATCACCCATGTTGATCTGCGCGACCCGGAAAAGCTCGCCGCCGCAATCAGTGACACGACGCGCGTCGTCTATTTCGAAACCCCGGCCAATCCGAACATGCGCCTGGTCGACATCCGCGCCGTGTCAGATATTGCCCGCGCGGTCGGCGCGCTCACAATTGTCGACAACACCTACGCCTCCCCCCTACTCACCCGCCCGATAGAGCTGGGCGCAGACTTCGTGCTGCACTCGGCCACGAAATATCTCGGCGGCCATGGAGACCTTGTCGCAGGCATCGTCTGCGGCCGGGCCGAGCCCATTCAGGATATCCGCATGATCGGCGTCAAAGACATGACCGGCTCCGTCATGGCGCCCTTCAATGCCATGCTGGTGATGCGGGGACTGAAGACCTTGCAATTGCGCATGCAGCGCCACTGCGAAAGCGGCCAGAAGATTGCCGAATGGCTGGAGGCCCAGCCAAGCGTCTCAGTGGTTCACTATCCGGGCCTGCCCAGCCATCCCCAGCATGAGCTTGCCAAGCGCCAGATGGACGGCTTTGGCGGCATGATCGCCTTTGAACTGGACGGCGGCTATCAGGCCGGCATCGACATGATGAACCGCCTGCAGCTGATCCGCCGCGCCGTCAGCCTGGGCGATGCCGAAACCCTGATCCAGCACCCGGCCAGCATGACCCACTCGACCTACACGGAAGAAGAGCGCGCCGCCCACGGCATCTCCGACGGCCTCATCCGCCTCTCCGTCGGCCTCGAAGACGTCTCAGACATCCTGACCGATCTGGAACGGGCCCTGGCTTAAGGCCCCCAGAACCCAACTCATCCTGAGCGAAGTCGAAGGATGACAGCTGTGTGCACTTATCCCACAAAAAACCCGCCCAACCTGCAGCAAACACTGACCCAAAAATAAACTTTTCCGACACCCTCCGCACCCGGTGTATAGTGGATCCATGTCTGATCCGCGTTTCGCCCCGGCCTATGCCTATGTCCACCCGGTCTTCTGGCCGTGGCTCTGGCTGCAGCTATGGGCCATTGCGACGCATCAGAAAGAGACGGGTCAGGACTTTCTACTGAATGTCACGCGTTGCGGCTTCGTCCGCGTGAAATACGTATCTGACGTCCGCAAACCCAAACCGAAAGATCTCTACACATATGAAGCGCCAGCTGTCCCAGCCTGGGAGCGCCCGGCGCTCGGCAGTGACCTGCCGGTCGAGTTTGCGGACAACGCTCAGCCGCTCTTGCTGAGCGCGCTGTGTAATGCCCTGCAAGCGGCCTTCGCAGACCTGCGCGCAGCCTGTCGCGAGCCGGCTCCCGACACGTCCTGACACGGATTACCCACCGAATTCAGCTCACCTCACCGGATGCCCCCCCCATACCGGGCGAACGTGCTGGCGGAAAGGTCAGTCCGCCCCACCAACCACCTCAAACTCTTCCCCGAACCAAAGCGGAGAGTTTGCAAGGTCGATGAATTTCTTCTCATCCTCCAGCAATTCGGCGCCGGCTTTCGCTGCCGCCTCGCTGGTATTGGCCGCCATGGCTGCCTCGCTCTCGAACCATAATTCGGCCACGCCATCATAGGCCTCCGGACCGCCGCGGCTGCCTTGCATGGCGGCGTTCAGCGGATCATGCGCCGTGTGGTTCTGCACATAGCGGAGAATACCCAGGGCCTGCGCATGCTTTGCCACCAGCGGGGCATGCTGCTCCCGCCAGTAGCGCTGGAATTCCTCACGGCTCAGATGCGGCAGGCGTCGCAGACAAAAAGTCAGCTTGATCATAACAGGTCTCCTCCGGCGGCGGCGGCCGTCGTCCCATCCTTCTTGTAGGCGCGGATCACATTCTTGCCGGTGATCCATTTGTGCACTTCATCCGGCCCATCGACCAGGCGCTGCGAGCGGATATGCGTGTACCAGGCCGCCAGCGGCGTATCGAGCGAATAGCCGAGCGCGCCGTGCAGCTGGATCGCCGTATCCACCACCTTGTGCACCATGTTCGCCAGGAACACTTTGGCAATGCCATTCTCCTGGCGCAAATCCATGCCATTCTCTGCCTTGTAGGCAATGTGCATCAGCATCAGCCGCGCGATGTAGAGCTGTCTTGCACATTCGGCCAGCATGAACTGAACGCCCTGCCGGTCTTCCAGCGACTGACCGAATGTTTCCCGGCTGGTGACATGTTCCGTCGCCAGATCAAGAGCGCGCTGGGCCATCGCCACATTGTGCATGCCATGGCGCAGGCGGCCATAGGCCAGCCGGTGCTGCCCCATCGAGAAGCCGCCCCCTTCCCCGCCCAGAAGATTCTCTTCCGGCACGACCAGATTCTCGATCTTCACCTCGGCATGGCCGCCGCCCATCTCTTCATAGTGCGGTCCGTGTACGGCCATCGTTGGAATATCGCGAAGGATCTTGTAGCCAGGATTGGGCAGTTCCACGATGAAGGTGGAGAATTGCTGGTGGCGCGGCGCATCCGGATTGGTCTTCGCCATCACCACGGCAATGTCTGCCGCCGTCGCCGCGCTGGAGAACCATTTCTCCCCGTTAAGAACATAATTGCCCTTGCCGTCCTTCTCGGCGCGCGTCTGCATGCCGGTCGCGTCTGCGCCAGCGGCTTTCTCTGTCATGGAATAGCAGATGCGCTTCTCGCCATTCAGCAGCGGCTTCAGGTATTTTTCCTTCTGATAGTCCGTCCCATGCGCCAGCAGGGTCAGCATCGTGGCATCATCCGGCCCTTGCGAATTCATCGACAGCGCGCCGAGATGGCTCTGCCCCAGTTCCATCTGCACCAACGCATTGGCCAGCGGGCCGAGGCCCATGCCGCCATGCTCCTCTGGAATGAACGGGCACCACAGGCCCCGCGCCCGTGCCTTCTTGCGCAGCTCCGCCAGCACCTCCTTATAGGGCCTGCCGGCATCCATTTCCTTTTCGGCGGGGAGGCATTCCTCCTGCACCCATTTGCGCACGCGCTCGCGGACTTCCTTGGCCTCTTCCGGTATCGTGAAATCAATCGCCATGTTTCGCTCCCTGTTGTTTTGACAGGAAGGCTAGTCCGGAAGCCCGGCGCTGCACAGACTGACTTCGCGTCAGCTATCCGTGTCGTAATCGACCTTTTCGAGGTAAAGCCCATCAGCTGGCGCGACCGGTCCGCAGGCGGAGCGGTCAGCCTGGGCCAGAATATCGGCAATCCAACCGACCGGCTGCTTGCCCCGGCCCACCTCCACCAGACTGCCGACCATGGACCGCACCTGACGGTGGATGAAGCTCTGCGCCCGGCAGGTGAATTCCACCCGCTCGCCATAGCGCGAGACGGTGAATTCCTTCAGCGTCTTCACCGGCGTCAGCGCCTGGCAATCGGTATCGCGGAAGGTGGAAAAATCATGCGTGCCGACAAAGGCCTGCGCCGCCGCATGCATCGCGTCGGCATCCAGTTTCGACGGCACCCGCCAGGCCAGCCCCCGGTCCAGGCTGAGATCGGCCCGGCGATTGATGACGATATAGCGATAATGCCTCTGCGTGGCGTTGAAGCGCGCATGGAACTCATCCGCCACGCGCTCTGCCTTCAGCACGGCGATCGGATGCGGGCGCAGATGGAAGTTCAGGGCATCGGCCACCTTGCGGCCCCGGTCGATGCTGAGATCCATGTGCGCCACCTGCCCGGTCGCATGCACGCCGCTATCGGTGCGGCCCGCGCCATAGATCTCGACCGGCTGGCCGTCCAGCTTCGCCGCCGCCTCTTCCAGCGCACCCTGTACGGTCGGCGTGTCCGGCAGCTTCTGCCAGCCCTGGAACGGGCCGCCATGATATTCAATGAGGAGTCTGTAGCGAGGCATCGCGCGTGCCCTAGCCAAAGGCAGCCGGATAGGTCAACCGTCCGGGTGCGGGTGCCTCATCGCTCAGCTGCAGGGCCATGAAGGCCTCGCCGGACCAGTCGGACTCATAGGGCGCGGCCACCTCGGCTGAAAAACCGAAGCGGGGGTAATAATCCGGATGGCCCAGCACGAAGACCAGGCTTTCGCCTGAGCCTTCCAGCGCCATCAGGCCCATCTGGATCAGGCCGCTGCCAATGCCGGTATTCTGAAAGTCCGGATGCACGGACATCGGCCCGAGGCCCACCGCAGGCGCGCCATCAACATGCACACGGAAAAACTGGAGATGGCCGACAATGCCGGCATCATCACTCGCCACCAGAGACAGCACGCTCTCGCCGCTTTTCGCCAGTTCGCGCACAATGCGACCTTCTGCTTTGCCGCCAAAGGCCAGGTCATTCAGGGCGACAATTTCGTCCAGATCTTCTTCATGGGCAGGGCGAATCCAGAAGCTCATCAGTCAAGCACCGTATCCGGAGCAATTGCCTGGCCTCTCAGGAACTGGTCTGCATCCATAGGTTTGCCCCCGGGCTTTTGCAGGCGCAGGATACGCACAGCGCCGCCATCACCGCAAGCAACCAGCAGATTATCATCCAGCACCATGCCTGCAGGCGCTGAGGTTTCGCGGCCCGACCGGCGGCTCATCAGCAGTTTCAGGCGTATGGGCGCCTCTTCACCGGGCGGTGTCCACTGGCACCACGCCCCCGGGAAGGGAGACAGGCCGCGGATCTGGCAATCGACCTGCCGCGCCGGTTTCGTCCAGTCGACACGCTGGTCATCGGGGCCGAGCTTGGCGGCATAGGTCATGCCCTCTTCCGTCTGCGCGGCAGGGGTCAGGCTGCCATCTGCCAGGCCCGCCAGCGCACGCGGCGCCAGCTCTGCCGCCAGTTCGGCCAGCCGGTCATGCAGGCTGCCGGCCGTGTCGTCTTCGGTGATCTGCGTGCGCACAGACGCGAGAACCGGACCGGTATCGAGCCCCGCTTCCATCATCATCGCATCGACGCCGGTTTCGGTATCGCCTGCCATGATCGCCCGCTGGATCGGCGCAGCGCCCCGCCAGCGCGGCAGAATGGAGGCATGCATGTTGAGACAGCCAAGGCGCGGCGCATCCAGAATGGCCTGCGGCAGGATCAGTCCATAGGCGACGACCACGGCGGCATCCAGGTTCAGGGCCGCAAAGGCCTCCTGCTCCGGCAACTTTTTCAGGCTTTTCGGGGTGCGCACCTCAAGGCCCTTTTCCTCGGCAAAGGCATGCACCGGCGTCGGGCGCAGCTTCTTGCCCCGGCCGGACGGGCGCGGCGGCTGGGAATAGACGCAGGCGATCTCATGCCCTGCTGCGATCAGTGCATCCAGCACGCCAACGGCGATGTCAGGGCTGCCCATGAAGGCGATGCGAAGAGGGGGTGTTACTTGGTCAGACATTTGCGGGCGTCATGATCCCATGCGCCGCCACGGTCAAGACAGACACCGGCCTTCTGGTGGAGGCGCACCTGGCCCACACCCCAGACACTGCCGGTAATCAGGCACAGGATCAGTGCCGCACGAACAGAGGACCAACGACGAACCATCAGGCTCAGGCGGCGTTTTCACGCAGCGCGCGCAGCTTGGCCTTTTTCACCTTGTCCACGGCGCGCTGGCGCTTCAGGCGGGACAGGTAATCGATGAACAGTGTGCCTTCCAGATGGTCCATTTCGTGCTGAATGCAGACGGCATAGAGGCCTTCTGCCCATTCCTCGACCTTGAAGCCATCATAGTCGAGATAGCGGATCAGGCACTTCTCGGGCCGCTCAACCTCGTCGAAAATGTCCGGCACAGAGAGACAGCCCTCTTCATAGGGCTGGGTTTCTTCAACCGTTTCAACGATTTCCGGGTTCACGAAATAGCGCGGCTGGGGCTCTTCGCCCTCTTTCGCCAGATCCATCACGATCACGCGCAGCGGCACGCCAACCTGGATCGCAGCCAGGCCAATGCCCGGCGCGTCATACATGGTTTCCAGCATGTCATCCATGAGCGCGCGGATCTCGTCGGTGACGCCGCCTTCGACGGGCTTCGACACTTCCTTGAGACGCGGGTCCGGAACGGTGAGGATTTCTCTGATAGCCATAAGGGTCAGATATGCATCGCAGGAGCGTTGGTCAACTCCCTGCCTCACTCAACCGGAAGGGTCTTGCCGGACGCGGCAAAGTCCAGTTCGCCAGTGTTTTCAGGAGTGTTTTCGGGCACATTTGCGCGCGCCTCGATCTGTTTCGGCTCTGCCGGGGCCTTGTTCGGCGGGGCAATCTTCATGTCCTCAAACTTGCGCAGAGTCGGCAGGACCCGCTTGTCGAAAGACCCCATCATGGAGTTGTAATGGTCCACCGAGCCATTCAGCGATTTGCCGAGCTTCTCGATATGGCCGAGCATCACCCCCATACGGCTGTACAGGTCTGCGCCCAGTTCTGCAGCGGCCATGGCGTTTTCGTTCATCTCATGCTGGCGCCAGAGATGCGCCACGGTGCGCGCCAGCGCGATCAGCGTGGTGGGCGTCGTCACGATCACCTGGCGGCTCATTGCCTTCTCGATCAGGTCCGGGGAATGCTCCAGCGCGGCGGCAAAGAAATTCTCCCCCGGAATGAACATGGCAATATAGTCAAACCGCCCGCCGAGATTGGACTGATAGTCCTTTGAGGCGAGCGTGTTCACATGGCGCTGCACGCTGGCAGCGTGTGCCTTCAGATGGCTCGCCCGCTCGGCCGGGTCTTCGGCATTTACGGCAGACATGTATGAAGCGAGCGAGACCTTGGAATCAACCACGATCTGCCGTCCGCCCGGCAGGTGGATCACGGCGTCCGGGCGTTGGCGCCCCAGCTCTGTCTGGTCGTGCACCTGTTCGGAAAAGTCGCAATGCGCAGACAGGCCCGCCTGCTCCATCACATTGCGCAGGGTCATCTCACCCCAGCGGCCACCGCCCTTAGGCGCGGTCAGCGCACTGACCAGCTTGCCCGTCTCGGACGTGTTCAGCTTCAGGCTCTCATGGATCGCCTTCACCTGCTCCTGAATGGCGGATTTGTCTTCGGTGCGGACCTTCTCGATCTCGTCGACGCGCTTCTTGAAGGCCTCGAAATTCTCACCAATCGGCTTGATCAGTTCCTTCAGATGCCCCTGCGCGCCTTCATTATGGCGTTTGAAGGTCTCATCTGCCAGCTGCAGGAATTGCGCATTGGCCCGCTGCAGCACGCCCTGCGCCATCTCCCCGAATTTGCGCTCATCCTCAGCGCTGCG
This sequence comes from Alphaproteobacteria bacterium, assembly GCA_018222605.1. Lineage (GTDB taxonomy): Bacteria > Pseudomonadota > Alphaproteobacteria > Caulobacterales > Hyphomonadaceae > Hyphomonas. The sequence continues at coordinate 170,325 of JAAEZZ010000004.1, forward strand.
GGCCTTGGCTTCGGCTAGTTGCAGCTCAGCTGTGCGGGCCACTTCTTCCAGCGTGCGGATCCGCTGCTTCGCCTCTTCCAGATCGTCGCTGGTGCGCTCATAGTCCAGCCGGTAGCGCTCTGCCTTGGCGCCGCTCTGACCGGACAGCCACCAGGCCGCCCCGGCAAGGGCGAGCACGAGCAGAAATAAGACAAGGTGCACAGCATCAAAGCCCGCACCGCCAATAATGATGATCGGATCCATGGATGCATCCTTGCACGATTCTCGTCAGAACATATAAGGAACAATCAGCACTGTCCATGCAGGATCCGCGCAGCGCTTGACTTCGCGGCGGCAATCGCGCCCTGTCGCAAGGGGCTTCTGGGGGAATGATCCATGGCGCGCTTTGGCGGACTTGTTCTGACGGCACTGACGCTGTGCCTGCTGCTGGCAGGCTGTGCCTCCTCCCCTGACGGGACGGACAAGGCCGCGCTGCCCCCGCCACCGGGCGGCAATGTGCTGTATCTGCCGCCCCTTGCCGAGATCACACTGGTTACCGCTTCCGGCCTGCGCGAGCCCCGTGAGGACTGGTCGAAGGCCGCCGCGATTAACCTTGCAGATGCCCTGCAGGACACGGCCGGAGAGGCCTGGACGGAGTTTTCAGAGGCTGGCACGGCAGAAGCCGAAAGGCTGGCTGCATCCCCCGAAACCTCACAGCAGATTTCACCGGAGATCACCGGACAGCCGGGCCTCCCGAGCGATCTGGTGGGTCTGATTGTGGTGAAGACGGATGTGGAAAGCTCTGCCAGCCGGCTGGTTCAGGGGGGGCTGGGCGTGCTGTTTGGCGGTGTCCCCGGCCCGGATGGCGTGGAGCAGACGGCCCGCCTGACCCTGTATGACCGCGCCACCGGAGAGCCCGTCTGGACATATGAAGTCACTGGGCTGGACCCGCGCGACACCAAGGCTGCAAAGCGCCTGATTTTTGCGCTTCTGGCCCCGCTTCAGCAGGATACAGAAACCTGACACTGTCGCTGCCCTGCGGAATCGCGCATGCATGGCATGAGGTTTGCTAACCGTTCTGCATGATGCCTGCAGTCCAGACTCCCCCGCGCGAGGTTGCCAAAGTGACGATCGATATCTGCGTATGCACCTATCGCCGCCCCTCGATTGAGGCGACGCTGCGGTCTCTGGACGCGCAAAAGCTGCCGACCGGGATCACTGCCCGCGCCATTGTGATCGACAATGACGAGACGCCCTCTGCCAGAGAGCTGGTTGAGCGCGTGGCGGATACGCTCTCCATGCCGGTCACCTATGTTCACGCGCCGGCCAACAATATCTCCATCGCCCGCAATGCCGGGCTGGAAACGGCCAAGGCAGAATGGATCGCCTTCATCGATGATGATGAAGAGGCAGAGCCGGACTGGCTCGCCAGCCTGCTGCAGACCGCCCGCCTGAACAAGCTGGACGCGGTGTTCGGCCCGGCAATTGCGCTTTACCCCGAAGACGCTCCAGGCTGGATGCGCAAACAGGACTACCATTCGAACATACCGCAGCGGCGCGGCGGCGTGGTCCAAACCGGCCACACCTGCAACGCCCTGTTGCGCGCCAGCTCACCGCTTGTTCGGGGCCAGCGTTTCCTGCTGGAAAAGGGCAAGACCGGCGGGGAGGATACCGAATTCTTCTTCCGTCTGTGGTTCAACGGGGCCCGACTAGGCATTACAGAAGCGGCGGTCGTCCACGAAAAGGTGGACCCGAAGCGCATGAATCTGAAATGGATCAGCAACCGGAAATTCCGTTCCGGGATGAGCTATGGCTATCACTCTCTGACCACGCGAAATAGCGTGACGCTGACGCTGGCGGCCCTTGGCGCGATCGCTAAAATTGGCCTCTGCTACATCATGGTCGGCCTGTTCATCTGGTCAGAGGAAAAGCGCAATTTCTGGCTGATGCGTGCGATGTTCCATCGCGGCGTGCTGGCGTCCACGTCCAGCAAGGCAGAGCCAGAACTGTACTGACGCCGCCTGCCTAGAACGGCATTTTGAAGCCGGGCAGCATGCCGCCGCCCAGGCCTTGGGTCGCTTCCTTCATGGCCTTTTCCATGGCCTCATCCAGACGCTTGCGGGCATCGGAATGGGCGGCCTTTATCAGGTCTTCCAGAATCTCGGCCTCATCATTCATCAGGGTGGGGTCAATCCGCACAGACACAAGGTCGCCCTTGCCTTTCAGCGTCACGCTGACCAGGCCCGCCCCGGCCACACCTTCGGCCTCCGTGGCTTCGATCTTTTCCTGCGCTTCCTGCATCTTGGCCTGCATCTGCTGGGCCTGTTGCATGATCTTGCCGAGGTCTTTCATGGGAAGCGGGCCTCCTTCAGGCCGTACGTCTGGAGTTCAGGTCTATGACATTATCGCCTGCCGCGCCATCCTGTTCGGGCGCAGGCTCTATCACATCGACAATGGTAATGCCGGGAATACTCTTCAAGGCATCCGCCACAGCGGGATGCTCTGCCGCAGCGGCAAATTTCTCTTCGCGGGTGCGTATTTCTGTCTGCCGGATCGTCTCAGCGCCGGTCTGGATCTGTTCAACCACCCAGTCTTCGCCAGATTCCCGTTCCAGAAAGGCCTTGAGGCGCGCCAGCACATCATCGGGCGCAGCATCTTCCAGCTGGCACGAGAAATAGCCATAGCGCACAGGGCCCGGCCGCACATACCGCTCCAGCTCCACCTGCAAATTCACTTCGCGCAGCTCGCCCAGATAGGCCACAATTTCGGCAAAGCTTTCCAGCCCGCCGGCGGGAGACGGGGCCAGTCCGTGTTGTTCAGGCTTTCCCGGCGAGGAGCCCTTCTCGGCAATCATCCGCGCGGCTTCTTCCGGTGACGGAAGGTTTGCCGCTGCTGCCAGACGCAGGATGATCATGTTCAGGGCCGTCGCCGTGTCTGGCGCGGTCTGAAGATCATTGAAGCCCGACAGCAGGATCTGCCAGTAACGCGCGGCCTGCGCCGCCGTCAGCTTCTGCGCCATAGCCAGCGTGCGCTCGGTCCACTCGGCAGGGCCGGCAGACTGGAAGTCCCCGCCAGAGGCCTGCGCAACGGACACATCGGCGCAGACATCCATCAGATCCTTCAGGATGACTGCGGGGTCAGCGCCCGCATGCACCTGATCCTTCACTTCGGCCAGCGCGTCTGCGGCCTTGCCGGAAATGGCCTGCTCGAACGCATCCAGCAGACGCGCCCGGTCACCCAGGCCCAGCATGTCCCGCACGGCCGCGCCGGTGACTTCTTCACCATCCATGGTCTGCACGATGGCCTGATCGAGGATGGAGAGCCCATCGCGGACAGAGCCCTCGGCAGCGCGGGCGATCAAGGCGAGCCCCTCTTCCGAGACCTGCGCGCCTTCATTCTTCGCCACGCGGCCAAGGTGCTTCGCCAGCTCCACCGCATCCAGACGCTTCAGGTCAAAGCGCTGACAGCGCGACAGCACCGTAATCGGCACTTTGCGGATTTCGGTTGTCGCGAAAATGAACTTCACATGCGGGGGCGGCTCTTCCAGCGTCTTAAGCAGCGCGTTGAACGCCGCTGTGGACAGCATGTGCACCTCATCGATGATGTAGACCTTGTGGCGGGCCGAGACCGGCGCATAGCGGGCCCCGTCCAGCAGGTCTCGCATATCGGCGACGCCGGTACGACTGGCAGCGTCCAGCTCCAGCACATCCGGGTGGCGGCTCGCCATGATGGCATCGCAATGCTCGCCCTTCGGGTCGAGGCGGATCGACGGGCCGTCATGATCGTCTGACTGATAGTTTAGCGCGCGGGCCAGCAGGCGCGCCGTGGTCGTCTTGCCCACCCCGCGCACACCGGTCAGCATGAAGGCATGGGCCACCCGGCCTGTCTCGAACGCATTGGAAAGCGTGCGGACCATGGCCTCCTGGCCGATCAGATCCTCGAAGCGGCGCGGGCGATATTTGCGCGCAAGCACCTGATAGGCAGCCGATTTCGGCGCCTCATCCTCCCCGAACATCGAGAAGGTCTGGTCGTCGCGTTCTTCGGGGAGTTCGGAATCGCTCATTGGGCCGGACTTTAACGACTCTAAGGCCTCGGCGGCAATGGGGCGGGTGTCGAATCTGGGGGGATCTCCCCCGCCCTGCCAGCCGGTTAGTCGATCAGGCGGGCGCGCAGTTTTTCCTGCAGCGCCTCATCCACGCCCAGCACGTCTGCCAGATAGGCATCAATGCTGCCATGGCGGTCCTGGATCACATTGAACGCGGTATCGAGATAGCGCAGGCGCACGCCCAGGAAGGGGCGGAAGACTTCCGGCTCATAGACCTTGCCAACCTGCTCATTGAAGTGCGCAGCAGCCAGCGGCAGGAACTCGTCAATGTTCACGGCCGTATTGGTCAGTTCGTAATCAGCGCGCAGGTCTGATTCCTCAACCCCCAGCACATGATGGGTCAGCGCGCAGAGAATGCCTGTCCGGTCCTTGCCGGCGGCGCAATTGACGAGACCGGCAGCCTGCCCGTCCAGGGAGGCCAGGTGCTGGAACCAGCCAGTGAACAGCTCGGCATGATGCGGCTTGAACGGCGCGGCGGCGTAATAGTCATTCATCCAGTCATCGGCCTGTTGGGCATCTGCCTCAACCCGCTTCAGGAATTGTGCATGGGGCGCTTCATGTTCACGCCCGCCATCATGGGTCAGCGTGTTCGGGGCGGACCAGCGGGCAACATTGCGCTCGCGCTCGTCCGGACGGCGCAGATCGGCCTGCAACTGGATGCCCAGCGCCTGCAGCGCCTCAAGATCCTGCTCCGTCGCCTCGGCATAGTGGCCGGAGCGGAACAGACGCCCGCGCTTCACCTGGCCGCCATGTCTGGAGGCATAGCCCCCGAAATCCCGGAAGTTCCGGACACCCTCAAGCACATAAATACGATCTGTCATGATCCGCGACCTAGCGCGCACCGCGCCCGGCGTCCAGATAGCCGTAAGGGAAGATTTTATGACGCCGCCCTGTTGAAAGAGCGGAACTTTCGACAGCGCAGGGAGTTGTCACCACACTTCCCCTCAAACGGGGAGACCCGCCTGCCATTTGGCCATGACGGGTACAAATTTGGAGATTCAACAGATGATGAAATTTCGTTCTGCCCTTCTCGCCGCCGTTCTGGCTGTTGGCGCCCCTGCCCTGACCACGGCATGCACAAGCCTTCCGGATGAGGTTGACCGCGCCGAGATCGACGCAAGCAGCCGCGCCGCGCTGAACAAGCTGATCAATGATAATGCGACCGCAAAGGCCATCTACAACCAGTCCGAAGCCGTTCTGGTGTTCCCGTCCATGGTGAAAGCCGGCCTTGGTATTGGCGGCGCCTATGGGGAAGGTGAACTGATCCAGAATGGTGCGACGGTTGACTATTATAACTCCATGACCGGTTCGTGGGGCCTGCAGGCTGGCGCACAGGAATATGGCTATGCCGTCTTCCTGATGAATGATGACGCTGTGGAATACTTGTCGGAGTCCGATGGCTGGGAAATCGGTGTCGGCCCAACGGTTGTGCTGGTGAATGCCGGTGTTGCGGAGAACCTCTCTACTTCGACGCTGAAGGAAGACGCCTATGCCTTCGTCTTCAATCAGAAAGGCCTGATGGCCGGTCTCAGCATTGAAGGTACGAAAATCACCAAGCTTCAGTAAACTAAAGGCTCAGGTGAGCTAAGGTGGAGGCGTAGGGCTCTCGGTCATCGAGCCCTGCGCCTTTTTCTTGTGTGGGACTAAAGAATGACCCGCTCGCGATAGCTGATGCCGGGGCCGTAGCTTTCAAGGCCTGTACACGGGCGGGACTCAAAGCCCTGGCGGGACCAGTAAGTCTCCGTTCCCGGAAGGGCGACGAGGGAGATCACCGGCAAGCCGACCTGACGCGCCACCTGTTCAACCGCCTGAACGGCGAGCAAACTGGCCCCCTTGCCGCGCGCAGCCGGAAGCAGGGCAATATCATGCAGATAGAGACAGTCCGCCCCCTGCGGCAGGGCTGTCAGCTCCGTATCGAGAGGAACAGGTTGCCCGCACCGCCAAGGATGGCTGATCAGATAGCCGACAACCTGCTTCCCCATCCGACAGACGAAGCAGCCCGGCGCGAACAGGGAGAGCCGGTTGGCAAACACGGCATCGGATTCCGGATAACCGGCATGCACCTCTGCCGCGATACGGGAGATGTCAGGCAGGTGTTCTAGGCCTGCCTGCATCCAGACTGTCATTATCATACGTGCCTACCGGAAAGGCGGCTCATCAAAGGCGCGCAGTTTGCGGCTGTGCAGCTTGGCGCCCTTGTCGGCAGCGAGGCGCTCCAGCGTTTCGATCCCGATACGGATATGTTCGCTGATCGCGCGTTCATAAAAGCGGTTCGCCGCGCCGGGCAGTTTGATCTCGCCATGCAGGGGCTTGTCTGACACACACAGCAGCACGCCATAAGGCACCCGCAGACGGAAGCCATTGGCGGCAATCGTCGCGCTTTCCATATCGATGGCAATGGCACGGGATTTGTTGAACCGGCGGGACGTGGCCGAGAAGCGTAACTCCCAGTTCCGGTCATCCGTGGTGACAACCGTTCCTGTCCGTAGACGGCGCTTCAGCTGTTTCTCTGTCTCGCCTGTCACGGCAGCGGCCGCTTCCTGCAGGGCCACTTGAACTTCGGCAATCGGCGGTACAGGAATTTCCGGCGGCAGGACGGAGTCCAGCACATGATCTTCCCGTAGATAGGCGTGGGCCAGAACATAATCCCCGATCGCCTGGCTGTGACGCAGGCCGCCACAATGGCCAACCATCAGCCAGACCTGAGGCCGCAGAACGGCCAGATGGTCTGTAATTGTCTTCGCATTGGACGGGCCGACACCGATATTCACCAGCGTGATACCCGCACCGTTCGGGGCGCGCAAATGGTAGGCCGGCATCTGGAACCGGCGCCAAGGGGACGCATCAATCTCGGCGCGAGTCGTCTCGGTCGGCTCGGAAACTTCCAACCCGCCAGGCACAGACAGAGACGTGTAGTGATTATCCTTCACCAGTTGGTCCAGCGCCCAGTCACAGAACGCATCAACATAGCGGTGATAGTTCGTGAACAGCACATAATGCTGGAAATGCTCCACCGGCGTGCCGCAATAATGCTGCAGACGCTTCAGCGAGAGGTCCACACGCTGGGCATCGAACAGGGCCAGGGGATGGGTCTCATAAGGCTCATACAATTCGCCATCGGCCACTTCATCGCCAATGTCAGCCAGGTTCGGGCTGGGGAAGTGTCGAGCCAGTTCTGCCGGGGAAATTTCCTCCAGACCGTTGGCCAGCCCCTGCTCCCAGACATAGGCGTAGGGGATTTCGGAGTCGGATTTCTCGACATGAATCTCGACCTCATAATCCCGCATCAGCAGGGTCAGCTGCTCGCTGAGATAGTCCCGGAAAAAATCCGGCCGCGTAATGGTGGAGATATAGGTGCCGGCTTCAGACATCTTGCCGAAGGCGCGCGAAATGGGCGGCGGCGGGCCATCCGGATTGTAGATGAGACGGATCTGCGGATAGCAGAAAGCCCCGGACTTGCGCAGCGCAGGGTCAGGCGGCGTGCCTTCGCGCAGGAATGTGTTCAGGGCGGCGGAAAGGGCCGTTACGGCCTCGGTATAGAGCGCTTCCAGCGCGTCTATAACGTGTTCGGGTGTAGTGAGTTTCGACATGTCACCAAATGGCTGGATTGCGACGTTCTGTCAATCTGTCAGGGTCATAGCACGGCCGGATGACAAACAAATGTGCAGCCCTCGCACAGCTTGCGTGCAGAATGGCAACGCAAGGCAGCTATGACTTTCTGAACAGCAAAATAGGGTTGAGCCATGCACGAACCTCGTGAATTGTTGCAATGCAACATGAGATGACCAACCCGGGCGGACGGCCATGACACTCAGGTGTCACCGCCGGGAATAATAAACGGCAATTTCGTGTGGCGGGAGGAGTTTCCTGACGGCCAAAAGGCCGCCGCTAACTCTGAAGGTATTGAACCATGAAAAAGTTTATCATCCCGGCCCTGCTGGCCGCAGCTACCCTCGCCCCGGCCGCAGCAACTGCTGAAGGCAAGCCGATCACGGTTGAGGTTTCCTATGACAAGGTCCTTTTGGCCTCTGATATGGGCGCCAGCATTGTGATGGAGTCCGTTGAGAAGCAGGCCAAATCCGCCTGCACCACGCGCTCTCCCGTCACCAACCAGGCCTACACTGACCGTGAATGCGCGAAGAATGTCACGAAAAGCGCCATGAAGAAAATCCTTGAAAATCAGGAAGTTTCCGGCCTCGACACCTCTCCGGTCTTCGCACGCCAAGCTGTAACCCTCGTCGCTGACGCGGGACAACGCTAGACCATTTCCTCCCGGAATAGCGTTGAGAGGGGCTGCCCATGGCCACGGGCAGCCCCTCACTTTTTGCAGCGACACGGCAATTTCTGACAAATTTCATCTAACGGATTGGCGAGTTTTACACCCTCTCTGTGAGAATTAGGGTTTCGATGAAGAAACCATATATCCCCTCTCAGATTGCCTCGATTGCTGATGACGCGCCGTCAGACACACTGGCCGACATGCTGAAATCCGCCTTGTCGGCTGTTCGTGAGCATCTCGAACTCGACATCGCCTACATGTCTGAATTCGTGGATGGCGATACGGTGTTCCGGGAAGTGATCGCCCCGCAAATGACGGACATGATTGCCGACGGCGAACTGGGAGATGGCCTCCAGGTGGGCAAGAGCCTGCCGAAGATGGAGACTTATTGCCATCACATCATGGACGGCCTGCTGCCCACGCTGATCACGGATACAAATGAGCTGGAGATTTCGCGCAATCTTCAGGTCACCAAGGATCTCAAGATTGCAGCCCATGTCGGCATCCCGCTCGTCCTGAAGGATGGCACCAAGTTCGGCATGTTCTGCGGCATCAGCCACACGCCAAAGCCCACCATGAATGAGCGCGACCTGCGTGTGATGCAGATGTTCGCGAACATGGTAACTGAGCATCTGGACAGCCAGATGGCGGCGCATCAGCGCTCAGGCCGTATGCGCGACCGGATCGATGCGCTGGTTGACCAGAATGACTTCGAAATTGCCTATCAGCCCATCCTGAACATTCATGAGATGCGCCCGGTTGGGTATGAAGCGCTTTGCCGCTTTACCGGCACAGGCCGCGCGCCGGATGTTTGGTTTGCCGAGGCAGATGATGTCGGCCGCCTGCAGGAGCTGGAAATGGCCGTCATCCGCAAGGCGCTCAACCCGCTGACCGGTCTTTATCCGCTGAAGTTTATCTCGATCAATGCCTCCCCCGAAACCGCGATTTCGGAAGAGTTCCGTTCCCACATGATGAAGCAACCGCTGGAGCGCATTGTTCTGGAAATCACGGAGCACGCTCAAGTCGACAGCTATGAGCAGCTGATGCAGGCCCTGAAGCCGCTGCGCCGCCGCGGCATGCGGCTGGCTGTGGACGATGCGGGCGCGGGCTATTCCTCGATGCGGCACATTCTGAAGCTGCGCCCGGACATCATAAAGCTGGACATGAGCATCACGCGGGATCTGGACAAGCACCCTTCTCACTGCGCCCTGGTGCGGGCGATGGTGCACTTCTCGAATGAAACGCAGGGCCACGTTGTGGCAGAAGGCATCGAAACCGAGATCGAGCTGGAAACGCTGCGCTCGCTGGGTGTCCAGAAGGGCCAGGGCTATTTTCTCGGGCGGCCCAAGATCGGCCTTGACGGGCCCCAGACCTTCAAGGCCTCCCTGATCGCCTGAACTAATTTCTCTCAATAATGGATCATATCCCGGCACGCCGCGTTTACTTGGCAGGCTAGCGGGAACACGTATTCAAAGAGAAGAGAAATGTCAGATACCCGAATTACAAATCCCCTAATCAGTTGCCACAGGGTTGAAGGCACGGAAGTTTACAATGCGGATGGGGACAAACTCGGCCACATTGACAGCATCATGCTGGACAAGCGCAAGGGCAATGTCGCCTATGCCGTCATGTCTTTTGGCGGGTTCCTCGGCATTGGGGAAGAATACCACCCCCTGCCCTGGAATGCCCTGACCTATAATGAAAGCCTGGATGGATATGTCATCCGTCTGAGCAAGGAGCAACTCAACGCAGCCCCCAGGCTCAAGCGCAATGAGTATGAGCGTCTGCAGGACCACATCTATGGCAAGAGTGTGTACGCATATTATGGCGCAGCGCCGTATTGGTACTAGACAGCCCCCGCGACAAAAAAAGCTCCCGGCACGAAATAGCCGAGAGCTTTTTGGAAATCAGCCTGAGATAACCTTATTCGGCCGGAACCTCTGACGTTTTGCGGCTATCGAATTTCGACCACACCCCGTCATCACCATGCCAGTCACCGCGGGTTGCGCCCTTGGAATATTCGGTTGCGCGCTGTTCGAAGAAGTTGGCGTGCTCAACACCATTCAGGATTTCCGTCAGCCACGGAATCGGGTGTTTGGTGATACCGTAGATCGGCTCCAGCTTCAGCTGACCAAGACGCCAGTCGGCGATGTAGCGGATATAGTTCTTGATGTCGTCCGGCGTCATGCCTTCGACCGGGCCCATCTCGAAGGCCAGCTCGATGAACTTGTCTTCCAGCGCGACCACGGTGCGGCAGCACTCGCGGATACGCTCGCGCAGCTCATTGTTCATGACATTGGTTTCGGCGCAGAAGGTGTGGAACAGCTTGATCATGCCTTCGCAGTGCAGCGACTCGTCGCGCACGCTCCAGCTGACGATCTGGCCCATGCCCTTCATCTTGTTGAAGCGCGGGAAGTTCATCAGCATCGCAAACGAGGCGAACAGCTGAAGGCCTTCCGTGAACGCACCGAACACGGCCATGGAGACGGCAAGGTCTTCATTGGTCTCGCAGCCGAACTGGCCGAGATAGTCGTGCTTGGCGGCCATCTCCTTGTATTCCATGAAGGCGGAGAATTCGCTGTCCGGCATGCCGATGGTTTCGAGCAGCAGGGCATAGGCCGCGATGTGGATCGTCTCCATGTTCGAGAAGGCCGACAGCATCATCGACACTTCCACCGGTTTGAAACGCGGCATGTAGTTGGTCATGTAGTTGGCGCCGACTTCGACGTCCGACTGGGTGAAGAAGCGGAAGATCTGCGTCAGCAGGTTACGCTCTTCCTCGGAGAGCTTCACCGCCCAGTCCTTGCAATCCTCGCCCAGCGGCACCTCTTCCGGCATCCAGTGGACCTGTTGCTGCGTCTTCCAGAAATCATACGCCCACGGGTAACGGAACGGCTTATAGGCGAGACTCGGCGTCAGCAGCCCGGGCACATTGGAATTTCCGTCAGCCATTACGGCCTCCTACATCATCGTCTTGTGTTGTTAAGGATAATCTACACCACATATAGTGTCTTATTCGACCATGTGCCGCAAGATGTTCTTGTGCGACAAACATGACTTGTCCACAGGGCTGCTCACAGTTTTGGCATATTTAAGCCGTAAGGCTAGCCCCGTCTTGAAATGTGCCGCATGACAGGCACATCAAAAGGCCCAGCTGCCCTGCCATAATGAGATTCGAGTTGCCATGCGTTTTTTGAGCCTTGTCTTCCTTGCCTTCCTCACCGTGTTTGCCCAGCCCGCTGCGGCAGAGGCGAAGGTCATCCGGGATGTCATCTATCATGAGGCACCGGGCCTGGACCCGGGCGATGTGCGCGCGGATGTCTATATGCCGAAAGATGCGAAAGACGCGCCCATGGTGATCATGATGCATGGCGGCGCGTGGACCTTTGGCAACAAGCAGAATGCCCTCGGCCTGTACCAGGCAAAGTATTTCACCGATCAGGGCTTTGTCTTCATCGCCATGAATTACCGGCTGGCGCCCAGCCACCGCTTCCCTGCGCAAGAAGAAGACGCGGCAGCGGCCATCGCCTATTTCCATGAACACGCGAAGGACTATGGTGCAGACCCGGACAAGCTGTTCCTGATGGGCCATTCCGCTGGCGCGCACATGGCGGCCCTCGTCGCCATAGATCCGGACTATCTGGACGCCTATGGCCTGAAGACGGATGTCATCAAGGGCGTCGCCGCGCTGGACAGCGCAGCCTACAATCTTTCCCGCACAGGCCGTGACGGCGAAATTCCGGATTTCTATCATCCGGCCTTTACCGGCGATGACCCGGATGTATGGGCCGCAGCCAGCCCGACTCTGCTGGTGGAAGAAGAGACGCCGATTCCCCCCTTCCTGCTGCTCTATGTCGACCGGGCGGTTGCCCCGGCGCGCGCCAAGGAACTGGCCGAGACGCTGAAAGGCAAAGGCCACAAGGCCGAAGCCAAACTGGTGAAAAAGCGCAGCCACAAAAGCCTGAATGACCGCCTCGGCGCCAAGGGCGACAAGGCGGCCCCCATGATCGTGGACTTCTTCCGGGAGCAGCTGGCCGATTAGGGCCAGCCTGCCCCCTGCCCTGTTCGCTGTCAGGCCTTAGGGCTCAACCACATTGAACCAGAAGTCCGGCGTCTCCAGCGCGGTAAACCAGGCCATCAGCGCGGTCGTGTCTCCCTCCACACTGGCCTCTCCCGCCTGGGCAATTTCCTGAAAACTGCGAATCTGCAGGATCAGATCGTTGAAGGCAGACCGCGTCAGAATCAGCGTGGCGGCGGCGTCATCCGACTGCGCGCCCTCCCGCGGGAAGGCCGTGGCATTGCCGACATCCACAAGGATCGCCTCATCCGTGTCGGTGAAGCGGAAGTTCAGCGAGAACGGATCACGCGCCAGTTTTTCCGGCGCGTAACGCACGGCCAGCGCGTTGAACAAATCCACGGTCGGTACACCCATGATGAACTCACGGCTTCCAGCCCGCACCTGGCCGACATCCGGCAGGCCGTTGCGCAGCTCGCTTGCCCCGGTCAGATAATAATCGCGCCATGCGCCGCTTTCAGCCTGGAAACCAAGCTGCTCATAGCTGGCCGCCAGCCAGTCCCGCGCCGCCTGGTTCTCCGGATTGGCGAAGACGACATAGTTGAACACTTCAGCCGACCAGCGATAATCGCCCTCCTCGAAAGCTTTCTCGCCGACGACCAGGGCGGCCTCTTCCCCGCCAACCGCCTCAACAAAGCGCGGGGCCTTCTCTTCCAGCGTATGCGCATTGAACGTGGCTGGCACGCCGTCCCACCAGCCGAAATAATACTGGTAGACTGCCTTCGCATTGTGATTCAGCGTTCCATAATAGCCGCGCGTGTCGAAATGCGTCTCCTGGACAGGTGGCTCTTCAAGGCCCTCGGAGATCTCGAACTGGGTCTGGCCGCGATTGGCACGGCGCACGGTTTGATCGTGCGTGTAACGATAAATATCGCGCTGGCCTGCCAGATAGGATTCCACATTCTCATTGCCGAAGGTCGGCCAGTGGTGAGAGGCAAAGATGACGTCTGACTTGTCGCCATAATTGGTCAGCGCATAGTCGATCACCCGGCTCCATTCCAACAGGTCGCGTACCTTGGCCCCGCGCAGGGTCAACGCGTTGTGGAAGGTCGCCGTGGCAACTTCGGCCGTACACAGCGCGCGGAATTCAGGCAGATAGAACATGAATTCGGCAGGCGCTTCAGTGCCGGCGGCGTCAATGAACTCAAAAGTTACACCATCAATCACGCGCACCGTGCCGCGTCCGGAGATTTCTTCCGTGGGCTCAATCAGGCCCGTGCGCCCCTGAGACAAGGCCGGTCCAAGGCCAACGCCCACCTGACCGGTCGGACCGCTTGGCAGGGCATTGCCAAACATCAGCATGGCGCGGCGGTTCATATAATTTCCGGCTAGAAGATTTTCAGCCACTGCGGACTCGGTAAAGCCGATGGGTGCCAGGATCGGCACACCGCGCGCCTTGGCATCCGCCTCATCGATCACACCGCGCACGCCGCCAAAATGGTCCGCATGGGAATGGGTGTACAACACGCCCGTAACAGGCCGCTCGCCCAGCGTCTCGTTCACAAGGCCCAGCGCCGCCGCAGCCGTTTCCTGACTGAGCAAAGGGTCTACGATGATCCAGCCTGTTTCGCCCCGGATAATGGACATGACCGCCAGATCATAGCCGCGCACCTGATAGATGCCGTCCTGCACCTCAAACAGGCCATGCTCGGAATTCAACTTTTCCTGACGCCAAAGGGACGGGTTCACCGTGTCGGGACTGTCACCCTGAATGAAATCGCGCTGGCTGATCTGCCAGACCACTTTGCCATCGGCATCTTTGATGGTGTCTTCTTTCAACTGCGCCAGCAGACCGCGCGTCGCATCGACAAAGTCACCCGTATCTTCCAGCGGCAGACGCTCCGCCACGGCCCTGTTAGCCTTCTGAGTCGCTTCAGTCGCCACGCCGACGGGCGGCGCGTCATGCTGCGCCTTGGCCTCGGCGGGCATGATTTGGGATTCGGCGGAAAAGGCGGCAAGCGCCATCGCACCCGCCATGGCGAAAGTGAATCTCATGATATCCTCCCATATGGCACGTTACCTGCCAATTTTCTATGCCCGCACTTTGCGCATAGCGACTACAGGATGCAAGGGCCGAGACCCGACATCAGATCAAATGTCGAAATCCGGCGGGGCCACACGTCTTTAGACTATGGCGCGGGATAAACCCGTGCCAGACTTTACCCTTATGGAGACCGTACCGATGCAATATGCTCTTTTCCTGTTTGAAGATGAATCAGCGTTCCTTTCGCTGTCGGAAGACCAGCAGATGGCAGTCGTGCAGGAGCACATGGCCTTTTCCGAGGAATTGCAAGCGGCCGGCGCCTATGTCACCGGCGTCGCGCTGGAACCTGCTGTAACAGCGCGCTGCCTGAAGGCTAAAGGCGACATTCAGGATGGCCCCTTCGCCGACGCCAAGGAACAGATGGGCGGCGTCTATGTGATCAATGCCGGGTCCATGGCGGAAGCGGAGGCTTGGGCACGGAAATGCCCAGTGCATAAAAGCGGTGGCACGATCGAGATCCGGCCCGTGCCTGATTATGGCAACGCCTGAGCTGTCCGAAACCGAGGCACGCGCAGCTGCGGAATGGGCTGCGCGAACCTGCTATGGCAAACTCGTCGCGCAGCTGACGGCGCAATTTTGTGACGTCACGCTTGCAGAAGACGTGCTGGCGGACGCTTTTGCCAGCGCGCTCACCACCTGGCCGGAGCGCGGCGTGCCGGACAAACCCGAGGCCTGGCTGATGAAGGCCGCGGCGCGCAAAGCGGTCGACGCTGCCCGGAAGGCCAATACCGCCGCGCGCCATGCCCGCGCCACCCGGCCCTTGATGAGGACTGCCGACATCACGCCCTCAGAAAGAGACGGCCCCTTAAACCGGGACCGAAGGCTGGAGCTGATGTTCCTCTGTGCCCACCCGGCCATCCCGACCCCCGCGCACACCGCCCTGATGCTGCAGACCGTGCTCGGCTTTACAGCAGAAGACATCGCGGCCGCCACGCTGGAAAGCCCGGCAGCAGTCGGCCAGCGGCTCAGTCGGGCAAAACGCCTTCTGGCGAAAGGCCATATTCCTTTCGCGATACCGCCGGACCATATCCGCCACGAACGGATCGCGGCGGTCCTGCGTGCGATTTATGCAACCTATACAAGTGGATGGGAGAATATTGCTGGCGGGATGGACCCTGTGATTGGCCTTGCAACAGAGGCCGAATGGCTGGCGCGTTGTCTGACCCGTCAGGTACCGGACGATGCCGAGGTGAAGGGCCTGCTGGCGCTGATCCTGTATTGCGAAAGCCGTCGCAAGGCCCGGCAGGACAGTGCGGAACGCTACATCCCGTTGACCGATCAGGACACGGCCCTGTGGGACGAGCCCCGCATTGCCGAGGCGACAGCCCTGCTAACCGAGGCGGGGAAGATGCAGGCGCCCGGCCGCTTCCAGTTGGAGGCCGCGATACAGGCCGTGCATGCTGCCCGCAGACAGACCGGACGGACAGACTGGACCATGATCTGCAAGCTATATGAGAGACTGCAAGCCTTCACGGACTCTATGGGTGCACGGATAGGATATGCTGCCACCCTGCTACAGCTTGGCAAGGTCGATGAGGCGGCTGATCTGCTGAACGAGCTGCCCCATAAACGGATCTCACAGCACGCCCCGTTCTGGGCCGTGCGTGGACATGCCATGAAAACGGCAGGTGATATGGATGAGGCATGCGAGAATTTTCGACACGCCGCAAACCTCACCCAAAACAAAGCCACGCGGGAATGGCTGCTGGCGCAAGCTTCTGAAAGATAAAATCAGTGCGCAATGCTGAGGGAGAGGGCGCCAAATTGCTGGGGGCCGTCCTGATAGGCAAATTGCTCGGTCCGGTTCACCCAGGTAAAGGCCAGCTGCACATCGCGGTAATGCACCGCCACACCTGCCTGAAGGTCTCCCACAAGGGAGCGGCGATCATCAACCCGGGCAGAGTCCCGCCACAGATTGCCATCCAGGAACATGTCACGCGCAATGGCCCGCCCATCAACGCCGATGAAGAAATAACTGCCCCAGGGGTCTTCCTTCGTCCCCGGAATGAACTCACCTGCCCCGGCCAATGCAGGGCGGATGCGCGGCGGGCCAAACCCGGAATCCAGATCCCAGCCGATCCGCGCGGTCATGCCTGTGTTCGCATAGGTACGAACATTGCCGAGCGCAAACCCGGCATGACCGGCAAAGTCTGCTTCCAGTCCGAATAGCAGCTGTACCTTTTCCAGCCGCTGCAAACGCTGGGCGATAATCTCGATTCCCGGCTCATCCTTCAGCTGATGGTCCCAGCCCTGCGCGCCGGGAATGCCGAGCATGCCGTGCCAGTTATTCTGAACGAACTCTCCGCCGGCAGACGGCCCGACAATCCCCAGATTGACTTGCAGCGTATCCTGCAGAGCCTTCTCGACATCCGCTGCCGCGATGGTGGATGAAAAAGACAACCAGCCTGCATAGGGCCGGTCCTGAGGGTTCGGCGTGCTGAGGGTGATGTCTTCCGGCGTAAAGATCGCGTGCGACAGGCCAAAGCCCTGACGCAGCTTGGTGCGCTCCACATCCACCCATGGCAGGCGCTCCGCCACCCATTTCAGGCCTGGATGTACCCGGTCGGCTGCAGAGACATGCTCAATACGAATGCCATTGGAATAATTGCGGTCCGTTCCTGAGCCGAACATGTCGTTCTCTGAGGTCAGCGACCAGACGCCTGGCTCACGTGCAGCCACAGGCCCATAGCCTGTATCTTGGGCAAAAGCACCTGGCGCATTAAAAAAGGCCGCGATGATCGCGGCCAGAAGAAAGAATCGAGCCTGCATCAGCAGCTAAATACCACTCACCGACGCATGGTGAAACTAACACCTGCGAAATCTTCAGTTTCGCTGATGCTGATATTGCGATCAGAATATTTCATTTCGCGGCGAATATAGCTGAGCGAAAGCTCCCCGCCTGCGCGCTGGACAGCAAAGCCGGCCTGCAGGTCACCAACGGTGACCTGATCCGTCAGGGCCATATCACCAAGGCTTGGACGGAAGCCACTTTCATCAGCGTCCCAGACCAGCGCTTCGCCATCGGCACCAGCGAAAATGTACCAACCCTTAGGCTGCCCGCTGCCCTTGGACATAAGATCAAAGTTCTGGCCGATACGCACTTCACCACCGACGCGGCGGGTGAGAATATCGCCTTCTTCCCGAACAGCGATGCGCGGAGCGACTCCGACGTCGAAGGTCAGGCCAGTAACTTCCTTGGGGGCAGAAATGGCAATCTCTGCAGCAATGTTCTTTTCAACCGCGCGCGGCCGTAACAGGCTTGCGCGGCCACGCTCGGCCGCAACCGCGACAAGGGCCGAGCTGCCGGTCCAGTCGAGGCGGGTATTGTCCGGAATGGAAAATTGTGGGCCAGGAACGTTGTAATCTGCTGGCTGGTCCACCAGCAAGCTGGCCACAGTGGCGTTGCTCGTGTCAATCGGCACGCCGGTGAAGCGTGTGGCAGTGCTGTTAAAGACATGGACGGACGGTTCGGGGGCCGGCGCCTGAAGCACACCCGTGCCAAAGGCAGACGGGGCAGCCATCTGAACGCCCAAGGATGGAGGGGCAGTCGGCTCTGCGCGAACTTGCTCGTGCGGAGAAACGGTAGCGCAGCCCTGACAGCCCATCGTAATGACGGCAGTTGTGATTGCAAACACCATTGCTCTAACACCTCTCATGCCATGTTCCGGAATATGTTCATCCCGAGATTAGGCCCTACGTTCTTTAACTTAGCATAAAGAGGGGCTACCCCCAAAACGCCAATTCGCCTGTAAAAGATTAATTCCGACCACTCTAACCCGCCCGTGTAGATTTTGTTCCAGAACCCGGAATTTGGACGTTTTTTCACCACAATTCCGAACGGGCAGCCCACCACCTTCAATTTAACCTATTGAAAATTATGGGATAAACCAAGCTTACAATCAGACGGGATTCCTTAATCTTCTTCTCGCGGCACAAATTTTTTCAAAAAATTTTTCCCTACCTGCAGGATAGAGCATGGCAACACGAAATGGAAATTCTTTCTCGTGTGCAGAGTGGCTGCTTTCGGTAGTATCATGGGGCGTGATCAGGCAAGTCTCAGGCCAAAGCCGCGAGACCGTGATTTTTCCAGCAAATGCAACGCGGTGTGTTCCCTGCCCGGAACATTACAGACGATTCACAAATTATTGTTAAATTACAAGGCATTCATTACGACGCTCCAGCACTTGCCCAGCCGGCTGGGCCATGCTTGCCTCGGCTAAGGCAACCCAAAAGGAGACCTAAATGGCCCTCAAAACCACCCTCACCCGCACCGGCGCTGCCATCGCAGCCATGGCCCTGATGACAAGTGGCGCCGCCTTCGCGCAGGCCAAAGCCACGCCTCAGGCACCGGCTGCGCAGACACAGGCCGAACCGGTTACGGAGGCAGAGATTACGAAATTCGCTGCAGCCAACAAGCAGGTGAACACGATCATCACCAAAATGAGTTCAGAGCTGGAATCCGCGAAGGATGCCTCCAAGGCGAGCGAAATCCAGACCAGCTATCAACAGGAAATCAAAAGCGCGATCCAAGAAGAAGGCCTGACAACCAATCGCTACACAGAAATCATCCAGATGGCGCAAGCGGACCCGGCGCTGACCAACAAGATCATCGCCGAAATGGAAGGTTGATCCGCGCCCTCCCCTCTTCCTCCCAGAAGAAAGCCCCCATCACGCAAGCGATGGGGGCTTTTTTGTCTGCATCAGAGACCCGGCAACCTATTGGCAGGCAAGGCACTCATCATAATCGGTGTTTGGCGTTTCCATCTGGCTGACTTCAGCCTTCTCGGAGCCGGCAAAGGCCGCGCGCTGAACCGATTTGGAGCGGCAATAGTAGAGCGACTTCAGGCCCTTCTCCCACGCCGTCCAGTGCAGCATGTGCAGGTCCCACTTGGCGATGTCACCCGGCAGGAACAGGTTCAGGGACTGCGACTGGCAGATATAGGGCGTGCGGTCGGCCGCAAGTTCGATGATCCAGCGCTGGTCAATCTCGAAGGCCGTCTTGAAGACAGACTTCTCATGCTCGTCCAGGCACTCGAGATGCTGGACAGAGCCTTCATGCTCCAGGATGGAGACCCAGACCTCGTTCGTATTCTTGCCCTTGCTCTCCAGAAGCTTTTCAAGCTGCTGGTTCTTCACGGTGAAGGAGCCGGACAGGGTCTTGTGCGTGTAGACGTTGGCCGGGATCGGCTCGATGCCTGCCGACGTGCCGCCACAGATGATGGAGATGGAGGCCGTCGGGGCCACAGCCATCTTGTGGCTGAAGCGGGCCATCATGCCGACATCGCGCGCATCTTCACAGGGACCACGCTCCTTGGCGAGCTTGACCGACGCTGCATCGGCGCCCTGGCGGATATGCTTGAACATCCTCTCGTTCCAAACTTTCGCCATCGCGCTTTCCATCGGCACGTTCATGGTCTGCAGGAAGGAGTGGAAGCCCATCAGGCCGAGACCAACCGAGCGCTCGCGCTTGGCGGAATAGACAGCGCGTGCCATTTCCGGAGGTGCGCGCTCAATGAAGTCTTCCAGAACATTGTCGAGGAAGCGGAAGATGTCTTCCAGGAAAGTCTCGTCCTTGGACCATTCCAGATACTTCTCGGCATTGACCGAAGACAGGCAGCAGACAGCGGTACGGTCCTGGCCGACATGATCAATGCCGGTCGGCAGCGTGATTTCAGAGCAGAGATTGGATTGCGTGACCTTCAGGCCCAGCTTGCGCTGGTGCGCCGGCATGGCGTTGTTCACCGTATCAGTGAACAGCAGATAGGGCTCGCCGGTCTGCATGCGCAGCTCCAGGATCTTCTGCCACAGTTTGCGGGCATTGATCGTGCGGATGACTTCGCCGCTTTTTGGGCTGATGAGGCCGTAGTCCTCATCATTCTTCACCGCCTCCATGAAATCGTCGGTGATGTTGATGCCGTGGTGCAGGTTCAGGGATTTTCGGTTGAAGTCACCGGACGCCTTACGGATTTCGAGGAACTCCTCGATTTCCGGGTGGTGCACATCAATGTAGCACGCAGCCGAGCCGCGGCGCAGGGACCCCTGTGAAATGGCGAGCGTCAGGGAGTCCATCACGCGGATGAACGGAATGATGCCGGATGTCTGGCCGTTCTGACCGACCTTCTCACCAATCGAGCGGACATTGCCCCAATAGGTGCCGATGCCGCCGCCATTGGAAGCGAGCCAGACATTCTCGGTCCAGGTCTCGACAATATCGTCCAGCGAGTCGCCAACCTGGTTGAGGAAGCAGGAAATCGGCAGGCCGCGTGCCGCACCGCCATTCGACAGAACAGGCGTCGCCGGCATGAACCAGAGCTTCGACATATAGTCGTACAGGCGTTGAGCGTGCTCATTGTCGTCGGCAAAGGCCAGCGAAACGCGCGCAAACATGTCCTGATAGGACTCGCCGGGCAGCAGATAACGGTCCTGAAGCGTTTTCTTGCCGAACTCCGTCAAAAGGGAATCGCGAGAGGGATCCAGTTGAATCGGGGTGCCTTCGACAACGCGAAGCAGAGTCTCACTACCCGCCTTGGGTTTGCCTTTGCGCGGCGCGGCTTTGGACACAGATTTAGCCTCGGTTGCAGACATGAGAGCAGCCCTCCAAATTCCTTGAAAATATAGGCCCGGAAGCCCCAGAAAGCCAGATATGGCCTTCAACCCCGTTCCTGACACTAGATATAGTGTCTGAAGGTTAATAACCGGTCAACGGGCCAAGTCTCAAAAACGTCAAAAATGGCGTGGAATTCCCGTTAACAAATACCTAACACACACCCCGATTGCCCGCCAGTATTGGCCTTTGAGAAGCTGTGCAAAACTGTATCAAAATGCAGTCCGCCACGCACACGCCTGAGGCGAGTAGGAAGGGATTCAGTTAACGCAAGATAACCGTAGCCCGGCAGATTCGAACACCCATCTCAGATGATCCCTAACCAGGACGGTGCATCCTGCCGATCAGACCCCTTTGGCTGAACGGGAGGGCCCTATGCTGAACTGGCTAAAGAATCAGGCTCATACGAAATGGGCAGACGTGCCCGCCTCGCAGGATGGCGAGACCCTCATCCACGCTTCGGCGCAGGAGATCTACGAAAAACTGGACTTCGCCTCCCCTGCCAATGCCTTGCGCGAGCGAGGTTTCAAGTTCGGCCCTGGCAATCCGGCCTACCGAATCTATGAGCTGACGGACCCGGACATTCCAGAAAGCCGCCTGGTCTTCGAAGTGACCGAAGCCGAGCCCGGCAAGCGCTACGCCTATCGCGTGGTGCGCTATGTCGACGGCAATGAGTCCCCCGTCAGCGAATCCGAGCGGGAATACACGATCGAGCCAGCGCCGCAGGGCGGCCACTTCCTGCACCTGAAAGAAACCAGCACGCTGGAAGAGAATGTGCACCGCGACGAATATGTGCTGGCACGCGCGCAGCTGAATTTCCGCGTGTTCCGCAATCTGGCTCGCCTGAAGCTGCATGTGGAGCTTGGCGCCGAGGCAGCGTCTTTCAAATAGCGATTTAGGAATAAAAGCGGAGACAGGCGAGCGACCCGGGCGGAAAACTCGTTAGGGCTGCTCCGTTCCCGGCCTGACCCGGTTGGCGAGCGGCCCGTCCGCCACCTGCCTCCTGTGGGCTATATG
Source organism: Alphaproteobacteria bacterium (assembly GCA_018222605.1). Taxonomy (GTDB): domain Bacteria; phylum Pseudomonadota; class Alphaproteobacteria; order Caulobacterales; family Hyphomonadaceae; genus Hyphomonas. The sequence continues at coordinate 192,428 of JAAEZZ010000004.1, forward strand.
CGCGTCATGGCCGCCGGGTGCAAGAGCCTGTAGCGGCCCGTAAACAGCTATTACGTCTTTCCCTCACATGCTAGCCTTCGAAAAAGTCTATGGAGGGATACTCATGATCAATCGCTTTCCACCATTCAGCGGCCTGTCGGTCACCATCGCAAGATGATGACGCGCAATGAAGAACATGCGCGCGCAAATTTGATAGAGTCTGCGCTGGCACAGCTTGCCGAGACGCAGGGAGACCCAACAGAGCAGATCTATGCACGTCTGTTTCAGAAGTATCCCGAAATGGAAGCGGCATTTGATATGGACCGTGATGGCGGTGTACGGGGGTCCATGCTGTCACAGGCGTTTGAGTGCCTGATGGATCTGGCCGGCACAGGCCAATTGGCGGAAACGGTTATCCGTGCAGAGCGGATGAATCATGATGCTTATGACGTGCCAGCCGGCATGTTTGAAGTCTTCTTCAGCATCATCCGGGATGTGACGCGAGACGCGCTTGGTCCGTCATGGACAGAAGACATGAATATGGCCTGGACACAGGTACTAGGGAAAGCCGACCAACTGTCGGCTCCTTCCCCGGTAACCTGATACCTCAGACATTATTCACTCGCCTCGGTTTCATCCTTCTGGCGCGTCTTGCTGACGCCCGTGATGATCCCAATCCCGACGAGCACGATTGCGCCAACGCCAATCCAGACAGGCGGTGCGCCCAGAAGGAATGCGGCATAGGCCAAACCTGCGATCAGGACGATAAAACCAATAATATACAAGCCAAATGAGGACATGAGGGATCTCCAAATCGGATACAGAACTGACATCCAAACGTCCCCGGCTCCAAGCGGTTCCCGGGGAGGGCCTTTACACCAAATGCAGTAACGGGCTCCCCACCTCTGGCAGGAAGCCCGTTACTCCGTTCCCCGAGAGGAACATGCGCTTGCCTACTAGCGAGGCAAAAGCGGCCTAGACGTCAGATTTCTTCGCCGCGCGTTTACGCTCATGCGGGTCGAGGTAGATCTTGCGCAGGCGGATGTTTTCCGGCGTCACTTCAACCAGTTCATCATCGGCAATATAGGCCAGCGATTTTTCCAGCGTCATCTGAAGCGGCGGCGTGAGGCGGACAGCCTCGTCGGAGCCGGACGCGCGCATATTGGTCAGCTTCTTGCCCTTCAGCACGTTCACTTCCAGATCGTTGTCGCGGGTATGCTCGCCAATGATCATGCCGCCATACACTTTGTCGCCCGGATGGATCATCATCGGACCACGGTCTTCCAGGTTCCACAGCGCGAAGGCAACCGCCTCGCCCTGCTCCATGGCGATCAGCACGCCCGTGTGACGGCCCTGGATACGGCCCTTGTGCGGAGCATATTCGTGGAAGACGCGGTTCATGATGGCTGTACCGCGCGTATCAGAGAGCAGCTCGCCCTGATATCCGATCAGGCCGCGTGTCGGCGCGTGGAAGATCATCCGCGTGCGGCCAGAACCTGAGGGGCGCATGTCCAGCATGTCTGCTTTACGCTCTGACAGTTTCTGCACGACGATACCGGAATGTTCGTCATCCACGTCGATGACGACTTCCTCGATCGGCTCCAGCTTCTCGCCATTCTCGCCTTCCTGCATCACGACCTGCGGACGCGATACGCCGAGCTCAAAGCCTTCCCGGCGCATGGTCTCAATCAGAACAGCCAGCTGAAGCTCGCCGCGGCCGGAGACGGTGAAGGCCTCGGCATCAGATGCACGTTCCACTTTCAGCGCAACGTTGCCTTCAGCCTCTTTCAGCAGGCGATCCCAAATCATCCGGCTGGTGACTTTCGTGCCTTCCGTACCGGCGAGCGGGGAATCGTTCACGCGGAAGGTCATGGAGATGGTTGGCGGGTCGATCGGCTGGGCTTCGATCGGTTCGCTAACGGACGGGTCACAGAAGGTGTCGGCCACGTTGGCCTTGGTCGTACCGGCCAGCGAAACAATGTCGCCTGCCTGGGCCTCTTCGACCGGAACGCGCTCAAGACCGCGGAAGGCCAGAACCTTGGAAACGCGGGTCTGCTCGACCAGTTCGCCCTCACGGTTCAGCACCTTGATGGTCTGGTTCGGCTTGATCGTGCCGGAGGCAACGCGGCCCGTCAGGATACGGCCGAGGAACGGGTCAGACGAAATGGTTGTTGCGAGGAAGCGGAACGGGCCCTCTTCCACTTTCGGAACCGGCACATGGTCCACGACCAGTTGGAACAGGGAATCCATGTTCTCGGTCGGGCTTTCATAATCAGAGCCCATCCAGCCCTGCTTGGCCGAGCCGTACAGGATCGGGAAGTCGAGCTGCTCATCGGTCGCGTCGAGGTTCGCAAAGAGGTCAAACACCTCATTGATCACTTCGTCAGGGCGGCGCTCCGGCTTGTCGATCTTGTTGACGGCCACAATCGGCTTCAGGCCGACTTTGAGGGCTTTTGAAACCACAAATTTGGTCTGTGGCATCGGGCCTTCAGCCGCATCCACCAGCACGATGGCACCGTCCACCATGTGCAGAATACGCTCAACCTCGCCGCCGAAATCGGCGTGGCCGGGCGTATCGACGATGTTGATGCGGTGGCCATTCCACTCAACAGACGTGGTTTTGGCCAGAATGGTGATGCCACGCTCTTTTTCGAGATCGTTGGAATCCATCATCCGTTCGGCGGTCTTTTCGTTTTCACGGAAGGTGCCGGACTGTTTCAGCAATTCGTCAACAAGCGTGGTCTTGCCGTGGTCAACGTGGGCAATGATCGCAATGTTGCGCATTTTCTCGATAGGCGTGGACATATGGGTAGTGCTTTCGGGAGGGAGGGCTGTTTTGTCGCGCACATACACGCGCCCGCAAGGCTTGGCTATGCCTTGTTGACAGACTTTTGCCCTGCCCCTCCCAGGCGCCTAGAGTGGCGGCAATGTCCCGGCAGACCGTACATCGTACAGTTCGGGCAGGGCTGCCAGGCCCTCAGGACACTCCAGCGGCTCCAGCGCAGCCCCATCTGCGCGCGTCAGCAGAAGCGGCTCGCCTGCCTGACATGCCTCACGGGCCGCAAAGTAAGCGGCCACGGGCGTTTTCAGCAGATCATGCCCGTTCAGGCTGGAGACCAGCGGATCCCCAGCCAAGGCATCGCCGCAGCGCTGCGCCGTATCGAGGGCAAAGCCTTCCTGCATCCGGGTGAAGCCATACCCGCCTTCGCAATAGCCGATGAGCAACTCGCGCAGCACCGTTACGGGCAGCGTCGTTTCATAAGGTGTCTCACTTTCCGGCGTCAGCGGCACGATATCGGCGCCAAGCGCAACCAGATCCGCGACAAGGGCCGCACGGTTTTCCGGCGTCAGGCCTTTATTGAACAAAGTCATGATACCTGAAAACGGCGCGCCGCCTTCTGCCTCAGCGGCTGATACGAAGGTTGCGCTGTCATAGACACGCTCGTCTCCAGCAGCGTCGTAAACATCCTTCCAGATGCCGAGCACATTCTTGCCGGTATGCTTCAGCGCAGACAGTTCTGCCGCCAGATGCACGACATGACCGCAGCGATAGGGCGTCTGCCCCCGACTTGCGATTTCAGTGTCGCGGATGGAATGATCACCAAGCTGCAGGATGCAACCATTCAGCGCCTTCTGAACAGCGGCATTGAAGGTATTGTCATCCATCCAGAGGCGGTTGGCGATATACTCTGCCGCGCCTTCATGCACCCAGGATTGCTCGGAATTTTCCGAAGACTCGAACAGTGTGCCATTCCAGACATGAATGGCTTCATGCAGCGATGTGTTGCGCAGATGATCTGTAAATTCAGATGTATCACCGCTCAGATCCATGCCGCGCAAATGGAAGGTGATGACTTCTTCGAGCACGCCACCTTTCCAGGACTGGCCATGCCAGTTCTGGTCATAGGTAATGATCACGGCCGGCGGAATTTCAGGCGCGTATCCCCAGGCATCCGTCAGCTTGGTAACGGCATTCTCGAGATTGCCGGAAATGTCATTTCTGATCGCATCCGGAATTTCAGGCCCCGCAATCAGAATGCCGCCTTCCATAGACAGGTTTTCAGCCGGGCCAACATAAAAGATGCCGAGTGTATTGCCGTCGCGAGGCTCGTTTGGTGACGTAATCTCGCCTTCCCCATAGATCACATTGCTTTCCGGCAGGCCGTCGAAACGGACCTCAAAGTCTCCCTCTGCCGGAGCCAGCATGTTGGCGAAGATCACCCAGCCCCCCTTCCCCACTTTGGAGGCCGGCACATAATAGCGATCATAGAACATGGAAGCCGCCGGAAGCGTGAAGGAGAATTCCTGGAAAGCCGATCCGTCTTCACGGGACAGCGTCTGGCCGTCGAATACCCAGCCCTCACCTGCCGGCGTCCAGTCAGACTCCCTCTGGCTGACCGGCATGTCGCCTTCATTGAAGGCAAACTCCGTGACCGCTTCCGGCAATTGCCAGATTGCGAGGATGCTCTCCTCCTCCGGAGACAGCGTAACTGTCAGCTGCTCAACGCCCTCTGGTAGTACGGGCTGGGGCTTTGAGCAGGCTACCGCAAAGGCGAGTACGAGGAACAGGGCAAGGCGGATCATGAAGCATTCCTTCTTTACGCGCGGCACGTTTACAAACTGGTTCAGTCGCGGCAAGTCACCATGACATCAGAGAGGATCGCCACATGACCAATTCGAACGACATGCCATTGGCCGCAAGACCAATCGACCGCGCGGCCCACAGGCGCTGCGACGGTGGCTGGCTGGACGCTGCATTCCAGCGCGATGACGTTCTGATCGTGATGATGCGCAACGGAGACCCATTCGTCAGCGCCGAAGGCGGGCTTGTCTGGATGGGGCCGGAAGTCGAAAAGATTTCTCCTGGCTCCCCGCGTCTTTTCCTTGGTGAAGACACAAGCGGCGCACCTGTCTTCGCCATCAATCTGCCCTCCAAATTTGATGTCGAAAATTCGCTTGTTGCGGGAGTTGGGGACTTCGTTGAATTTCGCGCAGCGGCTGCCCGTATGAGTGATCTGGATGCCAATTGTGCGTCTACCGCACGCAGTCTTTTCATGTGGCACACGTCTCACGCCTTCTGTGCGAAATGTGGCGCGCAGACCGCTCTTGTTGAAGCCGGCTGGAAACGTGAATGCCCCGCTTGCGGAACGGAACATTTTCCGCGAACTGATCCCGTCGCGATCATGCTGGCCGTGAAGGGCGACAAATGCCTGGTCGGGCGTCAGGCAAATTGGCCCGCAGGATTTGTTTCCTGCCTCGCGGGTTTCTGTGAACCTGGCGAAACCATCGAACAGGCCGCAGCACGAGAGATTCTTGAAGAAGCCGGCATTCGCTGTGATCCGGCCCGTGCAGAATATATTGCCTGTCAGCCCTGGCCTTTCCCTTCTTCGCTGATGGTCGGACTGATCCTGGAAGCGGAAACCGAAGATGTGACCGTGGATGAAAAGGAACTGGAGTCTGCAGAATGGATATCACGCGAGGATTTGAAAAAAATGCTGGCCGGGGCGCATGAGCGTTTCTATTGCCCGCCCAAAACCGCTATCGCGCACCATCTATTGAAGGAATGGGCCGAGCGCACGGATTAACCGTACACGGAACCGGGTCTTCCACCTCCCCTCAGACGCGAAAAATAAGAGTTGATTTTTCCAGAATCATTCTATTCTGGCACTTGCCATTTACAGGAGACCCGACATGGCAACTGCAACAAAGAAAAAGCCGGCCGCAAAACCGGCCGCAAAAAAGACCGCAGCCAAGAAACCGGCCGCAAAGCCGGCTGCCAAGGCCGCCCCTAAAGCTGCGGCGAAACCCGCAGCCAAGAAACCAGCCGCGAAAAAGCCTGTAGCCAAAAAACCTGCAGCGAAGCCGGCCACCAAGAAAGCCGCAGCGCCGAAAGCCGCCGCTGCCGCAGTGAAAAAGCCTGCAGCCAAGACGGCCAAACCAGCCGCAAAAAAGCCAGCAGCGAAAAAGCCTGCCGCCAAGAAAAAGTAAGCTTGCGGATAGAGTGTATGGGAACGGGCGGGATATCCCGCCCGTTTTTTATTGTCAGAACTTTTTCTTGATGCCGACTTTCAGCGTATCGAACTCTGTGTCGGTGTCGATACCGTCATAATAGGTGTAACCCGCATCAACCGTCAGATCGTTGGTCAGGGCATATTCCGCACCAACCTCACCGGCGATCGCATACCCGTTATCCATGTTCCGGAAACCTCGGGCAGAGACGTCGCTGGCAGGCTGCACCCAGCCCTTGGTCTGGAACTCATAATTGGACACGCCGAGCTTACCCGTCAGGTTCAGGCGTTCCGCGATTGGCACATGGGCGACGCCCATCACATCAATGCGGTGATTGAGGCTCGTCTTGGCGGCATAGTTTCCATAATCGACGCTGTCATCGCCAACGCCTGTCGCCGCCGTAATTTCTGCTCCAAAGCTTTTGTTTAAATTCAAGCCACCCGTAATGGACAGGGTATCCAGCTCCCGGTCATCGATGGCGTCATTGTCCACGACAAGGTATTCATACCCCACGCCGCCATACCAACCCTTACCATCCGCAGACTGAGCCAGAGAGACTGGCGCAACGAGCAGCCCGGCTGCAACGAGATAAATATACTTCATGAAATCACCTTTCAGGCAGTTGAAGGAAGCCTCCTCCTAGGACAGTGCCTCTGCCGAACGGTAGTTAAATGCGCGTCATGACATCCTTTTAAGTCTGCACTCGGCTTTTACGGGAAATCGTCCCCTGGCTGACGAAAAACCCCTGCGCCATAAGGGCGCAGGGGCATCTTGCCGGCAGGGGACAAACGGCATCGAGTGTCCGCAAGCCGGAAGGCTTTCATCTTCAGGATAACCAGCACACAGAGTATCCAGGAAATGTGGCAGGATTTCCGACACGTCATTTACCTGTGCATGAAACAGGCTTGCCGAACATGCCGCGCTCTCTCCACCTGAAAAGCCTTGAAAATCATGGCAGAACACCTCTTAGGCCCGCGCAATACTGACGCTGGCTCGTCCGCTCAGGAATTAATCAATGTGACGCCGCGCCATACTTGTTAATACTTCGCCATGCCTGGTCAGCACGCTCAATGAAGCCAGGCTCGTCCGCTTCCCATTTCTTCTGGATGGAAGAATTATAGTTCAGGTACAGCTTGCCATCGACAATTTTCCAGAAACGGGCATCGCCCTTGGCATGCTTTCCATCCGCCATCGCCCATGCGCAATAGCCGCCATATTGAGGCGCGTATTTTTCCGGATCGGCCAGGAAGGCATCGCGATGTGCTGCGCTGCTGAATTTGAATTTGGCCCCCATATAATCCGCGGTAAAATCATCTGATCCCTTCACGGGCTTGCCTTCCGTGAAATAGGCCACAGGGTCGTGCCCCTGCAGCGCCGTGTCAGAAAACAGGCCTGTATAGATCGGCGGTTCGGCCGAAGCAGCCGGCGCAAGAGTCAACACAGGCGCAGAGGCCATCAAGGCCGCAATCAGCATGGCACGTATTTTCATTCCAGGTCCCTCTCTGCTATTCGGTAAGGGGCTCGTCTGATCTTTCGGCCCGCCCTTGAGCTTGGGAGTCTTGTCTCACATGCCCGGCTCGCCCGCCAAGCAAACCCGTGTGAGCCCGGCCCACTTTTGCGTGAGTACCTTCCCCACCCATGATTTCAGCACGCCCCTCGCGGAATCATCTTTCTGCGTCTAAACTGCGCCTAACTGGAAGCGGGAGCTGAGATGGACCGGATCGATGCAATGCGCCTGTTTGTCCGCGTGGCGGAATCCGGCAGCTTTTCGAAAGCAGCGGTTGCGCTGGGCGTGGGGCAGCCAACCGTTTCGCGCCGGATACAGGATCTCGAAGCGCAACTGGACGCCGCACTGTTCCAGCGCACCACACGCGCGCTCAGCCTGACCGAAGCAGGCGAGCGCTTTTACAAGCGCGCCGTGGACCTGATCGCCGATTATGAAGAGGCCGAGGCAGAAGTGCGCGGGCTGGAGCATGAACCGGTTGGTCTACTGCGCATCTCATGCTCGAATTCCTTCGCGCGCCGTATCATCATCCCCGCGATTCCTGAATTCGCAGACAAGTATCCCCGCATTCGCTTCGATGTAATCTCGGACGATTCCTTCACGGATCTGGTCGAGGAAGGCGTCGACCTGGCTTTCCGGTTTGGGCATCTGGACGATTCCCGCCTGATGATGCGCAAACTGGCAGACTCCCCCCAGGCGCTGTGGGCCTCGCCAGACTATCTGGAGCGCATGGGCACGCCTGAAACGCCCGCAGACCTGTCGAATCATAGCGCCGTGCATTTTCGCAAGGCGCGTCATCCGGAATGGCATTTGACAAAAGACGGGGAAACCGTCGCCGTTCAATTGCAGGGCCGTTTTATTGCCTCAGGCGGAGATAATCTGGTGCAGGCTGCAGAGGCAGGCCTCGGCATCGTGCTGGGGCCAAAATGGCTGGTCGCCAATTGCGTCTCGGAAGGCCGTCTGCAGGCCGTTCTGCCGGACTGGACGACCGAGAACCTTCCCGTGAATTGCGTGTGGACCTCCGGGCGCCTGCGCGGAAAGACGAAACTCTTCGCCAATCACATCGCAGATGCCCTGAAGGCTTCCATGAATCGCTGCTAGAATGGCGCGTATTCCGATGTCGGGAACACACCCAGGATTTTCAGGGATTGCGAGAAAAATCCCAGTTCCTCCAGGGCGAGCTGTACGTGGCGCTCGTCCGGATGACCGGCAATCTCTGCATAGAACTGCGTCGAGACGAATGACCCGCCAATCAGATAGCTCTCCAGCTTGGTCATGTTGATGCCATTGGTCGCGAAACCGCCCAGTACTTTGTAAAGCGCTGCCGGAATGTTGCGCACTTCAAAGAGAAATGCCGTCTTGGCCGGACCATCGCCCGCTTCGATCTCGGCCTGCTCCCGCGACATGATGATGAAGCGCGTTGTATTATGCGTCGCATCCTCAATGTCTTGAGCAAGGATTTCCAGGCCGTAGACGTCCGCAGCCAGTCGCGGCGCGATGGCCGCAAGCGTGGAATCTCCCAATTCGGCGACTTCACGCGCCGCACCGGCCGTATCGGCCGAGGTCACGCCTTCAATACCATGCTCACGCAGGAAGTTGCGGCACTGCCCCAGGCCCATGATGTGCGACCGCGCCTTTTTGACATCCGCCAGCTTCGTGCCCGGCAGTGCCATCAGCTGAAAGCGAATCGGCAGGTAATACTCTGCGACAATCTGCAATTGTGTGCTGGGCAACAGATAGTGAATGTCCCCTACCCGGCCGGCGATCGTGTTTTCCACTGGAATCATGGCCAGATCGGCTTCACCGCGCTCAACCGATGCAAAACAATCCTCGAAAGTCCGGCAAGGCAGAGGCTCCAGTTCCGGATAGGCCTCATTGCACGCAATGTGCGAATTTGCGCCAGGTTCGCCCTGATATGCGATCTTGCCCGTCATTTGACGCGCTCCTTTCGGTGGTTTTGTCTGCGTCGGATCGCCGCGACGATAGGGGGAAGCGTCTCAATCTCGCAGCGTTTATATTGTGCGCAACCCGTTAGCGTGCCAAAAGGCGCGCGCCAAGACGTTATGACCAGACAGATTCGAAGGAAGAACCCCCATGGGAGAACTCGGTCTCAATAAGATTTTCGGTGCGCTGCTGGCCACCGCCCTCGGCCTGTTCGCACTGCACGAACTGTCGAATGTCGTATTCAGCCATGGAAGCGAAGGCGGCCATGGTGAAGAACATGCTGAAGCCACCTCCATGTCGGAGCAGATGTGCGCGAAGTTCGCCTACTGCGTCGATGTTGCCGATGCAGGCGGCAGTGGCGGTGAAGAGGAAGAGGTCTTTGATCTCGGCCTTCTGCTCGCCAATGCAGACGTTTCCCGTGGGGAGCGGACTTTCAAAGGCCAATGTACCACCTGCCACACGATCGAAGCTGGCGGCGCGAACGGTACCGGTCCGAACCTGCACAATGTGGTTGGCGCCGAAAAAGCCCACCATGCAGGCTTCAACTATTCCGCCGCACTTTCCGGCATGGATGGCACATGGACCTATGAAAACCTCAATGAGTGGCTAACCAATCCAAGTTCCTATGCACGTGGTACGTCAATGTCCTTTGCCGGCCTGCGCCGCGATGCTGATCGTATCAACGTGATTGCCTACCTGGCTTCCAACACGGAAAACCCGCCGCCCTTCCCTGAGCCGCTGCCGGCTGCTGAAGAAGGGGACGACAGCGAAGCTGTAGATGCGGAACTTCCGGAAGGTGGCATTGAAGCCATGGAAAATCCAACTCTGGCAACAGGTGAGGTCGAAACCGTGGATTCTGTTGACGGAACAGGCGTGAATGATGGCGATGTCGGCGAAACGGTAACCATTGCTGACGACGCTGCTGATGCGATCAACGAAGAAGAAGCTAACTCTGCCATGGAGTCTGCTGAAGACACGTTCGAGGAAGAAGCCCCGACACTGACGGAAGAAGAAGGCGAGTAAGCCTGACGGCGCGGGGTCAGGCCATCCAGGCCGGTTCCGCCCCTCTTTCAGACGAAACATCTATACGCCGAGCCCCTATGGGCTCGGCGTAATAGTTTGCGATACGGGTAATCGCGCCGTCCAGCGGCTCCACAGCAACCGCCATATGCCAGGCATTGGCATGCATCATATGCTCGGCATCCATCATGATGCCGACATGGCCTTTCCAGAACACGAGATCCCCCCGGCGCAAGGCCTCCGCCTGTCGCCAGTCCGGGATATCGTCTCCCGCCCAGGCATATTGCATATCACTGTCACGCGGCAGCAGGACGCCCACAGCCTCGAAGGCCTGTTGCATAAGGCCAGTACAATCGATCCCGACACTCTGCCGCGCGCCCCAGAGATAGGGCGCGCCAAGGAAACGCTCTGCAATAGCAGCCGGATCGCTCTCCAGCTCGACCAATTCAGCCACATGCCGCTTGTGTACCCATCCGGCGCGATCGGCATGAAGCCAGTCCCCTTCCTGTCCGCTGACGGCCAGGCGCGCGCCGAGACTGAGCAGGATGCTCGGCGCGGACTTCAAATCCGGCTCGGAATAGGCATGCGCCAGACGCGAGCGTATCTTGTGCGAGGGCTCAAACACGGTCTCGGAGAGGCCCTCCACAAGCGCCCAGCCAACATAGCGGTCCCGTCGGCACTGAACGCGTGCAAAACCGCCCTGACGCTCATAGACGTCGACAATCTCGCCATGCAGGGCCTGCGTGGCCAAGCGGGCGTCCGGATCAGGCGTTTCATACAAGCCCAGCGCAGCCGCAATCACCTGACATATCTCAGGCTCGCCCTCAGGGCGCTTCAGTCTCTTGTCATCAAATTCCGGCATGCCGAGCCTCGCCTTGCGGCACCTTTAGGCAGCGGCGGTCGAGTTTCCACCTGCCTTTTTCGGCGCCAGTTCAGAGTCATCCTTGCCGGAAGCTGCGGCAAGAACAAGGCCGGAAAAGGTCCGCAGATAGCTCATTCCGGCGGGTGTGCGCTCAATGAAGATATTGCGCAGATCGCTGTCATCCTTGATGCGGCGAATGAAATCCAGGCGCGACAGGGCATCCAGGGCGCGCGTCACAGCCGGCTTAGCAATATTCAGATGCTCAGCCAGCCCCCGCACCGTATGCGGGCCGGGTGTCAGCGCTATGGTCATCAGGATGGCTTGCTGGCGGGCTGTCAGGTCTGGCGCGTCAGAGCGTACGGACGCCGTTACAGCGCGACGCCACAATTCCAGACCTTCACGCTCAGACATTCCCATGGCTCTACCCTTGTTTTCTTCGCTTTGTTGGAGAATCTCAGCTGATTTGCAGAGGCCGTCTAGAGGCCTCAGCTGTAAAGTTGGGGACAGGTCTTCACATCCGGCGCAAAACGCACGACATTGGGGACATGACCCACGCGCACGAAGATATTCATGCCAATACGCCCTGCAGCCCGCAGGATGTGGACGCATTCCTGCTGGAGGCCGAAGCCCTTGTGGCACGCCAAGGCCAGCGCATGACTCGCATTCGCCGCAAGGTGTTGCGTCTGCTGTTGGAAAGCGAAGAACCGGCCAAGGCGTATGACCTGCTGGCGAATCTGGACGGGGAAGGTTCGGCAAAGCCGCCGACCATCTATCGCGCTCTGGATTTCCTGCAGGATACAGGGCTTGCCCACAAGATCGAGAGCCTGAACGCCTATGTTGCCTGCGGCCATGCCAGCCACAGTCATTCGGCCGTCTTCCTGATCTGCGACAAATGCAATGCCGCTGAAGAGCTGCATGCCACTGCCACAAGCGAAGCCCTGCGCGCCGAAACGGATGCGGCGGGCTTTCACATGAACCGTGCCGTCGTTGAAGTGCGCGGCATTTGCCGGGACTGCGCCGCGTGATCACTTTATGGATGGGTAGCTGCAATCAATGGGATTGCGACGAGATGGGCCACATGAATGTGCGGGTCTATCTGGAAAAACAGATGGAAGGCCTGGCCGCATTTGCGGTGAACCTGAACATGGCGCACGCCTTCCGCAAGGATTCGCCCTCCACAATCATTCCGGTTGACCAGCATATCCGCTTCATCCGCGAAGTGCTGCCGGGCCGCCCGCTCAGCATGAAGGGCTGCCTGCTGGATACCGGTGAAACTGATGCCCTGGTTTATCAGGAGCTGCGCCACTCCGACGGGGCGCTCGCCGCCGCCATGCGTACCCGCGTTGCGCATGTGGACGCCACAGCCCGCGAACCTTTTGCCTGGAGCAGCCGCACCCGCGAAGCCTTCAGCGAGTATATGGATACGGCGCCGGAAGAATCTGCTCCGCGCTCTGTCGATCTGTCACATCCCGGCCTGCCTGTGGAAGAGATCACGCTGGATCGGGTCAAGTCCTGCGGAGCGCCCATGATCGGTAGAGGCGCTGTGCCGCCCCAGCATCTGGACGTCCATGGGCGGATGTATCCCTACTGGATGATCGGGCGCACATCTGACTCCGTGCCGAACCTTCTATTCGACTGGCGCAAACGCGTGGCGGAATCGGCCGGAGACCGCCGCATGGGCGCAGCTGTTCTGGAATACCGCATCCGCTATCACGCGATGCCGATGGCGGGAGACCTCTATGAGATCTATTCCTCCTTTGGCGGAGCAAATGGAAAGACACACGCTCTGATCCACTGGATGATGGACCCGGCCACAGGCAAGCCTTGGGCGACGATGCAGGCAACCGCCATTACGCTGGATCTGGATGCCCGCAAGGCGATCCCAGCCCCGCCGGAAATGGTGGAGGAGCTGACAAAGATCGCTCCTCCAGGATTGGCGGTTTAGGCGTCCTTGGCGATGATCTCTGCAATAGCAGGGATATCTTTCGTGCTAAGACCCGCAATATTGATGCGGCCGGAATTCGGCATGTAGAGACCGCTCTTTTCGCGCATGGCCGTGATCGCATCCTTTGACAGCGGCAACTGGCTGAACATGCCGTTCTGATGCGCTACGGCTCCCAGACGATTGGAGCCTGTCTTGCTGACCAGTTGCTCAGCCAGGGATTTGCGCAGCGAGATCATCCGTTCACGCATCTGGGTAAGTTCGGCCTCCCATTCTGCGCGCAGCTCTGCATCCCCAAGAATGGTCGCAACGATAGCGGCGCCATGCGCTGGCGGCATGGAATAGCTGGCCCGCGCCAGAGAGGCGACATGCGTCGTGGCCGCAGCAATACCTTCAGCGGAGTCCCCGATGGCCAGGAAACATCCTGCGCGTTCGCGATAGAGGCCAAAATTCTTGGAGCAGGAATAAGAGATCAGCGCCTCCCCTGCCGTCTCGATGAAGGCGCGCACGCCGGCAACATCCTCATCCAGGCCATTGGCAAAGCCGTGATAGGCAACATCCAGCATGGCAATCAGGCCGCGTTCCTTCACCAGCGCGCCCACCTTGCGCCAGTCGTCAACGCTCAAGTCGATGCCGGTCGGGTTGTGGCAGGGCCCCTGAATGATCAGGCCGTCACCGCGCTCTGCCTTGGCGATGTCTGCGAGCATGGCATCAAGGTCCAGCTCCCCGGTTTCCGGATCGGCGTAGGCATACTCAGCCACATCCAGGCCCGTGAACTTCACAACGTTCGGATGGTTTGGCCAGGTCGGGTTGGAAACCCAGACCTTCTTTACACCCATACGTTTCATCAGGCCCGTTCCCAGGAACAGCGCACCGCAGCCGCCCGGCGCGGTGAATGACAGGGTACGGCCTTCCTTGATGGCGGCGGAGCCTTCACCGAACACAAAATTCTCGATGGCGGCGCAATAGTCCGTATTCCCGCGCGGGCCTTCATACACTTTGGTCGTCTGGGCTTTCAGGATCCTCTCCTCTGCCTTTGCCACTGCGGACATGACAGGCGTCTGGCCAGCTTCGTTCCTGTAGACCCCCACACCGAGATCAAACTTCTCATCGCGTGGATCTTCACGATAGGCGGCCATCAGGCCCAGCAAAGCGTCTGGTGGCAAGGCCGAAAGAGTGGAAAATTGAGACATGTGTGCGATCCGTTTCTGGAGTGGAGGAACGCGGCGGACATTAGGCATTTGCCCCCCCTATCGCAACCGCCAGCGGCATGTTTTGGAACCTATAACCGCTCTGCGGATTGTTTTGTCACACCCTTGAAAGGCAGGACATGAAGCACACGGCCAACACCGCCCTCGAATGGCTGATGCGTGCAGGGTATGGCGCGCGCGGGGTTGTCTATTTGATTGTCGGCGGTATTGCCTTGTTTGCGGCCATCAATGGCGGTGAGGCGGAGGGGACCTCCGGAGCACTTGAGTTTATGATCCGCCAGCCTTTCGGGGTCATACTGCTCGCCATTACGGCAGCAGGCCTGTTTTCCTACACGCTGTGGCGCCTGGTAGATGGCGTGATGGACCTTGAGGATGAGGGCGATGATGCGGAGGGGTATGCGAACCGCCTCGGGCAAATCATGTCTGGCCTCACCCATGCCGCACTTGGCGTTTCGGCCATCCTTATCCTGATCAAGGGCTCAAAAGACACAGGCGGCGGGGGAAGCGGCGCAGAGAATTGGAGCGCGACGCTGATGCAACACCCCATAGGCCGCCTTGTGGTCATCGCCGCAGGCATCACGACCCTGTCTGTCGCGATCTATCTTTTCTATAAATCCTGGTCCGCCGCACACCGAAAGGACATTATCCGTACCGATATGGCCGAAATGCTGGAGCCAGCGGTCCGCTTTGGCCTCGCCGCGCATGGCTTTGTGCTGCTGATCGTTGGCGGCCTGATCCTGTGGGCAGGCATATCCGCCGATGCTGACAAAGCCGCCGGACTGGGGGAAGCTTTACAGATACTGGAAACCCAGCCCTTTGGGCGCACATTGTTGGCCCTAGCAGGCGCAGGCCTGTGTGGATTTGCCGTGTACTGTTTTGTAATGGCCCGCTACCGCATTGTGCCGAAGCTGGCAGGCGACACGCTTAAAACGCTCGCATCGCCTATAGACTGATCCCTACTCGACCAGCGTAGCCTCTGTCTTGGATTTCACTTCGTCCATCGTCACGCCGGGCGCCAGCTCAATCACTTTGAGACCGCCTTCGACGACATCCATAACGCAGAGATCCGTAATGATCCGGTCAATCACGCCTGTGCCGGTCAGCGGCAGGGTGCATTCCTTCAGAACCTTGGACTCGCCCTTCTTGTTGGCGTGATCAGTCACGACCACAACGCGGCCAACACCGGCCACCAGATCCATCGCGCCGCCCATGCCCTTCACCAGCTTTCCCGGAATCATCCAGTTGGCGAGGTCTCCATTCTCGGCCACTTCCATCGCACCGAGAATAGCCATGGCGATCTTGCCACCGCGGATCATGCCGAAACTGGTTGCGCTGTCGAAATAGACAGATTGCGGAAGTTCGGTGATCGTCTGCTTGCCGGCATTGATCAGATCCGGGTCTTCTTCGCCTTCATAGGGGAACGGGCCCATGCCCAGCATGCCGTTTTCCGATTGCAGCGTAACATTCACGCCCTCCGGAATATGGTTTGCTACCAGCGTCGGAATCCCGATGCCGAGGTTCACATACATCCCGTCTTCAAGTTCCTGCGCCGCGCGGGCGGCCATTTGGTCACGATCCCAAGGCATCAGGCGCTCTCCTTCTTGCGGACGGTCCGCTGTTCGATGCGTTTTTCGAATTCGCCCTGTACCAGACGGTGCACATAGATGCCCGGCAGGTGGATGGCGTCGGGGTCCAGTTCGCCCGGCTCGACAATTTCTTCCACTTCCATGACGCAAACCTTGCCGCAGGTCGCGGCGGGCAGGTTGAAGTTGCGCGCCGTCTTGCGGAAGATCGCATTGCCGGTCGTGTCCGCCTTCCATGCCTTCACAATGGCGAGGTCCGCGAAGATCCCCTCTTCCAGGATATAAGTCTCGCCGTTGAAATCCTTGTGCTCCTTGCCCTCAGCGACCAGCGTGCCGACGCCGGTCTTGGTGTAGAAGCCCGGAATGCCTGCGCCGCCGGCGCGCATGCGCTCTGCCAGCGTGCCCTGCGGGTTGAATTCCAGTTCAAGCTCACCGGAGAGATATTGCCGCATGAACTCGGCATTCTCGCCCACATAGGACGAGCACATCTTCTTCACTTGCCGTGTCTGCAACAGGACGCCCAGACCGAAATCGTCGACGCCGGCATTGTTGGAATAGACCGTCAGGTCTTTCGTACCAGCATCGCGGATAGCCGCGATGGCCAATTCGGGTATGCCGCACAGGCCAAAGCCGCCTGCGGCAATCGTCATGCCGTCAAACAACAGGCCATCCAGAGCCTCTGCGGCTGTTTTATAGATTTTGCTCGCCATTAAGTGCAGGCCTCCCCTTGGGTAATGTTGCACTGCAGCAGGGTTTAGACCTGCTCGACGGTTTGTTCAATGGCACCGAAGATCGAATGTCCCGCCTTATCGAGCATTTCAATACGCACCGTATCGCCGGGGGACATGAAAGGCGTCTTGAACTCACCCGTGGCAATCTTTTCGATCATGCGGATTTCGGCGATGCAGGAATAGCCCCGCCCACCTTCCGACACGGGCTTGCCTGCCCCACCATCGGCATCCTTGTTGGAAACCGTGCCGGAACCAATGACCGTGCCCGCGCTGAGCGGACGCGTCTTGGCGGCGTGCGCCACCAGACGTGCCAGGCTGAACGTTGCGTCCTGCGCGGCTTCTGCGCGCCCAAAGGCATCGCCATTATAGTCCACATGCAGCGGCAGGTGCACCAGACTGTCCTTCCAGGCATCGCCCAGTTCGTCCGGCGTGACGGCGACCGGCGTGAAGGCGCTTGGCGGCTTGGACTGGAAGAAGCCGAAACCCTTGGCCAGTTCCGCCGGTATCAGGCCACGCAGCGACACGTCATTGCACAGCATGACCAGCTTGATATGACCCGCGGCATCTGCCTCGCTGACGCCCATCGGCACATCATCGGTGATGACCGCGATCTCCCCTTCCATGTCGCAGCCCCAGGCCGTGTCGCCCAGCGGAATCGCATCGCGGGGGCCAAGGAAGGCATCGGAGCCGCCTTGGTACATCAGCGGATCATCATAGAAGCTTTCCGGCACTTCGGCTCCGCGCGCCTTGCGCACCAGTTCGACGTGATTGATATAGGCCGACCCGTCCGCCCACTGATAGGCACGCGGCAGCGGGCTTTCGCAATCATGCTCGTGAAAGCGTGCGGTCGGCACGGAGCCCAGCTCCACCTGCTCCGCCAGCTGTTGCAGCTTCGGGGCGTAGACGTCCCATTTGTCCAACGCCGCCTGCAGGGTCGGCGCAATTCCCGCCGCATCTGTGTAGCGGGTCAGGTCTTTGGAGACGACGACAAGGCGGCCATCACGGGCGCCATTCTTCAGGGTAGCGAGTTTCATCTTATTCCTCAAAAATTCATGCGGAGTGACTGGTCCACGATCTTAATACATCGCATCCGGAAACATTTGTTGTTGAATATCATCCGAACGGTCGAAATCCCGATCGACATTTCCGTCTTCGTCAATCCAGATAGCATTCTCTTCAAGCCATTTTCGCGCTAGTGTGAAATAGTCGAACAGGCTCGGTGCAAGCGCTGATACGCCGACCCCATGAAGCAACTCGAACACGGCGCCGAATGTCTCTGACTGCGGACTACAGTCGACCAGCATCCGCGATCCATCACCCGGCGTCGCTATTGGAAAGAAGCCTTGTGGCCAGTAGTCTTTGAAAGCTTCGTCTTCTTCCCAGAGGCGTTGCGTGATCATGAAATCATCAAGCGCTTCAGCCTCGGAGAAGAAGTAAAAGCAGCCCTCCAGCCACAACTGATCCAGTGTGGTGTCTTCTGAATTCATACCATCGAACGTACGCCATAACCATTTCACTTCGTCGGGCAACATCAAACCTTTGACCTTCGTTTCAAAGGTCTCACCTGGCGCCGAGCTACCTTCTCGCAGATAGGCGACGACACCAGCGCCAGCCTTGCTCAACGATTCGATGTAGGCGGAGATAGGCGTATTCGCCTTTGATTCATCCATGCGTCAGCTTTCTTCAGCGATTTTTTCGTGCAGCCACGCAGCATGGCGCGGGGCTTTCTTGGTCTGGCTCCACTCTTCGATCATCGGGTCTGCGACATCTTTCAGCTGTGCCATCTGTTCCGGCGTGCCAATGTCTGCGGCCAGTTCGATGCGATGGCCATTGGGATCAAAGAAGTAGATCGACTTGAAGATGCCGTGATGCGTGGGCCCGAGCACATCGAGCCCCATGTCCTCAAGATGAGTCTTGGTCGCCAGCAGCTCATCCAGCGAGCCGACACGGAACGCGA
Source organism: Alphaproteobacteria bacterium (assembly GCA_018222605.1). Classification (GTDB taxonomy): domain Bacteria; phylum Pseudomonadota; class Alphaproteobacteria; order Caulobacterales; family Hyphomonadaceae; genus Hyphomonas. The sequence goes on from JAAEZZ010000004.1 coordinate 211,170, forward strand.
TATGCTGCACCCATTGCGGTGTGTTCCGGTCACGGTCCATATCCGGCTGGGTCGGCAGTTCGAAGAAGGCCAGCACATTGCCATTTCCTGCATCCAGGAAAACATGCATGTACGGATCATGCTCTCCGGTAGAGGGCACATTGTCCTCCGCGATGGCGAGCTGGAAATCCATGCCCAGCACATCGCGATAGAACTGAACCGTCTCCTTCGCATCCTTGCAGCGATAGGCAACGTGGTGAATGCCTTTCAGCGGGGCTGGGGCCGTCATTACGCGTCCTCCGATACCTTGAGTGCTCCGCGCTTGATTTGGTCACGTTCCATGCTTTCGAACAAGGCCTTGAAATTGCCCTCGCCGAAGCCTTGGCGATAATCACCCACGCGCTGGATGAATTCGAAGAAGACCGGGCCAATCTGCGTTTCGGCAAAGATCTGCAACAGAAGGCGGGCATCACCCTCTTCCGTGGTGCCGTCCAGCAGGATACCGCGCTCTTTCAGGGCGGCCACATCGCGGCCGTGGCCCGGCAGGCGCTCTTCCAGCATCTCGTAATAGGTGTCCGGCGGCGGCGTCATGAACGGCACGCCCATCTCTTTCAGCTTGTCCCAGGCCGCGACCAGGTCATCACAGATCAGCGCGATGTGCTGGATGCCTTCGCCGTTGAATTCGCGCAGGAATTCCTCGATCTGGCCCTTGCCGCCCTCGCCTTCTTCATTCAGCGGAATGCGGATCTTGCCGTCCGGCGCCGTCAGCGCCTTGGAGGTCAGGCCGGTATATTCACCCTTAATGTCGAAATAGCGGATTTCGCGGAAATTGAAGAGCTTCTCGTAGAAGTCCGCCCAATACTTCATGCGGCCGCCATAGACATTGTGCGTCAGATGGTCGACCAGTTGGAATCCGGCCCCTTCCGGATTGCGGTCAACGCCCGGCAGGTATTCAAAGTCGATGTCATAAATATCCAGATCGTCGCCATAGCGGTCGATCAGATAGATGATCGAATTGCCGATGCCACGAATGCCGGGAATGTGCAGTTCGCTGGGGCCCGTATTCACATGCACAGGCTCGCCGCCCTGCTCCAGCAAATGCTCATAGGCTTGGCGGGCATCACGCACGCGGAAGCCCATACCGCAGGCTGCCGGGCCATGCTCGCGCGCAAAATACCATGCGGCGGATTTCGGCTCGTAATTGGTGATGAAATTGATCCCGCCCTGACGCCACAGTTCGACATCCTTGGTGCGGTGACGGGCGACCCTGGTGAAGCCGATGGTTTCAAACACTTTTTCCAGATGCCCTTTTTCAGGGGCGGAAAACTCAATGAATTCGAAGCCATCAAGGCCGGCTGGGTTCTCGAAAAGGTCTGCCATGGCGCACTCCTGACAAGATTTGAGGTTGGGTTGCTCTATTAGTTTCATATGTAACTAATTGACAAGCAGACTTCAAGCCTGAAACAAGCGGACACATGTCAGATGAAGTGAAAAAGAACCGGCTCCGCCTTCGCGAATTCCTGCCTTACAGGTTGTCCGTCCTGTCCAACACGGTGTCGCGGGGCATCGCGAATCTGTATGATCGGGAGTTCGGCCTGACGATCTGGCAATGGCGCGTCATGGCCGTCACAGGTGATACGCCCGGCATCAGCGCCACGGATATTGGGCAGCGAACCGCCATGGACAAGGTTGCCGTCAGCCGCGCCGTCGCGGGTCTGATCGAACTGGGCTATCTGGAGCGCAAGACATCCGAATCTGACGGTCGTCGGTCGCAGCTTTTCCTTACCCCTGCAGGCCAGGACATTTACGAGATGATCGTGCCCATTGCTCTGGAAGCCGAACGCAAGCTGATGGCCCCCCTGACCAGCGAGGAACAGGCCGAGCTTTCCCGCCTGATGCAAAAGCTGGCGGGCAGCGCTTCTCCGGAACGGCCGCTCTGGTAGGCCTCAGCCAAGCGGCCAGAACATCGGAATGATGATCATGGACGCCGCGAACATGACAAGGTTGAGCGGCACACCGATCTTCAGGAAGTCAGAGAATTTATAGCCGCCCGCGCTGTAGACCAGCGTATTGGTCTGATAGCCGATAGGTGTGGCGAAACTGGCGCTCGCCGCAAACATCACGGCCACCACGAAAGGGCGCGGGTCGATCCCCAGCTGTGTCGCAAGGCCCACGGCGATGGGCGTCAGCAGGATGGCCGCCGCATTATTGCTCATGATCTCTGTCAGGAAGGATGTGACGAGATAGAGCACCGCCAGAACGGCCAGCGGGCCAAAGCCTTCGGTCAGCCCGGCCAGATGGCCCACAACCAGCTCCGCCGCGCCGGATGTGTTCATCGCCTGCCCCAGGGCCAGCATGCCGAAGATCAGCATCAGGATGTCCCAGCGGATGGAGCGATAGGCCTCCTGATGGTCCAGGCACCCCAGCGCCACAACAGCGGTCGCAGCAATAATCGCCAGGGCCGCAATCGGGAGGACACCCAGCGCGGCAATGCTCATCACGGCCAGCACGGCAATGATGGCAATCGGTGCCTTGCCCCGGCGAATGGCCCGTTCGGTCGTCTCGGTAAGATTGTTCAGAACGCCATCATCGAACAATTGGCGCATACCGCGTGCCGGGCCCTCAAGCAGAACCGTGTCGCCGACATCGAAATGGATCTTGTCCGTATCGGTAATATTCTCCCCGCGGCGATGGATGGCCAGCACATAGACACCATACAGCCGAGCGAGGCCAAGCCCCCCGAGAGGCCGTCCGATCATACGCGAGTGCGGGCCGATCACACCTTCCATGATGACTGTCTCACTGGTCTGGATCGGCTCAAAGGCCGGGCGTACATCACTCGCGGCAGAGCCAATGGCGACATGGCCCGTCTCCTTCAGCGTCAGCATTTCCGCGACCGGAGACCTCAGCACGATCCGGTCCCCTGCCCTCAGCACGACCTGCCCCAGCTCCGCCCGAAGCGACAGGCCGTCCCGAAACACGTCGATCACCTTGAACCCCTTTTCAGGCTTGAAACCTGTCTCGGCAATCGTTCGCCCGATCAGGACAGATTCGATAGGGATCAGGATCTGCGCAATGAAGCGCCGCTGCTTCGCATTGGGCAGCAAATCCACCAACGTCTCCCGGCTGGGCAGCAGGAATGGGCTGGTGATTGCCAGATAGGTGGCGCCAACCATGGCAAGCAGAATTCCCGCGCCGGTGATTTCGAAAACACCGAAGGCCTTGAGCCCCAGATCCTGCGCGACACCATCAACCAGAATATTTGTGGACGTACCAATCAACGTCGTCGTACCGCCAAATATGGAGGCAAAGGACAAGGGGATCAAAAGTCGTGATGCCGCCATACCGAGGGTCCGCGACAGCTGGATCACGACGGGGATGAGAACCACGACAATCGGCGTGTTGTTCATGAAGGCGGACATGACCATCACGCCCAGCATCATCGCCAGCAGCGCCAGCAAGGGAGATTTCCCGGCCACGCCGCGCGACACCATCCGACCGGCCACATCAATGACACCGGTCCGCTCCAAAGCCGCCGACAGGACAAACATGGCCGCAATCGTGATCGGCGCCGAATTGGAAAAGACAGACAGGGTTTCCGGAACCGAGAGAATGCCGGTCAACAGCAAGACGCCCATGGCTAGCAGGGCGACTACGTCCGCCGGCAAGGTTTCCCGAATGAATCCGAAGAACACAATCGCCACCAGCGAAAGAACAATCGTGATCTCTACACCTGGCAGGGCCAGAAAATCGGCAAGCATATAGCCAGGCTCCACTTCATCAGACCGGGGATCATATCCAGTCTGTTTGAAGGGCACCAATCAGCTTTTCTAAAGGCAGAAAGCGTGTCAGCCCGTCCTGCGCCGACGCACTTTGAGAGAACGCTCCACAAAGGCGTCTTCTTCCAGCGTGAACCGTTCAACCAGCCGCGCTAGGAAGGCCGACAGCTGGTCGCGCACTTCATAGGGCGCTTCCATGGGCAGGAAGTGTGTCGTGCCCCTCACTGCTTTCATCATCATCGCCGGATAGGCCATGATCAAACGCGCCCGCACCTTGTCGCTGATGACCGAATTGCGTGTAGGCCGCAGTATGGTCATCGGGATTTTATGTTTCTTCACGCGGCGCAGCGCGCTCCAGGGACGATTGCGCTGAGCGGCAAAAGTGGCCGCTTCCCATTTCGGATCGCACAGCAAACGCCAGGTCTGCTCGTCACTGTCGGCAGGTTTCTCATCCGTGCGCTCCAGTCCATCCAGCAGGTAATCCGCCAGGAAGGGCTCCCGCCACGTCTCGAACGCGCCGCGGCCAGTATAAGATTCCAGCGCCTCACGAAAAGAGCCAAACTCTGCCCGCCGCTTCTTCGCCCGGCGCGACATGTGATTACCGCGCATGGACAACAGGAAGGAGACCGGCGCCAGCACATGCTGCCAGAAATAGACATCCTTCGCCATGATGACCGGGTCGACCAGCACGAGCCCTTTCACTAGGTCCGGGCGCTTGCCGGCCACCATCAGGGCCACACAGCCGCCCATGGAATGCCCGCCAAGGATCACACCATGCGGCGCTTCCTTTTCCAGCCATTCGATCACATCGTCACGGTGACGCTTCCAGGATTTCATCCGGCTCGGTTTGGCTGGCAGAGTGGAGCGGCCATGGCCGCGCATATCCAGCGCTGCCACACGCTGGCGCAGGCCAAGAGGTGCCAGCAGGGACTGATAGGTCATGCCGTTAAAGCCGGTGGCGTGCAGCCAGACCGCACTGAAGGGTTTGATGGGATCACCAAATTCAATGCCGGCCATTTCGCCGCCCGTTGTGGATTCGTGCCGAAAACGCCGCATCAGCTATTAGCCCCGAAAACACGGCGCAGCAGGTCAGTCGTTCTGGCAAGCGGATTCTCGCGAATCTTCTTCTCCTCCTGCGCCACATAATAAAACATGCCGTCGAGCCCCAGAGTTACAGCATGATCGGTCAGCTCCCCCTGAAGGGATGAGGTGACACCTCCCACACCATAATTCGAGGCCACCTGTTCAAGTGACGTGAAAGCGCCTGCTTCTGCAAGGGACGTTCTCACATAAGGTGTAAACGCCGCACGCAATTGCGCCTCTGTCTTGGCGCGGAGATAGTCTGTCGCGGCGGTGTCCCCGCCTTTCAATATCTGCACGGCGTCCTGAATGGTCATCTGACGTATGGCGCCCAGGATCAGCGCCTTGCCTTCCGGCACAGCCGCCTCGGCAGCCCGGTTCATGCGCAACTCCAGATCGTCGAGCGGCCCACTCGCACCGATCCTTGCGAGAGAGGACTGAACTTCGCGATAGGTTTTGGGCAGCGGGATACGCACTTTCGGATCACCAAAATAGCCATTCGTCCGTCCCAATTGCTGGGCCACCTGATTGGTCCCGACCGTCAGCGCCTCACGCAGTCCGGCATCGATTTCCGCCTGGGTGAGCGCCCCCTGACTTGAAGGCCGGCCCAGCACATCGCCCAGAACGCGTCCAAAATCTCCCGTACTGCCAGTGGTCGCGCACCCTGCTGGCATCATAGCCAGACAGGCCGCGACGAGAATGACACGCTTCATGACCAACCTCCCGGAACCGCCGTGAATACGGCGAGTCAGATGACCGTACTCGACGGCGCCCCCCTTTTGAAGCCACCTCGGCATACAATGTGCATCGCAATAAACCTTACGATCTTGTCACAAGAATCCCATTGACCACGCCTGTAGTCATGTGTATCGACTACACATGTAGTCCAGAGAGGGGATCTACACGATGAAAATATCTGCTGCTGAACTCGATGTGATGAGTGTGCTGTGGGAGAAGCCTGGTCTGGCGGCCACGGATGTCCACGACGCCCTCGGAGACGAGAAAGACTGGACCAGCCGGACGGTGAAAACCCTGCTGGCCCGTCTTGTTGAGAAAGGCGCCTTGCGCACCAAAGAGGATGGCCGACGCTACCTTTATTACCCGCTCATTGAAGAGGGATCTTACAAGGCCAGCGCCGCACGCCAGTTTGTTGACCGGGTCTTCTCCGGCCGGGCTGCGCCGCTTGTCGCGCATCTTGCAGATACAAATGGCCTGACCGCCGATGACATTGCCGAACTTGAAAAGCTTCTGGGGGAGTTGAGGAAATGATCACCGCACTGAACACCTTCGACACGGCCTATGCCATCCAGACAGTCATCGCCGTATCTGTGCTCTTCGCGCTGGTTCTTGCCAGCCGGCAGTTCATCGCGCGTCAGTTCGGAGCGAGTGTCGCCTACGCCTTGTGGGCCATTCCCGTCATCCGGCTGATCCTGCCCCCCATCTCATCCCCAGTGTCTTTGCCGGGTCTTCAGGGGATCTCTCCTGCGTCCAGCCCGGCAATGACGGGAACACCTGGTGACGCCCCCGCCATTGTTCATTCACCTGAGCCCAATGGCATTACCTTCCAGGTGGTCCCGGCCCCACCAGTCCCAGAGACCATGTCAACAAGCGTGGTGGTCCATTCAACAGACAGCGGATCAATCGGCCTTGCCGATTTGATGGGCTTCCTGTCGGATGGTGCCTTCTGGACCTTTGTCCTAGCTCTATGGGCTGGTGGGGCTATCTATATGATGACCCGCAGCTGGCTTGCTCATCACAGCTTCATGCAGACGCTGCGCCGCGAAGAACAACCAGCTTCTCCTGCCCTGCAGGCCCTGGCAGAGGATGTCGCCCGTCAGGTGGGCCTGAAGCGGATGCCGCAAATTGCGACCAGCTTCATTTCTTCCGGTCCACTGGTGTCCGGCCTGCTGCGCCCGACCGTTCTGCTGCCCGCCTGGTTCGAACAGGACTATACCCTCGTCCAGCAACGCGCTGCCCTGGCGCACGAGCTGACCCACGTCAAACGCGCGGATCTGTGGGCCCTTCAGGTGTCGGAAATTGTTGTTGCCTGCCTGTGGTTCAATCCGCTTGCCTACTATGCCCGGCGTGCCTTCCGCACAGACCAGGAAGCCGCTTGCGACAGCGACGTGCTGAATTCGGGCGCCGCAACACCCCACGCCTACGGACAAACCCTTCTCAAGGCCGTGCAGATCACATTGCCTGAACGTCTAACTGCAGCAGCCAGCCTGCCCCTGACCCACGCTTTGAAAGAAAGAATGATCAGAATGACCAATCCAACTCCGTCCCGCTCCCGCCGCCTGATGGGCGCCGGCCTGGCTGGCATCCTTGGAAGCGCCGCGCTTGTAGTTACGGCCTGTACGACAGCAACCGCCGAAGAAAAAACGGCAGAACTGGCAGGAGAGAGCACATCCGAAAGCCTGATGCTGGAATCCGGAACGGTCTATATCAACGGCGAGAAGGTCGAAGACCGCCAGGTCGTTCTCCTACGGGACCCAATGGACGGCCACGGCCTGCCCCCGGGCCTTGATGAAGAGATCAAGACTCTGACGCTGAAGATTGATGCAGAGACTGCTCAATTGGACGAACTGCTCGCCGACATGCCCGAAATGGAGTTTGACTTTGAAGGCTTTGATGAAGAGCTGAACCAGAAGATGGAGTTTGCCTTCAACTTCACTGAAGAAAACATGCCGAAGACGGATGAAGAGTGGGAAGCATGGGCCAAGCGCATCGAGGAACAGGCCCGGGAATGGGAAGTGCGCGCTGAAGCCATGTCCGCCCAGGCCGAAGCGGTCGCTGCCCGCGCCGAAGAAAAAACTCAGGTCTGGGTGGCGCGCATGGAACCCCGGATTAAAGAAATCGAAGCCCGCATCCAGGCCCATGCCGCTGAACTGGAGACGCGCATCGACACCGAATATAGCGATAAGCTGAGCGCCAGTGTCGAAGGCACACACCTTGCCCTGACGGACCTTATCGAGGAATGCAAGGATGCCAAACTTTCAGACGGCGAAACCCGCATCATGGAAAAAGTGGGCGGCAAGGCGCATGACGGCAAACCGGTCAAGGTGAAGATCGCCTGCGTCAAAGGTGGCCCCGAGGCACTCAAAGCCAGCAGCACGCTGAACGCAGTGATGTCCAACCCGAAGCTGGATGAAAAAGAGAAGGAAACCTTCCGCAAGAAAGCCGAGAGCAAAAGCAAGTCCAAATGGGAAATAACAACCAGCCACTCTTCTACCAGCAAAACGGAAGACTGATCCCCCATCGGGTGTTGCACGGAACGCCCGTTGGATGTCGGCCCCGGCGCAGAAAATGCGCCGGGGCCTTTTTCATGCGATTGTACAGGAATGCTTTGCGCCTGCACCGCGCCCCGCTAGGGTGGAGCGGTCTGGTTCAGCCTGGAGATACCGCATGAAACGCCTGTTTGTTATTCTGGCCATATCCGTCGTGCCGCTTGCAGGCTGCGCCACCACGCCCAAGCCGTGCACGCAGGAATGGGTGGACTACAAGACAGACCGCATCCTGCGGAAGTTTGCCTCTGAAAACCGCACTATCATCAACGATCTGCGCCGCCTGACCAATGCCGAGGGAGACCTCAACACATTTGCAACGCTGCAGCTGATGTCGCGCGCCGATGATCTTCAGCGTTTTGCCGACAGCTTTCAGACCATCGTCCTGCCGGAACTGGAACAGGCAGTCCAGGAATGTGGCAGCAGCGAGGAATTCGTGCCGGCCCTGACAGGCTTCCTGCGCGAGGAAGGCGTCAGCGAGGAAGCGCTCGAATGGGTCGCGCCTATCATTGGCCTGATGCAGGACATGCGGGATGACGTAGGCAACCGCTCGCAAAGCATGTAACACGGCGCCCATGAAGACCCTGATTGTCGTTCCCGCCCGCTATGGCTCGACCCGCTTTCCGGGCAAGCCGCTTGTTGAAATCGCCGGCCGCACCATGGTCAGCCGCGTGGCCGCCATGGCCGCCCGAGCTACCAAAGCGCTGGAAAACGCAACAAGTGTTGTCGCAACCGATGATGAGCGTATCGCCAGCCATTGCCGGGAGCTGGGCATTCAGGCTGTCATGACCCATCCTGATGTTCCCTCGGGCACAGACCGCGCGCTGGCCGCAGTCGATGCACTCGGCATGACACCGGAAGTCATCGTGAATTTGCAGGGCGATTCCCCGTTCACACCCCCAGACCATGTCGTGGCTGTCGCGAAAGCGGCGGCAGACTCCGGCGCCGATGCCGCGACGCCCTATGTGCGCCTCAGCTGGCAAGCGCTGGATGATTTTCGGGAACACAAGAAAACGACACCCTTCTCCGGCACCACCCTGGCCCATGACAGCAAGGGTCGCGCGCTATGGTTCTCAAAGAATCTGATCCCGGCCATCCGCAAGGAAGCGGCACTGCGGGAGAAAGGTCCTCTCTCCCCAGTCTGCCGGCATATTGGTTTGTATGCTTACCGCCTGCCTGCCTTGCGCAAATATGTCAGCCTGCCGGAAGGGCATTATGAACAGCTCGAAGGCCTGGAGCAGCTGCGCTTCCTGGAGAACGGGATGAGCATCCAATGTGTCGAGGTGGAGCCGGACCGCATCGCCATACCGGGCATTGACGCCCCGGAAGATGTCGCCCTGGCCGAACGCCTTATCGCTGAGCATGGCGACCCGCTGGAGGCATAGGCATGACCCGCATCTATGTCGTCCGCCACGGAAACACATTTGACAAAGGCGATACCGTCACGCGCGTCGGTGGGCGGACAGACCTGCCCCTGTCCTCTTCCGGGCAAGCCCAGGCAGACGCTCTGGCAAAGCACTTCGCGGACATTTCTTTTCAGGCGGCCTTCTGCTCTCCCCTGCAACGTACGCGCGCGACAGCCCGCGCCATGATCGGTATGCGGACCGGGTCGCCTGCCCTGCTGATCCTGCCTTTCCTGACAGAAATCGATTACGGGCCAGACGAAAACCAGCCGGAAGACAAGGTTCTCGCGCGCCTTGGCGAAGCAGCCCTGACCGCGTGGGACGAGGATGCAATCCCCCCGCAAGGCTGGCTTGTGGACCCGGAAGCCCTGAAGGCTGCCTGGGCGGCTTTCCTGCACCGCGCCGCGACGCTGGATGAAGACGCCAACATTCTTGTTGTGACATCAAACGGCATCGCCCGTTTCCTGCCGGATGTCATCACTAACAAGCCAGAGAGTCTTGATCGCAAACTGAAAACCGGTGCGTGGGGAGAGGTGGAGATCGCCGCAGGCGACACCTGCATCACGGCCTGGAATATTCGTCCCTAGGCAACGTCGCGGGTGTCTTCTTCCATATCATCCGGCAGGCCGCTGATCGGCAACGTGAAGGCGACAGTCGTGCCCTCGCCTTCAATGGAGGACAGGATCATCCGTCCACCATGCATTTCTGCAAAAGATTTGGTCAGCGCCAGGCCCAGCCCGGTGCCCTCATAATTGCGGTCCTTGCTGCCGGTCACCTGCTCAAACGGCGTGGCGAGGCGCGGCAGGTCTTCCGCCGGAATGCCGATACCCGTATCGGTGACACCGACATAGATGTCCGGACCGCGCTGTTCGACACAGACGGTGATCTTGCCGCCTGCATCGGTAAACTTGATGGCATTTGAAACAAGATTCAGCACCATCTGGCGGATCGCACGGTGGTCTGCGTCGATCTCCGGCAGGTGCGGCTGGGTATCCAGCACCAGCTCTATTTCCTTGTCTTCTGCCTTGCGACGGATCATGCGGACAGCCGCGTCCACCGGATCGACCGGATCGATGGGCTGCGGATCAATCGTCATCTTGCCGGCCTCGATCTTCGCCATGTCGAGAATGTCGTTGATCATGTCGAGCAAATGCTGGCCGGATGTCAGAATATCCTGCGCATAGCCCTTGTAACGTTCGTCCCCAAGCGGACCATACAACTCATTCGAGATGATCTCCGAGAAGCCATTGATGGCGTTCAGCGGCGTGCGCAACTCGTGGCTCATATTCGCCAGGAAGGCGGACTTGGTATGCGCCGCATGCTCTGCCTTGGCCTTCTCTTCGGAATATTTACGCGACAATTCACTCGCCCGCCCTTCAGAGCGTTCAAGCTCCAGAGCGGTCTTGCGCATCTGCGCTTTCTGGCGCTTCAACTCTTCTTCATTGCGGACATTTTCCGTCACATCCACACCGACCGAGATCAGACCGGCATCAGCTGTCGGCCGCTCAACCATTTTCAGCCAGCGGCCATCATTCAGCGCAACAAGTGTCGTCTGCGGATCTGTTTCAGACGGCTGTTCCGATCTCAGAGCACCTGCCCGCGCAATCATCACCGTGTCGTGTCCCATGCCTGCGCGCAGCGTGCCTTCAAGGCCGAAATCCAGCGCAAAGGCCCGGTTCCAGTAGAGCAGCCTGCGGCGATGATCCCACAAGGCAAACGGGCCGTTGAAGCCTTCAATGGCGCCACGCAGACGGCGCTCGGCCGCTTTCACGCGATCTTCCGACTGCCGCCTTTCCGTGATGTCCAGAATGATACCGCCGAAGACACGCGTGTGATCATCACTGATCTCTGTGACGCTGCCGCGCAGCTCCATCCAGCGCGCGGGGTGGAAACTGGTCATGAAATGCGCCTGCACCCAGCCGATCTCCTGTCCCTTCCGGAAGGCTTCACGAATACGGTCGCGATGCTCGGGGTGCACCTGCTGCAGCAGGTCTTCAATGCTTAGCTCGCCATGGCCGCGCATCCCCATCAGTTCCGATGCGCCATCACTGAGGTAGACCGCATTGCTTTCATGCGACCATTCCCAATAGCCAGCCCGCGCGCCATGCATGACAATATTCATGATGCGGTTCACTTCATCATCGCGAACCTCATCCATGATGACTTCCTCCTCCCGATGGGTGAGGCGCGTCATCAGGCCGGTAATGGCCAGCACAGGTGCAGCCAGCAAAAGTCCAAAGATCAGAATCCGGATCAAGTCATCCAGGGTGAAGAGAGGGGCCTGCCGACTTGTACACAGCATCAGTCCCGCGCCGTCCACAGGCGCACACCCCGTCGCCAGGCGGTCAAGGCGGCCAAGTGACGTAAACCCGGTCTCAGCACCAGGTGGTGCCAGCGCTTCCTGGCCGTTGCCAGCCCGCTGCGCCCCGTCGATCAGGGTCAGGCGCCCGGCGGAAGAGACGGGCGGCAGCCATGTGCCGACAGGTGCCAACGCCAGAACAGACGCCCCCTTCCCGGTCTCGCTGATGACAACAATATCCCCCTGCTCGCTGAGGCCAATGCGGCGGCCTTCTTTCAGCAGGGCCTCGCCCGTCCGGGCGGCCTCTTTGAGGCGGCTGCCATCCGGCGCTGCGTCCGCGTCCGTCAGAGTGACAACCGCATCCACACCCGGCGTCGCGCGGGCTACGGCAGAACGTGACGCGCCCGTATCCGCAATCAGGCGGATCGCCATTTCCGCCGTATCGGCATGTCCGGTCAGGCTGGCAGCAATCGCGCGGGCTTCGGCCTGCAGGCGGCTGAGAGACGCCTGATCAGCGGTCTGGCGCTCATCCCAGGCTTTCAGGCCAAGTGCCCCCGCCATCAGCAGGATGATGGCAGCAATGGTCCATTTCAGACGCGCAGAATCGCGCTCGGAAGACGGCTCCGAACCCGGTTCACTCTGGGCTGTGGCGTCTGTCTGCGACAAGGCACTTCTCACTTGCCCATTTCGTACAAAAACAAGGGCTCAGCTTCCGTTGTCTGACGTAATCCTTGCACAAAAGTTAAGAAATCTGACGATTTCGTTAACCTTATCAAGATCAGCCCAGGGCGCGTGCCACGATGTCAGCAGAATTTTTAGATAAATCAGAGCCTTGCAGGCGACGCAGGCAGGCCTCGGCCTCGCTCCGCGCCTGCGGTTCCAGAACCCGCCATTGCTCGAACGCTGTCAGCAGGCGTGCGCCCAGCGACGGATTGGCCTTGTCCGCCTTCAGCACAATCTCCTCAACCGCCTTGTACCCGGAGCCATCGGGTGCATGGAAGGCCGACAAATTCTGCATCGCGAATACGGCAACGACAGAGCGAACCCGGTTCGGGTTGCGCAGGTCGAAATCCGGGTGAGAAGCCAGTTTGGCAACAGTTCCCGCATCGCCGGTAACAGCCTGCACGCTGAACCATTTGTCCATCACAAGCGGATTGGTTTTCCAGGCCTCTTCAAAATCGGTCAGCGCCTTGTCGCGTGCCTGCCCTTCCAGACCAGCCAGACCGCGCAAGGCTGCCAGCTTCTCGGTCATGTTCGGCGCGGCGTCGTACAGCTTCAGAAGATGCGTATCGGCACCTTCGCGGCCAGAACCTGCCAGCAGGGTGATGAAGGCCGTGCGCAGCGCGCGTGTTCCGGCCTGCTCGGCCCCCGGATCAAAGGGTTGCGGAGATGGCTGCCCCAGCACACGGATGATCAGGTCTTCCAGCTTGCCGGCCACAGCCTTTTGCAGCTTCTTGCGCGCGGTGTTCAGCGCCACCGGATCGGCCGGCTGGCGTTCCAGGAACATCTCGCCGACATCCGGCAGGCGCGTCAGTAGCGCGGCATAGGCCGGATCGCCCAGCGCACCCTCGATGGCGGTGGCAATGGCGTCCACCAGATCGGCGTCCGGCTCAGCCTGGCTGCCTTCTGCCAGCGCCAGGATTTCTTCCTTGGCCAGAGTCTGCACCCCATCCCACTGATTGAACGGGTCTGTTTCCAGACGGACGAGCTGCAGGCGCTCTTCGCGGCTCAGCGAACGCGCCAGACGCACCGGCGCGGTAAAGTCCCGGTTCACGGAGACGAGCGGCCGCTTTGTGCCCTCCGGCAGGTCAAAGGTCAGCGTCACCTCTTCATCTTCCAGAACGGTCATCCATTCCGCAAGATTGCCCTCTTCATCCAGCAGCGCCATGTTCAACGGAATGGGCACGGGCTGTTTGACTGGCTGGCCCGGCGTGGCAGGCGTTTTCTGGCGCAGCGTGATTTCGATCTCGTTGCTGTCCGGCCTCCAGGTTTCCTCAACCTTCACCTCAGGAGTTCCGGCCTGGGCGTACCAGCGGCGGAACTGGGTGAAGTCCTGTCCGCTCACCTCTTCAAAGCAGGCATAGAAGTCTTCAATCGTCACGGCCTGACCATCATGCCGCTCAAAATAGAGATCCATCCCTTTGCGATAGGTCTCCTCGCCGATCATCCGGCGCAGCATGCCGATCAGTTCGGCGCCCTTCTCATAGACGGTGGCCGTATAGAGATTGTCGATCGCGCCATACGTATCCGGGCGAACCGAATGCGCCAGCGGGCCGGCATCTTCGGCAAACTGGCGGGCGCGCAGGCGGATCACATCCTTGATGCGCTGCACCGGGCGAGACCGCATGTCCGCGGAGAAATTCTGATCACGGAAAACTGTCAAGCCTTCCTTCAGGCACAGCTGAAACCAGTCCCGGCAGGTAATCCGGTTACCGGTCCAGTTATGGAAATATTCGTGCGCCACAATGCTCTCAATGGCTTCAAAGTCGGCATCCGTAGCAGAGGCCTCATCCGCCAGAACATAGGCGGAGTTGAAGATATTCAGCCCCTTGTTCTCCATGGCGCCGAAATTGAAGTCCCGTACAGCGACAATATTGAAGACGCCGAGATCATATTCCCGGCCATAGGTTTCCTCGTCCCACTTCATGGAGCGCTTCAGGCTGTCCATGGCCCAGGCGGCGCGTTCAGCATCCCCCTTGTCGACATGGATCGCCAGGTCGATGTCCTTGCCGCTCATCGTCGTGAATTGATCGCGATAGATGTCATAATCGCCCGCGCAGAGCGCGAACAGGTAGGATGGCTTTTTGTGCGGATCGTCCCAAACGGCGAAATGGCGGCCCTCGCCCGTATCGCCCGCCTCCCCCGGTGTCCCGTTGGAGAGCAATACCGGGCAGGTTTCCTTGTCAGCTGTCATGCGGACCTTGAAACTGCTCATCACATCCGGGCGGTCCGGATAGAAGGTGATGCGGCGGAAGCCGACAGACTCGCACTGCGTACAGAAACGGCCGCCGGACATGTAGAGCCCGGACAGCGCCGTATTGCTCGCCGGAGCGATCTTCACTTCCGTCGTCAGCGTGAACTCATCCGGTACGGACGCAATCGTCAGGCCAGACTCGGTCAGCTCATAGGCAGACGCATCCAGCGCATTCCCGTCAATCGCAACAGATTTCAGCTCCAGCGCCTCACCATCCAGCTCCAGCGCGGCGCCCTTGTCTCCGGTCCGCCTGATCTTCAGATCCGCTCGAACACGCGTGTCTTCCGGATCGAGATCGAAACGCAGGTCCACCTGCTCAATTTCGAACGGATAGGGCGTATAGTCTGATAGCTTGACCGCGACGGGGGCTTCGGTGCGCATGATATCTCCAGATGGAATGATTTCCCTTCTGAGTTAGGGCTTCCAACTGGCCGCGTCGAGACCTACAGGCTATGTGCATGCAGTGAAGGTGAAAGAATCCCGATGAGTGCCCTGCTATCCCACAAACTGATCAGAGCGCTGGCCATGATTGCCACCCTCATCCTTGTCCTTGTGATTGCACACTTGTCCCTCTCCCCGGCAGCGGACGTGCCTGCCCCGCACATTTCGGACAAGGTGAAGCATTTTGCGGCGTATTTTGTACTGGCAGGTACGGTCGCGACGGCTTTTGGGCCCAGACGCAGCATGTATGCGCTTATCCTGGCTGTGCTGTACGGCCTCGCCATGGAAGTCGCCCAGGACATGGGACATGCCGGCCGCGAGGGCTCCGTAGCCGATGCCCTGGCCAATACGGCGGGGGCGGCCTGCGGTGTCCTGGCCGCAAAGCTACTGCGCAGAAGCTAAGGCATCAAAGCCCTACTCCGCCGCCACGAATGAAGGCGTCGCGGTGTCCTCATCGGTCACCTGATAGATAAAGCGCAGAATGGAAGCACAACGCTGCATCACCGGCTTCAGCTCGACTGGGCATTCATCCGGATGTTCCGCCACATATTCCGAAAACTTGCGCACGACACGCAACAGGTCGGGCGTACAGGCAATCATCCGCGCCTGGTGTTCAATACGCGCGGGATCGCGGTCATATTCGCTGCCGGAGACGCGCCAGCCGCCAATATCATCCTCATCCGTCACAATAACGGGATAGGAGCCCACCTCAGACAGGGACACCTCGCCAAGCCGTGCGCGCCATTTCGCCTTGCGGCGAACAATCTGCCATTGCTCCACCAGCAAATCATCCTCATCCTGGGACAGGCGGGAAGGCTTGTCCGTGAGATTTTGCTCGGCGGTCAATTCATGGGCCTGGAATTGCCTGCCCAACCCGCACTCATAGGAAATGCGCAGCGGCTCATCCACATCCTTCACCCAATGCGGAATGACTTGTTCAACCAGCGCCCATGTTCCGACGGGTTTGACGAAAACACGCTGGGATTTGTGAAATTGCGCCTTGGCCATCAACAGCTCCCGGATCTCAACTGCGCAAAATGCCTGCCCCGGCTTTCGCTCGCGTGAAGTGAAACGGTCAAATTTGACAGAGTTTCCGCAAGGTTGTCGGCGCAACACCCAGTCCTTTCCGTTGGGTGACGGCTTTCCGCGCACGTAAACCGCGCTATTTTCGACTTACAGCAACAAGACGAGTGGCCCCTTCATGGCCACCAAGGGGAGCGCAAGACAAGATGAACTTCGACTTTTCCGAAGACCAGAAATTCCTTGCCAATGAGGCGCGGAAGTTTCTTGAAGCCCAATGCCCGATGACGGCGGTCAGGCTGGTGCTGAATGATGACGACATCAGCCATAATCAGGATGTGTGGAAACAGATTGTAGAAATGGGCTGGCTGGGCACGGCCATTCCGGAAGAACATGGCGGCCTCGGGCTCGGCATGCTGGAAGTCTGTGTTCTGGCAGAAGAAATGGGCCGCGTCCTGGCGCCGGTGCCGTGGGCCTCGACAGTATACTTTTTCACCGAAGCCCTGAAACTTGCCGGCTCTGATCAGCAACAGGCAGACATCCTGCCGAAGATTGTCAGCGGCGACGTAATCGGTTGCTACGCGGCAAGCGAAGGCCCCGGCAATGCGGACGCCTCGAATGTGAAAACCAGCTTTGACGGTTCCACACTGTCCGGCACGAAAATTCCGGTTACGGATGGTGATGTCGCAACGCATGCCGTCGTCCTCGCCAAGGAAGGCTCCGGCGCGAGCCTTGTTCTGGTGGACCTCACCGGCGATGGCGTGACCCGCAAGACCGTCCAGACGCTGGACCCGACGCGCAGCCATGCCGAGATCACCTTTGACAAGGCCGCGGCTACGCGCCTGGGCAAGGCGGGTGAGGGAGACGCTCTCAACAGCCAATTGATGGACCGCGCGGCTGTGCTGCTCGCCTTTGAACAGCTTGGCGGGGCATCCCGCGCGCTGGAAATGGCGAAGGATTATGCGTTGGAGCGTTACGCCTTCGGCCGTCCGATTGGCGGCAATCAGGCCATCAAGCACAAGCTGGCCGAAATGTATGTGAAGAATGAAGTGGCACGGTCCAACTGTTTCTATGGCGCCTGGGCGGTTTCCACGAATGCGGCTGAACTGCCGGAAGCAGCCGCCGCGGCTCGCATTGCTGCCTGCGAAGCCTTCTGGTTTGCCTCCAAGGAAAACATCCAGACCCATGGCGGCATGGGCTTTACCTGGGAGGTGGATTGTCACCTCTTCTACCGCCGCGCGAAGCTGCTGGCCGTTCAGGCCGGTGCCCCCAAAGTGTGGAAGGAAAAACTCGTCCGCGCTCTTGAACAAAAGAATGCAGCATAGGGAGGAAATGACGTTATGGATTTCAACGATACCCCTGAAGAAGCAAAGTTCCGCGAAGAAGCGCGCACTTTCCTGAAAAAGCATCTCGACGCGAAAGGTGACAAACCCTTGCGCCAGCGCGTGGACGGCACCGAATTCATGCGCCGCGCGAAAGAGTGGCAAAAGACCAAGGCCGAAAACGGCTATGCCCAGATCACCTGGCCGAAGGAAATCGGCGGCCGCGGCGGCACGCCGATGCAGCAGGTCATCTGGAACCAGGAAGAAGGCAAGTTCGATGCGCCGACCGGCCCGTTCACCATCGGCCTCGGTATGTGTATTCCCACCGTCATCGCTTTCGGCTCTGACGAGCACAAGAAGCGCTATGTCGGCAAGGCCCTGAAGGGCGAAGAGATCTGGTGCCAGCTCTTTTCCGAGCCGTCTGCCGGGTCCGATGTGGCCGGCCTCAAAACCCGCGCCGTCAAGGATGGCGACGAATGGGTCATCAATGGCCAGAAAGTGTGGACCTCCGGCGCGCACTATTCCGATTACGGCATTCTCCTGACCCGGACAGACCCGAGCGTACCGAAGCACAAGGGCCTCACCATGTTCATCGTGGACATGAAACAGGCCGGGGTTGAAGTGCGTCCGATCCACCAGGCCTCTGGCGGCCGGGAGTTCAACGAGGTCTACTTCTCGGATGTCCGCATTCCGGATTCAGACCGTCTCGGCGAAGTCGGCGCGGGCTGGAAAGTCGCCATTGTCACGCTGATGAATGAACGCCTCGCCGTGGGCGGTTCCCCCGGCCCGGACTGGGGAGAGATCATGACCTACGCCCAACAGGCGGGTACCATGTCCGATCAGGCCTTCCGCGAGAAACTGGCCGACTGGTATGTTGCCGCGCAGGGCTACAAGCTGACCAAGTTCCGTACCCAGACGGCACTTTCCCGCGGCCAGACACCCGGCCCGGAGAACTCGATCGGCAAGATCATCACCGCCAATCATTTGCAGGATATCTGCAACTCGGCCATCGAGATGCAGGATCATTACGGCATCATGACCGATTCAGACCGAATGCCGGCAGATGCCATCTTCCAGCAAAGCTTCATGTGGGCCCCCGGTCTGCGCATTGCAGGCGGCACGGATGAAATCCTGAAAAACATTATCGCGGAGCGCGTTCTGGGCCTGCCCCAGGATGTACGGGTCGACAAGGATGTCCCGTTCGACCAGATGAAAAGCGGCTGATTTCGTCTCATTCCCCTGAGACAGAAAAGCCCCGGCTGCACGATGCGGCCGGGGCTTTTTACACGGGTTTGTTTCACACGCTCGGACTTACAGTTCCAATTCAGGCGTTTCCTCATCCTTTGGAACGGCTTTTTCCGAAACGAAGGCGGCAACATCTCTCACACATTTACGGCCTGCCTCACTCAACGCCTGAGCGCGGGCGGGATTGCCCTTCCCTGTCGCCTCAGCGGAGGTTGAGACAACGGTCTGCTCCAGAACAGCGCGGCTGCTGCCGTCCAGCAGACTGGCGCGTATTCGGCAATGGCCTGTGGTTCCGGCAAGACTGAAATCCATCACGGTCCAGAACAGTTCGTAGTCGGCCAGTCCGCCGGAATTTGGCGAAATGGCTGTGTCGCCCCCCGGACCTTTCAGCAGATCCAGCATGGCCATCTGCATCAGATGCGTTGAGGAATCTGTCCACTCGACCCCAGGCACAAGTCGCACGGTGCCGGTTTCATCCACGGCGGCAATCGCGCGTCCTGCCACCAGACGGGAGGCATCAGGCTCACGTACAATTACGGATGCCTGCAGATCATATTCGGCCTCCATCGGGCCGAAGCGGTAGAGACCATCTGGCACTTTCTGTTCAGGCAGAACAGACACACAGGCCGTCAGGCCAAGGGCACAAAGCCCGACAGTAAGTGGACGCAGCATTAGCGTTTCTCCTCATATGGGACCGGATCGCCGACAACGAAACCCTGCGGGTTCTGCTCAAGTTCACGCGCAACCTTGTCGAGACGGTTGATCAGGATACGCAGGTCCCGGGTGGCGATGCGGGCATCATTCAGGGCCAGGACTGCCGGGCCCTCTATGGCATCTGCCGCCGCTGTAACGGCACGCCCGCTCTCCTCGACTGTCTTGTTCGTATTGGTGGCAACTTCGCTGACTTGATCAATGAGGTCTTCCAGCTGTGTACTGATCCCGGCCACCTGCCGGTTGGTATCATCGCTCAGTTTCTGGACAGACGCTGACGCTGCCTCAAACCGGTCCGCTGCTTCGGAAATATCCTTCATTGTCGTGGAAGCCTGACCGACCAGGCCATCATTGCTGGCCAGATTCTGTGTGATCGTCTCCACGTTCCGGATCGAGTTCTCCACCGATGTGATGTTTTCATCCGACAGCACACTATTGATTCGCTCGATCGCAAGGGATGCCTTGCCCAGCACTTCCGCTCCGCTCGCCACAATCTCGTCCAGTTGCGTCCGCTCCGCCTTGATGACGGGAACAGGCTGCCCCGGCCGCGCCCTCAGCGTGGGCGCATTGGATGACCCGGCCGTAATCTGAATAAAGGTTACACCTGTAATACCGGCCAGCTGAATAGAGGCCGTCGAGTCTGTCTTTACCGGCGTTTCGGAATCCACACGGATGCGGGCACGCACCTTGGAGGCGTCTTCCCGGTCGATCCGCACCCAGGAGACTTCGCCCACCTTGATACCGATATACCGGACAGAGGCCCCCTCTTCCAGATTGACCGGGCCTTCGAACACAATGTCGTAATTCTCGAAATCCTGCCGGAATTGAGATTGTCCCAACCAAAGCACAAAGGCCGCCACTGCCAGTACAGCAGCGATCACAAAGGCTCCGATCAGCGCATAATTCGCACGCGTTTCCATCGTCTCCGGGCTCCCTTTCTAGTGTCCCGTCGCGGCCCGCCCACGCGGACCTCCGAAATATTCCTGAACCCACGGATGATCGAAGGCTCTCAGCTCGTCTATGGTTCCAACCGCCAGCACATGTTTATCACCAAGCACAGCAATCCGGTCACAGGTTGCGTTCAGCGTGTCGACATCATGCGTGACCAGGAAAACCGTCAGACCCAGCGCCTTTTGCAGGCGCCGGATCAATTCATCAAAAGCGGCTGCCGTGATCGGGTCGAGGCCTGCGGTCGGCTCGTCCAGGAACAGAAGTTCCGGGTCCAGTGCCAAGGCGCGGGCCAGAGCCGCGCGTTTGCGCATCCCGCCGGACAGGTCAGACGGAAACTTGGCACTCGCAGTCGGCTCCAGTCCCGCCATCAGAATTTTCATGTCGGCCAGTTCGCGGCTAAGCTGCTCTGACAGATTTGTGTGTTCCTTCATCGGCACCATGACGTTTTCACGCACGGTCAGGTTCGAGAATAGCGCGCCATCCTGGAACATCACACCCCAGCGTCGCTCAATCTCGGAGCGTTCATCTTCCGGCAGCGTCTCCAATTGTTTGCCGAAGACTTCGACACTGCCCGCGGCCGGCTTTTTCAGGCCGGTAATCGCCCGCAGCAAAACGGACTTGCCGCACCCGGACGGCCCGATGATCCCGATGATCTCACCCTTGCGGACATCAAGATCCAGGTGTTCATGAACCACATGATCGCCATAGGCAGTTTTGAGGTCACGAATGCGGATGATGATATCTTCGCTCATACGCCCATCTCCATGTAGAAGATGGCAAACAGCGCATCGATAACAATGATGGAAAAGATGGCCTGCACCACGGATGTGGTCGTCTTGCTGCCCAGTGACTGCACGCTGCCGCCCACATTCAGGCCCTGACGGCAGGCGATCAGCGCCACAACAAAGCCGAACACCGGCGCTTTCGACATGCCGACCCAGAATTGGTCAACCGGTACATTATTCTGCAGGCGGTCCAGGAACAGGGCCGGATTGATATCCAGCGCCAGCCAGCCGACAATGATACCACCCATCACACCCGACAATGTCCCGACAAAGGCCAGCACAGGCGTGACAACCACCATCGCGATGATGCGCGGCGCGACCAGAACATCCATGGGCTTCAGGCCCAATGTCTGCATAGCATCGATTTCCTGACGCATCTTCATTGTGCCAATCTGTGCGGTGAAGGACGAATTCGTCCGGCCCGCCAGAACAATACCCGTCAGCAGGACGCCAAGTTCCCGCAACATCGCAAAGCCAACCAGTTCAACCGTGAAAACTTCAGACCCCAGATCACGCAGCGTTGTCGCACCGATAAAGGCCACGACCAGGCCGACAAAGAATGACAGGAAAGCGACGATCGGCATCGCATCGAGGCCCGCCTCTTCCATCACGGCAACAATGGATGTCCAGCGCAGCTTCCATGGCGTCAGCAGCAGACGGGAGGTCGTCACGATCGTCTCGCCCAGAAAGGCCAGTGTTGCCACGGCTTCCTGCAACATGTGGTGAAAGCCGCGACCGGTCCGTTCCAGCAAGTCGATCAGTCCGCCATCGCGCTTGCGTTTGGGCTCTTCAACATCGGTGACGGCATGAACCTGACTGATCAGGTTTTCTGCAATTGGATGCTCTCCGCGAATTTCGGGCTCGTCATCTGACAATTGGCGCGCCGTCCGGTCGAGCACAAATGCACCGGCTGTGTCCAGTTGCCCCAGATCCGAGACATCAAGCACAACCTTGCCGTTATGCGTCAGCGCACGCAGATCGGAATCGACCGCCTGCACAGTGCGCACGGTCCAATCCCCCGAGACACGGAGAATTGTTTTTTCGTCGCTGGTTTCCAACGCGAATTCGGGGGTGCTAGTCTCAGTCATTCAGTGTTAATCACCTGATTACTCTACCCAAACATGCTTAACGCCGGCGCAGCGCAATCCATAAAATTTTACAGATCAGAACCCTACATGGCCCAGCGAACACTTGAAATTACACATGTTTCTTCAAACCTGAATCGCGCGTTTACGATCTCGCGAGGCGCCAAGACATCTGCCGAGACCCTGCGCGTGGAATTGCGCGAAGGCAGCGCCACCGGCCGTGGGGAATGTGTGCCCTATCCGCGATATGGCGAAACCGTGCCGGGTGTTCAGGCTGTGCTTGAAGAGATGAAGCCCCGCATCGAGGCCGGCATGACGCGCAAAGAACTGAACGCCGCACTGCCTGCAGGCGCTGCCCGATGCGCGCTCGATTGCGCGCTGTGGGATCTTGAAGCGAAGCAGACCGGCACGCCCGTCTGGCAGCTGGCTGGCCTGCCTGAACCCAAACCGGTCGAGACGGCCGTCACGGTCAGCATGGACACGCCCGAGGCGATGGGCGAGGCCGCCAGGGACACGCCCGGCGCACTTCTGAAACTGAAACTTGGCGACCCGGAAGACCTCGCCCGTATCGAAGCCGTCCACAAGGCGCGGCCTGAGGCACGTCTTATCGTTGATGCCAATGAAGGTCTGCTGCCGAATCAATTCCCCCAGATCGTTAAACGTGCTGCCAGCCTGGGCGTTGTTCTGATCGAACAGCCCTTCCCTGCCGACAAGGATGATGGCTTGCTGCGCCGCCCCGGCCCTATTGCCGTATGCGCAGATGAAAGCGCGCATACAAGCGCAGAGATCCAGCATCTTTCCCGCCGCTATGATGCGGTGAATGTGAAGCTCGACAAGACCGGCGGCCTGACAGAGGCCATCCGTATGGTGAGGGCTGCGCGCGAAAGTGGCATGGGGGTCATGATCGGCTGCATGGTAGCAAGTTCTCTCTCCATGGCGCCTGCCATGCTGCTGGCGGGCCTGGCGGATGCGGTAGACTTGGACGGCCCGATCTGGCTGGCAGAAGACATTGCAAATGGCCTCGTTTATTCAGGCGGCATGGTCAGCCCGCCGCTGCGGGAACTCTGGGGCTAGCCCTTAGTGGGCTGGTTGCGCGGCCGGCGCAATTTTCGGTTTATCCAGCATAAGGACAATCAGAATCACCATGGCGAATGACATGGACATCGTCATGAACAAATTGTTGTAGGTCATCACGGTCGCCTCCAGCTTGGCCCGCATGACCAATTGCGCCATGGCGGCCGTTTCAGGATCTGCCACCCCTGCTGCCTCCAGCCGCGCCTTTGCAGCAGCCAGGAAGCCTTGCACTTCAGGGCGCGCAGGCGACAACCCGGCGAAAATCTCTTGCTGATGCAGACGATTATAATGCTGCAGCATGGTCGTCAGCACCGAGATGCCAATCGCGCCGCCCAGATTCCGGCAGACCGTGAACAGGCCGGACGCATTCGCCACCCGTTCCGGTGGCAATGTACCCAGCGCCAGATTGGTCACGGGCACCATGGTCAGGATCAGGCCGGCCCCGCGCAGGGCCTGCGCCCACAGCAATTCATTGAACCCGCTTTGACTGGTCAGGTGGCCATTCAACCATGTGCCACTTGCCGCCAAGCAAAGCCCCAGAGCCACAACGATACGGGCATCCAGCCGCCGCGTCAGTGCGCCAGCCACAGGCCCGGACAGGAACATGGCGATACCCGCCACACTCATGATCTGACCGATCTGGAATGAGGAATACCCTCTCACCTGCGCCAGAAAGAGCGGCAGGATAAAGGTTGCGCCATAGAGGCCAAAGCCGATGATGGAGCCAATGAAGGCACCAGATGCAAAGTTGCGATCCTTGAAGACGGTAAGATCTACCAGCGGTGTGTCATTCTTTGTCACGCGCCAGAAAAAGACTGCCGCTGCGGTAAGGCAGACAATTCCTGCCTCCCAGATTTCGCGGCTTTCCAGCCAGTTTTCCCCCGGGCCTTCATCGACCACCCATTCCAACAGCCCCAGGAATAGGGCCATGGCAATCAGCGCCATCACATCCAGACGCTTCAGCAGATTCATGTTCATCTTCTGGCGCGGGATCAGCCACCAGACGGCCCCGATGGCAATAATGCCCGGCAGCACATTGACCAGGAACAGCCAGTGCCAGCTCATATGCTGCGTGATCCACCCGCCCAGCGTCGGCCCGATGGAAGGCGCCAGCGTGGCCACCATGCCAATCATCACCTGCTGGGTCATGGACCGTCCGCCTGGGAACAGTGTAAAGGCAGCGGCCATCGTGGTCGGCACCATGGCAGCACCGGCAAAACCCTGAATGGCACGGAAAGCGATGAGGGATTGCAGGTCCCACGCCATTGCGCACATCACGCTGGACAGCACAAATCCGCCGGCGGACATGACGAACAGCTTGCGCATCCCGAACACCCGGTTCAGGAATCCTGACAACGGAATACCGACAACTTCCGCAATCAAATACCCGGTCTGAACCCAGGCGACCTCTTCGGAACTGGCCGACATGGCCGCCTGAATTTCATTGATTGAGCTGGCAACGATCTGGATGTCCAGAATGGCCATGAACATGCCGATGACCATGGCCAGAAAGCCAAGGTTCAACCGGATCAGTTCACCCCGGGAGAGCGTCTGCTCTGGCATGACACTCAGCCATCATTCCGTGTGACGACCGTTACCTCAACCGAGAGGCCAGGCCGCATCAGCCCCGTGGCGAGCGCGTCATCTGACAGGTTGATCCGCACAGGCACACGCTGCACAATCTTGGTAAAATTGCCCGTCGCCGTATCCTGCGGGATCAGGCTGAACTGGGAGCCCGTCGCCGGGGCGATGGAGGCGAGATAGCCTTCCACTTTCAGGCCCGGATAGGCATCTACACGCACATGCACGGGCTGGCCTTCCCGCATGTTCTCAACCTGCGTTTCCTTGAAATTCGCGATGATATAAGATGACTGGATCGGCACGACGGACATGGCTTGCTGGCCGGGATTCATCAACTGCCCTTCTGTCACCGCACGATTTGCCACAACACCATCAATTGGCGCACGTAATTCGGTGCGGGCAGCATTCAATTGCGCCGCATCCACACGGGCCCGTGCGGCTTCCACATTGGCATCGGCACCGGTCACAGCTGCCTTGTCGGCGCTCAACTCTTCCTGGGCGCGGTGGTAAGAAGCCTGAGACACATTCAATTCGCTACGCGCTGTGGTAATCGCCGCGCGGCTCTGCTGCAGGCTTGCCTGAGAGGCCTTGTCCTTTGACGCAACCGCTTCCAGCGCCGCCTTCGGATAATGCCCTCTCTCTGCCAGCTCTTCATAGCGGGTATAATCTGAAGCCGAGAGGTCAGCATTCGCCGCGGCGGCATCGGCCTGCGCAGAGGCCTCTGCCAGACGGTCACGCTGGGCGGAAATCTGTGACTGCGCCGTCTCAAGAGCCGCTTCTGCGGAGGCAACCCGTGCCCGCAATTGCACGGCATTTGCTTCAGCCTGCGACAGGGCCGCTTCTGCCTCGGCGAGTTGCGCAGCATAATCGGCGCTCTCCAGCGTCACGAGCAAGTCGCCAGCTCTCACTTTCTGGTTGTCCAGAACGTGAACCTGCGTGACATAGCCCTGCACTTTTGGGGCAATCGTCGCGATATCTGCACGGATATAGGCGTTATTGGTTGAGACTTCGAACCGGCCTGCAACAAACCAGTCCACGGCCTTGTACCCAATAAGAACAATAGCCACGGCAGCAACCAGAATCATGATGATGCTGCGCGGAGTCAGGCCGCCACCTTCTTCCTTGTCTGTTTGCGCTGACGGCATATCATCGTTGATTGGCTTCAGGGGTTCATCCCCTTTTGCCATCTCAGCGTCTGGCGACGGAGATTTTTTTAGGAAGCGCACGTTCATGGCATCATCTTCTCAGCTACAGGATGTATAAACCCCGAAAATGTGTAATAATGATTACACTGAGCCGAAAGTAATGATCATTACATAAGAATCAAGTCACGCTTACATAAATGCCCTCAACTGACTCTCCCCCCATCGCGAACAATCGCGCCGAGCTGCGTCGCAAGGCGTTTCTTCAGGCAGCCCGCCAAGTCTTCCTTGAGCAGGGATACGAAGCCGCAAACATGTCGGAAATCGTCCGCCGGGCCGGTGGTTCGCTGACGACGCTCTACAACCAGTTTGGCGACAAGAAAGGTATCTTCCTGGCGATGCTGGATGAAAGCCTTTCAGAAATCACGCATGCCATGGAAGTTGAATCCCAGACCCACGCGCCTGTGCGCGAAGGGCTCAACAGGATCGGCATTCAGTTCGTTTCGCAATTGACACGTCCGGACTCGTTGGAAACCTATCGCCTGATCGTGGGCCTGGCCCGCCAGTTTCCGGACGTCGCAAAATCCTTCTCGGAAAAAGGCCCTGACAAGGTGCGTGTGGCTCTGGCCGCTTATCTCAGAGACCGGGAAGAGGCTGGAGAGATCAATGCGGAAAACCCGACCCAGCTGGCCAGCCTGTTCCTGGACATGGTGCGCATGGGCCTGCAATCGCGCGCCCTGCTGGATTCAGACTTCCGCCCGACACAGGAAGAAGTTGAGTCTACCGTAAGACGTGCGGTGGACATATTCCTGAACGGCGTCGCGCCCCATCCGGTCTAGGCCGCGCCGTCCAGAATATCCTTGAAGCCGCTGGGCGCGTGAGGCCCCAGGAATAGCTGCTCATAAGCGCCGATCCCTTCCGAGGACAGTCCGCCAGGCCCTTCATGCCGCGCCATGGCAATTTCCTGAATGTGCAGATTTTCCGGATCCTGCCATGGCATCTTGCCTGGCTCATAAGTCTCTCTCAATACGGACAATTCCTCTCCATGATAGGAGCCATGACGCCGCTGCGGGTGACCATAGCCTATGCCCTTCATCAGGAAACTGCCCATCGGCTCAAAGCTGACCGTATGCGGATTTCCCTGCCCGTCTTCCAGATGGAGCGTGGCGGACTGCATGCGCCGTGTGCCGCGGGCATATTTGATGTCCATGTGCGGTTTTTCGAGGTGGATAAGCTCCCCCTGCCCTGCACCATCCATGGCCAATACAGCGCGCGTATTCCAGGCTTCGCCTGCTTCATCATGGTTCACATGATAGAACATAGAGAGGTTCGGAAAATTGGTCGGGGTCCAGATCCAGTAGAATTGCGGCGGCAGGGCCGGGATAAGCGGCTGGGTATCCTGCGCCCCGATCGGCCGCACCCCCCAGCTGCGGTCCCGCGTGCCCATCCAGCTATCGGGCGTGACCTTGAACTCCTGCCCGTCGAGGCGCAACGTACCGGACCAACGGCCATTCTGCGTCATGCGGGTGACGTCCATCAGCATACGCGGTCCCTGGCGGCGGGTGAAGCGCGGCTCCTCAATCGGGAAGGCCCTGCCCTCAAACTCCACGTCCAGCGCGATGCCTTCTGTCTCTTCTACTTTCAGCCTGACCCGCTTCAGCGGCTCGATCACCTCAACAGAGAAGCCGCCCACAAATGTATTCATCCGCTCCATGTTCAGAGAGCGAGAAAAGAAGACCGAATGCTGCTTGCCGTCGCGCAGCACGGATACTGCGGCGTCGATGATGTTCAGATGCGGATAGATGCCCATTGCCGCGGCAAAGAAGGTTTTGCCATCGGCCGAATAGCCATTGAAAAAATAGCGGTCATAGAAATTCCGATCAGACCCGGCATAGGCCACAGGCTCAGGGGTCTGGTGGATCGGATATTCATCTCCGGCGGTCAGCATGGGCGTTTCCTTCCTCTGGGTCACCACTTGGCGGGCGACATCTCCTGGCTAGGGTGGACGAGGCAAACGCGCGGTTCAAGACGTGACGCAGAGGGAGGGCAAAACCCATGACAAAAATGACGGCCGAAGAGGCGAACGCATATCTGCAGAGATCCTTCGACAGGGATACGGCCCATCCGCCCAGTGAAATCATCCTGATGGAAGAAGGCCGCGCCGTGGTGCGACTGAAAGCGGATTCGACCCATCTGCGTCCGGGCGGCTATATCTCCGGGCCGACACAGATGTCTCTGGTCGATACAGCCGCCTATTTCGCCGTGATGACCTATACCGGGCTCGAACCGATGACGGTGACCAGCAATCTCAATATCAACTTCCTGCGGCCCTGCATTGGCAATGTCGTAATCGTGGATGCGCGCGTCATGAAGATCGGTCAGGCACTGGCGGTGATGGATGTGGATGTGCGGATCGAAGGCGCGGAGAAAGCCTCCAGCCATGCGGTTGTCACCTATGCCATTCCCCGCACCCCCAGTGGTATGACATAATATAGATCAACCAGTCGGAGAGACGCTGACCCATGCTTGCACGTGCAGCCGCTTTTGTCGGATTTCTTGCTGTTGCCCTCGGCGCGTTCGGCGCCCATGCACTCGACAGCACACTGACCGCTCAGGGTCATGAATGGTGGAATACCGCGACCATATATGCCCTGCCCCATGCTGCGGCGGCGCTTGCCATCTCGCTCAGCGGACGCGGCGGTCTGGTCCGCGCGGCTGGCTGGGCGATGCTGGTCGGCGCGGTCATCTTTGCCGGAACGCTATATGCGCTGGCGCTTGGCGCACCTGGCTGGACACGCGCGATCACGCCGATTGGCGGATTGTCATTTCTGGCGGGATGGGCGCTGTGCGGCTGGGGCGCCACACGCAGCGAGGGCTAGCTGGAAGAGCTGTTCAGCGAGGCGTATTTGTCGGCCAGGCCATCGGCCGTGTCACGCGCACTGTCGATCGTGTCCGCAAAGGCTTTCAGTTCCCGGTCGACAGGCGCAACATCCATGTCCATGTCTTCGCGGGCCGTCACTTCGCCCAGCGCGCCCTGGAAGTTGCGATACGCCATCTGCGCGCGAACAAGGGCGCGTTCATAGCTCATCACATCCGTGCGGCTTGCCGCATCATTTGCTTCAGACTGGAGCAGATCGCGGGCTTCGCGGCTGACATTGGACAATCCGTTGCGCGCAGCCTGGGTATCGGAAACGATACGGGCCAAGACCAGAGAGGGGGCAGAGCTTGCCGCGCCGATGCGGGAAGCATAGTCCTCCGCCTCTTCCGACTGGCCATTGATCAGTGTGTTGGCAAAGCCCATCAGTCCACCGGACGCCTCGACCCAGCCATTCTCGACTGTGGCATCACAATAATCAGCTGAAATTTTACGAAGGGCAGACTGGTGCTGAGTAAGGCTGGTCTCGAAGGATGCCTCACCCGGAATCATAGAGACGGTTGCGCATCCCGTCAGAAGGCATAGGGATACACCCAGAACTATACTACGCATCTAACAGCCACCTGCACACCTGAATTGGACCACACCTGCAGTAAAGTTTACGAAGGGTAAGGAACTAAGTCCAGTAACAAGGCTAATATTGGCTGAGAATAAGTGAAGACTGCATGAACAGACGCCCCGCACGCCGCATTTTGTACCCCAGACTGGAGTCCCGGCGCTCCGGAAGACTCCGCGTGAGCGAAATTCACGAGATATATTGGGAAGAATCAGGCAATCCGGAAGGAATTCCGGTGATTGCCGTACATGGAGGCCCCGGAGGCGGCTCAAGCCCAGAAATGAGGCGTTTCTTCGATCCCGGGAAATATCGCATCATTCTTTTCGACCAGAGAGGGTGCGGACGCTCCACGCCGCATTCCGAACTGCGTGAGAACACGACTTGGGATCTGATCGACGACATGGAAGCGCTGCGCGACATGCTCGGCGTGAAGAAATGGCTCGTCTTTGGGGGCTCCTGGGGCTCCACGCTGTCACTCGCCTATGGTGTCAGCCACCCGGAGAATACGCTCGGCCTCGTCCTGCGCGGTATCTTCCTGGTGTCGAAGTCAGAGATCCAGTGGTTCTATCAGTCCGGCGCGAGCCGCCTGTTCCCGGATGCCTTTGACCGCTACCTGGCCCCTATTCCCGAAGACGAGCGCGATGACCTGCTGATGGCCTTCCATCGCCGCCTGACCGGGGATGATCGCCAGACGCGTGTTGAGGCCGCCCGTGCCTGGGCCCGTTGGGAAGGGGAAACCCTGTCCATCAAAGGGCCGACCACGACCCCTGCCCGCTTCAATGAAGATGACTTCGTAGACGCCTTCGCGCGCATTGAGTGCCACTATTTCGTCAATCGCGGCTTCTTCCCCCAAGACAACTGGCTGCTCGAAGAGGCGAAAACCAAGCTGAAGGATGTACCCGGCGTTATCGTCCATGGGCGCTATGATGTGGTGACACCGCTGTCGACCGCATGGGCCCTGTCAAAGGCCTGGCCGAAGGCTGAGCTGAACATCATTCCGGATGCCGGCCACTCTTCCATGGAGCCTGGCATTGTTGATCGCCTCATCCAGGCAACGGATGATTTCGCGGTGAAATATGCAAGCCTGATCGGCGGGTAGCGCAAAGGGCCGGACAGGCCCCTCGCCTTCCGGATTTGTCAGGAAATGTAGCGGGCAGAAAACTCAGACGCCGCAGGTAGGAATATCAAACAGAGGGATCAGGTAGCGACCCTGAGCCTTCTGCCCACTGGACCTGCAGATCTATGCTCTGCATGCCCCATCCACTCTCTTGGGGAAGCAGATGACAGCGTGCACTTTGCCATGGCCCGATGCCCGCCGGATTCGCGCACGCCCGCCTGCAGTCCGAACACAAAAAAGGGGGCGGATAACCGCCCCCGATTTCATGCATCAGATGGCTGCCCCTCAGCCGGCTGGCGGCACCCAGTTCGGGCCCAGCAGCATGGTCAGGAAGCCTGGCAGCGGCACATGGTACTGGTCCTGGATCTTGTCCATGAAGCCAAACACCAGGATCAGGAAGATGAAGGGCGGCACGAACCAGCGGATCAGGAAGCGCCACGCATTCATGATCGTGCCTTCGCCCAGTTCCGAGGTCAGCATCTCGCGGCTCAGCACCCAGCCGGCAAAATAGGACGCCAGCAGACCGCCCAGCGGCAGCAGAAGACCTTCGGTCATGAAGTCCATGAAGTCCAGATATTCCAGCGAGAAGACGTAAGCTGCGCCGATCATGAACAGCACATAGCCAACCCCGATGGACGCGCCGAAGCGGGTTACGCCCTGACGCTCTTCCAGCCAGGATACCGCCACTTCCATCAGGGAGATGGAGGACGTGAACGCAGCAAACAGAGCCAGGCCGAAGAAGACCGGCGCAATGATCGCTCCGCCCGGAATGCTGCCGAACGCCACCGGCATCGAGATGAAGAACAGGCTCGGACCGCTGCTCGGGTCAAGGCCCGCAGAGAAGACGATCGGGAAGATGGCAAAGCCAGCGATCAGCGCGACCAGCGTATCGGACGCAACAATCAGGCCGGAAGAGCGCGGAATATTGGTATCCGGCTCCAGATAGGCGCCATAGGTGATCATCAGGCCGACACCGATGCTGAGTGAGAAGAAGGCCTGGCCCAGCGCCGCGAGGAAGGTTTTGAAACCGACATCTTCCCATTTCGGTTCGAAGATGAAGGACACAGCCTTGCCCGTATCGCCATTGGCAATCGAGAAGCCGACCACAACCAGCAGCATCACGAAGAAGGCCGGCATCAGCAAGGTCGCCGCCTTTTCGATCCCCCCCTTCACGCCGCGGCCAACAATTATGATGTTCGCGACCAGGAAGATCGCCAGCAGGCCCAGCATGTACCATTTGGACCGCATCGGATGCTCGCCCTGGCCAATCGTATCCACGAAGTTCTGGCCGGAGCTGGCAGCGTCCATGCCTTCAAACCCGCCAAAAGACTGGATCAGGAAGGCCATCAGCCAGGTGGAAATCACCATGTAGAAAGACAGGATGAAGAAAGAGGTCAGAGATCCGACCCAGCCCGCAACGCCCCAATTCTGGGACCGGCTTTCGGCACGCGCCAGAGACTGGATGCCCTCAATGGCCGACATGCCGGACTTTCGGCCCATGGCATATTCCGCCATCAGCAGCGGAAGACCGATCAGCAGAACGCAAATAATGTAGAACAGGATGAAGGCGCCGCCGCCATTCTCCCCTGCTGTGTATGGAAATCTCCAGAAATTACCGAGCCCGACGGCTGAACCGACTGACGCCATGATAAAACCAAAGCGCGAGCCCCAGTGCTCCGTCTTGCGGCCAATTTCTCCTGCCATATCCCTCTCCCCGGGTATAATGTTTCGCGGGAAACTATAGAGCGCGAAACAAAAATCAACATCTCTTGTTATATTGTGGTCAGAACAGCCCCCGGGCTGTCAGTTTTTCATCCCGGTGCATGTGCGCCGCGAGAATCAAGCCGAAACAGGCCATCGTCGTCAGCATCGCTGTACCGCCATAGGAAATCAGCGGCAATGGCATACCTACCACGGGCAGCAGGCCCAGCACCATGCCGACATTGAACACGATGTAGAACGCAATCGTCGCCGTCGCCCCTGCTGAAGCGAGCCGTCCGAACCAGCTGGCCGAGCGACCGGCGCTGTAGAGTGACCAGCCGAGCAGCACGGCAAAGCCGATCAGCAGCGCTGTTGTGCCGATAAAGCCGAACTCTTCCGCAATCACGGTCAGAATGAAGTCTGTATGCTGTTCGGGCACATAGTCCTGCTGGGACTGGATGCCCTGCAGATAGCCGCGCCCGTTCAGGCCGCCCGCGCCAATCGCGATCTTGCCCTGCTCAATCTGATAGCTTTCGCCCAGCGCATTCGTAGCACCGCCAAACAACTGCGCCAGGAAAGTATCGACCCGCTCTCGCTGATATGGCGCCAGCACGAATTGATAGATCGGCCAGACAGAGGCGACGCCGCCGACAATGCCGGTCAGGATCACCCGCGCCGACAGGCCTGCCAGGAAGATCACCACGGCGCCGGAGGCCAGCAGTGCCAGCGTGGTGCCGAAATCCGGCTGGATGAAGATCAGTGCGGCTGGAATGACCATGATGGCCACCGCCCCCAGATGTACCAGAATGCGCCCGGTCTGCGGTTGCAACACCATCTGGTAATAACGCGCCAGGGCCAGCGTCACGGCAAGTTTCGCAAACTCCGAAGGCTGAACACCGATGGGCCCGATGCGCAGCCAGCGCTGCGCGCCGCCGCCTGAAAAGCCCATCACCTCCACCAGCACCAGCAACACAATTGTACCGACATAAGCAGGAAAGGCCAGCCGCATCCACCAGGACAGGGGCAACAGGCCGAGCGCGATCATCATGACAAAGCAGACGCCAAAGCGGATCAGCTGCAGGCGCCACAGATGCGACTCTGCCGGATTGGTGTGGGCGGAGGAATACAGCATCGCAATGCCGGTCAGCGCCATGGCGGCGATCAGAAGGATAAAGCCCCATGGCAGCCGCATGAACTTGTCCAGCGGCCCTTGTGTCTCAAAGCTGAGCGAGGTCGCCGTCCGGGTGCGCGCCTCTCCACGGGAAAAGCCGGTATAGCCATCACGGCTCATGTCGGCTCCCCTTCATCGGAAAGATTGGGAGAGAGAGAGGCGCTTTGCGAATAGGCCGGCTTGCGGCGGCTGTCAGTTTTCAGCGCATAGTGCAGAATATCGCGCGCAACAGGGCCGGCCGTACTGGAGCCCCCTTCCCCGTGCTCCACGATGACAGAGATTGCATATTTTGGGTCGTCCGCCGGCGCGTAGGCCACAAACAGGGCGTGATCGCGCAGCTCGCGGGCAATGTTTTCACCTTTCCGGATGCCGCTCGCCCGTTCCTCACGCGTGATGCGGCGCACCTGCGCGGTGCCGGTCTTGCCAGCGAGCCGCGGGCCGCCGAGCCCCAGATCGCCTGAGCGATAGGCCGTGCCGCCGCCTTCGGAGGTCACGCCATACATGCCAGCCTTCATGCGGGCCATGATTTCCTGATCCAGCGGCGCATCCAGCACCTGGTCTTCATCCGATTGCGGACCGATACCGATCATGCGCGGCTTGAACGGTTTGCCTTCTGTCGCGATCCGCGCGGTCATCAGCGCCAGCTGCAGTGGCGTCACGCCCAGTTGCCCCTGCCCGATGCCAAAGTTTAGCGTCTCGCCTTCATACCAGTTTTCCTTGCGGACACGCTGTTTCCATTCGCGGTCCGGCACCAGGCCGCTGCGCCCGCCGGTCATGCCCAGCACCCAGCTTTCGCCGAAGCCGAATTTGTGCGCCGTCTCGGCAATCTTGTCGACGCCGGTGCGCCGCGCGATTTCGTAGAAATAGACGTCGCAGGAGCCCTTGATGGCCTGGTGCATGTTGACCGAGCCATGGCCACCCGGCTTCCAGCAGTGCCAGGTGCGGTTTCCGAAATGATAGTAGCGGTTGCAGTGAACACGCTCTTCCGGCTTGATCACCCCGGCCTCAAGCGCGGCGGTCGCCACGACCATTTTGAAGGTAGAGCCCGGCGGATACACACCGCCATGCGCGCGCGGATAGAGCGGAGACCGGCTGTCATCTCGCAGCTCTGCATAGTTTGCCGAGGATATTCCGTTCACGAAGTCATTCGGATCAAAAGCCGGCGTCGACACCATGGCCAGCACATCACCCGTCTCGACATCCATCACGACGGCCGCGCCGCTTTCCCCCGCAAAGCGCTCAATCGCAACGCGCTGCAGATCGGAATCGATGGTCACGAACAGGTCGCGGCCCGGCATAGGCGCCAGGCGCTCGTCCGGAATTTCCTCAATGATCCGGCCATGCGCATTGGTCACCAGCTTGCGATAGCCCGGCTTGCCGCGCAGCCATTCCTCGGCAAAGCGCTCCATGCCCTGACGGCCGGTGCGCATATCCGGATGGCGGAACATGGTTTTCAGCGTCTCGGCTTCCTTGCCGGTCATGCCGTCTGTCAGGCGCGTCAGATCATCCTGACTGGCCCGTGCGACATAGCCCAAAACGTGCGCGAAATCCCGCCCGCGCGGATAGGACCGCGTCAGCGCCATTTCGACATTGAGGCCCGGAATTTCGGCCTCATGCACATTCATCCGTGCAAAGTCTTCATAGGTCAGCTCGTTTGCGATCGTGACCGGCACAAAGGCGGCATTGCGGCGACGGTTATAGCGGATGTCATTGGCCAGCCGTTCCAGCTTGTCGTCCGGAATTTCAATCAGCTCGGCAATCTGCGCCAGCGTGCGCTCCGGATTGTCGGTCTGCTCTGGAATGACAGAGACCCGACCGGCCCGGCGGTGAGAGGCCAGCGGCCGTCCGAACCGATCAAGGATACGCCCGCGCTGGGGCGGGGCCAGTTGCAGCTTGATGTGATTGGCTTCCGCCTGCTGACGATACTGTTCCTGCTCAAGGATCTGCAGCTGGAACAGGCGCGCCACAAGGCCGGCCCAGACCAGGCCGCCTGCTGCGCCGGCAATCGCCGTGCGGCGGGAAAAGGCAAAATCGAGATCGGCTGTTTTCTTATTGCTCATGTCGCCTGCCCTACGCCTTCGCCGGGCGCGCGCCCGAGATCGAAAATCTTCTGGCCCACAGCATAGATGATGCCCGTCGTCAGAAGAGAGGCCATCAGCGGTACGGCCCGCACAGGATGGTCCTCAAGAGTAGATGCTATCAACCACAGAACCAGGAAAGCCCCGGAGAACAGCAAGGCTGGGGACAGGATCGCGATCAGCGGCTCGTTCATAACATCGAACATGTCGGCAATCATCGCACTCGCGCCGTAGCAGAC
Source organism: Alphaproteobacteria bacterium (assembly GCA_018222605.1). Taxonomy (GTDB): domain Bacteria; phylum Pseudomonadota; class Alphaproteobacteria; order Caulobacterales; family Hyphomonadaceae; genus Hyphomonas. Next base: position 247,122 of record JAAEZZ010000004.1, read on the forward strand.
AAGGTTCACGATGACAAAACAGCCAAGCGGCGCATGGAATGTCACATCCTGAATCAGGCCAAACACGATCAGCAACAGCATGGGGCGGACAGACAAGCCGACACGTCCCCAGCCGACCGCGCCCCAAAGGGCGGCATAGGGCCAGGCAATCGACAGGCCGAAAAATTCCTTTGGAGTCAGTCCCAATAAGCCGATGGTCGCAATGACAAACGCCCCGAACAAGAGGCGGGGCGTAGGTCCGGTCTGAGACCAGAGGCTTTTCTTCTTACGGGGGGATGAGGCTGGCATTACTGACGCACCCCCTGCGCCGGGCTGGCAGAGATGGGTTGCGCCTCCACCGTTTCCGGCTCGGCAATCACAGGCGGCGGCACCATCTGCACATAGCCTCCCTCCCGGTCAGCCATCGAGAATTTGACCCGCCAGTCGCCGCCAACATCGCGCACTTCCCCCACGATCAGGCCGCGCGGAAACGCGCCGCCCTCGGCAGAGGTCAGGATGCGCTCGCCTTCAATGAACGCATCGCGCTCCGGCATGTCGGTCAGACTGCCGAGGCCATCGCGGCCACCATAGAGAATGGCGCGCACACCGCTCACCTCCCCCATCACCGGCACGCGGCTGTTGAAGTCCGTGATCAGCAGGATACGGCTTGAATGCTCGCCCAGCTGGATGACGCGACCTACAAGCCCGCCTTCATTCAGGGCCACAGCGCCCGGCTCAACGCCCTGAGCCCGTCCGGCATTGGCCAGAATGGTCTGCGCAAACGGACCGTTGTTTTCAGCAGAGACCCGAGCGGTCACGCCGCGCGCGGGCGGCTCTCCCATCAGGTTCAGGATTTCCTCATAGGCTTCCATCCGCTCGGCCATGGAGATGGCAGCCGCCTTGTAGCGTGACAGATCCCGCACTTCGGCTTCCAGTTCGCGGATGCGGCGCTCGCGAGCGGTCTGGCCGGTCGCCCAGGCCCAGACATCAAACCCGTCACTGCCGCCGAGCTGGTCGCCAACCGTTGTGCGGACAGGATCAAAAAAGCTGCGGATTTGCGGGGCAGACTGGGCAAGGACGAGAGCTGCTGCGGCGAAAATGAACACGCCGAGGATCAGGCGCTTTGGAGAGCGCTTGCGGGTCTTCTGTCCTGATCGGCCGAGGCGTGCCATTGGCCTGTTTCCTTGCCGTTACCTCAAGTGTCAGTCTGCGTCAGACTTCGGGCGAAAGCACGGTGCGCATTTTGGAGAAATTCTCCAGCACGTGTCCACATCCATTCACGACGCATTTCAAAGGATCGTCCGCAATCATCACAGGCAATTGTGCCTGTTCCCGGATCACCGTGTCGAGATTGCGAAGCAGTGCACCACCACCTGTCAGCACGATGCCGCGATCCACAATGTCTGCTGCCAGTTCCGGCGGCATGGCTTCGAGGGCGATTTTAACAGCATCGATGATATCCGTCACCGGTTCGCGCAGGGCTTCTGCGATCATGGCTTCGGTAATTTCGGTTTCCTTCGGCACGCCGTCCAGCGTTCCGCGGCCCCGCACGGTCAGCGCCATGCCGGTGCCATTTTCCGGCGGCATGGCTGTGCCGATTTCCTTCTTGATCCGCTCGGCAGACATTTCACCGATGAGGATCTTCTGCTCGCGGCGCAGATAGTTGACGATGGCCTGGTCCATCTTGTCGCCGCCCACGCGGACAGAGCGCGAATAGACGATACCGCCCAGCGACAGCACGGCCACCTCGGACGTGCCGCCACCGATATCAACCACCATGGAGCCGGCCGGATCATCAATCGGCAGGCCCGCGCCGATGGCGGCGGCCATGGGTTCTTCGATCAGCTGCACTTCACGCGCCCCGGCGGCCAGGGCCGACTGGTGAATGGCGCGGCGCTCGACGCTGGTCGCGGAGCTGGGCACGCAGATGATAATGAGGGGAGACACGAACGCCCGACGGTTGTGAACCTTCCGGATGAAGTGCTTGATCATTTCCTCGGCGACTTCGAAGTCGGCGATCACGCCATCGCGCATCGGGCGGATGGCTTCCATGTTCACCGGAGTCTTGCCGAGCATGTTCTTGGCCTGCTCGCCGACCGCATACACGATCTTTCGACCGCCTTGTGTCATGTAGGCGACAACAGAGGGCTCATCGAGCTTAACGCCCTGTCCCTTCACATAGACGAGCGTGTTCGCTGTCCCAAGGTCAATGGCCATGTCCGTGGACAGCATGCCGAGGAGGCTACCAATCATGTCTTACCCAAGCTCTTTCTTGAGCGGCCGGGAGACAAAACCCGGCGCGCGTGTGCAATTCTATACACAGCCCCATACACCATGTGCCGTTAACGCCGCTTTAATGCAAGGGATAGGCAACAGATAAACGGTACGGGGCGTTCATGGATATATTGACCTTTGTTTTATATATATTTTTTTTGGTATTTTTGATGATCCAGGAATACCTGTCGGAACGGGTCGTACAGCAATGGTTAACGATGCGACAATCGACGTTAAGAAATATCGTCATCCATAAAATTATCTGTCCTATCTGAAGGAACAATATAGAGCGTTGCGGCGCCCGAACGGCCGTCTGCCAGGGGCACGGCCTGCAGGTAGGACGGCACCTCTGCGCGGTTCAGACGGGCCATCAGACCTTCAGAATCCTGCTGTGTCATGAAGCGCGTTTCGGGGTCTGACGGACAGGCAATGATGTAATCAATCCCGGCAGCGTTCAGCAGGGCCTGGCTCTCGCCTGGACGTGACAGGATCAGCTGGATGGCCTGCTCGATGCCCGCCGCATTGCGGTGATAATTGCCATAAAGCACGCTATCGCGCGTCTTCAGCAACAGCATGGGGCCAAAATCCGCCGGGGCCAGGATACGGCCCTGCGGCAGGGAATTGAGCTGGGTGTACAGTTCGTCTCCGAGGCAGGCCGCATTGTCAGCCCGCGCGGCGAGGCTGATCTCGTCACTGCGCTGGATCACCAGCAGGCCCGGCAGGCCCCAGACAATGGGCAAGGATATCGCCAGCGCGCCGAGATAGGTGACGCTCCCCTCCCCCTCTGCCCTGCCATTGCGGTAGAGATCCGCAATCCACAGCCCTAGCGGCAGGATCGCAAAAACATGCCCAAACGCATAGAAGCGCGATTGGTAGAAGGTCAGCGCCAGCGCCGCGCCAATCAGCGCCAGGAACAGCATATGCGCGCGCACATGAGCCCCGCGCCGAATCCGCCAGCCACATACGATCAGCGCCACGACCATGATACCCAACCGGAACGGTACGTCCTGAATGAAGGCCGGAGATGGCGCGAGTACAGGCCGCGCCTCATTCACCTGATCCAGCCAGAGATGCCTGACCTGCGGCGACAGCTCGCTGAGCGGATTGGACAGGCATTGCGGCCCTGTCAGCAGCAAAACCGCACCCGCTGCGCAGCCGACCAGTGTCAGCGCAACAAAGCGCACCAAGGTACCACGCCCCGAAACCAGAAGAGCCGCCGCGGCAAGGCCTAGCCCGCCCGCCATGCCCGCCACCAGGCTGACCGAGGACAGCGCATCGCACGCAACGACCGCGTAATCGGCGGGAGCAATCGTGGCGAAGAAACACGCTTCCAGACCGGCAACCAGCCCTGCGCCAAACCCGACCGCGCCTCCGCGCGCCGCCTGTCCTGTCAGTCCCCAGTCCAGCGCCACAAACGCGCATATCACGCCAGCAAAGACATAAACCTCTCCACCAATGGCAACCGACATCGCCGTCGCCAGCCCTGCCCAAGCCATCCGGCCAGCCTTGCGCCGGGGGTCTGCGAGCAGCCCGATGGCCAGCGCCATTAGCGCCAGTTGCATATTGTGGTGGTCAATCGCACCCGGCAGGAAGCGGTAATGCCCCAACAGCAGGATGGCCGCCAGCAACAGGCAGAACAGTGCCGCCTGACGCCCCGCGATCCGCGCGGCCCCCATGTACACTCCCGCCAGTACACCCAGTATGCATAGCGGTGGCCAGACGGAATACGCCCAGACCAGCGCGGTATCCGATGGCAGGAAGAGGTCAAAGAAATGGGCGAGCAGCACAATCGGCAAATCCACAAGGCGGGACCAGTGCATGAGCGTGCCGCCATCCGGGCCGAGACGCGTCTGGGTGAGATCAAACCAACCCTGACCGGCCATCAGATCCTTGATCTGGACGAGGCGCATAACGTCATCATTATCGGTGCCAACCAGGCCGAGACGGCCCTGCGCGACACTGGTGGCAAACAGGCTGAACACGACCAGAAGGCATAGTAGCGCCGCCTTCAAGCCCGCCTCCATTCCGCTCCCTCTGCTCAGGCGCATGTCTGTCCCCTGCTGATCGATGCCATCAGCAACGCACCCTAGCGAGGGCTTATGTAGGAAATCCTAAAAGCAAACGGGGCCAGAGTCTGCCCGGATCAGGCCGTGCGTGGCTCTGTTTCCGGCAGGTCCAGCATGTCATCCACTGGCTCGTCCGTATGGGTACGCCGCACGAGGCCTTCCGGAATGGTCAGGAAAGCGGTTGTGCCCTTGCCAGTCTCAGAGCGCAGGCGAATACGCAGGCCTTGAGCTTCTGCCAGACGCTTGGCCACGCTGAGGCCAAGGCCGACGCCGGAATTCTGATCATATTTCTGGTGGGCCGGACGGGAATGGAAGAACGGCTCGAACGCGCTTTCCAGAACATCCTGCGTCATGCCCCTGCCCCGGTCACGGATCATGACGACCAGACCGACACCGGAAACCATGCCGGCTTTCAGAATGATGGGAACACCGGAGCCTGCCTCAAGTGCGTTCTTGAGAAGATTACGGATGATCACCTCGAAACTCGCCTGATCCATCGTGGCGCAGAGATTCTTCGGAACACTGACTTTCACGCTCCCGGAGAAGCGTGTGTTAGGCCCTTCCATGATCTTGCGGACCACGGATTCGATTGTGTCGGCTACAGCCACCTCGGAAGCATGAGACAGGTAGCCCTCATTGTCCATGCGGGTATAGCTGATGATACCGTCCAGCGTGGAGGCCAGGATCAGTGCCTGCTCGGCAATCTTGTCAGCATAGTCACGCACCTCCTCCTCAGAACAAGGAATATTCGAGGAAGATCCGATAACGCCTGCACAGGCAGAGATAACATCCAGAGGCGCTTTCAGCTCCGCGCTCATGGAACCAAGGAAACGTGTCTTGGCTTCATTGGCGGCCTCGGCCTCGTTACGGGCATGCTCAATCTCGGAGCGTGTCTCTTCGATGCGGGAAACATCCGTATAGACAACAACGTCACCCACGCCCTCGATGTTCTGGACAGATTTCTGCCAATACAGACCGTCGCGCTTGATCGGCGTGTCGAACGGCTTGAGGATGTCTTTTTCGTTACCGAAAATCTTCTTGTAAAGCTGGTTTTCGACGATGATATCGCCTTCTTCATCAAAGATGGCAAAGGCCTGGTGGCTGGCCTCCAGCGCGCCGATCAGAAGGTCGCGGGACTCTTCTGCCTGCAGCGTTGCGTGCACATCTGATGTATAGGCCTCGAAACTGTTCCGCGCGCCAAGATACAGCGCGACAAGGAAGAAACTCATCATGACACAGACGGTCATGCCGGCCACAGATTGCGTATAGGCGCAATAGACAAAGGCGGAAATGGATGCAGAGAACGCGTAGCGCAACACGATGCGCGGCACACGTGTCAACAAACTGGACATGCCGGACGCCATGGGCGGGATCATCAGGCCGGTCAGAATCATCGCCAGGTCTTCATCATGCCCGACAAAGAAAGGCAGAGCGCCCCATGTACTGCCGAACAGAACCGAGAGAAATTCAGAGCGGCGCAGATACCGGCCGCTCACCTTTTTTGGCAAGGGCCGCCCGCGCTTCAGCAGCGTGTCCATGATCAGCAACAGGGCCAGCGCCAGGTTAATGGCGCCCCAGATCTGGATATGGCTTTCCGGAACCCAGCGCTTCACCAGAAAGCTGGCACCGAAAACGTTGACCGTCATGATGATGGCCATTGTGAACGCATGCTTTGAAAAATCGATGTGCTGTTGAAGCATGATCAAGGCATCAACCGGGGTATCGCGCGGCAGATTTCTGCGCGTCAGATATGAGAAGAAAGATTTTCCCGGTTTCGTCATACTGCGGCTATAAGCGTTTAAAGTGAAAATTCCGCTCTACAGGCGCTGGCGGTTTTCATGACTGCAGAAACTTGTCGTTAACGCGTCAATTAACCAAACATGGGTGAAAACAGGGTGTTGCCTGCCCCAAGGCAGCTTCTGTAGCATACATTCCGATTTGGAAGGATTCCCACACACGTGCCCCGCCAGGACAATCCAAGGAAGATTGCCGTAATCGGCGCCGGGCCCGCAGGCCTTTCCGCTGCGCGATTCATCAAAGATGCCGGTCATGAGGTAACCGTTTATGAAGCGGAAGACCGGATTGGCGGCAAGTCCTATTCCGTTTTGCATGGCGATGCGCTGAACGAATTGGGCACCTGCTACACCACACGCGCCCACCGCATCGTTAAACGCTGGATGAAGGAATACGGCATCCACCTGACGCGCCTTGGCGAAGCCCGCTTCGATGGCCGCACAGTGGTCGAATATGTGAAGTCCGGCAGCGGCGCCCCGCTTGCCGTGCAGGCGATCAAATTCGTGCTGGCTTCCCGCCGTCTGCGCCGCGCGATTGCCGCGCGACCGACGGACCCGGAGGTCTGCCGCGAAGCCTCCATGACCACGCAGGAATGGGTGCGTAATCTGAACCTGCCCAAGATCGAGCTGGCCATGCACCGCATCCAGACCACTCAGGGCTATGGCTATATTGATGAAGCCACCATCGGACAAACCGTACAATGGTGCGATCTGGACTTCATCCTCTCCGGCGTTCTGAACCAGCTGCACATGCCGGATGAAGGCTGGAGCGAGTTCTGGCGGCGGTTCTCAGAAGACCTGAATGTGCGCACCTCCAGCCCCGTCCTGTCCCTGGACCGGTCCGGTCCGCGCCCGGTCATCTTAGCAGGGGGCGCCCGCGAGGAATTTGACGCGGTTCTCTCCACTGTGCCGATGCAGGCCTTTTCCGCGTTCAGCCAGCCAAGCGAGGATGAAGCCTTCCTGACAGACGCCATCGAATGGCAGACCTATACCACTACCCTCTTCTCTTCACCGGACTGGTTTGAAGGCTATCAGGTGATCGGCTTCTCGCGGGCCAGCCGCGACAGTTCTCTTCGCGGCGCCATTCTGGGTGGACGCCGCGAAGGCGAAAGCGAAGATCTCGGCGGCAAGCTCTATGTGACCGGGCAATTCTCCAAGGATCTGGAGCCATCAGAACTTCGCGAGATCCTGCAGGCGGAAGCAGACTTTCACGGCTTCCATATTGAAAGCGTGATCCAGCAGAAATGCTGGCAATACTTCCCGCAATACAAGGCAGAGGCCGTGCGCAACGGCCTGTTCGACGTCTTGCGCCGCGTTCAGGGTCAGCAGCAGACCTGGTTTGGCGGCGCCAGCTTTTCCCATGAACTGGTCTCGAATGTGGTGGTGCACTCCCAGCGCATTGTCGGCCAGATGCTGGCCGAGCTGAGCGCGCAGCCAAAAACCTGATCAGGCCGGCTCGGCCTCAATCGCGCAATAGCGATCTATGAACTCCTGATGCGTCGGCATCTTTGCCACGGTATTGGCAATGCCGCTGCTGAGGCCGCCAAGCGCGCGCTGCATCTGATCTTCCGTCATCATATGTCCCATATGGTGATAGCCTTTCGGCATCAGACGCTGGCCCATCATCACCTGCAGCCAGGAATCGACACGGAACAGATCATCCGTCGCCTGATAGGCCAGACCATTCTCACGGAACACGTCGAGGCGCTGAGCCAGCGAGTCCGGAATGTCCATATCGCGGCGGTCCCGCCAGAACGCGCTGTCATCGCGCTCGGTCACTTTGTAGTGCAGGATGATGAAATCGCGGATACGCTCCAGCTCCCGCGTGGACTGCTCATTATAGTGATTGGCGATCGCCTCAGAGACGCCGCTGAACGGGAATTGCTGCACCAGACGCGATGCGCCGATCTGGATCAGATGGATGCTGGTGGATTCCAGAGGCTCCAGGAAGCCGCTGGAAAGACCGAGCGCCACGCAGTTCTTGCTCCACACCTTTTGCCGGCGTCCCGTCTTGTAGCGGATCAGGCGCGGTTCCCCGAGCAGTTCGCCCTGCAGATTGTTGCGCAGCACCTGCTCTGCCTCATCCGGCTGCATATACTGACTGCAGAAGACGAGGCCATTGCCCACACGGTGCTGCAGCGGAATATGCCACTGCCAGCCGGATTGATGCGCTATGGAGCGCGTATAGGGCAAAGCTGGCCCAACAGAGCGCGTCTGCACGGCCAGCGCGCTGTCGGTCGGCAACCAATGGCCCCAATCCTCAAACCCGCTCTTCAGCGTCTGTTCGATCAGCAGGCCGCGGAAGCCCGTGCAATCGACAAAGAAATCGCCCTCGATGCGCTCGCCGGATTTCAGCTTCAGCGCCGTAATAAAGCCGCTCTCGCCATCCTGCTCCACTTCACCGATCAGGCCCTCAACCCGCTTTACCCCCTTCCCTTCAGAGAAGGTACGCAGGAATTTGGCATACAGGCTGGCGTCCAGATGATAAGCGTAATTGATATTGAACTTTTCATCCGTGTAGAACTTATTGTGCTTGGCGGCCTGCAACTCAAAGCAATAGGCATCCAGCTCCTCGCCTATGCCCTTCTCGCGCGCAGCCATCCATATATTGTAGAACTCGCCCATCCAGCTCGGCTTGCCGACTTGTCCGAAGGAGTGGATGTAAGCGTCGCCAATCCCGCCCCAATTCTCGAACGCGATGCCCAGCTTGAAGGTCGCCTTGGTGGCGCGCATGAATTCACGCTCATCAATCCCCATCAAATGATGGAAGGTGCGGTGCGTGGGGATCGTTGCCTCCCCCACGCCAACTGTTCCGATGTCATCGGATTCCACCAGCGTGATGTCCAATAACGGACCCAGCATCCGAGAGAGCGCCGCCGCCGTGATCCAGCCTGCTGTACCACCGCCCGCGATGACGACTTTCCTGACTTTCTGCATCTCCTGATGCCCCTTCCCGGTCTTTGTCTCTTAACGGTTCAGCTTTTGCAGCAGCATGGCCCGCAAGCGCCGGGCCTTCATTTCATCCATCGGCCCCAGATTGCCCTGCGCCGCTTCGGGCAAATGCTCTGCCGGCAATTCGGCTGGCCCGAAAATATAATAATCAAACAGGGCCTTCCAGGCCTGTTTCTCCGGCTCCGGACGGTCCCGCAAACTCAGCAGGCCATGCAGCAGCGTATTCTGCGGCGTGTCCATGAAAGCCGGACTCGTATTCCACCAGTAATTAATCATGGCGTTGAATTCGCCCAGCCCTTCGACATGATGCCACCACAGCGCCGGATAGAACAGCACATCGCCGGGCTCCAGCTCCGCCACCTGCGCGGTCTCCAATGCGTCGCGGAAGCGCGGATAGCGGTCATGATCCGGATCGCGGAAATCCACCATGCTGACAACCTGACCGCCCGGCGTCGGCTCCAGTGGGCCGGGGTAGAGATTGGCAATCTGATCCGGCGGGAACAGCGTGAAGCGCCGCTTGCCCACCATGCAGCAGGCCAGATTGTTGGACATGTCATAATGCGCAGACGCAATCGTGTGATTGCCCATCCAGATGCTGACAATCGGCGCGTTTGCCTCAAACATCGGATTGTTCAGCACAAGATCATTCTCGCTGCGCAGGCCCGGCAGGTAAATATCCAGATCGGTTGATCCGATATAATAGGACGGCGCATTCGCCTGGCCCAGATGCGCGCGGATCATCTCCAGATATTCATCCATCGCAACACGGCTGCGCTGAAAGTTGAGCCCGCTCATGTCATCTGTGTAGAAATAGCGCCCGCCAATCTCTGGCGCAGCAGTATAGCCGACGACAGGCCGCCCCTGATAGAAGCGCAGCAGATATTGCATCGCCGCCTCCGGCCCTTCGCGCCCGGCTTGCACCAGCGGCCAGTCACCGGCAACGCCCTTGAGGATGACCGGCTGCTGATCCCGCATCAGCGCATCATAGGGAATGGCGTCCGCCGCGACGCCCTCCATGATACGTGTCTTGCGTTCAATGTTCAGCATGACTGGGCCTTATCCTCTCATGGCTCAGCTGGCCGCCGCCATGGACTTTGCGTTTTTCATCTCGATCAGCGTATTGATATTGCTGAGCGATGCCAGCACCAGATAGGCCGCGCGCAGGAAGCCAGCCTTGTGCAGACGCTCCAGCATTTCTCCGCTCAACGCCGCCAGCTTCTCTTCACTGATCGTATAGACATCCGGCACCTGATACGTGGTCGCCTCATCCAGCTTCACTTCCAGGGACACCGGCTCCATCAGGTCTGCCTGCTGAAAGGCTTCAAACATCGGCTTCATCATGTCCATGCCGAAATTGATAACACGCAGCACATGGGTGACATGCTGCAGATAAGGCGCATTGCCGCCCTGCGGCAGGAACAGCGGCGCCCCCTCTTCCCGGCTGATGCGGGAACTGTCCAGATCGACATGTATGACGGGCTCGCGGCGCACCTCACCGTCAACCTCCTGGTTCTGGAAGCCGATCTTGAAAGGCCCACGCTCATGCAGCGCTGGCACATAGCGCGCCTGCCACTGGTCTCCGTCAAGAAACAGATTCTCGCCCTTGTCCAGGCCAAGCAGGACAACGGATTGAAACTCGCCTGCCTCATCCTTGCGGAACAGGATCGGATAGATGCGCTGCAGCTCAGCAAATTCGGTCGGGAAGGCAACGGACTGGTTCACGCTGTCGCCAAATTCGGCGCCATATTTGCGGATAATCTTCAAATCCGAATGATCGATATTATTGAGAAGTGCCATATTCGACATGATGTGCCTTTCGGTGCGGGAAAACCTATGAGCGTACCGGCGCCATAGCCAGCCTGCGACAGCATTCCCTCAAACATCATGGGATAAAGCCGCGCAGCACTCAACAGGGGCAAAAAAGGCCGCTGTCTCCAGCGGCCTTTCGCAATCGTGGTAATACTACAGGTCGGCCAGGCCTTAGAACTTGTAACGCAGGCCCACAAGGTAGCGCGGCGACAGTTCGTAGACGTAGTAGACCTGTTCCGGCACGCGGTGATAGGTCCGCTGGTCTTCACCGGTCAGGTTGATGCCTTCGAAGGAAACAGCCAGCTGCTCGTTGATGTCATAGCTGACGTTCAGATCGAATTGGCCATAGTCTTCAACATAGATCCCTGAGCGGTCACCCGTTTGGTTGGTCGCCGACAGGAAGGTATCGCGCCAGTTATAGGCCAGACGGGCAGAGAAGCCGTACTTCTCGTAGATCGCGGTCAGGTTTGCCGTGTCGGAGAGACCGACCAGAGCGAACTGGTCTTCCGACGGGCTGGCACCCGGATCAAGATCAACATCTCCATTGACCATGGTGTAGTTGGCCTGGAAGCCAAAGCCAGAGTCACCGAAGAAGTGCTGCCAGGCAAATTCGAGACCGTCGATATTGCCTTCACTGTTGTTGATCGGCTGGGAAACCCCAAAGATCGCCAGCGGGTCATTGGCATCCGGCGTTACATCCGCATCAGCCAGAATCTGGTCAACATAGGATTGTGGCAGAGCGCCGTTTACCAGATTGGCCTGGAACTCGGCCTGAGCGGCCGCCGTGTCGCCGCCATTGGCGTCGATCAGGGCCACCAGCGTGAACAAGTTGGCTTCAGACTGGTCAACCCCCAAATCACCAATGATGTCCAGAGCATCGCCGGAGCGGCTGCCTGCCGCACCAGAGGCCGGATCACGCAGACCGAACAGGTTACGGTCAACCACGCCAGTACCGATGAAGTTCTTCACGCTCTTGTCGAAATAGCCAAGCGACACATAGCTCGTGTCACCATAGTACCATTCGACAGAAACGTCGAAGTTGTCGGATTCCAGAGGCAACAGGGACGGGTTCTGAGAGCTACCGGTCAGCTGACCACCAAGTGCCGTCGGGCGGTTTGGAGAGTCTGCCGTGGTGGACGCAAACAGGCTGCTATAGGCCACGCGACCGATCGTCTTCGAGAAGGAGGCACGAGCAACAATATTGTCCGTCACATCCACGCTGAAGTCGAAGTTCGGCAGCAAATGGTCATAAGAACCAGAGCCGCTTACATCTTCCTTTGCACCAGACTGAACAACGAGGAAGTCGTTGTCAGCTGTCCAGAGGATGGCAGACGGCACGGATTGTTGCGTGATGGACGTAACTTCCGTCTCCTCATAGCGGATACCGGCATTCATACGGGCCGGACGGCCAAGGAATTCGCTCTCCATCTGGAACTGCGCGAACAGGGAGGTGATCTCTTCCTGAACGGTATCAGCGGTCTCTGAGATGTTGATGTCATTGTCCGGATATGCTGCCTGAAGCAGCGGGAACAGCTTCGTCGCATCGCCCTTGAAGGCAGGATCACCCTGACCGACCGCCAGATCATCAAACAGACAGGACAAGCAGTAGCTTTCCATGATGCCTGGCGCAAACTGTTCGATATCGCCCGGATTACTGATCCCCCAGGAACCGAGATCCTGCTGCGTGGTGCGGGTGAAGCGATCCATTTCGGTATCGCGATAGTTGCCGCCGACAGTCAGGCTCGAATTGTCGAACTCCCAGATATAGCGCAGGTCGATCTCGTCAACCTGATGCTCCATGCGAGAACTGTTGCTGCGCTGAACCTGCGAGCCAAGATCACCGGCATCCAGAACACCATTGCCATTTCCGCGAACAGAATCATCAATCGTGTAGGACTGGATCGGTGTACCACCACGATAATCGACAGAGTGCTGAAGAATGACGGGAGCCGCCATGGACACAAATGTCGCCGTGTGGCCCAGCGGGTTGTTACCGCCGGATTCTGATTTGGACGTGTGAGCATCCAGAATAAGGCGGCCACGCTCCCCTACTTCCCAGTCAGCATTGAAGCCGAGGGAGTTCAGCTCGTCCTTGGTCGCACGATTTGTCTGCTCGAAGCCAATATCCTTGGAGCCGTTATTGTTCTCCTGCATGAAGACCGCGGTCGCAACCGGGCCGTCATTGTCGAAGATCAATTGATCCATCGGCGTGGCAAACCAGTTCGTCTGCTCGTAACGCATCTCTTCGGATTCGTTGCGCGCATAGGTGTAGTCACCGGTCAGCGTCAAGGTATCCATCGGCTTGAACTGCATGACCAATTGGCCGTTCAGACGCTCACGGGAAATATCCGAGAAGTCGTAACGGCTGTCCTGCGCAATCGCGTAGAGCTGGCCGGGTTTCGGTGCATTAGTGATCTGTGTAGAACCGTCACCGCGCACATAACCGGAATCTTCCAGAGCGCCATCAACTGCCGGGTCAAAGACCAGCCAGTCATTTACCTGCATGGTCGGCGCGCCGGAATCCCGCTTGGAGTAGGATCCAAAAAGACCAATGCCGAAGCGATCAGAATTGTCCGTCCAACTTGCGAGGCCAGACAGTTCGGGCGTGATGTCATCCCCTGCCTCATTGCTCTGGTCGCTCTGCGCCTTGGCAGACAGGCTGAACGTCGTGCCCGGATTATCCAGCGGCTTGCGAGTCTTGATATTCACCGTTGCCCCGAGACCGCCTGACGGCAGCACGGACTGTCCGGTCTTGTAGACTTCCAGTCCGCTGACGCCTTCAGAAGCGAGGTTGGAGAAGTCAAAGGCGCGGTCGCCCCCGGCGCCGTAGTTACCACGTGTACCGATGGCACGAACCTTTGCGGTTGGCATGGTACGGCCATTCAGGGTGACCAGGTTGAAACCTGGGCCGAAACCACGAACCGTGATTTCCGAGCCTTCCCCGTTGACCCGGTTGATGGATACACCCGTGATGCGCTGAAGCGATTCAGCCAGGTTCGTGTCCGGGAATTTTCCGATGTCTTCGGCCGAGATAGCGTCCACCACCCCGCTTGCGTCGCGCTTGATATCCATGGCGCGCTCAAGAGATCCGCGGATCCCCTGCACCACCACAGTCTCCTGGGTCAGCGTATCTTCGTCAGCTTCCTGTGCGTGCGCTGCCATTGGCAGGGCCGCAAGCAGGGATACGGCTGACGCGCTGCAAAGCAGCGTTCCCCATTTTTTCTTCCGTGCAGAAGCTGCACGGACCTTGTCCGTGGAAACAGTCATTACAATCCTCCCTGAGACGCGGCCTACCGATGCGGGTGCCCGTCTTCAATGCTTGTCTCGGTTAGATGGAATGCCCCTGCACTCCGACCTACCCGAGACACAATCCACCACCAAATGTTTGCGCTATCAAGTGGGCTTCGAAATAAAAAAGTCACTTTCCGGAAACTGGGCCCTGAAACCGTGAAACCGGTTTCATAAATAATGTAAATTTTTCAAGGACAAATCCCTAGAAATCAATGCATCACGCACCACGGACGGCAATCGGAAGGAAACTTTTCCAGTATTCCTTTTTTTTGATTTCCGGACAGATCTGGCAAAATAGCCACACCTGAACCGACCGATATCGGCAGAATCGAAAACCAGCAGGTGCAAATTCAGGGGAAAATGGTGGGCGGTAACGGGCTCGAACCGCTGACCCTCTCGGTGTAAACGAGATGCTCTACCAACTGAGCTAACCGCCCCTTCGCGCCCAAATGCACGGGCTTGAGGAAAAAAGCAAGACGGCCATTCAGTGTTTGAATGGCCGTCTGCAGTTCAGGGTGTGGATAGGCCTCGTGTCGCCTTAATGCGGGCGCGCCGGATCTGCCGTGCTGGAGCCAGGCTGGCCCGCAAGGGAGGCCTGCAGGGCCGCCTCATCGGCTTCCGACCACTCAATCGGCGTCAAAGGCCGAGTCAGCGCGATCTTCAGCACTTCATTGATGTCCGACACAGGCACAATCTTCAGGCCGGTTTTTACATTCTCCGGAATTTCTTCGAGATCCTTCTCGTTCTCTTCCGGAATGAGCACCGTCTTGATGCCGCCGCGTAGGGCCGCCAGGAGCTTCTCCTTCAGGCCACCAATCGGCAGGACACGTCCGCGCAGGCTGATCTCGCCGGTCATAGCCACTTCCCGATCGACCGGATTGCCGGTCAGCAGGGAGACAATCGCGGTCGTCATGGCGACACCGGCTGACGGGCCATCCTTCGGCGTGGCGCCATCTGGCACGTGCACGTGGATGTCGGTCGTGTTGAACACGGTAGGCTTGATGCCGAGCATCACCGAACGCGAGCGCACCAGCGAGCTGGCCGCCTGGATCGATTCCTTCATCACGTCGCGCAGATTGCCCGTGACCTTCATATTGCCACGTCCCGGCATCTTGACCGCCTCAATGGTGAGCAGGTCGCCGCCGGTTTCCGTCCAGGCGAGGCCTGTGACAGCGCCCAGCTGGTCGGTCTCATCTGCCAGCCCGTAGCGGAATTTCCGCACGCCTGCGAACTCGGCCAGATTGTCGGATGTGATGGCCAGCGTGGCGCCGTCCTGATCGGCCAGCTTGCGCACGGCCTTGCGGGCAAGGCGTGCAATCTCGCGTTTCAGGCTACGGACACCGGCTTCGCGGGTGTAGTAGCGGACCAGGTCGCGGATCGCTTCATCGGACACCGTCCACTCCCCTTCCTTCAGGCCGTGATCCTCACGAACCTGCGGGATGAGGTGACGCTTGGTGATCTCCACCTTCTCGTCTTCCGTGTAGCCAGCAATGCGGATGATCTCCATCCGGTCCAGAAGCGGCTGGGGCATGTTGAGCGAGTTCGCCGTCGTCACGAACATCACGTCTGAAAGGTCGTAATCGACTTCCAGATAATGGTCGTTGAACGTCGAGTTCTGCTCAGGGTCCAGCACCTCCAGCAGCGCAGACGCCGGATCGCCGCGATGGTCCATGCCCATCTTGTCGATCTCGTCCAGCAGGAAGAGTGGATTGCCCGATTTCGTCTTCTTCAGGGACTGGATGATCCGTCCCGGCATGGAGCCGATATAGGTCCGGCGGTGGCCGCGAATCTCGCTCTCGTCGCGCACGCCGCCCAGCGACACGCGCACAAAGTCGCGTCCCGTGGCTTCGGCAATGGAGCGGCCCAGCGAGGTTTTACCCACGCCCGGAGGACCAACGAGGCAGAGGATCGGGCCCTTCATCTTGCCCGTGCGTTTCTGCACGGCCAGATATTCCAGGATCCGCTCTTTCACCTTGTCGAGACCATAATGGTCATCGTCGAGCTGTGTCTCGGCCTTTTCCAGATTGGTCTGGATGTCCTTGCGCTGGCCCCATGGCAGGGCGAGCAGCCAGTCGAGATAATTGCGCACAACGGTCGACTCGGCAGACATCGGAGACATCTGGCGCAGCTTCTTGATCTCGGCCTCGGCCTTGGTGCGCGCCTCTTCCGACAGCGGGGCGTCAGCAATTTTCTGCTCCAGCTCGGCCAGCTCATCACGTTCACCGCCCTCGCCGCCTTGCTCACCCAGCTCACGCTGGATCGCCTTCATCTGTTCGTTGAGGTAATATTCGCGCTGGGTTTTCTCCATCTGCCGTTTGACGCGGTTTTTGATCTTCCGCTCCATCTGCAGCATGCCCATCTCGCCTTCCATCAGCGCAAAGACCTTCTCAAGACGGTCCTTCACATCCGGAAGTTCAAGCAGTTCCTGCTTTTCAGACAGTTTGACAGACAGGTTCGAGGCGACCGCGTCGGCCAGACGGCCAGGCTCGGTCAGCGCGGCAATCGTGGTGACGGATTCCGGCGGAATCTTGCGATTCAGCTTCACATAATTCTCGAACTGCTCCTGCACGGCGCGCATCAGGGCCTGCACGTCTCCGTCGGCACCTTCGGCCTCGTCCAGACGCTCAACCTCGGCTTCGAAATAGTCACCGCGATCGTGCAGCTGGTTCAGGCGGGCACGGGTCTGGCCTTCGACCAGCACTTTGACCGTGCCGTCCGGCAGCTTCAGCAATTGAAGAATGGTGGCAATCGTGCCGACCGCGTGCACGTCATCGGCGCCCGGATCGTCGATGGCTGCATCGCGCTGGGCGACGAGCATGATTTCATTATCGGCTTCCTCGATCATTTCGAGGGCGCGCACGGATTTGTCGCGTCCCACGAACAGGGGCGCAACCATGTCTGGAAACACAACGATGTCCCGAAGCGGCAACACCGGAAGGTTTTTAATTCTTGGCATGTCCTATGCCTCCTTCATTAGAGTGAGCCCCGGCTGGGCGGCGGCTCGGCATACCCTCTTCCCTAAACGGCAATCATGTCGGGAGTCGGGCGTTTAACCAGATGTGGAGCGCGCAAGGGGGGTGTTCAAGCCAAAGGATGCGCTGGACCGCGCATCAATTGTGGAAACTGATGACAATTACGGCATTGCCGCCTTGCGGGCTTTCTCCGTGGCGACTTCCTTGCGCTGGTTGGACAGGAAGGCAGACAAGAGGCCCATATCCCGGTCCGGCTGCTCCCCTGCCCCCAAAAGGCGCAATTGTTCATAGAACCAGCCCATTGCGCCGAAGCCATTGAGGGTCTTGATCAGCTTGAACGGCGAATTCGGGCCGAAGATACCAGGCCCCAGCCGCAGCGTCTTCTCCCAGCTTTTGGCCTCTTCCAGCTCTCCGGACAACAGTTTCGCCGGCACATCCGTATCAACGCAAAGCGGCCGGCCAATGCCGATCAGATCCGCTTCCCCTTCCGCCAGCGCCGAATTCATCGCCGCCGCTGTGCGGAAGCCTCCGGTCACCATCAGGGGCAGCTGGCTACGCGCCTGCACGCCCTTGGCATAATTCAGGAAATACGCCTCGCGCTTGCGCGTGGACTCACGCACCTCTTCCTCAAACACCGGCTGCAGGCCTTCCACATCCATCATGCGCGGCTGTTCATAGTTGCCGCCGGAGATCTCCACAAAGTCAATCTCCAGCCCGTTCAGAATATCGATCACGGCCAGGCAATCCTCGAAACTGAAGCCGCCTTTCTGGAAATCGGCTGAGTTCAGCTTCACCGAGATCGAAAAGCCTGCACCAGCTGCACGCTTGGCTTCCTTCACGCACTCGACCAGCAGCCGCGCCCGATTTTCCAGCGGGCCGCCATACTCATCCTCGCGCTGGTTCGCCAATGGCGACAGGAATGAAGAGAGTAAATAGCCATGCGCACCATGCACCTGCACGCCGTCAAACCCGGCCTTTTGAGCAACGCTCGCGGCACGGCCAAAGCCCTCGACCACGGCGCGGATTTCCTCTGCCGTCATCGCGCGCGGCTCGCCGAACTGGCCCCCCGGCAGGCCCAGCGCCACCGGGCTCGGCGCAGCGGGGCGCGGATTGATCAGTTTCGGCGTCTGCCGCCCGGCATGGCTGACTTGCATGATCATCACCCCGCCCTGTGACTTGCCTGCCTCTGCCCAGCGCGACAGCCGGCTCATCTCGTCCCCGGACGGCGTTCGATCGATGACCACATTCCCGGCACGTTCGAGATGATTGCGGTCAATCTGCACATTTCCTGTGATCATCCCGCCAATGCCACCTTCCGCCCAGCGGCGATACAATGTCAGATGCGCTTCAGTTACCTGGTTGCGGGGATCTGCGAGTCCCTCTGTCATGGCCGCCTTCACAAGACGGTTTGGGAGTGTGACACCACTCACCAGGGTTAACGGGGTATTAATCGAGGCAGTCATCTTATGTCCTCCCATATCGACACTGAGTCGTTCGCCCTTTACGGAGACATCATATGGCTGCCGCCAAGCAAGCAAAGCTGTTTGACCAAATGAGTACAGAAAGTACCGGCTATTCGGCAAAGGATATTGAAGTCCTTGAAGGCCTTGAACCTGTCCGCAAGCGGCCAGGCATGTATATCGGCGGCACGGATGAGCGAGCCTATCACCACCTTTTTGCCGAGGTGCTCGACAACTCCATGGATGAAGCGGTTGCCGGCCATGCCAACCGCATCGAGATCAAGCTCGATACCGAGGGCTTCATAACGGTGACGGATAATGGCCGCGGCATTCCCGTTGATCCGCACCCGAAATTTCCCAAGAAATCCGCGCTTGAAGTCATCATGACAACGCTGCATGCGGGCGGCAAATTCTCCGACAAGGCCTATGAGACGGCTGGCGGCCTGCACGGCGTCGGTATTTCCGTCGTCAACGCGCTGTCGGAACTGGTCGAAGTGGAAGTTGCCCGCGACAAGGTGCTTTACCGGCAGACCTTTTCTCGCGGCATTCCGCAGGACAAGCTGAAAAAGGTCGGCAGCGCACCGAACCGCCGGGGCACGTCTGTGCGCTTCAAGCCGGACTTCCAGATCTTTGGGGATAAGCTGCGCTTCCGCCCGGCCCGCCTGTTCCAGATGGCGCGGTCGAAAGCCTATCTCTATCGCGGCGTTGAAGTACGCTGGAGCTGTGACCCGTCTCTGCTGCCGGAAGACTCCAAGGTTCCCGCCGAAGCCACCCTCTCCTATCCCAACGGTCTGGCAGACCAGCTGGACGAAGTGTTCAAGGGCAAGGCGACGATCACCGACGCAGCCTTTACCGGCCTCGTCGACCAGGGCGGCGAAGGCAAGGTCGAATGGGCGATCGCCTGGACGCGCGCCGGCTTTGGCGAAGCGGACGGCTTTGCGCGCTCCTATTGTAACACAATTCCGACCCCGGACGGTGGCACGCATGAGGCAGGCTTCCGCGCAGCCATCACGAAAGGCCTGCGGAATTTCGGCGAACTGACCGGCAACAAGAAAGCCGCCGAGATCACGGCGGAAGACATTATGGGCCATTCGGGCCTGCTGCTGTCGGTCTTCATCAAGGGCCCGGAATTCGTTGGACAAACCAAGGACAAGCTGTCCACCACGGCGGCCTTCCGCCTGGTCGAAAACTCCGTCCGCGACCGGTTTGACCACTGGCTTGCCGGCTCTCCGAAGGAGGCTGACAAACTGCTCGGCTGGGCCGTCGAACGCGCCGAAGAACGCCAGCGCCGCCGCAAGCAGAAAGAGATTTCGCGCAAATCCGCAACCAAGAAACTCCGCCTGCCAGGCAAGCTGGCCGACTGTTCCGACAAAGGCCCGGAAGGCACGGAACTGTTCCTGGTCGAGGGCGATTCCGCTGGCGGCTCTGCCAAGCAGGCACGTGACCGGAAATCCCAGGCCATTCTGCCCCTGCGCGGCAAGATCCTGAACGTCGAAAGCGCCTCGCTCGACAAGATGATGAACAATCAGGAGATCAATGATCTGGCTCTTGCTCTGGGTACGGCGCTTGGCAAGAAATTCAACATGGATGATCTGCGCTATGACCGCATCATCATCATGACGGATGCCGATGTTGACGGCGCGCATATTGCCAGCCTGCTGATCACTTTCTTCTATCGGATGACGCCGGGCCTGATCGAAAGCGGGCGCCTCTTCCTGGCCATGCCGCCGCTCTACAAGCTCTCCAACAAGGGTACGATCGTCTATGCCATGGATGATGCGGACCGGGCGCAGAAGGTGAAGGAACATTTCAAACCGAACCAGAAGGTCGACATGACCCGCTTCAAAGGTCTCGGCGAAATGAACCCGTCCCAGCTGAAAGAAACCACGATGAATCCGGCCACGCGCACGCTGGCCAGGGTGACGCTGGAGGCCATTGATGATGTTGAAATTCCGGCCGAGGAACTAATCAACACACTGATGGGCAAGAAGGCCGAATTGCGCTTCCGCTTCATCCAGGAGAACGCCGCTTTCGTCGAAGAGCTGGATATTTAGGTTAACAAAGCCTGACGCAGGGCCACACAATTATTTTGCACAGCCAAAGTTGACCCTAACCCTGTTAAGGTAAACTCAGGCCATGTCACTCCTCAGGCCAAAGCTTGCAAACAGGAAAAAGACGCCTCAGCCGGGCAAGCTGATGCGTCTGCAATCCTTTTGGCATCGCTATGTCGTGGCGCTCAGCCTGATCCTGGGCCTGCTTTTTACCAGTCACGTGTTCTCACGCGCTGAACTGCGCCATGGCGCGCATGATGCGGCCGCAATCAATATGAGCGGCAGCCAGCGCATGTTGTTGCAGCAGATTGCGCACGTGGCTCATGACTATATGGCATCTCCGTCCGAAGAGGCGCTCGAAGGGTTGCGGGAAAGTATCCAGCAGTTCGAAACGTCACATTATGAACTGGTGAAGCTGAGCCAGGAAGATCCCCTACTTCGTTCCCTTTACTCGACCGGCGACGATCCGATCCATACGCTGGTCCTGCGGCTGATAAATGATGTGAACTGGATCCTGGTCGATGCGCGCGGCACGGATTCTGCGCTTCGGGATATTGAGCGCATGGCAGATGGCGAGCTGAGCGCAAAGCTGGAAGCAGCAGCCAATGCCTTTGAGGCGATGGCCAGCCGCCGCTCCATTCAGCTGACCACCATTCAGGATTACTCCCTCTATGCTGCCATTCTGACAATCATCGGCGAGATGCTGCTGATCTTCTGGCCGGCGCATCAGACCATCCGGCGCAGCTTTGCCCAATTGCGAGAAGAGCACGAAATCACCGAAGCGGCGCTCAAGAGACTGTCGAATTTTGCCGGCCTGGCCTCAGACCTGTTCTGGGAAACCGATCTGAAAGGCCGGGTCACTTATGCCGAAGGCGCGGCGCTGGACTATTTCCAGGGTGGGCGCGAAACCATTGTTGGATGCGACTATCTGGATATCATTCAGCTGGACGACGAGAATCTGGCGATCATGGCCAATGCCATCAGCACACTGAGCTCATATCAGGGCGTACGCGGGGTCTTCACCGATGCCAGCGGCTGCACTTACAACATGTTGCTGTCCGGCAAGCCGCGCTTTGATGACCATGGCAGAGTGGCCGGGTATCTGGGCACGGCCGATGATATCAGCACCTATGTTCAGCAGCATGAGCAAGTGCGCAAGATGGCCTACACGGACCCGCTGACCGGCTTGTCCAATAAGCGTGCCTATGAAGAGGCGATACCGGAACTGGTCGACAAGGCCACACCGCGCAAGCCGCTTTACATGCTGGCGCTGGACCTGGACGGCTTCAAGGCGGTGAATGACACTTATGGCCATGGCGCAGGCGATGAAGTTCTCAAGATCGTCGCGGCACGGATAAAATCCATTGTCCGGGACGGCGACATGGCGATCCGTGCGGGCGGCGACGAATTCCTGATTCTCTGTAATGCGATGCCGTCTTACCTGGCCATTATGGGCATGGCCGACCGCCTGAATGAGCGGCTGAGCGCGCCCTATTCCCTGTCCAATGGCAAGACGGTGAGGGTCAGCGCCTCAATCGGGGTTGCCTGCGCGCCGCATGATGCGACCGAGCATGTCGCGCTGTGCGAGGCCGCCGACCAGGCGCTCTACGCTGCCAAGAGACGCGGCCGCAACCAGACCTACTTTGCCCGCGACCTGAAAGAGGACGAATTGCAGGCCTCATGAGGCTCCACAGCCATGTGCCAGCAGATGCTGCCGGACACGCCCTTGGCAGTCCGGCAAACAGGTCTGATGTTTCAAGGAATTCAGCCGGAGCTTTCCCAGCTTTCCAGCCCCGCGCGGATCATACCGGGCAGCAGGCTCGCAATCGCGCCAAGTTCCGGTGACAGACGAAAGGCGCTCGCCACCGGCCCGATCATGGGCTTTGGCTCTCCCTTCGCCTGCAGCCGCTTCAGACTGCGCGCCAGACGTTTCGCATGCGCCTCCGGCGCGGCCAGCACGCGTTGCACCGCCACGATGCGCGCAATCAGGCGGCGCGGATCAGGCTTGGCTCTGGAACGGTCTTGAGACCGCACCGAAACAGCCCCAAAACTGTCCCACCCCTGCCCTGTTACGGCAAAGGGCGTGCAGGGGGGCAAAAGCTGCAGGCGGTGCTGATAGGTGCGCGGAAAGATGGCCAGCTCTGTGCCCTCCGGCAGGCCGGCGGGCAAGCCGGGCTCCCCCCGCTCTGCCCGCTGGCGCGGCGCGGTGGGCGCGAGATCCAGTGACAGGGCCATCAGGAAGATCAGACGACGGACGATCGCCTCCACCTGCCTCAACCGGCCACTGGCCCGCGCCAGCACGCCATGCGTCAGGTCACGCGCACCGGTCTGCAAATCGGCCATGCCAACCACAGACACAACCGCGCCCCGCGCCTGCTCCAGCCCACAGGAAAGAAACTCCGCCACTTTGCTCATACGGCACAGTCTATGGGCGGGAGTTATGCGACGGATTGGGAGGGGCTTCTTGAGGTGCAGCGCGTCCTGTTTTTGGGGAGAGTTGAGTTACCCCTCTCCCCTGCCCCTCTCCCAGGGGAGAGGGGTTTGGTGGTCGCGCCCCCTTCTCCCCTGGGAGAAGGGTTGGGGATGAGGGGATATGGAGGGTCGGCAGAGAGCGGAATAGCGGGGCGGGATAATCTCTGGTTGCAGCGCGTGCTGTCTTCGCCGAGAGTTGGGTGCCCCCTCACCCCCGGCCCCTCTCCCGAGGGAGAGGGGTGGGCCCGTGATTTTTTGGAAGGAATGCCCTTTGACCCGCAATCCTGATATCTATCGCGCGCGGCGATTGCGGCGTGAGGCCAATACGCCGGAACAGGTGGCATGGGATGCCTTGCGAAAACTGAGGCCGTTGGGATACCCGGTTCGGCGACAGCATCCGATTGGCGGATACATTGTGGACTTTGCGATCATCAAGGCCCGGCTGGTAATCGAGATTGACGGCTCAATTCATGGCCGGGAGGCGACGCGTCTGCACGATGGCGCGCGTCAGGCAGAGCTGGAACGGCTGGGCTGGCGGGTGCTGCGCATCGACGCGCAAGCTGCAATGAGCCGGGATCATGTATTTGGCGTTGTGACTGAGGCGCTCGGTTTGTGAGACAGCTTTTGAGGAACATGCGTTTCCCCTCACCCCCGGCCCCTCTCCCGAGGGAGAGGGATGAGTCTTCAATTGATAATCCCGGCGCATCCGCCTAAATGCTCCCCATGAGCAAAAAGCTGAAAATTCTGGTCGCGCAATTCAATCCCGTTGTTGGGGATATTGCGGGCAATCTGGGGCTGGCGCGGCAGGCGCTGGTGGAGGGCAAGGCGCGCGGGGCGGATCTGGTCGTCCTGTCAGAGCTGTTCATTCTGGGCTATCCGGCGGAAGACCTGGTGCTGAAATCTGCCGCGGTGGAAGATTCCATGAAGGCCGTGGAGGCGCTGGCCGAGGATACGGCAGACGGCCCGGCCGTTCTGATCGGCAGCCCCTGGGCCGAACATGGCAAGCGGCACAACAGCGTCGTCTGGCTGGCCGGCGGCAAGATTACCGGGCGCTATGACAAGCGCGAACTGCCCAATTATGGCGTGTTCGACGAGAAGCGCATCTTCGATGCCGGCGAAGGCTCCCCGCCTTTGTTCGAGCTGAACGGCGTGACGCTGGGCATCGCGATCTGTGAGGATATCTGGTATCCGCGCGTGCCGGGCCAGCTGGCCGAGGCGGGCGCGGAAATGCTGATCGTGCCGAATGGCAGCCCCTGGCGGCGCACCGTGCAGGTGGAGCGCCACACCAGCTTTTCCGCCTGGCACAAGACGGGCGTGCCCTATCTGTTTGTCAATCAGGTGGGCGGGCAGGACGAACTGGTCTTCGATGGCAGTTCGTATGCGGTCGATCATGACGGGACGGAACATCAGCTGCTGGGCGATTTCGTCACCGGCACGGCGATGGTCACCTATGATGGCGAAACGCACCGCTTCGAGAGCGAGGCTCAAGCGAGCCTGACCGGCGGCTGGGAAGCGGAATATCGCGCGGCGACGCTGGCGCTGGGCGATTATGTCAACAAGAACAAATTTCCCGGCGTCGTGCTGGGCATGTCGGGCGGGATCGACTCGGCGCTGACGGCGGCGATTGCCGTGGATGCTCTGGGAGCGGATCGTGTCTGGTGCGTGATGATGCCGTCAAAATACACCTCCAGCGAAAGCCTGGAGGATGCGAAAGCCTGCGCCGAGGCGCTGGGCGTGCGCTATGACATCATCAATATCCGCCCCGGCGTGGGCGCGATGGACGAGATGCTATCGGGCGCCTTTGCCGAGACCCAGCCCGACACGACGGAAGAGAACATCCAATCCCGCCTGCGCGGGGTGACGCTGATGGCACTGTCGAACAAGTTCGGCCATATGGTGGTGACGACCGGCAACAAGAGCGAGATGGCCGTCGGCTATGCCACGCTGTATGGCGACATGTGCGGCGGCTATAATGCGCTGAAGGATTTCTACAAGACCGAAGTGTTCGAGCTGGCGAAGTGGCGGAATACGGCCGTGCCGAAGGGTGCGCTCGGCCCCGGCGGCGAAGTGATCCCGGAACGGATCATCACCAAACCGCCCTCGGCAGAGCTGCGCGAGGACCAGAAGGATGAAGACTCCCTGCCGCCCTATGACGTGCTGGATGACATTCTGCGCGGGCTGGTGGACCAGGAAGAGCCAATCGAGGCCATTCTGGCGCGCGGGCATGACCGGGCGCTGGTCAAACGGATCGAGCATCTGCTCTACATCGCGGAATACAAGCGCCGCCAGGCCCCGCCGGGCGTGAAAGTCGGCGGCAAGAATTTCGGCCGCGACCGGCGCTATCCGATCACGAACCGCTTCCGGGATGACTGAGGGCTGAGGCCCTGCTCCGGGTCAGGGCAGCTTAACGGCCGGCCCTATTCCTGGTCCGGCAGCGCGGCCTCGGGCTCGATCCCCTCATAGGCTGCTGCCATGGCCGCTGCGCCGGCGCGCACCTCTGCCACATCATCGGGCGCGATGTCCGACGCCTCGCCATAGCCCATGATCGGAGACGCCACGACGCCCGGCAGGTCTACCATGGTGGAATAGAGCAGCCAGGCGCGGCTGCCATCCTCGCAGGCGACATTGACCCATTGGTCTTCTGTCGGCGCTGGCAGGCTGGCGATATCGCTGATCTCGCGCAGCTCGGCCTCGTTGATGTCATACTCCTCGCCGCCGAAGGAGACGATGGTGAACCCCTCCCCCAGATAGCGCAGATAGGTCAGCTGGTCGCCGGCCTTCAGGTCCAGCGTCTTGATGCCGGTATCGGAGACATATTCGATGGACGCGTCCTGAGAGAGCGTCACCGGGAAGGTTTTCGTGGCGACGAAGAAATCGAGATTATCCTGCTCCACCCGGTCGCGGTTCCACAACTGGTAGTTGGCATATTGCGGCAGCGGACATTCAAGGTCTGCCGGCACGCCGGAATTGGGCTGTGACCAGCCATTCACGACAACGCCGGGGTCCAGCACGGCGAATCCGGCGGGATATTCGCCCGGCCAGCCGGGGCTGACATACCATCCTTCGCCATAGCCGGAGACGGCCTGATAATCCGTCTCGACATCGGATTTTGCAATTTCTGCAGGTGTTTCAATGGGTTCGGGGGCTTCCACCACCGTTGTTTCCGGTTCGACCGGCTCTTCAACCCGTTCCCCACAGGCCGCCAGCAGCGCCGCTGCAGCCAAAATCCAGCCCCGTCTCATCCACATCTCCTCGATGACGACTCATCTGCCCGTCGCACATTATCATAAACAATAGCAACAATGTGGCATCCCTCCCTTGGCTTTTTCCGCAATTTGATGTCGAAAGCGCCTTAAGTGACACAGGTTTTGCTCCAATGACTGCACCGATCGTTCGTTTTGCCCCTTCGCCCACCGGCCGCCTGCATGTCGGCAATGTGCGCACCGCGCTGATCAACTGGCTGTTTGCCAAGGGCCAGCAGGGCAAGTTCATCCTGCGCATCGACGATACCGACGTGGAACGCTCCACCAAGGAACATGAAGACGCGCTGAAGGTGGATCTGGAATGGCTGGGCCTTGTCTGGGCCGATACATTCAACCAATCCGACCGGTTTGGCGAATATGACGCCGCCGCCGACAAGCTGCGCGAGATGGGCCTGCTATATCCCTGCTTCGAGACGGCCGACGAGCTGGAGCGCAAGCGCAAGATCGCGCTGTCGCGTGGCCGCCCGCCGGTCTATGACCGCGCGGCGCTGGACCTCAGCGACGAGGAGAAAG
The DNA here is from genome assembly GCA_018222605.1 of Alphaproteobacteria bacterium. Classification (GTDB taxonomy): domain Bacteria; phylum Pseudomonadota; class Alphaproteobacteria; order Caulobacterales; family Hyphomonadaceae; genus Hyphomonas. The sequence continues at coordinate 274,017 of JAAEZZ010000004.1, forward strand.
CCAAGCTGGACGCCGAAGGCCGCAAACCGCACTGGCGCTTCAAACTCTCCGGCGAGCGCGTCGAGTGGAACGACCTTGTGCGCGGCCCGCAAAGCATCGACACGTCCAGCCTGTCCGACCCGATCCTGATCCGCGAGGATGGCTCTTACCTCTACACCCTCCCCTCCGTGGTGGATGATATCGAGGCCGGCATTACGCATGTTGTGCGCGGCGAGGACCATGTCACCAATTCCGGCGCGCAGATCGAGATCTTCAAGGCACTCGGCGGCACGGCGCCGGACATGGCGCACACACCGCTGCTGATCGGCGCGGATGGCCAGGGCCTGTCGAAGCGGCTCGGCTCGCTGTCCATGGGCGAGCTGCGCGCGCAGGGCTATGAGCCGATGGCGGTCTGCAGCCTGCTGGCAAAGATCGGCACATCCGACAATGTCGAAGCGCGCGAAAGCCTGGACCAGCTGGTCGAGGAATTCAGCTTTGACAAGATCGGCCGCGCCCCGGCGCGTTTTGACGAGGCCGAGCTGCTGGCCGTCAACGCCACGCTGCTGCACGCCCTGCCCTTTGACGCGGTGAAGGATCGCCTCGCGGCGGCCGACCCGCGCGCCGCCGATGAGGCCTTCTGGACCGTGGTACGTGAGAACTGCTCTCTGCTGCCGGACGTTGCCGCATGGGTGGAGACCGTGTTCGGCACAATCACGCCGGTGATCGAGGATGAGGACAAGGACTTTGTCGCCACCGCCGCCACGCTGCTGCCGGAGGGCGAACTGACGGGCGAGACTTGGAGCCAGTGGGCTAATGCCGTGAAGGCAGAGACCGGCCGCAAGGGTCGCGGCCTGTTCATGACACTGCGCAAGGCGCTGACCGGCCAGGACCACGGCCCCGACATGGGCGCCCTGCTGCCCCTGATCGGCCGCGAGCGGGCACTGGCGCGGCTGCAGGGCTAGGTTGGCTTAGGGCATGAAGCAGCTCTCCAAGACTCTTGGTATAGTAGCTACATTAGCGCTCGCTGCTTACGGTCTGTCATTTTTTGGAAGTGGATTATTAAAGGAAAACATGATCGGCACCGCTCTGCTGATATACCTTTTCGTGACCCTTGCATGGCAACCCATCTATATAAGGGATCTCCCCTTTTCTGAGGCAGTTCATGCCACACCTCTCACAGCAATGATCCACATATTCATGCTCGTTTGCATAGGCGTGGCAGGGCTTCTTCTATGGGTGGCTTTTTAGCGCCACTCCTGAGACTGACATAAATTGCTTGTAATAATTCACATTTTCAAAATTCAGAACAAAATCGGAACTTTTTCCTTTCCAAAAGATGAATATTCTGCTTATGTTCTCTTATTGAAGAACACGCGGAACACGGGGGCCGCAGCCCCCGAAATCTTGAGGAGTTGCACAATGGTACACTTGGTCATCAAGGGATGTGAGTTTGACCTGGCCCATGCGAAGGATGTTGTCTTTGGAGACGGTTTCCGCATGGAACTGGACCAGGCCATTGATCTGGCCATGGGCGGCATTGAGTTCTGGGCCGCAGAAGCAGACGGCTCTGCCGCAAAAGTCAGTGTCGAGAAGAATGAATATGGCGAGTTGATCCTCAAGACCGAGCCGAGCGCCCGCGCCGCCAATCATTTCGGCGAAATCTGCGCCCCGCCCATCGTGCACCGCCGCTATCGTGCCGAAACCCATCGTACGCCGGTGCAGATCCATCACGGTTACGCTGTCGCAGCCTAGGTTACGCAGCGGCCCTCACCTTCCAGACGTTTCCTCCCCTGCGGTCACCACACCCAAGCCATCGGCCGCAGACAGGATATGCCGCTCTCCAAACCGGCACATCCGGGATCACACCAGCCTCTGGAAGGTGGGGGTTACTCCGTCGGCCTTGCGCTTTCGCGCGCAGGACAGGCCCGTTTATCGTCCCTCCCTCACAACACTCATGCTAAGCGAAGTCGAAGTATGAGCGACGACGAGGTATGGACGGAACGGAGACTTACTCCGCCTCAAGCGTAACGAGGACATCGCCTTCGGCGACCTGATCGCCTGTGGCCGCCTCGACAGACTCCACGATGCCGTCGCGTGGGGCGGCGAGCGTGTGCTCCATCTTCATGGCTTCCATCACGGCCACCGGATCGCCCTTGGCCACGCTGTCGCCCGGCTTCACATTCACGGCCAGCAGCTTGCCCGGCATCGGCGCGCTGACATTGTCACCGCCCAGAACCGCTTCAACATCGGCGTCATAATCCGGCACCTCGACCAGAACCGTATCGCCACCGGTCGTCACCGCATAGCGGCGCGGGGAAAGATCCGTCACGAAGGGTAGCGGCGTTTCGGTCGGCAGATCATACGAGGTCGGATCAAGCCAGTCGGCATCGGCGCCTACGGCGACGGCTACCTTGCGCACCGCATGGGCGTTGGCGCGGAAACCATCGCGAATGTCCCATGGCATGGCACCGCCTGCATCATCCAGCCGAATATCAGCAACCGCCAGAACCGAAGCGAGTTCATGGTCGCTTTCCGGCTGGGTCAGCGCCTCGTCCTGCTCGGCAATCCAGTTGACATGATGCGTGCCTGTCCGGAAGGCCTCCGACAGGGCACACCGGCGCAGAAAGCCGGTATTCGACGGCACACCCGCAAGCTGTGTGTGCGACAGGGCCTCCGTCAACTGATCAACCGCGTCATCCCGATGATCGCCATAGACAATCAGTTTGGCAATCATGGAATCGTAATTTGATGGCACACGGTCGCCCGTTTCAAAGCCGGCATCCCAGCGGATCGTCTCACCATCCACGGGCTGCAGCAGGCCGAATTCCAGGATCAGGCCCGCGCCGGGGCGAAAGCCATCAGCCGGGTCTTCGGCGCAGATGCGCGCTTCAATGGCATGGCCCATAAGCGGGATTTCCGTCTGGTTGAGCGGCAGCTCCCCGCCGCTCGCGACCAGCAATTGCCAGGCGACCAGGTCTTGCCCCGTAATCATTTCCGTCACCGGATGTTCCACCTGAAGCCGGGTATTCATTTCAAGGAACCAGAACGTGTCGGTGGCGAGCGGTTTTGATCCGTCCACGATGAATTCCACTGTGCCTGCGCCCTCATAGCCGACCGCCTGGGCGAGGCGGACGGCCGCATCTGTCATCGCGTCGCGCACCTCTTCCGGCATGCCGGGCGCGGGTGCCTCCTCGATCACTTTCTGGCGGCGGCGCTGCAGCGAGCAGTCGCGCTCATACAGATGCACGACATTGCCATGGGAATCGCCAAACACCTGCACCTCGATATGACGCGGCTGCTGGACCAGTTTTTCCAGCATCACCCGGCCATCGCCGAAGGCGCTTTCGGCCTCGCGCACAGCGCTTTCCAGTTCGGCCTTCAAGTCCGCGGCCTTGGAAACGAGGCGAATGCCGCGCCCCCCTCCCCCGGCCACGGCCTTGATCAGCAGTGGAAAGCCGATTTCCTTTGCAGCCTTGGTAAGAGTCTCGGCATCCTGCGCCTCGCCGCGATAGCCGGGCAGCACGGGCACACCGGCCTCCTCGGCAATGCGCTTGGCCTCATCCTTCGGGCCCATGGAGCGGATCGCTTTCGGGGATGGCCCGACCCAGATCAGCCCGGCATTGCGCACATCCTCGGCAAAGTCGGCATTCTCGGACAGGAAGCCATAGCCCGGATGGATAGCATCGGCGCCAACCGCTTTGGCCGCCGCGATGATGGCATCGCCCTTCAGATAGCTCTCTGGCGCGGGCGCAGGCCCGATATGCACGGCCTCATCAGCTTCGCGCACATGTTTGGCGCGGGCATCGGCATCGGAATAGACGGCGACAGTCCCGATGCCGAGCTCCCGGCAGGTTTCAAAGATGCGGCAGGCGATCTCGCCCCGGTTCGCGACGAGCAGCTTCTGGATCTTCATCTGAGGGCCCTCCCGGCACCCGGCGCGCGCCCTTATGAATGGCGGCGACCAGGACAAAACTTATGATCATCAGCAGATACCACGAACCGAGTTTTGATAAAGAGACCATTTGCCAGCCATGTTCTTGCCCGGGATAGGCCCACGCCCGGGCGAATGTTCCAAGATTTTCGGCAAACCAGATAAAAAGCGCCACCAAAAGGAAGCCAACCACCAAGGGCATCGGGCGATGCGTCTCGTCTGCGCGAAACCAGACCAGGCAACGCCCATAGATCAATGCCGTCGCGATGAAGAGCGCGATCCGGATATCCGGCAGCCAGTGATGCGCAAAGAAATTCACATAGATCGCTGTCGCCAGCACGCCCTGCATCCAGAGCGGCGGGAAGCGGTCAAACCGGAAATCGAAGATGCGCCACACCCGCGCCAGGTACGAGCCGACGGCAGCGTACATGAAGCCGGTAAACAGCGGCACCGCGCCTATGCGCAGCACGCTGTCTTCCGGATAGATCCAGCTACCATGGGCTGTCTTGAACAGTTCCATCACCGTGCCGACAATGTGGAAGACAAAGATGATCTTCGCCTCTTCCCAGGTCTCCAGCCCGGTCCACAGCATCATGATCTGGATGCTCACCGCGCCGAGAACGAGGGCGTCATAGCGCGACAGTGCCGCATTTTCCGGATACCAGAGGAATGTGCCCAGCAAGAGGCCCAGCATCAGGCCGCCAAACAGACAGGCCCAACCCTGCTTGATGCCGAAGGCAAGGAATTCGAACGCAGCCTGGCTCCATGGGCCCTTCACGCAGCGCGAATGCAGGGCGGCGCGGGCCGCATGAAGATAGGTCTGAGCTTGGGTGGGCGCGGCGCCTTCATCCGTCATGCCAACTCTATCGCCTCCCTTCACGGCGCAAATGCGGCCAGCTGCAGACATGGCGAGGCATTTGAGAGGGACATTTTCCGGCTTTGCCCGGAGAGAACAAGTGTCGTAAGGGTTAATGCAGAGAAACCAAGGGGAGTGATCTCATGGCCTATGCTTCAGGTGTGCGACTCAGCAGTGTCGCAGGCATCGTAGGCGCCGTTGTCGGCGGATATATCGGTTACACGCAGGCACAGGATGTCAGCAATCTGGAGCCGGTGACAGCGGCCATCATTCTGGGTGCCATCGGCATGGTTGCCGGCAGCGCCGGAGCCTTCATCCTGAAGTCCCTGCTACAGTTTGCGATCTATATCATTCTGTTCGGCGTGGTCGCCTATGTGTTCCAGAACCAGATAGAATCGCTGACCGGCATCAATCCGGTGGACGCGACCATGGCCTTTCTGAGGGATATGGGCATTCCCGTTTAGGGAGCGCCCATCACCTGCCACGCGCCTAGCGATTCCAGTCCGGCTTGCGCTTTTCAAGGAAGGCCGTGATGCCTTCCTTGCCCTCATCTGAGGCCCGGCGCGACGCGATGCGGCGGGATGTTTCGTGGCTGACCTCACGGTCAATGAACACGCCGGCAACATCGCGCACCAATTCCTTGGCGTCGGCAATTGCGCCAGGTGCCGCAGAGAAAACGAGATTGGCGAGATGCTCTTCCATGGCGAGCATCGCCTTCTCATCCTCGACGACATACTGGATCAGGCCAATTTTCTCGGCATAGTCGGCATCGAATGTCTCGGCGGTCACGAACAGGGCGCGGGCCAGCCGCGGACCAATCGCCTCAATCACGAAGGGGCTGATCGTGGCCGGGGTAAGGCCGAGACGCACTTCGGAGAAACGGAACTTCGTGTCCTTCATGGCCACTGCCACATCACAGGCCGCCACCAGGCCAGCCCCGCCGCCCATCGCAGCCCCCCGAACCAAAGCGAGCGTCATTTGCGGCATTTCGTAAAGGGCGCGTAGCATTTCTGCCAAATTCATGGCGTCGCGCTCATTGTCGCTCTGCGTATGGACTTCCGCGGCCAGCTTCATCCAGTTGAGGTCAGCGCCCGCCGAAAAGCTCTGGCCGTTGCCGCGCAGGATCATCATGCGGATGGTGCGTTGGTCGGCGATGGATTTGAAGGCGTCCGTCAGCTCAGCAATCAGCTCCGCATTGAAGGCGTTGTGCACATCCGGCCGGTTCAGCGTGACGACCGCGAGGCCTTCCTGCGTCATTTCAAGCTGGATCAGATCATATTCAGCGTCGCGCATGGGGTACTCCATTGGCTACAGGCTTCCTTCCTTACATCAGGGCAGACCAAAGGAAAGGGGCATCACCGCCTTGTGTGCAGCCTATTCGCCGCACCAGCGATAGAGGTGGCCACCATCCTGCTTTTCGCCCGTGTCCTCGACGCCGGGGAATTTGCCGGCATGCACAGCTTCAAGGAAGGCGCGGCCCTTGCGAACCTTGTCGCCAATATAGAGCTGGTCCCAGTCCGGGCCGTAGACATCCGGAAAGTGAAACGGGCCGGGCGGGCGCCGCGCGAGACGCTTTTGCAGGCGGGTAATCTCTTTATCGTCCATGCTTCTCAAGTTGAGGTATCCAGCGCAGCAATCAAGTCACGGCGCGTAAAAAGGGGGCTCGCAGGACCGGCGAGCCCCCATTCAGGAGACAGGCAGGCAGACTACCAATCAGGCGTCGACACCCTGCTTTCCTCCTTCGGGTCAGACTGTCCCCGCCATGCGTCAAGGGCTTCAGCGAGTTCATCTTCAGAGACGGTCCCGTTCGAATTAAGATCAAGCTTGGTGAACTTCGCTTTCGCTTCGGCCTCGCTGACCATGCCCGCGTTGGCTTTATAGCTCACAAACTCATCCTCCGTGATCAGACCATCATCATCCAGGTCCAGCAACGAAAAGTCAGGCATTTCGCCTGCATGACCCATCAAAGCAGTCATCATGGCTGCAGTGACAAGAAAGCTGGTGCGTCTGATCATCTCCGAACTCCTTCCATATTTCCGACCGCTGACCAGAGCGGCCAGGATCAATTTACGACAGAAGGCCGGTAATGATGCGTGAAAAGGGGTTCACGAACGAATTGTAATGAAGGCGCCTAAACCGCGTCTTCGCCAATCTCACGCATGAAGGCGAGCCAGGAATCCACCTTTGACTCTGTCAGTTCCCCTGCCCCACCAATGATGGTGTGATGCAGCGGCTTGAAACCGGACAGGCCAAGCACGCCGCGCTCAAGACCTTTCGTGGCCGCCGCATCCATGCCGAAGCGGTAAACGAAATCTGGCATCCCCATCGTCACCACAACGCGGGCGGACTTTCCCTTCATCATCTGTTCCGGCCAGCCGGATGTCGATTGCTGGATGAAGAAATTTCCGCTGGCGGCCAGCTCCAGAAAGGATTTCAACTTGGCAGGCATCGCGCCCAGCCAGAGCGGAAACGCGATGAACAGATGATCGGCATCGGCGATCTTTTCGCGTTCTGTCAAAACAGGCTCCTCCGGCGGCGTATCGAATTCGGCCTGGGAGGTGAGATAGGGCAGGTCCAGCGCAGCGATATTAATCCGCTCTACGGCGTGGCGTCCTGCATCTGCACCCTCGGAATAGGCATCGCAGAGGGCATGGATCAAATGGTCCGGCGCGGGGTCCGGATGGCCGTCAATGATACAGATTTTGCGAGCCATGGAAGTTACCTCCTGCCTTGGGACAGAAGGCAGTCTACCATGCGTTCATGACGGTTGCGCTACGTAGGGCTCCCTACATGCGGAACACGCCGAAGCCGCGCTCCGGGAACGGAGCGTTGAGGCTGGCGGAGAGAGCGAGGCCCAGAACACGGCGCGTATCCGACGGGGCGATGATGCCATCATCCCAGAGACGCGCGGTCGAGAAGTAAGGCGAGCCTTCGGCCTCATAGAGATCGCGGATCGGCTGTTTGAAGCTTTCTTCCTCGTCAGCCGACCACTCCCCGCCCTTGCGCTCAATGCCGTCGCGCTTGACGGTGGCGAGCACGCTGGCGGCCTGCTCTCCGCCCATGACGGAGATGCGGGCGTTCGGCCACATGAACAGGAAGCGCGGCGAATATGCGCGGCCGCACATACCGTAATTGCCTGCGCCGAAGCTGCCGCCGGTGACGACGGTAAATTTCGGCACGCTGGCGGTGGCGACCGCGGTCACCATTTTCGCACCATCCTTGGCGATGCCGCCGGCCTCATATTTGGAGCCGACCATGAAACCGGTAATGTTCTGCAGGAAGACAAGCGGGATGCGGCGCTGGTCTGCCAGTTCGATAAAGTGCGCTGCCTTCTGAGCGCTTTCCGAGAACAGGATGCCATTATTGGCAAGGATCGCGACCGGCATGCCGTAAAGACGCGCAAAGCCGCAGACGATGGTTTCCCCGTAGAGCTTCTTGAATTCATGGAATTCAGACCCGTCAACCAGGCGCGCAATCACTTCGCGGGCATCATAGGGCTCGCGGACATCCTGCGGCACAAGGCCGTTCAGCTCTACCGGATCGTAAAGCGGTTCTGCCGGCTCGGTCAGCTCGAAGGGCTGCGGCTTCGGGGTTGCCAGTGTACGGACGATTGACCGAACGATGGCGAGCGCATGGGCATCATGCGCGGCATAATGGTCTGCCACGCCGGACTGGCGGGCATGCACGTCCGCGCCGCCAAGGTCTTCCGCCGAGATCACCTCCCCTGTCGCCGCTTTCACCAGCGGCGGACCGCCAAGGAAGATGGTGCCCTGCTTGCGCACGATCACCGTCTCGTCGCTCATCGCCGGCACATAGGCGCCGCCTGCCGTGCAGCTGCCCATGACGGAGGCGATCTGCGGGATGCCTTTCGCGCTCATCTGCGCCTGATTGTAGAAGATGCGGCCGAAATGCTCGCGGTCCGGGAAAACTTCGGACTGGTGCGGCAGATTCGCGCCGCCGCTGTCGACCAGATAGATGCAGGGCAGATGATTCTCCATCGCGATTTCCTGCGCGCGGAGGTGCTTCTTCACTGTCATCGGGAAATAGGCCCCGCCCTTTACCGTCGCATCATTGCAGACGATCAGGCATTCGCGGCCTTCGACCCGGCCAATGCCGGTGATCAGGCCAGCGCCGGGGGCCTCATTGTCGTACATGCCATTCGCGGCCAGCGCGCCGATCTCCAGAAAGGCGCTGCCGGGGTCCAGCAGGCGCTCGACCCGCTCGCGTGGCAGCAGCTTGCCGCGCTCGACATGGCGCGCGCGACTCGCTTCGGGGCCACCCAGCGCGGCCTCTTCCGTCTTTGTGTGCAGCTCGGCAAGTAATGCCTCCATCGCGCTGCGATTGGCGGCAAATTTGCTGCCGGATACGTCAAGGCTAGATTTCAGAACCGGCATGAAGCCTCCCACTGGAATTTTAAGCCTGCTTAACCGCCCGAACCGCATGTGTCACGCGCGCGTCACGTGAATTTGAAACAGAAGGGCTAAAGAGAAAGGCTATGAAAAGGATATCAGAATGGGCATGTTCGGGGACATGGGCATAGATATCACTCCCCGTCTCAAGGCGATCTCCTTTCTGAAGGATGTGCCCGGCCGCGCCATGAAGGCGGCCGGTAAGGAAACCATCTGGTTTTCCATTCCAGCAGGCAAGCCGCTCTATTTGGCTGGAGAGCCTGCGGACACGCTGTATTTCGTCATGTCCGGCACGTTGGGCATTTTCCGCCAAGGCCCGCACGGCAAGACGGAATTCATCGGCCATATCCGCTCCGGCGAACCTGCTGGGGAAATGTCTCTCTTTCAGGGCGGCATCGACCTGACAGGCGACGGCCTGCCGAATGATGCCCCGCATAACAGTTCCGTCTATGCCATCCGCGATACTGAAGTGGTCGGCGTCTCCCGCAAGGGCTGGGACCGGATGGTGCGCGCCGAGCCGGAATTGCTGGAGTCGATGATTCGCATCATCCTGACGCGTCTCGGCAAACCGATGGAGCGTGTGGCGAGCGCCGCGCCGAAAGTCTTCGCGCTGGTGGCTACCTCCCCCACGATTGATCTGTCGCTGCGGGCGCGCGCCCTGAAACAGGCCTGCGACCGGCTGGGCAAGAAATGCATCATCGTGACCGGGCGACAGGGCGATGAAAAACCAGCCGCCTATTTCGACGAGTTGGAGCAGACGCATGATGTCGTGATCCTGGTCTCCTCCATTGGTGACAATGCCTGGTATCGCCTGGCGACACGGCAAGCAGACCGTATCTGGGTGGTGGGCCGCGCCGACGCCCACCCGTCCAATCCGCTGATGCCGGATGATGAGTCCCCGGCCCGCGCCCTGAAGTTGGTCGATGTCGTGCTGCTGCACCATGCCGAGGACCGCCCCGGCGCCCCGCCCAGTCGCTGGCTGTCTGCAGCGGGGGGTAGCCGCATCTTCCACTGGAGCGGCATGGAGGGCAAAGACTGCGACCGCCTGGCGCGTATCATGTGCGGGGTCTCCATCGGCCTGATCCTGTCCGGTGGTGGCGCGCGGGCCTATTCGCATATCGGCGTCGTAAAGGCGCTGAGGGAACTGGGTATACCGATCGACTTTGCCGGCGGGGCCTCCATGGGCTCGGTCGTCGCGGCCTGCGTCGCGATGGGGTGGAGCGATGAAGAAATCGAGCGCCGCATCCGCAAGGCCTTTGTCGATTCCAATCCGTTGGGGGACTATCACCTGCCCGTTGTCGGCATGGTGAAGGGCGCGCGCGTCAACAATCGTCTGAAAGAGCATTTCGGTGATGCGGACATCTGCGACCTGAAAGTGCCTTTCTTCTGCACCTCCACCAATCTGACCTCAGGCAGTTCACGCATTCACCGCACAGGACTACTGCGGGACGCGCTGCGGGCGACGATCTCCCTGCCTGGTATTCTGCCGCCGGTCGTGGACGGCAAGGATGTGCTGGTGGATGGCGCCGTGCTGAACAATTTCCCGGCCGATGTGATGCGGGATTTGCATCGCGGACTGGTCATCGGCTCTGACGTGACCCGCCAGCCGGACAATATGGATGTCGAAGAATTCGCCAACCCACCCGGCTTTTTCCAATGGGTGTTCAAGAACGGCTTCTCCAGCGCACCGCCCATTGCCGGCCTGCTGATGCGCGCGGCAACCATCCGTGCAGATACACAATTCGGCCACGACATGACCGATGTGCTTATCCTGCCCGACATGGCAGACGTGCAGCTGCGCGACTGGAAGATCTATGATGACGCCGTTCAGGCGGGCTATGACGCCACGATCAACGCCATGAAAGACAAGAACATCACAGCCATAAGCGGCGCAGCCTAGACGCTAGGCCGTTTCGCCAAACAGTTCCCGGCCGATCAGCCAGCGTCGGATTTCGGACGTCCCTGCCCCGATCTCATACAGCTTCGCATCGCGCAGAAGGCGCCCCGTCGGATATTCGTTGATATAGCCATTGCCGCCGAGGATCTGGATTGCGTCGAGTGCCAGTTTCGTCGCGGTTTCTGCCGCATACAGAATGGCACCGGCGGCATCCTTGCGGGTCGTCTCGCCCCGGTCGCAGGATTTGGCGACGGCATAGACATAGGCCTTGGCCGCGTTCATCTGGACATACATGTCAGCGACCTTGCCTTGGATCAGCTGGAACTCGCCAATCGACTGGCCGAATTGTTTACGGTCATGGATGTAGGGGATCACGACATCCATACAGGCCTGCATGATGCCGGTCGGCCCAGCAGATAGAACGGCGCGCTCATAGTCGAGGCCGCTCATCAGCACGCGGGCCCCGCCATTCAGCGGCCCCATGATATTCTCTTCCGGCACTTCGCAATCTTGGAATACAAGTTCACCGGTTTCAGACCCGCGCATGCCCAGCTTGTCGAGCTTCTGCGCAACGGAGAAGCCCTTCATGTCCCGCTCGATCAGAAAGGCGGTGATGCCTTTTGATCCGGCGTCCGGCTCCGTCTTGGCATAGACAACCAGCGTGTCAGCGTCCGGCGCATTGGTGATCCACATCTTGGTGCCGTTCAGCACATAGCGGTCGCCTTTTTTCTCGGCGCGCAGCTTCATCGAGACGACGTCGGAGCCGGCCCCGCTCTCGCTCATGGCGAGTGAGCCGAGATGCTCTCCGCTCATCAGTTTTGGCAGATAGCGGGCCTTCTGGTCATCACTGCCCCAGCGGCGAATCTGGTTCACGCAGAGGTTCGAATGCGCGCCATAGGACAAGCCGACAGATGCAGACGCGCGAGAGATTTCCTCCATCGCCACGACATGCTCAAGATAGCCGAGGCCCGTGCCGCCCCATTCCTCTTCAACCGTAATGCCCAGCAGGCCCAGCTCACCCATCTTGGGCAGCAGGTCGCGCGGGAATGTATCTGTCCGATCGATTTCAGCGGCGCGCGGCGCAATTTCATTCTGGGCAAAACTTGCCACAGTTTCGCGGATCATGTCCGCTGTTTCACCGAGATCGAAGTTCAAAGTGGGATATGTGTTCGGAATCATGGCCCTGCCCTAGCAAGGCTTCTCCGCCCTGTCAGCCTATTCTTGTTCTGCCAGCATACGATAGAGGTAGTAGACGGACACGAAAAGCAGAAAGCCGCTGCCCAGGGCGATCAATGGCCCTGCATAGGATTGGTTCGCAGCCTGGCCCATCTGGTTTGCAGCTGTGCCGACAAACCGGCGCATCCCGTCATACAGGCCAATCATGCCGAGACCGGCCAGCAAGGCGAACGGCACCCAGCGCAAATTGCCCTGCCCCTTGTCAAAGCCAAGCGGGCGATCATCCAGCGGTGGTTCGGCCTTGGCCGGGTCCACATAGATCGGGGCCAGATCATCAATCAGGCGGCGGTCTGTTTCCGGCAGGCGCAGAGGTTCCAGGCTCAGCGAGGCATCGAACTCGGGTGTGGACTGGCGTGCCTGGCGGCGGCGCTCTGACATGGAAGCAGGCGACGGCGCTTCATTCGTTCCTTCCGGATCAGCCAGCGCAGACACCGCGCGGGTAATCTCGTCCACAGTCGGATCACCGCTCTCCTGTGCCCCCTGCTCTCCTGAAGCGCGCGAGGCATTCTCCCCAAGGATACGCGTCAGGCGCTCTGCCACGGCGCGGGCTGCGGCTTGCGGCGCCGTCTCCCGATCAACCGGACGCGCAGCACGAAGACGGTCTGCTTCAGTTCTTGCCTCGACAATGATGGGTGTTTCACGCGGAACAGCCGGGCCGGAATGCGGGTCACGCTCCGGACGTACCAGCGCGCCAGGAATGGCTACGGGGCCATTGGGCTGCGATAGGAAGAGCGCAATTTCAGCGGCCCTGCGACGTGCCAGCGCATCAATGATACGCGGCTGGCCATCAACACGGCCGCGGCGCCAGCTCATCATGGCTTCGCTTGCCAGAATACGGTCGCCCGAATTCAGACAGGCCAGCACATCGGACGATTCGAAAGCTTCTGGCCCGATATTGAAGACAAAGGAGGCCAGCGCGTCGAATTCATTCTGGCTGAGCGGCGTGAACACGCAAGTGTACAGAACGTCTTCGACCCTTTTGAGATCATGGAAGCGCAGGATCAGCTCGGCATCGAATGCCCCGACGGTCAGGCCGGCGCGTGCGGTTTCGGTATGGCCATACCCAATCAGCCAGCGTCCATCCGGCAGGCGGCTGGCACGCGCACGGAAGCCTTCGAAGCTCTTGATAAGCTCGACCCCCTTGTCTGATGTGCGCATTTGCCGGGCCATGCAGCGGCATCCCATTTTGAAACACTTGGACTTTTAACTACCTGCCAGTGCTGCAAAACTCGCGCCCATTCACCCGAGGGGCGAGAAACAACGAAAAAATCCGTCTATTTACAGCAGGACGATCGTGGCGAGTCCGAGAAAACTGAAGAAGGCCATCACATCTGTCAGCGTCAGCACGAAGACGGACGAGGCCACCGCAGGGTCTGCTCCAAGACGCTTCAGACCCAAGGGCACAAGAATGCCGGAGAAGCCCGCCCAGATGAATGTCGCGAGCATCGCCGCCCCCATCACAAGTGCCAGTTCAATATCACGGAACCAGATCAGCGAGATCACCCCGACCCCCACCGCGAAGATCAGGCCATTTGCCAGCGCGCTCATCACTTCGCGCCAGACTGCGCGGCGGGCTGCGTCGCCATCCAACTGGCGCTCGGCAATCGCGCGCACGGCAACGGCCAAGCCCTGACTGCCGGCATTACCGCCCAGCGCAGCCACAACGGGCATCAGAACAGCCAGTGCCACAATCTGGGCAATCGTCGCCTCAAACAGCGAAATGATGGCAGAAGAAATGAAGGCCGTGAACAGATTGACGCCCAGCCACGGGGCACGAGCCTTCACCGTATCCCATACCGTGTCCGCGCCATCGGCCGAGTTCACGTTCAAAAGAGAGAGCAGGTCTTCCGCGTTCTCTTCCTGCATGACATCGACCATGTCATCGACGGTGATCATACCGACAAGACGGCCGCCATCATCGGTCACCGGCGCGGAAGCCAGCGAGTATTTGCGGAACTGGAAGGCCACCTCTTCCTGGTCCATCTCTGGCTTCAGGGTGGAGAGCGGATCTTCCATGATGTCTGACAGCTGCACCTCACGTGGGGTGCGCAGCAAGGTGGCCAGCGAGACCGTTCCCAGCAGACGGTGACCCGGATCAGTCACATAGAGTTCGTAGAACACTTCCGGCAGCTCTTCGCCCAGCGCGCGGGCATGGTCGATAGCATGGCCTACGGTCCAGTATTCCGGCGCCGCGACGAATTCCGTCTGCATGAGACGGCCGGCCGTTTCCTCTTCATAGGACAGGCCGCGTTCCAGCTGGGCACGCTCAATCGGCGCCAGGTCTTCCAGAATGCGTTCGCGGCGTTCATCCTCAAGGTCTTCCAGGATGGTCGTCGCATCGTCTGAATCGAGTTCATCGAGCGCGCTGGCGACGGCCGCGTCTGGCAGAACTTCAACCGCTTCTTCCCGATAGGAATCACGCAGCTCGATCAGAATGTCGGCAGGCAGCTCTCCGCCAAGCAACTCCACAGCTTCGGAAAAGGTGTCAAAGGACAGCGCTTCCAGCAGGTCTGCAGCATCCGCCGGGTGCATGCGCTGAAGTGTGCGCGCCAGCCAGCGCGTATCACGCTCATCGACCGCATCAATGAGATCATCCAGCAGAACCGGATCGACATTCGGCGTCTCGGCGGCCTGCGTCGGCTGGGTAGGCGTTTCAGTCATGGCGCTCTCTTGCCGGGCTACAGCCCTTGCGGCAAGGCCCGATTACCTTGACCTAGCAGGGATTCGCGCGAAATTCACAGGCTGCCCACAAGGCAAAGAGCATGGCGTGGAAATTGGCCCCTCCCCAGCAGATAGAGACGGGCTCAAAGCAGGGCGCGCAAGCCCGCCTTCAAATGCCCCAGACCTTCTTCCCCCAGACGGGTCTCTGTACGATTTTGCACGTCCTGCCAGAGCGGATAGGCCTCTTCCAGTCGGCGCACGCCCAGCGTGGTCAACAGCAGACGGCGGCGGCGGCCCTCGCTCTCCTCCCCGCGGAAAATGAGGCCAGCCTTCTCGAGAGGCTTCAGGTTTCGCGAGAGGGTCGTGCGGTCCAATGCCAGCAGGTCCGCCAGTTCCGAAATCGAGTCCGGCTCATAACGGCCCACAGAATTGAGCAAACCAAACTGGGTGACGGTCAGGCCGACAGGGCGCAGCGCATCATCATATTCCCGGGTAATCCTGCGCGCAGCCCTCAGCAGGCGCCCGGCCGTGCACCGCCCTGTGACATCATCATGGATCGAAGAAGCGCTCATAACGTGTAGATACATGCCCACAGGGAAACTTCAACATGTTCAGTATTTCTAATGGCAAGAATTCCATGCCCTATCTTGATGAGAACGTATAGTGCATATACACTATAAATGTCGTCGCTTTCGTCACTCAGGCGGGTTTCCCGTAATGCGACGACATAACTACCCCGCCCGGAACCCCACACCGGGCGGGCCTTTTCCTCCCAATGCGGCAGATCTTTTGTCGTGTATATACATCAATGGAGTTTCTCATGCGATCCACCGTCCGCGTCTTCCTCCTCTCCAGCCTGTTCGGGCTGACCGCCACACCGGCCCTCGCCGGACCGGACATCTTCCGCGCTGGCACCAGCCCCGCCAGTGAATGCGCCGACGAACTGGCGCGCACTGATGGGGCCTCCCTGCGTTTGCTGCACCTGTGCGACGAAGGCGTAGCCCAGCGAGACCTGACCGCCCAAGGCCGCGCCGCTGCCCTGGCCAATGCCGGGACGGTACGCCTGCGCCTCGGCAATCTGGAAGAGGCCGTCATCCATCTCTCCAAAGCGCAGGACCTTGGGGCGCCAAAGGATAGCGTCATCAGCCTGAGCGCCGCCCTGATCCGTCTGGATCGCCCGGACGAAGCCATTGAAGCCCTGTCAAACCTGAATGGCGTATCCCCCCAGTTGAAGCCGGTAGCCCTGTACAATCGCGCCATGGCACAGATGCAGCGCGACAATGCAAAGGCAGCCTATCTTGATTTGCTGGAAGCTACGCGGCTCGCACCGGACTACGCGCCCGCACAGGACTTGCTGACGCATTTCACGGTGACGCCTTATCCTGCCACGGCGGCTACTGGAGAAAGCGCCTCAAGATCCTGAAACTGGCATAAATGCGCCCTGAGTGGCGCATAGCTCTTCATGTCTGGAAATAAATGGTGCGGTCGAGAGGACTCGAACCTCCACGGGTTGCCCCACAGCGACCTCAACGCTGCGCGTCTACCAATTCCGCCACGACCGCACATTTCTCATTCGAGGCAGACGGGCCGTATAAGGCGACACCAGCCCTTTGTGAAGCCCCGAATGTCGCCTATATGCCTCCCGTGATGAAGAAATTTCCAGACACCGAATGGGCCGTCTCTGACAGCCAAGTCCCCTACGAAGCCGCCGTCCAGTTCATGGAGGCCCGCGCCCGCGCAATTCGTGAGGAGGGCGCGCCCGATCTGGTGTGGTTCCTGGAACATCCACCGCTCTACACGTCCGGCACATCCGCGAAGCCTGAAGACCTGCGCGATGCGACGCGGTTCCCGGTTTTTGATGCCGGACGTGGCGGCCAGTACACCTATCATGGCCCCGGCCAGCGGGTGGCCTATGTGATGGTGGATGTCGCCCGGCGCGGGCGCGATGTCCGCGCTTTCGTGCAGAATCTGGAAGCCTGGATCATTGCTGCGCTGGGCGTCTTTAATGTCGAGTCAGGCCCCAGAGATGGCCGTGTGGGTGTCTGGGTAGACCGGACGCAGGCGGGCGGCCCGCTGCGCGAAGACAAGATCGCCGCCATCGGTGTGCGCCTGAAGAAATGGGTCAGCTTCCACGGCATTTCGCTGAATGTGGAACCAGAGCTGGAGCATTTCTCCGGCATCACCCCGTGCGGCATTGCAGACCCGCGCTATGGCGTGACCAGCCTTGTAGACCTTGGCATTCCCGCCACTCTGGCAGAGGTGGACATGGCCCTCAAGGCCGCGTTCGAGACGGTCTTTGAAAGCCGTCTCGTGCGAGTTCAGGCGCCGCTGGACGGCAAGGTTCAGGCCGTCGTCTGATAGGGTTTCGGCGCAGTCGACAATTTGCGCTGCTCTTCCTGTGTCAGATCACTCCCGGTGCGGAACGGGCCGACGCCGCCATTGGGCAGGCGCGCGACATGCAGCAGGGTCCACAGCATGACCGGAAGTGCTGCCAAAGCCCACAAAGCCGTGGCCATGCCCATACCCCCGCCCAGCGCCATTTGCTTCATGGTTGGCGGAGGACCGCGACGGTGTTGTGTCTGCCCTGACTCAGGCTTGGCTTTAGCCTTGTCCCCCGCCGGGGCCGCATCTGTGGCCGCGCCCTCTTCCTTCTCGACAGCCGCCTTGGCGGCTTGTGCTTTCTGAGCTTCATAACCGGCAACCCCTATCGTGACCCCGCCCGCAAAGCCGAGCAGGCCAAGGGTCAGCGGGATGAGCACGATCATCGCCTTCAGGGTAGAGCGGTTGGCATCTGCAAAGCGGCGCATATGCGCAACCCAGGAGGTGAAGGCCGTGACAATTGTGAAGATGAAAAATGGCACCAAGAGAGCCGGGATGGGCAGAGGGAAAAAGCTGAGCGGTTTCCAGGCTGCCGCAAGATTGGCCCCCGCCATGCTGGCGATAGAGGCGGCAAAGACCGGCACAATAAACAGCAGCACACGCCCCATGAACATGAAGGTCCAGGCCCGGCTGAAGTGCAGCTTCCCGGTCATGCCGAAGGGATTGAACAGGGTTTGCAGCCAGTCCATGCGCGCAGGATCATCCCGCTCATCACGGATCCAGGGCCGGTGGTGGTCAATCGGTTCAGCCAAATGATGAGACGACATGGTCTTGCAGTCCTTTCAGGAACTCAGGAAAATGTTTGGCTCGCCCCGCCCCTGCCGGGAGGCGGACCATAGCGATTGCTGTCAGGGTCAGAGGGCAGACGGCTGCCAATAAAGCCAAGTACGGCACTGCTTAGCAGGAAGCTGGCGATCAGCGTGGGCGACAGGGCACGGGCCAGGACAAACTGGTTTTCCTGCATGAAATTTTCAGCACTGACGGAGTCTCCGTTCATCACATAGCCGAAGAATTCCATATACATTTCATAGGCATTCGGCGTCAGCATGGGCAGTAGCACCATGAAGACGATGGTGTTCACGACAATATAGCCAACCAGGAACAACAGGTAGAGCCAGCCAGATTGCCCTGCATCATGCAGACGTTTGGAAAAGACACACACATACATGTAGATGAAGCCCAGAGAGAGCAGGCCGAAGACCGGCGCGATGAAGATCTCGCCCAGCTGCATCAGCATGTAACCGCCCGTCAGCAGGATGAAACCGCGCAGAAAGGTGCGCGGGCCAATACGGCCTTTCGGACTGAGCAGGACAGTTTGTACGTCCATAGGGTGCAGGTCTCCTGAGGTATGTGCCCGGACAGGGTCATCCCCTCTCTATGCATGCGTCTTATCAATAAACGATAAATGCATGCAACAAAAAAAGCCGGGCACAGGGCCCGGCTCTGCAATCCTGTCGCTTTGGGATAGCTATTAGACGAAGGTGTCTGCCGCCATGCCCGGGTTTTTCGGGTCCGGACCATACTTGTTCGGGCCAACCGTACCGGGAATGAGACTGATTACAAAAACCGCAATACCGACCAAGCTGCCAATGATCGGAATGAGCGCGGCCAGCAAAATCCATCCTGTGATGTTTACGTCATGCAGACGGCGCACTGTCAGCGCGATACCTGGAATGAGAACTGCCAAGGCGTAGAGAAAGAGGACAACAAAGACCAGATAGGCCAAAGGACCAGGTCCATCACTGGAGGCCCCGATTGAGCCCAGAATGCCTGCAAGCACCATGCCTACAGCCATCACAAGGAAATTGAACAATTGTACCCACCAATATTCAGACCGGCGAGACCGTCCCTGAAAATCAGTATAGCGGGCAAAGAACATTTTTACTGCGTCTGGAAAACTGACCATTCTTAAAGGTCCCCTTTAAAAAACGGGTATGGCGCAGCGCCACACCCTGACCAATACTATTCAAAAAATTCTACTCAGACTGTCGGCGGACCGTACTGATTCTCGTTCGGATCCGACTTGAACAGACCCATGACAATTCCGACCACACCGACCGACAGGACGGAGGCAAGGATATTCGGAATGAGGCTCGCCTGCGCGATGCGGCGGGAATGCTCCATCGTGGCAGCCATCATGGCAGCAGGATCATTGCTGGCGGCCATATCCTCCATGTCACGCTGCATCTCGGCCTGCATTCCAGCCATATCGACGCCAAAAATTGGTGGCAGGATAAGTCCCGCTATCAAGGAAACGATGAATGCCAGAACCACCATGGCGACGGTCAGCCAGCCTGTTTTCCCGGCATCATGAAACCGCTTCACGTGAACAGCGATCCAGGGCCAGATCAGCAATATGGATAGAAAGCCGATAAAAGGGGACGAATATGCCGACAGCACGGTCAAGACCACACTGATAACCAAAAGAATGATGACGGCCTGCCAATAGGTTGGTTGGGCAATACGGCCATTCGGACTCAGGTAAAGTTTCATGTCGTCCCTCCTTTTCAAGCCGGTATTCTTAACACAAGTTTCGTTACCGGCCATGGATAACAGGGGACAAAACCGCGTTGTCCCCCGCCTTGAAGGAGAGAATACCGATCTAATTCGGTTAGCAGCGGGTTAATCTGCCTCTGAGGTGCCCTAGTCGAACTCGACCATGACCTCATCGGCCGCCACACTGTCACCGGCGGCAACATTGATGGCTTTGACCGTACCTGTGGTTTCGGCGCGGATGATGTTCTGCATCTTCATCGCCTCCACAACACAGACAGCCTCCCCTTCCTGCACTTCCTGGCCGACTTCGACATCCATCGAAACGACCAGGCCAGGCATCGGAGAGATGACCAGTTTCGACATGTCCGGCTTTTCCTTCTCAGGAAGGCGGGCATGCAGATCCGCCACCTGAGGCGTGCAGACCAGCGCACGCAAGGCCACGCCGCGATGGCGGAACAGATAGCCTTCGGTACGATCTGCGAATTTCACGGCATAAGGCTCGCCATCCAGCAGGCCTTCGACAAGGTGCAGGCCCGGATACCAGCCGGTCACCAGCGTATGCGTCTTGCCGCCGTTGATGGTGATTTCCGCTTCGCCGACATCGCCCAGTTCCAGCGTCACTGGATAGTGCTTGTCACCCAGGATGACGACCCATTCCGTACGCGCCTCTTCTGGCGGGGCCATGCGGCCGGTCACATCGGCTGCGCGGCGTGACATGAAGCCATGCACATAGGCCGCCGAACAGATCAGCTGGGTCAGCTGGCTGTCAGTCGGCTCAACACCATTGAAGCCTTCCGGGAACTCGTCCTTGATATAGGCGGTCGTGATCTTGCCGGAGCGGAATCGCGCTTCATCCACAACAGCCGCGATGAAGGGCATGTTGTCCTGAATGCCTTCGATGTGGAAACGGTCCAGCGCCTCGCCATGCACGTCCAGCGCCGTGTCACGATCCTTGCCCCAGGTGATCAGCTTGGCGATCATTGGGTCATAGAACATGGAAATCTCGTCGCCTTCGCGGACACCGGAATCCATGCGCACTTCGCCATCTGCCAGCTTGCCTTCCGGGGGCGCCTTGAAGCGCTTCAAGCGGCCAATGGATGGCAGGAAGTTGCGATACGGATCTTCGGCATAGACGCGGCTTTCGACGGCCCAGCCATTGATGCCGATGTCGGACTGTTTGAGTTTCAGCGTCTCGCCATAGGCAACAAGCAGCATCTGCTCGACAAGGTCCACACCTGTGATCATTTCCGTCACCGGATGCTCAACCTGCAGACGGGTGTTCATTTCAAGGAAGTAGAAGCCCTTGTCCTTGCCGGACGCCACGAATTCCACTGTGCCGGCGCTGTCATAGTTCACCGCCTTGGCGAGGGCGACGGCCTGTTCGCCCATTTTCTTGCGGGTTTCCGGATCAAGCAGCGGGGAGGGAGCTTCCTCGATCACCTTCTGGTTCCGGCGCTGAATGGAGCATTCGCGCTCGTTCAGATAGATGCAGTTACCATGCTTGTCGCCCAGCACCTGGATCTCGATGTGGCGCGGCTCAAGAATAAATTTCTCGATAAAGACGCGGTCGTCACCAAAAGAGGATTTTGCCTCGGCCTTCACGGCCGGGAAGCCCTCTTCGACTTCCTTGTCATTCTCGGCGATACGGATGCCCTTGCCGCCACCGCCGGCTGAGGCCTTGATCATGACCGGATAGCCGATCTCCCGGGAGATCTTCACCGCTTCCTTGGTGTCTTCGATCAGGCCCATATGGCCCGGAACCGTGGACACGCCAGCTTCGGCAGCAAGTTTCTTGGAGCTGATCTTGTCACCCATCGCTTCGATGGCGTGCGCGTTAGGGCCAATCCAGCCGATGCCCTCTTCCTCAAGCCGCTTGGCGAAGGCCGGGTTTTCAGACAGAAAGCCAAAGCCCGGATGGATGGCTTCTGCGCCGGTTTCCTTGACCGCCGCGATGATCTTGTCGGCCACCAGATAGGATTCCGAGGCAGGCGCCGGGCCAATGTGCACGGCCTCATCCGCCATCTCTACGGCCATCGAGCTCGCATCAGCATCCGAATAGACCACGACCGTTTTGACGCCCAGACGACGACAGGTCTTGATTACCCGAACTGCGATTTCTCCCCGGTTGGCGATCAGAATTTTCTTAAACATACTGTCTCTAGCCCACTGCAAACTCTTTCGGACATTGCAGTAAGCCGCTCTTTTCCTGATGTCCACATTTGCCATCGAGGAAACCGTCTTGCCAATACGCCGCACCTATGTTAGTAAGCGCTCACTATGTTAAGGATTGAGAGCATGAGCCGCATCACCCTGGACCTTGAGAAGCTGGTTGCCGACGGACACATTGACCAAACAGAAGCAGAGCGCCTGTCGGGCTTTGCGCTGCCCGACCAGCGCAATACGCTGCTCATCAATCTGCTCCTGATTTTCGGCGCCATCTCGGTTGCCGGGGGTACGATCGCGCTGGTTCCGAACGCTATCACGGGACTTGTCCTGGCCATCCTGTCCCTCATCGGAGCAGAAATTCTGCGCCGCAGCGCCAAGGGTCATTCGTTGAAAACTCTTTCAATGGCGCTCGTCCTGATGGGAACACTCGGCGTGGCAGGCTGGATCGGGTGGCAGTTTAAGGATGTCAAAGACGGCACCCTGCCGACAGTGCTAATTGCAGTCATCATGACGGCTTCGGCCATCTGGTTCCGATCGGCCCTGCTGGGGGCTTTCGCAGTCCTCTCGCTCGGCGCGGTTCTGGGCTCTGGCACAGGCTACTGGCACGCCAGCTATGCCCTATTTGTCGAAGAACCCACGATCACCATTGCAGTCTTCGGGCTGCTGGCTGCTGGCCTCTATAAGACGCGTGACGTTCTGGCGGATGCCTGGCAGAACCTGCTAACAGTCTCTGCGCGCACGGCGATCTTCATGATGAATTTCGGTTTCTGGGTCGGCTCACTCTGGGGAGACCGTATCGGCGAGCACTGGTTTGCGCCTGACCGCTGGTCGGAGCGGTCTGAGTGGCGTGAAACGGCCCTCACCATTCCTGATTACATCTTCACGCTGGGCTGGGCCGGCGCACTGGTTGCAACCATAATCATGGCCCGCCGCAACAGCTTCCTGTCGATCACCTCCATCGTGTTTCTCGCGATCCATGGCTACACCCAGTATTTCGAATATCTGGGCGCCAATCCGGAAACCCTGGTGATTGGCGGACTGGTTCTGGTTGGGCTGGCCGTGGCCGCCGCGCGCTTCCTGCTGCGTCCGGCGGAAGAGGAAGCTAGCGAGGACTAGCGGCGATCTCCGGGCTCTTCTTCCAGCTCTTCAATACGTGCCTCCAGCACACGCACCTTGGCCGTGATGGAGACAAGGAAGGCAGTCGACCAGCCAATCAGCAGGAAGCCATTCATGGATTCCGCGGCGCCCAGCATCCGCCAATCCTTGCCGATCACGACATCACCGAACCCCACCGTCGTGAAGGCAGAGGTCGAATAATACACCGCCGTGCCGACATCCGGAAAAATGCCAAGCAATCTGTAGACAAAGGTGTAGACCCAGATCTCCACCGAATGCAGGGCAAACAGGCTGAACACGATGAACAGGATGGCCGCGCCCTGCCCCGCCACGGTCGTTATATTCACATGGTGGACATGCCGGTTACGGATCAGCGCTGACAAACTCACGAGGCCAATGAAGTGTATGAGGAAAGTGACAAAGACCAAAACCGCGGCCACGGCGAGATTCAGAAACAGCATTGGCCTCTCCCGTGACTATCCCGTTGCTACGACCAGACCGGTCGTCAGACCCGGAGCTTCCTGATTGAGGAAGTCGACCAGAGCCCGGTCTGCCTCACCTGTCTTCTCCCAGCCGAGCCTTCGGCGCAACCAGTTGCGTTTCTGGGTCTGGGCCACAGCCTGATCATTGGCGGCTTCGCTGGCCATTTGGCGGGCAAGGCTGGCCTGCTCGGGAGACAGGCTGAGGCCATCAAACCAGCGGCCCTTGTTAAAGCCAAGTGCCAGACATCCAATATACTGACCGGGCCGACTGTCGGCTGCCCCTATCCAGTTCTGGCGGGCCAGGGCCTGCCGGTCACTCTCCGGATTGGGATGCGCGCGCGCCATCAGGTAATTGCCAATTCCGCGTGCGAACACGCGGCCCCAGGCCGGATCATCGCCGGCATGGCCCAGCCGGTCATTCGTGCGCAGCAAGAGGGCAGCCTCAGCATGGCTTACCCAGGGCGTACCGCCCTTGTCTCCCATCGCCAGCACCGCTCCAATGCGCTCCACAATGTCGCCATCCACCTTTCCGGCGGCAATCAGCCACTCGCACAGGGCTTCCAGCACAAACACGCCATAACCATCGGTGACAGCGTCGGCCTGCTTGTACAGCATGATCAGAAGGTCCAGCTCGCTCTTCGTGCGGACGCGGCCTTGCGGGGCAACATTTTCCTTCAACCAGACGAGATTGTCCGACGATACTTCGCCCTCGGGCTCAGTACGTAGCAGCAGATAGTCTCTTAGCGCGCGGGTGAACCGCTTGGGCCAGTCCCCTTCCAGCCGGTCCAGCCGGGCATGGCACTGCAGTACCGCCTCGGCCTCGGGTGCCGTCCGGATACCATCTGCGCACATTTCGGTCGCGAGACGCCACATGTCTGCCTCGGAAAGCCGCGCGGCAGACTGAATGCGTTGCACAAGATCACTGGACTTCAAGTCCATCAAAGGGTCTCCATGATACTGCAGAGACCTATCAATCAGGTCTTTCCGCTTCCTTGATGAAACCATGAAACCTGTTGACGGCATTAGCCTGTTCCCCGCAGGTACGGACGGAAAATAATCATGCAAAGGGAGCCATCATCATGTCAGACCAGAAAGACCTTGCAGGCCGCAAAGCCCTCGTCACCGGCTCGGCCACAGGCCTGGGACGGGAAATTGCCCTGCGGCTGGCGCGGCGCGGCGCAGATGTGATCATCAATTGCAGCCGTTCGGTCGAAGATGGTGAGGCGACCGTCGCAGACTGTCAGGCAGAAGGCGCGCAAGCCCGGCTGATACAGGCCGATGTTTCCGCAGAGGAAGGTTGCCGCAAGCTGGCCGACGCCGCCGCCCAGTTCGGACGGCTCGATATCTTGGTGAATAATGCAGGCACCACCAAGCACGCCCGTGATCATGCAGACCTCGACGCCTTGAATCGCGAAGACTTTCTGCATCTCTATGCGGTCAATGTCGTCGGCCCATATCTGATGATGCAGGCCTGCAAGTCCCTTCTGATTGCAAGTCATGAGCAGACAGGGCGCGCGGCGGCCGTCCTGAACACGTCTTCCATTGCAGGCGTTACAGGCATAGGGTCTTCCGTTGCCTATGCGGCAACGAAGGGTGCCCTCAACACGATGACGTTGTCGCTAGCCCGCGCACTGGCCCCGGCGATCCGTGTGAATGCAATCTGCCCAGGCTTTATCGGCACACGCTGGTTCAAGGATCAGATGGACGAGGAACAGTATCGCAAAATGGAGGCAAATGTCGCTGCCTCCGTGCCGCTGAATGTCGCCAGTGGCCCCGAAGACATTGCGGATTCGGCCCTGTTCTTCCTGACAGATGCTTCACGCCACGTTACCGGGGAAACCCTGATCGTGGATGCCGGAATGCATTTGGGATACGCCCCTGCCAAGGCACGCTGACCGGCAGGCACGCGCACAAAGCTAAGGCATTGCCGCGGCCTGCTGCACAATTCTTCGGCGTTCCGAAACGCCCCGCTAAAACGTTATAAATTTGTTTCCGATCCCGGATGAAGCCGCGCAATTCTGTGTGTGGCGCTGGCAACAGCGCGTTTTAAACAACGGGGTAATAAAAATGAAAAAGCAGCTTTATCGCGCGGGCGTTGCACTGGCAGCCATGCTGGCTGTTGCTGGTACAGCAGCAGCTGAGGGAGAATGGTCAGGCAACGTTGCGCTTGGCACGGATTATGTCTGGCGTGGGGTCTCCCAGTCCAATGAGGACATGGCAATTTCCGGCGGCTTCGACTACGCAAACGGCATCTTCTATGCGGGAACATGGGCATCGAATGTCGACTTCGAAGACGGCGCAGACGACACCAATGTCGAGTTGGATTTCTATGCAGGCCTGGCCAGCGAATTCGCCAATGGCGTGACCTGGGATGTGGGCGTGATCTATTACGCCTATCCGGATGCAGACGATTCCGACTATGACTTTGTCGAGATCAAGGGCGCCCTCGGCTATGAGTTTGCCAGCGGTCTGGGCGTCGGCGGCGAAGTCTACTGGGACCCTGATAATGAGAACATCTATTATCAAGCCACTGCAGGCTATTCCTTCACGGACAGCTTCTCCATGGACGGCAGCGTCGGCAATTATGACTATGATGGTGGCGGTGACTACACGAACTGGTCGCTCGGCGGTACCTATTCCACGCCGGTCGGTATCGATATCGACGTGCGCTACTGGGATACCGACATCGACAATACCGGCATCGCAGACGAGCGGGTCGTGCTGACCTTCTCCAAAAGCCTCTAGTCAGGTCTAACATCTTCCCAAACTGCACACGGACATTTGCCCTCCTTCGTGTGCAGCCAGGTGAAGGCCGCTGGTTCCCTCAAGAGCCAGCGGCCTTTGTTTTTCCGTAATAAGCCCTTACCTTATACAGGATCATACAAATCCGGAGCCCTTTCCCAATATGGCAGCTGAACTCAGTCCCGCAGAAGCCGTTGACGCCCTTGTGCCGGCAATCACCCTGCTGGGCTTTGGCGCGGCAGCGGCCCTGGTCTCGCGCGCGCTGAGCCTCAGCCCCATTGTCGGCTATCTTCTGGCGGGCATTCTGATCGGCCCGCACATGCTAGGCCTGATCCAGGAGAGCGGCGGCACCCATTTGCTGGCAGAGCTGGGCGTGGTGTTCCTGCTGTTCGATATCGGGATGCATGTCTCGTTACGGGAATTGAAGGAAAGCCGGGGCGACCTTCTGGGCCTTGCGCCGATGCATTTGGCATTGACCGGCCTGTTGAGTGCCGGGGCGCTTTACATGCTGGGCATCTCCTGGCCCATCGCGATTGCCGTAGGCCTGAGCCTTGGTCTCTCCTCAACGGCTGTCGTCGCGCGCATCCTGACTGAGCGGGAGCAAAACTCCTGCCCCATTGGCCGCACGGCAACGCACGTGCTGATCTTTCAGGATATTGTCGCCATCTTCCTGATGATCTTCGCCACATCCCTCGGCAAGGAAGAAACTGGTGCGACAGGCCTGGCTGGCCTTGTCTCGGAGCATCTGATGGGTGGGGCCGCCGTGCCGCTGGTTCTGGCCCTGTTGCTGGCCGTGATTCAGGCCGTGATTGCCTTTGGCGCGGCCATGATGTTTTCGCGGTACCTGCTGAACCCCGTCTTCCGCACGCTGGCCGCAACCCGCAATGATGAAGCGTTTACGGCCTTCACCCTACTTCTGGTCCTCGCCGCAGCCTGCGCCACCGCCGTGATCGGCTTATCGCTGACGCTGGGCGCGTTCCTGGCAGGACTTGCGGTTTCCGGCACACGTTTTCGCCATCAGGTACAGACCGAGATGGGGCCCTTCCGCGGGCTGCTGCTGTCTTTCTTCTTCATCAGCGTTGGCCTGGCGATCGATCTGCCCAGCCTGATCCGTAATTTGCCGCTGGTCATCCTGGGCTCTGTGGCGATCCTCGTCCTGAAGACCGGGCTTGGCTATATCGCTGCGCGCGCCAACAAATGGAGCGTACCCGGCGCGGTACAGCTCGCCACGCTGCTGGCCCAGGGCTCTGAATTCACGCTGGTAATCCTGTCCCTGTCCTCGATCATGGCGGGTATGCCCCCTGCCCTGATGGGCAGCCTGATCGCCGCGATCGCCCTGTCCCTGGCGCTCGCGCCCAGTTGGGCCATCCTCGGCGGCAAGCTGTCCCGTGAACTTGCCCGCCGCAAGCAGGTGACGATGGAAACAGCCAATACGCCCACAGTGGGTCGCCCGGTCATCGTGATCAGCATGACTTCTGCCGGGCGTCTCGCCATCGACGCCCTGATCGATTTCGGCATTCCCTATATCGCTATCGATAATGAGCCGGACCGTTTCCTCGCCGCCGTGGCAGATGGCTACAATGTCTCCTTTGGCGATGCGACCAACATGAAACTGATCGAGGCCATCGGCGGCAACAATGCCCGTGCGCTGGTGCTGGGCCAGGCGCGCTATGAGGTGTCTGCTGAAGTGACGCCTACCATCCGCCGCCAGTATCCGGACCTGATCCGCTTTGTGGCCGTCGACAATCATCATGATCTCGACCGCTATCTGGAGCTGAATGTCCGCGCGCACCTGCTCGGCGGGGACTCCAAAGGCATCGAGATGGTGGCTGACATGCTGCGCATTCTGGGCGTACCGGATGACGGCCTGAAAGACTGGCTGAGCCGCGAAGCTGACCTCTTCACCATCGGGGACGGCTCAGACCGCCACAGCCGCGCGGATGAAGATGACGATGAAGACGTCGAAGATACGGTCGAGGAAGCGGCCTGATCCCTTCCGTGTCGCCCTTCAGGGGTGACGGGGAATTGAAATTTGTGTCATCTGTTTCCCATGAAACCAATGGTGAGGTGCGGGGGCGCCACACTCAGGGAAGGGATAGGATGAAACCGTTCAAATACATGCTGATGGCTGGCGCAGCTGCAGGCCTGCTGGCCGCCTGCGCGACACCGGAAACCGAACTCACAGAGACGGTCACTGTGGAGCGCGACACCCCGGAAACCGCACCTGATGAGACCGAGGAAACCGAAAGCGGCGAGTTCAAGCTGGACTATGAAAAGTTCACCCTGGACAACGGACTGGAAGTTGTCCTGAACGTTGACCGGTCAGATCCCATCGTCGCCTTCTCAACCGTGGTGCACGTCGGTTCCAACCGCGAAAAGCCGGGCCGCACAGGCTTTGCCCACTTCTTTGAGCACATGTCCTTCAATGATTCCGAAAACGTGCCACGCGGCTGGAACCGCAAGGCCATTCCGGAATGGGGTGGCCAGCGCAATGGCGGCACCTGGAGCGACGGCACGATCTATTACGAAGTCGTACCCACGGACGCTTTCGACAAGATCCTCTGGATCGACTCTGACCGCCTTGGCTACATGATCAATACAGTCACCCAGGAAGCACTTGAGCGCGAAAAGCAGGTCGTCAAGAACGAGAAGCGCGAGCGCGTTGACAATGCACCCTATGGCTATACGCAGGAAGTGATCCGTAAAGCGCTGTATCCGGAAGGCCACCCCTATAGCTGGACCGTGATCGGCGCGCTGCCGGACCTGCAGGCCGCCACGCTTGAGGATGTGCAAGGCTTCTATGATGAGTATTACGGCGCAGCGAATGCCACGCTGGTCATCTCAGGCGATATCGACATTGAGGAGACTAAGGAGAAGGTGAAGCGCTGGTTCGGCGAGATCCGCTCTGGCGGTGATGTCGAGGCCCTGCCCCCGATGCCGGTGACGCTGGAGGAAACAAAGTCCCTCTACTTTGAGGACAACTTCGCAACCCTCCCGGAACTGAGGATCACCTTCCCCACCGTTGAGGCCTACAGCAAGGACGAACAGGCACTGAACGTTCTGGCGCAGCTTCTGGCGGGCAGCAAGAATTCGCCGCTATATCGCACTGTCGTCGAGAAAGAAAAACTCGCACCGGATGTCAGGGGTTATAATAACAGTATGGAACTTGCGGGCGAATTCGTCCTGAGCGTCCGCGCAAATGCCGGTACGGATCTGGACGATGTGTATACCGCCATCCAACAGGGCCTTGCTGAGTTTGAGGCAACCGGCGTAAACGAGACAGACCTTGCCCGCATCAAGGCGGAGCAGGAAACCATTTTGTACTCAAACCTGTCGACCGTCATGGGCAAGGCAATCCAGATGTCACAGGACAATGAGTTCGCGGGCGACCCGGCCTATGCCATCAAGTCCGCTGAATTGCTGCGGGACGTGACGGCAGAAGACGTGATGGCCGCCTATGAAACCTACCTCAAAGCCAAACCCTCTGTAATCACCAGCTTCGTGCCGGAAGGCGAAGTTGAGCTCGCTCTGGAAGGCGCTGAACTGGCGACCGTCTGGATCGAGGAAGTGCGCAATGATGTGGCCGCTGAAGAGGTCAGTCAGGGCGAGGAAGCCGAGTATGAGCGCACGCCCTCCACGCATGACCGCTCTGAGCCGCCCTTCGGAGACCTGCCGCTGTTCGAGATGCCGTACATCTGGCATGCCACCCTGCCAAAGGATGTGGACCTGCTGGGCATTGAAAGCGACGAAATCCCGCTCGTCACGTTCGAAATCAGTTTTGATGGCGGCGCCTGGCTGGATCCGGCCGACAAGAAAGGCACGGCCAATTTGCTGGCCGAACTGATGAATGAAGGCACAGCCACGCGCACCCCGGCGGAGATGGAACAGGCGATCGGCCTGATCGGTTCCGGCATCACGGTCAGCGCGGATACGGATGGAATCACGATCAGCGCAACCGCCCTGGCCCGTAATTTCGAGGACACGGTGGATCTCGTGGAAGAAATCCTCGCAGCTCCGCGCTTCAAGTCTGAAGACTTTGAGCGGATAAAAACCGCCACCCTGACAGAAATCCGCGACCGGGATGCCAACCCGACCGCGATTGCGTCACTGGCCTTCAACCGCCTGATCTATGGCGATGCGCATCCGCTCGGTACGTCCAGAAGCGGCACATTGGAAACAGTCGAAGACATCACCCTGGCAGACCTGCAGGCCGCCTATTCCACCCTGCTGAACAGTCACGCCACCGTACATGTCGTGGGGGATGTCTCCCCTGCCCGCGCCGAAGCGGCCTTCACCGGACTTGCAGACATCGTGCAAACCCAAGATGTCGACTTGCCGGAATACGCCATCCCCGCGCAAAATAATGCGGGCAAAGTGTTCTTCATTGATGTTCCAGACAGCAAACAAAGCGTCATCTTCGTCGGCAAGCTGACCGTTGCCTCAGACGAAGAGGACGCGCCGCGTGTCAGCTTCCTGAATGAAAAGCTTGGCGGCGGCATCAGCGGAGACCTTGCCCAGACACTCCGTATCGAGAAAGGCTACACTTATGGCGCCTATTCCTATATCTCTGACGGACATGTGAAACAGCCTTGGCGCGCCTATACCAGCGTGCGAGCCAATGCGACGCAGCCATCGCTGGAAATCATCCGTGAAATGATCAGGGACTATGGACTGACCTTTGACCAGGCCGCCGTCGACCTGACACAGAACAAGGTGTTGAAAGACAATACCCGCGCCTATGAAAGTCTCAGCGCCAAGCTAGGCATGCTCCGCATGATCAGCAAGTATGGCTTTGGGGATGACTATCTGGAAACAGAGCAGCAGGAATTGCTGTCCATGGAAGCAGACGATTTCAAATCACTGGCTGCCGAATATCTCAGCGAGCCGGAGATGGTATATGTCATCGTCGGAGACAAGGCGACCCAGTTCGACGCCGTGAAGGCCTTTGCGGGCGGAACGCTCACCGAGCTGGATATATATGGCGAAAAGATCGCCGAATAAAATCGAAAGGGCGGGCGGCCATTCTGCCGCTCGCCCTTTCTAGCCCTTCAGGTGCCCCTGAAGCGTATCAGGACTTCAGGGCCTTGATGGCGTCATCAATGGTCGCGTGCGGACGGTCCATGATGGCGGCAATCTGGGCGCGCTGTTCAATGGCCAGCCACAGGCCGGCAACCTCAACATCCACCACGCGCCAGTCGTTATCTTTCTTGATCACGCGCCAGCGAACGGTTTCCGGATCTTCACCCGGACGGTCCACACGGGTTTCCACGATGGAGTCATCATCACCGCGATCCTTGGATCCCAGGATGGTGACTTTCGCGTCGCGGAACTGCTCACCATGCCCTTCCAGACTATCTAGCAGATAGTTCTCGAAAGCCTCGACAAAGCGAGCCCGCTCTTCCTCAGAGACGCGGCGCGCATGTTTGCCAAGCGTGAAATTCGCAACCGTGTCAATGTCGACAGACTGGCGGATAGCCTCGCGGCTTTTTACGGGATCGCCAATCTGGCTGGCGGCTCCTTCAATGACGGCTTCAGCCTCTGGACCGGCGGCGGCCGGCAAAGCCATCAGGGCCAAGGCAGTTGATGCAACAAGCGCACGAAACATGAGAACAATCCTTCTGCATTATCTCTTATCGTGCCCTATCTATGTTCGACCTTGCCCTTTTGTTCCCCGGCAATCAGGATAGTGCTTATGCGCGATGAGCATGAAACCGGCATCTGGCGGCCGATCAGCAGCTCACCGTTAAGACGGATAACCTTATAGGCCGGGGCCCGGCAGGACAGGATGGCTGGGTACATGAAACTTCTCCTCTGAACCGAGAAGTGCAAACCCCATACCACGCGCCACAGAGCGCGAATCTGCCATGAATACAGGCGAACAAGCGCGCCATGTGAGGGGGCTGGCTACCTCAGCGGCCCCATGAAACCCGGTTTTGGCACAGTCCGGAAGGTGGTGCGGGCGGCCGGGATTGAACCGGCAAGGCCTTGCGGCCGACGGATTTTAAGTCCGTTGCGTTTACCAATTTCGCCACGCCCGCGCAGCAAAAACTGGACATAACGGGTTTTGCCCGGGGATGCTATGTGTCATCGAACAAACTTGCAGGTAGAGGGTTATTCGAGATGAAAATTGCACTTCCCGCAATCTGGTTTGTCTTGGGGGCACTGGTCTTTGTGGCCGCTATCGGCATCTCCGGCGTGGCCGTTCCACAGGAAACCATCCCCAGCATGCTGGCCATGAACATGCCAGTCGCTGTGTTGACCCTCACACTCTGCATAGGCGTTGGCCTTGCCTATATGCTGGCCCTCAAAATACGCCCCTCGACACCTCTGATCGTGTTTGGCGTCCTGCACCTTGTCGCAATGTCACTCAGTCAGGTGTCTGTCACGATGGGCAGTTTCGTGCGCCAGAAGCTGATGTATGAGTCCATGTCCATGCCGGACGGCACACAATTGATGAGCGTCTATTACTCCGGGGCCTCTCTGCTGGCCTTTCTCGGGTGGATCTTCTTCATTGTCGCGATGATCATCGCGCTGAATACCAAGCCACCCGTGCAAGACACCTTTTAGCTCACCCGTTCAAACACGGCTGCAAGCCCCTGCCCGCCGCCAATACACATCGTCTCCAGACCATACCGCGCCTCGCGGCGTTCCATCTCGCGCAGCAGAGTCGTCAGGATGCGCACGCCCGTACAGCCGACCGGATGGCCGAGCGAAATGCCGGAGCCATTGACGTTCAGCCGCTCCATGTCGCTGTCAGTCATCTCCAGAGCTTTGATGCAGGCGAGCACCTGCGCGGCGAAGGCCTCGTTCAGCTCAATCAGATCAATGTCCTTCATTTCAAGGCCCGCTGTTTTCAGCGCCTTCTGAGAGGACGGAACCGGGCCAATGCCCATGACTTCCGGCCCAACCCCGGCCACAGACCATGAGACGAGCCGGCCCAGCGGCTTCAGCCCGTATTTATCGGCGACTTCCCGCGTGCAGACAATGCAGGCGGCCGCGCCATCATTCTGGCCAGAGGCATTGCCCGCTGTAACGGTCGCCTGATCATCCACCCTGCCCCGAATGGCACGCAGCGTGGAAAGCTTCTCCAGCGAGGAATCCGGACGGATATGCTCATCCGAATCTACCAGCGTGTCAGCCTTGCGGCCTTTCACTGTGTACGGAATGATCTCCTCGGCAAACTTGCCAGCCTTCTGCGCCGCTGCTGCTTTCATGTGGGAGTGATAGGCGAATTCGTCCTGCGCCTCGCGCGCGATCTGATATTCCTTACGCAGGTTTTCTGCCGTCTCGATCATGCCGCCCGGCACGGGATGGTGCTTGCCGCCAGCGGTATAGCGCCCGCGTGACAGGCCATCATGCAGCATCAGGCCATCACCCTTCAGGCCCCAGCGCATGTCGATGGAGAAGAAAGGCGCATTGGACATGCTCTCTGCTCCGCCAGCGATCACGACATCATTGGCACCGGTCGCAACTTGCATGATGGCATTGATCACCGCCTGCAGGCCGGAGCCACAACGCCGGTCAATCTGATAGCCTCCCGTCGATGTCGTCAGCCCGGCGTCCAGAGCGATCATGCGCCCAAAGGCCGGGGCCTCCATCGTCGGATAACATTGCGCGAAGATGCAGTCTTCCACCAGCTCGGCTGGCAGCTTCGTCCGCGTCATCAGCTCACTGACAACATGCGCCGCCAGTTCGTGGGCGTGGACTGTCTTGAAGCTGCCCCCGAAACCACCGACCGCCGTGCGGACCGGCTCACAGATTACAACGTCTCTCATGGCACCTATCTCCTATCAGCCCTGCTGGCCGCGGCCGCGTTCAGTTACCTGCTTGCGGGCCTCTTCAACCGCATCCGCAGTCACGGATTCCGAGTGCGCAATCGACCGGCGCAGCTCTTCCTTCATGCCCTCGGCGAAGGACATGCCAAAGCCGTCATCTATCAGGGCCTTGTACTGCTTCAGCAGATCCGGCTGTGTACTGCACATATCATGCGCCAGTTTCATGGCGTGCGGGATCAGTTCGTCAGACGGATAGACGCGGTTCACCAGGCCCCAGCGCTCTGCCGTGTGGGCGTCCAGGAAGTTGCCGCTGAACGACAATTCCTTGGCGCGGCTGATGCCGATCAGACGGGACAGTTTCTGCGACAGGCCCCAGCCCGGCACGATGCCGACGCGGGCATGGGTGTCGGCAAACTTTGCATGTTCGGAGGCCAGCAGCACATCGCACATCAGCGCCAGCTCAAACCCGCCAGTAATCGCAAAGCCATTGATCGCGCCGATGATCGGCCATGGATACTCTTTCAGCGCGCGGGCCATATCGATGGATTTGGAATCCTCATCTGCACCGAGGGCAAAGCCGGTCTGGCCCGCTTCCTTGAGGTCGATCCCCGCCGTGAAGGCGCGGCCAGAGCCGGTCAGCACAACGGCGCGCACATCTTCATCATCCTTCAGCTCTGTGAACACGCGGACAATCTCGGCGCGCAGGGCGCGGCTCAGGGCATTCAGCGCATCGGGACGGTTCAGCGTGACCAGAGCCACCGGGCCATCGCGCTCAACGAGTACTATTTCTTCTGACATGCAATTTCCTCCTGCTACCTCTTTCTATTAGGGGCCAGAGCGAACTGACGCCATGCCTGACGTTGCGGCGTATTATCCGGACTTTCTGCGACGGACCCAGTTCACAATGGCAATCAGCAGCGCCACAAGAGCAATCCCTGCGGCCAGAAAGAACAAGCCAAACTTCAAAGGCGTCAGCCAGTCCTTGGCATCCAGCGCATCTGCTGCGCCGGACAGGGCCAGCGCCTGCACCATGTTCTCCGTCAGATCGACCACCACAACGGCCAGCGCTGGCAAGGCGGCCAGCCTGCCATAGCGCCCGAGAAAACGCAGCGCCAAACCGGCAAACAGCGCGCCATAAGCCAGCGGGTAAGCGGTATCCAGCAGAACCGTCACCCAGAAATGCGCGCTGCGCTGGGCGTCCGTCATACTGGCGATCAAAGCGCGGGAGGCCTCACCGCCATCCAGCGTATCAAGATACGCGCCCCCAATAGCGCCGCTGAAGATGCCAAATCCAACACCGATCAGAAGGAACAGAATGAAACTGCTCCATAGAACCGGGGTGCGGGTCAGGAATGCCATCAGCCGGTCTCCTCCAGCCGCTCGGCCTGCACGCCGCAGGCTTTGACGATCTCTTCCAACCCGTCCGCCGCCACTTTCAGCAACGCCTCATCTGTCGCGCGGGCCACCAGATGGACACCGCTATCTGTCATGCTGACAAACCAGGGATAGGAGCCGAGCGAAACCTCCGGCATTTCCTTTGCCAGCGCGCCCAGCGGCTCGGCAATGTCGCCTTCTCGCAGGCCCCTGCCCCGAATCGTTACCTTGTGGACCACCGCGCCCGTCTCAAGCCGCGGGCCAATATCTTCCAGCATCGCCCGGGCGACGGAAGGCACGCCGGCCAAGGTAAAGACATTCCCGGTCTGAAATCCCGGTGCACCGGAGACGGGGTTCTCCACAATGCTCGCCCCATGCGGCACGCGCGCCATGCGGCGACGGGCGGGCGTGTATTCCGTGCCCATCTCGCGGTAACGCTCAGCCAGCATGGCCGTCACTTCAGGATGCTCTGAAATGCCGACGCCGAACGCCTTTGCAATTGCGTCTGCCGTGATGTCATCATGGGTTGGGCCTATGCCGCCGGTCGTGAAGACATAGGTATATTTCGCCCGCAGCGCGTTCACCGCATCGACGATTTCGTCCTCAATATCCGGCACAATCCGCGTTTCGCGTACTGGAATCCCGAGCGGTGCCAGATAGCTGGCAATCTGTTGCAGATTGATGTCGCGCGTGCGGCCCGACAGCAATTCATCGCCAATCAGAAGGACGGCGGCAGTGGGGGCTGATTTGGTCATCCCGCCACTTTGCCCAGACTGGCCTATTCTTCAAGCGCCTCATAGACCAGCCGCATCGATTCCGCGCGGAAATCGGCGGTCTCGCTGGGTAAAGCGCCGAAGCGCTGAATCATGCCAATGAAGAAAAGATCATTCTCCGGGTCGATCCAGAACCATGTCCCTGCGGCGCCGCCCCAATAATAAGTCCCCTTCCCTGCAGGAGACTTCATCGCGACTGGGTCGGTGATGATTCCGAAATCCAGCCCGAATTTGTGCTGCTGCATGCTCTCCGGCCCGGCCAATGTGCCGTCAATGCCAATGCCGAGCCCCTCGGGCAACTGGTCAGACCGCATCATCAGGACGGTTTCCGGCTTCAGCACGCGGTGCCCGCTCAGTGTGCCGCCATTCAGCATCATCTGGCAAAAGCGGGCATAGTCATCCATCGAGGAAATCAGGCCGCCTCCGCCGGATTCGAACGGGATCGTCTCTTTCCTGAACTTCAAATTCTCGCTGTAGAGCGGGATGAATTTCCCATCCTCAGGCGAATAGAACATCACATCTGCCAGGCGGTCATATTCGGCCTCCGGCACATAAAAGCCGGTATCGTCCATGTTCAGAGACGTGAAGATATTGGCCTTCAGATAGTCTCCGAAAGACATTCCGGAGAATTTCTCGACCAGATAGCCCTGCACATCCACAGCGGCGGAATAATACCATTTCGTGCCTGGCTCATAGAGCAGCGGAATGCCCGCCACCTTGTCGATGAAGGTCTCCAGGTCCGGCGCTCTCAGAACCTCCTGCACGCGGAATTGCTCATTGGCATAATCGTCTCCACCCAACCCATAGGCAAAGCCGGCCGTGTGGCTCATCAGTTCGCGCATCGTGGCCGGACGCTGCAAGTCTTTCAGCTTCGGCGTCCCGTCTTCATTCATCCCGTCCAGAACTTTCAGCTTCTCGAACTCGGGAATGTACTTCGTAATCGGATCATCCAGGGAGAACTTGCCCTGCTCATACAGCTGCATCAGGGCGACGCCGGTGATCGGCTTCGACATGGAATAGATGCGATACAGCGTATCGGGCTTCACCGGCGCGCCGGTTTCCACATCGCGCACACCATAGCCGCCATATTGCACGACCTGTCCGTCCTTCACGAGCAGGGTCTGCATGCCGATCACGCTGCCCTCATCGACAAAGGCCTGCATCCGGTCAGCCAGCGCCTGCAGGCCTGCGGCATCAAAATCATCCGCTGGCTGGACAGCGGCCAGGGTCGGCCAGCTCTCCGGCAGGGAAGTTTCCTGCGCCGTCGGGGCGCTTGAACACGCTCCCAGCAGAACCATCGCGGCGCTGCACGCCAGCAGGCGTCTCCGGCAGGACTGGATTATGGACATCGGCATTTCCCCATGAGTTTCTATGATAACAACCACACCCTTATTTTGGCGCTCAACTTCGGCAAGCACTATTTCAATCTGCTCCTTCCGATGCAGCAGACATGGCCCCTGCCCGGAACGTTGCGCCATGGCGCGCATTGATTCCACGAAACCCTGCCTAGCGCAGATTTGTGAAACCTGTTTATCGAAAGGACACGCCATGAAACGCCATGCGACCGCCCAATGGAAAGGCAATCTCAAAGAAGGCGCCGGATCTCTCGACACCCAAAGCGGCGCGCTGATGGATCACGGCTATTCCTTCAAGGCCCGCTTTGAGGATGAGAACGGCAAATCCGGCACCAATCCGGAAGAATTGCTGGCCGCGGCCCATGCTGGCTGCTTCACTATGCAGCTGTCCCACCTGCTGGCCGAGAACGGGACACCGGCTGAAAGCCTGGTCACGAAGTCCGAAGTCACGGTCGAGCCCAAGGATGGCGGCGGCTTTGAAATCAAGAGCAGCGCGCTGACCCTGAAGGCCAATGTGCCGGGCATCGAGAAAGAGGTTTTCGAATCCATTGCTGGCAAGGCGAAGACGGGATGTCCGGTTTCGGTCGCCCTTGGCGCCATCGATATCAGCCTCGACGCGCAGCTGGAATACTGACGCAGACTGGAAATTCCCGGCCATAACTGCCACATTGGCCGGGAATTTCACCGGAAAGCCGAATGATGAACGATACAGCCCTCCTCCTGCCCATGCGTACGGGCGAAATCCGTATTCACGATGCCGAAGGTTTCGAAGGCATGCGCAAGGCTGGCCGCCTTGTCGCAGAATGCATGGACATGCTGGTGCCGGAAGTAAAACCGGGCGTCACGACAGAGCATCTGGACACTCTGGTCCGCGAATATGTTCTGGACCATGGCGCACAGTCAGCGACGATCGGCTATCGCGGTTACCGCCACGCCACCTGTATTTCGGTAAACCATGTCATCTGCCATGGCATTCCCAGCCCGAAACCGCTGAAGGAAGGCGACATTGCCAATATCGACATCACGGTCATCATTGATGGCTGGCATGGCGACCATTCCCGCATGTTTGCGGCCGGCGAACTGAAGCGCAAGGCCGAACGCTTGGTGGACGTGACTTATGAGGCCATGATGGCCGGGATCGCGCAAATCCGCCCCGGCCGCCGCTTTGGCGACATTGGCGGCGCGATCAGCGAGATTGCCCACAAGAACCGGATGTCCGTCGTGGAGGATTTCTGCGGCCACGGGCTTGGAAAGCTGTTCCATGACGAGCCGAACGTCGTGCACTCAGCCGCCTACAATACCGGACCGGAACTGAAGCCCGGCATGTTCTTCACCGTGGAGCCGATGCTGAACCTTGGCCGCAAGGATGCGAATATCCTGCCCGATGGCTGGACCGCCGTAACGCGCGACCGCCAGCTATCGGCCCAGTATGAACATTCCGTCGGCGTGACAGAGGATGGCGTGGAAATCTTCACCACCTCTCCCAAAGGCTGGCACCAGCCCCACAAGGTGAAGCTCTAACCCTATGCCAGGGGGCGGCGAGTCTTCGGAAAAACCCCACTGGCAAGGCCATCGTGAACGCCTGCGCGGCAAGCTGTTGAAGCGCGGCGCGACGGCGCTTGATGATTATGAAGTGCTGGAAGTTTTGCTGATGGCCTTCATTCCGCGCCGGGATGTAAAGCCCATCGCCAAGGCCCTGCAGGCACGTTTCGGCAGCCTGTCCGCCATCCTCGCAGCCCCATCTGGGGACCTTGTGAAAGTGGACGGCGTGGGCGAAACCGTGGCGGCCTATCTGAAAGCCATAGCCGAACTAAATGCCCGTGCATCCCGCGAGACCATTCAGCAAAAGACGGCCATCTCATCCTGGTCTCAACTGATCGAGTATGTCCGCATCGAACTGCAGCATGAAAAGCGCGAGCAATTCCGCATCCTGTTCCTGGATCGCAAGAACCAGCTGATCGCCGACGAGATCATGGGCCATGGCACTGTGGACCATGCGCCGGTCTATACCCGCGAAGTGGCCCGGCGCGCACTGGAGCTGCAGGCCTCCGCGCTGATCCTGATCCACAACCATCCTTCAGGCGACACGACGCCGTCGCGCGCCGACATAGACATCACGCGAGAGATCATCGACGCGCTCGATCCGTTCGACATCACGGTGCATGATCACCTGATTGCCGGAACCGGCGGTGTGACCAGCCTGAGATCTGCCGGCCTGATCTAGCTCTGCCCGAACTGGCGCAGCAGGTTCGAGATCGTCTTTGACAGCACCAGCAGCTCGGGCGATTGCAGATCCATCTTCTTGGCCATGCCGGACCGCAGATTTTCCAGATCAAACAGCACTTCTCGTATCGCCTCATCGCGCACGGAACTCTCGATCCAGCCGATGCAGACCAAACGCGCCCCGGATGTGACAGGGGCAACGCGGTGCAGGCTGGTCGATGGATAGAGCACCATGTCACCAGCCGGCAGTTTGACCGATTGCGTCATGCCTGCCAGTTCGACCTGCAGCTCGCCGCCTTCATACGTGTCCGGCTCTGACAGGAACAATGTGTAGGACATGTCCGTGCGAATGCGGGTGTCCCCTGCCCCCATAAAAGCATTGTCGACATGGAAGCCATAGCCCCCGCCCGCTTCCGTCTTGCTGATCATCTGTTTTGAGAAACGCCGGGGCTGGGTCGCGGCCCGCAAGACGGGATGGCGCTCGATCTTTTCCTTCAGATCTTCGCGCAGCTGTTTGCCGGTGCGGGATGTCAGATCGGCCTGTTGGTTGCGTTTGACCGCGCGCGCCATGCCGCCTGCCGTTTCGGCGCCGTCGCGCCAGCCCAGCGTGGCGATGAGATCGCGGGTTTCTGCCAGATCAGAGGCATTGAGAATGCCGGTAAGCGTAAGAAGCATGTCCGTCCCACTTGCGAATAAGTTGCATTTGCGTCATTGAGGCTACACTACCCCGCTACCAAGAGGAAAGTCACCGTGACATTCGAGACCAAACTGAAACAATGGACCACACTCGGCCTCGGGACGGTCCTGATGACCGGCGCCCTCGCAGGCTGCAGTGAATCTGCCACACCTTCCAATGAGACGCCCGCCGAAGTGGCGCAGCCCGATAGTGCTGAAACGCCTGACACCTCAGCTGCAGAGCCCGCCGCAGTCGCTGGCGAAGGCGAATCCGGCATGGGCGGCGAAGGTGAAGGGGGCGAAGGTGAAGGGGGCGTTTCGATTGAAGCGGCCTATACCGACCCGGTCGTCTACAAATCCGCTGTTGCCGTGGCCATGGCCCATGTGCTCGCCGCGCGCGACGCCTTTGCAGAGGGTGAGAAAGAGGCTGCCGCCGAAATGTATGCTCACCCGGTCTCCGAAGTCCTGTTCGACATGGAACCCGTCTTCCAGGCCCAAGGCGTCGCTGACTTCACGGATCTTTTCACAGATACATCTGCGGCCGTGTTTGCAGACGAATCGCAGGACCAGATCAATGCGCGTACAGATGCCATTCTGAAAGCGCTTGATGCCGCTGCCGCCAAGGCACCGGCAACAGACAAGAGCGAAGGCTATGTCAGCGCGCGCGTTGTCGCAGACCAGATTAACCGCGCCAGCGCCATGTACCGCGCCGCGCTGGAGACAGACCGCTACGAGCCTTATCTGGACGGCTATGGCTTCTACCAGACGGCCGAGAAAAAGTTCACTGAGAATGAAGCCGCCATCAAGGCTGATAATGCCGATGGGGCCGCAGCGATTCGCAAGGCCCTGACCGCCCTGTCTTCCGCCTATCCAACGGCGCTGCGCCCGGATTCGATGACGGGTGACACTTCTGCCATCAGCGTTGCAAACTCAGAAGTGCTGCTAAGCCTCAGCGAATAAGCCCTCTCCACATGACTGCCGCCGGCGCGCAAACTGTCCTGACTTAGAGTAAGGGCTTGCGTGTCGGCGGAACCAGTTTACCGTAGGGGCCACAACAGAGAGGCGCCGCCAGATGCGCCCGCTTAAACACGGGAGGAGCATCGGCGTATGACCGACACCACAGCCGGCCAATCTAACACGGGCGGACACATCACAGGTTTCGGATCCAAGGGGTATCGCACCTATGTGCTGATCGCCCTGATGCTGGTCTACACGCTGAACTTTATCGACCGGACTTTGATCTCGGTTGTCGCACAGCCGATCATCAACACCTTCCAGCTGAATGACACCCAATGGGGCCTGCTCTCAGGCCCTCCCTTTGCGCTGTTTTATGCCGCCATGGGTATCCCGATTGCGATGTGGGCTGACCGTGCCAATCGCGTGATGATCATCGCGCTCTGCATTATCATCTGGTCCGTGATGACCGCGCTGTGTGGCATGGCAACGGCCTTCATCTGGCTGCTCGTCTTCCGTGTTGGCGTGGCCATTGGTGAGGCTGGCTGTACGCCGCCTGCCAACTCGCTGATCACCGATTACTATCCGCCCAAAAGCCGTGCTGGCGCGCTGGGCATCTATTCCATGGGCGTCACGCTGGGCGCTGTTCTGGCCCAGCTGTTCGGCGGCTCCATCGCCGGCATCAAGGGCGAGGATTTCGGCAACTGGATCGGCTCTCTGGGCCTTGGCGGACTTTTCTCCGGCATCGACTGGTCAACTGTCGAAGGCTGGCGCATCGCCTTTGTCGTCGTGGGCGCACCGGGCGTCATCATTGCCCTGATCCTGATGTTCACGATCAAGGAACCGCCACGCGGTTATTCCGACCCGCCCTCTGCCAATAGCGGCAAGAAGGCCCCCTTCTTTGATGCCTTCCGCGAATTTGCCTCCAAGCCGACCTTCTGGTGGCTGTCCCTGGGCGCGGCGCTGGTGGCCTTTGTCGGCTATGGCCTGATCAGCTTCCAGGCCCCTTTCCTTCAGCGGGTGCACGGCATCGGCGTGCGCGACGCAGCCGTGCTGTATGGCGCGCCGCTGGCGGCTGTCTCCGCCGTGGGCACCTTCCTGGGTGGCTATATTTCCGAAAAGCTCGAAGGCCGCTTCCCGACTATTGCCGCCTGGCTACCGGGCGCGGGTCTGATGATCGCCGTGCCGGCCTATATCGCGGCCTTCTTCGCGCCGAGCCTACAAGTTGCCTTCGGCCTCTGGGTCATCGCAGGCATCGCGCATTATCTTTATCTCAGCGGCCAGTACATGGTGGGCACCGCCATTGTCAGCCCGCAATCCCGCGCCACCACAATCGCCGTGATGCTGCTAATCATCAGCCTCATCGGTAATGGCATCGGGCCGCTCTTTGTCGGCGCAATGAGCGACTTTTTCATGGGCCAGGAAATTTCCAAAGCTGGCCTCTCCGCCCTTGCGGACACGTTCAATCCACGCCTGTGCGGGACAGACCCCGCCGCACTTGGCGCAGACGGCCCGGAACTTTGCCGCGCCTATGCGAATGGCCTGCGCTATTCCATGGCCGCAACGGTTCTGTTCTTTGTCGTCGCAGCGGGCTGTTACTTCATGGCGTCCCGCTCATTTGCCCGCGACAGGTATAATCCGG
Organism: Alphaproteobacteria bacterium; assembly: GCA_018222605.1. GTDB lineage: Bacteria > Pseudomonadota > Alphaproteobacteria > Caulobacterales > Hyphomonadaceae > Hyphomonas. The sequence continues at coordinate 317,138 of JAAEZZ010000004.1, forward strand.
ACATGCCTGCCAGCGGTATGGGGACATAAAAAAACAAAAAACAAAGCCGGACTTAGAGGAGACGCCCAATGAGTGACGCCGCCACGGAAGCCCGCCCGGGATACGAGACCGGTTACAGGACCAAGGGATATCGGGCCTATGTGCTCGCCTCACTTCTGATGGTCTATATCTTCAATTTCATCGACCGCTCGATCTTCGGCATTCTGACCGATCCCATCCGTGACAGCCTGAAACTGGAAGACTGGCAGATGGGTCTGTTGGGCGGTCTGGCCTTTGCGATGTTCTACACGACGCTGGGCATTCCAATTGCGCGCGTCTCCGAACGACACAGCCGGATGATGATAATTGTTGGCTCGCTTACCATCTGGAGCCTGATGACTGTTCTGTGCGGCTTCGCTGTCGGCTTTGCCAGCATGTTCCTGTTCCGGCTTCTGGTAGGCGTGGGCGAAGCAGGCTGCACCCCCCCGGCGCAATCCGTGCTCGCCGATTATTTCAAGCCCGGCAGCCGCGCGACTGCAGCCTCCATTTATGCGCTTGGCGTTCCGCTGGGCGGCATGTTTGCCGGCCTGGCTGCCGGGCCGATCAATGATTTTGTCACCGGCGAAAACGTCCACAACATGTTTGAGAATTTGGGCTGGAGCTGGGCAACGGGCCTGATTGACTGGAAAAGCCTTGAGGGCTGGCGCATTGCCTTCATCGCCGTCGGCCTACCCGGCCTGTTGTTTGCGGTCATTATCGGCCTGACCGTCAAGGAACCGCCGCGCGGGTATACTGATCCCCCGAATGCCACAAAGCCCGAGGCGGAAAGCTTTCTCGTTGCCCTGAAAAAGCTCGCCCGCAAGCCCACCTATGTGCACGTTGTGACAGGCGCCGCGATTGCCTCCTTTGCTGGCTATGGTGTGGCGGCCTTCTCAACCTCGTTCCTATTGCGCGTGCATGAGCTGACGCTGACACAAGCCGCCCTGATCTTCTCTCTTGTGCTTGGCCTGATGGCCGCCATTGGCGTGTTCCTGTCAGGTTTTCTGGCAGACCGTCTGTCTGTCCGGCATCCAACAGCCCTGTCATGGATGCCCGCACTCGGCATGGGCTTGTCCGTGCCGCTCTACTGGCTCGGCTATCTCAGCCCATCGGTTGCCCTGATGCTGCCGCCGCTGATGGCCGCCGCGACACTCCATTACTTCTATCTTGGGCCGATGTATGCCGTCTCGGCCGGTGTGGTGGATGCCCGCACACGCGCAACAGCGGTGTCGATCACCCTGTTCGCCGTGAATCTGATCGGACTCGGTCTCGGCCCAACGCTGATCGGTTTACTGTCGACCACGCTGAAGTCCATGATGCTGTCAGGCGCCAATCTCGGCTTGACCCTGGATGTCTGCAAGGACACGGCCCTGCTGAGCGCCGAGCAGATCGCGGCCTGTTCCAACGCCGATGCGCGCGGCCTGCAATGGTCAATTCTTGTCTTCGCAACCCTCTATGCCTGGGCAGCCATTCATTATCTGCTGGCCGGCAAGACACTACAGCGTGACATGGTGGCCAAGACCGCTTAATCGGTCCCGTATGGCTGTTTATACTCAAGTTTCCGACGATGCGCTGGCGGCGTATCTCGATGAATATGATCTCGGCAAGGCCCTGTCTTTCAAGGGCATCGCCGAGGGTGTGGAGAATTCCAACTATTATCTGGAGACCACAAAAGGTCGCTATATTCTCACCTTGTTCGAGAAACGCGTGAATGCGGATGACCTCCCCTATTTCATCGGTCTGAAACAGCATCTGGCGGCGGGCGGCTTCCCCTGCCCTGAGCCGATCATGGCAAAGGATGGCAAGGCGCTGCGCACGCTGGAAGGCCGCCCGGCCGTGATCGTCTCCTTCGTGGACGGCCTGTCGCCCAGAAGCCCAAATCCGGCTCAGTGCCGAGGCATTGGCGAAGGTCTCGCGCGCATGCACGTCGCCCTGTCCGATTATGAAAAGACGCGCGAGAACAGTCTCGGCCCTGCCGCCTGGCCGCGCCTCTGGAAAGGCCAGTCGGAACAGGCCGACGCCCTGCACCCAGGCCTCTCCGGTCTGATTGACGAGGCCCTCACCGACATTGCCGAGGCCAAGCCCCAAAGCCTCAGCCTTCCACGCGGCACAATCCATGCCGATCTCTTCCCGGACAATGCCTTTTTCCTGGGGGATGACTTCTCCGGCATCATCGATTTCTATTTCGCCTGCACCGACGCGCTCGCCTATGATCTTGCCATCTGCCTGAACGCCTGGGCGTTTGAGGATGGCGACGGACGGATGTCAATCGACTACAATTTCTCCAAAGGCGCCGCCCTGATTGCCGGCTATGAAAACGTCCGCCCGCTGGAGCCTGCGGAGCGCGAGGCCCTGCCCCTGCTCGCCCGCGGCGCAGCCTTGCGCTTTTTCCTGACGCGGATGGTCGACTGGACCACCACACCCGAAGGCGCCCTCGTAAAGCCCAAGAATCCCCTCGAATATGCCGCCCGCCTCGCTTTCCATAGAAAGGTGACCACGGCAGAAGGATATGGTGCTTGAAAGAGGTATGGCGGAGATGGAAGGCGTTGATTGCGGCCAGTCTGGTTGCCCCGATCCTCGCGGCCACCCTGTCCGCCACTCTGCTCGCTATGCTGGTCTTCCCGGAACTGATCTTTCAGGTTGAGGTCAGCTCAGGCGTCTATCGCGACGCCAGCATTCACGAGATCGCCACCAGCCTGGTCGGGTTTGCCCTTATGGGCCTGGCGTTCGGCGTGATACTCGGCTGGCCCGCCATGATCATTGGCGGCGTGCCCGTGCATGCCTTTCTCGTCCGTATCCGCCGGACAGATTTTCTCGTCTACGCTCTGAGCGGCGCCCTCCTCGGCACGCTCGTCATGCTGGTCTACTTTGTCGGCACAAGCGGGTTTCGCGATCCGGTCAGCGTGCTGACAAGCGGGCCGATCCTGCTGTCCGGCCCCCTCACCGGCCTGCTGACGGCCGCGCAATTCTGGCTAATTCGCCGTCCAGACCGGATCCTGATGTCATGACAACTCCCCCCGCCTATGCCAGCCCACAAACGCCGCGAAAGATCCAGCGCGTGAAGCTGGGGCTTTTGCTCTCGTCTCTTGCAGCCTGTCTCATGGTCAGCCTGCTGGCAATCATTATCGCTTTTGTCCTGAATATGCTTGGCTTGCTGGGGGACGGTTTGATGCTGGGGTCGCAGCAAGGCTTCTTTAATGGCCTGCACTTCGGCCTGATCATGTGCCTTTACAATTTCGTGCTGTTTTTCATCACCGTGCCAGCGGCATGGATCGCACTTGGCTTTTCCATTGGGCGCATGCCCCACAGACGTATCGCCAAACGCAGCCCCTATGTGCGCTGGGCCGCGATCTGGGGTACCATTCTGGTGGGCGGCACAACACTGGTTTTCGGCGCCATGGCCGATGGTCTGATGGGCGGCCTCGGTGCAACGATCATCGGGTGCAGCATTGGCGCAATTGCCGGGGCCCTGTGCGGCCTGCTTTTCTACGCCATCGTCAAACCCGCAGACCAGTTGCACGATACAGACATCAGCGTCTTCTGACGCTTGACGGTTTCGGCAAAGCCCCTCACCTGAAACGCATGACTGACTTGATCGAAATCTGGACGGATGGCGCCTGCAGCGGCAATCCCGGTCCTGGCGGCTGGGGCGCTCTGCTCGTCGCGGGTGACAAGCGCAAGGAACTCTGGGGCGGCGATAAGGCTACCACCAATAACCGGATGGAAATGCAGGCCGTGATCGAGGCGCTGAATGCGCTGAAGAAGCCGTCCAAAATCACTCTGCACGTTGATTCCACCTATGTGAAAGACGGCCTGACCAAATGGATCCATGGCTGGAAGCGCAATGGCTGGAAAACCGCCGCCAAAAAACCCGTGAAGAACCAGGATCTCTGGATGGCCATGGACGAAGCCTGCCAGCGCCACGACATCACCTGGAAATGGGTGAAGGGCCATGACGGAGACCCCGGCAACGAAAAGGCCGACGAACTCGCCCGTCGCGGCACGGACGAAGCCCGCGGGCGCTGAGTTTCCTGAGGCAGGCCCAAACGTAAGCGCCGCGTTTCCGCTCTCTGCCACTTCATCCTTCGACTTCGCTCAGGATGAGTCCGCACGATAGAAGCGCTCATGGCTCGAGCGAAGTCGAAGCACGAGCGCGGGCTCATAAAACGGGCTTCACAGATCGAGCACATCCTGCGCCGCTCTCGTCAGGCTTTCTTCCGACAAATCGCCCAGTTCCTGCACCCTCACCTGATCATCCTGCCGTCGCTTGCGGCTGCGGGCATAGAGCGGATCATAATGGCGCTCCATCAACTCCCGCGCCAGGGCGTGATACGCGCCATCATTTGCCAGCGCCTGCCACGCGGCCAGCGTCTCCTTTGACTGTAGGCCTTTCAGCTTTTCCAGCGCCCCGGCAAGACGGGCCTCATCGCGGATAATGTCTGCATAGGCATCAACCAGATAGTCCGCCCTCACCGCCGCCGGCACGCGCACCTCGATACGCGGCGCGGCCAGCATGGACTGCCACAAGCGGCGTGGCACGCGGCGACGGCCAACAAGTGCAGACTCCGCCTCGACAAAGACCGGCCTGTCCGGATCCATCTGGCGCAGGCCATCCCAGATCAGGCTCTCGAACAGGCGCTGGGCGGGCTGCATGCCCTCCCCGAAATCGCCAAAGGCAGAGCCGCGATGATTGGCAAGGCCTTCCAGATCCACCACCTGCCCGCCCGCCGCCTTGATGGCCTGCAGCAGAGCCGTCTTGCCACTGCCTGTCTGCCCGTCGATCAGGCGCACCGGCAACAGCGCCTCTTCATGCTCCAGCCCGGCCACGACGTCCCGCCGCCAGGTCTTGTAGCCGCCCTTCACCACACCGCTCGGCCAGCCCACGGAGGACAGGATCGTCGCCATCGCATTGGACCGCATTCCGCCCCGCCAGCAATAGACGAGCGGACGCCAGCTTTTCGGCTTGTCCGCCAGCGCCGTTTCCAGATGATGCGCAATATTGCGCGCCACGATTGCCCCGCCGACGCGATTGGCGCGGAACGGGCTTTCCTGCTTGTAGATCGTGCCGACCTTTGCCCGCTCGTCATTCGACAGAACCGGCAGGCTGATCGCGCCCGGCAGATGGTCATCCTCGAACTCAGCCGGAGAGCGCACATCAATGATCGCGTCATAGCGCGACAGGTTTTGCGGGCTGATATCCGTAACGGTCTCAAGATAAGGCATCCGGAAAAGACCTATCAGGTTTTACGCGCCGCGCCAGAGCGCTAGACTAGCCGCGAACCAGGAGACATGCCCATGGCCGACCCCCTTCCCGATCCACGCCTCACCTCCCTTGCCCATGGCGGAGGCTGCGGCTGCAAGCTGGCGCCGAATGTCCTGGCGGATATTCTCAGCGATATGCCGCTGGCGCTTGGCCATGCTGACCTGCTGGTCGATGCAGGCAAGAGTGATGATGCTGCCGTCTACCGCGTGAATGAGACGACCGCCCTGGTCGCCACGACAGACTTCTTCACGCCAATTGTGGATGATCCGCACACTTTCGGGCGCATCGCGGCCACCAATGCCCTGTCGGATGTGTTTGCCATGGGGGCAAAGCCGATTTTCTGTCTCGCCATTGTCGGCATGCCGATCGGCAAAATTTCCAATGAAACCATCCGCGCCATCCTCGCGGGGGGCCGCAGCGTGGCGGAAGCGGCGGGTGCGCCGATTGCTGGCGGACACTCGATTGACGCGGCCGAGCCGATTTATGGCCTCGTGGCGCTCGGCATCGGCCATCCGGACAAATTGCTGCTGAACTCAAACGCGCAGGCGGGTGATGTTCTGATCCTGGGCAAGCCGCTTGGCATCGGCATCTATTCTGCCGCGCTGAAGCGGGAAATCCTCTCCCCTGCCGAGTATGAAGAAATGGTCGCCTCGACCACGCGGCTAAATACGCCGGGAACGGATCTTTCCGGAATGGAGGGTGTCCATGCAGCAACCGATGTGACGGGCTTCGGCCTGCTCGGTCATGCCAGCGAGATGGCGCGCGGTGCAGGCGTCAGTATTGTCATTGAGAAAGCCGCCGTCCCGGTCTTTGAGGGCGCACGGGCCCATGCCGAAAAGGGCGTAAAAACCGGGGCTTCCGGGCGGAACTGGGAGTCCGTCTCACATATGGTGAGCGGAGCGCTGACAGAGATGGAAAAAGATATACTTTGCGATCCGCAGACCAGCGGAGGCCTGCTGGTATCATGCCGCCCTGAGAGCGCGGAAGCGGTTCTGGACGTGTTTGCACGGCACGGCCATGCAGGCGCGAAAATCATCGGGCGCGTCGTTTCCGGCGCGCCCGAAGTCAAGGTCAAATAGATCAGCCTGCGGAGTGGCAGGCACCGTCTTCACGGGTCAGTGCACGGCGCACGGTGTCGACATAGCGGCCAGTGGTTTCGAACTCCGTCGCAGTCACACCGTAGGCAGAGCTGTTGCCAGACGCATCGAAATCATCATCAACGCGGCCCGCAGCCTCTTCCAGGCCGAGATTGTTCTCTTCCCGGATATCGGCAATCACGCGGGATACTTTCAGGATCGTCTCCTGATTGGCCTCGGGCTCGTCTGCCAGCAGCTGGCTGTAGCAGCCGCAATATGCCTCAACCGTGTCGCCATCCTCGGCGAGGTCCTCCTGAATTTCCGGATCACCACCCAGCATGGCGGTGCAGGTCGCTGCAGTCTTATCGGCTTTTGACGCGCCACAGGCGGCAACAGCCAGGCAGGCAGTGGCCAGAATGGATACTCGGATCATCAGGAGTCCTCTTCAAGGATAGGGCTGTCAGGTCAGGCCGGAACCTTGCCAGCCAGCATGCCTGCCAGACGGTTGGAAATGATATCTTCCGCTTCTTTCATGATTCGGTCGATCAGTTCCTTACAGGTCGGGATGTCATGAATCAAACCGGCGACCATGCCGCAGGACCATGCCCCGGCATCCATTTCGCCTTCTTTCATGATGCGCGGATAAACCCCGGCAACTTCCTCGATGATGTCTTCGAACTTGATGTCAGAGCCCAGTTTGCGCTCTTTCTCCAGAAGACGCTCAACGGCCGCATTGGTCATCACGCGCTCTGTATTGCGCAGCGGACGCATGACAAGGCGCGTGTCCAGCTCGGACGCGGCCACGATGGCATCCTTCACGTTCTGGTGCACGGGCGCTTCTTTTGTTGCGATGAAGCGCGTGCCCATATTCATGCCGGAGGCACCCATGGCGAGCGATGCCACCAGGCTGCGGCCATCGGCCTGGCCACCGGAAGACACGAACGGAATTTCAAGTTCATCAGCCGCGCGTGGCAGAAGGATCATGTTCGGCACATCATCCTCGCCCGGGTGGCCACCACATTCGAAGCCATCCACGGAGACCGCATCACAGCCAATCGACTGCGCTTTCAGCGCGTGGCGCACGGCGGTACATTTGTGGATCACCTTGATGCCGGCATCTTTCAGCACAGGCAGAACCTGAACCGGATTGTTCCCGGCGGTTTCAACGACGGTCACGCCGCCCTCAATGATCGCTTTCACATAGCCCGGATAGTCCGGCGCGTTGACCACAGGCAGGAATGTCAAATTCACGCCGATCGGCTTGTCCGTCATATCCTTGCAGCGGGCGATCTCGTTTGCCAGATCTGCAGGGGTTTTCTGCGTCAGGGCTGTAATAATGCCCAGGCCGCCTGCATTTGAAACGGCCGCAGCCATTTCTGCAAAACCGACATAGTGCATCCCGCCCTGAATGATCGGATGTTCAATGCCGAACATCTCGGTGATGGCTGTCTTCATGGCATATCCTCCTTGTTCCGGGCCTATCCATGGCGGAAGGCAGGCCCGGAAACAAGGCTGACATTGGGGAAAGTGCTAGCTGACCGGAGACCAGCTCTTTTTCGGCTTGCTACGGCGCTTCTGGCCATTGGCATTTGCCTGGGCGGAGCGCTGGCCATTGCTTTCACCGCGCGAGGAAGCGGCGGCTGGTTTGCCCGGTCCCTTGCGGGGGCCTTTGCCAGCCCCACCAGAGCGGCTGCGGCTATGGGTCTGGCCACGGGGCTGCTGGCCTTGGCGACGTCCGCCGCCCTGCCCTCTTCCACGGCTCTGCTTGGAGTGCGGGCCCGGCTCTTCCGGCAGGGACAGGTCCAGCGCCATGCTCTCATCCGGCGTGTCCAGCGTGTCGATCTTGCGTTTGATCAGCTTTTCGATGTCGCGCAGATAGGCGCGCTCATCATTGCCAACAAAAGACAGGGCGATGCCGCTGCGTCCCGCGCGGGCCGTGCGGCCGATGCGGTGCACATAGGATTCCGGCAGGTTCGGCATGTCGAAGTTCACAACATGGCTGACGCCGTCAACATCAATGCCGCGCGCCGCAATGTCTGTCGCCACAAGGATCGGCGCCTTGCCGCTCTTGAAGGCCTCCAGGGCGCGGATGCGCTGGTTCTGGCTCTTATTGCCGTGAATGGCCTCGGCATAGAGGCCTTCATTCGCCAGATAGCGAACCACCTTGTCAGCGCCATGCTTGGTACGCGTGAACACGATAGCGCGGTCCATGTCATCACCCGACAGAACCTCTGCCAGAAGGCGCGGCTTGGAATCGCCCTTCACGAAGTAGACAGCCTGGTCAATGCGCTCGGCAGGCTTGGACACCGGCGTGACAGAGACTTCAGCCGGCTCATGCAGGAAGTCACTGGCCAGGGCGCGGATTTCCTTCGGCATGGTGGCCGAGAACAGCAGCGTCTGACGGCGTGTCGGCAGCGCTTTCATCACTTTCCGGATCGCCGGCAGGAAGCCCATATCCATCATCTGGTCGGCCTCATCCAGCACAACGGCTTCAGTGGTTCTCAGCGTCACCGCGCCAGTATCCATATGGTCCAGCAGGCGGCCCGGCGTTGCGACCAGAACGTCCACGCCGCGCGCCAGGGCGCGCACTTGTCCGCCCGGCTTCACGCCGCCCACCACAGTCGTCGTCGTCAGTTTCATCTGGCTGCCATAGACGCGCACGCTTTCGGCGATCTGGGCGGCCAGCTCACGCGTCGGCGCAAGGATCAGGATACGGGCACTTTTCTTCTCGGGGCGGCCTGGATTGGCCGCAAGGCGGCTCAGCAGCGGCAGCACAAAGGCCGCCGTCTTGCCTGTACCGGTCTGGGCGATGCCCACCAGGTCGCGGCCAGTCAGCAGCGTCGGGATGGCTTCAGCCTGGATCGGCGTTGGTTTGGTATAGCCCTCGGCCTTGATGGCGCGGAGGATCGGCTCGGCAAGGCCGAGATCAGTAAACTGTGTCAATTCAATACTTTCTATGCGAGCGCAGGGCGGTCTTCGAAAGACCGCGCGCCCTGTTAGGCTTTTGTTTTCTTTGGGAAGCCTGTGTTTGATCGGCATCCCGGTTCTGGCGCGCACTCGACGCGGAACCGGTACGGCTACGATCAATGCGAGAGCAGCAGCTTTTCGCCCTGCTGAAGCGGCATATGGCACGCTTCACTGCATTGTACAAATGATTATGACCGCGGCTTCGTTAACGCCGCCAGCGCGCCCCGGCGGGTTTGTCGGCGACAAGGCTCTTGTTCGAGACCATGAAAACCCGCTCCTGGCCCAGCGCGAAGGCCATCACGCCTTCCGGGAAAATCGGCGCAAACGCCGCGTCCAGCACGTTCAGACCGCCGGTAAATGCGCCCATGGCCGGCATCACAAGCCGTGCACCATCGCTGGCAAAACAGCGCCGACGAACAGACCGCCCGCGCCCGATGATCTTCGCGGCCGGGTGGAGGTGGCCGGCCACCTCCCCCGCTTCGCCCGTCGGCTCATGCCGGAAGACCAGCGGGCCGACCCGCAGCGTCTTCGTGGCCCGTCCGCCCAGATGCTGCGGCGGGTCCGGGTCGTGGTTGCCTTCCACCCAGACCCAGTCATGCGCGGCCGTCAGTGCCTGAATCCGCCGTGCATAGGCCTCCGGCAGCCGCAGTTCTGCTGCGCGATCATGAAAGCTGTCACCCAGGGAGATAATTGTCGTCGGCCGCAGACTGGCGCACAGGCGCTCGACCACGGACAGTGTCGCCGCCGTATCATAGGGCGGCAGCATCTGCCCGCGCGCCGCAAAGGCGCTGCCCTTTTCGAAGTGCAGGTCCGACACCACCAGCACCCGCTCGCGCGCCCACCACAACGCCCCCTCCGGCAGCGGCGTCAGCAGCTCCCCGGCAAGATGCAGATGCGTCTCAGATGGCTTTGCAACAGCGGCAGTCATGTAAAGGAATCTGGCCTGCAAAACCGTAAGGGTCAATCACGGCGTTCACCTACCCCATCGCGTCGCGCACGAGGTCTGCTTCGACTTCACCCAGAATTGCGTCCTGTACGGAGGCGCCGGAGACCGGCTCCTTGCCGATTTCCAGCATGACCGGCACGGCAAACGGGCTGATCTTTTCCAGCGCCTGATGGTCTATCTTGCCGCGAATACGCACCAGCGCGTCAGACAGGCGCCGCACATCCAACAGGCCCGTCGCCGCATCCTGCCGGGCGGCCTGCAGCAATATATGGTCTGGCTCATGACTGCGCAGCACATCATAGATAAGGTCTGCCGAGAAGCTTACCTGCCGTGAGTTTTTCTCCTTGCCCGGAAGATTGCGATGGATCAGGCCGGATATCTGCGCGCACTGGCCGAAGGTGCGTTTCATCAGGGCGCTCTCGTCAAGCCAGCTTTCCAGATCGTCGCCCATCATGTCCGGATGGAACAGCGTGTCCATGTCCACTTCGCCCAGATCCTCCATACCCCAGACGGCCAGCGCATATTCACTCGCCACAAAGCCTGTCGGCTTGGCGCTCATCCGCTCCAGCCGCCGTGTCAGCAGCATGCCCAGCGTCTGGTGCGCAAGCCGCCCTTCAAACGGGTAACAGACGAGATAATTCCGGTCCCCTCTCGGGAAAGTCTCAACCAGCAAATGATCCGGTGGCGGAATAGAGGATTTCTTTTTCTGGATCTCGAACCATTCGCGCACAGGCGCGGGCAGCCCTGTCCATTGCGCGGGGTCATGAATCATCCTCCGCACGCGGTCTGCCAGAAAGGTCGTCAGCGGAAACTTCCCACCATTGTAAGACGAGATCGCCGGCTTTTCAGCCACCGCCCGAACCACCAGCGCATCCGTGCCCTCAATGCCAACCAGGCGCAGCACTTCCCCGGCGAACAGGAATGTGTCGCCCGGCGTCAGCATGGACAGGAAATACTCTTCCATCTCGCCCAGCTTCAGGCCCGGGCGCACACTGCGTTTCTCACCCGGCTTTGGTTTTCCCATAAACTGCGCCAGCCGCACCGCCAGCATGGGCGATTCCACAATCGCGCCGACATTCATGCGGTGCGCCTGCGCATCCCGCGCCGTGCGCGCCACCCACAGCCCGTCCGGACGCCGCACAATGCGGTGAAACCGGTCATAGGTTTTCAGCGCATAGCCGCCGCTCGCGACGAAATCGACAATGCGCTCATACGTTTCCCAGTCGAGCCAGGCATAAGGCGCGGCGCGGATAATTTCCTCATACAGCGCATCCAGCCGGAAGCCGTCCCCACAGGCCCGCCCCATGATATGCTGGGCCAGTACATCCAGCGCACCCTGCCGAATACCCTCGCCATCAATTTCGCCCGCCTTGACGGCGGCCTCTGCCGCACGGCATTCCAGCACCTCAAACCGGTTCGTCGGAACAAGGACGGCTCGGCTGGCCTCATCCATCCGGTGATTGGCCCGGCCAATGCGCTGGATCAGACGGGCGGCCCCCTTTGGCGCGCCCATCTGGATCACAAGGTCCACCTCGCCCCAGTCAATGCCAAGGTCCAGCGTGGAGGTGCAGACAACCGCCTTCAATACGCCTGCGGCCATCGCCGCCTCAACCTTCGTTCGCTGCTCTCGCGCGAGGGAACCGTGGTGCAGCGCAATCGGCAGGCCGTCCTCATTGGCGTGCCACAGTTCCTGAAACATCAGTTCGGCCTGGCTGCGCGTATTGACGAAGACCAGCGTCATCGTCGCCCGCTTGATGGCCTCATACACTTCCGGCACGGCGAAGCGCCCGGAATGCCCCGACCACGGAATACGCTCGCGGGAAATCAGAATGTCCACATCTGCGGACACGCCGCCCTCTGCCCGCAGCACCTTCGCCTCAGGCGCCAGCCATCTTGCCAGCCCCTCCGGCTCGCGCACCGTGGCAGACAGGCCAATGAACCGGCAGGCCGGGGCCCAGCTCGCCAGCGTGGCCAGCCCCAGAGACAACAGGTCTCCGCGCTTTGACGCGGCAATCGCATGCGCCTCATCCACGATCACGCATTTCAGGTCCGCAAAGAATTCCTTCGCATGGTCAGAGGCGATGAACAGGGCCAGCTGTTCCGGTGTGGTCAGCAGAATGTCCGGCGGGGTCCGGCGCTGGCGCTGGCGCACATGGCTCGGCGTGTCGCCGGTGCGGCTCTCGATGCGAATGCCAAGGCCCATTTCCTCAACCGGGCCCATCAGATTGCGCTGAACATCCGTCGCCAGCGCTTTCAGGGGAGAGATATACAGCGTGTGAAGTGCGGGACGGTCGGAGTTCGCTGCTCGCTTGCGCTCGCGCAGCTCGATCAGACTGCCCAGAAAGCCGGCCAGCGTCTTGCCGCCGCCGGTCGGCGCTATCAGCAGCGCGCTCTCGCCCTTCAGGCTCGCTTCGGCCAGCGCCAATTGGTGCGGCCGGACCCGCCAGCCACGGCCAGCAAACCAGTCCTCGAAAGACTGCGGCAACATAAAGGAAGAAAGATCGCTATCGGCCATGTCTGCCATTAAACTATCGCAAGAAATTCCTGTTGCCTCTTTTTTTCACTCAGGGTTCAGGCAAACATTGATGAAACCGCGCCTGCCTCACAAGGAAGACATGCCGATGCCCCGCTTTCTCGCCGCTCTTGCGCTGACCGCCCTTGCTCCTATGCCTGCCCTCGCAGATCCGCTTCAGGATGCCTTGGCCGCCAGCCAGGATGGGCCGCTCTACACATTCAATCTCACTTATCGCGACAGCGACGTCGAGGCACTGATACAAGTGGACCCCTCGCGCCCGGAAGGAGAGCGCCTGACGGTTCTGTCTCCGGACAAGTCCGAATGGAGCGAGGGTCTGGCCAAACGGGTTGAAGACATGCAGGCCGATACCGATGGCGACATCTGGTGCCATAATCTGTCAAAGCACATTCCGGATGATGCCCGCCTTGTTTCCGAAACGGACAAGACCGCCACCTATAGTTTCACGCCTTTGCCGGGCGACGATGCCGACAAGAACGAAAAGAAGGTCATCAAACATCTTACCGGCTCGGTTGTGGTCGACAAAACCAACCCCGCCATTCTCAGCTTCCGCATGGCCTCGGACAAACCGTTCAAGCCCATGGCCGTCGCCAAGATTGATGATTTCGACATGCAGATCGCCTGTGCCCGCGCACCGGATGGCCGCACCCATATCGCCCGCATGGACATGTCGCTCAGCGGCTCTGCCATGATGCAGGCGTTCAGCCAGTCAGACCATCAGGCCATCTCAAACCTGCAGCCCATTCCGGATTCCGGAACAGGCTCCAAATAGACGTCCCTATTCCTCCAGGCCGTATTTCTTCAGGACTTCCTCGCGGATCGCATTCCTGGCGCGGTCCGTACGGGCCCGGCGCGCTTCGATGGTCGCTTCGATCTCTGCCTCGATCTGCTCGCGCTCGGCCGCCTCGGCTGCGCGGGCATCTTCAGCCGCCTGCAGCCCCAGCAGCACGTCGCGCGTGAAGGAATTGATGTCAAAGCGCGCTCCGCCGATCACGTCAAAGCCGCGGCGAACGATCACCGCATCCATGCTTGGCACGATGACGACATACTGGCCGCGATTGCCGGCCATGTAATACGTGCCCTGCGGAATGCCCGGCGCATTATTCATCAACCAGAACTGCGCGCCATAGCCTGCAACACCACCGCCCGGCTGAGCGGGCCCCGGTGTCGAGACGAATTGTGCCCAGCCTTCCGGCAGCAAGCGTTCATTGCCCCAGACACCATCCTGCAGGTAGAGCTGGCCAATCCGTGCCAGATCCCGCGCCGTGGACCAGACCTGGCTGGACGAGACAAAATCGCCGTTCCAGTCGACTTCCATCGTGGTGTGAACCGCGCCGATCTTGTGCAGCAGCTTTTCATACGGGAAGCGGTGATAGGAATCATCCGCCCCAAGAGATTCCCGGAAAGACCGCATCGCGATCAGCGTGTCATTATTGGCGTATTTGAAGCGCGTGCCCGGCTCTGCCTCCAGCACATTCTTCGCCGCCTGATCGACCACGCGGCCACCACCGAAATAGATCCGGTCCGTGCGCGATCCCTGCTCGCCGCTGTCCAGACCGCTCGCCATCTGCAGCAGGTCGCGCAAAGTGATCTCGCGGCGCGGGTCTGCGCCATTATTCCAGTCTTCGATGACCGCCGGATAATCCAGATCAATATGCCCGTTGCGCCGCGCCGCGCCCAGCACGGTGGCGGTTATGGATTTCGCAACAGACCAGGTACGCTGCGGTGTCTCATGATCAATACCGCGCGCATAACGCTCAGCCACAACCTGGCCATCCTTCACGACGACGACGGCACTGGTGCGCGTGCCATTGCCATAGGTACGCTCGTCAAAAGCGAAGGAGACCGGCGCCTCCAGACGCTCAGCCTCGCCAATCCGCAATTGCACTTTCACATTAGATCCGATGGCGCTGCCCCGGTCTTCGCCGGTGAATTCCGGCCAGGCCGCAAAGCGCGGCAGGAAGTTCAGCGCGCCCTCATCCGCCCCAATCGGCAGCTGCGTACAGCCAAAACCAGGACGATAGGCAGCCATGCGCGGCGGCATCGTATCGGAATAGGAAACAGACACCGTCTTCTTGCGCGGATCGATCACGGCATTCGGCAGTCGGTCATAGGCCCGCTGATAATCCTGATAGATGCCGGACAGCTCATTGGCCTCAATTTTGTCCACCGACTGGCCCGCTACGAACAGGCCGGAACACAGGAAGCCCGCCTTGTAGCCCGCCGCCAGTGCGGCATCCAGCTCAGCCGTACTTCCGCCCTCCTGCGCGGCAGCCGGCAGGGCTGCCACCGATAGAACGGCAAGCGATGCAAGGACGGTTCTCAAGGGACGCATGGGCAAAACTCTCCTGTTACAGATGCAACTCTATGCACATGATTTCATGTCGCAAGTAAGACCTTCATCATCGCTGACCCTTTTTGCCGACATCCGGCGCCTATCAATGCAGGCAACAAACCCGGAGGGACGTGCGCGATGAGACTGACACACAAACACGCAAGTGCGGCAATATTTGGAAGCCTGCTGATACTGGCCGCCTGCGATTCAAACGCCCCGGAACGGGCCGATGTTCCCGCTGATCCGGTTTTGATGGATCACCCCGCAGAGACGGACGCAGAGCTGACGGATTTCCAGAAGGAAGTCCTCTCCGCCATGCAGCAGGCTGCCGATTCCGGCCAGACCGATTCTGCCTTCATACTGGCAGTTTTCGAGGCCCGCGAAGATGCCCGCGACCTGTTCCTCGACACCGCCGAGACCGCCTACACAGATGGCAAGACGCCCTATGAGGCCGGACGGGCCGGCGGCGAGGCCATCCGCCCCATCATCATTGAGGAAAGCAATCGCGCCGTCACCCGCGCAACGGACCAACAAGCGGCAGACCTGATCACCATAACCGGAAAGGAATTCCGCGAATTCCAGACCTCCGCCCCGCAGGATTGCGCTCGCGCGGCCGCCGGTCTCAGCCCGCGAACGGACTCGCCGCGTATGAAACAGCTGCGCCAGGAGGAAAGCGCCGTGACGCTCGCCATCCTGCAGGCGCCCGGTCAGACCGGCGGGACAGTCACCCCGATGGATGACATCCTTACCTGGATGGGTGCGGTCTTTACCGATCAGCCAGACGCCGCGACCGGGGCAGCCTATATCGGCACCCCCAACCCAACCGACGAGCAGGCTCGCCAAGTCTGCCACACCATGATCGTCATCTATGACGAACTCGGCAAGCTGCCCCTTGCCCAGCGCGCCGCCTATATGCGCGGCCTGTCAGCCGGATAAGCCCCCGCCCTTCCCCGCGGGCGCAGACCCTCTACATTAGACTGCATGCTGCGCCCGGACCTTCTTCTCTGCCCCACGCCCAAGGGGCTCTATTGCCCGCCCGGAGATTTCTATCTCGATCCCGTGCGCGGCGCGGTGGACCGGGCGGTCATCAGCCATGGCCATTCGGACCATGCGCGCGGCGGGCATGGCAAAGTCCTCGCCCATCCGCACACGCTCGCCATCATGGCCGCGCGCTATGGGGAGAGTTTTGCAAAATCGACCCAGGCCGTCGAATATGGCGAAGCGATCGAGATCAATGGCGTTACCGTCTGGCTGTCGCCGGCCGGCCACATATTGGGCTCGTCGCAGATCGTGGTGGAGTTCAAAGGCCTGCGCATGGTGTTCACCGGAGACTACAAACGCCGCTGGGACCCGACCTGCGCGCCCTTCGAGCTGGTCGAGAACACGCATGTCTTCATCACGGAGGCGACCTTCGGCCTGCCCGTCTTCCGCCATCCGCCCACGGAACAGGAAATCGACAAGCTGGTCCGCTCTGTCGCTGACAATCCGGACCGCACGCACTGCATCGGCGCCTACTCGCTCGGCAAGGCTCAGCGCGTGATCAAGCATCTGCGCCTCGCCGGGCATGACCGGCCCATCTACATTCATGGCAGCCTGGAAAAGCTTTGCGAGGTTTATGAAGCCGCCGGTGTGGAGCTGGGGGAACTGCGCCCCGCCACGCTGGAAGACCGTTCAAAATCCGTACGCGAAGCCTTCCGTGGAGAGATCGTCATCGCCCCGCCCGGTGCCTTTGAAGGCAAATGGGCCCAGCGCTTCCCCGATCCCGTCATCGGCTTTGCCTCCGGCTGGATGAGCGTGAAACAGCGCGCCAAACAACGCGGCGTCGAACTGCCGCTCGTCATCTCGGACCATGCCGACTGGGACGAACTGACCGACACAATCCGAGACGTGAACCCGCAAGACCTCTGGATCACCTATGGCCGCGAAGATGCCCTCGTCCGCTGGGCCGAACTCGAAGGCCGCCGCGCCAAGCCGCTCAGACTTGTAGGCTATGAGGAAGAAATGGGGTGATACGCCCCACGAACATCCCCTTCCTCTCTTCCGCTCACCCCGGCGCAGGCCGGGGTCCAGGGCGGCAGGGACGGAAGTTTGTGGGATAGAGAGCGGCGCAATCCCCCAGCCCGCGCTCGTGCTTCGACTTCGCTCGAGCCAAGAGCGCTTCTCTTCTTCCCCCACGCACCAAACTCATCCTGAGCGACGTCGAAGGATGAAGCGGCAGAGAGCCAACACCCCCAATCCGTCTGAAACCCGCCCGCCCCATACTTCAGGCCTGCTCACACGGGGGCCGGATCAGGTACCGTTCTGGTCGTGGGGGCAGGGTCAGG
>JAAEZZ010000005.1 GCA_018222605.1 Alphaproteobacteria bacterium
GCCGGGCTGAGACACATGAAAAGGCCGTCCCAAAAGGGCGGCCTTTTTGGTTTTGAGCCTGACGGATTTGTAAGCGTGGTGCCACAGACCGCAACATTTTGGCGAAAGACTTGCCAAATGCCCGCGCTATCGAATGCTTATGACAAAGCGTATCGATTTCATGATTGGCGGGGTCCAGAAGGGCGGAACAACATCTCTGGATGCCTATCTTCGTCAGCATCCGGATGTCAGAATGTCACGCAAGAAGGAGCCCCACTTCTTCGACAAGCGCCCACCGACAGGCATTCGCAGCCTGGATTATGCGATTTACCATCGCAACTTTGACTGGCGTGCCGCCCGCGATGGCTGTGCGCTAGGCGAGGCGACGCCGATTACATGCTGGTGGCAGGGGGCGCTGGACAGGGTGTATACTTACAATCCCTATATCCGCTTGATCATCCTGTTGCGTGACCCGGTCGAGCGGGCCTGGAGCCATTACCGAATGGATGCCCGACTTGGCCGCGAGACGCTGCCTTATTCCGAGGCGATCCGAAAAGAGCGGGAACGGGCCCGCCGGGCCCTGCCATCACAGGACCGGGAACGATCCTATCTGGCGCGCGGCTATTATGCGCCGCAGGTGCGTGAGCTGCGCCGCCTGTTCGATGACAGCCAGCTTCTGTTCTTGCGCAGTGAGGATCTGTTTTCCCAGCCGCAGAGTATCATGTCACAGGTGTGCGAGTTCCTGAATGTTGTAAAGCACCAGTTCGACACGCAGGTTCAGCACAATGCTGATCTGCATACTGATGGTATGGATGAACAGGACCGTAAATATCTGAGGGATGTCTACGCCTATGACGCAGCCGAGACCCGAGCCCTGCTTGGCTGGGACAGGGGCCCATGGTGCGTATAGGAACAAAGCGAATATAGAAAACGCCCACCTGAAGTGAAGACAGGTGGGCGCCGGGGAGTCTGCCGTGAGACGTGCCTGACTTACTGGCAGACTGTCCTGTTTGCGTTTCCATTCATGGTGCAGTGGGCATAGCGGTATTTCTCCCGCGTCTGGGCCGCTGCATCGGCTGCACTGAGCATCGGCTTTGAGTCTAGCGACGGGCCGCGTTCTATGGGGCGATAGCTGGACGTGTTGGCGCGGGCGGCATTGAAGCGCTGATTGGCGGATCTGATGGTCTGCATGTCTGCGGCCCAGGAATCATATTCGCCGGAGACGGCAATGCCACGGCGGCGCATCTCTGCCTTCACGACCCCGCCGGGGCCCTTGCTGTCAAACCAGAGTTCGAGAACTTTGAGGTCATAATCATCGACATCGCCCATGCGGCCAGCGGCAGAGGCGGCGTTGACGGCTTTTGCGGCCCAGTCGCTGGACTTATAGACCGAGACGGCGGTTGCGACCGCGCCATTATAGTCTCCGGCGTTCAGCATGGCGGACATTTCCGCCTCGCGGGCGGCCTGTTTGGCGTTCCATTCGGCCCACTCATCCAGCCAGGATTTCAGATCCTTCGCCGCGCCGCAGCCGACCTCATTGCCGAGCTGGCAGGCCTTGTCATACTGGGTGTAGGCGCGCTCATAATCGCCAATGCTGTGATAGATGCCGCCAAGGTTCGCGCAGGATTCCTTGACCCCGGCCTCGCAATTGATCGCCGTCATCTTCAGCGCCTTTTCGGCATTGAAGGCAGGCGAATCCGGCTTGGCATACATGATCTCTCCGATGACGCAGAAATAGGGTTCTGCGGTGACATCGCAGGCTTGCTCTGCCAGCGGCGCGCCGCGGACAGGGTCGATATGGCCGGGATCCTTGCCCTCACGGCCATCATAGAAGATCTCCGCGCCCCATTGGCAGGCCTTCATGGACTGGTTGGCGCAGCCCTTTTCGAAGGCAGAGAGAAGACGGGGCATGTCCTGCTCGTCTTTTTCCGCCGTACGCAGGATGGCGAAGGTGGCGCTGCAGGCCTCTTCATGCCCCATCGTGCAGGCGGTTTCGTAGAGGTCTATGCCCTTGGCCGGATCAACAGCGATGCCGTCCGCACCCCTGCGGTACATGCCGGCGGTGTAGAAGCAGCCATCCGGAACGCCCAGCGTGCAGGCCTTTGTGAACAGCTCTGCCGCTTTCGGCATGCTCACGGGCAGGCCGTTGCTGCCCTGGGCATAGTCTGCGCCGGCATAGAAACAGGCCTCGGCCCCGCCTTTAGAGCAGGCGATCTCATTTGTTGAAACGATCTCCTGCGCTGACGCGCCGGGCAGGCCCAGCAGCGCAAAGGCCGCGAGCCCCATGGAGGTGAGGAAGGAAGGTATCTTCATGCGGAATGTCTTTCCTGAGTGTGGCCGTGTCCCTTGGCCGGATCCCCACCCAGCCTGCGGTAGAGTGAATTCTAGGCGGGCCGGCGGGCCCAGACATGCCCCGCAGGGGTTATGCGCAAAGATTTTCAGGAATTTGCCGAAAGCCTTGCTGTCCACAATCAGCCTTCTAGAATGAGTTTCCATTCCACCGCAGCGTGTTGCCGAATCTGTATGTCCCACACCAATCGCTATTTCGACATGCTGGGCGCCGCGTATGAGGTGCCGTCCGAAACAGATCGCTTCGATGTGTTTCTGGATGCGGCGATGGCCTATTTCTTCGAGGAGCGGGATAATGGCACGCTGGCCGAGGATGTGCCGCGCCATCATGGCGATGATGACATGCTGGACACGCATGGCGCGCGCATCAGCAAGCTGATCGAGGAGGCCTCCCGCCGGGAGAGTTCTCACAGCGAGCGCTTCCATGCGATTCTGGAAGTCTCCGCGCGGACCGGTCAGGTGACGGGCAATGCCGCCGCCGCGCAGCTGACCGGGCAGAAGTTTCCCTGCGCGCTGGACGAGCTGCCGCTGGACCCATCCGCGCTCGGCGAGATCCGCAAGACGCTGAGGGCCGCTGCGCATCAGGCGCAGGACCGGATCATCCTCGCAAATGTGGAGGCGACACAGATTCGCGCCTGCCTGGCGCTGATCCAGAGGCCCAAGGATGTTGCCGATCAGGTGCATGTCTCGCTGTCTTATATTGACTGGTCGCCGGCGCTGATGGTGCGCCTCAGCGAGGCATTCGGCCTGACGGCCAGCGAAAGCGAAGTGCTGGAAGGGTTTCTCGGCAATCTCAGCCAGAAGGAAATTGCCGATCAGCGTGGCCGGGCGCTGGAGACGATCAAGGGCCAGGCCAAGAGCATTCTGCGCAAGACGGGCTGCGCGCGGATGTCGGATGTGGTGCAGCTGTGCGCCAGCATCGCCTTTCTGATGCGGCAGCTGCCGGAGCAGTTGAACCCGCCCAGCGCGGAAGTGTGGATGACACCGAAAGCGGGCCTCTCCCAATTGCCCCGCCCCGGCGGGCGGACGCTCGCCTGGTACCGGGTGGGCCGTGGCGAGAAGATCATCCTGTTCATTCATGGCTATATTCAGGGCCCGTTCTTCACGCCGGAATTCCTGCGGCGGCTGGCGGCGGAGGACATTACGCTGATCGCGCCGTCGCGGCCGGGCTATGGCTATACGAGCCCGAGCCGCAACCGGGCGGACTTCGATGCCGTGACGGTGGAGGACGCGGTTGCCCTGGTGGAGCATCTGGGACTGGAACGGGTGAGCCTGTGTGTGCATCAGGGCGGTTCGTCTCACGGGTTCCGGATCGCGCGGGCGCTGGGCGAGCGGATGGGTGACATGCTGGTGATTGGCGGAGGCATCCCGATCGATGAGACGAAGCATTTGTCTCACATGGACCCGCAGACCCGGTTTGCGGCCATGGCCACGCGCCATGCGCCCTCGATCATGAAGATGGTGATGTCTGTTGGCCTGCCGGTCTATCGGCGGCGCGGCACGAAGGCCTTCCTGAAGGCGCAATTCGTGCGCTCTCCGATGGATTTGGAGACACTGAACGACCCGATTCTCATGAAGGTGCAGGCCGATGGGCTGTATCATGCGGTAGAGCAGGGGGCCGAGGCCTGGATTCGCGATGGGGCTGCCGCGATGGCGGACTGGTCAGACGATCTGGAGGCGGTGACGGCCCGGCAGGTCTGGCTGCAGGCGGGTGATGATACAATCATCAATGCCGAACATGTCGCTGCGCACATGGCGCACCGGCCGAATGTGGCGTTCCATATCCTGAAGGGCCATGCGGTGAACGTGCTGCACACGGCGGTGGATGAGGTATGCACCGCGCTGTCCGGGCTGTCATAGGGAAATCACTTTCCATCCGGGCGGGATGGTCTAGTCTGCCGGGGATCGAACAGGGGCCGGAAGAGGGGACGCGGGGTCATGAGAATCGCACTTGCAGGACTGGTTGCCGCCCTGGCGCTGGGGGCACCGGCTGAGGCTGATCCGATGGAGGACGCCCTTTATATTGTCGACCATACGATCAGCCGGGCCGAATATGAGGCGGCCTTTGTGGGGATGGCAGACCTGATGGTTGGCAATCTTCAGAACGAATTCGCCAAAGGCGGGGATTCCATTTCCAATACGGCCAGCGAGACTGTCGTTGTGATGATGACGCGCCATATGACAGATGCCCTGCTGGCCGGTATGCGAGAGCCTTTGGCGGAGGCCTATGTCTATAATGTTTCCCCGGAATCGCTGGCGGCCTATCGCGCCTTCCTTGAAACTCCGGAAGGACAGGAGATTAGCTCCACAAATGGGGTGATCGCGCTTGAAAGCGTGAAGATTGGTGAAGAGCTGGCCGAAAGCATTGCCATACCGGCTGTAACTGCGATGATTGAGGATATGCGCGACGGGAATTACCCCGCGGGCACACTGAAATCGACACAGCGGGAACTTGAACGCCTCTTTCTGGAAGAAGAGGGCGCAGACACACCGCCGGAGCTGTAGGCGGGCGCGGTGCAAACCTGTGAATCTTTTGTGCAGATTCCTCAGGCGAGTCAGTTGACGTGGGCGTGATGATCCCATAAACCCCCGAATTCGCCGGGATGGCAGCGCTTTAGATAGCGAACGCTCCCTCGAAACAGACAATTTAATCCCACGTAACGCCCTGGGGCCTGGCTGGCTCTGTTGGGGCTAACGTGTTTTGTGCGGACGGACCGAGAACGATGGAACGACAGAATATCCGGATCAGGCTAAAGGCCTTCGATCACCGCGCCCTCGACATGTCGGCGAAAGAGATTGTGAACACGGCAAAGCGCACCGGCGCTGAAGTCAAAGGTCCGATCCCGCTGCCGACCCGTATCGAGCGCTTCACCGTGAACCGCTCTCCCCATATCGACAAGAAGTCGCGCGAGCAGTTTGAAATCCGTACCCATAAGCGGATCCTCGACATTGTAGACCCAACCCCGCAGACGGTTGATGCTCTCATGAAGCTCGACCTGTCTTCCGGCGTTGGTATCGAGATCAAACTTGAGGGAGGCCGCTAATGGCTCTGCCAGCACCCCGTTCTGGCGTGCTTGCCCGTAAGGTTGGCATGACACGCGTATTTGACGAGAATGGTCGCCACATCCCGGTGACGGTTCTCTCCCTTGACGGCTGTCAGGTTGTCGGCGTGCGCACG
This sequence comes from Alphaproteobacteria bacterium, assembly GCA_018222605.1. Classification (GTDB taxonomy): domain Bacteria; phylum Pseudomonadota; class Alphaproteobacteria; order Caulobacterales; family Hyphomonadaceae; genus Hyphomonas. The sequence continues at coordinate 5,507 of JAAEZZ010000005.1, forward strand.
GAAGACGAGCGCACCGTCACCACGAAAAAGGGCGGGGAAGTCACCCGCACGGACGGCTACAAGGCTGTGATCCTCGGCATTGGCGAGAAGAAGGCAAAGCGCACCTCCAAGGCTCTGCGCGGCCAGTTCGCAAAAGCCGGTGTTGCACCGAAGCGCAAGCTGAAAGAATTCCGCGTCTCTGGCGACCTGCCGGAAGTTGGCGCTGAAGTTCAGGCGGATCACTTCGTTGCAGGCCAGAAGGTCGACATTGCCGGCATCACGATCGGTAAGGGCTTTGCCGGTGCGATGAAGCGCTGGAACTTCGGTGGTCTGCGCGCGACGCACGGTGTGTCCATCTCCCACCGTTCCCACGGTTCGACCGGTATGAACCAGGACCCGGGCCGTGTTTTCAAGAACAAGAAAATGGCTGGCCATTACGGCGTTGAGCGCGTCACGACCCAGAACCTGGAAGTCGTCCGCACCGACGTTGAGCGTGGCCTGATCCTGGTCAAGGGCGCTGTGCCTGGCCATGACGGCAGCTATGTCGAAGTGCGCGACGCCGTGAAGAAGGCTCTTCCGGCAGACGCTCCGGCAGCAGGCTCCTTCAAGGCAGCAGGCGCGGCAGACGCTCCGGCCGCTGAAGCAACTCAAGAGGGTGCTGAATAATGGAACTCGCAGTCAAAACCCTTGCCGGGAAAGCGGCTGGAAACATCACGGTCGATGATGCCATTTTCGGCATCGAAGATATCCGTGGTGATATCCTCCAGCGCACGATCCGCTGGCAGCTGGCCAAGCGCCAGGCTGGTACGCACAAGACGCAAACGCGCGGCGAAGTCAGCCGTACGACGAAGAAGTATATCCGCCAGAAAGGTTCCGGCGGCGCACGTCACGGTTCCCGTAACGCGCCGATCTTCGTTGGCGGTTCCGTCGCACACGGCCCGAAAGTCCGCAGCCACGCCCACGATCTTCCGAAAAAGATCCGCAAAATGGCTCTGGCTCACGCCCTGTCGTCCAAGATGAAGGAAGACGCGATCATCGTGCTTGATGAGGCCGTCATGTCCGCTCCGAAGACGAAAGAACTGGTCAGCCAGTTCGCCGGTCTCGGCATCGAGAACGCCCTGATCATCTCCGGCGTCTCCGTGGACGAGAATTTCGCCAAGGCTGCCCGCAACATCCCGAACGTGGACGTGCTGCCGGTCGCAGGTCTGAATGTCTATGACATCCTGCGCCGCAAGAAGCTCGTCATCACCAAGGAAGCGGCTGAAGGCATCAAGGCCCGTTTCGACGGCGCGAAGGAGGCTAAATAATCATGGCCGACGTTAAACCGCATCACTATGACGTTATCCGTCGTCCGCTGATCACTGAAAAAGCGACGCTGGTTGCTGAAGAAAACAAGATTGTTTTCGAAGTGGCTCCGGACGCGGACAAGAAAGCGATCAAAGAGGCTGTCGAAGCCCTCTTCAAGGTCGAAGTAACCAAGGTCAACACCCTGGTCCAGAAGGGCAAGACGAAGCGTTTCCGTGGTTTCGAAGGTCGCCGCAACGACCTGAAGAAAGCCATCGTCACGCTCGCCGAAGGCCAGTCTGTCGACATCACGACGGGCCTGTAGGGGAAGGACGAGAATTATGGCACTTAAGACTTTCAACCCGACCTCTCCCGGACGCCGCCAGCTGGTGCTGGTGGATAAGTCCGACCTTCACAAGGGCAAGCCCGTCAAGGCGCTGACCGAAGGTCTGACGAAATCCGGCGGACGCAACAACAAGGGCCGCATCACGTCCCGTCACATTGGTGGTGGCGCCAAGAAGCTGTACCGCAAGGTCGACTTCAAGCGTAACCGCTGGGATGTGCCGGCGACTGTCGAGCGCCTGGAATACGATCCGAACCGCACGGCCTTCATCGCACTGATCAAGTATGAAGACGGCCTGCTGTCCTACATCATCGCGCCGCAGCGCCTTGAAGTTGGTGACACGGTGATCACGTCCAAGACTGCCGACATCAAGCCGGGCAACACCCTGCCGCTGAAGAACATCCCGGTCGGTACGATCATTCACAACATCGAGCTGAAGCCTCAAAAAGGCGCTCAGATGGTCCGCTCCGCCGGTACCTATGCTCAGCTCGTTGGCCGCGACGGTGGCTACGCCCAGATCAAGCTGACCTCCGGTGAGCTGCGCATGGTTCTGGACAGCTGCCTGGCAACCATCGGTGCTGTGTCCAACCCGGACAACATGAACCAGGTTCTCTCCAAGGCTGGCCGCAAGCGTCACATGGGCAAGCGCCCGTCTGTCCGCGGTGTTGTCATGAACCCGGTCGACCACCCGCACGGTGGTGGTGAAGGCAAGTCTTCCGGTGGCCGTCACCCGGTTACGCCGTGGGGTAAGAAAACCCGCGGTCCGAAGACCCGTAAAAACAAGGCTACGGATCGTCTGATCATCCGTCGCCGCAACGCGAAACGCTAAGAGGAGCCGCAAGACATGCCACGTTCTGTCTGGAAAGGCCCGTTCGTAGACGGCTATCTGCTCAAGAAAGCAGAAGATGCACGCGCCTCCGAAAAGCGCGTCGTGATCAAGACCTGGTCGCGCCGTTCCACGATCCTGCCTAACTTTGTCGGCCTGAACTTCCAGGTCCACAATGGCAACAAATTCATCCCGGTTACCGTTTCCGAGGAAATGGTGGGTCACAAGTTCGGTGAATTCGCACCGACCCGTACCTACTATGGCCACGGTGCGGACAAGAAAGCGAAGAGGAAGTAAGCCATGAGTAAGGCCAAGAATCCTCCGAAGCAGGCGTCGAACGAATCCCGCGCCGTGCTGCGCATGTACCGCTCCAGCCCGCAGAAGCTGAACCTCCTGGCTCAGCAAATCCGCGGTCTGCCGGTCGAGCGCGCACTGGCCGAGCTGCAGTTCTCTCCGAAGCGTCCTGCCAAGGACGTTCGCAAGCTGCTGCAAAGCGCCATCGCCAACGCCGAGAACAATCACGGTCTCGACATTGACAGCCTGGTCGTTGCGGAAGCGCACGTCGGCAAGAACCTTGTCATGAAGCGTATTCGTGCCCGCGCCCGCGGCCGCGCTGCGCGCATCGTGAAGCCATTCTCGCAGTTGACCATCGTCCTGCGTGACACCTCAGTTGAAGCGGAGGCCGCATAATGGGTCAGAAAGTAAATCCGATCGGCCTGCGTCTTGGTATCAACCGGACGTCTGACAGCCGCTGGTATGCCGACACGGCCGACTTTGGCCGTCTGCTGCACGAGGACATTGCGATCCGCAAGGAAATCCGCAAGCGCCTCAAGCAAGCCGGCATCTCCAAGATCATCATCGAGCGCCCGCACAAGAAATGCCTCATCACGATCCACACGGCTCGCCCGGGTCTTGTGATCGGCAAGAAGGGCGGGGACATCGAAGCCCTGCGCAAAGATCTGTCCAAGATGACGGACGACGAAGTCCGCGTGAACCTGGTCGAGATCCGCAAGCCGGAAATCGATGCCACGCTGATCGCTGACGACATTGCCCGCCAGCTTGAGCGCCGCGCCTCGTTCCGCCGTACCATGAAGCGCGCCATCCAGTCCGCCATGCGTCTGGGCGCCGACGGTGTGAAGATCATGGTATCCGGCCGTCTTGGCGGTGCAGAGATCGCCCGTACCGAGAAATATGCAGAGGGTTCCGTTCCGCTGCACACGCTGCGCGCCGACATCGATTACGGCACCGCAGAAGCCGAAACCACCTACGGCATCATCGGGATCAAGGTCTGGGTCTACAAAGGCGAGATCATGGAGCACGACCCGATGGCTCAGGACAAGCGTCTGGAATCTTCCGGCCAGTCCCGCGCCCGTGCCAATGCAAACCAGCGCGGACCGGCCACCGGTTCGCAAGCCGCCGGAGCGTAAGTCATGCGTCAACCGAAGCGAACAAAATTCCGTAAGGCCTTCAAGGGCCAGATCCGTGGCAACGCCAAGGGCGGTTTCTCGCTGGCTTTCGGCGAGTTCGGCCTGAAGGCTCTGGAGCCCGAGCGTGTTACCGCACGCCAGATCGAGGCAACCCGCCGTGCCGTCACGCGTCACATGAAGCGTCAGGGCAAGGTGTGGATCCGCGTATTCCCGGATCTGCCTGTGTCTGCCAAGCCGATTGAAGTCCGGATGGGTAAGGGTAAAGGCTCTGTCGACCGTTGGGTCGCCCGCGTCGCACCTGGCCGCATCCTGTTCGAGATCGACGGCGTGCCTGAGGATGTCGCCCGTGAAGCCCTGCGCCTTGGCGCAGCCAAGCTTCCGATCAAGACGAAAGTCGTCAAGCGGATTGAGGGTATCTGATCATGAAAGCCCAGGATGTAAGAACGAAAAGCGTCGATCAGCTCAAGGACGAGCTGATCAAGCTGAAGAAAGAGCAGTTCAACCTGCGCTTCCAGACAGCCACCGGCCAGCTGGAAAAAACGGCCCGGGTGAAGGAAGTTCGCCGCGACATCGCGCGCGTCAAGACGATCCTTCGCGAAAAAGCCGAAGCAGGTCAGGCGTAGGAGAGAGATCATGCCAAAACGTGTAATGGAAGGCGTCGTGGTCTCTGCCAAGCAGAACAAGACAGCCATCGTCCGCGTCGAACGTACCTTCACCCATCCGGTGATGAAAAAGATCGTTCGTCGCTCCAAGAAGTACCACGCCCACGACGAAGCGAATGCTGCTGTTGAGGGTCAAACCGTAACGATCCAGGAGTGCCTGCCGCACTCCAAGCTGAAACGCTGGGAGCTTGTCTCCGGCGGGGAAGGTGACGCATGATCCAGATGCAATCAAACCTTCGCGTCGCCGACAATTCCGGCGCACGCCGCGTCCAGTGCATCAAGGTGCTGGGTGGCGCGGGACGCCGTTATGCGTCTGTCGGTGACGTGATCGTCGTGTCCGTGAAGGAAGCCATTCCGACGGGCCGCGTGAAGAAGGGTGACGTCCGCAAGGCTGTCGTCGTTCGCGTGGCAAAGGACATCAACCGCCCGGATGGCACGACCATCCGTTTCGACACCAATGCTGCCGTTCTCATCAATAATAATGGTGAGCCGATCGGCACCCGCGTCTTTGGCCCGGTCCCGCGTGAACTGCGCGGCAAGAACCAGGTCAAAATCGCGAACATGGCCCCGGAGGTCCTGTAAGATGGCTGCGAAGATCAAAAAAGGCGACACGGTTGTCGTGATCGCCGGCCGTGACAAGGGCACCAAAGGTGAGGTCCTGAAGGTTCTCGTCGACGAAAACCGCGTTGTTGTGCGCGGCGTGAACGTCGTCAAGCGCCACCAGAAGCCGAACCAGATGGACCCGGGCGGCATCAAGACGTTCGAAGCACCGATCCACGTCTCCAACGTGGCGCACGCCGATCCGCGTGACGGCAAAGCGGTGCGTGTTGGTTTTAAAGTTGACGAGCATGGCCGCAAGACGCGCTTTGCCAAACGTTCAGGGGAGTCCATCGATGTCTGATGCATACGAACCCCGTCTCAAGAAGAAGTACCGCGAAGAGATCCGCGCGAAACTTCAGGAGCAGTTCAACTATTCGAACCCGATGAAGGTTCCGAAGCTGGACAAGGTCGTGATCAATATGGGTGTTGGCGAAGCTGTCGCCGACTCCAAGAAGATCAAGGCTGCGCTGGCTGAACTCGAACTGATCGCTGGCCAGAAGCCGGTCGCAACCAAGGCCCGCAAGTCGATTGCCGGTTTCAAGGTTCGCGAAGGCATGCTGATCGGCTGTAAGGTCACCCTGCGCCGTGAGCGCATGTACGAGTTCCTGGACCGTCTGACCAACATCGCCCTGCCGCGCGTGAAAGACTTCCGTGGTCTGAACGGCAAGAGCTTTGACGGTCGTGGCAACTACGCCATGGGTCTGAAAGAACACATCGTTTTCCCGGAGATCAATTACGATCAGGTGGAAGATATTCGCGGTATGGACATCATCGTCTGCACCACGGCTGAAACCAACGAAGAAGCCAAGGCACTCCTCGCCGAGTGTGGCTTCCCGTTCCGGAACTAGCGCCAGGAGATCTGCTGATATGGCAAAGAAGAGCGCAATCGAGAAGAACAAGAAGCGCAAGCAGCTTGTCGACAAGTACGCCGCCAAGCGTGCCGAGCTGAAGGCGATCGCCATGAATGAGGATCTTCCGCTGGAAGAACGCTTCAAGGCCCGTCTGAAACTCGCAGAGCTTCCGCGTAACTCGGCTCCGAACCGCGTGCGTAATCGCTGTGAAGTAACCGGGCGTCCGCGCGGTTATTATCGCAAACTCAAAATGTCGCGGATCGCGCTGCGCGAGCTTGGCTCGAACGGTCAAATCCCCGGCCTTGTTAAGTCCAGCTGGTAGAGAGGGAGGATATCAAAGATGAACATTTCTGATCCCCTCGGTGATATGCTGACACGCATCCGGAACGCCCAGATGCGCGGCATGTCTAAGGTTGTCACCCCGTCTTCCAAGCTTCGCGTTCGCGTGCTGGACGTCCTCATCGAAGAGGGCTTCATCCGCGGCTACACCGAAGTCGAAAAAGACGGTCACAAGAATATTGAAATCGAGCTGAAGTACTATGAAGGCCAGCCGGTCATCTCGGAGATCAAACGTGTCTCCAAGCCGGGCCGCCGGGTGTACTCTTCCGTCTCTGACATTCCGCTTGTGCGCAATGGTCTGGGCATCTCCATCCTTTCGACTTCGAAAGGCGTGATGTCTGACAATGCCGCTCGCAGCCAGAATGTTGGTGGCGAAGTGCTCTGCCGCGTATTCTAGGAGAGCTATCATGTCACGTATTGGTAAACTCCCGATCCAGGTTCCGAATGGCACGACCGTCACGGTCGACGGCCAGACGATCAAGGTGAAAGGCTCCAAGGGCGAAATGTCCATGGTGCTGACCGATCTGATCACGCCGACGTTCGAAAACAACGAACTGAGCGTGATGCCGCGCGAAGACCTCGTGAAGGCTGCAAATGAGCGTATCGAGGCTGAAAAAGCCCGCGGTCGCCGTCTGCCGACTTTCGCTGAAGCCCTGGACGCCCGCGCCCGTACGCAGTGGGGCACCGCACGTGCCAATGCTGCGAACATGGTGGAAGGTGTCTCCAACGGTTATTCGAAAACGCTTGAACTGGTCGGCGTCGGTTATCGTGCCCAAATGCAGGGCAGCGATCTGAAGCTCGCACTCGGTTTCTCGCACGATGTGATCTTCAAGGCCCCGGAAGGCATCAAGCTGGATGCGCCGAAGCCGACTGAAGTGATCGTCTCTGGTGCAGACAAGCAGGCCGTTGGCCAGACTGCTGCCAAGATCCGCGAATTCCGTCCGCCTGAGCCGTACAAAGGCAAGGGTATCCGTTATCAGGGCGAATATGTCCGCCGTAAGGAAGGCAAGAAGAAGTAAGCCCATGAAAAGCTCACGCGAAAAGATGCTGCGCCGCGCCCAGCGCGTTCGTACAAAGCTCCGGAAGGTCGCCGAAGGCCGTCCGCGCCTGTCCGTTGCGCGCAGCCACAAGAATATCTCCGCCCAGATCATCGACGACGAAAAAGGCATCACGCTCGCTTCAGCGTCCACGCTGGAGAAAGACGTGCTCGGCTCTGCAAAGACCGGTGCCGATACGGAAGCGGCTGCCCTGGTTGGCAAAGCGCTCGCAGAGCGTGCCAAGAAGGTTGGCGTTGAAGACGTGGTCTTTGATCGCGGCGGTTACATGTTCCACGGCCGGGTGAAAGCCCTGGCAGACGCCGCCCGTGAGGGCGGTCTCAAATTCTAAGGAGAGGCCCGATGGCTGAAGAAAGAGGAAGAGGCCGCCGTAATCGCGATCGCGACGAGGAGCAGTCCGACATCGTCGACAAGCTGGTTGGTATCAACCGCGTCGCAAAGACGGTTAAAGGTGGTAAGAATTTCGGTTTCGCTGCTCTGGTTGTCGTTGGCGACCAGAAAGGCCGCGCCGGTTTTGGCAAGGGCAAGGCCCGCGAAGTGCCGGAAGCGATCCGCAAGGCAACCGAAGAAGCCAAGCGCAACATGGTCCGCGTGCCGCTGCGCGAAGGCCGCACCCTGCACCATGACGGCAAAGGCCGTTGGGGCGCTGGTAAAGTGGTCCTGCGTGCAGCCCCTCCGGGTACCGGCGTTATTGCCGGTGGTCCGATGCGTGCTGTCATGGAAGTTCTGGGTGTCCAGGATGTCGTCGGCAAGTCCATCGGCTCCTCCAACCCGTACAACATGGTCCGCGCCACGTTCGACGCTCTGAAAGAGCAGGCAAGCCCCCGTACGGTGGCTTCCAAGCGTGGTCTCAAGGTTCAGGATGTCGTCGGTCGCCGTAATGACGGTGCATCCGAAGCCGGCATGGCTGACGCGACGAACTAGGGAAGGGCACACAGATGGCTAAGAGCACGCTTACTGTCCGCCAGGTTGGCAGCCCGATCGGCCGCAAGCCTGAGCAGCGCCAGACCCTGATGGGCCTCGGCCTGAACAAGGTCGGCCGGACCAAGGAACTCGAAGATACGCCAGCCGTGCGGGGCATGATCCGCAAGGTGGCTCACCTGGTTGAGGTTGTCGGCGAGTAATCGCCGCAATCCGCAGCTACACGATATCGAAAGATAGACCGATGAAACTGAACGAACTGTCTCCTGCTGAAGGCTCCACCAAGAACCGCATGCGCATTGGCCGCGGCGTCGGCTCGGGCAAGGGCAAGACGGGTGGCCGCGGTGTTAAAGGCCAGAAGGCCCGTTCCGGTGTTGCCGTGAACGGCTTCGAGGGCGGCCAGATGCCGATCTACATGCGTCTGCCGAAGCGTGGCTTCACGGCCCGCAACTCCAAGACGCACGCTTGGGTCAACCTTGGCCGTCTCGGCAAAGCCATCGAAGCTGGCAAGCTGGACGCCAAGAACGTGACCGAAGAGACTCTGGTCGCTGCCGGCCTGGTCCGCAACGTGCGCGATGGCGTACGTCTGCTGGCAAAAGGTGACGCACCGAAGAATCTGAATATTACAGTGACAGGCGCCTCCAAAGCAGCCATTGAGGCTGTCGAGAAGGCTGGCGGCAAAGTGACCGTCACGGGCCCCGCGAAAGACGCAGCTGAAGAATAATCGGCGGTTTTTACCGGGTACCCCTTCACAAACTTTGTTTCGCCGCCGATTTAGGCGGCGAACGCTTTTTCAGGGAGGTCTAGCGGCCAATGGCAAATGCTGCTGAACAAATGGCTCGGAACATGAATTTTTCGAGCTTTGCGAAGGCCAAGGACCTGCAGGCGCGGATCCTCTTCACCCTCGGCATCCTGCTTCTTTACCGACTCGGCACTTTCATTCCGATTCCGGGCCTCGACCCCTCCCAATATGCCAGCCTGTTCGAAAGCCAGTCCGGCGGCATGCTGGGCTCCATGAACATGTTTGCCGGTGGCGCCGTTGAGCGGATGGGTATCTTCGCGCTCAACGTGATGCCCTACATCACGGCGTCCATCATCATCCAGATGCTGACGGCCACCTCTCCGACGCTGGAAAAGCTGAAGAAGGAAGGGGAGTCCGGACGCAAACAGATCAACCAGTACACACGCTATCTGACGCTGGGCTTTGCCCTGGTGCAGTCCTTTGCGATTGCCGGTGGCCTGGCGGCTGTGCGCATTGACGGCATTTCTGCGCCCTTCTTCATCCTTACCGGCGTTGTGACGCTGACGGGCGGCACCATGCTGCTGATGTGGATGGGCGAGCAGATTACGGCCCGCGGCATCGGCAATGGCGTCTCGCTGATCATTTTCGCCGGGATCATTGCGGAGATGCCGAAAGCCATCTTCAACCTGATCTCGCAGGCGCGTACGACGTCTGTGAACGTGGCCTTTGTTATCGCAATTGCGGCCATGGTCATCGCGCTGGTCGTGTTCATCGTGTTCATGGAACGCTCGCAGCGCCGCCTGCTGATCCAGTATCCGAAACGCCAGCAGGCACATGGCTTCGCGCAGGGCCAGAAGAGCTTCCTGCCGCTGAAGATCAACACATCCGGCGTTATCCCGCCGATCTTTGCCTCTGCGCTGCTGATGCTGCCGCTGACGGCGGTCGGCTTCATGGGCGGCAATCCGGCCGATGCCGAGGCCTCCGGCGCCGTGAGCGGCGTTCTGGGCTGGCTGGCGACGCATTTCGCGCCGGGCTCGTGGACCTATATCGGCTCGCAGGTCGTGCTGATCATGTTCTTCGCCTTCTTCTACACCTCCATCATGTTCAATCCGGAGGAAACGGCGGACAATCTGCGCAAATATGGCGGCTTCATTCCAGGCATCCGCCCAGGCTCCAACACGGCCGCCTATATCGACTATGTGCTGACCCGCCTGACGACGATTGGCGCCCTGTACCTGACCTTTGTCTGTATTCTCCCCGAACTCCTGCGGCGATATTTCCCAGAGATACCGTTCTATATCGGCGGTACTTCACTTCTGATCGTTGTGTCTGTTACGATGGACACAGTAACACAGATACAATCGCACATGATCGCCCATCAGTATGAGGGGATGATCAAGAAGTCGAAACTCGGGGGTCGTAAAAGATGAATCTCATTCTGTTCGGGCCGCCTGCGGCCGGGAAGGGCACGCAGGCAAAGCGCCTGGTAGAGGAGCGGGGCTATATCCAGCTCTCCACAGGTGACATGCTGCGCGCAGCCCGCGCATCAGGATCAGAGCTTGGGCAGAGAGTTGCCAAGATCATGGATGAGGGCGGTCTGGTCTCCGACGAGATCGTGATTGCCCTGATCGACGAACAGCTGACCGAAAAGGCCGGCGCACCGGGATTCATCTTTGATGGTTTCCCGCGCACGGTCGGCCAGGCGGAAGCCCTGGACCAGCTGCTGGAATCCCGCGGCGAAGCCGTGGATCGCGTGATCCGCATGCTTGTTGATGATGACAAGCTGCTGTCACGTGTCACCAAGCGTTTTGAGGAGCAGGGGCGTAAGGACGACAACCCTGAAACCTTCTCCAAACGCCTGGAAAAATACTATGAGGATACTGCGCCCCTGGTGCCTATTTACGCCGAACGTGGTATACTTGTTGAAGTCGATGGAATGGGGACGATCGATGCTGTTGGTGCAGACATCGACGCGGCCCTGAAAGAGACGGCATAAAGCTGGGATTCCGCGGTTGACGCGTTAATTTCCATAGCTATAAGCCTCGTTTCTTAGCTTTTGGCTTAATCGCCGGCGCGCAAGGCGGAGCTTTCCGGCTTGGCGCGCTCTTTATGTATGAACACAGTCCGCTTGAGGAGAACCGGCCTTGGCCCGTATTGCAGGCGTTAACATCCCGACCAACAAGCGCGTTGAAATCGCGCTGCGGTACATTCATGGCATCGGCCCGGCCATGGCGCGTGAAATCATCGAGAAGGTCGGTGTTGAGCCGGCACGTCGTGTGAACGAGCTGACAGATGCCGAAGTCATCAAGATCCGCGAAACCATCGATGCCGATTACATGGTAGAAGGTGACCTTCGCCGTGAGACCTCGATGAACATCAAGCGTCTGATGGACCTTGGTTGCTACCGTGGCCTCCGTCACCGCCGCAAACTTCCGGTTCGCGGCCAGCGTACCCACACAAATGCTCGTACCCGCAAGGGTCCGGCGAAGCCGATTGCCGGCAAGAAGAAATAGGATTGATCTTCAATGGCTCGTGAAACGACCCGCGTCCGCCGGAGAGAGCGCAAGAACATCACATCCGGTGTTGTTCATGTGAACTCCAGCTTCAACAACACCATGGTCACCATTACGGATGCCCAGGGGAACACGATTTCGTGGTCTTCCTCCGGCACGATGGGCTTCAAAGGCTCCCGTAAGTCGACCCCTTATGCTGCCCAGATGGCCGCTGAGGATGCCGCGAAAAAGGCCATGGACCACGGTCTGCAGACCGTCGAAGTGAACGTGCGCGGTCCGGGTTCCGGCCGTGAGAGCGCCCTGCGCGCCCTGCAGGCTGTCGGCCTGACCGTCACGGCGATCCAGGACACGACCCCAATCCCACACAACGGATGCCGCCCGCCGAAACGCCGCCGCGTCTAGTTCGTTATTTATCGGCGGCGCAATCAAGCGCCGCCAAATGCATTCTGAGGACCCGTCGCCCATGGCTGACATCGAATCCACCGCCGTCAATGACCGCAACTGGAAAGTGCTGATCCGCCCGAACCGCCCCGTGGTTCAGGCAGGATATGATGCCAAGCGGAAGGCCAAGCTCATCATCGAGCCGCTTGAGCGTGGCTATGGCACGACGCTGGGCAACGCGCTGCGCCGCGTGCTTCTGTCGTCCCTCCAGGGTGCTGCCATTATCGGCGTCCAGATTGATAATGTCGTGCACGAATTCTCCGCCATCCAGGGTGTGCGGGAAGATGTCACGACCATCGTGCTGAACCTGAAGCAGGTCGCCATCTTCATGGAGAGCGACACGCCGAAGCGCATGGTGCTGAAGGCAAAAGGCCCGGGCGAAGTGAAGGCCGGCCAGATCGAGACCTCCGGCGACACGAAGATCCTGAACCCGGATCACGTGATCTGCACGCTCGACGATGGCGCCGAAGTCCGCATGGAATTCACAATCGCAACCGGCAAAGGCTACCAGCCTGCTGAAGCCCACCGTCCGGAAGACGCCCCGATCGGCTATATTCCGATCGATGCGATCTACAGCCCGGTGCGCCGTGTTGGCTACCTGGTCGAGGACACCCGCGAAGGGACCGTTCTGGACTATGACAAGCTGACGCTCGACATCGAGACAGACGGCTCCGTCACGCCGGAAGACGCTGTGGCCTATGCCGCACGTATCCTGCAGGACCAGCTGCAGCTGTTCATCAATTTCGAAGAGCCGACCCTCGAAACGAGCCAGCAAACGGAAGAAACCGATCTCGGCTTCAACCCGGTCCTGCTCAAGAAGGTCGACGAACTCGAACTGTCCGTTCGTTCGGCAAACTGCCTGAAGAACGACAACATTGTTTATATTGGCGACCTGATCCAGAAATCCGAAGCAGAGATGCTGCGCACGCCGAACTTCGGCCGCAAGTCTCTGAACGAGATCAAGGAAGTTCTCGCCGGTCTTGGCCTGCACCTCGGCATGGAAGTGCCGGATTGGCCGCCGGAAGACATCGAAGGTCTTGCCAAGAAGTACGACGACCACCTATAGGACCCGCTTTAACGGGGGCCTGACCACCTCCTGAAGGATAACGACAATGCGCCATCGCCATGGATACCGCAAACTGAACAAGACGACGTCGCACCGCAAGGCGATGTTCGCGAACATGGCTGCCAGCCTGATCGAGCACGAGCAGATCGTGACCACCCTTCCGAAAGCGAAGGAAATGGCTCCGATCATGGACCGGCTCGTGACGCTCGCCAAAAAGGGCGACCTGCCTGCTCGCCGCCAGGCGATCGCTCAGGTTCGCAATGAGGACGCTGTCCGCAAGCTGTTCGACGTGATGGGCGAGCGCTACAAGGACCGCAATGGCGGCTATACCCGCGTGCTGAAAGCCGGCTTCCGCCATGGCGACAATGCACCGGTTGCCGTTCTGGAGCTGGTCGATCGTGACGAGAGCGCCAAGGGCGCCGCTGACAAGGCCCGCCATGAGGCCGAACTCGACGCGATGGAAGACTAAGTCTTCCCGGGTCTTCGGACCTGAAAGATATCAAAAGCCCCGGACGTGACCCGTCCGGGGCTTTTTGTTTGCGCTGTCGCCGCGTCAGCAGGGGAGGGCGAAAGAAACTGTCATGCTGGTGCGCTAGGCGGGCCTCACATCCTGTGTTTGTGAGTCCTTTCCGGAGACCTGCCCCATGAAATTTCTGATGCCCCGTTCCCCGGCCGCACCGGCCACAGCTCTGGCGGGCCTGTTCGCCCTGCTGGCCGCCTGCGCGAATCAGCCTGCGGCAGAGCCTGCCGGGATCGCCGGCGTGGAGAGCGAATCGGCCAGTCTTGCTGAGCCGGTCGCAGAGCCGATGGCACCGGCCGACACCTATTTCACCATCGCCGTGTTGCCCGATACGCAGAACTATCTCGACTATACGCACCAGAAAGCCGAGGGCTTTCCCTTCGAGGCGAGCGAGATGTTCCTGGAACAGATGCAATATGTCGCCGACAATCTGGAAAGCGCCGGCGGAGAGATCGCCTTCGTTTCTTCGCTGGGTGATGTGTGGCAGCATCAGACCAAGACCATGGATCCGGAGCATGCCGCGCGCGGCTTCAAGGCCGTACCGAACCCGATCATGGATTCCCATTTCGCGCCGACCGAAAAGGTGAAGACGGTAGAGATGCCGAAGGCGCATGAGGGCTTCAGCCTGATCGCCGGCAGGACGCCATTCTCCGTCGTGCCGGGCAATCATGACTATGACGCGATGTGGACCGATTCGAAATTTCCGCCCGCGGCCAAGGGCCCGGCGGATATTGACCCCACCGATTTGAAAACGTCTCTCGGCGTGCTGCATCCCGGCGGGCTGGAGAATTTCCGTTCGGTGTTTGGTGCAGACACCGATTTCTTCAAGGACAAGCCCTGGTATGTGGCCAGCCATGATGGCGGCGCCGACAGCGCGCAGATCTTCGAGGCGGGCGGCTATCGCTTCCTGCATATCGGCCTGCAATTCGATCCGCCGAACGCGTCTCTGGAATGGGCCGCTGAGGTGATCGCGCAGTATAAGGGCCTGCCGACCATCATCTCCACGCATGACTATATGACCAAAGAGGGCGAGCGCCTTCCGAACCCGATTGTGGATGGCCATGCTGTGGACCCGCTGAACAACAGCCCGGAAATGGTCTGGGAGAAGCTGATCAGCCAGCAGGACCAGATCTTTCTGGTTCTGTGCGGGCATGAGCATGGCCAGGCCTGGCGGGTGGACGAGAATGCCCATGGCCACAAGGTGTGGCAGGTGCTGGCCGACTATCAGGACCGGGGACAGACGGCCATCGATGCCGGCGTGAAATCTGCCTGGCCGGTGGGCATTGGAGATGGCTGGATGCGCCTGATGAGTTTTGATTTCGGGGCCGAGGTACCGGTTCTGACGGTGGACACCTATTCGACCTATTATCGCAAGGACAGCCGCGACACGGCAGACTATGCCGTCTGGTACAAGGCCGCCGAGAAGCCAAATCTGAGCGATGAAGCGTTCCATGACGAGGATGACTACACGCTGAGCCTGGAAGATTTTCGGGCGCGATTTGACGAGACAGGTCGTGTCAAAAACTAGGCCAGAGCCTTGTGATACAAGGGAAACATGATTTTTTATATCAGTCCCCGGAGCATATGTTTCCGGGGATTTTTTTATCTTTGGGGTTGACGCTGCCCGCGCCCTCCGTCATATGGCGGCCTCAATCCACTCAGAGGACGGACCGATGAAACGGCCAGAACCAAACTTTCAAAGCGCAAATCGCAACCGGCTACCCGGTAGCGAGGGCTGCTGCATGGAGGTGAGTGGATAGGGCTGAGTGTCAGTCCGGGGCCGGGCAACCGGTCTTATGCCGCCCTCCGCGCGTTTACGCCCGGAGGTTTTTTTATGTCTTTCGAACCCGATGGAAACGCGTGGAGGGCTTGTCAGGAGGAGTCTGAGAAAAGAGCAGACTAAGGAACAATGAGCGATTTTGAAGTGATAGAAACCAGCGCTGGCGGGCGCATCAAGGCTTGGGTCAAGGGCGTACCGCTGGAGGCGCAAGCGCGCACCCAGCTGGAGAATGTGGCGGGTTTGCCGTTCATTCACAGCCATTTGGCCGTGATGCCGGATGTGCATTATGGTCGCGGCGCAACGGTCGGCTCGGTCATCCCCACGCAGGGCGCGATCATTCCTGCCGCTGTCGGGGTCGACATTGGCTGCGGGATGATGGCAATCCGCACCAGCCTTACGGCGAACGACCTGCCGGACAGCTTGTCGGCCATCCGTAGCGAGATCGAGCGCAAGGTGCCGGTTGGCAACGGACGCAGTGGCAACCACAAGGAAGCCCCTGCGCGGGCGGCCACGGCCCTGAAGGCTTCTGGCCTGGCGGACAGGCTGGATGTGATCCTGAAGAAGCATCGGCGTATTCAGCGCACGGCATTTGCCAAGCAGCTCGGCACGCTGGGCGGCGGAAACCACTTTATCGAGCTGTGTCTGGATGAAGCGGACCGCGTCTGGGTGATGCTTCATTCCGGCTCTCGCGGGACGGGGAACATCCTCGGCACCTATTTCATTCAGGAAGCCCGTGAGGCCCTGGAGAAACGTGTTCTGAGCTATCATGTGCCGGACAAGGATCTCGCCTTCTTTGTGGAAGGAGAGGCATTGTTCGACGAATACACCGAAGCGGTCAGCTGGGCGCAGGATTATGCCCGCCTGAACCGCGAGGTGATGATGGACCGTGTACTGTTTACCCTGCGTGAGCATTTTCCGGCCTTTGCGCTGGAGAAGGAAGCGGTGAACTGCCACCACAATTATGTGGAGCGGGAACACCATTTCGGGGCAGATGTCTGGGTTACCCGGAAGGGCGCCGTGCGCGCCGGGAAGGATGAACTGGGCATCATTCCGGGATCGATGGGGGCGAAATCCTTCATTGTTCGCGGGAAGGGACATGCGGACTCTTTCTGCTCCTGCTCCCACGGAGCAGGGCGGGCCATGAGCCGGGGTGAAGCCAAACGGCGGTTCTCTGTCGAGGATCACCTTGCGGCGACCGAAGGTGTCGAATGCCGGAAGGACAAGGGTGTGATCGATGAGACCCCCATGGCCTATAAGGATATCGACAGCGTCATGGCCGCGCAGACAGATCTTGTGGAAGTGGTTCACACCCTGAAACAGGTCGTGTGCGTGAAGGGCTGATAAGGCCTGGTCGTTGCAGAATGTGACGGCCTGTGCCTGCCAGTAAAAGCCAGACCTGACAGGCTATCCGCTGACGGATGGCCTGTCAGGCAAGCGAGAGAAGATGAGATGATGCAGAGTTGTAGAGACACATACAGCTCCTCGCAAAGGCGGGGAGCGCTGTCAGCGGCGCCCGCGCTATGGCCGGTCGTCTCCTGATACTGAGATAATCCTGAAGTTTCATGATCCGGGACAAGGAAATTCTGTTTCCGGATCAAGCGAAAGGAGGTGGATCATGGGCACGCTCATGACCCGCGCGGGTGTCTTGTCTCGTGGCAAGGCGCCCGCACCAACGCCTTTGCTGGTGTTCATTGCCGGGCCGCATGCGGACCGGGTTGCCCATTTCTGGCCCGCGCCACATGCCGGCTTTTTTGCCTTGCCGACGGCGCGGCGTCATGCGGCGGCGATCCTGTTGCACCGGCGCTGGACTGATCCCGGCGGTATGGAGCTGGACGTTGTGCACGCGGTGGAGCGTGCCCGCGACGCTGACCTTGCCCGCATTCTGATGCGCGGTGAGGCGCCGGGTGGCCTGATGAAGGCGCTCGGCCGTCTCGGCGAAGCGCTGTGGCAGGAAGAGGCGTATGACACCTTTCTGGCCCTGTTTGCCGATCCGGAAGCCGTCACCGTGTTGCGGCACATGCCGCAAATCGAGGCAGATCAGCTGACCCTGATGCAGGCCCTTCCGACCGCACTGCGGGTGCCGGGCATCATCGCCCGCCTTCCGGAGCGCAAGGAGGCAGCGGAAGACCTGGCGGATGCCTATGCTCTGGCCCTGAAAATTCATGGGGCGGGGCATGGGCCTCACCTGGTCAAGCGCTGGCAACGGGCGGCGACGTCTGTCCGCCTGTTCGACATGGCGGCGGAAGCCCTGCAGCCGGCCGAGTTCGGCTCTGTGCTCGCGCCGCCGCGTCTGCCGGCAGCGTTCCATCCGGTTCGTTCCCGCAAGGCACTGGCCGAGATCGCGCTGGAGTTCCACAATTGCTTGCGGGACTTCACGGCCGATCTCTCCCTTGGGCGGATGGCAGTTTATGCCGTCCGCGAGCGGGGCAGCCCGCCAGTGGCTCTGGCCCTGCGTCAGGATCCGGCTGGTTGGCGGCTGGCAGAGGCAAAGTTGGCCCTGAACGACGATCTGGGTGATCCGCATTTGCGGCACCTGATTGACGTTCTGGGGGCGGCAGGCGTACGCACCGGCGAGTCCAGCTGGACGCTGGCAGACCGTCTGCACAAGCATGCCTGTCCGCACTGTGGGCCGGCCTATGTGCCCCATCGGGCAGACTGGCGGGCCGGGCTGATGCTCGGCTCCCTGTGGGACTAGATAGGACGCGGCAA
This sequence comes from Alphaproteobacteria bacterium, assembly GCA_018222605.1. Classification (GTDB taxonomy): domain Bacteria; phylum Pseudomonadota; class Alphaproteobacteria; order Caulobacterales; family Hyphomonadaceae; genus Hyphomonas. Next base: position 23,565 of record JAAEZZ010000005.1, read on the forward strand.
GGCAAAAGGCGCCCCCGGACCAAGTGGCCGGGGGCGTTTCTGTTTGTATCGGCCGGTGCGTCTGTGTATTCTGGGCAGACAGATAAGGGAGGTAAACATGGCCGACGGACACGATATGGGCGAACGCGCCAAATTCCGGGAAATGCTGGAAGGCTCAAAAGAAGACTGGGACATCATCGCGGCGAATTCCAAGGCCTTCAACAAGGGCCTCGCCAAGCGGGTGCTGGACCATTTGCGCTTGCTGGATGGAGATTTTGGTGGCTTCCCGATTGACCGGCTGGAGCACTCCCTGCAGACAGCGACACGGGCCCACCGGGATGGCCGGGACGAGGAATATGTCGTCTGCGCGCTGCTGCATGACATTGGCGATACGCTGGGCAGTTATAACCATCCGGACGTTGCCGCCGCGATCCTGAAGCCTTTCGTCTCAGAGGCAAACCACTGGATGGTGGCCAATCATGGCGCATTTCAGGGCTATTATTTCTTCCATCATCTGGGGCTCGACCGGAATTTGCGCGAGCAGTTCAAGGACAGTCCGCACTATGAATATTGCGCGCAGTTCTGCCATTTGTATGACCAGGCTGCGTTTGATCCGAACTATGAGAGCGAGCCGCTGGAGTTTTTCGTACCCATGGTGGAGCGTGTTTTCTCCAAACCGAAAAATTCCATGTATCTCAAGGTAATGGAAGAATAATCCGAGGCAAGCTCTTTCGCAAAGGGTGGGCCCGTCAGGTCGCTTTGGGGCGAACCTGCAATTAACCCGATAGAGGGTTGTGTTTCCTGAAGTTTCAGGATCGCAGCCCTTTTTCGTGCGCTCTTTCTAAAGCGCGCAGATTTGCCCGTGCAGGGTATGCCGGACGGCAAGATTCCCGATAATGAAGTGTTAGTCATGACTAACAAAACCTTAACTGATTTCTATACAGATAAATTGTATTCAGGCGTATGTTAACCAAGCCGGAGGCCTTTTGAGCGTGCCCATCCTGCCGTGTCGTAACGCGGCGTTAAGTGTACTTATGGTACCCAAAAGCTTAACGATAACAATGGTGATGGACATGAGAAACGACGCACGCGCTTTGCTCGAAAAGCTCAGTCGGCAAGATTTCCGGTACAAGCAATTTGAAGATCCCTATACGGATATGGAGCTGTGGCCTGTATTCGAAGCGCTTCTCAAGGATGAGCGCATTACCGGTAATGGGGGCAACAATGTCGAGGCTAAACGTCTGCCGGAGCCTCGCCGGGCTGCGGTAGAAAGGCGGCCCGCGCCGTCCAAACCGGCAGGCAGTTTCCTGGGGCAGTATTCTGCGCCGCAGGCATCGGCTGCGAACGAACCGGGACGGCCTCAAGGTGATGCTGTCGACTTGCGGAACTTCCTTGGCAAACTGGGGCAGGCAAAATCATGACCATTATTGCAGTACACTCTCCCAAGGGCGGTAGTGGCAGCACGCTGATTGCAGCGCGGCTGGCGATGTCGTTTACGAGCCGTGGCAGGCCCGTGACGGTCGTCGACTACACGCGTCAGGACACGCTGAAGCTGCACTTTGGAATGGTGCCTTCACAGACGATCCAGCCATGGCGGGGCGCTGAGGCGGATGCGCCGGTGGTTGGCGGCGTGCGTCTCGTGAAAGGGTATGGCAGCCATATGGCACCGGAACAACTGATCCAGGACTTTTCGGGCGGCGACAAAAGCCAATTGTTCATTCTGGACATCTCGTCTTCCGATCTGGAAGTGCGCCGGGAGGTCAGCCAGTTTGCCGATCTCAATCTGTGTGTTCTGGAGCCGACACCTGCGGCGCTGACCAGCCTGACGCTTCTGGATGAAGGCCAGTCTGTCCGGGAGCTGCAGAATTTCGCTGTCGTACTGAACCGTGTGGACGAGCAATACAAACTGTCGCGCCATTGCCGACGCTTCCTGGCCGAACTGCTGGGCGAGCAATATTTCGGCATTGTGCGCCGGGATGAGGCCGTCAATGAAGCGCTGGCCCAATTCGAAGTTCTGGAGAAATTTGCGCCGCATAGTGTGGTGCTGCGCGATGTGACGGCGCTGACCAACATGATCGAGGCTTATCTGAAGGGTGAACCTGTGGTTGGCTCTGAAGGCGTGGACGCACCCGCGCGGCGGGCGGTCTGATTATGGGGAATTCCTTCGGCTCCCTCCGCAAGATCGCAATGCTTCCGGTCTGGCTGCTGGCCGCTTTTCTGGCGGTCATGGTCATTTCCGTACCACTGGATCTGAAGAACCAGTGGATTTTTGGTCTGGGCGTGATGGTTGCGGCCTTTTTCGTAAGTCGCAACAAATCCCGCCGGGGCACGCTTGTGTTGGGCGGTATCGCACTTCTTGTTTCTACTCGGTATATCTGGTGGCGGACGACCCATACGCTTGAGTTCGACACACCGATCGAGTTCGTGCTGGGCACGGGTCTTTACCTGGCCGAGCTGTATGCCTGGTTCATTATGCTGCTGGGCCTGATCCAGACGAGTTGGCCGCTGCACCGCCCGGTTGTGGAGATGAAAGGCGATCCGTCGGAATGGCCGACGGTGGATGTCTATATCCCGACCTATAATGAAAGCCTGGATATTGTCCGCAATACGGTGTTCGCCGCGATGGACATGGACTATCCGGCAGACCGCTACCGCGTCTTCATCCTGGATGATGGCCGCCGCGAGGAATTCCGTGAATTCGCCCGCGAAGCCAATTGCGGATATCTGACGCGTACGGACAACAAGCACGCCAAGGCCGGCAACCTCAATGCCGCCATGAAGAAGACCGATGGCGACCTGATCGTCGTGTTCGACTGCGACCACGTGCCAACACGCGCCTTCCTGCAGCTGACGATTGGCTGGTTCCAGAGAGACCCCAAGCTGGCGCTATTGCAGACGCCGCACCATTTTTATTCCCCAGATCCGGTTCAGCGTAACCTTGGCAGTGTCGAGGATCTGCCGGGAGAAGGTGACCTGTTCTATGGCCCCGTACAGAGCGGGAACGACCTTTGGAACGCAACCTTCTTCTGCGGCTCCTGCGCGATCATTCGCCGTGAGGCGCTGATGCAGACCAATGGGTTTGCCGGGGAAACCGTCACGGAAGACGCGCATACCGCGTTGAAACTGCAGCGCATGGGCTGGAACACGGCCTATATTTCTGCGCGGCTGTCTGCCGGTCTCGCGACCGAGCGCCTGATTCTTCACATCGGCCAGCGTATCCGCTGGGCGCGCGGCATGACGCAAATTTTCCGCATCGACAATCCGCTGCTGGGCAAGGGGCTGAAATTGCCACAGCGGCTTTGTTATCTGAATGCGATGATGCACTTCCAGTTTCCGCTGCCGCGCATTGTGTTCCTGACGGCGCCGCTGGCGTATCTGATTGCCGGGCAGAATATCATTCACGCCTCTGCTGCGTTGATCTTCGCTTACGCCCTGCCACACCTTTACATCTCGACCCTGTCCAGCGAACGCACGCAGGGCGGAGACCGCCGCCCGTTCTGGGGGGAGATCTACGAGACCCTGCTGGCCTTCCACTTGGTCAAGCCGACCGTGCTGACGCTGTTCCAGCCCCGCAAGGGCAAGTTCAACGTGACCGACAAGGGTGATCTTCTGGACAAGACCTATTTCGATCTGGACGCCGTGAAGCCGCACATGTGGACCATCGGCTTGATGATCTTTGGCATCGTGTTCGGAACCGGGCGTCTACTGGTCTTTGCCGAACCGGGCAACATGCCGATCGGTACACTGGTGCTGAATGTCGGCTGGGCCACGTTCAGCCTGATCATCCTGCTGGCCGCCGTGTCGGTTGCCCGCGAGACCCGTCAGGTGCGCGAGCATATCCGGATTGACCAGACACTTCAGGCGACGCTGTACCGGGATGACGGATATGTCTTCGACTGTTCCACGCTGGACTTTTCCATGGGTGGAGTTGCCGTCAGGCTGCCGGAAGGCATGGACATGACCGGGCATACGATCAACAGCATTTCCATTCCAATGGGGGATGACACGCTGACCGTTCCGGTCGAAGCCATCCGTACCGACAGTGGCATTCTGCGGCTGCGCTTTGAGGAGCTGGACCAGCTTCACGCGCGGCAACTCGTCCGTGCCGTGATGGGCCGGGCCGACGCCTGGCAGCCGGGCGAACCGCGCAAACCTGTCTCCGGGATGCGTTCAATCAAGGATATTGTGGGAGTCGATATTGTGACCCTTAAACGCATTCTCGGGCCGTCTCTGGGCCGGGTGCCTGTCACGCTGACGGCGATTGCCGCACTGTGCGTGCTGGCTGGCACTCTGGCGCCGTCCTATGCGCAGGAAGCGCCGCCGGTGGCTCAGGCCCCTGTAACGCAGGAACTGGGCGACGGGCAGCGCGCTGATCGCATGACGCTGGAAAATCTGTCAATCCGTTCTCCCATCCGCTTGCAGGGGACGCGGGCCGAAATCGGCATTCCGTTCGGCATGCGTGCCGACGAAGTGGTCACAGAGGCATCTGTCACGGTCAACATGGCCTATTCGCCAGCGTTGCTGGGGGATCTCAGCCAGTTGGTGGTGATGCTGAATGGGGAAGTGATCCAGACGGTGAAACTGCTGCCAGGCGGCGCCGATGGTACGACGCTGGAGCTGGAGATTGAGCCGGCCTTGTTCCTGCCGGGGCAGAACCAGCTGAACTTCCGCTTCCTGGGCCACTATGCCACCGATTGTGAAGACCCGTTCCACTCATCCCTCTGGATGAACATTTCCAATGAGCGCACCTTCCTGGATGTGAAGGTACAGCAGCTGAAATTCCCGCCAAACCTCAGCAAGCTGCCTGCGCCCTTCTTTGACGAACATGACTCCATGCCGCTGGACCTGCCTTTCGTGATGGCCGCCCGGCCGAGCGATGGCGAGCTGGAAGCTGCCGGCACGATTGCGTCCTGGCTGGGTAGCCTGGCCAGCTATCGCGGGTTCCGTTTCACGCCGCAAAGCGGTGTGCTGCCGGAAGGCAATGCTGTTGTGTTCCTGGGCCCGCAGGACAGCCTGCCGGGTATTGACCGCCAGATTACCGGCCCCGAGATTGCGGTTGTGCCGAACCCGGCCGACGAGTTTGGCCAGCTTCTGCTGATCATGGGCCGCACGGATGCCGAGCTGAAACAGGCCGCAGCGGGCCTCGCCTTTGCCAGCGGCTTTGTTGGCGGCCGGGACATTTCCATGAAGGAATTCCGGGTGCCGGCGTTTGATCGCTATGCTGCGCCGCGCTGGCTGCCAACGGACCGCAAGGTTGCACTGTCGGAAGTCACCGAGCCTTACTCGCTTGAAGCCCGCGGCCTGCCGCCGGGCCCGCTGAGCGCGCAATTCCGCGTTGCGCCAGACCTGTTCTTCTGGCCGGGCAATGGCGGGAAGGTGGACCTTGGATACCGCTATCCTGCTGCACCCTGGCTGGATCGCGCGGCCTCGCGTCTGGACGTGTCGCTGAACAACAACTTCCTTGAGACGCTGCCACTGGGCGGAGAAAGCGTGCTGAATCGCCTCGCGAAAGGTGCTCAGACGGTGTCTGAGGAGCGTAAGGCAAAAGTAACGCTGCCCCGATACAACCTGTTTGGACAGAATGAGCTGGTCTTCGACTACAACCTCATCCTGGCCGACAAGAGCGAGTGTACGGGCATGATACCTACAAATGTCGCCGTGAGCGTTCTGGGCGATAGCCAGATTGACTTCACAGGCGCACATCATGCGATTCTGATGCCGGACCTGGCACCCTTTGCCGGGGCGGGATACCCGTTCACGATCCGCCCGGATCTGGCGGAAACCGCCATTCTTATGCCGCGGGACGTGGATGCCGCAACAATTGAGACCTTTTTGGTGCTGATGGGCCGCTTCGGTGACTCCACCGGTGCGCCAACCGTGCGGGCGCGGGTAACGCGTGAAGTCAACGCAGACCGCATGCGCGATGAAGACATCCTGGTCATCGGTCCGGTCAGCCTGGGCAATGAGGCGGGCCTGTTCCGCGGTGCGCCTGTGTCATTTGCAGGTGGCCAGATCCATGTGCCGGCGGACAGCCTGTTGGACCGTCTGGGCAACATGGTTTCCACCCGCAAGCACAACAAGGCCGACGAGGCCAATGACACGCTAATGGCGGCGGATGAGTTCACCGGCATGATCGGCTTTGAATCTCCCTTCGCGCCAAGCCGCAGCGTCGTGGCCGTGCTGGGTAGCGATACATCCCGCCTGCCGGGCATGATCTACGCTCTGGAAGAGATTGACGTGATTGCAGACGTGCAGGGCGACCTGTCCGTCGTACACGGCGATGGCATGGCCAGCTACATGATCGGATCAAGCTATTGGGTCAGCGACTTGCCCTGGTGGCTTGCCTTTGCCTTCTGGATGAGCGGCAGACCGCTCTTCATGGTGATCAGTGGTGTGATCGTTGCCTTGATTGTTGCCGGGCCGATTTACGCGCTGCTGAAGCGTCAGGAACGTCGTCGCCTGCAAGATATGGATAGTGAGTGATGAGAAAAACGCATCTGACCGCTCTCGCCCTGGCCAGTGCCATCGCAGCCCATGTGGATGGCGGTCAGGCGGTTGCGGAGAGCGCTGGGGTGGAAGCACTTCTGCAGCAGGCGAAGTACTGGGAAACCAGAGGCCAGCATAGCCGGGCCAAGGAAACCTATCAGCGGGTGCTGGAACTTGACCCCCAGAATCCGGTGGCCAAGCAGGCTCTGGAGTTCAATGCTGCCAAGACGGTGCTGACGGTTCCGGTCGCCAGCAAGACGGCGTTGGAGCCCGCACAGGAAACAAACGCCAAGCCTGCACCCGTAACCAAACGTGCGCCTGCGCCAAAGCCCAATCCGGCAGCCGATGCGCGCGCAGCCGGGTTCAAGGCACTGGAAGCTGGCAATCTGGATCTCGCCGAGAAGTCCTTCAACCGGGCCCGCAGCCTGTCCCCAAAAGATTCTGACGTGTTGGGCGGTTTGGGCGTGGTGCAGCTGCGCCGTAACAATTTCACTGCGGCGAAAGACCTTTTGGGGCAGGCACGCAAGCTGGGCAGTTCCGACAAATGGGATCAGGCCTATGCGTCGGCTGACTTCTTTGCGCGGGTAAATGAGGCATCCGCTGCGCTGGAAGCGCGCGACCTTGATAAGGCGCTGTCGATTTCTGAAAACCTTGTCAGCTCTGGCGATGGTGATCAGGCGATTGCCCAAGGTCTGCTGTCTGACGTTCTGGACGAACTGGGCCGCTATGGCGAGGCCGCACAGGCAGCGCGCACGGCGCTGCGCATGCCGGGACTGGACAAGGACTTTGCCAACCAGCTGCGCATGAATGCGCTGCGCCGCGAAGCCGTTGATGCCTCCCAGCAGGGCCGCATGGTTGTCGCCGAAAAACTATTCCAGGATGGCATGACATCCTATCCGAATGATCCGTGGATCCGGTATGAATATGCGCGCTTCCTGACCGGGCAGGGCAATGCCTGGCAGGCGCGTTCCGTCATGCAGACACTTGCGGCCTCCAGCGATGCTGAGCATATCTACGCCGCTGCGTTGCTGGCCGAACAGATGGACATGGCAGGCGATGCGCAGGATCTGATCCGCCGTATCCCGGCTGCGTCCCGCACGCCGGAAATGCAGGAGTTTGCCCTCAGCCTGACGGCGCAAACCGCAATTGATCGCGCGCAGCTGCTGGCCAAACAGGGCCAGACGGCGCAGGCTGTTTCAGGCCTGAAGCAGATTGCGGCAACAGGCCGCCTGCCAGCCTATCGTCAGGCAGAAATCGCGGGCGTTCTTTACCAACTGGGCGACCGCAGCGACGCGGTCACCATGGCGCAGAATCTGATGAAGCAGACCCTGTCCGACCCTGCGGCCTATGAACCTATTGTACGTATTTTGACGTCTGAGGGGCAGACAGCCTTTGCCTATGGCGCGATCCAGCGCGCGGCTGAAGCCGCGGGGGATTCGTCGGAGAAGCAAGCCATCGTGGAGCGCATGCGCCGCATGATGGCGGTGATCGAGGCGGATAATCTGCGCGAAGCCGGCAATTATGCGCAAAGCTATGAAGTGCTGCAGACGGCCTGGCAGAAGGCCCCGGGGGATACGGATGTCCTGATGTCTCTGGCGCGCCTCTATCAGGCGGGAGGCATGGCTTTGCCTGCGGCGAAAACGCTGCAAATGGTGCTGCAACAGGAACCGCGTAACAAGGATGCCCTGCTTGTGCTGGTCGATACAGCCAGCGTGGCCGGGGATGCAGACCTGGCGCGCAGCGCCTTCGAACGCCTCGAAGCTCTGGATCCGGACAATTACGAAATTTATCTGGCCGCTGCCCGTATGGAGCAGCAGGCTGGACGCGACCGCGCCGCCCGCAAATATCTGGAAAAGGCCCGCGCGCTGTATGAAGCCAAAACCGGAGAGGCTGGCGGCGGCTTCAGCAGCACGAACCCGTTTGCCAATCGCGCCATGGGGGGCAATCCGTTTACTGCGCCCGCCGCGCCGAACCCGTTTGACACCAAGGCACTGGTTTCCAGCAATACCAGCTCCACCAATCCGTGGCAGCTGGCCTCAGCCTCCTCTGGCCCAGCCTATGGTCAGACCCAGACGGCCCCTGCCAGCCTGCCGGGTGGAAGCATGCTGCGTATGCAGACGATTTCAGCAAACCAGAATGCCGGCAGCTTCGGCACGACAGACCCCGTTCTGGCAGGCATCGTAGCAGACCTGGCAGAGCTGGACGCCGAGACGGGACCTCGCATTGATGTCAGCACACATTATCGCGACCGTTCAGGTGAATCCGGTCTCAGCTCGCTCAACGAGCTTGGCGGGACGGTCGAGTATTCGACCGGCTTTGCGGATGGGCGCGTCTTTGTTGCCGGTCATGCCGTATCGATCGATGCTGGCGAAGTCGGCGCTGACAGCCAGCTGAAATTCGGCCGCAACGGCCTGCTGCAGGCGCGTGGCATTGTCGGCGAGTATGAGGCCGTACTGGCAGATCCGGGCACGCAGCATGAGGCGGGCGTCGAGCTGACGGCTGGCTATCGCGGCGAGTATCTGAGCGCGGATGTGGGCGTCACGCCTCTGGGTTTCCAGAAGACCCGGGCGCAAGGCGGCATTTCCTATGAGCCCAAATTCGGACAGTACACGACCGGTAAGGTGTGGGCGGAATATCGGCCGGTGACCGACAGCGTGCTGTCCTATGCCGGTACGACCGACCCTGTGACCGGCGAATTCTGGGGCGCGGTGATGCGCTCGGAAGCTGGCGTGTCGCTGTCTTATGAGCGCGATGGATCAGGCTTCTATGCAGAAGGCTCCTATGCCGACTACGCGGGCGAGAATGTCAAGGATAATAAAGGGATACAGCTGAATGCAGGGGGCTATCTGCTGGCGCGCAAGGGCGAGTATTCGGACCTGACCGTCGGCGTGAACGGCAACTATCAGGCCTTTGATGACAATCATAACCTCTTCACGTCAGGCTATGGCGGCTATTTCAGTCCACAGAGCTTCCTGAGCGTCAGCTTTCCGATCCGGTATACCTATACGCGTGATCGCCTGGAGGCGAAGGCCAGCATCACGCCAGGCTATCAGAGCTTTGAGCAGGATCGCGAGCCCTTCTATCCGACCGATCCGGCCTCAATGTTCGAGGTGGGGTATCTGGCCTTCCTGAACGATGATGTGCAGGCCTATCATGATAGCAGCAGCGAAACCGGCTTTGGTGTCAATCTGAACGGGTCGACCTATTTCCAGGTGGCACCGGGCACAAGTATTGGCGGCGAAGTGCGTCTCAACACGTTTGGCGAGTATAATGAATTCCAAACCCTTTTCGGAATCCGTCAGAGCTTCGGAGTAACCAGATGATCCTCATCGGCAAGAAAAGCCAGATGCATGCAAATGACCACGTAACAGCCACAGCTGTCAGCATAGAGACACTTCTGGCCCTGTTGCTTGACGAGGTGACCTCCACGGCAACGCAGGAGCAGCTGGAAATGTTTCTGGCCTCCGTCGGGCGGCGGCTTGCTGCCCTGGACCCGCTGACGGGGCTGAGCGATGTCGAGGAAATCGAAAGTGCTGTGAACGCGCTTTGGCAGGAACTGGGATGGGGACACGTCATCTTTGAGCTGGATGATGGCGGTATCGACATCATGCACAGGAATCCACCAACCAGCGCAGGCCAGGAAGGGGGCATTCCGTGGGACATGATCATGCCGCCTCTGCTGCAGGGGGCCTATGCGGCGTGGTTCCATGCCCTGTCAGGCAATGATGCCTTGCGCACATCGATCACAAAATGCGAACCAGGACTCATTGAGCTGCGTCATGCGCCTTGATCGCCGGACATTTCTGCAAGGGGTTGCGTTGACCCTTATCTCTGCATGCGGAGAGCGCAGCCAGGCCGAGCCACCCTATGCCGAGACTGTTGCGGTCAGCAACCTTGTATCCCCTTCCGCCAGCTTCATGAGTGATTGGGAAGCCTTTAAAGGTCTGTTCGTAAACGGCGAAGGCCGCGTCATCGACAACGGCAATGGCGGCATCAGCCACAGTGAAGGCCAGGGGTATGGCCTGCTTTTCGCGCAGGCGGCAGGGGACCAGGAAACGTTCCGGACACTGCACGCCTGGACAGAGGCTAATTTGGCCCGTCAGGATGTGAACCTCTATGCCTGGCTGTATGATCCGTCCAGGGCGAAGGGCGTGGCAGACCCGAACAATGCGTCCGATGGCGACATTCTGATCGCCTGGGCGCTGATGCAGGCCGCCCGGCGCTGGGATATAGATGCCTATGACGTGCGCGCCGGTGAAATCCGGAACGCCATAGCCCGGCATCTGATCGTGGAGCGTCAGGACCGTATGGTCTTGCTGCCCGGCCTTAGCGGCTTTGATCATGACGACCGCACAGTGTTCAATCCGGCTTACTTCATCTGGCCCGCCTTCCGGGACTTTTCCGCCGGTGGGATGGACAAGTTCTGGACGCGTGTAATGACGGACAGCCAGTGGCTGCTCACCCAATCGGCCTTTGGCCCGTTGCAATTGCCTACGGATTGGTGCGAACTGACCCGTGAAGGTGCTATCCAGCCTGCCAATGGATGGCCTGCACGGTTCGGATATGATGCGATCCGTATACCGGTCTATCTGCAGATGGACGGGCAACAGGTGCCCGCCCCGATCGTGACGTTCTGGGAATCCTATCTGAATGCCGGTCATGATGTGCCAGCGTGGATCGATGTGAATACCGCTGCTACACCGGATTTCGGGCCGTCCGAAGGGGGCATGGCGGTGATTGCCAGGGCAATCGGACGCAGCGTACCTGAGACGGGCCTGCAAGGGGATTATTATTCTGCTGTGCTGAAACTTCTGGTTGGCCTTACCCAATAAAAAAGCGGGCGACCCGCGCCCGCTTTTCCAATTTTCAGTCAGTATGCGCCTCAGGCGAGGGCATCGGCGAGTGGCACACTCTGGCTTTGCATGCCCAGGCTTTCGGCCACGGGCGCGCAGGTTATTTTGCCGTTCCAGACATTAAGCCCTTCTGCCAGATGCGGATCGGCCTGCAGCGCTGCCTTCCAGCCCTTGTCCGCAATGCGCAGCGCGTGGATCAGCGTCGCATTGTTCAGCGCATAGGTGGAGGTGCGCGCAACGGCGCCCGGCATGTTGGCAACGCAGTAATGTACAATGTCGTCGACAATATAGGTCGGGTTGTCATGCGTCGTGGCATGTGAAGTCTCAAAACAGCCGCCCTGATCGATGGCGACATCCACCATCACCGCGCCGGGCTTCATCAGCGACAGCATCTCACGCGTGACAAGTTTCGGTGCGGCAGCGCCAGGCACCAGCACCGCGCCCACGACGAGGTCAGCTTCGGACAGTGCCTGTTCCAGCGTCGCCTTTGTGGAGTAGATGGTTTTGGCGCGGCCTTCAAAGTGCGCATCCAGACGGTCCAGCACATCCGTATTGCGGTCCAGTATTGTGACATCGGCATGCATGCCAACGGCCATCTGCGCTGCGTTGAAGCCGACTACGCCGCCACCGATGACGAGTACATTGCCAGGGTGTACGCCGGGCACGCCGCCTAGCAGAACGCCGCGACCGCCTTCATTCTTTTCCAGGGCAGACGCGCCGCATTGAATGGCGAGGCGGCCGGCAACCTGGCTCATCGGTTTGAGAAGGGGAAGGCCGCCATGGCGGTCCGTGACCGTTTCATACGCGATGCAGGTGGCGCCGGAGGCGATAAGGTCTTTGGTTTGTTCAGGATCCGGCGCGAGATGAAGATAGGTGTAGAGGATATGATCCGGAGTAAGACGTTTGCGCTCGTCAGCGAGCGGCTCTTTGACCTTGATGATCATTGTGCTGTTGGCGAAGACATCCTCGGCTGTGGGGGCTATCTCGGCGCCAATGGCGATATAGTCTTCATCGCTGGCGCCGATGCCGGCACCGGCCTGGGTTTCCACCAGCACGCTGTGGCCACGGGCGATGAATTCCCGCGCGCTTTCCGGCGTCAGGCCGACGCGGTATTCATGGTTCTTGATTTCCTTGGGGACACCGATCTTCATAATAAAATTCCTGCGAGGCCGAAATAAGGGGCGCTTCATACGCCATATTTGCGGTTTCTTCGATATTACATTTCTCATTTCGCGCAAGACTTGGGATATTATTTCTTTCAGCGGCCTGTATAGGGCGCACATAAGAATAGGGCGCTCCTTTTACACGGAAGCGCCCTGTATTCATTTGGAAAATAATAGTCAGACCGTTTCCGCGGCCTGAGGCTGGCGACCATGCTTCACGCGTCGACGCTCATATTGGCCAGAACGCTGTCGGCCGCTTCAAGTGTCATGTCGATATCCTCATCGGTCATGGCGGCGCTGATGAACATGTTATGCCAAGGGTGGAAGTAGATGCCCTTTTCCATGAGGCCGGAACAGAAGGCAAAGCCTCGCGGCATGTCCAGATTGCCCTGGTCATCAGCCAGCATGATCAGCGGCATTTGTTCCGGCCCGGTCTGGCGGATGGAGATGCTGCGGCGCTGGCCGATCTCTTCCAGCCCGGTGCGCAGGCGCGTGCCCAGCGCGATCATCCGCTCCAGATAATCTGTTTCCTGAAGGATTCTCAGCGTAACGAGTGAAGCCGCCATAGCAGCGCCAGCAAACCAGAAAGAGCCGGTCGCATAGATCTTGCCAGCAGCGGTCTTTGCCTTTTCCGACCCCAGCAGCGCGGAGATCGGGTGGCCATTGGCGAGCGACTTGCCCCAACTGGTGAGGTCCGGCTCAATGCCCATGAGCGACCAGCTGGCATCGCGCGCAATGCGAAGACCGGCGCGGATTTCATCCACAATCAGCAGGGCGTCTGCTGCGTCACACAGGTCGCGGGCCCGCCTGGCATAGGCCGGGTCGGGCAGCTGCTGGTCTGTCAGAACATCATGCTTGAAGGGGGAGGCAAAGATACCGGCCAGATCATCGCCAGCCTCTTCTGCGGCTTTTTCCAGGCTTTCGACATTATTGTATTCATAGTGAATAATATGTGCGCGATCTTCCGGCACCGTGCCATCCGGGAAGGGCGTGCACCATGTGGTTGCGCCATGATAGGCGCCGGTGGCGATGAGAATTTTCTTGCGGCCGCGATAGGCGCGCGCGGCCATCAGCGCCATCGTGGTGGCATCCGTGCCATTCTTGCAGAACATGGCCCAGTCGGCATGTGTGACGAGATCAGTCCACTTCTCGGCCAGTTCCACCATCAGCGGAGTCGGCCCGGTGGCGACGTCTATCCTGGACAGTTGCTCACAATAGGCGCGGTCAATCTCCTTGTGGCAATAGCCGAGCAGTTGCGGGCCATAGCCGCACATAAAGTCGACATAGCGATTGCCGTCGACATCCCACAAATAGGCACCCTCGGCGCGCGCAAAAAATTGCGGCGTGCCCGGTGCAATCAGGCTGACATTCTGGTGGCCGTACATTCCGTTCGGGATGACCTTTGCGGCGCGTTCCCTCAGCTTCATGTCCTTCTCAAGTCTCATGGCTGTTTCCCCCCTTCAAAAGGATGTATCGACTATTGGGTAAAACATATGAATGGGCAAGGGAGGCTCCGACAGTATGACAGATTTAGCATGTATCGGCCTGACAACATTGGATATTATCGCGCGGCCGGTTTCACAATTACCGCCAGGCGGCGAAACGGCACTGGTGGAGCAGATCGCGCTTGCCCCTGCGGGAACGGCGGGCGGCATGGCAGTGGTTGCGGCCAGGCTGGGGCTCAAAGCATCGCTGATTTCGGCCATTGGTAAAGACCGGAATGGGGGCATTCTGAAAGGCCTGTTTGAGGAAGAAGGCGTTGATACGGCACATCTGCTGGAGCGCGATGACATGCCGACCTCAACCACAATCCTCCTTGTCCGGAAGGATGGCGAGCGGCCCAATCTCCACATGCTGGGTGCGAGTGTGATGAGCGCCTTTACGCCGGAGGCCGTGGAGACGGCGAAGGCTGCGCGGTTTCTTCATTTTGGCGGGGTCGGCTTTCCAAACCTGACCGGGCCACAGGTGCTGGAGGCGGTTGGCGGCATTCGCGCGGCTGGTACTTTTGTGACGGGTGATCTGATCTCTCCGCACCCCCACCTGGTTGAGTTCCTGAAAAGCCTGCTTCCGCATGTGGATGTTTTCATGCCCAGCCTGGCAGAGGCGAAAGCCTTGCTGGGGCTGGAAGACCCGGTTGAGGCAGCGCGGGCCTTTGCCGATATGGGCGCAGGCGCCTGTGTGGTGAAATGCGGGGAGGCGGGCTGTGTGGCCGTAAAAGAGGGGGAGGTCATCCGTATACCCGCCAGGAAGGTCAGCGTCGTTGATACGACCAGCTGCGGCGATTCCTTCTGCGCGGGCTTTGTTGCGGGGCTTGCGAAAGGCGCGGAGTTCCAGCGCGCGCTGGAATATGGCACGGTGACGGCCTCCTTTGTGGCGCAGGGCGCCGGGACTTTGGGAGCCTTGCAGGGAATGAAACAGGTAGAGGAGGTGCTGGGGGCATGATGACGGAACAAGACGCACGCGAAGCGCTGGTGGCGGCCATGGTGCAAATGGATGCTGGGGGGCTTAATCATGGTACGGCCGGAAATGTTTCTCTTCGTCTCGGCGACGGGTTCCTGGTTTCGCCGAGCGGTATTCCCGCGCAAGATCTGACGCCGGACAGCATCGTCCTGATGCGGTTTGATGGCCAGTATGACGGGCCCGTAAAACCCTCCAGTGAGTGGCGTATGCATGCCGGTATTCTGGCGGCCCGGCAGGATGTGAATGCTGTTGTGCATTGCCATTCACGCTTTGCTACCACCTTGGCTTGCGCGCATAAGCCCATTCCTTTCCTTCACTATATGGTGGCCATGAGTGGCGGGTCGGAAATTCCCGTTGCGCCCTATGCGACATTCGGAACGCAGGCGCTGGCAGACAACATTGTCACCTCGCTCAAAGGGCGCAATGCCTGCCTTATGGCAAATCATGGCCAGATCGCGGTGGCGAAAGGCCTGAGGCAGGCGCTCGCGATTGCGGGTGAAGTGGAAACGCAGGCGGGCTATTATTATGGCACGCTGGCAATTGGCGGGCCCCAGGTGTTGGGGGGTGATTCCTTTGATCAGGTCGTGGCCCGGTTCCAAGGTTATGGGCAGGTATAGAGTGGCCGAAATCAGCTTCGCGCAGGGCAAGAAAAGTAATGACCGTTATATTTTTCTCCGGGTGCCGACGGTTGGTTTTCTCGCCCGAATTCCATTATGTTTTTCAATGCATTCCGGCTTGACCTCCAGGGCCGTGTCGCCGGGATTTTCTCCTATGAGGGGAGTCGCTCTTTATCGCGCTAAGAGGCGCTAAGATAGGGCAAACCATTAACTGTACTTATATTCAAGATGCTCGTAGACTTTGGCATATTGATACGCATATCTGACAATCCGGTCATGACATGGCGTCCAGCGCGTAAGGCATGCCGCTGATATGCTTGTTTGGAAGGTGGGGTGAATGCCTAAGAAGAAGGCGTCTGATATAAACATGATCTCGGCTAAGGGCAGGCCTGAGATGCGTGATGTCGATCTGGAAACCAAGGCCGCGCCGTCGCAGGATCGTGCACGGACGACCTTTGAGAAGATCCTTACGGTTACCGGGGAATTGCTCGGCGAGGTAGGGTTTGAACGTCTTTCCACGAACATGATTTGCAAGCATGCCGGCATTACTCCACCTGCTCTGTACAGATACTTTCCGAATAAGTATGCCATTCTTCATGAGTTGGGTGAGCGCCTGACATCAGCGCAGGAAAAGATCGTTACAAGCTGGGTTGAAGAGGGCGGTCTGGAAAAGGATACCTTCGAGGATACGGTCCAGAGCTTCATGACGCTGATGACGCGTATTAATGAGCAGAACAAGGCATTTGTTGGCGGCCTGTGGGTTATTCGCATCATTCGTGTGACGCCGCGCCTGAAAGGCGTTCGGGTTGCCTCACGGGACTATTATGCTGCACCGGCCTTTGAGAGATTGCGGGAGGCCTATCCCGAATTGCCGGAAGAGCGTGTGCGCCTGATTACGCGACTTTTGACGGATGTCATTTATGCCGCTGCTGAGCTGGCGATTGATGAGCCGGAAGATGAAGCGGCGATCATCTTTGACACGAGCCTGATGGTCGCCAGCTATTATGAGAAAATGCGGGAGTTCCTGGGCAAGAGCTGAGCCTCGCCCAGGTTTGAGGGTCTAGTCTTCACAGGCGCCTTCGGCGGCGACGCTGGTTTTGGCCGCATGGGCCATGCAGGGATTGCTGTAGGTGTTCCCGTCACAGCCGCAGACCGGGTTATATTCCCGCGTGCACATCGGGCGGACTTGCTGGCAGGTGCCTGCTGCGTCGGCGATGTTGCGGCAGGCGCCATCATTCATTTTGCAGAACAGGCCGTCTTCACACTGAATGGCAGCGATGCCGCCACAGGTTTCGCCTTCATTGGCCATGAACGGAGCCTGATAGGGCGTTTCGGATGTCTCGCTGGGGGTGGGGACGGTGGCTTCAGACGGCGTCTGGATCATGCCGCAGCCAGCAAGCAGCAGGGTTGAAAACACAAGAGCGATGAGGCGCATGTTGATCTCCTTTCAGGAGGAGATACCTGCGCCCCAATCGCGTATTTGGCAAGAATGCGGGGCGCGTTAGCCCTGCATGCCTTTTGCTACGGCGGCAAAGATGTTCTGGCCGTGCTCACCGCCGGATTTGAAAGCCGGGCGGGTGGTGGAAACGTCCGTGATCTGGTCCCACTTGGCAGCAACAGCTTCGGCGGAGAGATCGTCGCCATGGCCAACGAAGACACCTTCGGTCTCAACAATGCGGGCCATGGAGAACGCGCCAGCGCCTGCGGACAGGATCATGCCGCTTGGCGCATCATCTTTCACCAGATTCATGACGCCCGGCGTGACATATTCCGGCTTCAGCGCGGCGAGCGCTTCTTCGGACATCAGGCCTTCGGTCATGCGGGTTGCCGCGATCGGGCAGACAGCATTGATCTTGATGTTGTTTTTCGCGCCTTCGATTTTCAGCGTGTTCATCATGCCGACCACGCCGAGCTTGGCAGCGCCGTAATTGGCCTGGCCGAAATTGCCATAGAGGCCGGTGGAAGAGGTGGTTACGACAATCCGGCCGTATTCCTGTTCCTTCATGATGTTCCAGGCCTCGTGGACCGGCATGAAGGTGCCGCGCAGGTGAACGTCGATCACGAGGTCAATGTCCTGCTGGCTCATCTTGGAGAAGGATTTGTCGCGCAGGATGCCGGCATTGGCGATGATGATGTCGATGCGGCCCCATTTATCCATGGTGTCGCCGATCATTTTCTTGACTCCGGCTTCATCGGAAACCGAAGAGCCATTGGCGATCGCTTCGCCGCCGAGAGCTTCGATTTCTTTCACGACGGCTTCAGCAGCTTCGGAATTGCCGCCGTTTCCATCCAGCGAGCCGCCAAGATCGTTGATCACGACCTTTGCGCCGCGGCGGGCGAGTTCCAGGGCATGGCACCGGCCGAGGCCACCGCCAGCACCGGTGACAATGGCAACGCGGCCGTCAAAACGGATATCAGACATGGGAGAACTCCTCACTCTATGACTTGTCTGAGCGTGACACACCAGACGCTCACGTAAACGTCAAGCATGCCCCTTGCGTCACCCCTTGCGCGGATTGACGCGCCGTGGTCACGATCTGCTGCACAACAGGCGAGATTACAGGGAGAAACGCAATGCTGGCCTATCTGACACTTGGGACGAATGACAAGGACAAGGCGCTGGAATTCTATGACGCCGTGATGGCAGAGATGGGAGCCAAGCGCGCTTTTGCGAATGACCGCCTGCAATTCTACGGCGTTGGCCCCGGCCAGCCGATGATTGCCATCGGCACGCCGTATGACAATGAGGCCGCCAGCGTGGGCAATGGCGTGATGCCGGCCCTGGCCTGTGCTGACAAGGAAACGGTGGACCGGGTTTACAAGAAGGCCATCGAACTGGGCGCGAAGGATGAAGGCGAGCCGGGCAATCGGATGCCGACCTTCTATGGCGCCTATTTCCGCGACCCGGACGGCAACAAGATCTGCGTCTGCAAGCTGGGCTGATCCCAGCACGTCTGCCCGGCCCCGCGGTGCGGTCCGGTCAGGCGAGCCGTGTTTTCAGCGCATCTCAGCCAGAGCTTTCCCAGCTTTCCAGCCCGGCGCGGATAAAGCCCGGCAGCGCGGTTGCCACCGCGCCAAGCTCTGGCGACAGACGAAACGCGCCCGCCGCCGGGCCGACCATGGGCCGGGCCTCTCCCTTCGCCTGCATCCGCTGCAGCGTGCGCGCCAGGCGTTTGGCAGCGGCCTCCGGCGCTTTCAGGATCTTCTGAAGCGCCAGAATGCGGTCAATCAGCGGCTGGGTGCTGACCGGCCCGGACAGACCCAAAACAGCCCCGGAAGTGTCCCGAATGTGATCCGACAGGGTGACCTGCCGCGCGGGCGGCATCAGCGTGAAGCGCTTCACCGGCGCGCGCGGAAAAATGGCAAGCTCGATGCCTTCCGGCAGGTCCGGCTCGGCCTGAGGCGTGCGCGGCTGACCCGCGACCAGCGGGCCGAGCTTCAGCGCAAGCGCCATCAGAAGGATCAGACGCCGGACGATTGTCTCGATCTGTTTCAGCCGGCCATTGGCTTTCGCCCGGCGCGAACGTGGCATGGTTTTCGGGTTGAGCTGGAGATTGTCCCGCCCCACTACATCCACCACAGCCCGCCGCGCCTGCTCCAGCCCCTGCACAAGAAAATCGCCCATCGCATCCATACCGCAAAGTATCAATGCCCGCCTTTTCAGACGGATTGGGACATGCGATTCACTTTCCAGGTGCTTCTCTGGTGAGTGTGATGCGGATTAGAGTGGTTTGGATGCGATAGGCGCTTAAGCCACAAGGCAGACTTTACAGCTCACGCGTACATGATCTTAAGTAGATTTTATTTGCGTTCCAAGGTGGGGTTGTGATGCAAATTTTATTGTCTGCTTGCTTGGGAATATTGGCCTTCTTTGCAAGGGAAATCCTGAGGCATCGAAGTACGGCTCAATCGATCGTGCAAGAAAGTCTTGGATCAATCGAGGAAAATAAAAAGTCGATATCCGACGTTCATACTCAGGCCTTTTTCGAAATGGTGGCCTTTGACCGTAGTTATGTTCCCTACTTGATTTTACAGGCCCCTCCCGAACATTTGTATAGATCTGCGATTGACGAATGTTATTTGTTTGGGGGCAAAGCACTAAAAAATCTGGTTACGACTTACAAGCTGGAGCAGTCGGTGCATAAGCTCGCTGCGGATTTTCATTCTCATGTGTACGCGAGCATGCCTACGGAACGACGCCTTGGCTATGCAAAACGTTTTATCGATGACTTGAAGAAGTTAAATCAACAACTCGTTGAGCTTCAAAAGAGTTTGCTCTTTTGGAGTGGCAACGGAATACTGGTAGTATTGGCGGTAATTGCTGACTTTTTCCTTTTGACTGCTTGGCTTGCCTTCTCCTCTTTCTAATGGCCTACCCCAGTGCGCCGAGAAGGGCGTGGAGGGTTTCCTGAGCGAAGAGGCGCATGTTTTCGGCGCGGTCGGTGAGGCCGGTTTCCAGGGTGTGGGAATGGCGGCTTCCGCCCGGGCCGATGACGGCGATGCAGGTGTGGCCGGCCTCATCGCCATACATATTGCCGCCGGGGCCTGAGGCGCCGGTTTCACAGACGCCCCAGTCTGCGCTGAGCTGGTCCCGGATGCGGCCTGCGAGCAGGCGAGCATAGGGCTCTGTCGCGGAACGGTGCTCTCCCAGATCCTCCCGGCTGAGGCCCAGCAAATGCTTGTAGGCCTTGGCCGTGTAGATGACGCCGCCGCCGCGATAATAGGCCGAGGCGCCTGGCACGGCGAGCAAGGCCGCGGAGATGAGCCCGCCCGCAGAGGATTCCGAAATGGCGACGGTTTCCCCGCGCTCTTTCAGCTTGGCTGCAATCTGGGCGGCGATGGGGATCAGCGTTTCCATGACCTCTAGTTGAAGCAGGCAGGGCAGCAGTGCAAGCGGCATCTTGGTCCTGCGGCGACCTCACGCGGCGGCAGGACTGATTCAGGTTAACAGATGCCAGAGTCTGCGGCGCCATTGGCGTGTTGCAGCGCGTAGCGCACAAGAGTGCTTCCCCTCTGGCGATGTCACGTTTAAGCCTTAATGTGACAAAATCGGGGAAGGGATCGGCTTCATGATTTCGATTGCGAGCTATGAGTGGGGATGGGACAATGCACGCGCCCTGATCGGGATCGTGCTGATTTATGGCCTTTGCTGGCTGTTGTCTGAAAAACGCAAACTGTTCCCATTGAAGCTGGTGATCGGGGCGACGCTGATGCAGTTCGCCTTTGCGCTGATCCTGTTCGGCGTACCGTTTGTGCGGGCTGTTTTGTTCAAAGCCAATGATGTGGTCGACGGCCTGCAGGCCGCCACGCGCGCGGGCACAAGCTTTGTGTTCGGCTATGTCGGGGACAATGTGGCCGCCGAGCAGCTGATGGGCGGATCGCCGCCGCCGCTGTTCTTCTTCCAGATTCTGCCGATTGTGATCGTCGTGGCGGCGCTGTCTGCCATTCTGTGGCACTGGCGCATCCTGCGCTGGGTGACGAATGGCTTTGCCTATATCTTCCAGCGGGCGATGGGGCTGGGCGGGGCGACGTCTCTGGCGGTGTCGGCAAATGTGTTCATGGGCATGACCGAAGCGCCAGTTCTGATCCGCCCGTATATCAAGGGCATGACGCGGTCTGAACTGCTGATCATGATGACGGCGGGCTTCGCGACCATCGCGGGCAGCGTGCTGGTCGTGTACGGCGCGTTCCTGGAAGGCAAGATGGCCAATCCGCTGGCGCAACTGTTGACGGCGTCGATCATGGCGGCCCCGGCGGCTGTGGCCGTGGCGCTGGCGATGATCCCCGAGACGACCCCGGCGACCGAGCGCATGAAGGAGCCGGATTTCAACTATGCCTCTACGATGGATGCGTTTTCCCGCGGGGCCTCTGACGGGCTGCAGATTGTTCTGAACATTGCGACCATGCTGATCGCGGCACTGGCCCTGTTGTGGCTGGTCAATGCGGGTCTTGGCGCGCTGCCGAATGTGGCGGGCGAGCCGCTGTCGATCGAGCGCATCCTCGGCTGGATCTTCGCGCCGCTGATGTACATGATCGGCGTGCCGATGGGCGAGGCGGCGCAGTCCGGCTCTCTGATGGGCGTGAAGACGGTGCTGACTGAATTCGTGGCCTTCCTGCAGCTGGCCGAAGTGCCGGTGGACGCGATGGACCCGCGCACACGCATGATCACGGCGCACGCGATTTGCGGCTTTGCGAACTTTGGCTCCATGGGCATTCTGATCGGCGGCCTGACCATTGTGGAACCTGCGCGGCGGGATGACTTTCTGGCGCTGTCCTGGCGGACGCTGCTGGCGGGGACGCTGGCGACGTGTCTCTCCGGCGCGGTGGTCGGCGCGCTGCCGTATCAGCTGTTTACTGGGGGCGGCGGCTGACCTGTTAGACCTTTCTCCCCTGGGAGAAAGGGATGAGGGGCAATGCAGGGGGCATTGCGTGCCGCAAGGGCAGGTACGAAACAGAAGCTGTTCACCATCGCAAGGATCGTTCATGCCGCAATATTGTTACCCCTCACCCCCGGCCCCCCTCCCCAGGGAGAGGTGGGCTGACGCTGGGTCCCGGCTCTCCGCGCTGTGCGCTGCGGCCGGGATGACACTTGTGTTTGGTGGAGCACCGGCAAGGGCGCAGGCTGACCAATTCAGGTTGCCGACATGTGACGAGATCGATCCACCATATACTGCGGAGGCAGAAGATGGAGACATCCTTCTCTTCTGCTCGGGAACCCGGAGATATGATCCCATTCAGGTTTATGGCGACCGCGTCGAGACGGACCCTGGTAGCTACTCTGCGCTGGATGCTGAAGCGGTGTTTGAGGTGCACGCGGACCATCCAGCCGAGATCCTGAACCGTTTGCCCGGTGTGAATGTGCAGATGAATTCCGGGCAGGAGCATCTGATTGCCATCCGCAGCCCGGTGCTGACGGGAGGGGCCGGGCAGGGCAGTTTCCTGATCCTGGAGAATGGCGTGCCGGTGCGCTCGCCCGCTTTTGGTAATGTAAACAGCCTGCTGGAGCCGCATCATGAAGTGGCGAGCGCCATTGAAGTGGTGCGCGGGCCGGGCAGTGCGAAATATGGCTCTAACGCCGTGCACGGACTGATCAATGTGATCCTGCCGGAGGTTGGCCAGGGCAGCGAGGCCGTGGCGAGCTATGGCACGCTGGGGCGCTGGCGTGGGGATGTGACGCTGGATGAGGGCGAGCACTGGCTGGCGGCGCTGTCGCTGCAGAAGGATATTGGCTGGCGGGACAATACCGGCATCGACCAGCAGAAGCTGACCCTGATGAGTGATTGGACGCTGGGCATTTGGGATGCGACCGCATGGCTGACTGCCTCCAACCTCAATCAGGAAACGGCGGGTTTCATTGAGGGCAAGGATGCCTACAAGGATGAGGACATCGCCAGAAGCAATCCGAACCCGGAGGCCTATCGCGATGCCTGGTCTGTGCGGGCCGGGGCGCGGCTGTCACGGCCGCTGAATGGCGGCGGACTGGTGCTGACGCCCTATGCGCACACGCAGGCGATGACCTTCGCGCAGCACTTTCTGCCGAATGGCGGCGTGGAGAAGAACGGTTCCACCGGCGGCGGCCTGATGGCCCGCTATCAGCGGGCGGCGTCAGATGCGCTGACCTGGCGGATCGGCGCGGATGTGGATGTGGCGAGCGGCTGGCTGAAGGAAATCCAGCCGGAGCCGTTCGGCTTCTTCCCGGGCGACGGGCGCTTCCCGCAGGGCAAGCATTACGACTATACGGTCGACACGCTGATGGGCGCGCTGTGGGGTGAGCTGGACTATGCGCTCACGGAAGATATGCACGTTGTGGCCGGTCTGCGCGCCGAGGCACATGAGTATGATTATTCCACTGATGTGGCGCCAGGCATCAATGGCCGCTTCAATGTGCCTGCCGACCGGACGGACACTTTCGAGCTGCTGACGCCGAAGCTGGGCGTGATCTGGTCTGTGGCGGATGCAGTTGATCTCTATGCGAACTATGCCCGCGGGCAGCGCGCTCCGCAGGCGTCCGATCTCTACCGCTTGCAAAGCCTGCAAGTGGCCGGGCAGGTGAAGGAAGAGACGCTGGACAGTATTGAGATCGGCGCGCGGGGCAGCGCGCTGCAGGGGCGGCTGCTCTATGATGTCTCCGCCTACTGGATGGAGAAGGAGAATTTCTTCTTCCGCGACAGTGATGGTCTGAATGTTCCCGATGGCTCGACCGAGCATAAGGGCGTGGAGGTGACGGGCGCGTTTGAGCTGACGCCGGTCCTGTCCCTCTCCGGTGCGGCGAGTTGGTCTGACCAGACCTACACGTTTGACCGGATTGTCGGCAGCGGGACCGAAACCATCCGCGATGGCAATGAGATCGACACCGCGCCGGAATGGCTGGCCAATGTCTCGCTGGACTGGCAGGCGACGAATGCGCTGAAGCTGTCGCTGAATGTGGACCATGTTGGCGAGTATTATGTCGATCCGGCGAACACGACGGTCTATCCCGGCCATACCGTGCTGGGCGCACGCGGCAGCTGGGCCTTCAGTGACACGGCGGAAGTCTTCCTGATCGTGCGCAATCTGACCGATGAGCGCTATGCTGACCGCGCAGATCTTGCGTTCGGCAATGACCGGTATTTCCCTGGTGAGCCCGTGAACGCTACGCTGGGTATGAGAAAAAGATTTTAGGAGGAAACGGCATGAAACTTTACCACACACCAGGCGCGCCCAATCCGGACCGGGTGACGTTTTTTCTGCGAGCCAAGGGCAAGCTGGACGCGGTGGACCTGGAAGAGGTCTCCATCATGAAGCAGGAGCACAAGACGGCGGAATATCGTGACGTGTCTCCGTTTGCGCAGGTACCGGCGCTGGTGCTGGATGATGGCACGAAGATCACCGAAAGCCGCGCCATCTGCACCTATTTCGAGAACGTGTTTCCGGAGCCAAACCTGATGGGAACGGATGCGAAGGAAAAGGCGCTGATCGAGATGTGGGACCGCCGCGTCGAAATGATGTTCTTCATCCAGTTCGCCACCTGGTTCCGCAATGCGCACGAGATGATGGCCCCGCTGGAAGTGCCGCAAAGCGCCGAGGCTGCCGCCAAAGGCGAGAAGAATGCGAAAAAGATGGCGGAACGCATCAATGCGCATCTGGCGGATCATGAATTCCTGGCAGCAGACCGCTTCTCCATTGCCGACATCACGCTGTTCATCACCTGTGGCTTCTGCCGCGTGATGAAATGGGCGCCGACGAAAGAGCATGAGCATCTGGGGCGGTGGTTTGAGGCCATGAAGGCCCGAGGCTTTGCGGGCTAAACCGGAAGGATGCTGGCGGAATGCCATGAATCCCACAGGATGGGTGCCATTACCGGATTGATGCGATATGCATGAGTTCAGGACACTTTCTGGAGCGATTCATGCGGACATTCTTCCTGTCTTTTCTGGTGCTTGGCCTTGGTTCTTTGCTGGCGGCCTGTGGCAGCCATTCTCAATGGGGCGTGACCACCAGTCCGGTTAGTCTGGAAGAATTGAAGGCGGTGGCGCCCAAGGGACAATTGGCCGGGAATGCTCAGCCACAGCTCTACCGCGTCTCGCTGGACCTGGACCCGCGTGAAGAGCGCTTTTCCGGCAAGGTCTCCATCGCAATCAAGCTGGAGACCGCTGCTACCGGCATCTGGATGCATGGCGATGATCTGAACGTTACCAAAGTGACGGTCACGTCCGGCGGGGAGAGCCAGCCCGCAACCTGGAATGAAGTGCTGAGCACCGGGGTTGTGCGCGTCGGCTTTCCGCGCCGTCTGAAGCCTGGCTATCTGACGCTGGACATCGAATATGACGCCGCCTTTGACGCCAATCTGGCCGGCCTGTTCCGTGTGGACGAGAAGGGTGAGGCCTATGCGCTGGCCAAGAGCGAGAGCATTCAGGCGCGGCGCTTCCTGCCGAGCTTTGACGAGCCCGGCTTCAAGGCCCCGTTCGAGATGCAGTTTACGGTTCCGGCCGGGATGGTGGCGATTGCCAACACGCCGGAAATTTCCCGCGAGGATATTGGCGCCGAAAAGGAGCTGATCACCTTTGCGCGGACGCGGCCGCTGTCGACCTATCTGCTGTCCGTCGCGGTCGGCAATTTCGACAAGGTGGATGCGGGCGTTCTGCCGCCGAACTCCGTTCGCGCCAAGGCCATTCCGCTGACCGGATATGCACGCAAGGGCAAGGGCGCGGAGCTGGACTATATCCTGCAGATGACGCCCGAACTGGTGCAGACTTTCGAGGAGTCCCTGCAACAGCCCTACCCCTATGAGAAGCTGGATATTGTCGCCGCGCCGCAATGGCCGTCTGGCGCGACGGAGCTGGCGGCGGCGATCACCTATCGGGAAAGCCGCATTCTGGCGAATGAGAATTCCGGCCCGGCCTTTTTGCGCGGCCTGAAATCCATCCATGCGCACGAGATGGCGCATATGTGGTTTGGAGATCTGGTGACGCCGCCCTGGTGGGACGGGCTGTGGCTGAAAGAAGGCTTTGCGACCTGGGGCGAGGCGATGGCGCTGTCGCAGATGGAGCCGACAGAGGGCCATGATGTGCAGGCCGTGGCCGACGCGATTGGCGCGATGCGGTTGGACAGCCTGGCCAGCGTGCGCGCCATTCAGGAGCCGATCCTGCGCAATGAAGACATCCGCAATGCCTATGATTCGATCACGTACAATAAGAGCCTCGGCGTCATCAATATGGCGGATTCCTATTTCCGCCCGGATGTGTTCCGCCCGGCGCTGGGCGAGTATATCGCCCGCTTTGCGGATGGTGTGGCCGACAGTGATGATTTCTTCCGCGTGATTGGCAAGGCTGTCGGATCACCGGATCTGACGGAAGCGTTTGACAGTTTTGTCCTGCAGCAGGGCGTACCGGTTGTGTCAGCAGACCTTCAGTGTACGTCCCTCGGCGCAAAAGTGGCGCTGTCGCAGGCGCGCTATCGTCCACTTGGCTCTTCCATCGAGCCGGGGACGCGCTGGACCATTCCTGTCTGCATCGCCTGGCAGGACGGGGCCGAGAGCGGCCGCACCTGCACGATGCTGAAAACGCGCGAGAAGACGCTGGCGCTCTCCCTGCCAGAGGGAGCGTGCCCGGATGTGATTCACCCGAATGCGGGCGGTGTGGGCTATTACCGGTTCACGCTGGGCGCGGCCGAGTGGGATGCGCTGCGCGGATCCTTCGCGACGATGCCGGAGACGGAAGTTCTGACAGCGCTGGACAGTGCCATCGCGGCCTTTGAGGCTGGAGAGCTGGACGCGACACGTCTGCTGGACATACTGGATGCCGGGGCAGAACAGTCTGGCAATCAGGCGGCCAATCTGGCGCTGGATTATTATGGTGACCTGTTGGAGCGGGTGAAAGGCACGCCTGCCGAACCCGCCGCCCAGGCGCGGGCAGGCGCGGTGGTCGCGGAGATCCGAAGCGTGCTGGAAACGGATGGCGGGGATGCGGAGATGTCCGCCCGGCTCGACCGCTTTGCAGCCGTCAAGCTGAATGATGAAGAGGTTCGTGCACGGCTGATGGCATCAGCGGAAACCTATCTGGACACGCAAACGGGCCTGTCCAGTGATGAGTATTTCCCGGCACTGTCGGTGGCTCTGGCAGATGGCGGCCCGGAAATGATGGACCGCGTATTGGTGGCGACTGACGAGATTGATGACCCGGTGTTTGATCAGTCGGTCGTCAATGCGCTTGGCACGGTGAAGGCTCTGGAAGGCTCGGCCAGGGTGCTGGCACTGATCGAGAGCGCTGAACTCGGCCCACGCGAAACCTATACGCTGGCCATGATGCAAATGGCCAATCCGGAAACCGAGGAGGCGACCTGGGCATGGGTGAAGGCGAACATGCCCGCCTTCCTGGATTCGATCCCCACCCAGTGGCGTCGCCGTGCGCCGCGCCTGGGACAGTATTTCTGCGACACGGCGCGGATTGCCGAGCTGGATGATCTGTTTGCGGAATATGGCGCACAGGCCGAAGGCTATGAGCGCGCGCTGGCCGAGACAAAAGAGAGCATCAGGCTCTGCGCCGCCCTGAATGAAGCGACGCAGAGGGATCTGGAAGCGGCGTTCAAGGCGTCTGCCGACTAGGCGTCAGGCGTTCTTGATGGTCAGGCCGCCATCGACCGGTATGTGTACGCCGGTCAGGAAGCTGGCGGCGGGCAGCACGAGCGAGAGGGTGATATTGGCAACCTCTTCCGGGATGCCATAGCGACGCAGCGGCACGCGCCGCTTGGCGTAGATTTCCTTGTGCTCGTCCGGGATACCCGCCGTGATGCCTGTCTTGATCGGGCCGGGGCAGATGCAGTTTACCGTGATGCCTTCGCGGCCAAGGTCCACTGCCAGGCCTCGGGTCAGGCCGATGACACCATGCTTGGCGGCGACATAAGGGCTGTTGCCGGGCGTTGCGCCGAGGCCTTCAGTGGAGGCGATGTTCACTATACGGCCAAAGCCGGCCTTGCGCATATAGGGCAGGGCCGCGCGGATGGCGCGCTGGTGGCTGCTCAGCATGACATTGATGCTGGGGCCCCAGCTGTCTTCATAGGACTCCTCTGCCACATCGGCCATTTTCGCAAAGCCGGCATTGTTGACGAGGATTTCCAGCCCGCCGAAATGGGCGGCGGCCTGGTCCACGACGCGCTTGATGGCGTCCGCATCGCCGACATCCATGGCCCAGCCTTTGACATGGTCTATGCCAGCAGCTTTGATCTCGTCCACAACGATATCGACATTTTCCTGCTTCAGGTCTGTGACGATGACGTTTGCACCTTCGCGAGCGAAGAGGTGGGCGGTCGCCCGGCCCATGCCGCTGGCGGCGCCGGTGATGAGGGCCGTCTTGCCTTTGATAGAGCGTGATAGCTCCTGATAGGGAGGCTGGGTCATGATGGCTGTTTCCTTTTTTTCTTGATTGTGCCGGAGAAGTTCAGAACAGGCCGACCATCGGCCGTGATGATGCCCCTGACGAAGATCAGCGAACGGCCTTTGCGCAGCAGATCTCCGCGCGCTTCGATATATTCACCCTCCAGAGCCCCATCGAGGAATTCTGATGTGAAGGCGACGGTCAGGCCGTATTCACCTTCCATGCCCTCATGCGCGATGGCGAAGAGGGAATAGTCCGCAAAGGTCATCAGGCAGCCGCCATGCATGACGCCGCCGGCATTCATGTGCTTGCGCTCGGCCCGGAAGGCGGCGACGGGGCCTTTCTCGTCAGTTCTGAAATAGAATGGACCGGCCGCATCATATTCGAATGGCTCATTTGGCCAGACTTGCCAGCCGGCAAACTCCCCTTCCTTCACGATTTCAGTCGTCATGAGCCCTCCTTGCAGATTTTGTCGCACGATATCGCACCGTCACCCTTCGACAACCGTGCCGTAGGGGCATAGATTGGAGGGGACAAGATATTACCGGAGGAAATTACATGGCTTTTGATGCCGAAATCCGCGCTGCGCTGATCGAACAGGTACGCCGGTTCGTGACCGAGAAATGTGTGCCCATCGAGGCCAAGGTCGGCGACGAAGATGAAGTGCCGCAGGATGTGGTCGATGAGATGAAAAATCTCGGCCTGTTCGGCATTGCCGTGCCGGAAGAATATGGCGGCCTGGCGCTGGATATGGAGACCGAGGCGCTGGTGGCGATGGAGCTGGGCCAGACCTCTCCGGCCTTCCGCAGCGTGGCGGGCACGAATATCGGCATCGGCAGTCAGGCGCTGGTTCTGTTCGGTACGGATGCACAGAAAGAGAAATGGCTGCCCGGCATTGCCAGCGGCGACCTGATCGCCAGCTTCGCGCTGACCGAGCCGGAAGCAGGCTCCGATGCCGGCAGCCTGACCACGAAGGCCATCCGTGATGGCGACCATTATGTGCTGAATGGCACGAAGCGCTACATCACCAATGCCAACAAGGCGGACCTGTTCACGGTGATGGCGCGGACCGATCCGGATACACCCGGCGCGAAAGGCGTCTCGGCCTTCGTGGTTGAACGCGATACGCCCGGCGTGACGGTCGGTGTGCCGGAAAAGAAGATGGGCCAGCAGGGCGCGCACATTTGTGACGTGATCTTCGAGGATGCCCGCGTGCCCGCCGAGAACATGATCGGCAAGGAAGGCGAAGGCTTCAAGGTAGCGATGAGCGTGCTGGACAAGGGCCGCCTGCACATCTCTGCCGTGGCGACCGGCGTGTCCAAGCGCCTGATCCGCGAAATGGTAAATTATGCGCTGGAGCGCAAACAGTTCGGCACGGCGATCATGAACCACCAGATGATCCAGGCGATGATCGCCGACAGCCAGGCGGAAACCTATGCTGCCGAATGCATGATCCTGGATGCCGCGCGCCGCCGCGATGCGGGCGAGGACGTCACCATGCTCGCTTCATCCACGAAACTGTTCGCGACAGAGGCGTGTGGCCGCGTGGCCGATCGCGCGGTGCAGGTATTCGGCGGGGCCGGCTATGTCTCCGACTATGGTATTGAGCGCTTCTACCGCGATGTACGCATCTTCCGCCTGTATGAAGGCACCAGCCAGATTCAGCAGATCATCATTGCACGGGAACTGGCCCGGGCGGCGAAAGCCGGAAAGCTGTAATGAAAGGACTGTTTGGTCTTTTGTCTCCCAAGTCGCGACGACGTGGCGCGCCGCGCGTCCAGCTTGCGCCTGGACAGGTCTGGACGTTTCAGGATCAGCCTGTGCCGGAAGCGCGCCTTGTTATCGGAAAAGTCGAGACACCCTGGCCGGACAATCCGGACGTGGCGGTCAGCGTTTCCATTGTCGGCCTGCCCAAATGGTCGATGGAAAACGGCGAACTGGTTGGCGGTACGATCGGTCACCTTCCATTTGATGAGGCCACCCTGCTTGCATCGCTGGACCAGCAGATGGAAGAGCCAACACAGCTGGACGAGAGCTTTGAGGGGGGATACCAGACATGGCGAGATGCCCTGGACAAGGGCGAAGCTGGTGTCTTTACCATCCCTCCGAGTGAGGTGGTGAACATGATTGCGGGCGTGGCCCAAGGAGACTCTTAATGTTCGAACACGATTTGACGGACCCGCATGATGTCGGCCTGAATGCCGACCGTCTGGATGCCATTCCGGAATATTTTCAGGAGCACTATCTGGATACCGGCAAGCTGCCCTGTGTGGCGACGCTGGTTTCCCGCGGCGGCGAAGTGGCGCTGGAGGATTATTCCGGCACGACGGAACTGGGCGGTGGCAAGCCAATTGGTCCGGATACGATCTTCCGTATCTATTCCATGACCAAGCCGGTCACGTCTCTGGCGGCGATGATGCTGTTCGAGGAAGGCAAGCTGCGCCTGGATCATGAGGTGAGCCGCTACATTCCGGAGTTTGCTGACACGCAGGTGTTCGATAGTGGCAACCGGGAAGACTATACGACGCGCAAGCCGGACCGTGAGATAACCTTGCTGGATCTGTTCACGCACACATCCGGTATTCCCTATGGCTTCCTGATGCAGGACGAAACGGACGCGATTTACCGCAAGCACAAGATTTCCGAAACCAAGGAAACCCTGCTGGAGATGAGCAAGCGGATTGCCGGCCTGCCGCTGGCATTCTCTCCGGGGGAGCGCTGGTGCTATGGCCATTCCATTGATGTGCTGGGCGCGGTTGTGGAGATTGTGTCGGGTCAGCCTCTGGATGAATTCTTCCGGGAACGTATCTTTTGCCCGCTGGGCATGGAAGATACTGGTTTCTGGGTACCTGAAGACAAGATCGACCGCCTGATGGCCTGCTATAGCAAGCATCCGATTACCGGAGAGGTAACCGAGTCTGACGGGGCAGGCGCTGCATCAAAACTGTTCAGCAAGCGGCCGACGCTGCTGAATGCCGGCGGCGGACTGGTTTCCACGGTGCGCGACTATCACCGTTTCTGCCTGATGCTGATGCGCGGCGGCACGCTGGATGATGCCCGCATCATCAGCCCCAAGACATGGGAGTTCATGCGCCAGAACCATCTGCCGGATGGCAAGACGATCAAGGATATGGGTGACAAGACGTTCTCGGAAGCGCGGATGGAAGGCAATGGCTTCGGGCTTGGCGGCTCAGTTCTGGTGGACCCGGTGGCCTCCATGCAGCCTTCCAGCCAGGGCAATTTTAGCTGGGGCGGGCTCGCCTCCACCTTCTTCTGGATTGACCCGGTGGAAGAGATGATTGCCATTCAGGCGACGCAGATGATCCCGTCCGGCACCTATCCGATCCGGCCGCAATTGCAGCAACTGGTCTATGCGGCGGTGGACTGGTGAGCGAGGCACAGGCAAATCCTGTCCGTGAGGCGATCCTGGAACTGACCGAGGCGGCTGGTCCCGGCAAGTCGATCAGTGCGGAGCAGGCGGCGCGGGCCGTCAGTGAGAAGAACTTTCAGCGTGTGCTGAAAGATGTTCGCGCGGAGGCGATCCGCCTGCACAAGGCGGGTATCGTTTTGATCTATCGCAAAGGCAAGCCGGTGGAAGACCCCGATACGTTCAAGGGCGTCTACCGTCTCGGTCGGCCTGCCGTGTGATCCATGCCCAAGCCGCCCGATCCCTTTCATGAGTTTGTCGCGGAAGTGTTCGGGCCAATGGGCGCTGTGCGGGTGCGACGCATGTTTGGCGGGGCAGGCGTTTTCCTCGAAGGCGTCATGTTCGCCCTGTTGGACGATGAGACGATCTATCTGAAAACTGACCCTGATTTGCGCGCTGCCCTTGAAGACGAGGGCGGCGTGCCTTTCATCTGGACCCGGCCGGGCGATGGCAAGCAGATCGACATGGGCTATGTCCGCATACCGGATGCGGCCCTGGACGATCCCGATTTGGCGAGTGACTGGGGCAGGCGGGCCCTAGCGGTCGCGCTGGCGGCCAAGAAGAATTAGGGCTTAGTTCCCGTAGCGGCGCAGCTCAGTGCGGAACTTCCGGCCGTCCGCCGTCAGAACATATAGCCGGTCATATTCTCTGGCCTCATTAATGGGTGCGCCGGGCTTGCCGCCCAGCAGCTTGACCAGTTCCGGCGTCGTATTGGAGTGGCCGACAACGAGAATACTGCCCGGCGTGGCGCGCAGCTGGGCCGCAAAGCTTTCCAGATTGCGCGGATCATATTCGAACACATCCAGGTTTTGCGCGCGCGCCGTAGGGGCTGCGGTCTGACGGGTGCGCTTGTAAGCTGTGGAATAGATCGCGGTGAGGTGCGCGTCTGACAATTCCTGCGCCAGGATGTCTGCGCGCGTACGGCCGATCAGGGTGAGAGACGGATCATCCCCCGATTGCTTCTCGGCATGACGCACCAGATAGATCGTATTGGCGGCAGGCGGCGGGGTGGACGCGCATGCGGCAAGCATCAGGCTGGCGGCGATGGCGGCAAGTGTATGGCGGCGGGTGAGCATCAGGCCGCTGCCGGGTGGGACTTCAGATGGTCCAGCGTGAAGGCCTGATCGGTCGGGCCGTGCTCGCGCAGATGCATCAGCTTGTTCCATCCATCCTCAAGGGTGAGGGACTGGCTGCGTGGGGCCCACCACAGGACAAAGCTTGCGCCCTGGCTGCGGTCCAGTTGCGTGGCGAGCCGGCGCATGCCTGGCGGGTGGGTACGGCCGCTATAGGTGAATTCCTTCAGCGCTTCTATGCCGGTCCAGACCGCCATGGTGCAGATATCCGGCATACCCATGCCTTCGGGATGGGGCAGCGCGTCATTCATGCCGCGCCATTCTGCATCCGGGCGTCGCACGCCATGTGAGTGCCAGCGCAGACCTTCGAACTGATCGGCATCCGTGAAAATGCGCGGCAGAATCGCCATGAATACGCGCACGAATTCATTGTCAAAATTGAACTCGCCGAATGGGCGGGCGCAATTGAAATGAATCAATCGGTATTCTTTGTTCATTATGAGCTATCCCCACTCCAGTTCCGGAGGGGATAAATCAAAGGAATTACTCAATTCTTAAGGGAAACAAAGTGATGGAAAGTATACTTAAGGTTTACTTTCCCTTAAACTCGGCAGGTCGCTTCTCAAGGAATGCTGAGACACCTTCCTTGAAGTCTTCCGTGCGGCCTGCCGTACGCTGAGCAAGACGTTCGTCATATATCGCTTCATCGAAATCATTCTCGCAGGCACTCCAGATCAGACGGCGCGCCATGGAGAGGGCGACCGTCGGGCCTTTCGCAAGCTTGTCCGCCATTTCCATGGCCGTTGCCATCAACTGGTCGTCTTTCACAATGCGGTTGACCATGCCCCATTCCAGGGCGGTTTCGGCGGGCACTTTATCTCCGAACAGGGCCATTTCCATTGCGCGTACACGGCCAATCGTGCGGGCCAGCAGCCAGGTGGAGCCACCATCGGGCACCAGGCCGATACGGCGGAAGGCCTGAAGGAAATAGGCACTTTTCGCGCACAGAACGATATCCCCGATCAGGGCGAGGGAGCAGCCGACACCGGCTGCGGCTCCGTTCACGGCCGTGATCACAGGGTGCGGGTGCTCACGAATGGCCTGAACCAGCGGGTTGTAATGTGTGGTCAGCGCGCGGCCGGCATCAGGCTTGGAGCCGTCATGGCTCAGCTTGGGCACGGAGCCGCCGGGGCCGAGATTGGCGCCGGAGCAGAAGCCGCGGCCTTCGCCAGTCAGGATGGTGCAGCGCGCTTCATCAGCAGCGACTTCGAAGGCATGCAGCATTTCCTGGGCCGTATCCACGCCGCAGGCATTCAGCGTTTTCGGATCATTGAACTTGATGATGGCGACATCGCCCTTCAGTTCATAGGAAATCTTCTCATAGGCCATGCGCTGCCGCTCCCTTTTGTGTTTATGCGGCCACTTTATTCACTTGTGCGGCCTTGTGAACGCCTGACCCAGCGGAAATGTTTTTTATTTTGTTCACCGCTCATTCCGCGTTACTCTTATCCTTGAGGAACATCACAAGGGAGAGAGACAATGGCTCTAGACAGTGCGTCTGGCCCGGGAATGAGCGCAATACTTGCAAAGCAAAAGGCAGCCCATATTCGGGATGGGATACCCTCTGCAGCTAAGCGGATCGAGTGGCTGGACCGGTCCATCGATCTTTTGGTGACACATGGCGACGCCCTGAGCGAGGCGATGTGCGAGGATTTCGGTCACCGCTCCATGGACCAGTCTGCCTTTACGGATATCGCCGGATCAATTGGTGCACTGAAGTTTGCCAAGAAGAATGTGGCCAGATGGATGCGTCCTGAAAAACGCAAGGCGGAGTTTCCGCTTGGCCTTCTGGGCTCCAAATCGGAAATCCGGTACCAGCCCAAAGGCGTGATCGGCGTGATCAGCCCATGGAACTTCCCAGTCAATCTAACCTTCGCGCCGCTGGCGGGCGTCTTCGCGGCGGGCAACCGCACCATGATCAAGCCATCGGAGTTTACCGAGGCGACGTCGGAACTTATGAAGAAGCTGCTGGCGCAGTATTATGATGAAGAGGAAGTGGCCGTCATTACCGGCGGGCCCGAAGTGGGCGCCGAATTTACGAAACTGGCCTTCGATCACATCATCTTCACGGGCGCGACCTCCATCGCGCACCACGTGATGCGAGCAGCAGCCGATAATCTAGTGCCACTGACGCTGGAACTGGGCGGCAAGAGCCCTGTCGTGTTGGGCCGGTCTGCAGACATGCAGAAAGCCGCCAACCGTATAATGGCGGGCAAGACGCTGAATGCGGGTCAGATCTGTCTGGCCCCGGACTATGCTTTCGTCCCGCAGGAAAAGAAGGCGGAGTTTGTCGGCGCGGCCACCAAGGCCGTGGAGGCGATGTTCCCGACCGGCCTGAAAGACAATGTCGATTACACCTCGGTCGTGAACCAGCGCCACTATGACCGGATCATGAGCTATATTGAGGAAGCGCGCGATAAGGGCGCCGAGGTGATCGAACTGAACCCGACGGGCGAGAATTTCTCCCAACAGCCGCATCACAAGATCCCGCCACACATCATTGTGGACCCGAGTGAGGACCTGAAAGTGATGCAGGATGAAATCTTCGGCCCGATCCTGCCGATCAAATCCTATGGGGAAACAAAGGATGCGGTAGCATATATCAACGGCCATCCACGTCCACTGGGCTTATACTATTTTGGGGAGGATGCGGCCGAGAAAGACTTCGTCCTGAACAATACGACGTCAGGTGGCGTCACAGTGAATGACGTGATCTTCCATGTCGCGCAGGAAGACTTGCCCTTTGGCGGGGTGGGCCCCTCCGGCATGGGCAGTTATCATGGCCGCGAAGGCTTCTATGAGTTCAGCCACAAGAAATCCGTCTATACGCAGACGGGCAGTGAAATGCTGGCCATGATGCGTCCACCCTATACGGATAAGTTCCGCAAGCAGGTTCAAGGGCGCGTCAAGCGCTAGGCGCAATCGGCTGAGACTGCAAAGACCCGTCAGCATGTCTGGCGGGTCTTTTCGCGTGCGGAACCGAAACATTGTGATTTCGTATAGTTCCGGTCAGATCCCTCCAAGGTGACGGAGTGTATTCCTATATCCATGCCACGCAGACGTGGCTTGCAAAGAAGGAGATACAGGTATGAAACATATGAACAAAACGCTCGCTGCCGCTGTTGTTCTGGGCGGAGCCGCTACCGGATTAGCCTATGCTGACCGCGACGATGCCCGCGCCATGGAAGCGGCCAAGATCACGCTGATCGAGGCGATTCAGGCAGCTGAAAGCCACCAAGGCGGCAAGGCGTTCGAAGCCCAGATCGAGGATGACAGCTTTACCCCGGAATATGAAGTGAACATTCTGGCAGATGGCAAAGTCTATGATGTGCGGGTAAATGC
The DNA here is from genome assembly GCA_018222605.1 of Alphaproteobacteria bacterium. Taxonomy (GTDB): domain Bacteria; phylum Pseudomonadota; class Alphaproteobacteria; order Caulobacterales; family Hyphomonadaceae; genus Hyphomonas. Next base: position 59,876 of record JAAEZZ010000005.1, read on the forward strand.
CGAGACAGGAGACATCATCGGGTCTCGCGAAGATCTGGATGACTGATAATATTTTGGTCCCTGCTGGCCTTGTGCTAGCGGGGGCTGCCTCTTGAGGGCTGGACTGTGCGTATCTTGCTGATCGAAGATGATGCCGAAACGGCAGACTATGTTCTGCGAGGCCTGAAAGAGAGCGGCTGGATGGCAGACCATGCCGCAACCGGGCAGGACGGTCTGATGATGGCGACGGATGCCGGCTATGACATCCTAATTGTTGACCGTATGCTGCCTGGCCTGGATGGCTATAAATTACTGACCATGCTGCGGGCGGGTGGCGACGCAACGCCAGCCATCTTTCTGACGGCCGTGTCCAGCATTGAGAGCCGCGTGGAAGGCCTTGAGATTGCTGATGACTATTTAGTGAAGCCGTTTGCCTTCTCCGAATTGAAAGCGCGCATTGGCGCCGTCGCTCGGCGGCCAGCACGGGAGGTGCAGGAGACCGTGCTGAAGGTGGGCGATCTTGAAATGGATCTGCTGAAGCGCCGCGTGAAGCGTGCCGCAACAGAGATCAACCTGCAACCGACCGAGTTCCGCCTGCTGGAATATCTGCTGCGCTCCAAGGGGCAGGTCGTGACACGTACGATGCTGCTGGAAAATGTGTGGGATTTTCACTTCGACCCGAAGACCAATATCGTCGAGACACATATCAGTCGGCTACGGAGCAAAGTGGACAAGCCCTTTAAGGGAGAATTAATCCAGACCATACGCGGCGCAGGATACATGATTTCAGATGCAGATGCCCCGGCTTCTTAGGACCGCGCAGTTCCGCTATGCGGTAGGAGCGGCGCTGCTATTCGCCTTTCTATCGTCCATTATGGGCGCATTCCTGTATTATGGTGTGCGCGATGGCATGGAGCGTCAGTTAAAGGAGTATATCCGGACAGAGACAAGTCACCTTATGGGAGACTATCAGGACCAGGGCATTGACGAATTGGTGCACGATATACGCGAACGTGTGGAGCGCACGCCGAGCCCGCGTATGTTGTATGTGGTTGAAGCGCCAACCGGGCGCCGCATCTTTGACCGCATCGATTTGCCCAAACAGGATGGCTGGAGCCGCATCATGCGGGAGGATCGGCCGGACATCATCCTGAACACGGTGCAGCTGGAAGATGGCTATTGGTTGGGCGTGGGAGCGGAAGCCCGTAGTCAATATGAGTTTTCCCGCGCATTCAGGCATTTTCTGATTCTGGCGATGGGCGGGATTGTGCTGCTCAGCGCAGTGGCCGGTTTGCTGATTAGCCAGCGGTTTCTCGCGCGCCTCAAACGCTTCAATAATTTTGCCGCGCGTGTGGGTGAAGGGGATTTGTCCGTTCGTATGCCGACAGAGGGCATGGGCGAAGACCTGAGGCCTCTGGCGGATACGGTAAACCGCATGTTGGAACAGATTGAAATCCTGCTGGATGATGTACGTCACACCTCAGTGAGCATTGCGCATGATTTACGCACGCCCCTAGGGCATCTGCGCCAGACGCTGGAAAGCCTGGCGACGCAACAGTCTGGTGCAGAGGCGCGGATAAAATGCGAGAAGGCGATTGCGGAGCTGGACAGCATCCTCGTTACTTTTTCCGCCCTGCTGAAGATCGGGGAACTTGAATCCGGTAGCGCGAAAGTGCGTGCCGACCAGGTTAACCTAAGTGAGCTGCTGGAGGCTTTGGCCGAAGCCTATGCGCCCGTGGCCGAAGAGGCTGGGCAGGTATTATCTGCTCATATCACACCCAGCGTGAAGGTCTCCGGCGACCGAAATTTGCTGGTGCAGCTTTTCTCGAACCTTCTGGAGAATGCTGTGCGTCATGCCGGAGCGGGCGCCGAGATTGAAGTGTTCCTGCGGAGAGAGGCTGGGGCCGCGGTATGCGGCGTAACCGATAGCGGGCCCGGTATACCTAGGGCCAGCCAAGAAGACATGTTGAAACCCTTCCGGCGGATGGACGCAAGCCGCAGCACCCGGGGAAGCGGACTTGGGCTCAGCCTGGTGCGCAGCATCGCCGCGCGCCACCAGGCAAAATTGTCCCTTAAGAACAATGCGCCCGGCCTTGTTGTTGAACTGATTTTTCCGAAGGCTGACTAGCGGCGCAGGAAGGCCGGGATGTCGTCGCCAAAGCCTTTAACATTGTCCGGGGCCGGATCCAGCACCAGATCATCATCCTTGCGCTTGCGGTCTTTTTCGCGCTTCGGCTTGCGGTCACGCTTCGGCTTTTCAGAGGTGGCCTCGTCAGACTTTGTCGGCTTGTCGGCTTTCTTGGCCTTGGCGGGCTTGTCTTCCTTGGCAGGCTTTTCGGCCTTTGCCTCTTTTTCTTCTGGTGCGCTTGCTGTCTCGGCTTCGACGGCGGCGTCGCTTTCTTCCGTGCGGCGCGTGCGTGAGCGGCTGCCGCGGGAAGAGCGCTCGCTGCGATCATTGCTACGCGACCCACGGCGGCCACGGCTGCGGCTTTCTTCCGGTGGCAGATTTTCGATCTCTTCGAGCAGGCCTTCCGGCATAAACTCTTCCACATCCTGCTGGATCATCTTGAGGACATAGCCCCAGGACTTTTCGTCATCCGGCGAGACGAGTGTGTAGGCTTCACCCTTGCGCCCGGCGCGGCCAGTCCGGCCTATGCGGTGCACATAGTCTTCATCCTTGGGCGGAGGTGCATAGTTGAAGACGTGGGAGACTTCGGGAATATCGAGCCCGCGGGCCGCAACGTCGGAACCGACCAGCAGGGTCAGGTCACCATCCCGGAATTTCTGAAGCACTTCACTGCGGACAGCCTGGGGCAGGTCGCCATGGATGGCAGCCGCGTCATGGCCATGCTTGGACAGCGAGGCGGCAACGATGTCGACTTCGACCTTCCGGTTACAGAAGACAATGCCGTTCTGAACGTCACAGGATTCGATCACACGGCGCAGGGCCGTGCGTTTCGCCTTGGCGCTGTTGTTCGGCAATTTGACGACGTGTTGTGTGATCGTCTCTGCGGTCTGCGCCGGACGGGACACTTCGATCTTCTTTGGATTGTTCTGGAACTTCTTGGCGAGGTTCGCGATTTCCGGCGGCATGGTAGCCGAGAAGAGCAGGGTCTGGCGGCGCGGCGGCAGCAGGCTGCAGATTTTCTCAATGTCAGGAATGAAGCCCATGTCCAGCATGCGGTCGGCCTCATCAATGATGAGATAGTCGACACCCATCAGCAGCAGTTTGCCGCGTTCGAACTGGTCCATCAGGCGGCCAGGCGTCGCGATCAGAACGTCCACGCCGCGTTGCAGCAGGACTTCCTGTTCCTTGAAGCTGACGCCGCCGATCAGTAGCGCCATGGTGAGCTTCAGATACTTGCCGTATTTCTCGAATTGCTCCGCCACCTGAGCGGCGAGTTCGCGCGTCGGGCAGAGGATCAGGCAGCGCGGCATGCGCGCACGGGCGCGGCCACGGGCCAGGCGGTGGATCATCGGCAGCACGAAGGCGGCCGTCTTGCCGGTGCCGGTCTGGGCAACGCCCGTCACATCTCCGCCCGCAATCACATGCGGAATGGCTTCTGCCTGAATTGGAGTGGGGTGTGTGTAGCCAGCCTCTGTGACGGCTTTCAGTACGTTTGGCCCGAGGCCAAGGTCTGCGAATGTAATCTCGGTCAAATCTATCGTTCCTGGAATGGTATCTTTTTTAAACCCGAGCGGCCCCTCTGGCCGCGATTCCTGCATTCAGCGCCTCAGTGCGCATTCAGCAGGCCGGGCGAATCCATTGCCCGGAGCGTCGTGTTGCGGTGCACATAAGCCAAACTGTGGATAAATGGAAGGGGGGCGGCTCAGCTTTTCGCGTACCGCTGGTTTGTCAGCGTTCGCTGCTTGGACCCACACAAACAAGCGTTTGGAAAACGTTGCCCGGACTCTGGATATCCGGCGTACGAGATATCGCACGGAAAAGAAAAAGCCCCCTCATCGCCAGGATGAGGGGGCTTTTTTTGAAATCAGGCGCCTGCGTCAGCGAGATTCTGATTAGCAAAATCCCAGTTCACGAGGCTGTTCAGGAAGGCGTCCATATAGTTCGGACGGCTGTTCTGATAATCCAGATAATAGGCGTGCTCCCATACATCCATGGTCAGGATCGGGGTGGCCGCATCATCTGTCAGCGGGGTTTCGGCATTTGGCGTCTTGGTGATGGACAGCTTGCCATCCTTGTAGACCAGCCATGCCCAGCCGGAGCCGAACTGGCCGCCGCCAGCGCCTTTGAAGGCTTTGACGAATTCGTCATAGCCGCCAAGGTCGCGGTCGATCAGCTCAGCCACTTTGCCGTGCGGCTTGCCGCCACCGCCCGGTTTCATGGAGTGCCAGTAGAAGGTGTGGTTCCAGACCTGAGCCGCGTTGTTAAAGAGGCCAGCCTTGGAGCTGTCCGCGGCGGCTTTCTTCACAATGGTTTCCAGAGAATCGTCAGCCATGTCCGTGCCTTCGATCAGGCCGTTCAGGTTGTTGACGTAAGCGGCGTGGTGCTTGCCGTGGTGAAAGTTCAAGGTCTCCTCGGAGATATGCGGAGCGAGGCCATCGCGGGCATATGGGAGATCAGGGAGGGAAAAAGCCATTTTGGCGTCCTTTCTTGCAGCAAAGTGTCTAGTCTAATAACGCGTCTTCCCACATATGGGTTGCATGTCCAACAAGACTACCCCCCTTTCGAAATCTCAATGGGACGCCATCGACAAGCGGATCCTGCGTGCGGACGAGGATCGCTGGATTTCCAGCCGTTATGCGCCTGCCGAGTTTCGCAACACGCTGACGGCGCTCTATGCGCTGGCCTATGAACTGGCGCGGGTCCGGCTTGTGGTGACGGAAGAAGGCCTGGGCCTGATCCGCTTCCAGTGGTGGCGGGATGCCATATTCGAGATCGAAGCCGGAAAGGTGCGCGAGCATGATGTCGCCCGCGCGGTGATGGAGGAAGTCACGGCAGGGCGGCTGAAGACTCGGGCGCTACAGAATCTGGTCGATGGCTATCAGGCCGCTTTTGAGGAAGATGACCGGGACAAGGAACCGGAGGCCTGGCTGGCCCTGACGGCGGCCAATGTGCTGGCGCCGATACATGACTGGGGTGAAGAGATCCGAGAGGTCGCGCCCTTCTTCGCGGCGTCGCGACGGTCTGACTCAAAGGCTTATGGCCCGATTGTGCCCCCGGCCCCGAAGCCGATCCGTCCAGCGGTCGCGCATTTTCGCCTTCGCAAGCACTATATTGAAGGGCGCAATCCGAATGCGGTGCAAAAGCGCCTGTCGGTGTTGCAGGCCATTCGCACTGGGAAGGTCTAGGGCTCGAATGCTTTCAGGATGGGGCATGGGCCGCCATCTTCATGGGCGCATTCTTCCGCAAGCCGCTTCAGGGATGCGCGCGCCCGCTGCAGCTCCTTGATCTGGGCGTCCAGCGCCTTGAGGCGATCTGTTGCCATCTGTCTCGCTTCGGTACGGTCTGTCATCGCGTCGAGTTCGATCAGGCGGGCTATTTGTTTCAAGGTGAAGCCGGCGGCCTGCGCGGAGCGGATGAAGCGAAGGCGCTCTACATCGGCGCGGCCATACTGGCGGATGCCGCCAGACATGCCAACGCCTTGCGGGCGTTCCGGCAGCGGCATCAGACCCTGACGCTGATAATAGCGGACAGTTTCGACGCCGACGCTGCCTGCTTCGGCCAGTTTTCCGATGGGAATCTGAAGATCGTCTTGCAACCGTACCATAGTACAGGGGTTATATAGACAAGGTCTAAAGTCCACAACGGAAGTTTCCCATGTCCACGACCAAACCAGTTGCCCATCTCTACCGGATGAAAACGCCCTCCCATATCTGTCCATTTGGCCTGAAGAGCCGCGCGCTCTTGCGGCGAGAGGGCTATGAGGTGGATGACCATCTCCTCACGTCCCGCGAAGAAACCGATGCCTTCAAGCAAGAGCATGATGTCAAAACAACGCCGCAGACCTTCATCGATGGCAAGCGCATTGGCGGGTATGATGATCTTAAGGCGCATTTCGGCAAGGCCGCACAAGACAAGGACAAGAAGACCTATACGCCCGTCATCGCGATCTTTGCGTCTGCGGCGCTGATGGCGCTGGCCGTTAGCTGGGCCTCCTATGGCAGCTTGCTGACCGTGCGCGCCGCAGAATGGTTCATCGCGATCAGCATGTGCGTGCTGGCCATCCAGAAACTGCGTGATCTGGAGAGCTTCACCAACACCTTCCTCGGCTATGATCTGCTGGCGCGGAAATGGGTGCGCTATGCCTATATCTATCCGTTCGCCGAATTGCTGGCGGGCGTTCTGATGATTGCAGGTGCACTGATCTATCTCGCCGCGCCGGTTGCGCTATTTATCGGAACGATTGGAGCAGTTTCTGTCTATAGGGCCGTCTATGTGGAGAAGCGGGACCTGAAATGCGCCTGTGTCGGGGGCAACAGCAATGTGCCGCTTGGATTCGTCTCGCTCACGGAGAACGTCATGATGGTGGCCATGGCCATCTGGATGCTTGTGAAATAGCAATCCAGGTGCGACCAAATTGCAAATGAGTTTCATTTCGACTTGACCTTTGCGGGCAGTCTCAATAGCGAGACTGCAAATCATTCGCAAAATGGAAGGTCAGGGAATGAGATCATACATGGGGCAGACTGCATTGGCAGGCGTGATCCTTGCGAGTGCCGCGTTCGGCTATCCGGCATGGGCACAGGAGCAGATCGACACGCCAGTCACCCAGAGCGACGAATCTGATGACGAGATGCGCCTTCGGGATGTGGTTGTTACAGCGGCAGGCTTTGAACAGCTGATCGAGCAGGCGCCGGCATCTATCTCCATGATGTCGCGTGAGGAACTGGAAGAAGGCCGCTATCAAAGCCTGGCCGAAGCCATTTCCAATGTAGAGGGCGTTGATGTCGGCAGCTCTGTCGGCAAGACGGGCGGTCTGGAAATCTCGATCCGCGGTATGCCGAGCGATTACACCCTGGTGCTAATAGATGGCCGCCGCCAGAATGCGGCAGGGTCTGTGACGCCGAACGGGTTTGGCTCAACCTCGTCCAGCTTCATTCCGCCGATGTCTGCGATTGAGCGGATCGAGGTGGTTCGCGGCCCCGTTTCCACACTTTATGGGTCAGATGCCATGGGCGGTGTCGTCAATGTCATCACGCGCAAGGTGGGCGACAGATGGGGCGGCTCATTCTCTGCTGATGCGACCCTTCAGTCTGATGATGATTTCGGCAATATCTATGGTACGAACCTGTATGCTAATGGCCCGCTGGTGAAAGATCTGGTCGGTCTGGCAGTGCGTGGCCGCTATCAGACACGCGAAGCCTCCGATCTCAGCTATACGGACGAAAATGGTGATCCGATCGAGATCAGCAAGCGTGGGCCAAGCCCGGTCGAGAACGAGATCTGGTCGCTCGGCGGACGCCTGAGCATCACGCCGAATGCAAATCATGACATCATGATTGATTATGATGTGACCGAGCAATGGTATGATAACTCCGAGGCTCAGCTCGGCACGCTTGGCACACGCGGCTATGCCGAAGAGCTGGAGTTCAATCAGGAAGAGCTTGTTCTGGCGCATAATTGGCGTCTCTCCTTCGGTGAACTGCAAAGCACTCTATCACGCGGTGAGCGCGAAACCGTGGGGCGTATTCTGCCGAGTGATGTGCCCGGTACGGATCGTGTTGCCGGTGATCCACGCGAATTGGCGGCGACCAATACCATATTCGACACGAAATTCTTCTCCCAATGGGGTAACCATACTTTCGCGCTGGGTGGCCAGTATTGGGATGCGGAGTTGGTGGATGGCGTCGCGCCAGAGGCCTACACGCATGAGCAGTGGGCCCTGTTCGCAGAAGATACCTGGCAAATCTTCCCGACTTTCAACCTGACCTATGGCGCACGGCTAGATGACCATAGTCAGTTTGGGGATCATCTGAGCCCCCGTATCTATGGTGTCTGGAATCTCGCTGATCGCTGGACGCTGAAAGGCGGCGTCAGTCAGGGTTTCAAGACCCCACGCCTGGACCAGATTGCGGAAGGCATTACGGGCTTTACCGGCCAGGGGACACGCCCTGTCATCGGGACGCCCACGCTGCAACCGGAAACCAGCACAAGTACGGAAGTGGCCGTCTTTTATGACAATCGGGACAATTTTCGAGCTGATGTCACCGTCTTCCACAACAAGTTTGAAGACAAGATCGCGAGTGGCAGGCCACTCGATAATTGTTCCTTCGGGCTGACGGAAGACGAGTATGAAGCCGGGCAGACCGCTTTCCCGGATTGCGCTGACTATGGATACTGGCCTGCGGTGGAAAGCTATGCCCAGACGGTGAACGTGGACGAGGCTGTGACACAGGGCGTGGAAGCAAGTTTTCGTTGGGCTTTCCTGGAAGACTGGTCCTTGCGCGGAAACTATACATATACCGATAGTGAGCAGAAAAGCGGCAGCGAGAAAGGCTTGCCTCTGAATGATACACCAGAGCATATGCTGAATGGGAACCTTCGCTGGAATGCGACGGACAAGCTATCCCTGTGGCTGCGGGGCGAATATCGCAGTTCTCGTTATCGTAGCGCAGACCGTAGTGTCACCAGTACCGCGAAGGCGACCTATGGCGATTATAAAGCCTATGAAGTGTTCCATTTAGGTGGGTCATATGCCGTGAGTGAACGTGTTTCTTTCAATGCCACGATCTACAATCTGCTCGATAAGGATTTCGTGAAATACGAGCCTTATATCAGCGATACGAACACGAACGAGATCTCCTACACCAATCTGTATGCGATCAACCAGGAGCCGCGGCGCCTATGGGTTTCGGTGAATGTGGACTTCTAGTCAGCAGCGCCCTGTCGCCTGATCGGTGGCAGGGCGTTTCTATCACGTGCCGCGCGTATCGCCGTAAAGGTGGATGTGCAGGCGGCCTGTGAAATTGTAGCCAGCCTTTAGGCAGGCTTCGGCGAGCCATTGCTCGCGTTGCTGCAGTTCTTGCGGTGAGCGGCCTTCCGGCATCAGCCAGACGCGAGAGGATGGCATGCCCGCCTCTGTCACAAGGGATCTCAACTCTTCAAGGTCTGACGGGGCCTCAATCACAATCTTGAAATTCGCGCGCGCATCATTGGCGTAGAAGCGAAGCGTTTCCGGTTTGTAGCGGATGGCGGTGTCATTTCCAGAATGAGCGAGCTTGGGTGAGACGTTGAACTGGTCGATCAACTCGGCGGCCAGGCCCGTGGGCATAATCGTGCCATTGGTTTCAATCTCAATATAGAAGCTCGGGTCGGCTTCTTTCAGGCGCTGGATCAGTTCACCCAGTTCACGCTGCTGCAGTAACGGTTCGCCGCCGGTGAAGATGACGCGCCGGCATGGCAAAGCGATCAGGAGCGCGGTCAGTTCCTCTACGGAGCGGTCGACCGTTTCCTGGGCCCGGTCATATTTGCGTGGCGCGCCCAGAGTGTCATCCCGGTGATGGAAATCCGTTCCCTGAAAATTCCAGGTATAGGCCGTGTCACACCAGACGCAGTGGAGATTGCATTGCGACAGCCGGACGAAAACGCTCGGTTTTCCGGCAGAGACGCCCTCACCCTGCAGCGAGTGAAAGATTTCAGGCGCGCCGGGTTCGGTAACGGCGAGACGCATGATTATTCTGCCGGAACCACGGCTTCAGCCTTCAGCCAGGCGTCGAAATCATTCAGCGCTCGTACAGCCTGGGCGCGTTTCTTGGCGCGGCCCTTGTCCTTGCCGCGAAGGCGTTTGCCGTCCGGCCCATGTTTCGGGAAATCCGTGATGTCCGGAAACAGGCCGAAATTGACGTTCATTGGCTGGAAGCTGGCCTTGCCCTCAAGGTGGCCGCCGGTGATGTGGCGGACGAGGGAGCCGAGGGCTGTCGTTTCTGGCGGCGGTGCCAGCGGTTTGCCGAGACGTTCAGCAGCAGCGAACCGGCCTGCGAGCAAACCCATGCCGGCGCTTTCCACATAGCCTTCAACGCCCGTCACCTGGCCCGCAAAGCGCAGACGCGGCAGGCTTTTCATGCGCAGTTGGTCGTCCAGAAGTTTCGGGGAGTTCAGGAAGGTATTGCGGTGGATGCCGCCAAGCCGTGCGAACTCGGCCTTTTCCAGGCCGGGGATCATGCGGAAGATGTCCGTCTGCGCGCCATATTTCAGTTTGGTCTGGAAGCCGACCATGTTCCACAGCGTGCCGAGGGCATTGTCCTGGCGTAGTTGGACAATGGCATGAGCCTTGATGTCCGGCTGGTGCGGATTGGTCAGGCCGACCGGTTTCATCGGGCCGAAACGCAGGGTCTCGCGGCCCCGCTCCGCCATGACTTCAATCGGCAGGCAGCCTTCAAAGTATGGCGTGTCCTTTTCCCAGTCCTTGAACTCTGTCTTCGGCGCCTCGATCAGGGCGTCCAGGAAGGCATTGTACTGGTCTTCATCCAGCGGGCAGTTGATATAGGCCGCCGTGTCGCCGCCCGGCCCTGGCTTGTCATAACGGCTCTGGCGCCAGGCCTTGGTCATGTCGATGGAGTCGAAATAGACGATCGGTGCGATGGCATCGAAGAAGGCCAGATCATCTTCGCCGGTATGGGCGTGGATGGCTTCAGCCAGCTTGATGGAGGTCAGTGGGCCAGTGGCAATGATGACGTTGTCCCAGTCTTCCGGCGGGATGCCGTCAATTTCCTCGCGCACGATGGTGACGTTTGGGTGGGCTTCCAGCTTCGCGGTAACGGCTTCGGCAAAGCCTTCGCGGTCCACGGCAAGCGCGCTGCCGGCAGGCACCTGATGGGCATCGGCCGTCTGGATGATCAGGCCATTGGCCCGGCGCATTTCCTCATGCAGGACGCCGACAGCGTTGGACTCGTGGTCATCGGACCGGAAAGAGTTGGAGCATACAAGCTCTGCCAGCTTGTCCGTCTGATGGGCGTCTGTGCCCTTCACGCCGCGCATCTCGTGTAGAATGACGGGCACGCCCGCATTTGCGGCTTGCCAGGCAGCTTCGGAACCAGCCATTCCGCCGCCGATTATATGTATAGGTTTAGTGCTCATGTCGCGGATGTGCGGGGCAAGTGCGGTCGCGTCAAGATGGCCTATGCCGTCATTGACCGTGGCAAGAGCAGGATCAGGTGTGTATGGAGGGCTTTATGACTCGGAAACTGCCCGTTCTGGACCTTGTGAGAGACGCGTGGATGCTGGCGTTCAAGGCGTTGCGTCCATCTCTGTTTGTCATGCTTGCCCTGCTCGTCGCGGGCGGGGTTTACACCTTTGCCGTCGGGCCAGGATCTGCATTGGGAGATGCGGCGCCAGCCATTGCAGCGCTAGTTGTTTTCGTGGTCGGCATTGAGTTTTCGCTCGTCACATATCGCGCGATGCTGGATACAGCTCACGGTGATCGCTTGCGGCTGGCTCATGCCAATCTGTCTGTTTATGTCGCTTTCCTCTTCGTAGGCGTCTTTATCGGCTTTTTCCTGCTCACATTGCCGGGGATCCTGCTTAAAGCCTCGGGCCGCACAGACCTTGATGCGGATACGCCGCCGGATGTGGTGCAGCAGGCTTTGGTGGACATGCTGCCCAGCGCCTATGGCGCCATGTTAATTGTGGCCTGCCTCGCTGGCCTGTTGGCGCTTTGCTATATGGCGATCCGCTTGCTCCTGATCGGTGCTGCCACGATTAGCACGCGGAAGACCATGGTCTTCCGCACGTGGGGATGGACCAATGGCCATGTTATCCCGCTTTCCCTTGCCGCGCTGGCGACACATGTGGCGCCCTTTGCCATAGCCGTTCTCATCAATTGGGCACTGCACAATATCTGGGGCCAGAGCGGTGTCGGGTCATTCCTCTCCGGTTTTGTTGGCATGTTGTTGCTGGTGCCGTTTCTGCTGGCGGGCCATGGGCTGGCTGTGGCGGCCTTGCGCCGTTTGCAACCGGAACAAGCCCCGGCAGGGTGATTGCCTCCACAGCACAAAGCGTTTTATCGTGATGTGGGACTGAAAGAGTCATCAGGGGGCTTTGAGTGGTGAACCGATTTACATTTGACGGAGCGCTCGCGAGCCCGCTGCGGGCCGCGCATGCGAACTCATTCCCCTGGCTGTTTGGTGTCAGCTATGCGGCAGTGACAAGCTTGGGCATCCTGCTCCTGATCTTCCTGAGCAAGGATTCTTTTGCCGCGTTCGCAGATGCGATTGAGATGCTCGACCAGATGGATCCTGATCAGGTTGAGCTTTTTACCTTTCTGCGCATGATCCTTGGATCTTTCGCACCGCTTTTTCCCTGGATTGTGCTGGGATCCTTCGGGGCCTGGGTCATCTGGTCTGTCTTTCAGGCGGCAAGTCAGCGGCGCTATGTGCGGGATGAGCGTTTTTTCCTGCGCTTTGGCGGCGATGAATTGCGAATGATGGTTGTCAGCCTGCTCTGGAATGTCCTGCAGCTGGTCTTCACATTTGTACCCATCATTATCTTCCTGGGCGGCATGTTGGATGTCGTCGCCCTGATCCTGTCCGGGGACGATGATCCCCGTCTTGTCGGCCGGGTCATGACGACCATGCTGATGGGCGGCTTTTTGTGGCTCATCCTGTTCATCGCCTATGTCTTCTTTGCGACACGGCTGGCGCCATGTTTCGCACTCACCATCAAGGAAAGACGCATCTGCTTCTTTGATGCCTGGAATGTTTCCCGCGGACGCTTCTGGCCTATTTTGGGGGCCTATCTGATCTGGTCCATAGGCGGTGGTATGGTCGTTTCCGTAATTGATCAGATACTCCAGATTCCCATGGGCATGCTGATGATGCCCCACCTCGACAGCCTGCAGACAGGTGAGGAACTGATGACCCTGGTCATGAGTGCCGGGTTTCTCATTCCGCTTTTCATTTACGCTTTTCTGCGCATGTTCGCGGCAGGACTGTTGATGCATGCTGTGGCGGGGCCGGCAGCTTTCGCTGCGCGTCATGATCCTCGCGGCAGTGTGGACGATAAGGCCATGATGGGCGCATTCGATTAGGATTTACGCATGACACATCTTCCCTTCACCTTCGGCAATGCGCTGAACCATTTTTCTCGCACGGGTGGCCCAAAAGGGTTTCTTTGGAAATATGCCCTGGCCTATGGCCTTTGCTCCCTGCTGGTACAGGTGTTGAGCGGGTATTTCATGGGCTCATACTATGCCGCCATGTTTAATCCGGCGACGTTTGGCGATGAGCGCGCCATTAATGCGGCGCTGACGCAGAATTTCGGTCGCATCATGATCGGTTACGTCATCTCGCTGGTTGGCGGCATTGCATTGTGGACGGTTTTTGAAGCTGCCAGCCAGCGTCGCTACATGCGTTCAGAAGGGTTCAGTCTCAGATTTGGCGCTGATGAGGGGCGGCTTCTGCTGATTGGCTTGATCTGGATCGGGATCTTTCTGGCACTCTATGTCGGGCTGATCATTGTCATGATCGTTCCTGCGGGACTGCTCGCATTTCTCGCCTCATCGGGCAGCGATGGCGGGACCGCGTTTGCCGTTCTGCTGATGTTTGTGGCAATCCTCGCCTATATGGTCTTTGCGCTCTGGCTTTGCGCCCGCTTCTCGCCAGCTGCTGCGCTAACCATTCGCGACAATTCCATTCAGTTGGGCGAAGCTTGGCGCGTTACCAAAGGCAAAGCGTGGACCATTGTTGGTAGCTGGATTGTCATCATGCTGCTCAGCATGTTGGTGCTGGTCGTGCTTTATATCGCATTCGCGGCATTTGCGCTGGTTTCTCTTGTGCCTGCTCTGCAAGGGGATGCTGATCCTGCAGCTGTGATGTCAGCAATGATGACGCCCCAATTTGTTCTGCCTCTGATCATTTTTGGCGCGCTTTACATGTTCATTACTGCGGCGTTGATGCACATTTTTGGTGGTCCGGCAGCGCTTGCGGCCAAGGCTGACCCGAGCTGGGTGAACAATCCCGAAATGGACAAGACCTTCAGCTGATCGACTGAACTGAAACAGCGCGAGGCAGGAGCGCCCGCTATTTGGCGGGGCTCTTGCTGCGCGCTTTCGCTGTAGGCTTGGCTGGAGCTTTCTTTGCTGTGCTTTTGGCCGGCTTCCTGGTGGAAGTAGCTGTTTTGGTCTCAGCCTTGGCTTTCGGCTTGGACTTCGGGGTGGCTTTGGGTTTTGGGGCTGGTTTGGGCTTCGATTTGGTCTTGGCAGACTCCGCGGCTCTCACCCGTTTGTTGCGGGCCGCGCGGCGTTCATCCTGACGGCGGAAGGTTTCGGCCAGATGCTTGCCGGTCCAGCTTTCCTCGCAGGCGGCAATGTCTTCCGGCGTTCCGGCCGCAACCAACTGCCCGCCACCATCGCCGCCCTCGGGCCCTAGATCCAGCACCCAGTCGGCTGTCTTCACGACATCCAGATTGTGCTCGATCACCACCACTGTATTGCCGGTGTCGACCAGCGAGTGCAGCACTTCGAGCAGCTTGCGCACGTCTTCGAAGTGCAGGCCGGTGGTCGGCTCGTCCAGAATGTAAAGCGTTTTGCCGGTAGCGCGTTTGGACAGTTCTTTGGCGAGTTTCACGCGCTGCGCCTCACCGCCGGACAGCGTCGTCGCCTGCTGGCCAACTTTGACATAGCCGAGGCCGACCTCGTTCAGCGTGTCGAGCTTTGAAGAGATTGCAGGCACGGCGGAGAAGAATTTCGCCGCATCCTCAACCGTCATGTCCAGCACGTCTGCGATGGATTTGCCCTTGAACAGAACTTCCAATGTCTCGCGATTGTAGCGTTTGCCCTTGCAGGTCTCGCACGTGACATAGACATCTGGCAGGAAGTGCATCTCGATCTTGATGACGCCGTCGCCCTGACAAGCCTCGCACCGGCCGCCCTTCACATTGAAGCTGAAGCGTCCCGGCGCATAGCCGCGCGCCTTGGCTTCCGGTAGTCCGGCAAACCAGTCACGGATCGGGCCGAAGGCGCCGGTATAGGTTGCCGGGTTGGACCGGGGTGTCCGGCCAATCGGGCTCTGGTCGATGTCGATTACCTTGTCGAGATGCTGCAGGCCCTCAATGCTCTCATAAGGTTGCGGGGGCGCGGAAGCCCCGTTCAGCTTGCGGGCGAGCGCCTTGTAGAGGGTCTCGATGATCAGGGTGGACTTGCCGCCGCCAGACACGCCGGTGATGCAGGTGAAGCTACCGAGCGGGATCGTCGCGGTAACATTCTTCAGATTGTTACCGGTTGCGCCCTTCAGGGTGATCTTGCGCTTGGCTTTCTCGACCGGGCGGCGTTTCGGAATCGGGATTTCTTTTGTGCCGTTCAGATAGTCTGCCGTCAGGCTTTTCGGATTGGCCATCACCTCTTCCGGCGTGCCTTCGGCAATGATCTCACCGCCATGTACGCCAGCGGCCGGGCCCATATCGATAACATGGTCGGCCGTCAGGATCGCGTCCTCGTCATGCTCCACAACGATGACCGAGTTGCCGAGGTCGCGCAGGCGCTTCAGCGTTTCCAGCAGGCGATCATTGTCGCGCTGGTGCAGGCCGATGCTCGGTTCGTCCAGCACATAGAGTACGCCCGTCAGGCCGGAGCCGATCTGACTGGCCAGACGGATGCGCTGGCTCTCCCCACCCGACAACGTGCCGGACGCGCGGCTGAGCGTCAGATATTCCAGGCCGACATCATTCAGGAAGTCGAGACGGTCATTGATCTCTTTCAGGATGCGGCTGGCGATTTCGTTCTGCTGCTTGGTCAGCGATTTGTAGACCTGGGCGAACCATTCATGGGCCTGCTTGATGGAGAACGCACCAGCATCTGAAATGTCCAGCGTGTCGATCTTCACAGCCAGTGCTTCGGGCTTCAGGCGCTTGCCACCACAGGCCGGGCATGGGGCGGCGGCCTGGAACTTCGCGATCTCGTCGCGCACCCACTGGCTGTCAGTCTCGCGGTAGCGGCGCTCCAGGTTCGGAATGACGCCCTCGAACGTCTTTTTCACCTCATAGCGGCGCATACCGTCATCATAGACGAACTTTACCTCATCCTCCCCAGTGCCAAACAGGATGATGTTATGGACTTCCTCTGGCAGCTGGTTCCAGGGCTTCTTCAGATCGAAGCGGTAATGGGCCGACAGGGCTTGAAGCGTCTGGGTCTGGTATGGCGAGGTCGACTTGGCCCAAGGCGCGATCGCGCCGTTCAGCAGGTCGAGATCCTTGTCAGGGACCACGAGGCCCGCATCGACTTTCAGTTGCTCGCCGAGGCCATCACAGGTCGGGCAGGCGCCAAACGGGTTGTTGAAGGAGAACAGGCGCGGCTCGATTTCCGGAATGGTGAAGCCGGAGACCGGGCAGGCGAAATTGGCGCTGTAGGTGATGCGTTTTGGCTCGGTCTCGCCCTCTTCCACATCGGCATATTCGCCAATCGCGATGCCGTCCGCGAGGCCGATCGCGGTTTCGAAACTCTCCGCAAGGCGCTGCTCCATGCCTTCGCGCACGACAATCCTGTCCACGACCACATCAATGTCGTGTTTGAACTTCTTGTCGAGCTTTGGCGGGTTTTCGAGTTCGTGGAACTCTCCATCCACTTTCACGCGCTGATAGCCATTCTTCAGAAGCTCGGCGAATTCCTTGCGGTATTCCCCC
This sequence comes from Alphaproteobacteria bacterium, assembly GCA_018222605.1. Lineage (GTDB taxonomy): Bacteria > Pseudomonadota > Alphaproteobacteria > Caulobacterales > Hyphomonadaceae > Hyphomonas. The sequence continues at coordinate 76,431 of JAAEZZ010000005.1, forward strand.
TTCCGGCCGCGTACTATGGGGGCGAGCAGATAGAGGCGCGTGCCTTCCGGCAGGTCCATTGTGCGGTCGACCATCTGGCTGACGGTCTGGCTTTCAATGGGCAGGCCCGTGGCCGGAGAATACGGCACACCGACACGCGCCCAGAGCAGGCGCATATAGTCGTAAATTTCCGTCACCGTGCCGACGGTTGAGCGTGGATTGCGGCTGGTCGTTTTCTGCTCGATCGAGATGGCGGGCGACAGGCCTTCGATACTCTCGACGTCAGGCTTCTGCATCAGCTCCAGGAACTGGCGCGCATAGGCCGACAGGGATTCGACATAGCGGCGCTGGCCCTCGGCATAGATCGTATCGAAGGCGAGTGAGGACTTGCCGGAGCCGGACAGGCCTGTCATCACAACCAACTCGCCGCGCGGGATATCCACGTCGACATTCTTGAGATTGTGTTCCTTGGCGCCGCGCACGCGGATATAGGGGGACTCGGCCATAGAGTTTCTCTGGAATGGTATTTAGACCGTTGCGGTTGCGAAACGGTGTATGTTTATCTGCTAGGGCCTATGTGTGCCTTGAGTCCAGCTTGACGACAAGAACAAATTGTGAACATCGTTTTCTTGCTGCATTTTCATGTCGATGGCTCATGAATCTCGTTGCGCTATGGGCGACATGCTCTGCGGGGCAGAGTAAAAGCAGAATCGAATCGAGAACGAAACATACCAGATCGGAGATGGAATTATGGCAGGATCAGTGAACAAGGTCATTCTTGTCGGCAATGTCGGGCAGGATCCGGAAGTCCGCCAGTTCCAGAATGGCGGCCAGGTGGCCAGCTTCTCGCTCGCGACCTCGGAAACCTGGAAAGACAAGAACACCGGCGAGCGCAAGGAGCGCACCGAGTGGCACCGCATTTCCGTCTTCAGTGAAGGCCTTGTACGGGTCGTCCAGAACTATGTGAAGAAGGGCTCAAAGCTCTATATTGAAGGCCAGCTTGAAACCCGCAAATGGCAGGACAAGGATGGCCAGGATCGCTACACGACCGAAGTCGTGCTGCGTGGCTTCAATTCCACGCTGACCATGCTGGATGCCCGCGGTGAAGGCGGCGGCCGGTCTGCCGGCAATGATTTCGGCGGCTATCAGGGCGGTGGCGGCAATAGCGGTCCGCGTCAGATGAGCGGCCCGCAGGAGAGCTTCAGCCAGGATCTCGACGACGAGATTCCGTTCTAGGAGCGGCTCATGACCCGGCATCTGTTTGGCCTTGCTCTTGGACTGACGGCGTTACTCTGCGCCTGTGAGGCTGTGCCGGAGCGCCCGCAGACGCTGGATGAGGTGCTGGTGGCGCAAGGGCTGACGCCTGAGGCGGCTGCCCTCGTCATCTACCGTCTTGAAGATGGCAGCACATGGGAGACGAGCGGCGACCGGACCGAAAGCCGGTTCGTCGCGGCTTCCACCTCAAAAATACCCCACACGCTGATCGCGCTTGAGACTGGGGCTGTGACGGGCCCGGATGAGTGGTTTGAGTGGGATGGCGAGACGCGGTTCTCGCCAGGTTGGAATGAGAGCCAGAGCTTTGCCACAGCGTTCCAGCGCTCCACAGTGTGGATCTATCAGACTGTGACACCGCGCATTGGCAGTGCCATCCTGCATGATTGGCTCATGCAGTTTGATTATGGAAATGCCGACGTGGGCAGCGAGTCTGATATTCAGACTTACTGGTTGAACGGGCCGCTGGCGATATCTGCGCGCGAGCAGGTGGCGTTTCTGGCCCGGCTGGCGGCGCATACATTGCCGCTGTCCGCACGCACCTATGAGCAGGCCATTCCCATCATCCAGGCGGATCAGGGCGAAGGCTGGACGCTCTATGCCAAGACGGGGTGGAAGCGTGTTGAGGGCGAGACCGATATTGGTTGGTATGTCGGTTGGCTGGAACAGACTGATGGTCCTGCGCCCGGCACTTATGCCTTCGCTATGAATATGGACATGGATGTGGACAATCCCGCGCTCGAAAAGCGCAAGATTGTGGTGCATGAGGGGCTTGTCGCAGTGGGCGCGCTGGAATAGGCGAAAAAGCCCCTGAATCGGTCGTTTTGCCCCGTATTTACTGCCTTTTTAGCCCCTCTGGCATTTGTTTCCGCGTGCCTGGGATGCTAGACATATTCCTGTAACGGAACAGGTGATTCCCGTTTGAATTCACCGTAGCCAGGACGACTTCTCCATGAGCGACGACACGACCACGCCGGACGACCCGGAAACCCCCGAAAATGGTGGCGAAGGTGGCGCGATCCTGCCGGACGGCATTGAGCCGATTTCCATCGAATCCGAACTGAAAAGTTCCTATCTTGATTATGCGATGAGCGTGATCGTCAGTCGGGCCCTGCCGGATGTACGGGACGGCCTGAAGCCGGTTCACCGCCGTATCCTGTACGCCATGAACGAAGGCGGCAATACGCCGGGTAAGCCCTACAAGAAATCGGCAAACATCGTCGGGGCCGTGATGGGTAATTACCACCCGCACGGTGACTCCGCGATTTATGACGCCCTTGTCCGGATGGCGCAGCCCTTCTCCATGGGCGTGCCGCTGGTTGATGGTCAGGGTAATTTCGGCTCGATCGATAATGACCCGCCGGCCGCCATGCGTTATACCGAAAGCCGGATGACCCGTGAGGCGACCTATCTTCTCGCAGACATCGAGAAGGATACGGTCGACTTCCAGAAAAACTATGACGACTCCAAGCTGGAGCCGATTGTCCTGCCGGCGCAATTCCCCAACCTGCTGGTCAATGGCGCAGGCGGTATTGCGGTCGGGATGGCGACGAACATTCCGCCTCACAATCTGGGCGAGGTCGTAGATGCGACGCTGGCCCTGATTGACGATCCGACCCTGGATGATGATGCGCTGCTGGAGATCGTGCCGGGACCGGACTTCCCGACAGGCGGGCTGATCATGGGCATGTCTGGTAGCCGCAAGGCGCTGATGACGGGCCGTGGCAGCGTCATCATGCGCTCCAAAACCGATATTGAAGAGGCCAAGAATGGCCGCCAGGCCATCATCGTCACCGAGATTCCGTATCAGGTGAACAAGGCGGCGATGATCACCAAGATTGCCGAACTCGTGCGCGAGAAGCGGATCGAAGGCATTGCGGATTTGCGCGATGAGTCTGACCGGAATGGTATCCGTGTCGTGGTCGAGCTGAAAAAGGATGCCAGCGCCGAAGTCGTGCTGAACCAGCTGTATCGTTTCAGCCAGATGCAGACGAGCTTTGGCGTGAACATGCTGGCCCTGAATGGCGGCCGACCGGAGCTGATGAACCTCCGCAAGGTGCTCGATTGCTTCATTGCATTTCGTCAGGAAGTCGTTGTTCGCCGAACCAAGCACGAGCTGAACAAGGCGCGCGACCGGGCTCACGTCCTCGTCGGTCTCGCCATGGCCGTGGCGAACATTGATGAAGTGATCCGCATCATCCGCTATTCGCCTGATCCCAACGCCGCCCGCGAAGCCCTGCTTGCGAAGGCCTGGCCAATCATGGATATGGGCCCGCTGCTGGACCTTATCGCTGACCGTCGAACCCGCCAGGGCGAAGGCGACACGATCTATCTGTCCGATGAGCAGGCCCGTGCCATCCTGGCCCTGCAACTGTCCCGCCTGACCGGCCTCGGCCGTGACGAGATCGGCAATGAGGCCAAAGGTCTGTCTGAAAAGATTGCCGATTATCTGGATATCCTGCGGTCGCGTCCGCGTGTTCTGGACATCATCCGCGCCGAGCTGAATGAGGTGAAGGACAAATTCGCCGTGCCGCGCCGCTCCGAATTCGCATTCGGCGGTGTCGATATGGAAGACGAAGACCTCATCGAGGTCGAAGACATGATTGTGACCGTGACGCATGGCGGCTACGTCAAGCGCACGCCACTCTCGACCTATCGGACGCAGCATCGTGGCGGCAAGGGCCGCTCAGGCATGAGCATGAAGGACGAGGATTTCGTCGTGAACGTGTTCTCGGCCACAACGCATACTGAAGTGCTGTTCTTCTCCTCCGCCGGCATGGTCTACAAGGAGAAAGTCTGGCGTCTGCCCATGGGCGGGCCGAACTCGCGCGGCAAGGCGCTGGTCAACATCTTCCCCCTGGCCGCTGATGAGCGCATTGAGAGCGTCATGCCGCTGCCGGAGGACGACGAGTCCCGCAATGAACTGGACGTCATGTTCGCTACCAAGACGGGCACTGTTCGCCGTAACAAGCTGTCAGACTTCATCCGCGTCAACCGCAATGGCAAGATTGCCATGAAGCTGGATGATGGCGACGGTATCGTTTCCGTGAAGATCTGTACCGAAAATGACGATATCCTGCTCACGACAGCGCTTGGCCAGTGTATTCGCTTTGCGGTGACGGATGTGCGCGTGTTTGCAGGCCGGAATTCGACCGGCGTGCGGGGCATCCGTCTCGGGGGTGATGATGAAGTCATCTCCATGGGCATCCTGCGCCATATCGAGGTCACCTCCGAAGAGGCACGTGCCTATCTGAAGCATGCCTCCGCCATGCGCCGGGCCGCAACCGGCGAAGAGGAAGAGGTGTCTGACGATGAGGGCGAAGAGCACATCGAAGAGGCCGCGCTGAGCGCCGAACGCATTGCCCAGCTTGGCGCCGCTGAGGAATTCATCCTGACGATTGCCGATGACGGCATGGGCAAACGCTCGTCCGCTTACGATTACCGCGTTACCGGACGGGGCGGTAAAGGCCTCGTGGCCCAAAATATCTGGGGCCGCGACAAGAAGAAGGGCCCTGTCAAGAAAGTGGCCCAATCCTTCACGGTCGGCGATGGCGATCAGGTCATGCTGGTCACGGATGCAGGTCAGCTGATCCGCACACCGGTGGAGCAGATCCGCATTGCCGGACGCTCGACAGGCGGTGTCTGGGTGCTCCGGACCGCCGAAGGCGAGCGCGTCGTTTCGGTCGCGCGTCTTGTGGAAGACGCTGAAACCGCTATGGATGGTGCAGAAGACGGCGCGGGTGAATAAGCTCGCGCCTCCACATACACCATAAAGGCTGGGAGGACAGGCCATTGCATCGTGTCGGACTTTATCCAGGAACTTTCGATCCTCCGACCAACGGGCATGTCGATATCATCGGTCGGGCCCGCAAACTGGTTGATACGCTCATTATCGGCGTTGCCGTCAATGAAGCCAAGAAACCGCTCTTCTCACTGGAAGAACGGGTGGAAATGGTTCAGTCCGAATGTGCAAAGCTGAATGGGCCGGGGCTGGCTGAGATCAAGGTTATGCCGATGCATGGCCTGCTCATGAAGTTTGCGGAGGCCAGTGGCGCGCAGATTATCGTGCGGGGCCTCAGGGCCGTTCAGGACTTCGAGTACGAGTTCCAGATGACCGCCATGAACGAGCAACTGAATCCCGAGATTGAAACCGTGTTTCTGATGGCCGATGTTAGGCATCAGGCGGTTGCCTCCCGGCTCGTGAAGGAAATCGCGAGTCTTGGCGGCGACATTACGCCTTTTGTAACGCCTGAAATAAAAAAGGCTCTCTTGGAGAAATACGAAAAATGAAACTGGTTGCCATCGCGCTTGCCGCCTCCGCCCTCGCCCTGACAGCTGCGGCAGAAACTACGGAAGATGCAAGCGCGGCGAGCGAGGCAACCCCGCAATATACTGTGGCCGAAGCCAAGGCGGACCCTGCGCATTGGCGCGCGGTGGACCCTGAAAACCTCTTCATTTTCAACACGACCAAGGGCCGTGTTGTGATCGAGGCTTTCCCGGAAATTGCGCCCAAACATTACAAGCAGTTTTCCACGATCATTCGCTCTGGCAAATATTCGGGCACGAAATTCCATCGCGTGATTGAAGGCTTTATGGCGCAGGGCGGCGACATTCGTGCGATCAATGGCGAAGGCTCCGGCCTGCCGAATATCGAGGCCGAATTCACCTTCCAGCGCAAGCCTGAAGAGATGCCGCTTGAATACGCCATCGGCTATCCGGAAGATGCTGAGGGCGGCTTTATCAAAGGCTTCCCGATTGCCACGCGTCCGCTGTGGATTGCACAGGATTTTGGCAATGAGACGGTTGAGAGCTGGATACCCCATTGCCAGGGGGTCGTTTCCACGGCCCGCTTGGGCGACAATGTGAATTCCGGTAATTCCCAATTCTTCCTGATGCGCGGTTATGCGGATCATCTGGACAAGGAGTACACGGCATGGGGCCGGGTAATCTCTGGCCAGGATGTGGTCATGTCCCTGAAGAAGGGCCCGGATGCGCGCGACGGCCTGGTGACGGATCCGGATATCCTGACCTCCGCAAGCGTGGCGGCTGACATGCCGGCGGCCGAACGCCCGAAGGCCTGGGTGATGCGGACCGACACAGAGGATTTCGCGGAGACACTTGACCTTGAGGAAGGTGACTTGCCGCATGTGTGTGACATGCCGGCGGTTCCGGCTGTGGTCGAGAACTAGGCCCCTGCATCTGCCCCGGGGCAAGGCGAATGGATCTTTCAGCTTTCCAGTTTGATCTGCCCGAGCGGCTGATCGCCTTGCGGCCTGTCGAGCCGCAGGATTCGGCGCGCCTTCTGGTCGTGCATGGGGATGGGCGTCTTGAAGATGCATGCGTGCGGGATTTGCCGCATTACCTCTCCGCCGGGGATGTGCTGGTTTTCAATGACACGCGCGTGCTGCCTGCGGCGCTGAAAGGGGTTCGGCCTGCGAGAGACGAGACGGGGCAGGATGTCAGCTGCGATGTGAACCTGACAGAGCGCATGGATGCGGAAACCTGGCGCGCGTTGGCGCGGCCGGGTAGGCGGCTGAAGGAAGGCGATGTCATTCAGTTTGCAGATGGATTCTCAGCGGACATCATAAACCGTATGGAGGGGGGCGAAATCGAATTGCGGTTTTCCCTTTCTGGTGACGCCCTGACAGCTGCGCTAGACGCGCATGGCGCGATGCCATTGCCGCCCTATATCGCGCGGCGTCGCCCTGCGGATGCCCGGGATCGGGAAACATATCAAACGAAGTTTGCCGGCGAGGATGCGGCCTCTGTCGCGGCTCCAACGGCTGGCCTGCACTTCACGCCGCATTTGCTGGCAGAGATCGATGCCGCCGGGCTGTCGCGTCAGACGGTGCGCCTGCATGTCGGGCTAGGCACATTCAAGCCACTTGAAGAAAAGCATTTGCAGGAAAACCGCCTGCATGAAGAGTGGCGGCGGCTGCCCCCTGAAACGGCAACCCTTCTGAACCAGGCGCGGCAGGAAGGGCATCGTGTTGTCCCAGTGGGTACGACAGCCATGCGAACGCTGGAAAGCTGTGTGGATGCGGAGGGTATCTTGTATGCGGCCACAGGGCCAACTGACATTTTCCTGAAGCCGGGGGATGCCGTGCGGGCCACGGATGCGCTGATGACGAACTTCCATCTGCCGGGCTCCAGCCTGTTCATGCTGGTTTGTGCCCTGATGGGAACAGACACTATGCAGGCCGCCTATGCGCACGCCATAGAGAATGAATATCGCTTCTATTCCTATGGAGACGCCTGCCTGTTATTGCCATAAGACAAGCCCCATGCGGGGGCTGAGGGCTTCTGTCAGACTTGCATCATGAGCTGCCTTGTCACCTGGTGGAAGCCTCCGGACGAAGCTCTTCCATTGACCGGATCGCCTTTGCGGCGGTGATGCGCGCGAGCAATCGTCCACCCTCATCCTTCCAGTCGGCTTCAACAAGCCCCGTTGTGCGTCCCCGGCTGACTAGACGGCCCTCAATCGTGATCAGGCCATGGCCGACGGGCCTTAGAATGCGGGTTTGCAGTTCCATGGTGGTGAACCATTCCTGATCGTTCAGGGCACTGGCCATCGTGATGGAAACAATGTGGTCTGAGAATCCAGCGATCCAGCCGCCAAAGGCGCGGTTGTCGCTGATGTCTCGGTCGCCGGTATTTGGCCACTCATAGCGCGTATAGCCATAGGAGAATTCCTTCAGCCACAGATCCGGTCTGATACCGAGATTGCGCAGGCCGATAGGTGGCTGCCAGGTGCCATTCTGCAGATTGGTCAGAAACGCTTCGGCCTGTTTTGAGAGTTTTTGCGATGTCATGCGAGACGGGCTCCGTTTGGGACAGGCTGGTCGGGTGAAAAGAGAACGATGTCTTCAGAGGAGTCCGGAAACCCGAGCGTCAGAACTTCAGACATGAACTTGCCGATCTGGCGTGGTGGGAAGTTGACGACTGCCGCTACTTGCTTGCCGACCAAAGCATCACACTCATAGTGCACCGTAATCTGCGCAGAGGATTTCTTGATGCCAACACCCGGCCCAAAATCTATCTTTAGGCGGATTGCCGGTTTGCGTGCGCCTTCCAGCGGCGCCGCCTCCAGAATTGTGCCGATGCGAATGTCTACCTGCCGGAAGGTGTCAAAATTGATTTCCTCGGCAGGGCTGTTTTCAGGTTTGTCTGTCAGATGCATGATTTAAACAATCACTGTGCCGCCATCGACGACGATCATTTGACCGGCCATATAGGCACCAGCCTTTGAGGACAGGAACACCGCCGCCCCCGCAATGTCTTCCGGGTTACCAATCCGTCGCATGGGTGTGCCTTTTTCAATACGGGTGACAAGATCAGGATTCTCCCAAAGAGCCCGGGCGAAATCTGTCTTGATCAGGCCCGGCGCAACACAGTTTACGCGAATATTGTGTGGGCCAAGCTCGATGGCGTAATTCCGGGCGAGTTGGAAATCGGCCGCCTTGGAGATGTTGTAAGCGCCAATCGTGTTGGAGCCTTTCAGGCCGCCCACGGATGAAATGATAACGATCGCGCCATCCTTGCGCTCTTTCATCTCCGGCGCGACGAGCTGGATCAGCCAGTGATTGGAGATGATATTGTTGTTCAGGATTTTCTGGAAGGATTCATCATCAATCTCTTCCAGCGGTCCGTAATAGGGGTTCGATGCTGCGTTGCAGACCAAAATGTCGATCTGGCCAAAGGCCTTGCGGGTCTCTTCCGCAAGATGGGCCAACTCTTCCTTGGAAGAGATATTGGCGGGGATCGAAATTGCGGTGCCGTCGCCATGTTTTTTGTTCAGGGCGGCGGCGACCTCCTGGCATGGGCCGGGCTTGCGGGAGGAGATGACGACTTTCGCGCCCTGCTCGGCCATCTGTTCCGCGATGGCTTTACCAATGCCGCGGGAGGACCCGGTAATGATTGCGGTTTTGCCAGTCAGGTCGAACAGGCTCATGTGAAACTCCCTTTGTCGATTATTGGTGTCAGGCTAAGCGTCCGACACACATTCGACTAGGGGGCTCCCTAGGGAAACCTTTCTAGAGGTATTGCTGCAGAGTCCATTCCTGCATCAGGATTTCTGCCAGCCTCTCGGTCCGCTTGCGCACAACTTCGGATGTCCAGGCATCCTGATCGATCAGGTCGCGGGTGAGGGCAAAGGCTTCGCCGCCGCCGCCATTGAAGTAGACTTCCTTCTTGGCGCGATAGTCCAGGCGGTCTGCCTTCTGATTCACCTTGTTGGTGAGCAGCACGAAATTGCCCAGCGTGTCACACTGTTCGCGTCGCTTCGCGGGGTCAGGCCAAGTGATCATCCAGTGGCTGTCTTCATGCACATTGCGCGGCAGCACATGCTCTACCGTGGCGTCCGATTCCGGCGCGATGGTGAAACCGCCATCCAGCGCAGCATTGAGGCGAAGGGCCATGGCGCGTCGCTGGCCGAAGGTGGCGAAGCGGCCATGCAGACGCTCAAAGGCGCGTCGAGCTTCATCCTTGCTGATGATGAAGGGGCTGTTGCGGCCATTCAGAACGCGCTTATTGCCAATGTTCTCGCTAACCTTGTTAAAGCGTTTGTTGCGCTGGTCCCTGTCAGGCAGGATCAGCATGATGACATAGGCCAGGCGTTCCAGCTTGTTGAAAAAGTCTGGCGCATCCGGATCATCCACACCGCGCTCAACGAGGAATTTCAGCGCCGGGGCGCGCCAGCTTGCCTGATCCAACGCGCGCATCTGGTTCAACTTGTCGCTGATATATGCCGCATGCTCACCATTCGGCAGTTTCGCCGTCGTGACCAATTGGTAGGCCTCGACATAGCGGGGAAGAATGTCATCGAGAAATTTGTGCGGCGTCACTTTGGGGATGACGTTTTTGAGGAAGGCTGAAATCAATTCGCCTTTGGAGGATTTGTCATAGATGGAGCGGATCTGGCGCAGCAGATCATCAAAGGCCGCGCCGCCAAGGATTGCTTCGTGCTCTGACCAGCGCTCGGAGTAGAAGGCGGCATCCTTGACATCAAACTTGGCGCGCTGGAACAGCTCCGTCTTGATGATATCGTGCGCATCAGGTTCCTTCCCGCGTGTGTTCAGAACACGGAATACTGTAAAGCCTTGCTCCTTGTCCGCAACGACTACTCTTACCAGTGCGCATCCATTCATGACGACCTCGGACAATTCATGCCGCTTGTCTTTCGACAAGGCGCGCAAACGCTTCAGGAAGACTTTGACATTCTGTACCATCCGCTGCTGGCTTTCGCTCTCGCCCGGTTCGGATTCAATCGTCAGTGTAGCGCCTGGTGTCTGGATGGCATGCCGGAAGAAAGGGCCGTCCATATGGTTCAGTGTCAGTCGCCAACTGGCTGCTTCGCCCAGCAAGGGGCGGGCCTCATTTGCAATCAGGGAGTGAAGGTCTGCGCTGCGCGCCTTGTCTTCTTCAAGGTCCCGCAGAACGGCCAGAAGAATGGTCAGCGTCGTTAGGCGCTGCTGACCGTCAACGATTTCCAGGATACCTTCCTCGGCGCTCTTGTTCAGCACAACCGCTCCAATGAAGTGCGGCTTTTCACTCTCTGCTGCATCCAGAAGATCATTCAGCAGTTCGCCTGCTTCGCGCTCTCCCCAGGAATAGCTGCGCTGGTAAGGTGGCATGCACAGCTGGTCACTGGGGCCAAAAATATTTCTGAGCGAGCTCTCCTGAGCGCGTACGCCGAGATCCATTCTGGCTTCCCCTCTACAAGCTTTCTGCCTAGCCCTTGCCAAGTGTCATCACAACGGCTCAAGAACGCTTTGCAATGGGTTTGAGGAAAAAGTGTGACAGGAGGGTAACGGTATGAGACTGGTCAGATATGAAGGGCTTGACGGCCCCCGATATGGCTTGCTGGAGGGCGATGTCGTGCGCCCGACAACTGCGCGCACCCTGCAAGGCGCTTTGACCGCTACAGCATCCGACGAAGCGGCGATCCTGCTGTCAGAGGTTGAGCTGCTGGCACCTGTCGAGCGGCCACGGAAAATTCTGGGCATCGGGGTCAATTATGCTGCCCACGCTGCCGAGAGCGTGAGTTTCATAGATACAAAAAGCCCGCAGGTGCAGAAATGGTTCAACAAGCAGGCGACAGCGGCGAACGCTCCGAACGGTCAGGTGCATCTACCGAAAGTTTCCGATCAGCTGGACTATGAAGTCGAACTGGTCGCCGTCATCGGCAAGCGGGGCCGGCATGTACCGAGAGAGCGGGCCATGGAGATCATTGCCGGCTTCTGTGTCGGCTGCGATTATTCGGTTCGTGACTGGCAAAAGGCCAGCCAGACCATGATCATGGGCAAGGGCTTCGATACGCACGCGCCCTTTGGTCCGGCCATTGTGACGCCGGATGAGATCAGCGATCTGGCCTCGGTAAAGCTGCGCTGCTTCGTGAATGATGAATTGCGCCAGACGGGGCAGGTCCGTGACATGATCCATGACATCCCTGCCCAGATTGCGCATTTGACCGCAGCTTTCACGCTTGAGCCAGGTGACCTGATCTTCACCGGAACGCCCTCCGGTGTCGGGGCGGGGCATACGCCGCCAAAATGGTTGAAGGCGGGCGACAGGGTGCGGTGCGAGATTGATGGCGTGGGCACCATTGAGAACGAAATCGTAAGGGAACCAGGCGAGACCGTCATCGGGTAGCGTGGGGGAATTTTTCATGCGGTGGAAAGATCTTCTGCTGGTCGCAATAGCCAGTACGTGCGTGAGCTGTGGTCAGGCTGCCCGGTCAGGCGATGAGCCTGAAGTGCAATCTGTGGCGGAGCCTCAGGTCAAATCTACCGATTTCGCCATTTTACCTTGCAAGGGGCTGGAAGAGATCGCCTCTTGTGCTTTGGTCATGGCCGGGGGCAAACGCGTTTTGTTCGGCGCGCCGGGCGGGATCAGTCACGCCCTCAGCCGCGATGATCTGCGCAACATGGATGCCGTCATGCTGTTCTCGCTGAGATCGGAGGGCACTGAGGGGCTCGACGAAATTCGCAATGCGAGTTGGCGGGCAGGGCATGAGGGCAGCTTGCCCGTCGGCGGTCCTTCCGGCACGGGCGCGTTCATCGGCGCGCTGAATTTGGCTTATGAGGTTTCCGACGCGCTGACCTTTGTCGAAGACCGGCCAGCGGGCGGATTTGATGCGGCGCTGCTGGCGCTGTTGCCCGGAGAAGATGAAGAGCGGGCAATCGTCTTCAATACGGGCGATTTGCAGGTCACCAAGATCGAATCACGGTCCAGCCGGGTCGGGTATTGGGTGGATTATGAAGGTCATCGTATTGTGCTGGAGCCGTGCGGCGCGAACCAGGCCGAAGAGTTCGCCGGAGATGTCGATGTGATTCTGAACTGCGAATCGGGGTGGCCACTGAAAACGCCAAAATTTGTGATTCAGGATTAAAATTTTGCCAGAAAAACGACGGGGTTCTGCGTTTCCACAGAACCCCAGTCTCCCCCGGGATGCCCCCGCTCTGGCCAATCAGATGGCCACAGACCGGTGGTTCCAGGCTCTATCTATCCACTGGTATCGCTCAGCTTGCGGCTTGTCCATGTGCGCTGTGGCTGCCATGCTGAGCTTCATATGGCGTGTGACAGGTTGGCAACGGTGATGTGACAGGATTGCTGCATTCGGCGAATTCCTTCATTTCCATGTAATTCGTTAACCAATTGGGCCTATCTGTTAACGTTGATGGATTGTATTGGGTGCTGACCATATGACTTTTGTCCTGTTCCTTCTGTACGTAGCCATTGGGGGCGCCGCGGGTTACGGCATCTTCACGCTGACGGATGTAGGCCTGCCGCTTTCCATTGTGGGCGGGGCAGTTGTCACCGCCTTGCTTGGGCAGGTTCATATTCTGGTGAAATCCTCCAACTCCACGAAGGAGCTGGACGAGCGTATGGATCGCGTCGAGAAGAGCGTTCGCGACAATTATGAGCGCATGGATGTGGTCGAAGCCCGTACCGAAGCTGTCGAAACTACGATCAAGCATGAGCTGACAGAGCGCCGTGATGCCCTTGTTTCTGAGATGAAACAGCTGGAAAGCCTGATTGACCGCCTGTCGCGCAGCTTTGAGCACAAGCTGGCAGAAACCAGCACGAATGCTGTCGTCGCGCCGGAAGAGGATGCTGTCCTGCGCGATGTGCGCGACGCGTTGAAGGATGGTCGGGTGGATTTACACCTTCAGCCCATCGTGTCGCTGCCGCAGCGCCGGGTCTCCTTCTATGAGGGCTTCACGCGCCTGCGCCGTCCGGATGGCTCCCTGTTGTTGCCCGCTGAGTTCCTGGATGCCGCCCGCCGCGCAAAGCTGATGGGCATCATTGATAATTTCACCCTGTTCCGTTGCGTGCAGATTGTGCGCCGCTTGGCGGAGCGGGACCGCCGCGTTGGCGTGTTCTGCAACATTGCGGCCTCCTCGCTGGAAGATGCGACCTTCTTCCCCATGTTTCTGGAGTTCATGACCGAGAATCGCGATCTCTCAGGTGCCGTGATCTTTGAGATCCGCGCAGACCGCTTCGAAATGCGGTCGCGGACCATGCGCGATAATATGGACAAGCTGACGGCACTTGGCTTCCGCTTTTCCATCGACCATGCCGACAATCTGGAACTGGACCTGCCGCGCCTGCAGTCTGCCGGCGTGCGCTTTGTGAAAATGAATGGCACGTCGCTGATCGAGCAGCTGCGTGATCCGTCCGGCCCGCGTCCTGTTTCGTCCATCAATCGCCGCCTCGAAGGTGACGAAGTCAGCGCTGTCTTTTCACGCTATGGCATCACCATGGTGGCCGAGAAGATGGAAGACGAGGCCAGCGTGGTCGAAATTCTGGAATACGACATTCCTTACGGCCAAGGCCATGTCTTCGGCGCGCCGCGTCCGATCAAGACCTCTCTGATGGAAGAAACCGCGCCGCCACAGGAAATGGTTCAGCGCCTGTCGAGTTTCGGCTGATCCTGGTCGCTCCCTGAATTTGCCCCATTCCTGATGTTTGCTGCCACCTGATGTGGAGGTGGACATGACGCGACTTATTCCGATTGCCTTGATGATGGGGCTTTGCGGCTTCGCGGCAGCAGAGACCCCCATAGTGCAGGTGATTACAGCAGACCTGCCGGGACCGGTGGAGTTTGAGGCCCCCGAAGCGCTTCAGAATATGGAAGAAGGCGTTGTCCTGCTGGATCTCAGCATTGTTTCGGACTTGGACCCCGGCATCAAGCTGACCGATGGCACATGGGGCACGCTGGAAGGGTGTGAGTTCGGCGCGGTGGAAGCCGAAACCGTAATGATCAAAACCGGCTCCAACCACATGCTGCTGGAAGTCCGCATGGGTGATCCGGATACGCACGCCGCGAATTTGCTGTCCTGCAATTACAGGCCTGATCTGATCTCTGATGACGGTTTCGGACATCTGACGCGCCTCAAGGGCTGCTTCTACGCGCACAATATCGCGATCCCGACCGCATTGCACTGGCGGCTGAACCCCTTGCCGGCACAGGCCTGCGGTATCGGCGATTGACCCGTAAGGCGGCTGAGCCTACCTCGCAGACATGACTGATTTGAAGTTTCCGGGCGGACTGTCCGAGATCGCGAGCCATTATGACGCCATTCTTTGCGACGTCTGGGGTGTCATCCACAATGGACGTCAGGCCTTTGATGAGGCTTGCGATGCGCTGACCAATTTTCGCAAGGGCGGCGGCAAGGTCTGCCTAATCACCAACGCACCGGTTCCCAAGGCGCAAGTTGTGGACCTGTTCAAGCCCTTGGGGGTGCCGGATACCGTCTATGATGATTGCGTGTCTTCTGGTGATGCAACACGTACCGTTCTGTCGCGCCATCGCGATAAGATAATCTGGCGTATGGGAGCCGATTCCGGCTGGGAGCGCGACAAGTTCCTTTATGAGGGTCTGGACCTGACCTTTGGCGAACCAGAAGAGGCAGACATGCTGCTCTGCATCGGTCTGCGGGATCAGCTGCGCGATCACCCGTCTCAATATCGCGACGAGTTGCAGCCGGGTGCGGACAAAGGACTGCCGATGATCTGCGCCAATCCTGACAAGCAAGTGCGTGTTGGCGGCAAGCTGCTCTGGTGCGCGGGCGCGCTGGCGGAGATCTACGAGGATCTCGGCGGAGAGGTGATCTATCCTGGAAAACCGCACACGGCGATCTATCAGCTTTGTCTTGAGCGTCTGGGCGAAGCCGCCGCCGACAAATCTCGCATCCTGTGCATTGGGGACAGCCCGGCAACAGATATGCGCGGCGCGCGTCAGCAGGGCCTCGACCGGCTGTATGTCGGTACCGGCCTGAAGGAGCATGGAAAAGACTTCAAAGCCGAGGTAACTGACCTGCTGGCGGACTATGGGGAGACCGCGACTTACGCGATGACTGGCCTCAGATGGTGACGCGCTGCGTTGCAGCGTGTAACGAAATTGCCGGAAAACAATCAGGAGCCCGAGTCGGATGAGCGCATTCACCGGATATAAGTACGAAGATCTTGAGATCGGCATGGCCCATGAGACCGTGCATACCATCACCGAAAACGACATTCAGCGCTTTGCTGAAGTGTCTGGGGATTTCAACCCGCTTCACATGTCCGACGAGTTCGCGGCGAAGACTGTCTTTGGCAAACGTATCGCCCATGGTGCGCTGACCGCCAGCTACATTTCGGGCATTCTGGGCAATAATCTGCCGGGACCGGGTGCCATCTTCATCGGACTGTCCATGCGCTTCAAACGCCCCGTTCACATTGGTGACGAAGTGACGGTGCGTGCCGAAGTGGCCGAGAAGAAAGATCGCGGCAATCGCGTCACGTTGAAAGTTGAGTGCACGGTCGACGGCAAGCGGGTGATCACCGGCGAAGCCGAAGTCGTAGCGCCCCGCCGGGACGCATAATGACGATCTATGCAGACTATCGCGGATTGCCAGGAATCGCGCGGGGGGCGTCCATCGCGCTGGGCAATTTTGATGGTCTGCACATTGGCCACCGCGCCGTCATTGCGGCTGCAGAGAAGGCTGGCGGCGGGAAGTTCTCGGTGGCGACGTTTGAGCCACCTCCACGCGCCTATTTCCGCCCCGGCGATCCGCCCTTCCGGATTTTGCGACCCGAGCGCCGCGACGCGGCCATTCTGGCGCTTGGCGCGGATTCGGTCTTTGAGCTGCCGTTCAATGGCGAAATGGCTGCAAAGACGGATGAGGAGTTCGTCCGCCAGGTTCTGGTCGAGGGGCTGGGTATCAGCCATGTCGCTGTCGGCTTTGACTTTCGCTTTGGCCGCGGCCGAATGGGGCATGCGCAAAGACTCTCCAGTCTCGGACGCGCGCTCGGCTTTGGGGTGACCATTGTCGAGGAAGTGCAGGAGCATGAGGCCAAGGCATCTTCCACCGCGATCCGCGAAGCTCTGAGAGCGGGGGAGCCGGAAGTCGCGGCGGACATACTCGGCTATAACTGGATCGCCGACGGCCCGGTTGTGTCGGGCGAGCGCAATGGCCGGAAATTCGGTTTCCCGACGGCGAACATGCAGATGGGGGAACTGGTGCATCCAAAGCATGGCGTCTATGCCGTGCGTGCGCGGGTCGACCGCGCGGGAGACTGGCTTGATGGCGTTGCCAATTTTGGCCGCACGCCCACCACAGGTCTGCGCGACCCGCTGCTTGAAACGCATATCTTTGATTTTGACAGCGATATTTATGGCGCCTGGCTGGAGGTGGAGATGGTTTCCTATCTCCGACCTGAGCTGAAATTCGACACGGTCGACCTGATGATTGACCAGATGGGCCGGGACGTGATCGAGGCGAAATCCCGGTTGAAGGCCATATAAGCCACCAATTTCGCCAAACCGCTGCCGCATTCACTTCGTAAGCGTTGGGGGTAGAGAAGGCAGAGGTGCGGGCGTGTTCAAGCAGGTGATGAGTGCAGGGATTGTGCTGGCGATGTGTGCGCCAGCGCGCGCTGATGTCTCCACTGAACCGAAGCGCTCCCCTTATTTCCTCGTTCATTCCGTGACTGTGGATGATCTGAAGCTGATGCTGGATGATCTGGGCGCGTCTTTCATGGCCGCCGGCAAGAATGCCGAGGGGGCACCCTTTGTTTTCGGGCAGATGCCGGATGGAATGACCTTCGGCGCCTATACGGTCTGTGCCGGCGCTGGCGGGACGGATTGCCGGGGCATTGAGTTCATGGCCGTCTATTCTTCGCGGGTCAGTGTGGCCGATGTTATGGACATTGACCGGGATTATGCGGCGGTGTCTCTCTACAAGGCGGACGACAATACGGTGCATGTTTCGCGCTATGTCATCCTGGACAACGGGGTCACCTGGGCAAATCTGATAGAGAATGCCAATGTTTTCCATCTGCTGTGCGGCAAGGTTTCCGACCGGTTGATGGCGATTTCCGAAGATGCGCCGCAATAGTGACTTCTTAAGTCTGTGCTGCTAGGCAAGCGGCATGGCACGGATTTGCTGCATACGAATTAGCCGCCCGGCTGCGCGCTGACCCGTTTGACGGGGCCGCGAAGCCGGGAAGTCATGCTCTGCAAACATGAAAAAAGCCGTGGCCATTGCCCGGCATTTCCGTAAAACACGCCAAAACTGCCATAGGCCCGAAATGACCGATTCCCTGACTGCCCGCGATTACCGCGATACGCTGTTCCTGCCTTCCACCGAGTTTCCGATGCGAGGCGGCCTGCCCAAGCGCGAGCCCGACTGGATCAAACGCTGGGATGATCTGAAACTGTACGAAAAGATGCGTGCCGATGCGAAGGCGCGCGGGGCTGAGCAGTGGATCCTTCATGATGGCCCGCCCTATGCTAATGGTCACATTCACCTAGGCACGGCGATGAACAAAATCGTCAAGGACATCATTGTCCGCAGCCACCAGATGGCAGGCTTCGATGCCGCCTATCTGCCGGGCTGGGACTGCCATGGCCTGCCCATCGAATGGAAGGTGGAAGAAGAATTCCGCTCCAAAGGCAAGACGAAGGACGACGTGCCGCCCGGAGAGTTCCGCGCCGCCTGCCGCGCCTATGCCGAAAAATGGGTCGATATCCAGAAGGCCGAATTCCGCGCACTCGGCATCGAGGGCGAATGGGACAATCCCTACCTCACCATGAAGTTCGAAAGCGAAGCCTCTATCGTCGGCGAATTCCTGCGCATGGCGATGACTGGCTCTCTCGTGCGCGG
The DNA here is from genome assembly GCA_018222605.1 of Alphaproteobacteria bacterium. Classification (GTDB taxonomy): domain Bacteria; phylum Pseudomonadota; class Alphaproteobacteria; order Caulobacterales; family Hyphomonadaceae; genus Hyphomonas. The sequence continues at coordinate 94,832 of JAAEZZ010000005.1, forward strand.
CGCGAAGCCGATCATGTGGAGCCCTGTGGAGCGCACCGCCCTCGCCGAAGCGGAAGTCGAATACCAGGACCGCAAAGTGCCGGTGATCTGGGTGAAGTTTCGAGTATCTGGGACTAGTAAACTGGAAGACGACGGCCTGATGGATGCTTACGTCGTTATCTGGACAACCACTCCTTGGACAATACCTGCGAACCAAGGGGTTAGCTACAATCCAGACATTGAATACGGCTTATATCGCATCGATGAAGTGATGTCTGAAGAAGAATTGGGATTCCCTCCTTATGCAGAGGTTGGGGAACGTCTCTTGCTCGCCGATGGACTCGCCGCCAAAGTTGCAGCCGATGCGAAAATTACGAAACTGACCAGATTAAGGTCTGTCTCACCAGGCGATGAAATTGAGCCCGATGGATTGGACCATCCGTTTAAGGGGCAAGACTGGGCCTTGGAGTTTTGGGGGGGCGGCGAAAGCGCTTTCCAATCTCAACTAATGGCAGGCCATCACGTCACCGACGATGCCGGTACAGGCTTCGTACACACCGCGCCTGCGCATGGTGAGGACGACTTCAATGTCTGGGTCGAGTCCGGCCGCACGACGCAGGAGATCCGCCAGATCGTCGACCCCGACGGTTGTTACACCCCCGCCGTGCCGCGCTTTGGCGGCATGGACATTATCCGCACCAGCGGCAAGAAACGCGGCGAGCCGGGCAAGGCGAACCCGGAAGTCATCAAGGCGCTGGCCGAGAGCGGCAATCTGCTGGCGCGCGGCATGACGACGATCCGCGATGCGCACTCCTGGCGCTCGAAAGCGCCGGTGATCCGCCGTGCGACGCCGCAATGGTTCATCTCGATGGACAAGCCCGGCCCGAACGGCAAGACGCTGCGTGAGAATGCACTGAAAGCCATCGAAGACACGGAATTCTTCCCGGCGGTTGGCCGCAACCGCCTGCAGTCCATGGTCGAGGGACGGCCGGACTGGCTGATCTCCCGCCAGCGCAATTGGGGCGTGCCGATCACCATCTTCGTCAACAAGGATGGCCAGCCGCACACGGCTGCCTTGCCGAAAGAGCAAGCCGACCAGTTGAATGACGCGATCAAGACCGCCATTGCCAAGGGTGGTGTTGAAGCCTGGTTCGATACACCGGCGGAAGACTTCCTGAGCCCGCTCGGCCTGTCGGGCAATGAGTGGGACAAGGTGACGGACGTTCTGGACGTCTGGTTCGATAGCGGCACGACGCATGCCTTTGCTTTGCGTGAGCGCGGCATCATCGACCCGGAAACCGGGCAGGCGGATCTCTACATGGAAGGCTCTGACCAGCACCGAGGCTGGTTCCAGTCATCCCTGCTGGAGTGCTGCGCCACGCGCGGTATGGCGCCTTACAAACAGGTTCTGACGCACGGCTTCATCGTCGACTCCCAGGGCAAGAAAATGTCGAAGTCGATCGGCAATACGATCGAGCCCGAAGAAATTCAGAAGCAGTATGGTATCGAGATCCTCCGTATCTGGACGGCTTCGGGCGACTATACCGAAGACCTGCGCATATCTGACGAGATCATCAAGGGCTCGGTCGAGACCTATCGCAAGCTGCGCAACACGGTGCGCTATCTACTCGGCGCGCTGGATGGCTGGACGGAAGACGAGGCCCTGCCGAAGGAAGACATGCCTAGCCTTGAGCGCTGGGTGCTGCATCGCCTGGCCGAACTCGATCAGCAAATTCGCGCGGCCTACACGGTGTATGACTTCAAGCGCATCATGGCGCTGCTGATCAATTTCTGCGGCGTGGACCTGTCGGCGGTCTATTTTGACATCCGCAAGGACAGTCTCTATTGCGACCCTCGCTTTGAGACCGTGTCCGCCTGGGATGACAAAACGGCAAGTTATGGCAATCGACGCCGCGCGGCACGCACCGTCATGGCCGCGGTTCTAGAGCGCCTGCTAACCTGGCTGGCGCCGGTGATGCCGTTCACGATGGAAGAGGCCTTCCTGGAAAGCCATCTGAAATCCAGCGCAGAATCCGTACACCTCCTGCAATTCCCGGAAACGCCGGAAGGCTGGCTGAATGCAGACCTTGCCGCTCGCTGGGCGAAGATCTTCACCGTCCGCCGCGTCGTGACAGGCGCGCTGGAAGTTGAACGCCGGGAGAAGCGTATCGGCGCATCGCTGGAGGCGGCTCCAAAAGTCTGCATCGCAGACGAGGCGCTTATCGAGGCGTTCAAGGGCGAAGACCCGGCAGACCTGTTCATCACGTCGGGCGCGGAACTGATCCACTCTGCAAGTGCGAAAGGCGGCGGGTTCACGCTGGACGATACGAGCGGTGTGGTCGTGTATCCGGAGAAGGCTGACGGCATCAAATGCCGCCGCAGCTGGAAGTATTTTGACCCGGCAACCGCAGACCCGGATTTCCCCGATATTACGCCGCGTGATGCGCTGGCTGTGAAGGCCTGGGACAAGGTGGCAGGATGAGCTGTGGGCAAAGTGCTCAGAATCGCTTGATCGGATCTCCTGAAGCTGCAATCTGCCGGGCATGAAGTTGAAACCCGGCTATATCTGGGCGCTGGCGCTCATTCCGCTTGTTGTTGTGGTGGACCAGTGGTCAAAATGGCTCGTGCTGAATGAGCCACGCCTCAACGCACTTTCCTGTCTGGAAGGGCTGACGCGCTGCGGTCACATCCCTGTTGCCGGGCCGATTGACGTGACCATGGTGTGGAACCGGGGCATGAGCTACGGCATGTTCCAGTCTGAAGGCATTGGCCGCTGGATCCTGGCGATCCTGATGCTGGTGATTGCCATTGGCTTTCTGTACTGGCTGATACGTTATGCGCAGGGCTGGCTGCTCCGGCTGTCTCTGGCGCTGGTTGTCGGCGGGGCCTTTGGAAACCTGATTGACCGCGTCCGTTTTGGCGCTGTTGTGGACTTCATCAATGCCGGGGCGCTACATTTCCCGTGGGTCTTTAACGTGGCCGATGCTGCAATTAGTGTTGGTGCGGTCTTGCTGTTTGTTGACCAGTTCGTACTGTCGGGCCGTAAGCAGGCCGGTAAACAGCCTGAGTAATAGTTAATGTGAAGGCGAGGACGCCCTGATATGAAGAAACAGCTTTTCCTTCTAGCCGCAGGCGCAGCGGTTGCCGCGTCAACGGCCTGCACGTCTTCCGGCGGCGGCGCGCGCACCCCGGATGAGTTTCGCGTCGTCACCATGGCGCCGCTGACAGTTCCGCCGAACTACAAGCTGCGTCCGCCATCGGCTGGCAGTTCTCTGCCGCCGGAACTGGATGGCACCCGAAATGAGACGGCAACAGCCTTCGGTACGACGATTGGACAGGATGCCAGTGCATCCGAACGCGCGCTTGTCGCTGCCGCGAATGCCAATGCGGTTGATCCGATTATCCGCACTGAAGTAGACTATGAAGAGACCAAAACGCTTCGCAAACCCAAGAGCATTGCGGATCGTATCCTCTTCTGGCGCAGCGATGATGAAGAGACGATTGCCGGACTGGAAAGCGATAGCGCGACCGGCGGCGAAGAAGTCACCATCGAGCGGACCAATGAAAAAGCCCGCATCAAGCTTCCGGGAACCTGAGACGCCTGACCAATATGCATAATCTCGACATCTGAGAGGAAGAAAGCCCATGAAACGGATACTTACCGGGGGGCTTTTCGCGCTCTCGGCTGTCCTGTCTACTGCCAGCGCGGATGATACGGACTGGGCCCCCACCACGTTCAGCCTGGACAATGGCATGGTAGTGGTGGTCGTGCCTGATCACCGCGCGCCCGTCGTCACCCATATGGTCTGGTACAAGGTTGGTGCCGTTGATGAAGCGTCTGGAAAGTCCGGCCTCGCGCACCTGTTTGAGCATATCATGTTCAAGGAGACGGATGATCTCGGCCCCGGCGAGTTTGATGACATTGTCTCCCGCAATGGCGGCGTGAACAATGCGTTCACCAGCTGGGACTATACGGCCTATTACGAGCGTGTGGCCAAGCAGCATCTCGGCACGATGATGGCGCTGGAAGCTGAGCGCATGACAGATCTGATCATCAATGATGACCCGGAAGGTCCGTTCATTTCTGAACGTGACGTCGTGAAAGAAGAACGCCGCCAGCGCATCGACAATAATCCCGGTGTCATCCTTCAGGAAATGGTTCTCTCCGAACTGTGGAAGGGCCATCCCTATGAGATCACCGTGATCGGCAAGATGGACGAAGTCGCCGCACTGACGCCGGAAGACGGCATGGCCTTCTACAAGGAATATTACAGCCCGGAGAATGCCATTCTGGTCGTTGCCGGGGATGTCACGCCAGAAGAAGTCCGCGTGTTGGCGGAAGAGCATTATGGCCGCATCAAGCCGACCGGCACCGCCCATGGCAATCGCAAATGGGAATCCGTGCCGCTGCTGACGGAAACCAAGGAGCTGGAGTATTCCGACCCGAAAGTGCGTCAGCCGAGTTGGAGCCGCTACTACAATGGCACATCCGAAAGCCGCGACCGTGAGTTTTCCTACGCACTTGATGTCGGCCTGGAAGTTCTGGGCGGCGGCATGACCAGCCGTCTCTACCAGTCTTTGGTGGAAGAGCAGAATGTTGCAATCAATGTGAATACGGTCGCTTGGACGACGCTACATGATGAAGGTCCGGTCGTCATCAATGCCAGCCCTGCACCGGGAGTGTCTCTTGAGGACCTGGAAACGGCCGCCATGACGGACCTTGAAGCGGTGCTGGCCGAAGGCTTCACGGATGAGGAAGTCGAGCGCGCGCGCAACAAGCTGGCCGCTAGCGCCATCTATGCCCGCGACAGCCAGAGCAATATGGCCAATGTGTTTGGCTCCACCCTGGCACTCGGTGGCACGGTGGATGATGTGCTGGACTATCCTGACAAAATCCGGGCCGTCACCACGGAAGAAGCGCTGGCCGCTGTACGCAAGGTGTTCGGGCCTGACCGCCACTATATCGAGGCGCACCTGCTGCCTGCTGAGGGAGATTCCTGAGATGAAACGCATTGACCTTCTGGCCGGGGCTGCCCTGGCCATCATGCTGGCGGCGTGCACCACGGCAGAGCCTGTTACTACGCCTGAATTGACCACCGCCGAGCTGATTGAAGAAGAGGCCGGGCTGGAGGTGACGACCCATGAAGGGGATTTCGCACAGATCCAGCAATTCACGACGCCGGGCGGCGTTTCTGTCTGGCTGGTGTCTGAGCCGTCCATTCCAATCCTGTCAGTGGAACTGGCCTGGGAAGGCGGCGAGGCGTCTGATCCCGAAGGCATGGAAGGCCTGGCAGATGCCGTGGTCTATCACATGAATGAGGGCGCCGGCGATCTCGACTCGCTTGGCTTCCAGACGCGGATGGAAGAGCTGAACATGAGCTTCGGCTGTAGCGCGTCCAATCTCTGGACTTCCTGTTCCGCGTCCATGCTGACAGACAATGCGAGCGACGCGATGGACCTGATCGCTGAGGCCTTTGAATACCCACGCTTTGATGAAGGTCCGTTCCAGCGTTTCGTGCGTGAGCAGCAGGTTTCGCTCAACACACGTGAGACCAATGCGGGCTATCTTGCCTGGCGTGCGCAGGCTCAGGCGCTGTATCCGGATCACCCCTTTGCGCGGGAAACCTCTGCAGACAGCATCGCTACGCTGACGCCGGAACTTGCCAAGGCGCACATGCGCAAGCTGATGGTGAAGGACCGTCTTCTGGTAACCGCGGTTGGGGCCGTCACGCCGGAAGAGCTGGCGCCAATGATTGATGAGATCGTGGCGAACCTGCCTGAGACGAGCGACCTGCCGGACATTCCCGCAATTGACTACACGGCTGCAGATACCTTCGGTACGTTCGTTGTGCCCTTGCCGCAGCCGCAAAGCCTTGTGCAGTTTGTTGCGCCCGGTATTAAGCGCAAGGACCCGGAATTCTTCCCGGCATATGTGTTGAACTACACGTTCGGGGGCGGGGGCTTCAAAAGCCGCCTGATGGATACGCTGCGTGTGCAAAAGGGGCTGACCTATGGTGTCTACACGTCCCTCAGTTTTGGTGAGAAATTCCAGTCCTGGAATGGCGGCGGCCAGACCAAGAATGAAAGCGCTGGAGACTTCATTGCCGGCCTGAAGGAAGAGATGAGCAAGATCTCTGAAGGCGGCGTCACCGAAGAAGAACTGGCAGATGCCAAGGCTTACCTGATTGGTTCCTATCCGCTGGCGTTTGACTCCAATGCCAAGATTGCCGGGCAGATGATGTCTGTCCGTCAGGACGAGTTGGGCGTGGACTATTTTGATCGCCGGAATACGATGGTAGAAGCCGTGACGCTCGATGATGTGAATGCGGTGGCGGCCGAGTATCTCGCGCCGGAGCGGTTCAGCTTCATTGTGGTGGGTGAGCCAGAAGGCCTCGAATAGAGACTAGTCGGCAGTCTTTCGCGGGGCTGACAGGCCTGACGTGGCCAAGCCTGCACTATTGTCCCGGCGGAACCGATAGAGTTCTGCCGGGCGTCCGCCTGTCCCCGTCTCCATCGCGCCTGTGCCGATTGCAAAGCCTGTCTTGTCCAGCGCGCGGCGGAAGTTCTGGGTGTGCAGTGAGAGGCCGAGAATGGCCTCGACCGTGCGCTGCAGGGCGCTTAGCGTGAAGCGCTCAGGCATCAGCTCAAACACGACCGGGCGGTATTTTAGTTTGCCGCGCAAACGGGAAATGGCAGTCGCCAGAATGCGACGGTGGTCTGAGGCCATGACCTCTCCGAGGCGCACATCGGGCTTGGGCAAGCCGGCATCGCGGGCGCATTCGGCCACGAGACCTGCCTCATACAGCAATTCATATCTGTCGAGCACGCGTTCCTCGACCCACCGCTCGCCCTCCAGCGCAAAGGCGAGGCGTGCGCGCTCCAGCCTTTGATCATTGCCCACGGCCCAGGTCATGAGGCGTGGAGCAATCTGGTCGTCAATCAGGGACGGGCGGCCAGTGCGATGATCTTCCCACGGAAAATATCTGTACCAGGATTGCCACTTTGCCTCGAAGGAGGCACCCGCCGGACGGGCCTCTGGCGTTAACGCCAGATATCCGACGGAGATTACGCGGGCATTGGGCGGTGCGCCAGCCAGTGTCGCTTCAGGCGTTTCCCGGTCCTTGTCCCCGAATGTGTAGAGCTGTTCGACATAGCCAAGTTCAAACCCGGTTTGCTCTCTCACCCAGCCGCGCAGGGACAGGTCAAATGTGCGGTGGCGTTCAGGGTTGAACACACCAAAGGGCAGAGCGTCTTCGCCTGTCTCTCGCTGGGTGACCAGAACCAGCGGCATGTCTTCTTCCGTCGCCACCATGACGGCGGACAAGCCAATCAGCAGTGGGATGGATGAGATCATGTGACGGGCCCAATCTTCTTGTTGATCTGGTCGTAACGCTTCAGGAAGGCGTTCTGCGCCTCGGGAATGGAGCTGGGTTTCAGCTTCAGCCGCGTTTCTTTTGGCGGCTTGCCAAACAGGCGATTTGATTCCGTCTCGGAGAAGCCCGCGAGCTGTACGGCCTCATGCCAGGCGCAGATCAGGTCAGCCTTCTTGATCAGGCGTTTCAGTTTGACCGGCGTCACAGGAGCCAGGCCAAAGCGAATGTGAATGGCTTCCTGCAGGTGGCCTTCAATGGATTTATAACTGTCACCCAAAAGTGCCTTGAAAGGAGAGATCATGTCCCCAATCACATATTCTGGGGCGTCATGCAGCAAGGCGGTCAGGCTGTGCTTGGGAGAGAGTTTCGGGTCCAGCTTGCGGCAGATCTGCTCCACAAGAACAGAATGTTCGGCCACGGAAAATGCATGCTCGCCCGTTGTCTGCCCGTTCCAGCGGGCCACGCGGGCCAGACCATGGGCAATGTCCTCAATCTCCACATCCATGGGTGAGGGGTGGGCAAGGTCCAGCCGTCGGCCGGACAGCATGCGCTGCCAAACCCTGGGTGTCTTTGCGGATTGCTTCACGCGCGTGCTCATCTTGCTTCCTCTTTAAGGCATTGGAGGCGGAGTGGCAAAAGGGCAAATCCTTTGGTTTCAGCGCTGTGTGCAGTCGGCGCGAAATCATGCGCCTTGCCATCTGAAACCGGGGACACCTGCCATAATTAGTGTGACAGGGGATTCGTAAGCAAGCTTGCGAAAGGGCGCCGGTTAGCAAGCATGAACCATATTTAAGAAAAGGGCATGTGGACGGACGAAATCCACAGCTTTTTGCGTTCATAAAAAATTTGTTTTAAATCATGGGCTTAATGGTTTTTGGTTAATTGTTCCGCATACGATTGACATAAGAGTAAACAAAAAACGCCCTTCCGGTTACGAAGTCATCGCTTTTCCGCCCCAATTAAAAAAGCAGCTGTTAAGGCGTTCAGGGCAGAAAGGTCACATCATATTCAGGACGACGCCCATCAGGTGTTTTCCGGCACAAAATGAGGTGACCATGCTTGAATCATTGACGACTGCTTTCTCGACCCAGGCAATTGCATTTGGCGTATTGCTAATGGGCTGTGGCATCGTCGTGGTTGAGGCTGTTCGCTCAAGCCGGGAAGTGCTTTGGGGCGACATGTTCATGGACGATCTGGACGACTGATCCAGATCGCCTGTCGCCCTCAGGGGCACCGTGCGTCAGGCAGACTTTTCGACAAACACTGTACCGGCCGAATAACCTGCTCCAAAGGAGCAGATGAGGCCTTTGTCACCGGCATCGAAATCGCCCGAATGCTTGTGGAATGCGATGATAGATCCGGCCGACGAGGTGTTCGCATAAGTATCGAGAACTGTCGGGCTTTCATCATCTGACGCTTCACGACCCAAGACTCTGGAAGAAATCAACCGGTTCATGTTGGCATTGGCCTGGTGCAGCCACATGCGGCGCAGGCCGTCTTTGTCCAATCCCAGCTCATCCATGTGCGCGTTGATCATCTCCGCCACCATGGGAACGACTTCCTTGAACACCTTGCGGCCTTCCTGCTTGAACAGCTTGTCCGGCGCATCGATGCCTTCCGGCGCGGCGCGGTTGAGGAAACCGAAATTGTTACGAATATTGTTGGAGAAGGATGTCTTGAGTTTTGTGCCGAGAATGTTCCAGTGCCCGGCAGGGGCAAAATCCTTGTCTTCCACCAGCACGGCGGTCGCCACGTCCCCGAAGATGAAGTGGCTGTCGCGGTCAGTGAAGTTCAAATGCCCGGAGCAGATTTCCGGGTTCACCATCAGAACGGAGCGGGCGCTGCCGGACCGGACAAAGTCTGCCGCCGTTTGGATGCCAAACGTGGCGGAAGAACAGGCGACGTTCATGTCAAAGGCAAAGCCGCTGCAGCCGAGAGCTTCCTGCACTTCGATGGCCATCGCCGGATAGGCGCGCTGCATGTTGGAGGCGGCGCAGATCACGGCGTCCACGTCTTCAGGCTTGCGGCCGGCGCGGGCCAGCGCCTCACGCGCGGCTTCAACAGCGATTTCGGCCAGAACGGAGATCTTTTCGTTCGGGCGTTCGGGAATGCGAGGGGCCATAATGTCCGGGTCCAGCACGCCGCTCTTGTTGATGACATAGCGGGATTTGATGCCGGAGGCTTTTTCGATGAACTCGACCGAGGAATGCGTCTTCGGCTCGATTGCGCCGGAGGCAATGTCTGCTTCGCGCTCCAGGTTCCAGTTATCCGCCCACTGGTTGTAGCTTTCGACCAGTTCTGCGTTCGAGATGGAGTGCGGCGGTGTCCATAGGCCTGTCGCCGAAATTACCGGGGTTTTCATCCTAGGCCCTCATATTGGCGCCCGCTGTTTCCGGGCGTTCTTGAATTGATTCTTAGGGATTAGCGCGGGTTTGAGGATAGGTCGAGGCTGCTGCACAGAGAGAGGTGCCGCCAAGGAGACGGGGTCAGTCGGGGACTTTCAGACCAGATTCAACTGTCTGGCGAGCTTCGTCAGAGGGTACCCCATGGGCTTCCAGCTGGGCTTGACGCTCCTCAGCCCGTTGCTCAGCTTTTTGCCGGGACTCCAATTCCTGACGCTCGCGGTCTTCGATCAGAGCCATCTCGGTCTGGATACAGCGGTCGCGTATGTCCGGATTCGGGGCCTTGCTGCATCGGCTCCAGGCTTCGGTCCGGCGCGTCTGATCGGCAGAGGCGCAGGCCTGAACCAGCAGAGGGGCGGAAATCAGGGTGGCGAGAAAGAGCGTGCGCTTCATTTGGACATGTCCTGAACAGCTTTGTATCTGGGGCATGATACATCATGATCGTTGACCATACCAACAGCTTGCGCCCAAGCGTAGACAATCGTGGGGCCGACAAATTTGAAACCACGCTTTTTCAGATCCTTTGACATGGCTGCGGACCAGTCAGTTTGTGTCGGCGCGTCCCTGAAATGCTTCCAGCGATTTACGATTGGGCTGCCGCCAACAAAGCTCCAGCAATAGTCTGAAAAGCCTTCGCCAGCCTCTTCCATGGCCAGATAGGCCTGAGCGTTGCCGATAAGGGCTTCGATCTTTTTGGGGCTGCGGATGATGCCGGGATTCTTCAGGGCTTTTTCCACGCGCTTCGGCGTCCAGCGCGCCAGCTTTTCCGGATCGAAACGGTCAAATTCCTCCCGGATCGAGTCGCGTTTGCGCAGGATGGTGATCCAGGAGAGCCCGGCCTGCATGCCGTCCAGCTGCAGTTTTTCCCAAAGGGCCCGGCCATCATATTCCGGCACGCCCCATTCGGTATCGTGATAGTCGCGGTAGAGTTCGTCCGTCAGTGGCGCCCAGGCGCAAGGGAATGTTTCAGTCATTGGAAGCCTCTGTGAGATGCACGTCGATCTCGGCGCGCTGCCATTCTGTCAGGTCAAACGTCACGGGCGCATCATTGCAGGTGAAGGTTTTGCCATCCTGCTCGGCTTTTGCCAGGCGATCTGTACGGATCAGGGCGAGGCCGATAGTGCGGGAGACGCTTGTGATGGTACCAATCGGCGCGTCCGCCATGATGTCTGCACCAGCTTCAAGGCTGTTGCCGGACACTTTCACTGTGCGCTTTCGGATCTTGCCCTTGCGCTTCATGCGGCTGGCGACTTCCTGGCCGACAAAGCAGCCTTTCTTGTAGTCGATGCCGTTCATCATATCCATGTTGATGTCCGTCGGGAAAACTTCCGAACCGCGATAGTCTGCGCCCCATTCCGGAATGCCAGCAGCGATACGCGCGGCGTGCCAGTCGTCTTCGGTCATCGGCTCACCTGCCATGCTGGTGGGCGTGATCGCGCGGTGAGGTAGAGCCGGGGAGCGGACATCCACCCAGCTGCCTTCGGTCACGACATCTTCTTCCAGCCGGTCGATGGTGACGTCATTGCGCATTCTGAACATCTTCAGGCGCTTCTCGAGGTCGTCCGCCGCGTCGGCATGGACATCGATATAGATGTTCTCCAGTGACAGCATGGCCAGATAATCGGCAATCACCTTGCCCTGCGGCGTCAACAGGGCCCCATAGCGCATTTCACCGGTGTTCCAATTGTCGACAGAATGCGTCACCGTGCGACCAAGCAGGTGCAGCATGTCCGGTCCGGTCAGGCGAATGATGGCGCGGTTGGGAAGAATACGTTTCATCTGCTTGTTGTAGGTAGGGTTGCAGCCTGTCTCAAGAGCACCTCTCCAGCATGACGGCATAGAAAACGGCCTTGACTAAATACCCTGACAGTTTCACCCCATCCTCATGACTTATGACATGATCCTGAAGGGCGGCACGGTTGTGACGCCGGGCGGCATGGCCGAGACAGATATTGGCGTGCGTGGCGAGCGAATTGCCTTTATCGGAGACCTTTCCGGAGTAGAGGCGGCAGAGATTTATGACGCGACCGGCCTGCATATTCTGCCGGGCGTGATCGACAGCCAGGTACACTTCCGCGAGCCGGGAATGGAGTACAAGGCAGACCTTGAAACTGAGGCGCGCTCAGCGGCGCTGGGCGGTGTGGTGGCCGTGTTCGAAATGCCGAACACCAATCCCACAACGACCACGCCGGATATGCTGCAGGACAAGCTGAACCGCGCGAAGGACCGTATGGATGTCGACCATGCCTTCTATGCCGGGGCGACGCATGAGAATATCCATCTCCTGCCGGAGATGGAGAAAATGCTCGGCTGTTGCGGTGTGAAAGTGTTCATGGGCGCGTCCACCGGCGATCTGCTGATCAAGGATGATGAAGGCGTCGAGGCTGTGCTGCGGGCCATCAAGCGCCGTGCGGCATTCCACTCCGAAGACGAATACCGCCTAGAAGAGCGTCGCAAACTGGCCGTCACAGGCGACTGGCAAAGCCATATTGTTGTGCGTGATGTGGAGGCCGCCGTCAGTTCAACGCGGCGCCTGCTGCGCCTTGCCCGCAAGACTGGCAAGCGCATCCATGTGCTGCATATCTCGACGGCTGAAGAAATGGAATTGCTGCGCGACGCTAAGGATGTGGCCAGTGTTGAAGTGCTGCCGAACCACCTGACCCTCGCAGCGCCGGATTGCTATGAGCGCCTGAAAGGCTTTGCCCAGCAGAACCCGCCCGTGCGCGAGCAGCGCCATCAGGATGCCCTCTGGCGTGCGGTGAATGCGGGCATTGTCGATGTGCTGGCAACAGATCACGCGCCGCACACACGCGAAGAGAAAGAGCGGCCCTATCCGGCCAGCCCGTCCGGTATGCCGGGCGTGCAGACCCTTGTGCCGGTGATGCTGACCCATGTGAACAACGGCAAGCTAAGCCTGCAGCGTTTTGTCGAACTGACCAGCGCCGGGCCGCAGCGCGTATTCGGCCTCGCCGACAAGGGTCGCATTGCCGAGGGCTATCATGCCGACTTCACGGTCGTGGACCTGAAGCGGCAGGAGACGATCACGGAAGACTGGTCCAAATCCAAGTGTGGCTGGACGCAATATGATGGCTTTGAAGCCACCGGCTGGCCCGTGGCGACCATAATCCGTGGCGACTTTGTCATGCGTGACGGAGAGATCGTGAAGAAGGGCCGCGGGCAACCTGTCCGCTTCAACGAGACTCTGGAGACCGCAGAATGAAGGCAGGACGACCCGATGAGGCCGTTCTGATCATTGATGTCCAGCCCTGCTTTGAGCCGCCCGCTTTCCTTGTGGAGCGCGCGCAGGCCTTGGCGGACGCGTACTATTCTGTCGCAACTGTCGAGTTGCACGATGAAACGAAAACGCCTTTTCTAAAACAGTTGAATTGGGCCCCGCCCGTTGATGAGAAAAGCCTTATCAAGGCAGACCGCACCTTCATCAAGCATGGCTATGCGCCGCCCGTTGAACTGGTCGAGTATCTGCGCGGGCAGGGCATGGAGCGAGTATATGTCTGTGGCATTCAGGCCGATACATGCGTTCTGGCTGCGGGATTTGCGCTCTTTGATGCCGGGCTGCAGCCGACGCTCGTGACCGATGCCATCGTGGGCTCATCGCTCGACCGCTCCGGCCAGCTGGGTGCCCGGCTGTGGGAGCACCATTTTGGCAGTCTGACAGATACGAACAAGCTTCTGGGGGAGAAGCAATGATTCCGCAAAATCTGATTGAAGGTCTGCGGCAACGCTATGGTGAGCCTCAACGTCATTACCACACCTGGAAACATATTGAGGCTTTGCTGGAACAGTATCAGCGCTGGGAGGAAGCATTCCACAGACCAGGCCCCGTTCTCTGGGCACTGTATTGGCACGATGCCATTTACGACCCTCGCGCAAAGGACAATGAAGAGTTGAGCGCGCAATTACTGGTGCAGGATGCAAGAGGGCATCTGTCGCCGGAAGGCATCCAGCTTGCAGCAAGGATCATTCGCGCAACGGCAGGGCACAAGGTGCCTGAGGGCATTGCGAATGAGGATGCTGAAGACCTCGCACTTTTTCTGGACCTGGACCTTTCCATCCTCGGCGCACGGAAAGAGGTTTATGACCATTATGAACAGGACATTCGGGCCGAATACGCTTTTGTTCCGTCAGACATGTACCGCGCAGGGCGTAGCGCACTTTTGAAAGACTTCCTTGGCCGTGACAGGCTTTACTTGACGCCGCAAGCCCATGCAGAGTGGGATCAAGCGGCCCGCGCCAATCTTGAGCGCGCAATCAGGGTGCTGGAGTTGGGGTAATGAAACATGAACGCAAGGGGCTGAACCGGCAGCTGTTCTGGTTGTATGAAGGCCACGGGAAATGGCCTTTCATTTTCCGGTGGGCGATGCTGATTTTTGATTTTCTCAGCATTGGTTACTTTCTTTGGGCCCCCTTCGAGCATCGTGACCGAACCCATGTCGCATTTGACTATGTGATCGGGTCAATCATTGCCCTGGACTGGCTGGCCAGGTTCTACATTGCCCGCCATCGCTGGAACTATGTTGTCCGCCCGATCAATATTGCGGACATGATCGTCGTGTTCACAATGTTCGCGCCACTGCTGGTCTCCAATTTTGCCTTCCTGCGCATCTTGCGGGCGGTACGGGCCATCCGGGCGTTTACCTTCGTCCGTCGCATCAAGGTGCTGACGCCTTTTTTCCAGCGCCATGAGCGCGTGATCGACAAAGTGACCAATCTGGTCGTCTTCGTCTTCATCATGGCTGCGGTGGTCTATTCCACGCAGGTCGGCGTGAATGATGGCATTCATACCTATATTGACGCGCTCTATTTCACCGTCACCAGCCTGACGACGACCGGCTATGGCGATGTGCTGATGGTTGGAACGTTGGGGCGTGTGCTGTCCATCCTGATTATGGGGCTGGGCCTGACGCTCTTCCTGCAATTGCTGCGCGCGATTGTGGACCCGCGCGACAAGGTGGAACATGAGTGCGAAGAATGCGGCCTGACCTTGCACGAACGCGACGCAATCCATTGCAAGCATTGCGGAGAAGTGATCCATATTCCGACGCGCGGCTTTGATTGACGCGACAAGATAAAATCGGGGATGAAACGCTCACACCATGGCTGACACGTCGGACATACCTTTTCGGCAAGTACCTTATCTGTCCCTGAAGCTGGAGGTGGACCGCCTGCCGGATGGGACAATCTATCTGAACAATGGCCAGCCCCTAAAGGCGTGCCCCCCGCACATGCTGGCACCGCTGGTGAAATGGGCCACCGAGCGGCCGGATACAGTCTGGCTGGCAGAGCGTGACCCGGAAAACCCCGCCGCCGAAGGCTGGAATACCGTCACCTATGAAGCGGGCCTCGCGTCCGTGCGCAGGCTGGCGCAGGGCTTCCTGGATGCTGGGGGTGGGCAGGACGCGCCGCTGATGATCCTGTCGAAGAATTCCATCTCCAATGCGTTGATCATGTACGCCGCCATGTGGGCGGGCAGCCCGGCTGTACCGGTGACGCCAGCCTACGCTCTGCTCAGCGAAGATCTGGGACGGCTGAAATATATCGATGGCCTGACACAGCCGAAATTCATCTATGTCGAGGACGGCGTTGACTATCAGCGTGCGCTGGACGGGCTGGACCTGACCGGACGTATCGTCATCTATAGCGGCCGTGCGCCTGAGCGATGCGAGGCAGTGCGGTTTGAACAATTCATGCACGCTCCGACCGAGGCTGTGGACGCGGCCTATGACAGGCTGACGCCGGATACGGTCGCCAAATACATGATGACTTCCGGCTCCACGGGTGAGCCGAAGGCGGTGATCAATCTGCAGGGCATGGTGGCCTCAAATGCACGGATGATACGCTCTGTCTGGGATGAAGACCGCCTCGATGAGCTTACCGGCGGCCCGCAGGTGATGTGCAATTTCCTGCCATGGAGCCACACCTACGGAGCCCACTCCATTCTGCATAACATGCTCGATTGGGGCGGTACGCTCTATATCGACCAGGGCGCGCCTACGCCTGCGCGCCTGCCGGAAATGCTTCGGAACCTGAAAGACGTTGCCACAACACAGCACACCACCGTGCCGGCGGCCTGGGCCGCCCTGGCGACGGAACTGGAACGCGATGATGAACTGGCCAAGACGTTCTTCTCGCGTCTGATCTGCATGGCCTATGGCGGGGCATCTATGGGACAGGACATTTATGAGCGCATCCAGTCTGTGGCCGTGCGCATCACGGGCGAGCGCATTTCGCTGTCTGCAGGCTATGGCGCCACCGAAACGGCGCCGACGGCGTCCAATGTTCATTGGCCGAATGATCGGATGGGCCTGATCGGCCTGCCGCTGCCAGGCAACACGTTCAAGATGGTGCCCAATGCCGAGAAGATGGAACTGCGCGTCAAGGGCGTTAACGTGACGCCCGGCTATTTCCGCAATGCCGAAAAGACGGCGGAGGCCTTTGACGAAGAAGGCTTTTACAAGCTGGGCGACGCCGTGAAATTCGTGGACCCGGACAAGCCTGAGCGTGGGCTGGCCTTTGATGGCCGCACGGCGGAAGAGTTCAAGCTGGCAAATGGCACATGGGTGTCGGCGGGCACCGTGCGCGTACAGGCCGTTGCCGCGACGGGCGGGGCCCTGTCAGATGCAGTCGTCTGTGGGCTGAACAAGAATGATGTGCGCTTGCTGGGTTTTATCAACGAAGCCTGGTGCCAGCGGTTGGTCGGCAAAGAAATGCCGCTCAGTGATTTGATCAGGCATCCCGATGTAATTACAAAGATCCGCGAGGGGCTGAAGGTGCATAACAGGCACCATCCGAACGCGTCGGCGCGGATTGCCCGTATCCTGTTGCAGGCGGAACAACCCAGCGCGGATGACGGAGAGATTACCGAGAAGGGCTACATCAACCAGTCCCGTACGCAGGCCCTGCGGCAGGATCAGGTTGAATTGCTCTACGCAGAAGACAGCGCAGAGCAGGACACTCTCCTGATCCTGTAAGCGACATAACACAGACTCAAGAACCAGATATTTCAGAGGGACCCCTATGACCGACCAACCCATTCAGAAGATGACCGGAGCCGAGGCGCTCGTTTCCACACTGGCAGATCATGGTGTGAAAGCCTGTTTCGCCAATCCCGGTACATCCGAGATGCACCTTGTGACCGCGCTGGACCATGAGCCGCGTATCAAGTCCGTGCTCTGCCTGTTTGAGGGCGTGGCTACTGGCGCAGCGGATGGTCATGCGCGCGTCACGGGCGACCCGGCCATGACGTTGCTACACCTTGGCGCAGGGTATCTGAATGGCGGGGCAAACATCCATAATGCGCGTCGTGCCTGGACGCCGATGATCAATGTGATCGGCGATCATGCTGTGCCTCACCAGCGCTATGATGCACCGCTGACCTCTGACATTATCGGTATGGCTGGGCCGAACTCCAACTGGATCAAATCGGCTGACAAGGTCAGTACGGCTGGCGAAATGGCCGCTGAGGCATGGGAGGCAAGCTTTGGCCCGGTGCCGGGGCCTGTGTCTCTAGTCCTTCCTGCAGACACGGCCTGGCTGGAAGGCGGCAAACCCGGCAAGGCGCGCGTGCGTCCTACGCTACGCAAGCCTGATGACGCCCGCATGGAAGCGGCTGCAGCCGCTGTGAAGTCCGCCAGCAAGCCTGTCATCATCATCAGTGGCACAGCACTGACAGAGGCTGGCATCGCGCAGGCTGCCCGTGTGAAAGCAGCAGGTGTGCGTGTGCTGACGGATACCTTCTTTGCGCGCCAGGCGCGTGGCGCAGGCCGGTTCATTCCAGACCGGATGCAATACTTTGCCGAAGGGGCGATGACAGATCTTGAAGGCTCAGATCTGATGCTGATTGCTGGTACGCAGGTGCCAGTCGCCTTCTTCTCGTATCCGGGCAAGCCCAGTGTACTCGTGCCGGAAGGCTGTACTCCCATGATGCTTGGCGGTCCCGAATCCGATAGCGCCGCTATTCTGGAGGCCCTTGCCGATGCCCTCGGCGCGAAGGAAGCGGCCGATGTCGCGGCTCTGGAAATGCCGGGTCTGCCGTCTGGAGACTTGAATGCGATGACCGTTGCGGCCTCCATCGTGCGGCACATGCCGGAAGGCACCTTCGTCTCTGATGATGGCGTGTCAAATGGTCTGCCATGCTTTCTGATGACCCAGCGCGCTCGGCCGCATGAATGGATGATGCTGACCGGCGGTGCGATCGGGCAGGGCATGCCGCTAGCCCTCGGCGCGTCTCTGGCTGCACCTGATCGCAAGACGCTGTGCATCTCTGGCGATGGTGCAGGCATGTACACCAATCAGGCGCTGTGGAGCATGGCGCGAGAGGGCGCGAATGTCGTGAATGTTGTCTTCGTGAACCACTCCTACCGTATCCTGAATATTGAGATGGCTCGAACAGGTGCTGGCAATCCAGGGCCGGTGGCGCAAGATCTGCTTGGCCTTGGCCATCCGGAAATCGATTGGGTGAAACTGTCGGAAGCGCAAGGCGTTCCAGCTGTTAATGCAACCAATGCGGAAGAGTTTGATGCCGCGCTGGAGCGTGCCTTTGCGGCAGACGGGCCCCAGCTGATCGCAGCGCACGTTCCTGCACGATAAGTCTGGCCTGCAAGACAAGTGTGGCGGTCGGGTTATTCCCGCCCGCGCTTCAGGTCTTCTTCGATCTGGATTTCAACCGGCTCGCCCAGCAGGCGCTGACGGTAGACCTGCGTATTCTC
The DNA here is from genome assembly GCA_018222605.1 of Alphaproteobacteria bacterium. Classification (GTDB taxonomy): domain Bacteria; phylum Pseudomonadota; class Alphaproteobacteria; order Caulobacterales; family Hyphomonadaceae; genus Hyphomonas. The sequence continues at coordinate 113,312 of JAAEZZ010000005.1, forward strand.
CAGAACCCGTTGCACATAGTTGCGTGTCTCAGAGAATGGAATGAACTCGACCCAGTCGATCGGATCGACTTGCCCCGTGCGCGGATCACCATAATCCTCTGCCCATTGGCGCGGACGTGACGGCCCGGCATTATAGGCCGCCGCCGTCATGATGTAGCTGCCATTGAAGCGCGACAGCAATGTGTCGAGGTGCTGGCCGCCAAGTGTCATGTTGTAGCCAGGGTCGTCTGTCAGCCAGGATTTACGGTAAGGCAGCCCGCTCATTTTTGCCTCGCGTGAGGCAGTGGCCGGCATAAACTGCATCAGGCCGCGTGCGCCGACATGGCTGATCGCGTTCGGGTTCATTTCGCTTTCCTGACGCGACAGGGCCAGCATCAGTGGGCGTTCCACCTGCGGCTCCTTCAGCAGCGGATAGGCCACCACAGGATAGGCTGCATCTGTCGCGACGATGCCCTTGGCAAGGCCTGCTTTTGCTCCGCGCACGCCGACATCCGGCACCTGATATTCTGTCGCCAGACGCGCCAGCAGCAGATAGTCGGCCTCACTCGTCAGCAAGTCGTCCAGATGATAAGCGAATTGACGGAACAGTCGGTCTTCTCCGGCCTCCCCCAGCAGGCGCAGCGCCCGCACCATGGGGCGGCTTTCAAAGGCCTCGATCTGTTCCGGCGTCGGGTCGACAGACTTTACGAAGTCCAATTTCTTGTCGCCGAGGCGTTCGGCTGCCAGCTGTCCATAATAAGTGAATTTGTGCTCGGCTGCAGCGCTGTAGCTCGTGCGGGCATTCGCCGTGTCGCCTAAAGCGTCCTTGGCGCGGCCAGCCCAATATTTGCCGCGGGCCAGGCTGATCGGTGTCGAGACGCCATCTGACATGGTTTCAAAATGCCGCAGACTGCGGTCGGCATCATTGGTCAGGCGCAGCGCGATCCAGCCGGAGACCCATTCCGCCTCGGCAAAGTCTGCGCCGGACTCCATGCCGTGCGGCGCGGCCAGTTGATAGGCGCGCGTCCAGTTGCCGTCCTTCAGGTCTGTCCGGATGGCAATATTGCGCTCGTCCCAGAGGCGCGAGCGCCCGGCTTCGGGCACGTCATTGCCATCAATTCCGGTCAGCAGCGGCGTTGCCAGATCCTGATTGCGCAGCTTCTGGCGTCGCCATTTGGCGCGCTCGTAAAGGAGGCCGGGATTGTCCTGCAGATGCGCGGGCACCGCATTGACCAGTGCGTCCACATTGCGGGAGCGGGCGGCCAGGCCGATGCGGGCATCCACCAGTTTCTGGTAATCAGCCGTGAGTAAGTATTTCAGTTTCGAGGCCGATGTGCGCTGATTGGTCCAGAGCAGGAACTCGACGCGTGCCCGATGGTCCTCCTGGGTCAGCTGATTGCCATAATCAGCCAGAACCTTGCGTTCCGTATCGCGGTCCATCGAATTGTTGTGCCAGGCATCGCGGATTGTTTCGAAGGCTTTGCCGGGTTCTCCAATGGCTTTCCAGCTTTCGGCCAGCGCGACCTTGCCAGCGCCGGTTATCGGGCCCGATTTGGTCAGCCAGTCGATACGTTCCTTGTGGCTGTAATTGGACTCGCCGATAATCTCTTCCGCGCGGCGCTGCATGGCAGAGGTTCGCGGCCAGTCATTCAGCTTTTCCAGCGCAAACGAGATTTCCGAGAAATTCATGCCCGGAACGCCCTGGCTGGCGCGGACCCACATAATGAGGTTGCGCACATCCGGATCAGAGGTCTGGGACTGCAAACGGGCCACTGTGGGCCAGTCATAACTACCTGCAGCTTTCAGCGCCTTGTGCAGGATTTCCGCATTTTTGGCGTCTGTCACCTGGGATTGATAGGTGCGCGCAGGTTTCAGGCTCGGCGTTTCAGGTACGCCCGCAGCAGCAGCGCCCTGCGCCAGCACGGCAATTGAGGCAAGAATGGCAAGGGGTCGCATCATGTTACAGCTCAGCGGAGTTTATTTCTTGGCCAAAGCGTGAGAAGGCTTTGGCGGTTTATATTCGAACAAAACAAACAACACCTGAATCGCGGCAAATTTACGATGTTTCATGGCTCAATCCCAGCTCTCGTCACTCCTTTCAGAAATGGTGCCGTTGACCGGGACGCTTTCGCCGCGCTGGTAGAACGCCAGATTGCGGGCGGTTCCAGTGCGCTCGTCCCCGTCGGAACCACAGGCGAGACGTCCACACTGTCCACCCAAGAACATAAAGATGTCGTAACGCTTTGTGTTGAAATTACCAAAGGCCGCGTGCCCGTCATCGCCGGGGCCGGGGCCAACGCAACAGATGAGGCGATCGAGCTGGTCGAGCACGCCAAGGCGGTCGGCGCCGATGCAGCACTTGTTGTTTGCCCTTATTACAACAATCCCAATCAGGACGGGCTGATCGCCCATTTCAAGGCGATCAATGACGCAGTTGCCCTGCCGATTCTGCTCTATAATGTGCCCGGTCGTACCGTTGTAGACCTTCAGCCTGCCGCTGTGGCCCAATTGGCGCAATTGCCGAACATTGTCGGCATCAAGGATGCGACAGGCGATCTCGCCCGGGTCAGCCAGCATGCTGCCGCCATTCCGGAAGGCACACAGTTCGTACAATTGTCGGGCGATGACCCGAGCGCGCTCGGCTTTCTCGCCATGGGCGGCATGGGCTGCATCTCGGTTACGGCCAATGTTATGCCGGATGCCTGCGCCGCAATGCACACTGCTTTCCATGCTGGAAATCTGGATGAGGCCCGTGCGATTGAGCACAAGCTGATCCGCCTGCACAAGGCAATGTTCTGCTCGCCATCGCCCGGCCCTGCGAAATATGCTCTCTCCAGGCTTGGCCTGTGCACCGATGAGGTGCGGCTGCCGATTACGCCGCCCAGTGCAGAAAAACGAGCGGAAATTGATCAGGCCATGGCAAGTGCGGGCCTGAGCGCCTAAATCAGGTCCATGTCAAAGAAGAACCAGGCAAAAGGCCGCTCGGATGGGCTGGTCGCGGAAAACCGCCGCTCCCGCCGCGATTACGCGGTTGAGGATACGCTGGAGGCTGGCATCATGCTGGTCGGCTCTGAGGTAAAGTCCCTGCGTGAGGGCAAGGCCAACATTGCCGAAGCCTATGTCAGCCCGGAAGATGGCGGCCTCTATCTGATCAATGCGGATATACCGATCTATAATGCGGCGAACCGCTTCAACCATGAGCCGAAGCGCAAGCGGAAGCTGCTCGTCTCCAAACGGGAACTGGCGAAGCTGACCCAGGGCGTTGATCGCGCGGGCCGTACAATTGTGCCTCTGAAGCTCTATTTCAATGAACGCGGCCTTGCGAAACTTCTCATCGGTCTCGCCACAGGTCGCAAGAGCCATGATAAGCGCGACGTAGAAGCCAAGCGTGACTGGCAGCGCCAAAAGGCGCGTATCCTGAAGGAAAGCTAGCCGCGTCTAGAACAGCTGCCGCATGGGCTGGCACTGTGCGTCAAGGCGGTGGGTCCAGATCTGGCTGGCATTGTACAGGCGCACCAGGCTTATCGTGCCATCCAGCCTGTTTACGGACCCGCTCAGGAATTCTTCGTCTTCCGGCAGCTGGCCTGTCAGTGCGAATGCGTACTCGCTGGGTGAGGCGTCATAGATTTCGTACAGGCCATCAAACACTGACGCACCGCTGATCTCTACAGTTCCGTCTGACAGGATTACGGCAAAGCGGGGGACGTATATCTCTTCGTCTCCTGTCTCTTCCGACATGAATACGCCATCGCACATCATGTCTGTAGACGGGACTTCCTGAGCTTGCGCGCTGTTACAGGCAAGGGCGCCAAGAAGGGGTGCGATGACAAGAGAGCTGCCGGAAACCTTCACGCGCTTACCCCGTTACCTTTTTTGCCATCGCGAATACGTCTTCGAACATCTCTGCCGTCAGGCGGCCGGTGTTCGTATTGTAGCGGCTGCAGTGGTAGGATGAGATCAGTGCCACCTTGCGGCCGTCAATCTCCACATTGTAATGTGTTCCGTGCCCGAACGGATAATCCTTGAGTTTCAGGCCCAGCGTTCGCACGGTCGAATCGTGGGAGATCTTGCCAAGGCAGATCATCGCTTTCAGTTTGGGCAGGGCATCAATGCGGGCGGTCAGGAACTGGCGGCACTGATTGATCTCGGCGCCGACCGGCTTGTTCTGCGGCGGGACACAGCGCACGGCATTGGTAATCATTGCACGTTTCAGTTTCAGCCCGTCATCCGGGCGCGCATCGAACTTGCCCGTCGAAAATCCGAACTTGTCGATTGTCGCATACAGCAGGTCACCGGCCCAGTCGCCTGTGAAGGGCCGGCCTGTGCGGTTCGCTCCGGTCACACCCGGGGCAAGGCCGATGATCAGCAGCTCCGCCGTCTCCGGCCCGAAGCTCGGCACGGCGCCATTGAACCAGTCCGGATGTTTCTCTGCCACTTCTTCCCGATACGCGACAAGGCGCGGGCAAAGAGGGCAGTCGGCAGGGGCTTCGGGAGGGATCATATTCGTCATATGCCCTCCCTAACCGGCGTTGCTTTCACTGCCTAGTACCCATCCGCGCTGCCATCCTTGCGCATTTCGGTGGCGGCGATCCAGGCGCCGGTGTCGAAGTCACGCATGATGGCCTGATAGCCGCCAGCATTGGCCTTGCAACAGTCGACCGTATGGCCGCGCGCTTCCAGTTCGGCGCGGGTTTCCGGCGGGATACCGCTTTCCAGATGCACGATGCCCATATCGGTTTCACAGGCATCGCCGGTGAGGTCGTCCGTCGGCTCGCAGCCGCCCGTATGTTCCCAGCGCGCTGCGTCGCCTGCTTCCTGCAGGCCCATATCGTAATCGACGAGGTTCAGAATGACCTGCACATGACCCTGGGGCTGCATCCCGCCGCCCATCAGGCCAAAGCTCAGCCAGGGTTCGAACGGGCAGGCCTGCTCAATCGGTTCGGCGCGGACCTGGCAGCCCGGCATGTCTTTCTTGAAGGCAAAGGCCGGGATGATCGTGTGGAAAGGGCGCTTGCCCGGTTCCCAGACATTCGGGTGGGCCGGGTCCAGGCTGAACAGCTGGCCGCGATCCTGGAACATGAAGCCCATCCCGTCCGCGACGAGGCCGGAGCCCATGCCGCGATAGTTCGACTGAATCAGCGAGACCATCATGCCGTTCTTGTCCGTCACGGTGAGATAGGTTGTGTCGCCGTCCTCAAGTGTGAGGTCGGCTTCCTGCAGTCTCTCATTCGCATCCGATATGATGTTCTCCAAATTTGAACCGTTGCCTGGAGCGATCATCATGGAGTCGCCCAGCGTATAGATTACGTTTCCATCTTCTGAAGGCCGGAGAGCCGTAGTTCCCGGGTCGTCCATGGCTTGATCAAGGCTGATTTGCGCCGCGCGGGCAGCAGCATAGTCTGGGCGCACAAGGAACTCGGGACTAATCTTGCTGAACTCCGGATCCGCATACCCGCGCGCCCGATCCGCAAATGCTAATCGCTTCGCCTCAACCTGCGCCATGATGCTGTCGGCTGAGCCGAAGCCCATGGACCGTAAGTCGAACCGTTCCAGCATTTGCAACATCTGCAGCGCGGCGATGCCCTGCGTGTTTGGCGGCAGTTCGCACACTTTGTAGTCCGCGCGATAGGTGACGCAGACGGGCTCTACCCATTCGCCGGTATGGCTAGCGAAATCGTTATAGGTCAGGAAGCCGTCGATGCGCTCGAAATAGTCATTCATCCGGTGCGCGAGGTTGCCCTTGTAGAATGCGTCGCGTCCACCTTCTGCAATCTGGCTCAGCGTGTCGGCAAGATCCGGATTACGGAACAGGCTGCCTTCTATGGGCGCGGGGGAGAAATAGGTTTTCCTGGCATTCTCATACTCTTCCAGCATGCCGCTCTCATAGGCAGGTTCAAAGCGTTTGGGGCCAAAGCTCCAATAATAGGAAATGACTTCCGGGATCGGCGCGCCTTCCTGAGCATAGGTGATGGCGGGTTTCAGATTCTCCGCCATCGGCTTCTTGCCGAACCGTTCATGGAGGGCAAACCAGCCATCGACTGTGCCAGGCACCGTTACAGGCGCGGCGCCGAATGGTGGGATCTCCTCACCGTCCATGAACTCATCCGCCTTGGCTTGCATCTCGGCGAGCGTCGCGCCTTTCGCGCTGCGGCCTGAGCCATTGTAGCCGTAAAGCTGCCGTGTTTCCGGGTCCCAGACAATGGCGAACAGGTCTCCGCCAATGCCATTTCCCGTCGGCTCGACCAGGCCCAGCATTGCATTCGCGGCAATTGCGGCGTCGACGGCAGAGCCGCCGGATTTCAGCACATCGAGTGCTGTTTGCGTCGCCAGCGGATGGGCGGTCGCCGCCGCGCCATTCGGGGCGACGACCGCTGAGCGCACGCCCAGATCACGCCCGGTCGGCATCCGGTCTCCCGGGCCGGGCGGTGTGGCCTTGGTGTCTTGCTCTACAATCTCAATGGAGACCATGCTGGTCTGGGTGACCTTAGCATTGGTCTTCATTTCGGTTTTCGGGGCCGGCTCAGTGCTGGCGCAGGCGCTAAGCCCCGCCGCCAGAGCGACCATAGCGATCATGCGGACTGGTTTCATCTGCCTCACCTCTCCTGTTTGAGGGCGAGCTTAGCGTGTTACGTCCGATAATCGAGTCTCCATAAGGAAGAAGATAGGCATCCCGTAGGCCCCGTCCGCGACCAAAGCCGTTCCAGACAGGCATGCTCCTTCCTTCAGCTGTAGCTGACAACCTCCCATTCGATGTCATCCTCGTCATGGAAATAGAAGCGGCTGCCAGGATCATAGGTCTGGTGATTGTGAGTCTTGTAGCCTGCCTCCAGAATCACTTTCTCCGATGCGTCCAGATCATTCACGACAATGCCGAAATGATTGATGGAGCCGATCCGGTAATAGCTTTCTGAATCGGCTTGGGCGCTTTCGGGCAGAGTGTAGAGCGCAATGTAGGCATCATCCGTGCCCACATGGACCGTATAGCCATCATATTTCGCCGGGCCTTCCCAGCGGATCTTCCAGCCAAACAGTTTCACAAGCATGGCGGCGGTTTTCTTCGGGTCTGCAACGGTGACATTCACATGTTCGAATATCGGGGTGCTCATGATTTCAGCTCCATTCTTGCTTGGTCAATCATCTGATTTGACTGTCGTAATTCCTCAACTTAAGTTGAGGTCAAGCGTGTCTGAGGAAATTTTTCATGGTGGCGCAAAAGGGGCTTTCCATTGGCGATGTGGCCGCACGGACAGGGCTGTCTGTCTCGGCCATTCGCTTTTATGAGGGGCGGGGGCTGGTGCATCCCGAACGCAGTTCAGGCGGTCAGCGTGTTTTCCTGCGCTCTGACATAAGGCGGCTGTCCTTCATCATGATTGCCCAGCAGATCGGCCTGACGATTGAAGAAATCTCGGATCTTCTCGCCTCCCTGCCGGAGCGGCGTACGCCGACCAAGGCGGACTGGTCACGTATCAGCGCCGCGTTCCGCCAGATGCTGGATGAACGCATCGCTCTGATGGAGCGCACACGGGACAAGCTGGATGGCTGTATCGGCTGTGGCTGCCTGTCCCTGAAAAACTGTCAGCTCTACAATCCCGAAGATCGGGCCCGCAATTTGGGCACAGGGCCGCGTTTCGTGCTGGATAATGTTAGCCAGGTCAGGGCCGATTAGAGGCCGGGGGTAGGTCAGACTCTTTCGGGAAATAATGCGTAGCCATGCGAGTGGCGATTTCCTGTCCGCGCACGGCAAAGTCAGATTCGGCCTGAATGGCTGTGTTGTCACAGTTCGGGTAGAGGCGGCTCGCATTCTTGAAGGCAGAGTTGAAGGCATCCACCAGGCTGGAGCGCAGATTGCCGCGATTGGGCGCTTCATAGCTCAACATGTCAGACATGTAGCGCCGCCAATACTGGTCTTCCCGACCATTGCAGCGCACGCGAATGGCATGGGCCGCGCCCAACGTGCTGGCCAGATCCGCCGCATCACGGAAATAATCCGGCCCCCGCATCGGGATATCGGATTGCGCAGCGCTTGCGCCACAGAATAGGAGCGCGCTAAGCACAAGAGCATGAAAACCTGTTTGCTTCATGCGAAGACTTTCGCCCGCATTTCGGAACGGCTCAAGAGCCTAGAGCACAAGCTTGATGTGATTGTCATGGATGAGGATGGCCTGTTCTACCATGCAGGCAATCGCGTCGTGGTGCATGATCCCAGGCCCGACATCGTTTTCGGCAATACAGATGTGTGGTTTGGCGCGCACGCACGGGACTTCATGGTGACCGTGCTGAAAACCGGAAAGATTGACTGGTTCCAGTCGTCTGCGGCAGGTCTGGACAATGCAGCCCTGATCTCGGTGGGAAAGATCTCCCGCCTCTACACCACCAACCACCGCCAGGCTGAAGCCATGGCTGAGTGGGCGCTCTGGCAGGGGCTGGACTTTCTTAAATGCGGCCCCGCCTATCGGGCGCAACAGGAAGAGCGCCTGTGGCAGCGCCAGGTGAAACGCGAGATCATGGGCTCCAACTGGCTGATCATCGGCTTTGGCTCGATAGGGGAAGCTGTCGGCCGCCGCGTTCAGGTGCTGGGCGGTCATGTCATGGGCGTGCGCCGTTCGCCCGGCCCGGCGGAAGGGGCAGACCATATCGTGCCGCCATCCCTGATCCATGAGGAACTCGGCAAGGCGGACATTGTGCTTCTGAGTCTTCCTCTGACGGAGGATACGGAAGGTATGGCAGATGCCGATTTCTTTGCGGCCATGAAGCAAGATGCGCTGTTCATGAATATGGGCCGAGGCGGGCTGGTGAAGGAAGACGAATTGATTGCGGCACTGGATGTGGGGCGGCCCGCCTTTGCAGCCCTGGATGTGACGGTGGAAGAACCATTACCTCAGGAAAGCGCGCTATGGCATCATCCGAAAATCGCCATTACTCCGCATGACAGCTCTATGACTCCGGGCACGGATCACCGCGCAGATGAAACTTTCCTCGACAATCTTGAGCGTTATCTGAATGGCAAACCTATGAAGCACCTTGTCGATCCAAAAGTGTTTGAGACCGCTTAGGGCGGAACTTCCGCCCATCCCAACCATTCTTTCGGTAGCCAATCAAACTATCGGAGGAACACCTATGTCTTCATTCAGGGTACGTGCGCTGCTTGTCGGCGGATCTGCCATTGCCATCGCCGCCTGTGCATCCGCGCAAAATCAGACAGTACTGGCGGATGCCGAGTCGATGTCTGTCAAAGGCACGCAAGGTACAGTTCTGACTGCTGAGCTGCTTGAGACATTTGACGGGGCATGGGCCATGGCCTTCCTGCCGGATGGCCGCGCGCTTGTGACGGAGCAGGATGGTGATCTCTGGCTGCTGGACAAGACCGGCGCAAAGGCTGGCAAGATTTCCAATGTGCCAGCTGTCACGCCAAGAGGTCAGGGCGGCCTAGGCGATATCATCGTGCACCCGGACTTTGCCAGCAATGGCATTGTCTTCATCTCGTATGTCGAGCGTGATGCAGAGAATGATGAACTCAGCGGTGCTGCTGTAGAGCGCGCCAAGCTGACACTGACGGAAGATGGTGGCAGCCTGTCGGAGCGCGACATCATCTGGCGCCAGTCCCCCAAAGTGAAAGGCAATGGCCATTATGGTCACCGCCTCGTCATTGCGCCGGACGGCCATTTGTTTATCACATCGGGCGAGCGCCAGAAATTCACCCCTGCCCAGAACATGGCAATGAATCTCGGCAAGATCATCCGCATCAATCAGGATGGCAGCGTGCCGGAGGATAACCCATTTTACGGAAACGGTGCGGCGGCGGACCAGGTCTGGTCCCTGGGGCATCGCAACCCGCTAGGCATCGCATTTGATGGTGATGATCAGCTCTGGGCTGTTGAGATGGGCCCGAAGGGCGGCGATGAGCTGAACCTGATCGTCCGTTCAGAGAATTATGGCTATCCGCATGTTTCAGAAGGAGACCATTATAGCGGCAAGCCCATTGCGACCCATGCTAGCACCCCGATCTATGAAAATCCCGCCATTGCCTGGAATCCGGTCATCAGCCCGGCAGGCCTGATATTCTATGATGGCGAGATGTTTGCGGACTGGAAGGGCAATGCCTTTATCGGCGGACTGTCTTCGAAGGCGTTGATCCGCGTCAGCTTCGAGACCGAGAAAACCGATAATCTTGGACAGCCCCCGAAGCCCTCTCAGACAGAGCCGGTTGCGTCTGAAGCTGAACGCTATGAATGGGGTGAGCGCATCCGCGAGGTCGAGCAGGGGCCGGATGGCGCGCTCTATGTCCTGGAAGATGAAAATGGTGGGCGCCTCGTCCGCCTTACACCCGGGGCGTAAGGCGGCAGCGCCTATCCCGGTCAGGCGTTGACGGAGACTTTCATGCTGGAAACGCGGTCAATCGCGGCCTCGGCATCGCGCATGATGTCAGCCACGATGTCCGCGACCGGCTTTACCTCTTTCACGCCCCCGGCAGACTGGCCCATGGCAAAGCAGGATTTGTCTTCGTCCAGTTTGGTCTCGTCCGTGATCCCGCCAATGCCGCCAATAACGCCGGTCTGGGTGGAGTGGATCGCCTGTTGCGGGAAGGGCTGTATGTCCTCAGGGCGGCTTTCCCAATCCTTGATATATTCGTTCGTCCGGCAGCGCATCGGCTTGCCGGAATAACACCGTGTACGGGTTGTGTCCGTATCGCCTGCGCCAACTACAGTATCCTTGTACATCTGCGCCGCGTGAGCTTCGGTGGAGGCGATAAAGCGCGTTCCCATCCAGACGCCGCAGGCGCCGAGAGAAAGAGCTGCGGCCAGCCCGCGTCCATCATATATACCGCCTGCGGCGATCACAGGAATGTTCACCGCTTCCACAGCCTGCGCCACCAGCGGCATCGTGCCGACGAGGCCTGTATGGCCGCCGCCTTCGCCACCTTGCAGGATCACGGCATCGCAGCCTGCCTGTTCGGCCTTGATGGCATGTTTCACTGCGCCGCCGACAACCATCACCTTCACATTGGCTTTCTTCAGGCGCTCCATGATCGGCATCGGCACGCCGAGGCCTGCCACAAAGCTGTCCGCGCCATTATTGATGATGACGTCCACGCTCTCTTCCAGGCTTTCCGGGCTGGCCGCCAGCAGGTCCACCCCGAACGGGCGGTCCGTCAGCTCACGGACGCGTTTCATCTGCCCTTCGATAAAGTCTGGTGTCGTGCCGGCCATGCCCAGTACGCCATAGCCGCCTGCATTGCACATAGCGGCGCATACTTCCGCATAAGACACGCCGCCCATGCCAGCCAGCATGATCGGGTGATCGATATTCAACATTTTAGTCAGGGCGGTTTGCAGGGCCATGTCGCGTGTCTCCTCAATAGTATTATCGTGTTTTCAGGCACGGTATTCAGCCGCCCTCGCGTCAACGCAATAGGGCTTTGAGAGAAGTCTGTGGTACGTATGATGCCGCATTCTAGCCTTCCTGCTAAGGTATAGGATTGTCATCTGTCGAATGTGGCCGACAGGAAGATACAAGGGAGGTCCACATGAAGAGAACGCTCGCTGTAGCGGCTGTGCTGTCTGTTTTGGTTTCGCCCGCAATAGCCCGTGAACAGGGCGAAGAAGCGACAGCGCCAGCCAGCCATGATGCGCTGTCTGCGGAGGTCCATGATAGTCTGGCAGAGATGACGGTGGAGGAGATCAGTTCGGCACAGCCAGCCGAGTCCGTCATGATGACCGAGGCTGAAATGGGAGAAGAGGTTGAGATCATTGATTCTGATCAACAGGAAACAGAAGTTGAGGAAACTGGCTATTTCGAATCGGAAGTCGATGAAACAATCGTGCCCGATGATGCCGAATAAGCATTCCGAAGCCTGCAAAACTGCCTATTAAGAGCGCTAAATCGCTTTTCGTCTTAAGGATTTAGGCGAAATCTGGTGCGGATTGCGTCAAATTTAAATTATCTTTTCGTCATGGGCGACAGATGGTAATGATCTGCCCGGTCATTTTTGACCTCAAGTAGGGGAACTACATTATGAAACAATTCCTGATCATGGGTGCCGCTGCCCTCGTGCTTGCTGCTTGCAGCGCTGAAGAGAAGGCACCTGCCGAAGACACCACGGTGAGCGAAAGCATCGAAGATGCTGCAGATGATGCTGCTGATGCCATGGACGATGCCGCCGATGAGGTGGGTGATGCCATGGACGAAGCTGGCGACAACATGGAAGAAGCTGCTGATGACGCTGCAGACGCCATGGATGATGCCGCTGACGAAGCTGAAGAAGCTTACGAAGATGCCACCGACGGTGAGCCGGAATAAGTCTGGCTCCACTGTCAGATACTGAAAGGGCTGCCCCATCGGGCAGCCCTTTTTGTTTGGCTTGAAGTCTGGGTCAGCAGAATCAGAATTTGGAATACGCCCCATCAATCAGCAGCGTGTCGCCGGAATGGAACTTCGATGCGTCCGAGGCGAGATAAACCGCAATGCCGCCAAAATCCTCCGGCTCACCCCAGCGCCGGATCGGGACGCGGGAGATGACCTTGCTGTTGAACACGTCGCTGCCTTGGCCGCCCTCGGTCATGTCGGTCGCGATCCAGCCGGGCAGAACAGAGTTCGCGCGGATTTTGTAGCGGCCATACTCGACTGCGATGGCGTTCATCATGGCGATCAGGCCGCCCTTGGTATGGCCATAAGCCTGGTTGCGCGCTGCACCTGACAGGGCCGCCAAAGAGGCTGTGCCGACCAGGCTGCCACCCGGATCACCCGCCTTGGCGCGCTTGACCATGGATTTGGCCGCCTCACGCAGCGTGAGGAAGGCGCCTTCGGAGTTGATGCGCTGATTGAAGCGCCAGGTTTCGAGCGACATTTCTTCAAAGGAAGACGCGCCCCGGCCAACGCCTGCATTGGCGATACAGGTGTCGATACGGCCGAATTCTTCTTCACTCTCTGCCATCGCCTTGATGACAGCGTCCTCGTCGGCCACATCGACCTGCCACGCTTTTGCCCGGCCGGTACCCAGGCCTTCCAGCTTTTTGACGGCGGCGTCATTGTCTTCTGCCTTACGGCCCCAGATGACGACATTGGCATTGGAAGCTGCGAGCGCTTCGGCCATACCCAGGCCAATGCCCTTGTTGCCGCCGGTCACGACGCAGACTTTGCCAGTCAGGTTGAAGGGGGCGTAAGTCATATGGGTCTCCTCAGATTGTCATTTTTGGTTTTGACGCACTTCAGAGGTATGACGTAAGGGCGGTCAAGCCCCAGCCGGATCCAGAACGATTTTCCGTGCCGCTTCTATGATGCGCCGTGTCTCGTCCCATAGCCGCAGGCTGGCGAGCTTCTCCGGGCTGATCCATTCGGCATGGGCAGCATCGTCACCCGCGCACGGTTCTCCGGCGGTCCAAATGGCGGCATAGTCGAACAAGACATAATGCCGGGTCACATCGCCGGAGGTGCGGGAATGGAATATGCCGTCCACCACATCGACCAGCCCGGCAATTCTGGCCTCGACGCAGGTTTCCTCGTGCAGCTCTCGCAAGGCGGCGTCTGCGGACCGCTCGCCGGGTTCGATTCGTCCGCCTGGCAGTGACCAGTCTCCCTTCAGGGGTTTGGTTCCTCTCTGGATCAGCAGGACATCCTCGCCCTTGAAGCAGACAGTGCCGACCGCGGGCACAGGTTCTCTGGCTTCGCGTCCAAAGCTCATCAGGCTTCACACTGATGGCGCAGCTGTTGCAGTTCGTTTGTCAGGTCTTCATCTGTCCGTGCGAACGGATTGCCCATCATTTTCTGTACCTTGCCGAGCAGGGGCAGGCGCAAAAGCGGTAGAACAGATGGGTCCTGCCGGACCAGCCCGAGCGCCCTGATGATGTCTTTGTCCTTAAGGGCGTCAATAACGCCATCAAACACAATCGCGCGGCGAATGGACTTCAGGCGTGCGGCATGGGCGGCGGTCACTTCCGCATGCGGAGTAGGCTGGCACATCGCGGCTTCGGCAGCAGCGCGCAATGCGTCCAGGGATTTTGCATCCAGCCGATGGGAAATCGAACGGTCATGCTTGCGATAGAAATACATGGCCTCGGGCAGAGACATCATCCGTGCCCCGGCAGACAGAAGCCGTACGATCAGGTCGTAATCCTCTCCGATCCGCATGTTTTCATTGTATCGGATATTGTTCGTGTCGAGACAGCGGCGCCGGATCAGCGGCTTGGCATAGCCAAGCTGGCTGCCGCGCCCATACAGCATGTTGGCCTTGATATATTCGCACTCCATGATGCGTCCGGGGCGATACTTCAGGTCCCCCTCCAGCATGGTGGTAATGTCAGGCTCGCCGTCATTCTGGAAGATGGCCAAATCGTCAATCATGATGTCAGCCTTGGTGCTGATCGCGGCTTCCAGCATGTACTGCAGCCGGTGCGGCGAGATCAAATCGTCGCTGTCGACAATGGCAATCCATTCGCCGCGCGCCTGGTCCAGGGCGTGATTGCGCACCGGGGCGGGGCCGCCAAAGCGCGTGCCGCTGAACACGCGCAGCCGTGGGTCCTGACGCGCCATCTCTTCCGCCAGCGCCACACTGCCATCGCTGGAGCCATCATCCACAAGGATCAGTTCAATATTGGTCAGCGTCTGGTTCAGGACAGACCGGATGGCGCCCTTCAGATACGCTTCGCAATTATAATTCGCCATGATGACCGAGATGGCCGGCGAGGGGGATGGCGCTTTAGACACGGTGTTTGCCCTGTTCATTCTGCATGATCACGCGGCTGTTATCGCAAGCCCTGTGCCAATTTCGTTCAAAATCAGGGCGACAGGGCCATATCTGCCCTTCGCAGTGCGAGCCTGTTGATACGTGTGTCATATGCGCGTGGTGAGGTCTCATTAAGACGGCGCTTGCAAGATTGGTTTGGCCAGAGAGTAACAGGGATTTCACCATGGCAAAGCAGAAGCGCAAACATATCAGTCTCGCTTTGCAGGGCGGCGGCGCTCACGGGGCCTATACGTGGGGTGTGCTTGACCGCCTTTTGGACGATGAGTGCATTGAAATATCAGCGATTTCTGCAACATCTGCAGGCGCGATCAATGCCGTCGCCTTCGCCGATGGCTTTGCGCGTGACGGGGCTCAGGGAGCAAAAGACAGGCTTGCTGCTCTATGGGAGGATGTCTCCCGCACAAGCGGCAATCTTATGCCCTTCGGCGCGCTCGGCCCTGTTGTCTTTGCCTATGCCAGCGCGATGCAGAGCCTTGCAAGCCCCTATGATCTCAACCCGTTCAATCTGAACCCCTTGCGCGAGGTACTCGACCGCAATGTCGATTTCTCGAATGTCGACGCCTCGGGCATCCAGTTGTTTCTCTCCGCAACAAATGTGGAGAAGGGGCGTGTCAAAGTGTTCAGCGATGGAGACATCTCCCTCGATGCCGTGCTTGCCTCCGCCTGCCTGCCGCAGACCTTTCAGGCGGTCGAGATTGACGGAGATGCCTTCTGGGATGGCGGCTATATGGGCAATCCCAGCCTGTTCCCGCTGATCTATTCCGGCGCGCCGCGCGATGTGCTGTTGGTCATGTTGAACCCGATTGCGCGGGAAGGCGTGCCCAAGCAGGCCGGCGAGATTCAGGATCGGATCAACGAGATCAGCTTCAACGCCTCCCTGATCGGAGAGCTGCGCGCCATTGCCTTTGTCCAGCACCTGATTGATGGTGGCATGCTGAAGGAATCCATAATGAAGAAATACCGCCGTCTGAACATCCATGCGATACGCGGCGGTCAGGACCTTCTGGATTTCAGCCTGCGCACCAAATACGATACCAGCTGGACCTTCCTGACACAGCTGCGCGATCTGGGGCGGGCAGCGGCAGACCAATGGGTGGGGGAGTGCTCCCACCATGTCGGGCAGAAAACCTCCAATGTTGATCTGCGCAAGGAGTTCCTGGACGGCTAGGCGCGCTTCAGGAACCAGATGCGGGCCGCGCCATAGTCGCGTGTTTCTATGATCGTCCAGCCATCGGGCGCGATCATCTCGTCCGCGCCGGTCTCGACAATGGCCAGCGCGTCGTCGGTCAGCCAGTTGCCGGAGACGAGGCAGGCAAGCGCAGGCCCGGCAAGATCCTTGTGATAGGGCGGGTCCAGAAAAGCCAGCGTGAACGGGCTGCCGACGCCGGCCGGTTTTTCGCCAAGGTCTGTCGCGCTGCGCCGGTGCAGGCGGGTGTTTCCGTAAAGGCCCAGCGTTTCGATATTGTCGCGGATTGTGCCGCGCGCGCCATGATCTGTTTCCACAAACAGGCAGAAGGCTGCGCCCCGGCTCATTGCCTCCAGGCCCAGCGCGCCAGAGCCCGCGAACAGGTCGATCACCCGTGCGCCCTCAATCGCCGGCGCCCAGTCGGCATGGGCCAGCATGTTGAAGATGGATTCCCGCGCGCGGTCGCCCGTCGGCCGTGTCCCTTGACCCTTCGGCGCGGCAATGGCGCGGCCCTTGTGCTCTCCGGCGATGATACGCATGTGGCAAACCAATCCCTTTACTTTCCGCCCGTGTAAGGCGATCCACTCTTGATGACAATTCTCGCTGATCCGATGGAGCGTGCGCTCGATCTTGCCCGGCAGGCCGCCGAGGCGGGCGAGGTGCCTGTCGGGGCCGTGATTGTTGATCCGGAGACTGGCGCGATTGTGGGGGAAGGTTTTAACCGGCCGATTGCCGGGCATGACCCGACCGCCCATGCAGAGATTGTCGCCCTGCGCCGCGCGGCTGAGCAACTCGGCAATTACCGTCTTACGGGACTGCATCTTTATGTGACGCTTGAGCCCTGTGCCATGTGCGCAGGCGCGATCAGCCTTGCGCGCATCGGCAAGCTCGTCTTTGCTGCGTGTGATCCGAAAGGCGGGGCGGTGATTCATGGCGCGCGCTTCTTCGAGCAGCCAACATGCCATTGGCGGCCGGAAGTCGAGCAGAATGAAGCGGCGGGGGAAACTGCCAGCACGCTGCTCAAGGATTTCTTCAAGGCGCGCCGCGCCTGAGCATTATTACTCGTTCTGTCGTGCGCAGTGCGACGATCAGAGAACAAGATGAAGGGGCACATGGCGGAGCCGGTACACGACATACTGATCAAGGATACGCTGGTCTTCCTGTTTGCGGCGGGCGTTGTCGTTCCGGTTTTTCGGTATTTGAAATTGCCTGCGGTGGTCGGCTTCATGTTGGCCGGTATCGCGCTGGGGCCCTACGCACTTGGCTCCCTGACAGGGGAGTATCATTGGCTGGAATATGTCTCGATCTCGGAACCTGCCGCTGCGGCCCCCTTTGCGGAACTCGGCGTACTGTTCCTGCTATTCCTGCTGGGATTGGAATTCTCGTTTGAGAAACTCTGGGGGTTGAAGCGCGCCGTGTTCGGGGCGGGCGGCCTGCAGGCCGGCCTCAGTGCGCTCGCCATTGGCGGCGTAGCCTGGCTGATTGGTCTGCCGCCAGCCGCTGCCATAATCTGCGGCCTCGCACTCGCCCTGTCCTCCACCGCCATCGTGATGCAGCTGCTGATCGAGCAGAAGCAGGCGACCCAGCCTGTCGGCCGTGCAGCGCTCAGCGTCTTGCTGTTTCAGGACATTCTCGTTGCGCCGATCCTGATCTTTGTGGGCTTTGTGAACCTTGACGCTGGCGCCAACATCACAGGGGTCCTGCTGGAAGCCCTGTTCAACGGTGTCGTGGCCATTCTGGTCATTCTGGTGATCGGGCGCTTCGGCTTGCGCCGCATGTTCCGTCTCGCTGCGTCGGCTGGCGGGCGAGACTTCCTGATGGCGCTGACGCTGCTGACCGTGGTCGGCGCGGCGGCCATCACCGCAAGCGCGGGGCTGTCGCTCGCGCTGGGGGCTTTCCTGGCCGGCCTTCTGCTGGGCGAGACCGAGTTCAAGCATCAGACCGAAGTGGACCTTGAGCCCTTCAAGGGCATCTTGCTCGGCCTGTTCTTCATGACCGTGGGCATGAGTCTGGATTTGCCCTCCATCATGTCACAGCCCTTGGTCATTCTCGGCGGACTGGCGGCACTGTTGGTGGCGAAGCTGGTGATTGGCTTTGTAGCGCTGCGCTTCTTTGCCGGGCCTACGCCTATGTCTATTGAGGCGGCTTTCCTGCTCGCACCAGCCGGGGAATTTGCCTTCGTCGTCATCACTGCGGCCACCGCTATTGGCGCGCTTCCGGCTGAGCCTGCAGGCCTCATGGCGGCGATTGCAGGCCTCTCCATGCTGCTGATCCCGGTGCTGGGCAAGGCGGGCAGCCTGATAGCTGGCCGCCTGCGCGGCGCGGAACCTGCGCATGTGCTGGAAGAGGATTTCTCGGAGCTTGAGGGACACGTCATCATTGCCGGCTTTGGCCGGGTCGGGCAGGCGGTCGCGCGCATCATTGGTGCCGAAGAGGCGGAGATCGTCGCGCTGGAGCGCAGCGCCTATAATGTTGCACGGGCCCGGGATGCAGGCTGGCGGGCTTTCCTGGGGGATGCTGCCCGCCCCGAAATCCTGCACAGTGCCGGGGCTGATGGGGCCAGCCTGTTCGTGGTCACGGTGGATGACGTCAATGATGCCGAGGCGATGGTGAGAGCCTTCCACCAGCTGCGCCCGGAAGTGCCGATCATTGCCCGCGCACGAGACCGGGAACACGCCGCTCGCCTGCAGGAGGCCGGCGCGCGCGACGTGATCCCGGATGCCATCGAGTCCGGCCTGCAAATGGCTGGCCGGACGCTGCATCAGTTTGGCTATGATGAGGAAACTGTACGCGACCGCCTGGCGGCCGAGCGCGACGAGGAATATCGCCGCGCCTCGACCTGAGACTTATCCGATCCAGCGCGCCGTCTGCGCTAGCAGCCACAGGCCGATGATCAGGAACAGCAGCGCTGCAATCATGCGCACAACATTTAGCGGCACACGCTTGATCAGTTCATGCCCGAGGAACACGGCCGGCACATTGGCCAGCATCATGCCGAGCGTCGTGCCCATCGTGACGTAGAAGATATTCTCGAACTGCGCACCCAGCGCCACGGTCGCGATCTGTGTCTTGTCGCCCATCTCGACCAGGAAGAACGCAATTGTCGTCGTCAGGAATGCCCCGAACCGAGCCGGTTTGCTCTCCATGTCATCGTCCAGCTTGTCCGGGATCAGCGTCCAGGCCGCCATGGCGATGAATGAGATGGCCACGATGTAGCGGAACCATTGCCCATCGAGGATGGATGCAACCTGAGACCCGACCAGAGCCGCCAGAAAGTGATTGGCCACAGTCGCGACAAAGATGCCGAGAATGATGGGAACCGGCCTGCGGAATTGCGTCGCCAAGACGATGGCCAGCAATTGCGTCTTGTCGCCAATTTCGGCGAGCGTGACCACGGCAGTGGAGGTGAAAAAGGCTTCCATATGAACAAGTCTCCTGGCCGGGCAATTCTTGACGCAATGACACCTTCATCCCGTGCCCGGCCATGAGCAGGAATGCGGTGTCATTGGTCTCGCCCGAGCGGTTGCCCGCTCCCTTCGCGCCACGGTCTGCTGACCGAGTATGTTGACACGGAGGCCCGGTCTGTCGACCGACTGGCTACTCCCCAAGTGACGGCCCCTCCTAGTGGGATCGTTTCAGCTTTGCAAGTCGGGATCGATTTCGGTGACGATTTTCCGGATCAGGCCGCGTAGCCAGGTCAGCGCCGGGTCCTCGGAATTCTCCCGCCGCCAGTAAAGCTCGCTGTCGAGAGCCGGAAACACATCCGGCAGGTCGAGACGCACGAGCCCATGGGTAGGGACAAGCGACGCCGGAACGGTCAGGGCCAGATCGGTCTGGCGCACGATTTCCAGCGCAGGCATGTAATGCGGCAGGCGCATGACTGGAGTGATGCGTTGCCCTTGGCTGCGGGCAACCTCCTCGACATAGGAGCGGCCCTCGCGGCGGCTGGAGACCACGATGTGGCGTAGGGTGACAAAGTCTTCCATCGACAGTTCGCGCCCTGCCAGCGGGTGGTTCTCGGCAACAACGCAAACATAGGGCGTCGTCATCAGCGGCTCGCGCTCCAGATCGGTGCCGCGAATTCCCGGTACGTCCACGGCCAGATCCAGGCGGCCTGAGGCCAGTTCACCTGAAATGGCTCCCCGGTTCAGCTGGCTCCACGCGATGCGCACGCCCGGCGCTTGATGCTGCAGATGGCGCGCAAGACGCGGCGCGATCATGTAGGCACCAGCATCGCGGGCAGAGATGTTGAAGACGCGGGTAGAGCGGGAGGCCTCAAACGCAGAGCGGGGCTCCAGTCCCGCACGCAGTCGGTCCAGCGCGTCGCGCACCGTCGGCATCAGGGCTTCCGCCATGGCGGTGGGTTTCACGCCGCGCCCCTCACGCACGAATAGCGGGTCCTCGAAATGGGCGCGCAGCCGCGCCAGCGCATTGCTGACGGCTGGCTGGGTAATATGCAGCGTTTCGCTGGCCCGCGTCAGGCTGCGCTCGGCATAGACTGCTTCCAATACGGGCAACAGGTTCAGGTCCAGCGATCTCAGATTCATCCGCGCACTCCAAACATCACCAATAGTGATGTTTGTGCTTCATGCAATAAAGTTCACGAATAGTCCAGAGTGCGCTAGAAAGGGAGCAGATGAGTGGAGTTGCAATGCACACCGCAGTGAGGCCTGACACGGACAGCGTCCTGACAGCGGCTGGCCTAAAGCCAGCCGGCAGCCTTTATGAACATCACGATGCCGACCGCCGTCACCAGATACTTCATGCCGCGCTTGAAGTTCACATCGCTCATCCGGTCCAGCACCTTGCCGCCCAGCGTCGTGCCCAGCATGGACAACGGCGCCGCCAGCAGGATCAGCCAGGCCGGCGGCAGTGCCTCCACACCTGCGGCCATCAGCACCGGCACGCTCCAGAAGATGATCTTCACGAAGTGCGCCAGCACCTGCGTCACGGCCTTCGTGGCGACAATCTCGTGGCGCGTCAGATCTGTACGCACGAAGAACTGGTCCAACAGCGGACCCGCCACACCGGCCACCGTGTTCAGCGCCTGCACGACAAAGCCCGCGCCTTCGGCCTGGAACGGCTTCTGAATGTCCAGATCAGCCACACGCTTCGGCAGCCACACCAGCAGGGTAACAAGGCCCAGCATCAGATAAACCATCTGCTTGTCGGGTCGCCAGCTGAGCGCGAAGAGCAGCAATATGGCCGTAGCAGAGCCGAGCGCATAGCGGCGGAAGATCGTCCAGTTGATGTGCCGTCGCCACAAAAAGGCGCGATAGCCATTCGAGACCATCTGTACGGCGCCGTGGATCATCATGGCCATGGCAACCGGCACCAGGGAGGTCAGCACGCCCATGAAGATGATGCCGCCCGCCATGCCGAATATGCCCGATATGAAGCTCGTGATGAGCACCGTGACAAGAATGATGACAGCAGCGACTGGACCCATGGCCGCTGCTTAGCGCCATTTGCCTGCCCGCGCCATATGGCCGGACCGACACAAAAGATTGCAGAGAAAAAATTTGCGGTGACTGCGCCGCAAGGCTTACCAATGGATCCAAACAAGAAAGTCTAAGAGGAGACCCGAAAGATGGCGGATACTGAAACGTCAATCGACGCCCAGAACGAACTCAATGATTTGCGCATGTCGGACGCAGCCCGTCCGCTGTATGAGCACGTCAAAGTCTTCATCCGCGATGTCGTGGAGCCGATGAGCGAGGAATTCCATCGCCTGGGCGAAAACAAGACCGACATCTGGTCCTACGCGCCCGGCCAGTTGGAAGCGCTGGAAGCAGCCAAGGACGAAGCCAAGAAGCAAGGCCTGTGGAACTTCTTCCTGCCGGATGCCGAAACCGGCGAAGGTCTGAAGAATCTCGACTATGCCTATATCGCGGCAGAACTGGGCAAGAACTCGCTCGCCTCTGAAACCATGAACTGCTCTGCGCCGGATACCGGCAATATGGAAGTTCTGGAGCGCGTGGGCACGCCGGAGCAAAAAGAGAAATGGCTGAAGCCGCTGCTGAATGGTGAAATCCGCTCTGCCTTCGCCATGACTGAGCCGGCCCTGCCATCATCCGATGCCAAGAACGTCTCCATGAGCGCTGTGCTTGAAGGGGACGAATGGGTCATCAATGGCGAGAAATACTACATCTCCGGTGCTGGCGATCCGCGTTGCCGCATCATGATCACCATGGTGAAAACCAGCCCTGACGCCGAGCCGAACAAGCAGCAGAGCCAGATCCTGGTACCGCTGCCGCATCCGGGTGTCACGATCCTGGGGCCGATGCATGTCTTCGGTGATCCGGACGCGCCGCATGGCCACATGCATATCAAGTTCGAGAACGTCCGCGTTCCGAAGGAAAACATGCTGCTGGGCGAGGGCCGTGGCTTTGAGATTTCCCAGCTCCGTCTCGGGCCGGGCCGCATTCACCACTGCATGCGCTCTCTGGGCGCGGCAGAAAAAGCCCTCGACCTTATGATCCGCCGTGGCACGACGCGTGTCGCCTTTGGTCGTCCGCTGGTCAAGCTGGGTGGCAACACAGAGATCATTTCACGTGCACGGATCGATATTGAAGCCATGCGCATGATGGTTCTGAAAGCTGCCAAGGCCATGGACGTTCTGGGCAACAAGGAAGCCCGCGTCTGGATTTCAATGGTCAAGGCCATGGTGCCAGAGCGTGTCTGCGAAATCATCGACCAGGCTATCCAGATGCACGGCGCAACGGGTGTTTCCCAATGGACCCCGCTCGCCCGCATGTATGCCAATCAGCGTACGTTGCGTCTGGCGGATGGTCCGGACGAAGTGCACCACATGGTGGTTGGCCGTCACGAGATCCGCAAATATGAAGGTGGCGAGGAAGATCCGTCCCTGGCATCCGTCTGGCGGAAATAGGTTCCGGATATAAAAATCTGAGTACGGAAAGGGCGGTCCTTTGGATCGCCCTTTTTCTTTGAAAAACAAGGCAAAACATTAGAAATATACGGGGTAACCCCTAGGGCGGACGGTGCATGTTTGGCATAGTCTGATCCTGACAGACCAGCAGTTTTTAAAAGCGCCGTTCAGGGAGCAGTCTTCCCGATGCGCACAGTCAGGGAGCTTTATATGCATTTCGATTTCAGCGACAAAACTCAGGAATATATTGACCGCGTCACAGCCTTCATGGACAAAAATGTCTATCCGGCCATCCCGGTTTATGAGGAACAGCACGCCAAGGATCGTTGGGGTGTTATGCCTATCCTCGAAGACCTGAAAGCCAAGGCGAAGGCCGAAGGCTTGTGGAATTTGTTCCTCCCTCCGAATGCAGAGCATGACACGGAAGAATATTGCGGCGCGGGCCTCAGCAATGCGGAATATGCTCCCCTGTCGGAAATCATGGGCCGCGTCAGCTTCGGCTCTGAAGTTTTCAACTGCTCTGCGCCGGACACGGGCAATATGGAAGTGCTGCACCGTTATGGCAGTGACGCGCAAAAGGAAGAATGGCTGCGCCCCCTTATGGCGGGCGAAATCCGCTCAGCTTTCCTTATGACAGAGCCGCTGGTTGCCTCGTCAGATGCCACAAATATCGAAACCTCGATCGTGCGGGATGGCGACGAATATGTCATCAATGGCCGCAAATGGTGGTCGTCCGGTGTAGGCGATCCGCGCTGCAAGGTCGCCATCGTCATGGGCAAGACAGACCCGGATGCAGAACGTCATCAGCAGCAGAGTCAGATCCTGGTCCCCATGGATGCGCCGGGCCTGAAGATCGTGCGTATGCTGCCCGTCTTCGGCTATGATGACAGCCCGCACGGTCATGCGGAAGTGCTGCTGGAGAATGTCCGCGTGCCGGCCTCCAACCTCATTTTAGGCGAAGGCCGTGGCTTTGAGATCGCGCAAGGCCGTCTGGGGCCGGGCCGCATTCACCACTGCATGCGCACCATCGGTGCCGCAGAGGTCGCGCTTGAGAAAATGGCCAAACGCCTGATGACTCGTCAGGCCTTTGGCAAGCGTGTCGCAGACCATTCCATCTGGGAGCAGCGTATGGGTGAGGCGCGTGTCGAGATCGAAATGTGCCGCCTGCTGACGCTGAAAGCCGCTTATATGATGGACACGGTGGGCAATAAGGTCGCCAAAAACGAGATCGCCATGATCAAGGTGGCCGCCCCTCGCATGGCGCTGAAGATCATTGATGACGCCATTCAGGCCCATGGTGGCGGCGGCGTGACCAGCGATTTCGGCCTGGCGGAAAGCTATGCCAAGATCCGTACCCTGCGACTGGCCGATGGTCCGGATGAGGTGCATTTGCGGGCGATTGCACGCAATGAATTCCGCAAATACCGTGATGCGGACTATCCAACCCACAAGCCGGAAACCGGCATTCAGTGGGATTGATCCGCGCTGGAATTACTTAACAGGTTCCGGGCGCGTCACGCCGTCGCCTCCAGCTCTGAAATCATCTGCCGTCTTCCCTCTTTGCGGGGGAGGGCGGCCTTTAGAACGGCACGTTCGGGTCGTCTTCGCCTGCATCGCCAATCGTCAGCCTGGCAAAGTCGAACACGCGGGCATCGTGCAGATGGCTTGGCCGCACCGTGGCCAGCGCGTGTGCCATCACTTGGCGCACACCGGGCTTCTTGCGTTCCCATTCATCCAGCATCTGCTTCATCGCCACGTGCTGCAGGCCGTCCTGACTGCCACACAGATTGCAGGGGATGATCGGGAATTCCATCGCTTCGGCAAACTTGGCGAGGTCGTCCTCCGCCGCCGTGATCAGCGGCCGCAGCACAAAACAGTCGCCCTCATCATTCAGCAGTTTTGGCGGCATCGCGGCGAGCCGTCCGCCGTGCACGAAATTCATCATGAAGGTTTCCAGGGCGTCGTCGCGGTGATGGCCCAGCACGATGGCGTCACAGCCTTCTTCCCGCGCGATGCGGTAGAGAATGCCCCGGCGTAGGCGCGAGCACATCGCGCAGAAGGTGCGCCCCTCCGGCACTTTCTCGGTGACGATGGAATAGGTGTCCTGCGTCTCGATCCGGTATTTGACGCCCACCTTCTCCAGCCACTCCGGTAGCACATGTTTCGGAAAGCCCGGCTGGCCCTGATCCAGATTGCAGGCGATCAGGTCCACCGGCAGCGCGCCCTGCCATTGCAAGTCCAACAGCACGGCCAGCAGGCCATAAGAGTCCTTGCCGCCTGACAGGCAGACCAGCCATTTCGGGCGTTTGGCCTCGCCGGCATCCACTGCGCGCCGGTCGACCATCTTGTAGTCGTCGATCGCCTTCAGCGCGCCGCGTACCAGCCGCTTGCGCAGCTTCTTGAAGCTGACACCGCTTGGCGCATCCGCAAACAGGGGCGGCGCCGTAGAGAAAGAGGATGCATCATCTGCCATGCCCGCCCTATCTCATGAGATGTCGAAAACGGGAAGACCCAGGCGCAGAAACATTGCTTCACGCCTTGCGAAGATTTGGCGGCTTGGTGCGCTTCCGGCGCAGCTGGTATATTCGCCTATATCAGATCTCGGGAGCGCTTTTCGCTAGGGATTTCAGTTCCAGTCTTTGGGCATCTGACAGGCGCTCGCGCCCGGCGTCATAGTTTCGGGCGATCATTTCGTAGAAGCGGGCGTTGAAAACCGTTTGCTTGGAGTTATCGCGCGTCGCAATCACCTTGCCGGGGACGCCGGCGATAACCGAATTTTCCGGGAAGACCTTGTTTTCACCGATCAGTGTGTGCCCGGCGACAATGGAGTTGGCGCCAATTTTTGCACCATCCATGATGGTTGCATTTATGCCGACGAGACATCGGTCGCCAATTTCACAGCCATGCAGCGTTACATGATGCGTGATGGAGCAATCTTCTCCAATGACCGTAGGCGTGAAGTTACCCACATGTATCATGACGAAGTCCTGAATATTGGACCGCGCTCCGATCCTGATTTCATGGGCTTCTGCACGGGTAACGACATTGGGCCAGATTGAGGCGCCGGGCCCCACATACACCTTGCCGTAAAGCCAGGCAGTTTCGTGAACAAAAGCTGGATTATCGAGTGTGACGTCCGTACCAATATGTCCCATTATCGTGTCTCCGTTGAAGTCTGGAATTGTCTGTTTGCGAGAAGCCGGATTGTCATGATGAAGATCAGCAGACCGATCAGTGGGGTGTAGTGCCATTGCGGGTAGGGTGGCGATTTCGTCAGAAGGCTGTTGATCAGGCATGCCGTGAAGATGAACCAGACGAGGTACAGGCCGGTTGAATGCAGCAGATTCCAGGTTTTCCCCGGCATGGCTCTTCGGATGACTCTTATCGATGTCACAGTCATCAGCATCGTGATTAAAAGACCCGGAATGCCAATGGCCAGGTCCGCGAAGCCGACAATTTCCGGCTTTTCCGGAGCATGCAGAACAAACAGCCAGATGATCAGTCCAATATGGGCGACAAGACTGATTCCGAAACACATGCCGATTGTCTTGCGTTGGCGCAGGGCCCATGCGCTGAAGGGAGAAGGCCATAATTGGTGCAGAGGGCGGGCAACAAAGACCAGGGCGAAGAGAATGAGCGACAAGCGAGCGGTCGCGCGCAAGGCCTGCCGGGTTCCTAAGTCTCCGGTCCCGAACTCCAGAAGGACAAGCGCCATGACCAGGAAGGTGGCCGGGACGAAAAGGCGAATGCAGCGGGTCGCGAACGTGTTCATGGCTGTATGGCCGGACGATTTGTTCGTGGGAGAACTGGCGCGGGCAGCATGCTCGCCTCATCTGCAGTGAAAAGCTGGCGTCTCTTCAATCGAGTGGGGCAGAGCCGCGTCCGGCATAGATTTGAACCTGTTGACGCGTCGCGCGCTGGGGGCGCGGTGATCTGATCAATATGGATGCGTGAAATCATGCCCGGCCCGTCTGTGTTGCTGAAGACGAGGGTTATCCACCGACATATAACATGTCAATAACATGTTAGATGTGAGCGCGAAGGGGCAGGCTATCCATTAGAGAGGGGACTGCAGATGCTCAGCGCATGGGAAATCAAAATTATTCTATATATATTAGCGTGTTGAGTATTTATGGGCTGGCATTTCCGGGCGCGTAGGAGGCTTTATTCTCAGCATTTTATTCTGCCGGTCGGGGCTGGCCGCAGGCATTTCACAGTGTTATTTTTGCCAAAAAGATGTTATGGAAATGTTATGAATTTCATCAGATGATCACTTCGAATGTGTACTCCGGGAGAGGCTAGGGGCACATATGATCTGTAAGACGATGCCGGAAGTGTCCGGAAGATGTATGGAGTGTATTGAGGCGCCGGGGTACCGGACTTCTTGCCCCCCCAAACAGGCAGGCGAACCCATGAGACAAAAGCGTTCAGGATCGGGCGTATCATCTGGCGGATCGCGGCAAAGCGATCAGGCCTATGATCAGGTCAAGGCTGACATCATCCAATGTCGGCTTCGTCCAGGTGAGGAGTTTACAGAGATTGAGCTTTCGGAGCGTTACCAGGCCGGGCGTGCAGCAATGCGTGCTGCCCTGACGCGTCTTGCGGAGATTGGTCTCGTCGAACCCGTCCCGCGGCGCGGTTTCATTGTTACGCCTATCACAATCGGCTCTGTGAAGGACCTCTTTCAGGTGCGTCTGATCGTCGAACCGAAAGTTGCGGCACTTGCGACCGGGAAGGTAGATCCTGCATATCTGCGACAGATCAATCTTGCGCCTCAGGCCGCTCGCGGCGGAAAGGCGGTTCTGGATTTTCTGGACAGCAACCGGGCGTTTCATCTTGCCATCGCAGAAGCAACGGGCAATGCGAGGCTCATCTTTCTGATGGAATCGCTTGCGGACGAAATGGCGCGCCTTGTCGCGCTGGGGCTGTTCGGATCAGGCCGTACCGAGACGGATATGGCAGCGGATCAGGTCGCGCAGGATCAGCAACACGAGGCCTTGATCGCGGCGTTCGAAGCTAATGACAGAGACGCCGCAGAAGACGCGGCACGCACTCACATAGAGCATTCCAGGCATCTCGCCATGAGCCAGATATTTGACGGCAATTTTGATCTGAAGATGTAGATTGCCTCTAATTCTCCAAAGCGGGCCGAGCGGCGAGCCAAAGAACGGAATGCGGAATCAGCGCTTGGTCTGCCTGCGCGCACCGCACCCGCGTCATTTCCCCATGCCCACTTCCCGCTCATAGCGATAGGTCAGCTCCACGATGGCTACTGTCAGCGCGTGGCCGGCGAAGCCTACGGTCCACCAGATGGTTGGCCACAGCATCACATAATGGTCGCCGCCTATGCCCAGGCTGATGCTGGCGAACAGCAGCATGCCGAACAGATAGCTGCCCAGATGGATGAAGAAGGCCAGCCGCATGCCAGCGGTCACCTTGGCCTGTTTCTGGCGCACCAGCGCTTCGGCCTCTGTCTTCGCGTCGAGTGTCAGCGCCATGACGTCGACATTGAACGCTGCCGCCAGCGCCTTCAGGGACTCGCCGGAGGCCTTGTCGCCGCGTTCGATGCGCTGCACCGTTCTCAGGCCAATCCCGGCGAGGTCCGCAAGGTGTTCCTGCGACCAGTGGCGCTCTTCTCTCCAGCGTTTGATCTTGTTGGCGTCGGCCTGAAATTGCATCTGTCTTGTCTCCAGCGCGGGGTGAAACTTACCCCATCCAGACAGCGGAAAAACCCCTGACTGGCCACGCCATGTATGCGCCACGTGCCCGCCAGCACCACGCCGCGAGCCTGCCAGTTGCCTGAAATATCACGAAAACCGCGTTTGCAGGAGTCGGCAGCCTAACCAAAGAACGGGATGCGGAACCAGCGCTTGATCTTCCACCAGCGGCGCAGGCGAGGATTGTTCGGGCCGTCATGGGTGCCGCGCGGGATCAGGATGTCATTCATGCGCGGCTGATAGTTGCGGATCAGATCCTCTTCGACGCGTGCCCGGTCTCCAGGCTTCTTGATGACCAGCACGTGCCGCTCGGTCGCGCCGCGCTTCCACCAGGCTTCCCACCAGCGTTCATGCCCGATCAGCCGCGATTTGAAGTTCGTCGCCTTGCCGATATAGAGCGGGAACAGGAAGAACACGAAACGGCGCCGCACGAACACATAGATGCCGCCGCCATCGGGCAGGCCGTTCTTTGTCAGCGTGATCTTGAATCGGTACGGCCGCCCGGATTCCCCCCACCAGGTATGCCAGCCAAAAAGAATCCACATCGCGTGTCCCTCCAGATATGCGGGAAGCTCTACCGCCTTGGTTAATCAGGGGTTAAAATGTGGCTGTTTCCGGGCCTTGCTTGGGTCAATTCCTTACAAGTTTGCCCAATTTGTTAAGCCCGGCTGGCGCGCTTAGGCGTTTTGCAGGGCGCGTTTGACCGGCGCAAAACTCATCCGGTGATGCGGGCAGGGGCCGTGCAGGGTCAGCGCTGCGGCATGGGCCGCCGTGCCATAGCCCTTGTGTCCGGCAAAGCCATAGGCCGGGAAGGCGGTGTCCATCTCGCGCATCAGGGCGTCCCGCGCCGTCTTCGCCAGAATCGAGGCCGCAGAGATCGCAGGCTCCGTCAGATCGCCCTTCACGATCGCCGTTGCCGGGCAGGGCAGGGCCTTCGGCAGGGCATTGCCATCGATCAGGATCTCTTCCGGCGCAAGGCCAAGGCCCTCAATCGCGCGGACCATCGCCAGGAAAGTCGCCTCGCGAATGTTCAGCCGGTCGATCTCTTCCGGGCTGGCATGGGCGACACACCAGGCCGCCGCCCGCTCGCGGATGATCGGGGCCAGCGCTTCGCGGCGTTTCTCGGTCAGCTTCTTCGAATCGGTCAGGCCCTCGATCGGCCGTGCCGGGTCCAGGATCACCGCGCCCGCCGTCACCGGTCCGGCCCAAGGGCCCCGGCCCGCCTCATCGACGCCCGCCACAAGAAGAAGACTGCCATTCATCTCGCCACAGAAACGCGAGTCGCTCTTGCGCTCCAGCGCGCTCCGCGCTTCAACTGCAGGCATGACACATCCATATCGCATCCAGATGCATGAGACCGGCGGGCCGGAAGTCCTGAAGGTTGAAGAGTTTGAGCCCCGCAAGCCCGGCGCTGGCGAAGTCCTTGTCCGCCAGAGCGCCTCCGGCCTTAATTTCATCGACACCTATCACCGCACCGGGCTGTATCCCGTGCGCCTGCCCTTTACGCCGGGCCAGGAGGGCGCAGGCATTGTGCAGGAAGTGGGCGAGGGCGTTACCCGCCTGAAGCCCGGCGATGCGGTCGCCTATCTCGGTGCTGGCACCTATGCCAGCCACTTCACCGGCCCGGCAGAGCGTATGCTGGCCCTGCCGGCGGAAGTGCCACCGCAAGAGGCTGCTGCCGTTCTGCTGAAAGGCCTGACGGCCTGGGCCCTGCTGTTTGAGGTGCGCGCGATTCAGGCGGGCGAGACGGCGCTGGTCTGGGCTCCGGTCGGCGGCGTCGGCAGCCTGCTTGTGCCATGGGCGGCCAGCCTCGGCGCGCGAGTCATCGCCGTCACCTCGACCGATGAGAAGGCCGAGAAGGCCAGGGCGCTCGGCGCGTCAGACGTGATTGTCGGCTATGAAGGCGTCGCGCGGAAAGTGCGTGATTTGACGGATGGGCGCGGCGTGGATGTCGCCTATGACAGTGTCGGCAAGATCAGCGCGGAAGAAAGCCTGTCCAGCCTGCGCACGGCGGGCTGGTTCGTCACCTATGGTAATGCTTCGGGGCCGGTAGACCCGATCCCGCCGGGGCGGCTCGCGCAAGGCGGATCGCTCGTCATGACGCGGCCGACTTTGTTCAGCTTCATTCAGACCCCGGAAAGCCTCGCCCGCGGCGCCAGCCTGCTCTTCAGTGCCCTGAAGGCCGGAACCATAGAAGCCGACATCGGCCAACGCTTCCCCCTCACAGACGCCGCCAAGGCTCACGAGGCCATAGAAAGCGGCACAACGACAGGCGCAACGATATTAATCCCGTAGGGCGGGTCATGACCCGCCAATAACCCCTCTATCCACGCCCACTTTCACCACAGCACCCTCCCGTCTCCCGCCGCTGAGCATGCGGCGGGTGAGGCGTTCGTAATGGGCGATGAAGTTCCGTACCCAGTCTTTTCGTGCCTCCGGCAAGTCGGCGAGTGTCACGCCCTGGTTCTGCGCTTCCTGCTCGGTTCGCCAGCGCAGTACGCAGTCAAAACCCGGCGCGTCGAAATGACAGAACGCATCCGCCCTGTCCCATAGCGCCGCATAGGGCCCAGCCAGCTGTTCCTCCTGCCAGCGCCGCCAGGCGAGCGCGCCCGGCGCAGCCTCCACCGCGTTTAGCGGAGGCGTCTCCAGAGAGGCAAAATCCGCCAGCACGCCCATCATCCAGCCTTCAACGAGGATCGCATCCGGCCGCGCGGGCAGGGCGCGCCACTCTTCTGTAGGCAGACGGTCATCCCGCCGCTTGTCGAACACCGGCACAGGCACACCCCCACTGCCATGCCGCAGGGCGTCCAGCGTTTGCCCCAGCAGCGCCACATCATGCGTACCGGGCGGGCCGCGAGTTCCACTGAGAGGGTGCACGCTTTCCGACAATCGCGCGCGCTCGGCGCGGGTCAGATAGAAATCATCCAGACTCATGCCGGCAATCCGGTGCGGCGCGCTGTCGATCACGCGCTGCAGCGCCGTGGACTTGCCGATGCCCTGCGCGCCCGACACAAACAGGATCGGTACCGCGCCGCCCGCCTGTGGGATGGCGCGCGCCACAAAGGCGCTCAAATGGTCTGCCATAGTCCGCATTTGGGGCCTTTCAGCGGCTGCCGGGGAAAGGGCTTTCCGGCGAAGATCATAAACTTATCCTACCCCGCGCAAGTTGAGTCTATGCTTACCTCATGTTCGAGATGCACCCCGTAACGCGCCGATGGCTGGAGAAAGCCTGGCCCTTTGTGGCCGGGCTGCTCGCACAGCTGCGCGAGCGTCTGGGGGATGGCAGCGGTCTCGTTCCGTATGCGGTCTACTATGGCGCACGGCGAAAGCTGCGCATTCTGGAATCTCTGGTGCGGCGCATGATCTATCTGCGCGCCATGGAGATTGAGGTGACATGGAGCCCGCCCAAGCCTTCCGCCGGGCAGGCCGCGCGCCGCCCTCATGCTGCGCCGGTCCAGACATCGGCCACGCCGAAAGGGCCGGGCCAATTGGCGACGGCGGATACGTGGCCGCTCTATATACCTGGGCAGCGCAGCTCGATTGATTATAGCGCCCGCCCATCCATCTGGGTGTTCGGCACGCCCCGCGCGCCAGAGCCCGAAGCCCCGCAGATGCCGGAGGAGATGGAGGCAGGTGGCCTGATCCGCCGGCTCGCCCGGCTGGAAGCCTCCTGCGAAGACCCGGAAAAGGCCGCACGCCGCATGGCCTTGTGGCAGGCGCGGCGTGTTCAGGTGATACGGCAAAAGCCATGTCGCACGCATCCGCTGCGCGTCGGGCGACCGCCCGGTTATTGTCGGCGGCTAAGGCGGAAAGACCCGCTACAGGGAAAACTCTATGATGCCTGGTGTTTCTGCCATTGGGCGGACCTGGACGCCTATAAGCCGCCGCCCCGGCCTGCCAGTGGCTAGGGACGCGTCGTCCTGTTTTGCGAAAATGAAAAACCGCCCACCCCGCCTTTTCTGATGGAGCGCGGGGCGGGCGGCGTTGGGCGGGCAAAAGCGGGAAATGCGCGCCGCCCTTCAGGCCTCTGTTTTCTTCCCTGTCGAGGTGCAGAATGCCCTCAGCCCGTGAAGACTGAGTGAGCAAAATCGGTCAGTTTTGAAGGGGCCGGTTCAGCCGAGGCTAACCATGCCTGGGCGGGCCGTCAGTCCGTCACCGGCAGGTCCAGCAGCAGGGCCGGGTCAATATAGAAATCCCCGTCGCGGCTTTTGCTTTCGGGGTTCCGCCACTTCACCGCCCAGTGAAGGTGCGGCCCGGTCGTGCGGCCGGTATTGCCGGTCTTGGCCAGCAGGTCTCCGCGCTGAACCGTATTGCCGGGTGTCACGTCCACTTCGGACAAGTGCATGAAGACAGAGACCAGCCCGTGGCCGTGGTCCAGAAAAACGGTGCCACCTTCATAATAAAGGTCCGGATCGGCCAGGATCACGGTGCCCGCCGCAGGCGCGACCACCTCCGTCCCCACCGGGGCAGCCATGTCATAGCCGCGATGGACCGAGACCTTCTCGCAGGCCTCGCCCGTCACTTTGGAGACGCCGGTATATTTCCGCGTCGGGCCGAACGGCGATGAGGTCGGGGCGTCAGACGGCTTGATAAATCCGGTGCCCGCGCCCGGACCGGGATTGAAGCTGGCAAAGGCGTCCTGCTTCTTCACCCAGCTGCGACCGGCATGGGCCTTCTGCTCTTCAGAGCGGGCATCCACCTTGTCACAGTCAAAGCCGTTGATTTCGCGATACTCATCCTGGCGTTCGGCAATCTTGAGGTCGCCATAAGCGCCGCTCTCATGCGACCAGCCGATTACGCTCGGCGCATCGGTCGACAGGCCGAACTGGGCCGTGCCACTGTCATCGGTGGTGAGCTTTACGCCCGCCACAGTGAAAACGGTATCTGCGGGGCCCTGGCAAATTACCAGCCCGCCTTGGGTCAGCACGCCGCCACACTCGGGCGCAGGCATCTGGGCAGTTTCATCCTTGACCGGGGCTTCTGCCGTGGCGCAGGCTGCGCCCATGGCCGCCAGCGCAAACAGAAGGGCGTGGCGCATCAATCCTCCGCCTGTATCATGCGGGAATTTGCAGCTTCCGCATCCCAATAGGCTTCCTGAAGGTCCACGCTCCAATAGCGCAGCGCGCGGATCGGAATTTTCCGGCCGGTCACCGCGCAGACAACATAATCGCCCGGCGTGATAACTTCGACGTCGGCATCGAGATAGCGAAGGCGCGCTTCGCCGCTTGGGGAAGAGGAACGTGTCAGCATGTCTTCATCATGCCTGATCGTTTGGGCAATGAAAAGATGCTGCGAACATAAAGTTTCTGCTTTGTTCCGCGGAACAAATATGGTACATGCGAGTCAAGACCGGCAATCGGGGGCTTTGCCAAATCAGCCCTCATGGTAGACCTAAGGAGACGACTCATGGCCAAAGCGGCGCTACAACTCGTGGACAAGGATTCAGGCGTGGATAAGCAGAAAGCTCTCGAGACAGCGCTGGGCAATATTGAACGTTCTTTCGGCAAAGGCTCGGTCATGCGCCTTGGCGACAAGAAGGTGATGGATGTTGAGGCCGTCTCAACCGGATCACTGGGGCTCGATATCGCCCTCGGCATTGGCGGACTTCCGAAAGGCCGGATCATTGAGATCTACGGCCCGGAAAGTTCTGGCAAGACAACGCTATCGCTGCACAGCGTGGCAGAGGCCCAGAAGAATGGCGGTGTGTGCGCCTTTATTGATGCAGAGCACGCGCTGGACCCGGTCTATGCCGGCAAGCTGGGCGTTGATCTGGACGATCTCCTCGTGTCGCAGCCTGATACGGGCGAGCAGGCGCTGGAGATTGCTGACACGCTTGTGCGTTCCGGCGCGGTGGACCTTCTGGTCATCGACTCCGTGGCGGCGCTGACCCCGCGGGCCGAACTTGAAGGCGAGATGGGGGATTCCCTGCCGGGCCTGCAGGCGCGTCTGATGAGCCAGGCTCTGCGTAAGCTGACCGGCTCGATTTCCAAGTCTAAATGTATGGTGATCTTCATCAACCAGATCCGGATGAAGATTGGCGTCATGTTCGGCAGCCCGGAGACGACGACCGGTGGTAACGCCTTGAAGTTCTATGCGTCTGTGCGTCTGGACATCCGCCGTATCGGCGCAATCAAGGATCGCGATGAGGTGATCGGCAACCAGACGCGCGTGAAAGTGGTCAAGAACAAGGTCGCCCCGCCTTTCCGGCAGGTCGAGTTCGATATCCTCTATGGTGAAGGCATTTCCAAGACAGGCGAACTGATCGATCTGGGCGTCAAGGCTGATGTCATCGAGAAATCGGGCTCCTGGTACTCCTACAATGGTGAGCGGATCGGCCAGGGCCGTGAGAAGACACGCACCTTCCTGAAGGAAAACCCGGCGATTGCCGATGAGATCGAAGATGCCGTGCGCCGGAATGCCGGGCTTCTGGCGGATGAATTGCTGAATGCCGGCATGGAATCCGAGGAAGACGATACGCCGGACGCTGCGGAAGCCTGATCCCGACCAGACCTTTTTTACGCCGGGCGGCATGGGTTTGCCCGGCGTCATACCTCACTCTCTCACCTGCAAACTGCCCCTTTGTGGTGCCACCTCCTTGGCGTGCCGCAAAGGGGCCTTTATATCGCCATTGTAATATAGGTGCCGGGTGACTCGGTATCAGATCACTGGATTGCAAGGATTTGAGAGCTGCACATGACGAGCGTTAACGATATTCGCGAAGGCTATCTCTCCTTTTTCGAGAAAAAGGGGCACGCGCGCCAGCCTTCCGCGCCGCTCATTCCGCAGAATGACCCGACACTCCTGTTT
The DNA here is from genome assembly GCA_018222605.1 of Alphaproteobacteria bacterium. Lineage (GTDB taxonomy): Bacteria > Pseudomonadota > Alphaproteobacteria > Caulobacterales > Hyphomonadaceae > Hyphomonas. The sequence goes on from JAAEZZ010000005.1 coordinate 148,633, forward strand.
GTAAATGCAGGTATGGTGCCCTTCAAGAATATCTTCACCGGCGCCGAAACTCCGCCAGCTCCGCGCGCCACTACGTCCCAGAAATGCGTGCGCGCCGGCGGCAAGCATAATGATCTCGACAATGTCGGCTATACGGCTCGTCACCATACATTCTTCGAAATGCTCGGCAATTTCTCTTTTGGCGATTATTTCAAGGATGAAGCGATCGCATTTGCGTGGGAGCTTTGCACCAAGGAATTCGGCCTGGACCCCGCGCGCCTTTTGGTGACCGTCTATGCAGAGGACGATGAAGCGGCCGACATCTGGAAGAAGGTGGCGGGCTTCAATGATTCCAAGATTATACGGATCGGCACGTCCGACAATTTCTGGTCCATGGGCGATACCGGTCCCTGCGGCCCGTGCTCGGAAATCTTCTTCGACCATGGCGAAGATGTCGCCGGTGGCCCTCCCGGCAGTCCGGATGAGGATGGCGACCGGTTTATCGAGATCTGGAATCTGGTCTTCATGCAATTCAATCAGCTGGCAGATGGCACGCGTGAAAACCTGCCCAAGCCGTCCATCGATACGGGTATGGGCCTGGAGCGGATTGCTGCCGTTCTGCAAGGCGTGCACAATAATTATGATATCGATCTGTTCCGTTCACTGATCGCTGCAGAAGAAGACCTTTATGGCGCGAAAGCCGATGGGGACAAGCTCGCATCATTCCGCGTGATTGCGGACCACCTCCGCACAGCGGCCTTCCTGATTTCCGATGGCGTTCTGCCATCCAATGAGGGCCGTGGATATGTGCTGCGCCGCATTATGCGCCGCGCCATGCGTCATGGTCATCTTCTTGGTGCGCGCGAGCCGCTGATGTACAAGCTGACCCCCGCGCTGATCGGGGAGATGGGTAAGGCCTATCCGGAACTTGGCCGCGCGAAGGCTGCCATCGAATCCGCTCTTGAACAGGAAGAGGCCCGGTTCCAGCGCACACTTGGCAATGGACTGTCCCTGCTGGACAAGGAAACGGAAAACATGTCCGCCGGAGACTCCCTGCCGGGGCAGGTCGCCTTCAAACTGTCAGACACTTACGGCTTCCCGCTGGATTTGACGCAGGACATTCTGCGCAGTCGTGACATGACGGTCGATGTGGAGGGCTTTGAGGCTGCGTTGGAGGAGCAGCGCGCCGGCAGCCGTGTTGGCGGTTTCTCCTCAGGAGATCAGGCAACAGAAGAAATCTGGTTCCGCGTGCGGGATGAGGCTGGCCGGACAAATTTCGGCGGCTATTCCGGAACGGAAGGCAAAGGCAAGCTGGTCGCCATCGCGGTTGGTGGCAAGCTGACGGACACGCTTCAGGCCGGCGCCGCAGAGCTCGTCTTCAATGAAACGCCTTTCTATGCTGAATCCGGTGGTCAGTCTGCTGACCATGGCGAGATCGTGTTTGATGGCGGCGCACGCTTTATCGTGCGTGACGTGCAAAAAAGGGCAGGCGATCTACATGTGCATATCGGGGAGCTCGTCTCCGGTGAGGTAAAGGTTGGCGAAACGGCCTCGCTTCATGTCGATGGTGAGCGCCGCAAGGCCATTATGGCCAATCACTCCGCTACGCATTTGATGCATGCTGCGCTACGCAAGGTTCTGGGTGAGCATGTCACGCAGAAAGGCTCTCTCGTTGAGGCTGACCGTTTCCGCTTTGACTTCTCCCACAATGGTCCACTCACTGCGGCCGAAATTGAGGCTGTGGAAGATGAGGTCAATGCTCAGATCCGTGCAAACCTCGAGACGGGCATTCAGGTGACTACCCCGGAAAAGGCCATCGAGGCGGGTGCGCTGGCGCTGTTTGGCGAGAAGTATGGCGATGAAGTCCGTGTGCTGTCCATGGGGACAGGCGATGATAAACGCTATTCGGTGGAGCTTTGCGGCGGCACGCATGTCGAGCGTTCGGGCGACATCGCCGTCTTTGTCATCACGTCCGAAAGCGGCGTGTCCGCTGGCGTGCGTCGGATCGAGGCGGCGACAGGTGCTGAGGCGCTGGCATATCTGAAAGGCCGCGCGCAGATCGCAGCTGATCTGGCCGAGCAGATGAAAGTTCCGCTCAAGGATGTTCCGCGCCGTGTCGCGGCTCTGGGTGATGAGCGTCGTAGCCTGGAGAAGGAGCTGGCCGAAGCCAAGCGCAAGCTGGCCATGGGCGGTGGGGGCTCTGCGCCTGCTGGTCCGGAAGAAATCAATGGTATCAAGCTTCTGGCCCGTGTGGCTGAAGGTGTTGGCGGCAAGGAGCTGCGCACTCTGGTCGATGAGGCCAAGGCGCAGATTGGCTCCGGCATCGTGGCCTTTGTTGGCGTGGCTGATGGCAAGGCAGGCGCGGCCGTGGGTGTGACAAAGGATCTGACCGACAGATTTTCCGCTGTGGATCTGGTCAAGGCGGCTAGCGAGGCGCTGGGCGGTAAGGGCGGCGGAGGCCGTCCGGATATGGCTCAGGCGGGTGGTCCCGATACGGACAAGGCCGAAGAAGCTCTGGAGGCTGTCCGGGATCTGATCAAAGGGTAAGGTGCGTCAACCGCGCCGCGATTGAACGAAGGAGATTTATACGCAGGAAAAAATGAGGCCCGCCCCGGCGGAACGACACGCCCGTGACGGGGCATGCTTTTTTATGCGTGTAGATCTTTTTATTCAATCGGAGGGTTCGGTGAAGACGGCCCAAATAGAAATCCGTCCCTATAGGGCGGAAGATAATGATATTTTGAGCGACATCTGGCTGCGGGCTTCCCGTCTTGTGCATGGCTTTCTACCGGATCAGTATCTGGTGGCACAGCAGGCGCTTGTGGCAAGCATATATCTGCCCGAAGGGGATACGTATGTGGCCGTGCAGAGCGGCAGACCTGTGGGTTTCATTGGCCTCAGAGGGGCTTATGTGGGCGGACTGTTTGTCGACCCTGCCTCGCAACGTAAGGGGACAGGCCGACGCCTGCTGGCCCGTGCCTTTGAGGCCCGCGCGTTCCTCACCCTTGGGGTTTATGCGCTGAATGATCAGGCGCGGCGCTTCTATAAATCCATCGGGTTTGAGGAAGTGGGGCGCAGCGGGACGGATGACCAGGGCATGCCGTTTGAGGTGATCACGCTGCGCTGTGAGCGTGAAGCGGCGCGCCTCTGATACGGGGCTGTACCTCGCACCGGGCATTGGCCCGGTACACGCTGGCAATTGACTTGAGCCACGGGGCGCTTATGTAAGGCCCCGTGGTGATTTGGTCGGTCGGCTTGCAGCCACGTTAAATAAGTTGCTAAAAGGCTGCGCGGTTACTCCGAACACCCTGTTGGCAAGCCTAATGTCGGCCAGAAATGTTCGTGGAGTCTTGCTTATGCCCATTCGAATTCCTGACGGATTGCCCGCCCGTGACGCGCTGGTACGCGAGGGTGTGCAGGTGCTGGATGAGTCCATCGCGACGCGTCAGGATATCCGGCCCATGCAAATCGGCCTGCTAAATCTGATGCCGAACAAAATCGAGACGGAAACGCAAATCGCCCGCCTTGTTGGCGCGACGCCCCTGCAGGTGGAACTGACGCTGGTGCGTATCGGCAGCCATGTGGCGCGAAATACGTCTGAGGAGCATTTGATCTCTTTCTATCACACTTGGGAAGAGGTGAAGGATCGCAAGTTTGACGGCTTCATCATCACCGGCGCGCCGATTGAAAAACTTCCCTATGAGGAGGTTTCCTATTGGGATGAGCTGACGGAGATCTTCGAGTGGACGAAGACGCATGTGCATTCCAGCTTTTTCATCTGCTGGGGCGCGATGGCGGCGGTCAGCTATTTTCATGATGTGCCAAAGCACGTGCTGGAGCATAAGGCCTTTGGTGTTTACCGGCACCATAATCGCAAACCGGAATCGCCTTTCCTTACAGGGTTCTCGGATGATTTTTCCATCTCCGTATCCCGCTGGACTGAAGTGCGCCGGGAGGATCTGCCGAGCGATGGCTCGCTGGATGTTCTGATGGAAAGCGACGAGACGGGGCTTTGCCTGTTGCAGGAAAATCAAGGCAACCGGCTCTATATCTTCAATCACATCGAATATGATTCCACCTCTCTTGAGGCAGAGTATCGACGCGATGTGGCGGCGGGCAAGGATATCTCCGTGCCGGCGAATTACTTCCCTGAGGATGATCCTACACGCACGCCGAAAAATCGCTGGCGGTCTCATGCTTTCCTGCTATTCGGCAACTGGATCAATCAGATGTACCAGACGACGCCGTATAATCTGGAAGATATCGGTACGGAGCAGGCGGGGGACAGTAAGGTTCGCTAGGCTTTATGCTCGCAGGGCCAAAAGGGGTTTGCGGCTGCCCGGTCTGGCATAGGCGGAAAGCGCGGATTGCCAGTCTTCCAAGGTGTATATATCCGTATCCGGCATGTTTGCTTCACGAAGCATGGGCCACAAATTCTGAAACAGGGTTTGCCAGATTTGCGGCGTGATCAGCCCCAGACTTTCGCGCATGTGGAAGCGGGTGTGCGTCTCGCGTGCATGGGCCTCTGCCATGACCGGCTTGCCAGAGAGAAGGCCGTAGCTGACAAAGGCGCCGCCTGCAGGCATGGCATTCAGGATGATGGAGCCAGTCTCACCGCCAAGCGCGTCTAAGGTGAGGTCAGCTTTTTCGGCGGCGGCCCTGATGCGGCTGGCATCGACAAGCGAAACAGGTTCCACGCCCATTGCCTCCAGCTCTGCCTTGCGGCTATCGGAGCGGTAGACGCCGGTAACACTCCGTGCGCCGTCTCTCCAGGCCCATTGGGCCAGCAGGCTGGCGCAGGTGGAGCCCGCCCCGGTCAGCAGGACGTGACGGTCTTTGACGGGCCATGCCTTCAACATCAAATGTACCGCAAGCGGATTAATGTAGGCGCGCGCCGCCAGAACATCCGGGATGTCATCCGGCACCGGAATCGCGAGGGCCGGGGCGGCATCGATATGTGTTTGCCATGTGCCATTCCCGCGCAGGGGCAGGACGCGCCGGCCGATCAGATGCTGATATGCCGCCGGCGCATCGGCCACATGACCAACGCCTTCATAGCCTGCGACTTGGGGTGGCTGCACGCGGTGGCGATAGGCGCCGGTAATCGGGATCAGGTCCGATGGGTTAACCGGCGCCAGCCGCATTTCAACGCGCAGCGCCCCCTCCGGACGCGGGCCAAGCGGCGCGCTCTCCAGAGACAAGCAGTCTTGCGGCGGGCCAAAATTTCGATACCAGAGGGCGCGATGTTCCATGCGCCGGGTGTAGCTGCCTGCCGAGGGGAAACCAAGCCGGTCTTTCCTAAGTGGTCAGTTTCGCCTGGCGCGTTGTTTTAGAGGGGCTGGCCCTCCGTCTTGGGTGTGGCCCGAAACAGGGAGAGTAAAATCGGGATGGCCAGGCAGACGATCAGCATGTCCGAGATCGGGAAGGCATACCAGATGGCCTGTGCGCCTGCGGTCGCCGCCAGGGCCGCGATCAGGACAGGCAGCAGCAGAAAGGATTTTGTCAGCGTCAGAAGGGCGGCCTTTTCCGGGCGACCAATTGCCTGGCAATAGAGGGCGAGTACCAGAATGGGTCCGGTCAGGAAATAGATCGCGGCCATGTAGCGGAGAATGCTCGCGACCTGGGTCATGACAGCTTCGTCCTGAATGAACAGCCCTGCTATGGAGTGCCCGGCAAACTGGAATAGCAATTCCATGCCGATGCAATAGACAAAGCCGGTCAGTATGGCAAACTTCAAAGCGCTCTGTGCACGACTTATTTGATCGGCGCCCCAATTATTCCCGGCGACACTTTGCAAGGCCAGGGCAAAGGCCATGTTAGGCAGGAAAGCAAACCCCATGACACGCGTCACGATGCCATAGGCGGCAATCGTATCGGCATAGGCTTCAGTCGCGGTCAGCCGCAAGGCGAGGATCACGCAGAAGGAAACAAGCGCCATGCCGATGAAGCTGAGGCTGAGCGGCGCGCCGAGGGCAAGGATGTTCGCCCAGCCTCCTCTCCAGCTTTTGGTGAGCAGGCTGGAGATGGGAAGCGTACCCATCCCGCTTGCGCGGAGGAACAGGAGCAGGCCGAGCCCCGCGCCCTGCGCCAGCACAGTGCCCCAGGCTGAGCCTGCAACGCCCATATTCAGCTGTCTGATCAAGATATAGTTCAAGACAATGTTCGCGAAAGTCACGCCCACCGATAGCAGGGCCACCAGTCCGGCGCGGCCTTCATTACGCCAGGTGTCTGCGTGCAGACCGAGGGCAAACTGAAGTGGTGTGCCGGCGACCGTGATGCCAAGATAGACAAGTGCCATCTGTGCGACGCGCTCGTTTTGGGCCGCGAGCTGTTCCATCAGACCGGGCCCAAGGCAGGCGAAGATCAGTATCGTGATGGCTGACAGGGCAAGGGCCAGGCCATGGGCGCGCGCGAACGTGGAACCTGCCGCGTCAGTCTCCCCCGCGCCGAGCTGGCGTGCGAGGAGACTGGACATGCCGCCGCTGACAAGTGCCGACATGGCAATCAGAACCATGATGACCGGGAAAGCGAGGCCAATGGCCGTCATCGCGTCTGCGCCCACGAATTGGCCCAGAAAGGCGGCATCAATGATGTTTTGCAGGCCGTTCATCAGCATGATCAGCATCATGGGCAAGGCGTTTGCCATGAAGACGCGCAGCGGCGGCTGGTGCAGAAATGTATTATCGGGTGATGGTCTCAAAGACATCACTCACTCCTCAAGAGCGCATTCCGATCATGATGGGGGCCTGCATTGCCCACCGCCGAAATGCTTCGAGGGTGAGGGAGGGGAGATCATCTTGTGACTGAACTTCACCGGGACATATGTCTGCAGGCGGCAGGTGTTCAGAACCTTCGCTGGGCCAGTAGGCCGGAACGTGGGGGATGTCAATTGGGGACCGGAGAGATCTTTCGCGGGTGTTCAATCATTTATTGACGGGAATGGCTCTCGTCTCCGTGACGAGCTAAGCTCGGCCTCGGTCAAGCGGAGGAGGGGGGGGCGGCATGCTCAGGACCCCGCCGCAATTTGGCTCTGGGTCTCGGTCGGTCAGACCTTGAACGTCTCCATTCCGCCATCCAACAGTCTTAAAAGCTCATCTGAAACGGGCGATGGCTTGCTTATGTCGAATACATGAAGATCAATTCCAATATCAGCGACTGGCCTGACCAATATCTCGGCATTCTCAGCCTCGAAAAAATACACGTCTCTGCCCAATTCAGCCGGAGCGCCAAAACACTGGCAAGCTTCGGCAAAAAACGCCTCTGCATCAGAGGAGTCCGAACTCAGGGCACGACCTGCCTTCGTCAATTTTTGTCCGAAGAAGCGCAAGGCGAAGGAAATGAGGCTGAGATCGCCATATGGGCTACGCGTGAGCTCTTGCTTCCCCTTGACCCTATGCAGCGAATAGTTTGCTGTTGGACAGGGCGAATATGCTTGCTGCGACGCCAGAATTGAAAAGTATGATCGAAAACTTCGAGTTTCCATAAAAGTGAGCCCTTCATACAAAGGGTCGATGTCGTTCAAATCCCTTAACTCCAAGCGATACTGGCAGGGATCCGTTGGCTTCAGTTTTCCTTTCTCACCGGCCAGCGCCTCGAAAACTTCGCTGGCAGCGACATCTGCGATGAACCTCAAAAACGATTTAACCTCTTGCCCCAGCGGAGCTTTGAAAACGGTTTCTGCCTTATGCCAAATCTCTGCACGCTTGTGGCTTGCGGATATCGTAACCCCGTATTTTGCCTCCACCATGTCATGTAGCGCATTGAAATGTCCGTCATGATCATCTGCGCCCAGGCCCGTAAAATAACCCACTGAAAAGCACCTTGTTGCTGCGTTGCGTTTGGTTCAAGCCGAGCGATTATCCGCTGTTTTCATTGCTCGGACTTCAGGAGCTTTCCAAACGACATATGTATCTTGCGATCTCTATCGGACATCGTGTCGCCTTTGCGCCAAGTGGATACGCGCATGGTTTTCGTTGGACCCACGGAGACCGTAGTCACATGGATATAGGATATGCCATCCCGAGACACGCGTGCTGCGTATACGACGTTTCCAGACGGCAGCCTTCCTATCTTCAAAACAGCGAAGTCGTCGGTTTTTTCTCTGTCTGAATTGGATATGATACGCGCTGCGCGCTCGCTGTCCCAGCCGTCATTTGTTCCCCCATCATAAAATATTACGCTAGCGGCAAAATCCTCCGGGGTGTTGTAGAAGGTGTGCGTATCCCCCTCGGCTTTACGCAACTCCCATGGCGTACCGTCGACACATATCGACATACCCAGTGGCTTGTTGAGAGGCGTACAAGCTAAAGCAGATTGTAAGGGCAGGCATAGACAGCACGCAGTGAACGCTAGCTTCGGAAGGCAGGTTTTCTCGACTATTGAGTTCAAAAAAAACATTTTAGGTGACGTACATTGCACAAAACCGAAGAACAGCTTGAGGCGCCGGAGTATCATCATCGTGACGCCCCGGCAATTTGTGTTGGTGTTTGGCACATCATCCACGATGTCCGCTCGTCCGCGCGCATTATGCACGTTTCTCCCCGGATTGGGGATTTGGAAAAGCGTAATGAAAACATGGTCGGAGTGAGAGGATTCGAACCTCCGGCCCCTGCCTCCCGAAGACAGTGCTCTACCAGGCTGAGCTACACTCCGTGCCGAAGAACGGGGTGTTTACGCCTGCGTGCGGAATTTGCAAGGGGGCAATCTGAGTTTCGGTGGTTTAGCCGACAACAGGAAGCAGTGGCTCGTCCGCGCCGGGGCTCCAGGGTTCGTATTTTGTCATGATACCCTTGAAGAGATGGCTCTGCTTGTGGCCCTCAAGCCAGGCCTGGACATAGGGCAGGGGCTGGTCATTGAACCAGTCCATATCGGTATGGGCGAACTGGCGCACGAAGGGGAAGATTGCGATATCGGCCAGGCTGCGCGTCTTGCGGACGAGCTGTCCGCCATTCGCGGCGATACGCGAGTCGAGGTCAGCGAGCACTTCCAGCCCTTCCGAGCGTGCGGCGCCCGGCACGAGGCTCTCGGCCGCATAGCGGTTTGGGTATTTGTAGCGGTCCAGCGCCTGCTTGAAGCGGCCGTCATTGCGGGCGATCAGCTCTGCGGTCGTCTGCGGGTCTGCGGCTGTCCAGCCTTCGGGGTCATTTTGTGCGAGGGCCCAGCGCATGACGTCCAGGCTCTCATCGACGACGGTGCCAGACAGGGTGACAAGAACCGGCACAGTGCCTTTCGGGCTCGCCTCAAGCATCTCAGCGGGCTTGTCTTTCAGCACAATTTCGCGGACGCGGACGGGAATTCCGGCCATGGACAGGCCCATACGGGCGCGCATGGCATAGGGGCAGCGGCGGAAACTGTAGAGAGTATGCGGGGCGGCGGAGTCTGGCGTCATTTCGTGGGGAATCCTTCCGGAAATTCCGGAAGCTGCTGTTTCGGATCATACCAACTGGCGCAATCTGACCGCCAGATATGGCCCAGCGCATTGCCCTCGATCTCGGTATCGAGACAGCCGAGCCGCAACAGCACGACGGGCTGGTCCATCCGCTCCGCCATGATTTGCGAGCCGCATTTGCTACAGAAGTTCCGGAACTTGCCTGCACTTGATTCAAAGCGGTTCAGCGCTTCCTTGCCTACGGTCCAGCGGAAGGCGCTGCGCGGCACGGGCATGACCGAGGAAAATGCCGTTCCATGTGCCTTCCGGCATGTCTGGCAATGACAATGAACAATCGGGCTGGCTTCGGTGTCCACTTCGTAGCGGACGACGCCGCAGAGACAGCTGCCTTCAAGCATTCTCGGTTCTGGCCTCTTCTTCGGTTTTGCCGGTGTCCTCGCTTCGGCGGGCCTCCGCCTCTGGTCCCATATGTTGCTGGCCGCGCTTGCGGGCAAGGTCGATCTGTTTTTGGCGCTCGGCAAAACGGGCGCGCTGTTCGTCCGTCATCTCGTCCACGCAGTGCGGGCAGGAGACGCCCGGCACATAGGCGGCGGCCTGCTTGTCTTCCTCGGTGATCGGGCGCTTGCAGGCATGGCACATGTCATAGCTGCCGGGGGTGAGATCATGCTTTACGGAGACGCGCTCATCAAAGACGAAGCACTCCCCGCGCCACAGGCTTTTCTCTTCCGGCACGGTTTCGAGGTATTTCAGGATGCCGCCATTGAGATGGTAGACATCGTCAATACCTTCGGCCTTCACAAAGCTGGTCGCCTTCTCACAGCGGATGCCGCCGGTGCAGAACATGGCGATCTTCGGCGTGCGGCCTTCGGATTCGAGCTTGCTCCGGAAGTCGCGGAACCAGTCCGGGAATTCGCGGAAGGTCTTGGTGCGGGGGTCGATCGCGCCTTCGAACGTGCCGATGGCATATTCGTAATCATTGCGCGTATCGATCAGCACAGTGTCGGGATCTGAGATCAACTCGTTCCAGGCGTCCGGGTCCAGATAGGTGCCGACCAGGGCATTCGGATCTGTGCCCGGGATACCCATGGTGACAATCTCTTTCTTCAGGCGCACTTTCAGGCGCAGGAAAGGCATCTCGTCCGCCTGAGAAAATTTCGCTTCAAGTGTCTCGGCGCCGGGCAAGGCGCGCAGCGTGGCAAGCGCGGTCTCGATGCCCTCGGCAGGGCCGGCAATCGTGCCGTTCACGCCCTCGGCCGCGATCAGGACTGTGCCCTTCACGCCAGCCGCGTCCAGCGTGTCCGCCAGTCGGGCGCGATGGGACTCAAAGTCCGGAAAGGAAAAGAATTTGTAGAAGGCGGCAATCGTGTAGGTCATGGCGGTACTTATGGCAGATTACGGGGCGAATTTGAATGATACGGTACAGAGCCCCTGTGGTGAGCTCAGGCCTTTTCAGGCTCTGACAGGATACGCGGCAGCTTGAAGGTGACGGTCTCGCGGGCGGTTTCGACGCTGTCGAGCGTGACGTCGAAACGCTCCCGGCAGGCATTGATGACGCCCTGAACCAGATCTTCCGGCGCGCTGGCCCCGGCGGTCAGGCCCAGCAGGTTTACGCCCTCAAACCAGTCCCAGTTGATATTCTCGGCGCTGGCGATCAGTTCGGAGCGGCTGGCCCCGGCGCGTACGGCCACTTCAACCAGGCGCTTGGAATTGGAGCTGGTCTCTGCGCCGATCACCAGCACGAGGTCTGCACCCTGGCCGATCACCTTGACCGCGTCCTGGCGGTTGGTGGTGGCGTAGCAGATGTCTTCCTTGTGGGGGCTGGCAATGCCGGGGAAGCGGGCCTGAAGCGCAGCGACGATGTCTGCCGTATCATCCACAGACAGCGTGGTCTGGGTGACGAAGGCGACATTGGCCGGGTCCCTCGGCTCAAAGCTTTCGACGTCTTCCACGGTTTCGATCAGGGTGATCGTGTCATTCGGCAGCTGGCCCATCGTGCCGATGACTTCCGGGTGGCCGGCATGGCCGATCAGGACGATCTCGCGGCCCTCACGGTGATGGCGCTCGGCTTCGACATGCACCTTGGAGACCAGCGGACAGGTCGCGTCGACAAAGATCATATTGCGGCGCTGGGCCTCGGCGGGCACGGATTTCGGCACGCCATGAGCGGAAAAGATGACCGGGCGGTCTTCCGGGCATTCATCCAGCTCTTCCACGAAGACAGCGCCCATTTCCTCCAGCCGGGAGACGACATGGGCATTATGGACAATCTCGTGACGCACATAGACGGGCGCACCCCATTTGCCGAGCGCTTCCTCGACAATCTGGATGGCGCGGTCGACCCCGGCGCAGAATCCCCGTGGGGCGGCCAGGCGTATGATAAGGGGGCGGCGATCGATCATTTCATCCAGTCTCCTGCCTGCAGGCGTTGCGCCGAGGCGATTGGGCCTTTAACACATCTCCACCAACACATGGACACGCCATTGCACAAGGCCAAGAAGGACTCGCCGACGCATGATCAAATATGCCCCACTTCTCGCCGCGGCCATTCTTACGACAGGTTGTACCAGCAAAATCGCTGAAAGCCTTGATACACGCCAGAATGCAGGCCCGTGCCCTTCGGTCGCTGCGCTATATGATTCTGCCCGTTATGTAGAATTTGACGACGACGGAAAACTTTACAGCGACATTGAATATACAGGGGAAATCATCGGCGCGCGGCTGTATTGCCGCTATGTCGGCGATAATCCGCTGGAAGCCGAAGTCGAGCTTGATTTCGCCTTCGGCAAGGGCCCGGCGGCGACTTCTGACGAGCATGTCTATCCGTATTATGTGGCTGTGACCCGCCGGAACGGCAAAGTGCTGGCGAAGAAATATTTCAGCGTCAGCGCGGATTTCAACGGCGGAAAGCTGGATGGCAAGACCGAGGTGGTCAACAAGATCAAGATCCCGCGCGTTGACGAATCAATCTCCGGATCGAACTTCGAAGTCATCGTCGGATATGACCTGACGCCGGAACAGCTGGAGTTCAACCGCGCGGGCAATCGCTTCCGCCTGGATGCCGGACAGTAATCATGGCCAGCCTTACGAAAGACCTGACGGCGGCCGCGAGTGCCGCCTTTGAGGCATTGGGCTTTGAGGCGCGGTGGGGCGAGGTGCGCCGGTCCGACAAGCCTGAATTTGCGGATTTCCAATGCAATGGCGCGATGGGTGCGGCGAAATCTGCCGGTAAGAATCCGCGCGAAGTGGCCAGCGAAGTGGCCGCCACGCTGAAGGCCTATCCTTTCGTACTGTCTGCCGAAGTGGCAGGGCCCGGCTTCATCAATATCCGCGTGTCGGACGAGGCGCTGGCCGAGCGGGCCATCAATGTGCTGACCAGCGAGCTGGCGGGCGGCGAGCCTGCGGCGGACCCGAAAGTCACGGTGATCGATTTTGGTGGCCCGAACGTGGCCAAGCCCATGCATGTCGGCCATCTGCGTTCTGCCGTGATCGGCGATACGCTGGTGCGCCTGCTGCGCTTTCTGGGCGATCATGTCACCGGCGATACGCATCTGGGCGACTGGGGCCTGCAGATGGGCCATCTGGTGACGGAACTGTATGATGAGCAACCGGACCTGATCTATTTCGATGCGAGCTATGAAGGCCCGTATCCTGAAGAGCCGCCAGTGACGATTGAAGACCTGGCCCGGATGTATCCGGCCGCCAGCGCCAAGGCGAAGGAAGACACGTCGCGGCTGGAGCGCAGCCAGAAGGCCGTTGCGGAGCTGCAGGCGGGGCGCCCCGGCTATCGCGCGCTGCTGAAGCATTTTATCGACGTTTCGGTCGCCGCGCTGAAAGTCGATTATGAATTTCTGAACGTGCATTTCGACCTGTGGAAGGGCGAAAGCGATGTCGATCATCTGATCCCCGGCCTGATTGAGAAGTTCAAGGCGGCGGACCTTGCGCGCGAGGATGATGGTGCCTGGATTGTCGACGTGGCCCGCGAGTGCGAGAACGTGCCGGTCGAGAAGGATGGCAAGGTCAATCTGAAGAATCCGATGCCGCCGATCATGCTGGTCAATAGCCGCGGCGGAACAGGCTATCACACGACGGACCTCGCAACGATTGAAGACCGGATGGAAAATCTGGAGCCGACGCCGGAACTGATGCTCTACGTCGTGGACCAGCGACAGGCGCTGCATTTCACGCAGGTGTTCCGCGCGGCAGAAAAGCTGGGCCTGATCGACGAAGGCCATCTCGAACATATCGGCTTCGGCACGGTGAACGGCCCGGACGGCAAGCCCTTCAAGACCCGCGAAGGCGGCATGCTGCGGCTCGCTGATCTGAACGCGATGGCGCTTGAAGAGGCGCAGAAGAAAATTGCCGAGGCAAACAAGCTTCCGGAGGATATGCCGGAAGATGAGCGCCTCGATGTCGCGAAGAAAGTCGCGCTGGCGGCGCTGCGCTTCTCTGACCTGCAGAATACGCGGACCGGAAATTACGTGTTCGATCTGGATCGCTTCACCAGCTTTGAAGGCAAGACCGGACCCTACCTGCTTTACGCAGCGGTGCGGGTGAAATCCCTGCTGCGCCGGGCGCAGGAAGAGGGGCTGGAGCAGGGCGAGATCGTGATCGGCCATGACGCCGAACGCGCGCTGGTGCTGCAGCTGGACGGCTTCGCGCTGGCCCTGCTGCAGGCCCGCGAAAAACGGATGCCGCATATTCTGTGCGAGCATGTCTACAATCTGGCGCAGGCCTTCAGCGCGTTCTACGCGGCGGTGCCGATTGCGTCTGAAACGGACCCGGCCCTGCGCGCGAGTCGCCTGTCCCTGTCAGCTGCCGTGCTGAACCAACTGGAAGCGGGCCTTGGCATTCTGGGCATCAAGATTCCGGAACGCATGTAGGCCCGTCACACTACGGCCTGTCAGCGGCGGGATGTTCGATTCCGCCTGATGCCTCTAAGCTGTTATCTGAAACAGCCCATGGAGGAGTTCAGACATGGCCACGCAGGTTCCTAAAGTTCCAGACGCAGCTGCGCGCCCCGCGCCGGAATGGGAGTTTGCCTCGCAATGGGCGAAGGCCTGGCGGGTGATCAAATGGTCCGGCTTTGCCCTGTTGACGCTGGCCTTCCTGACGGTGATCGGACAGGGCTTTCTGTTCTACCGACTGTTTGATGAAGTGCACCCTTTCCTGGGCTATGGCTTCATCCTGCTGCTGGCAGCGCTGCTGATCCTGCTGGTGGGGCGGCCGGTCGCGTCTTTCCTGTCGATGCCGGTTGCGGCCAAGCCGCCGCACACGCTGTTCGATATTGAAGATCCGGACATCCTGATCCTGTCGGACCGGCTGAAATATGATCTCAAATATCTGAACATGCTGAAGCGCAATCCGCTGCTGAAAGAGGAATTGCCGGCCATGCAGGATGGCCTGATCGAGGGCCGGGCCCTGCTGGCGCGCATGGGCAAGGCGCAGCTGAGCGAGGCGGCGGAGCTGGCCAAGGCGCTGGAGGCCTTTCAGCAGGCGCATATCGAGGGGCATCTGCGTAAGCTGGACGCGCGGGTGGACAAGCTGATCCATTCCGAAGCGGTCGGCGTGGGCGTCGCCACGGCGTTCTCCATGAATGGTACGGTCGATGCGTTCATCGTGCTGTGGCGCAATGTGAATCTGGTGGCAAAGATTTCCCAGATCTATTTCGGGCGGCCGCATCTGGGCGGCACGCTGCTGATCCTGCGCGATGTGATGGCCATTGTCGTGATCAGCCGCGCGCTGGAAGACGTGACCGATATGACCGGCGATGTGATCGGCGGATTGCTGGGGCGCATGGGCGGGCTGATCGCCGGGCCGGTGATGGATGGCGCGGTGAACGCCATGCTGACGCTGAAGCTCGGCTATCTGGCCAAGCGCCGCTGCCGCGCCTTCAAGGGCTGGTCGGCGCGTCAGGCGCGGTCAATCTCCGCCGAGGCGCTGGAGCGGGTGAAGCGGGAATCCGGCTCGGTCGCGACCGATTTGCTGAAGGCCTGTGGGGGGCTGACTTCCCGGGCGGCCTGGGCAGCGGAGCGGACGATGTCTGGCTCTCGCAATGCCTGGTCGCTGGTGCAGAGTTGGTTTGGGGGAAAGCCATCAAGCGCCTGATGAAGCGCGGGAGCCGTTGCCACCGCCGTTTTCGTCCCCCGATTGCCTGACGTCAGTTTCCTTGGCACAAAGTCAGACGGGCTTGGTGGACCTATAGAGGAGGGGCGCAGGATGATCCTGTTTGTAGGCTGGGCAATTGCGGTGATTACCGTGGCGATCGGATATGTCATCGCCGGGCCGATCTGGGTGAAGCGGCATTCGCTGCGCTTCCGGGTGGGTCATACGCTGCGCCGGTGCAGCGGCATGTATGGCGAGATCGCGCTGGTGACGTTTGGTGCCATGCTGGTCTACCTGATCGATCAGTCGAGCCCCAGCACAACGGTGGATGAACTGGTCATGGCGAGGCCCATGGTCTCGCTCGGCGCGCTGATCCTTGTCGCGCTGGTCGTATATGTGCACGGTATCCGCACCGCGATGGCTGCCGAGACCGGAGAGCGCGGGCGCCTCGGCTTCACCTATTCGATTTACGGCGTGTTCAGCACAGTCTTCTTTGCGGGCGGTCTCGCCCTGATCGCGCTGGTCGTGACGCAGGCGCTGGCCGATGCGAGTAATTTTTCCGAACTGTCGAAAGCGGCCATCGCGCAGCTGCCAATGTCTGGCGCAGCAGATACGGACACGCTTCAGCGCGGGCTGGAGCTGTCCTATCTGGACACGCAATTGCTGTTGTCGAAAGCCGAGGACAGCATGTCGCCGGTCTTCGTGTTCATGGCGGGCATTTTCGCGATCAATCTGGCGATCCGCCTTACGCCGCTACGCAGCCTGTTCATCAACAATGCCGTGCTGCTGACTATGGTAACGACCATCATTGGCGTGATTGCCGTGCTGGTGGTCGGCGCGTGGACCTATATCGGCTATTACTCCTCCTTCATTAATGACTATCTGGCTGCGCTGGAGGAGTTTCGTGGCTTCATCGTGAAGGCCAACCCGGACGCGCTGGAGCGATATTCCGATATTTATGTCGAGATGATCGATCAGAAGGCCTTGCTGGGCTTTGTGACGCGGATCAGCAATGAATGGGGCGGTGTCGCCGCCGTCCTCGGTGTGACACAGTGGATTGTGGAACAGTTCAATCGTCCCGAGCAGGAGGAAAGCCCGGCCCATGCCCATGAGCCGGCGGAGGCATGATGCGGAAACTCTATATACCGACCATCGCGATTGGCTTAGCCATCGTCTATCTGGCGCTAGCGGGGTGTGTGACCTTGACCGACAAATCCATTCCTGTTCAGCAGGCCAGCGCTGCGATCGCGCTGAAGCCAGCGAGCGAGCCGCTGACCATCATGACGTGGAATATCGGCTATTCGGGCCTGGGCAAGGAATCGGATTTCAAGGCCGATGGCGGCTCTATGCTGCGCCCGCCGAGCAAGGCGATCGTCCGCAAGAATCTGGAGGGCATTCAGGGTGTCCTGCGCGAGCAGCAGCCGGATGTCGTGCTGATGCAGGAACTGGCCGGGCCGGGCTTTCTCACGTTCGGCGTGAATGTACTGGGCGGCGTGAAGCAGGCGCTGCCAGACCATTCCATGTTCTTCTCCTCAGACATTCGCACGCGCCTGTTTCCGGGGCCGCTATCGCTGAAGCACGGGCTGGGCACGTTTCTGAGTGTCGAGAATGACGGCACGCATATCGAACGTATTCCGGAAGAACCGGAAGCGATGATGGGCCTCGTCCGTCGCCGCTATCATGTGCAGGTGACGGAGCTGACGGCGGATGGGCGGGACTGGGCGCTGATCAATGTGCATTTGTCTGCCTTCGATGAAGGCGCAAACACGCGGATGGAGCAGCTGACCGCTGTGCTGAACCTGGCGCAGTCATACTACGCAGCTGGCAAGGCGGTGGCCGTGGGCGGCGACTGGAACATGCGCCTTGCGCCGACAGATTATGCCTATACCGCTGACGATTCCGCGCAGTTCTGGATCCATGACTTCCCGCGCGACGAACTGGATGAAGGCTGGCAGGTCGCGGTCGACACGAGTGTACCGAGCGTACGCACCAATGAGCAGCCCTATACGCCCGGCGTGAACTACACGACCAATATCGACGGGCTGGTCGTGTCGCCGAATGTCGAGATCGTCTCGGCTGAGGGGCTGGACCTCGGTTTTGAGTATACAGACCACCAGCCTGTAATCCTGAAATTGCGTCATCGCGACCAGGCTGGAGCGCCCGCCAGCGCGCAATAATGCCCATCGGGCTGGCAGGTGGCAGTTTACGACAGATATTTGGCGAAGACGCGCTTGCTGATGTCAGGAATCCGCGCTAACCGAAGCGCAGAGTAAGCTTCCTCCCGGGAGAGAGCGGGTATCAAGTCCCGCCGCCGAAGGCGCAACCGCCCCGGAAACGCTCAGGCAAAAGGGCCGGGAGAGAAGGAAACACGCTGGAAAGAGACGGGCGAGAAGCGCCGTCTCGCCGAAGGAGCAAGCCCGTATACCGGGCGGAATCTCTCAGGCGCCCAAGACAGCGGGGGCGACGAAGTGCAGCCATGGGGCTGCTCCGTCACCTATGAAAGGGCGTCATGTCTGACCCGACGACAGAGAACCTGAAGCGCACACCGCTATACGATGTGCATGTGGAACATGGCGCGAAACTGGTGCCGTTCGCAGGCTATGAAATGCCTGTGCAATACCCGATGGGCGTGAAGGACGAACATCTGTGGACCCGCGAGCAAGCCGGTCTGTTTGATGTCTCTCATATGGGCCCATGCTTCCTGTCCCTGGAAGACGGGATTGGCGGCGGAGACGAGGCGCATGCGAAGATCGCGGCGCTGGTCGAGACGCTGGTGCCGTCAGACATTGCCGGTCTGAAGGAAGGCCAGGCCCGCCTGACCGTTCTGCTGAACGAGGATGGCGGCATTCTGGATGATTTGATCATCACCCGTCCGATCGGTGAGGCGGCTCAAGGCTCTCTCTACATTGTCGTCAACGGCGCGGTGAAGGATGCCGACTGGGCGCTCTTTGAGCGGAGCTTTCAGGGCAAGGCTGTGCTGACGCGCGCCGATGACCGCATTCTGTTCGCCCTGCAGGGGCCCAAAGCCGTCGACGTGATGAGCGATTTCTTCCCCGGTTGCGAGGAGTTGAAATTCATGCATCACATGCCGTTCGAACTGAGTGGCACGAGCTGCATCGTGTCCCGCTGCGGCTATACGGGCGAAGACGGCTTTGAAGTGCTGGTCAAGCCTGAGGCCGGCCTGCCGCTGGTGAAGGAAATGCTGACGGATGAGCGCGTGAAGCCGATTGGCCTTGGCGCGCGGGACTCCCTGCGCCTTGAGGCCGGGCTGTGCCTTTACGGCCATGACATGGACCCGACCCGCGACCCGGTGGAAGCAGACCTTGCCTGGGTAATCCAGAAAGTTCGCCGTGAGCGCGCAGACTTTCCGGGGGCGGAGCGTATCCTGAAGGCCCGCGCTGAAGGCCCGGCCGAGAAGCGTGTAGGCATTCGCCCGCTGGAGCGCGCCCCGGCCCGTGAAGGCACAATGATCGAAGTGGATGGGCAGCCGGTTGGCATCGTCACATCAGGTGGCTTTGGCCCCAGCGTCGATCACCCGGTGGCGATGGGCTATGTGCGCAGCGATCTGGCAGAACCCGGCACGAAGATTGATCTCATGGTGCGTGGCAAGGCCCGCCCGGCGGAAGTGGTTTCGCTTCCATTTGTTCCACATAATTACAAGCGATAGGAGCGTCCCTCATGACCCGCTATACTCAGCCTACCACCTTCTACACTAAGGAACATGAATGGGTGACCGTTCATAACGATCTCGCTACAGTCGGCATCACGCATTACGCAGAGAACCAGCTGGGCGACATCGTGTTCGTCGAACTGCCGGACGTCGGCGCCGAGTTCGCGACTGGCGATGACATGGCCGTCGTCGAAAGCGTGAAGGCTGCATCTGACGTGTACGCGCCAATCGCCGGAAAGGTGGTCGAAGTGAACGCTGTGCTGGCAGACAAGCCGGAGACGGTGAACGAGTCCCCGCGCGAAAAAGGCTGGTTCTGTGTCCTGGAAATCAAGGATGGCGCTGAGATCGCCAGCCTGATGGATGAAGAAGCCTACAAGGCATTCTGCGAAGGCCTGTAAGGCCCCTGTCACTCTGACGGAGTTACGAGTATGAGATACCTCCCCCTGAGCCCGGAAGACCGTGCCGAGATGCTGGATGTCATCGGCGCCAAATCCGTTGATGAGTTCTACGCTGATGTGCCGGAGGCCGCCCGCCTGAAAGGCACCATCGAAGGCCTGCCGAACCATCAGGGGGAGCTGGCCGTTGAGCGTCACCTGTCGAAGCTGGCGGCGAAGAACCGCTCTGCCTCTTCCGGTCCGTTCTTCGTCGGCGCTGGTGCGTATCAGCACCACGTGCCGGCAACGGTCGACATGATCATTCAGCGTTCGGAATTCCTGACGACCTATACACCTTACCAGCCGGAAATCGCGCAGGGCACCTTGCAGACCCTGTTCGAATTCCAGACGCAGGTTGCGGCCATGACGGCGATGGATGTGGCCAACGCCTCCATGTATGATGGCTCCACCGCCTGCGCCGAGGCCGCTATCATGGCGACCCGCGTGACGCGCCGCAAGAAGGTGATCCTGTCCGGTGGCCTGCACCCGCACTATGCCGCCGCCACCAAAATGGTGTGCGAGGCACAGGGCTTTGAAGTGGTTCAGCTGCCGGTAGCGATCGATGATGAAAACGCGCTGGCCGAGGCTGTCGATGATGCAACGGCCTGTGTGATTGGTCAGAGCCCGAACGTTTTCGGAACGGTGACGGATCTCTCCAAATCTGCCGACGCCGCGCACGAAAAAGGCGCGCTGCTGGTATCTGTCTTCACCGAAGCGGTGTCGCTGGGCCTGGTGACGCCTCCGGGTGAAATGGGCGCTGACATTGCGGTTGGCGAAGGCCAGTCTATCGGCAATGGCCTGAATTTTGGCGGGCCCTATGTAGGCCTCTTTGCCTGCACGCAGAAACTGGTTCGCCAGATGCCGGGCCGCCTGTGCGGCGAGACAGAAGATGCCGACGGCAAGCGCGGTTTCGTGCTGACGCTGTCGACGCGTGAGCAGCATATCCGCCGCGACAAGGCGACCTCCAATATCTGTACGAATTCCGGCCTCTGCGCACTGGCCTTTACGGCGCACATGACACTGCTGGGCGGCAAGGGCCTGGAGCAGATGGCCCTGCTGAACCATGAAGCGGCCTGCGACCTGGCCGACGCGCTGGACGCGATTGACGGGGTCGAAATCCTGACGCCGCGTTTCTTCAACGAGTTTGCCTTCCGCACGCCGATGGATGCCGAAGCCGTGCTTGCCATGCTGGACGAAGCCGGCGTGGTTGGCGGGGTTCGCGCCAGCCGTCTGTTCCCGGACGGTCATATGGGCGACGTGATCCTCTGCGCCGCCACCGAATGCACAACGCCTGAAGACATCGCTGCCTATGCCGCAGCGCTGAAGGAGATTATCTGATGAGGGATGTCTTCGTTGAGCGTGAGATCGAATGCGCTACGGGAGATGGTTTGAAAAAGGGATATATTCAGATTTTCAAACCCGTGCAGGATCAGGATGACTGGCGGTGTGACTATTCCCTCAAATGGGCTGACTATGAAAAGTCATTCTATGCGATGGGGGTAGATTCCTTTCAGTCACTTCAATTGGCACTGTACATCGTGCCCACCGTCGTATCGATATCCCAGGATTTCAAAGATGGCCGTTTGCAGTTTTTAGGCGAACCGCTGACCAATGAAAACCTGAGAGATGCTTTTGAAATCAAATGGCCTGGAGAACTATCATGACCATGAACAATCACGGCCGCCCTACGTCTCCTGATCATGTTCCGTCTGACCGGAATGTCGAGACTGTCTCCGGCTCTCGCGGATTGCTGCAGCATGAGGGTCTGATCTTCGAGGTCGGCACCCCTGAGACGACCGGCGTGGACCTGCCCAAGCCGAAGAACCGTACCGGCCGCCTCGGCGGTGTTGCGCGCAAGAAAGGCACCGGCCTGCCGGGCCTGTCCGAGCCGCAGGCGGTGCGTCACTATATGCGCCTGTCCCAGAAGAACTATGCCATCGATCTTGGCCTGTTCCCGCTGGGCAGCTGCACGATGAAGCACAATCCGCGCCTGAATGAAAAGCTGGCCCGCCTGCCGGGCTTTGCCGACATTCACCCGCTGCAACCGCAAGCCACCGTACAGGGCGCACTGGAGCTGATCGACGAACTAGCCACCTGGCTGAAGACGCTGACCGGTATGCCGGCTGTGGCGATGAGCCCGAAGGCAGGCGCGCATGGCGAGTTCTGCGGCATGATGGCGATCCGTCAGGCCCTGATCGCGCGTGGCGAGGGGGAAACCCGCAAGCGGGTTCTGGTGCCGGCCTCCGCTCACGGAACAAATCCGGCGACGGCAGTGCAGTGCGGCTTCATCGTTGACGAGATCAAGGCGAATGAGCGTGGCCGCGTGAACATGGAACAGCTGCGCGAGAAGCTGCAGAATGCCGACGACATTGCTGGCATCATGCTGACCAATCCCAATACGTGCGGCCTGTTCGAAAGCGACATTCGCGAGATTGCCGACCTGATCCATGAGG
Source organism: Alphaproteobacteria bacterium (assembly GCA_018222605.1). GTDB lineage: Bacteria > Pseudomonadota > Alphaproteobacteria > Caulobacterales > Hyphomonadaceae > Hyphomonas. Next base: position 170,659 of record JAAEZZ010000005.1, read on the forward strand.
TGGGCGGCTATTTCTATTGCGATGGCGCGAACTTCAACGCCATTGTCGGCCGGGTGCGTCCGGGCGATCTGGGTGTCGATGCGATGCACATCAATCTGCACAAGACCTTCTCCACCCCGCATGGCGGCGGCGGCCCCGGCTCTGGCCCGACTGTGCTGTCCGAAGCGCTGGCGCCCTATGCGCCGGTGCCATTCGTGGTGAAGGATGAGGACGGCGTATTCCGTCTGGTCGAGGATGTGGATGGCGATGCCAGCGAAAGCTTTGGCCGCATGGTGGCCTTCCATGGCCAGATGGGCATGTTCGTGCGCGCGCTGACCTATATTCTCAGCCATGGCGCAGATGGTCTGAAGCAGGCCTCCGAGGATGCCGTGCTGAATGCCAACTACATCCAGGCACGTCTGAAGTCTGTCATGACGCCGGCCTTTGATGGTTATTGCATGCATGAGGCGCTGTTCTCAGACGCGTTCACGGCAGAGGGCATCGAGACCATCGATATTGCGAAGTCGCTGATCGATGAGGGCTATCACCCGATGACGATGTACTTCCCGCTGGTGGTGCATGGCGCGATGCTGATCGAGCCGACGGAGTCCGAATCTAAGGCTGAGCTGGATCGCTTCTGCGACTCTCTGGAGTCCATTGCCCGCCGTGCAGCCCAGGGCGACGAGACGCTGAAAGGTGCGCCATACCTTGCCCCGATGCGGCGTCTGGATGAGACCAAAGCCGCCCGGAAGCCCATTCTCAAATGGGTGGAAGCGAACGCGGACAGCGTTGCTGCGGAATAGATATCAGGCTGTGGCAGGCTCAGCGAGTTCGCGCTTGTCACGGCCAAACATCTTCTTGCGAAGCCGTCCGAACAGAATGATGCACGGCTTCTCATAGAATTTATAGGCGAGGGCGGCTGAGGCAATGCTGACGGCAAGGCCAATCACCACGAAGGTGATATTGTCGAGCGGGCCCGGATGCCCCAGCTGGAACAGCGGGGCCAGAGGGCCAATCCTGCCTAGCATTTCGAAGACATGTCGCAGAAGGCTCAGGACGAGCATGTGGCAGAGATAGAGCGAGAATGACCAGTCCCCGAGGCGCACGAAGGCGCCGAGTGCCTTGTTCAGCGGTCCTTTCATCGCAAGCATCCGTTCCGGTATGGACTGCCCAGCCAACCAGCCGAGCCAGATCGTCACCATCATTGTGATTGCGCCGACGATGGTCGCCAATATGGTTGCGCTCTGCCGCAGGGCGTCTGCGCTTTTGTCATCCAGGCCATAGAGCTGGTAAATCACCGTACAGGCGATGATGCCGACTGCGGCAGGTACGAGCCAGGCAAGACGCTGCTGCAGGTCCAGCATGGCCAGGCCGTAGATCAGCGCGGCACTGGGCAGGCCGAACCACATGACCCGGCCCCATTCCAGCGTATGTGTCGTTTCCAGACCCTGGAAACAGAGCGCCGCCATCAGCCACAGCGTGGCCAGAAGCGTCACCGCCCCCGCCCGCCAATGCAGGCCAGACATGACGATCAGGCCAACGGCCGCACCAAGGATGAACTCCATCGTCATCGGGTAAAAGAACAGGGCAGGCAGATCGACGGCCAGTGGGCCCGACAGGCCCAACAGGGAACCGGCGATCACCCAGCCGCCCCAGATCAGCAGCAGGGCAGGCAGCCACCGCCGCGGCAGCAGCAGAAGGAAGGTGAAGACGAAGTAGAAGTAGACTTCATGCACCAGCGTCCAGCCAACGCCGAGAATTGGGTGCTCGTGCTGTGGCAGCAGGGCAAATGACTTCAGCAGGTATGGAATCAGCGGCTCGCTGCGAGAGATGGCCTGCCAACCCTGGCCATGGCCCGAGAGGCCATGCATCCACACCATGTACACGGTCATCATGCCGGCAAACAGCCACCAGACCGGATAGATGCGGGTAATTCGCGCAAACAGGAAGTCGGTGGCGCTTTTTACGCCTGCTGTCAGGTCACTGGTCACATAGACCATGATGAAACCGGAGATGACAAAGAACAGGTCCACGCCGGCATAGCCATTGGAGAAGATGCCGCTGACAATGCCATGTTCGGTCAGGCCATTGGCTTGGATGCCGAGACTTTCCAGAGACCGAATATGGTAGAGAACGACGAGAAGGGCAGCCAGACCTCTCAATACCTGTATGGACTGCAGCTTCATTCGGGGCCTCACGCAACTAGGTCTCCACTCGGGAGTTCGGTCTGGTGTAGCAATCAGGTAACGTCCACGCCAGAGTTTGAAGCCAACCTGCTGTTTTATGTGGCGCGGTCCGTTACGAATATCATATTTCCAGAATGGTGGACGACGAGACTTCCTTGGATAATCAGCAGACTACAGCCACAGCCAAACCGATTAGCCCCCTGCGCAACGGGGTGCATGTAGCCTTCCGCCAGCTATTGGCCTTGCTGGGCCTGATCATGATTGCCGTGGCCATACCAATCGCCTTTTTGACGCCGGTGATTCCGGTGGGCCTGCCCATCGCGATCCTTGGAGTTGTTCTGCTGGGTCGTAATGCCATGTGGGGCCGCCGCTGGATGGAGAACGTGCTGGCGCGTCATCCACGGGTGGAGCGCTTCGCCCCCAACTGGCTGATGCGGCTGGTATTCGGGCGCGAGAAGAAAGATGTGCAGCCAGACAGCAAATAGTGTCTGATGTCTCACTACGGCGCCCATTCATCCGCCGGATGCAGAGCCGGGCAACTGTGACACTTGCGATAGTTCCAAATGTAAGCACTATAGCCGCAGCATTGCGGTTATACGGGGCTCAGACGAGATGAGAATATCACACCGACTGGTCGCCGGCGTGGCGGCAGCACTTGTGCTGTCGGCTTGCGGTGGCGGTAAGGACAAACCTGCGGAGAAGAAGGACGCGGAAATTGCGTTCGACAAGAACCCGTATCCTTCCACTTATTCACCCTATCCCAACGCGCCAGTTTTGATCACCAACGCCACCATCATGGATGGAGAGGGCGCACGGATTGAGAATGGCAGCCTGTTGCTGGAAGATGGCAAGATTTCCGCGATTGGCAGCGACCTGAAGGCGCCGGAAGGGGCAACGACGATTGATGCGTCAGGCCGCTGGGTAACCCCGGGTATTATCGACAATCACAGTCATCTGGGCGTATATCCGTCACCGGGCGTCAGCGCGCATGGCGATGGCAACGAGATTTCCGCACCGGTAACGGCTGAGGTCTGGTCAGAACATGGCGTCTGGCCGCAGGACCCCGGCTTCACCCGCGCGCTGGCTGGCGGCATCACGTCCCTGCAGATTCTGCCTGGCAGTGCGAACCTGATCGGCGGCCGTGGTGTGATCGTGAAGAACGTGCCGAGCCGCACCGTGCAGGGCATGAAATTCCCCGATGCGCCCTACACGCTGAAAATGGCATGCGGCGAGAACCCGAAGCGCGTCTATGGCTATGGCAATGGCTCATTTCCCGGCGGTGCACCTTATTCCCGCATGGGCAATATGGCGGGCTATCGCACGGCCTGGATCCGCGCCACGGAATACAAGCGCAAATGGGACAAGTATGAGAAAGAGGGCGGCGAGCCGCCGGCCCGCGACCTGGAGCTGGACACGCTGGCGGGCGTGCTGAATGGTGACATTCTGGTGCATATGCATTGCTACCGCGCCGACGAGATGGCCCAGATCATGGATATGTCAAAGGAGTTTGGCTACAAGGTCACCTCCTTCCACCACGCTGTCGAAAGCTACAAGATTGCCGACAAGCTGGCCGAGTATGGCGCGTGTTCCTCCATGTGGGCGGACTGGTGGGGCTTCAAGATGGAAGCCTATGACGGCATTCGCGAAAACATTCCGCTGGTCCACAAGGCAGGCGCCTGTGCGATTGTACACTCTGACAGCGATGTGGGGATCCAGCGCCTGAACCAGGAAGCCGCCAAGGCATGGTCTGATGGTCGCAAGATCGGCATCGATATTCCGGAGGAGGAGGCTTGGACCTGGCTGTCTCTAAACCCGGCGAAGTCTCTTGGAATTGACGACCGCACCGGCAGCCTGAAGCCGGGTAAAATGGCCGATGTGGTGATCTGGTCCGGCGATCCGTTCAGCGTCTACACAAAGGCGGATCAGGTCTTCATTGACGGAGCCCTGATGTACGACCGCAGCAACCCTGAGGCTGATCCGGTGATGGATTTTGAAATTGGCCAACCTGGTGAAGGAGACCGCAAATGAGGAAGAGTCTTGCAACAGCCCTCGCGGCCTTTACCTGCCTGACCGCGCCAGCTCTGGCGGACACATATGTCGTTCGTGGAGAGAATGTGTGGACCGGCACGAGCCAGGGCACCATCAAGAACGGCGTTGTTGTGATCGAGGATGATCGCATTACGGCCGTTGGCGGCGCCAGCACGGCTGTGCCGGATGGAGCCTCGGAGATTTCCGCAAAATGGGTAACTCCGGGCCTGATCTCTGCCTATTCGCAAACCGGGCTGGTAGAGGTTGGCGCAGAAGACCCGACCAATGATGCTATGGCGGCGGCGTCTGCTTATTCCATCTCGCTTAATGCTGCAGACGGATTCAACCCGGATGCCACCGCGATTGATGTGACCCGTATCGAAGGATTTACGCGACTGGCCGTGGCACCGCAGACTGGCAACACGATGTTCGGCGGGCAGGGGTTTATCGCTGACACCAGTGGTGATCTCGACACGCCGCTGAAGGAGAAGGCCTTCACCGTCATCGCGCTTGGCGAGGCCGGAGCAGGGCTGACAGGTGGCTCGCGCGCGTCTGCGATGGCGACGCTCAAGGCTGCGCTGGATGATGGCCGCGCCTATCCGGCACGTTACATCGCCAATACCGAAGGCGATGCGTTGAAGCGTCTGGATGCCCAGGCTTTCAGCCAGGCAGCGCGGGGTCAACAGCTGATCATGGTGCGGGCGCATCGCGCGAGTGACCTTAACGCCGTCATGGATCTGGCGGAAGAACAGCCCAATCTGAAATTCGTCATTGTGGGCGCAGATGAGGGCTGGCGTGTTGCGCCGCGCCTGGCGGAACTTGATATTCCGGTCATCGTGGACGCATTCTCCAATCTGCCTTCCAGCTTCGAACGTCTGGCAGCAACGTCAGAGAATGCCAGTCGGCTGGCCGAAGCGGGCGTCACCTTTGCGATTGCGAATGTCGGCGATTCTGTCGAGCAGGCCCGCTTGGCGAGCCAGATTGCTGGCAATGCCGTGGCCAATGGGCTGGACTTTGATGATGCGCTGGCGGCCCTAACCGTCGCGCCGGCCGAGATCTTCAACATGACCGGATACGGAACGCTTGCGCCGGGCGGCCATGCAGACGTCGTCGCCTGGGATGGGGATCCGCTGGAAGTTACATCCAGCCCTGTCGCCGTCATCATTGACGGGGAGACGCAGTCTCTTGAATCCCGCCAGACGCGTTTGCGGGACCGGTATCTGAATCTGGATGAGAGTGAGCGCCCGATGGCGTATCACAAACCCTGACAGATCAAAGGCTCAGCGCGGGTTAGGCGCCTGCGTTGAGTTGCTCGATCAGTTCTTGCGTCACGTGGCCTGTGGCGGCAAGTCCGGTGTCGGACTGGTATTCGCGGATCGCTGCGGCTGTGCCAGCCCCGAGAATGCCATCCGGAGTGCCGGCGTTGTAGCCCATCGTGTTCAGGGCGGCCTGAATGGCTTTTACCTGCTGCGGGTTCCCCAGCTGCCAGGACTGAAGCTCGAACCGGCCATTTGCTGCAGCATTGGCCGGGGCAGCATTCCACAGATCCGCGCGGTTCAGGGCGCGTGCGTCGGCTTCCGGTGAAACCTTGGTGCTCAGCTCACGTACTTTCGCCGGCGCGCCTGCGTCGCCATTGCGGGCGGCCACGTTGAACCAGTAGAGCGCTTCTTCCAGATCGGGGCTGATGCCGAGTCCTTCCTCGTACAGGATTCCGAGATTGTACTGGCTATCGACGATGCCATATTCCGCACCCTGACGGAACCATTCAACCGCGCCGGCATAGCTTTGCGACCCGCCATCGCCCTGTGCCATGTAGACGGCATAGTCGTGCATGGCATTAATGTTGCCATTCTCGGCTGCGCGCTTTGTCCATTGGCGTGCAAGGGAGAGGTCCTTGGGAACGCCTGTGCCTTTTTCGTGCAGCTTGGAAAGTCTGTACTGCGCAATGGCTAGCCCGCCGACAGCCGCTTCCTGCATGAGGTCTGCGCCGTCCTGAAGCCTACCTTCGGCGAGATATGCCTGCGCTAGTGTGTAGCGTGCGACGGGGTTTCCTGCTGCGGCGGCGCCTTTCAGCGTGCCTGTGTCCGGGATCGGCTCATAGGCGGGGGCCTTCTGGACAATCGTTGCAGACATGATCGACGGGTTTTCGGCCTTCGTGGAAGGATCGGTCTCGATGGTGGCTTCTGGGCTGGTTTCCGTACTGGCTTCAGAGGTAGGCGCCGTTTCCGCTTCACGGCCAAACAGCATGTCTTCCATATCGACATTGGCGGGCACCGCCTCAGCCTCTGTTCCTGCGGCCTCGGGCAAGCCTGCCTCAAAAGCCATGTCGTCTCCCTGCGGAGCAGTCTCTTCAGAGGCCGGCGTGGCCGCAGAAGGCGCTACGGGCGTTGCGGCTGTCGACACATGAGGCGCGTCCTGAGTGCCACGCAGGTACAAGTATCCACCGACAGCAGCGCCGGTGATTACGACTGCAGACGCAGCCGCATAGAGCGGCATCTTGCTGTTGGAGCGGCTTCCCTTTGCGGGCGCCATCTTGTCCTTGCGCGCAGAGGGTGCGCCGTTAGAGGCCGCAATCGCCGCGCGGCGTGCCATTGCGATATAATTTTCCGTCTCTTCTGTCTCTTCAGTCTCGGCCACAGCTTCGGGCTCGGATGTCGGCTCTTCGGTGTCCTGAACCTCTTGGATGAAGCTGTGCAGATCGGCCTCGCTGTCGAAGTCCTCGGCATCGAAGATGTCTGAATCGCGGGCTTCAGTATGGCTGTCGTCCAGGCCGATGAGGGCAGACAGGGGGTCTGTTGCTCCGGTCCCTTCTTCGCCTTCAACTGCATCCATTTGAATGCCGAAATCGGAAGTCGTCTCAAAGAAGCTGAGATCGTCATCGTTGTCTTCATCTTCGTCCAGTTCGACGAATGGGGAGTCATCGTCTGCGGACTCATAGAGAGATGATGTCTGCCGAGGGGGCGATGCCTGTTCCGATTGGCTGTCCCGAAGGACCTCTTCCTGTTCTTCCCCTGTGAAGTCCGCATCCGGAAGACCAGGTTCAAAGTCCTCTTCGAACACAGAGTCTTCAATCTCGACTATTTCATCGTTATCCGTTGCAAACAGGTTTTCCGGCGCGTCATCAGCCACGCCGGGGGCAACAGAAGATGGCTCTGAATTCCGGCCGGCATACGCGGGCGCGGTGAAGTCTTCCAGGCTTTCAAGGCGCGTCGCCAGAGAGGTGATTGCCTTCTGAAGCGGTGAGAGCGAGGATGTGGTCTGGGTCTGAATTTGCTCAAGGCGTTCAGATACATTGGATAGGGCATCGGACAGGCGATTGTCCGAATGCTTGCGGTTTTCATCGATTTGCGTTGCCAGGGTCTGCAGGGCCTTGTCCTGGCGCACCTGCAGGCGCGTGGCGACCTTGGCCACCTGATCCCCAATCTGAGAGATGGCGTCAGCGCTGCGCTGTTCGCTTTCCTTGACGCGCCGGTCTACATGGCCCGCCATTTCGTCCATGCGTTCACTGACCATATCGCCAAATTGGCCAATCTCTTCGCGGATGGCATCGCTGGTCAGCGCGTCATCGCGGTTTTCGATGTCCTGCAGTCGCTGATCAAAGCTGGACGACAGCTCGCCGATCTGGCCGGAGACATTTTCGATGGCGCGGCTCTGGCGTTCTTCACTGTACGTGAGGCGTTCCTCCACAGTGCTCAGCTGTGTGCGCAGCTCGTCGACGGCTTCGGAGGAATCCGCAGAGGCTGCGCGTGAAATCTCTTCCACCAGTTCCTGGCGTGCCTTGTCGACCGTTTCGCGCACGGAGCGTGTGATGTCTTCAAAGCGCGCATTGAATTCCTCGCGCAGCTTCCGGGCAATGTCTGGGTCAACGCTTTCAGACAGAGCTCCGATCTTCTCGTCGAGTTGGCTGTAGGTCGCTTCCAGGCTCTGCAGAGCTGTGTCCGTGGCTGTTTCGGCGCGGTTGAGGCGGTCCTGAATGCCTTCTATCTTGGAATCCATGGAGTCCACGGCCTCGGAAATCCGGGCATTTACCACCTCCATGTCCGGGGCGGCATTGCCAGGATGCGCAATATCCTGATTGACCCGACCTTCCAGTGTAGTGAGCCGGTCGGACAGGTGACGCGCGGCGCCCTCGGCGCGCAGCTCGGCCTGCTCGACAGCCTTTTCCACGCGGGCGGCTGCTTGGGAAAGTGTGTCTTCCACCCGTGTTTCGATACCTTCAACGCGGTCGGTAAGATCGGTGAAGCCAGCTTCCACGCGGCCCTTGATGGCCTGGGCCTCATGGTGGGCGAGTTCATTTTCCTCGAAGACATGGCTGGCGAGTTTACCGAGGGCCTCTTCCAGAGATTTCAGCGCCTCAAGATTCTCGCGGGCAGAATTGTCCTGCTCCATGCGCCGCACCTTGGCCTGCAGGGCCTCATGCGTTTCGCGCAATTCTTCCAGCAAGCCCTCGACATGGCCTGTCATGGAGGCGGTATTGTGCTCGGATTCCTCAAGCCGGGCGACAAGGCCAAGGATTGTGTGGTCCATTCCGGTGATGGCCAAGGTTGAGCGCGCCTCTGTCGCCTCGATACGCTTGGTCAGCTTGTCGATGGTGCTGGAGGCCGCGTCAGGTCTCGGACGGCGGCTCTCGTACGGTGCGTAGACTTCGTTCGGCCGCGGCGCTTCGGCCGACATCAGGAGGCGGTTCAGATATTCCCCAAGCGTCAGACCTTCCGCACTGGCGGCCTCCCGCGCGGCATCTCTTGCGCGCTGGTCGATCCCTTTAACGCTCCAGGGCCCTGTCTGGCTCATCCCCATCTCCTAAACAGGCTGAATCCCCCATCGGGATTAACCGACCGGGCAGATTCGTTCACATTTAGATCGTTGATGACAGGCGCCGTGTTAAAAGTGGGTTAAACGTAAAGAAAATCAGAGAAATTGGTAATACTCTCGCGGAGATGAGGCCGCCGTTTCGGGGCGAATAAAAGTTTACGTTGACGTTCGCGTAAGGTCTGATCTAGATTTGCAGCATGACCAACAAGCTCTCCAAAATTTCCGCAGCGGATTCTCGCACCTACACAATTTCCGAGCTTGCTCGCGAGTTCGGCGTAACGCCCAGGGCGCTACGGTTCTATGAAGACAAGGACATGCTCCACCCGGCAAGGGATGGCATGACCCGTGTCTATTCGAATAGGGACCGGGCCCGGCTCACCATCATCGTCAGGCTGAAACGGCTCGGCCTGCCGCTCGCGGATATCCGCGAAATCCTTGATCTTTACGTTCTGGATGACGGCCAGCGGGCGCAGATGCGCATGTCGCTGGAGAAATTCCGCAAGCAGGCCAAGGAACTGGAAATTCAACGCAGCGACATCGACACCGCTCTGACGGAGCTGCGCAAGGGCATCGCCTGGCTGGAAACGCAAATTGCAAACACCGGTCCGTCTGATGAGAACAAGCGGCAGCTGGCCGCATATGACGAGATTGCCCGCAGGCAACTTGACGAGGTTTAGGGCCTTGGCTGCCTTCTATTTGCGGAAGGCAGTGGTCTCTAGAACGACTTTTCCAGAATGGCACGCTATTCAGCGTAGCCATTCATTCCATACTTAACAGGAAAATTTTCATGCCCCGTTATGATGCTCCCGTCCGTGATATGAAGTTCATCCTGCAGGAGATGCTGCAGATTCAGAATTACTCAAATCTGCCGGGCTTTGAAGAAGCCACGCCAGACCTGATCAACGCCATTCTGGAAGAGGGTGGCAAGTTTGCCAAAGAGGTTCTCTTCCCGTTGAACGCTGTGGGGGACCATCAGGGCTGCAAGCGCAATGACGATGCCAGCGTGAAAACGCCGGACGGCTTTCCGGACGCGTACCGCCAATTGGTGGAAGGTGGCTGGCCGCTGCTGTCTACCACGCCGGAAATGGGCGGGCAGGGGCTGCCGCATGTCGTCAACATTGCGTGGACCGAGATGGTGTCCTCTTCGAACATGGCTTTTGGCATGTATCCGGGCCTCACTCATGGTGCGTTTCAGGCGCTTATGGCCGGCGGCTCTGATGAACTGAAGCAGAAATACGGGCCCAAGATGGCATCTGCCGAATGGGCCGGCACCATGAATCTGACCGAGCCGCAATGCGGTACGGACCTTGGCCTGATCAAGACCAAGGCGGTGCCCCAGCCTGACGGCTCCTACAAGCTGACCGGTCAGAAAATCTGGATTTCCGGTGGCGAGCAGGACCTGACTGAAAATATCATTCACCTCGTGTTGGCGCGGATCGAGGGTGCTCCGGAGGGCATCAAGGGTATCTCGCTGTTCCTCGTTCCGAAATACATGGTGGGCGAAGACGGTTCACTGGGCGAGCGTAATGCGTGCTCCTGTGGCGGCCTGGAAGAGAAAATGGGCATTCACGGCAATGCCACCTGCGTCATGAACTATGATGGCGCGACGGGCTGGCTCGTCGGCGAAGAGCATAAAGGCATGCGCACTATGTTCGTCATGATGAACGAAGCACGTCTCGGCGTTGGCCTGCAGGGCTTGGCGCAAGCCTCAATTGCCTATCAGAACGCCGTAGACTTTGCGAAAGATCGCCTTCAGGGCCGCTCCCTGACTGGCGCGAAAGAGCCGGAGAAGGCTGCAGACCCGATCATCGTGCACCCGGATGTGCGCCGCATGTTGATGGACCAGAAGGCCTTTATTGAAGGCGCGCGCGCCTTTGCCTACTGGACTGCCTTTCAGGGCGACCTGCAGCACAAGTCTCCGGACGAGAAAGTGCGTGAGAAAGCGGGCGACTACATGGCTCTGCTGACGCCGGTCGTGAAGGCCTATCTGACTCATAAAGGCTTTGAGACAGCCAATCAGGGGCTGCAACTGCATGGCGGCTCTGGCTTCACCCGCGAGTGGGGCCTGGAGCAGATTGTTCGCGATTGCCGCATCACGCTGATCTATGAAGGCACGAATGGCATTCAGGCACTGGACCTGGTGGGGCGCAAACTGGCCGCGAATGGCGGCCGCGCGGTCTTCAGCTTCTTTGCCGAGCTGGATGACTTTGCCAATGATATCGAGGGCAATGAAGAGCTGAAGCCCTTTGCGGACGGTCTGGCGGAAGTGAAAGGCCAGCTGCAGGAAGCCACAACCTGGCTGATGCAGAACGGCATGACGGACTTCAACAATGCCGGCGCATCCAGCCATGACTATCTGCACCTCTTCGGCATTACGGCGCTGGCCTATATGTGGGCCCGCATGGCGAAGGTTGCCGTGGAACAGAAAAATTCCGGCGATCCATATTATGAGGAAAAGCTTGCCACCGGCCGCTACTTCCTGGACCGGATGCTGCCGGACGCGGCCGCTCATCTCGCAAAGGTGAAAACGGGTGCCGCTTCCATGATGGCTCTGCCGGCAGACGTTTTCTGATAAACTTCCAGTCCTGGGGGCGGGTGAAACGAGCAGCTCATCCGCCACCACACAAAAATTTCATGTAGTTCCAGCCGTTTTGACGCAAGGGGAGGGCTGGGAAAAGGCCGGACCAGTCGCTACATCTTTACGTGAACGTAAGCGGCAAGGCTAGGCCGGATAAAGTACTGGAGGAAAATATGCACGAGAGCCCATTGGATGTCCCGAAGCCAGCCTGGCGTCAGGAAGAGGAACTCGACATATTCTCCGATGCGGTCGGCCAGTTCTTCGAGAAAGAATGTGTGCCGCATGTCCAGCAATGGCGCAAGGACGGCAAAGTGCCGCTCGAAATCTGGAAGAAGGCTGGCGAGATGGGCCTGCTCGGCGCGTCCGTGCCGGAAGAGTATGGCGGCGCGGGCGGTGATTTCCGTCACGAGGCGATCATCATTGAGCAGCAGCAATGGAAGGGCGTCGATGGCTTCGGCATTACGCTGCACAATGCGATCATCGCGCCCTACATTACGGCCTATGGCACGGAAGATCAGAAACGCCGCTGGCTGCCGGGCATTTGCACGGGCGACATTGTTACAGCGATTGCGATGACCGAGCCGGGTGCAGGCTCTGACCTTCAAGGCATGAAGACGACGGCCAAGCGCGACGGCGATGACTATGTCATTAATGGCTCAAAGACTTTCATTTCAAATGGCCAGTCGGCCAATCTGATCCTGCTGTGTGTAAAGACCGATCCGACCCAGGGCGCCAAGGGTATATCCATTATCGGCGTTGAAACCGACAAGGTGGAAGGTTTCCGCCGTGGTCGGAACCTGGAAAAAGTCGGCCAGCATGCAGCCGATACGTCCGAGCTGTTCTTTGATGATGTGCGCGTGCCGGCCTCCAATTTGCTGGGCGAAGTGGAAGGCAAAGGCTTTATCCAGCTGATGCAGAAATTGCCTCAGGAGCGTCACATCATCGGCCTTCAGGGCGTTGGCATGATTGAGCGCGCCATCCATGAGACCGTGGAGTATGTGAAGGGCCGCAAGGCTTTCGGCGGTACGATCTTCGACTTCCAGAACACCCAGTTCACGTTGGCCGAATGCAAGACCGAGGCGACCGTCGCCAAAGTATTTGCTGATCACTGTACGGAGCGCCTCCTGAAGGAGGAGCTGGACGCCGCAACGGCATCCATGTCGAAATACTGGATCTCTGATCTGCAGTGCAAGATCATAGACGAGTGCCTGCAGCTGCATGGCGGCTTCGGTTATATGGACGAGTATCCGATTGCCCAGATGTATGCTGACGCCCGCGTCCAGCGTATCTATGGCGGCGCGAATGAAGTGATGAAAATGTTGATCGCGAGGACGCTTTAAGTTCCGATGCCTGATAAAGACCTCATCCGCGATGTCTTTCCTACGCCAAGTCCCAGCTCGACGTCTCTTGGCTTTGAGTTGCTGGCCCTGGACATGAAGGAATTGATGACGCGGGTGCGGTTTGAAGGCCGCCCGGAATTTTGCAATCCCGCAGGTGTTATCCAGGGCGGGTATCTTGTCGCCATGATGGATGATACAATCGGTATGTTGGCTGGCATGAAAGCTGGCAAGACCAAGCTACCCTCGACGGTAGATCTGCATACGCACTTCCTGCGCCCGGTTCGCAAGGGCGAGATTGAAGTTGTTGCGCGCCTCAGAAATGTAGGCCGCGCCATGCTGTTTGCCGAAGCAGAGCTTTATGATTCCCGCGGCAAGGAAGCGGCCCGCTCTTCCGCGAGTTTGACACTGAACCCGGTACTGAAGCCGGCCAAATGATTACCAGTTCTAGAAGGAGCCTCTCCAATGACTGAAGCATATATTTACGACGCGGTGCGCACGCCCCGCGGCAAGGGCAAATCCTCCGGCGCGCTGCACGAGATCACATCGCTGAGCCTCGCTACGCAGGTTCTGCAGGCGATCCGTGATCGGAACGATCTGGACACGTCCAAGGTGGACGACGTCGTTCTCGGCTGCGTCAGCCCGGTAGGCGAGCAGGGCGCAGACATTGCGCGCGTTGCTGTGCTCAACGCAGACTATGCAGAAACCACGGCCGGTGTGCAGGTGGACCGCTTCTGCGCGTCTGGCCTGGAAGCCTGCAACATGGCTGCTTCCAAGGTGATGACGGGTGAAGCTGACATGGCCATTGGCGGCGGCGTCGAAAGCATGAGCCGCGTGCCGATGGGCGCGTCCGGTGGTGCCTGGTCTTCTGACCCGCAAGTCGCGCTGAAAACCTATTTTGCGCCGCAGGGCATTGGCGCCGACACGATTGCCACCAAATATGGCTTCTCCCGTGACGATGTGGACGCCTTCGCTGTCGAAAGCCAGAAGCGCGCCGCCACGGCCTGGAAGGAAGGTCGCTTCGCCAAGTCCATTGTTCCGGTCAAGGATCAGATGGGTGGCATTCGCCTCGACCATGACGAGCATATGCGCCCTGACGCAGACATGCAGTCTCTGGCCGGCCTGAACCCGTCTTTCGCCGGCATGGGCGCGATGGGCTTTGATGAAGTTATCAAGCAGCGCTACCCGGAACTCGAAAAGATCAACCATGTGCACCACGCCGGTAACTCGTCCGGGATTGTGGACGGTGCGTCTGCCGTGCTGTTCGGCTCCAAGGAAATGGGTGAAGCCTTTGGACTCAAACCACGTGCACGCATCAAGGCGATGGCCTCCATCGGCTCCGAGCCGGGCATCATGCTGACCGGTCCGACCTATGTGTCGCAGAAGGTTCTGAAGAAGGCTGGCATGAACCCGGAAGACATCGACCTGTATGAGCTGAACGAAGCCTTCGCGTCGGTCGTTCTGCTGATGATGCAGAACCTCAACATCCCGCACGACAAGATGAATGTGAATGGTGGCGCGATCGCCATGGGGCACCCATTGGGCGCGACTGGCGGCATGATCCTCGGTACAATGGTCGACGAGCTTGAGCGGGCCGACAAGGAAACCGCGCTTATCACGCTGTGTGTCGGTGCCGGCATGGGCACGGCCACGATCATCGAACGCGTTTAATCAAATACAGACGAACGGAATATACGATATGAAACTCGAAACATTCGGTTGGGACGTCGATGTTGACGGCATTGCGCACGCAGTCTTTGACGTGCCGGGCCGCAGCATGAACACGCTGACGGCGAAAGCTGTCGCAGACATCATCGCGATCTCTCAGGAAGTCGCTTCCAATGACGCCATCAAGGGCCTCGTCATCTCCTCCGGAAAGCCAAGCGGCTTCTGTGCAGGGGCTGATCTGGGCGAAATGAATGAGCGGTCTGGTGGCGGCAAGAAGGAAGACCTGTCCGAGGCTGAACTGAAAAAGAAACAGTTCGACCAGGGCTTCTCGCTCAACAAGACGCTCCGTGAGCTGGAAACCTGCGGCAAGCCTGTGGCCATCGCGCTGAACGGTCTGGCGCTTGGCGGCGGTCTCGAAGTGGCGCTCGCCTGTCACTACCGCGTGGCGGCGAACGACAATCCGAAGCTGCAATTCGGTCTGCCGGAAGCCAAGATCGGCCTTCTGCCGGGCGCCGGTGGCACGCAGCGCCTGCCGCGTCTTGTCGGCGTGCAGGCGGCTCTGCCGCTGATCCTGCAGGGCGAAAGCTTCAATGCCGAGAAGGCGCTCTCAATGGGCGTGGTGCAAGAGCTCGCGCCGTCCTCCGAGACGGTCGGCAAGGCCAAGGCATGGGTGAAGGCAAACCCGACGGCAAAAGCGCCGTGGGATGTCAAAGGCTTCAAGGTTCCTGGCGGTGTGCCGCACAGAAGCCCCGGCGCCGGTCAGGTCGCAACCATGGCAAACGCCATGCTGGCGTCCAAGACCTATGGCAACTATCCGGCCCAGAAGAACATTCTTTCCTGTGTTTATGAAGGCATCCAGGTGCCGATCGATGCCGCTTTGCGCATTGAGACACGCTATTTTATCAACACCCAGCAACGCCCTGAAGCGAAAGCGATGATCCGCTCTCTCTTCCTGTCGATGCAGGAACTGTCCAAGGGCGGCAACCGCCCGGCAGGTTATCCGAAGACGGAGTTCAAGAAGATTGCCGTCATCGGAGCGGGCCTGATGGGCGCAGGCATTGCCTATGTTCAGGCAAAGGCCGGTATCCCGACAGTTCTGGTCGATGTCTCCAAGGAGAACGCCGAGAAGGGCAAGGATTACTCCCGCCGTCTCGTGGAGAAGGATGTATCCCGTGGCAAGTCCACTCAGGAGAAAGGCGACAAGCTGCTCGACCTGATCACGACCACGGACAATTATGACGATGTCAAAGGCGCTGATCTTGTCATTGAAGCCGTGTTCGAGAATGAAGAGCTGAAGGCCAAGATCACCGGCATGGCCGAGGCTGTGCTGGACGAGACTGCGGTGTTCGGCTCCAACACATCAACGCTGCCAATCACGGGTCTGGCGAAAGCCTCCAAGCGCCCTGAGAACTTCATCGGCATTCACTTCTTCTCACCGGTTGAGCGGATGGGGCTCGTGGAGATCATCAGTGGTGAGAAGACCAGTGAAGAGACGCTCGCCAAGGCGGTCGACTATGTGCTGGCCATTCGCAAGACGCCGATTGCTGTCAATGATAGCCGCGGCTTCTACACGTCCCGCTGTTTCGGCACTTATACCCGCGAAGGTATGGAAATGCTGGCGGAAGGTATCAAGCCGGCCATCATCGAGAATGTTGGTCGTCAGTCCGGCATGCCGATGGGGCCGCTGGAAGTCTCTGACTCGGTCGGTCTCGATACGGCCCTGAAAGTGACGCGCGCAACCGCTGAAGCGGCAGGCATCGATCTGCAGACAGATGATCGTACGCAGTTCCTGGCATGGCTGGTCGAAGACCAGGGGCGCGTTGGCCGCAAGGCTGGCAAAGGCTTCTACGACTATAATGAGAAGGGCCGTCCGGACCAGCTCTGGCCTGACCTGAACACCCGCCTCGAAGTGAAAGTGGACGAATGTCCGCCGGACCTGAAGCAGGAGCTGAAGAACCGCTTCCTCGTGCGTCAGGCAATCGAAGTGGCTCGCTGCTTTGACGAAGGCGTCATAACCGATGCACGCGATGCCGACATTGGCTCCATCCTGGCTTGGGGCTTTGCGCCGTACACTGGCGGCTGCTGTTCCTATGTGGATCTCATTTGGGGCATCAAGGAATTCGTGGCCGAAGCAGATCGTCTGGCCAAGAAGTATGGTGAACGGTTTGAGCCGCCAGCCCTGCTGCGCGACATGGCCGAAAAAGGCGAAGGTTTCTACGATCGCTTCCCGCCTGCTGGTAAGGCTGAGAAAGTAGCTGCGTAAGCTTCTTTAGGCGAGTTCTTCAGGAGTATTTTCCCGCAATAGAGAAGGCTGTCACGAGTATTGTGTGACAGCCTTCTTTTTTATGTTGACTTTAGAAACTGTAGATAGAATTACATTTCTACGATCAGATGGGTCGTGGGGAATAACTGGGAGAATTCCATGTTGAAGTATCTTGCGGTCGCGGTTGCCGCGTTATCGCTTTGCGCGTGTGAGACGACATCTAGCCGTCCGTATACGCCATCTACTCAGAATATTATGGCATTTCAGTCTGCGCTAGATGCAGACGATCAGAAGGTCCAGCTTTCTACTTTCGAAACGGCTGCAGATCTGGATGCGAATCTGACTTGCCGTGCACTAGGCGCCCTAGAGGTGGCTCCCGGTAAAACTCCGGTAAGTTTTATCGAAGGTGCTATGCGTGACGAGCTTTTTGCGGCTGGCGCGTATGATCAAGCGGACGGTAAAGTTATCCAGGGTGAAGTTACCCAACTGAGCTTCAACTCGTTTGGTACGGGCTCTTGGAAAGTGGCATTGAAACTCTCTTCTGAAAGTCTCCCTGAGGGGTATGAGGTCAGTACAGACTATAGCTTTAAGACTAGCTATAGCGCGCTCAAGGCGTGCCAGAATGTTATTGATGCTTTTACGCCTGCTGTGCAGGAACTAATCGGAAAAGCTGTTGCTGATCCTCAGTTTGAGACACTAACCAAGTAATTTTATTGCTGGATTAAGTCGTACAGATAAATAAAAGGCCGGAGCAAAACTGCTCCGGCCTTTTTTGTTTCTGGCGTGTCGGGAAGCCTTAGTCGCGCTTGGCGCGGGCCCACCAGCCGGTGCGTTTGGGACGCGTGTCCTTTTTCGCAGGTTCGGCGCTTTCAGCAGGTTTGGTTTCAGCAGCCTCAGCCATGACGGGCTCCGCGTCGACCGTTTCGGGGTCGGCTGCAGGCTCAGACTTTTCCGCAACAGGAGCTTCAGCAGGTTCAGTCTTTTCAGGCGCAGGCTCCGGGGCCTTGTCTTCCTTGGCAGGCGTTTTCTCTGCAGCGGCCGGAGCCTCCTCCGTCTCAGCTTTGGTTGGCTTTTTGCGGGAGCGGCGGGCGCGCTTCGGTTTCTCTTCGGATGATGTCTCGTCAGACTTCGCGTCGTCCTGTGCTTCGGCCTTGGCGTCGCTCTCCTCGGCTTTCGCTTCAGCCTTTGCTGCATCCGCTTCTGCCTTGGCGGCGCGTTCAGCTTCTGCGGCCTTGGCGGCTTCAGCCTCTTCGGCGGCCTTTACTTCGCTCGCCGGAACATCGTCGAGCATTTCCGCAGCACTCGCAGACAAGCCGTCCAGATAGGCGCCGCCGTCTGTGGGGGCTTCGTCGCCTGTGTCGATGCGGTTTTCGTTGGACTTGCGCCGCCGACGGCCTCCGCGACGGCCTCGGCGGCGACGCTTGCGAGGCGAGCCATCCTCGTTCGTGTCGCTTTCCGAAGAGGTTTGCGCCTCGTCGTCAGTGCTGTCGTCGTCCTCGCTGTCCTCGGCGGACTGTTCGTCGCTCGTTTCGGCGCTCTCGGACTTGCGGCCACGTCCGCCACGACGGCGACGACGCTTGCGGCGACCGCCCGTGTTTTCCTCTTCCTGTTCGGAGGAGTCGGCGGTGGTGTCTTCTTCGTCCTCGTCTGCCTCGTCCTCAGTAACCTCCTGCTTGGAAGGTTTGGCGAGCGAGCGCGGGGGCTTGCGCTTCTTCGGCTTGCCGTTCGGATCGCGCTCGGCATCGATCACGAAGTCGCCCGGCAGCATGTCTTCGGAAGAGTGGATGGAGACTGCAAAGCCGGCCATACGCTCAACTTCCACCAGCGCCTCGCGCTTATTGTTCAGCAGGTAAAGCGCGACATCTGTCGGCGCCTTCACGGAGATTGCCTTGAGGCCGCCCATGGAGGCGCGTGCCTCGATGGCCCGGATCAGTTGCAGCGCAGCAGATGGAATGGAGCGGCGGCGGCCTGTGCCATTACAGGCTTCGCACGGATCAGATGTTGCCTGCAGGACGCCCTGGCGGCGGCGCTGGCGGGAGATTTCCATCAGGCCGAACTGAGAGATGCGGCCATGCTGCACACGCGCACGGTCGACTTTGAGATGCTCTTTCAGTTTTTTCTCGACGGCGCGATTGTTTTTGTTCTCATCCATGTCGATGAAGTCGATCACGATGAGGCCCGCAAGATCGCGCAGGCGCATCTGGCGGCAGGCCTCTTCGGCCGCTTCCAGATTGGTGCGCAGAGCCGTCTGCTCGATGTTGCGTTCGCGGGTGGATTTACCGGAGTTCACGTCGATTGCGACAAGCGCTTCGGTCTGGTTGATCACCAGATAGCCGCCGGATTTCAGCTGAACGACCGGAGAGTAGATGGAATCGAGCTGCTGCTCGACCGCTTCGGCGACGAAGATCGGGTCTTCATCCTTCCAGTGCTGAACCTTCTTGGCCTGGCTCGGCATGATCAGCTTGGCCAGATCCTTGGCCTCGCGATAGGCGTCCTCGCCCTGCACAAGGACTTCCTCGATCTCTTTGTCGAACATGTCCCGCATCGCGCGGTGGACCAGCCCGCCTTCGGCATTGATCAGCATCGGGGCTTCTGAGGAGAGCGTCTTTTCGACAATGGTTTCCCAAAGTTTGGAGAGGTAATCATAGTCGCGCTTGATCTCGGCCTTGGTGCGCTTTGCGCCCGCTGTCCGCACGATCAGGCCCATGCCGTCCGGCACATCCAGTTCGGCAACGATGGATTTCAGGCGGCGGCGGTCTGCGCCATTCACGATCTTGCGGGAGATGCCCCCGCCACGCGGCGTGTTTGGCATCAGCACGGAATAGCGGCCAGCCAGGGAGAGATAAGTGGTCAGGGCAGCGCCCTTGTTGCCGCGCTCTTCCTTCACGACCTGCACCAGCATCACCTGACGGCGGCGGATGACTTCCTGGATTTTGTAGCGTTTGGAGATGGAGGTGCGGCTGGATTTCTTCGGCTTGCGCGCCCTTTCAGGCTTTGCCTCTCCATTGCCTTCAGACTCGTCATCCTCTTCGTCGTCACTGTCGGACTCATCAGAAGCGGAAGACTCATCGACCTCATCATCGCCATTCTCGGCGGTGTCATCATCATCTTCGTCATCGTCTTCGATGGCGGCCGCGGCTTCTTCGGCAGCTTCGCGGAGCAGGGCTTCGCGGTCTTCGGCAGGCAGCTGATAGTAATCCGGGTGAATCTCGCTGAAGGCAAGGAAGCCATGGCGATTGCCGCCATACTCAACGAAGGCCGCCTGCAGGGACGGCTCAACGCGCGTCACCTTTGCCAGGTAGATGTTTCCGCGGAGTTGTTCGTTACCAGTTGTCTCGAAGTCGAAGTCGTCGACCTGACCATTGTTGACGATCGCCACACGGGTCTCTTCCGGGTGGGCGGCGTCGATTAGCATGAGTTTGCTCATGTATGAGAACCTTTTGAGCCGGCAGGGCGGCATAGGGCGCCTTTGGGCACCTCAAGCCAGCCTCTAGGCCGATCTGTAAATTTAAGGGGAGGGTGGTGTCATACCGGCCCGACTGCAGCAATGGCAGCACAGGTTCGTTGGTTTTGACTACGGCACCCGTATACATCTTCTTTGCTTTCCGGAGCGCGGCGCCCGCTTGCCTTTTCGGTGAAGCCAGGATCGCTGTCGCGACTATGGGAAACTTGTTTGGTAGGCCAATCTGTCGGCTACCGTCTGATACTGCCCAATTTTGTGCCTCAAGAAAAGACCAAAATGGGAGCAGTGACAGCTGTATTACGTTTCCTGTAGTCAATGCTGGGTTAATATTCGGTCTGTTAGGAAGTCACTCTAATCCGGTTTGAGTGATCGCCTGATGCTTTGTTTGCGCTTGATTTTCCTTTGGATCGCCTGTCTCTGCACGGGATTGGCAGCCTCTGCAGAGGTGCGCCGTGTGCAGGTTGTGGGCAATGGAGAGCCCACACGGATAACCATCTGGAGCGATACAGCCCAGGATGCCCGCGCATTTCTTGCGGAATCTGATGGTGCGCGCAGCCTGATCCTGCCCCTGAATGACGTCGTTTCGCCGCGTTCGGGCGATGGCATGGGTGGTGTGGAGACCTGGGCGCTGTCCAATGACACGCTCAACTTTGCCCTCGACAAACCGCTGATGGTGGCGCGCGTGCTCAGCCTGCCGCCTGCAGGGAATGAGCCCCTGTACCGGGTGATCATCGATTTGCAAACCGTTTCTGCCGCGCGCTTCAGCAGTGTCGCCAAGCGTGACATGCGCAAGCTGGGCGCGCTGCGGGCCGAGGAGCAGAAGGCCGCCATGAACCGCGAAATGGCCTCGCTTCGTCCGGATGAGCCGGTTGTGTCCTCCCGGCGCGCCTCCGGCCAGAAATATGTCGTCGTGATCGATGCGGGGCATGGCGGGAAGGATCCAGGGTCGCTGCCGATCACGGGCGGCACAGAGAAGGACATCACTCTGCGTGCGGCGCTGGCGCTGAAGAAGCAACTGGAAGGCGATCCGCGCTATTCCGTGCGGCTGACGCGCGACACAGATATCTATATTGAGCATGAAGACAGGGTGACCATGGCGCGCAATTGGGGCGCTGACTTGTTCATTTCCCTTCACGCTGATGCGGCTAAATCCTCTGAAACGGCGGGGGCTTCGGTCTATACGATCTCTGCCAATGGCGAGCGCCGTATCGACAAGGAAGCCAACAGGAACAATTGGCGCATCCCGATTGAGGATGGCGCGCCCAAACAGCTGAGCGGCATTCTGGAGGATCTCGTGAAGCGGGAAACCAAGACGCGCTCAGCCGAATTTGCCGAGATGCTGTTGCCAGAGCTGAAAAAGTCCGGGCCTGTCCTGCGAAATACACATCGCAATGCCGGTTTCTATGTCCTGCTCGCGCCGGATGTGCCGGCCGTTCTGCTGGAAATGGGGTTCGTCACCAATCGTGAGGACGCCAAGCGGCTGCAGTCTGACAAGGCGATGGACAAGAGCATGGGCGCGGTCAAGAGAGGCATCGACCGGTTCTTTGACAAGCAAGATGTCCTGCTGGCAGGGCAGGGATGAGCCCTTTGAATTCCCTTGCCGTAGCAGCCTGTTGTTGAGAAGCTGGACCTGATGATGTCACTACGTCTCCTGATTTTGCCGGTCTGTCTGGCGCTGGCGAGTTCTTGCGCAAGCACTCCGGAGGCTTTGGGCATACTCGACCGAAATCTGATCCAGTCTGGTCGGCCCGATAACGCAAAGGCCTATAGTGACTTCCTGATTGCCCGCTATGCGGCCATGACGAATGATCCCCAGATCGCAGCGGCCCACTACGCGGCCGCCATTGATAGCGCGCCGGAAAAATCCGGCATCGCGGATCGGGCGCTGTTCGCGGCCTTGCTGTCTGGCAATTATGATGAGGGCGTGAAACTGGCTCACCGCGCCGACGAGCTTGGCAGTGACGCGGCGCTTGTCCGGCTGACCCTTGGAGTCGATGCCATGCGCAGGGGCAAGGATGCGACTGCGCAGGAAATGCTGGATGAAACCCGTTTCGGACCCTTCAACCGCGTGGTTGCCCGCGGGCTCTCTGCCTGGCGCGTCGTGGATAGGCAGGGTCCTGCTGCAGCGGTCCGCTATCTCAATGACGGCCTGACCGGCGATCCGAGGCTGGATAGCGCAACGCTCTACATGATGGGGTTGGTGCAATTGTCTGCCGAGCAGGATGACGCCGCGCTCGCAACCTTTGAAACGCTGTGGCAATCCGGCGCTCGTCTGGCGGTTGGCGTAGAGGCGCATGCCCGTTTGTTGGCCAATCGCGGGCGCAGGGCTGAGGCGCTTGGTCTGCTCAGCACGTTCCGGTCTGAAGTGGGCACGAATGCCTCGCTGGACCGGCTCAGAACCGCCATTGAAGCAGGCGATACAATCAAGATCAGACGGCTGAAGCCGTCGCAAGGCGCGGCGCTGGCCGTCTACATCCCTGCCGCAGCGCTGATGACACAGACCGAGGATGACGTATCGGCGGTCTATTTCGTGCTGGCTCTTGCGCTCGACCCGGATTTGCACGTGGCCCGCTCTCTCTGGGGGCAGACGCTGGATAATGCTGGCCGTCATGAAGAGGCGATTGCCGTATTGGCCAGGGTGCCGGAGAATTCGGCGTTCTATGCCACGTCACGTGGCCAGATCGCCTGGGCTCTGCGCCATGGCGGGCGTAACCAGGCGGCCCTGTCTGTGGCTGCCGAAGCCCTGAAGCATCAGCCCGACCGTGCCTTGAAAGTGCAATTGGCAGACCTTTACCGCTCACTGGACCGCTATGGTGAGGCCAACAGCATTCTCACCCAGATCATTGATGAGGATGCGGAGGCTGGCCGGCAGGACTGGCGCCTTCTGTTTGCGCGCGGCCTTGCGCGAGAAGAGATGGGCCGCTGGCCGGAAGCCGAAATGGACATGGTAGAGGCCATGGCGCTTAATCCAAACGATGCCGCCCTGTTGAATGCTCTCGGTTATGCCTATGTCGACCGTGGTAGGAATCTCGACACGGCGATCGACATGATACGTAAGGCTGCCGAAATCGAGCCTGATTCCGGCTTCATCCTGGACAGTCTAGGCTGGGCGCATTACCGCTTGGGCCGCTACGAGATGGCTGTGCGCTATCTGGAGCGCGCTGTGGAACTGGAGCCGGGCGATCCCGTTCTGAATGACCATCTTGGCGATGCGTATTGGCGAACAGGCCGTAAACTGGAGGCGCGCTTTCAGTGGCAAAATTCGCTGCGTCTTGATCCTTCGATGGCCGATCGTGAGCGGATCGAAGTGAAGCTGGTCAGCGGGCCTGACATTCCATCCGTCAAGCGTGCAGAATCCGGCAGCAATGGCTTGCCGATCCCGCAACAGCCATAGGGGCGGTCATCACAGCATGCTGACATCGCGCGCGCCCGCAAAGGTGAATCTCTATTTGCATGTTGGCCCCGCCCAGCCGAATGGGCGGCATCCTCTGGACTCGCTGGTTGTCTTTGCCGGCCCGGAAGCGGCTGACCTTGTGACGGCAGAGGCTGCTGAAAACCTGTCTTTCAGCGTGTCCGGCCCGCGCGGCAAGGGGATGGAGGCCGATGCCAGCAATCTGGTTCTTCGGGCCGCCGAAGCCCTGAATGCCGCTGCTGGCACGCAACATGGCGCACGCCTGCATCTTGAGAAGCATTTGCCGGTTGCTGCAGGAATTGGCGGCGGCTCAGCAGACGCTGGCGCCGCGCTACGTCTGCTGACGGAACTGTGGGAAGCTGATGCGGCACTGGCGAAGGGAATCGCGCCGCGGCTCGGCGGGGATGTGCCGGTTGCACTGATCGGCTGCACCGCGTTGATGCAGGGGGAAGGTGAGCGGGTCAGCCCTGTCAGTGGCTTGCCGAAACTGCCCGCCATCCTGGTCAATCCGGCTCTGGATTGTCCAACCGGGCCGATCTTCCGGGCCTATGATGAAGCAGGGGGCGGCGATGGCTTTCGCGAGGTCTCTCGCCTGCCAGAGTTTGTGGATGCACCAGCACTGATCGACTGGCTACGGGACCAACGGAATGACCTTCAGGAACCGGCCATTTTGAATGTACCCGCCATTGCGACTGTTCTGGAAACGCTCTCCGGTCTTGAGGGTGCACGTCTTGTGCGGATGAGCGGTTCGGGCGCGACATGTTTTGCCCTGTTTGAGACACAGGACACCGCCAAGGCCGCCGAAGCCGTAGTGTGTCAGGCGCAGCCGGATTGGTGGGTACGTGCGACCATGCTGGGAGATGCGCGATGAACTATCCGCTCGCCCTGTTTGCCGGGGGCTCAGTCGTCTCCTTCCTGCTGTGCGGGCTGGTCAAATATCTGCCTCTGCTGGACGCGCCAGATGGCGGGCGCAAGCAGCAGGCTGCGCCTGTCCCGCGCACAGGTGGGCTGGGTATTCTGCTGACGGTTTGCCTCATGGTTGCCATTGGCGCAGCGGTTCTCGGCCTTTTTCAGGGCACCAATCCATCATTCTGGAGGATCTCTGGTGCAATTGCGCTGGTGGTCACACCTTTCCTGATCGGATTTGCAGATGACTGGCTTGGCTTGCGCGCTCTGACCAAGCTTGGCCTGTTGCTGGTATGGGCTATCGCGGCGGCATCGCCATTTTTTCTCTCCGGAACGCTCATAGGAGGTGTGATCGGCATTTTGGCCATCGGTTGGCTCATTGTGATCACAAACGCCACGAACTTCATGGATGGGTCAAACGGGCTCGCGCTCGGGTCTTCCGGCCTCATGGTGCTCGGCCTGTTTCCTCTGTTTGCAGTGTCGATGATGTGCTGGGGCGCATGCCAGGCAGATCATGTGGGCGGTCTCGCCTTGCTGACGCAATTTGCCTTCTTTGGCGCGGTTGTGGGCTTCCTGTTCTGGAATATGCAGGGAGGGCTCTATGCCGGGGACTGCGGATCCCTCGGTGCGGGTGGCCTGTTCGGCTTGATGGGGCTTTATCTCGTATCTGCCAGCATGGAGGGGCTGCGCGCGGCGCTGTTCTCGCTGACGCTATGCCTGCCATTCCTGGTCGATGTGCTTTTGACTTTGGCATGGCGGAGCCTGAAGGGACGGAACCTGCTCGTGGCCCATACAGATCACGCTTATCAGCGCCTCCGGGCCAAAGGTTGGAGCCATGTCAAGGCGGCGCTCGTGTGGTGGGGCATGACAGCGGTCTGTATGATTGTGGCGACCTTCACACTGTTTTTCGAGATGAAAGCGAGAGAGGGGGAGCAGGCCGCTTATACCCCAGTGCTGCAGGCCAGCGTTCTGGCCGGTCTGTGTGTGGTGGGGGCAGGGCTATGGCTGTGGGAGCGGTCCCGACCTATCAGTAAGCCCGGCTGACGCAGAAATCTGCGAGATCTTCCAGCGCTTCGCGATACGGCGTATCTGGCAGGGTGCGTAGTGCGCTTTTCGCCAGAGCGGCATAGGCCTCAGCTTCCTGAACCGTGGCTTCGGCGGCCCCGGTTGCGCGGATCAGATGGACGGCATGGGCCAGATCGGATTCTTCCTGCGTCTCCGGCTTCATGGCCTTGTCCCAGAACGCCCGGTCTTCATCAGAGCCCCGGCGCTTGGCGATGATCACCGGCAGAGTGATTTTGCATTCGCGGAAGTCATCGCCGACGGATTTACCAATCACAGATGTCGTGCCGCCATAATCCAGCACATCATCAATGATCTGGAAGGCCAGGCCGAGATTCTTGCCATACGTCGCCAGCGCGTGAGCGTACTTGTGGCCGCCAGCTGACATCGCGCCTGTTTCAGCCGCCGCTTCAAACAGGGCGCCCGTCTTGGCTTCAACAATGGCCAGATAGTCTTCGGTCGGCAGGTCGCCTGCCTGCATGGCGGCCAGCTGACGGACTTCGCCTTCGGCAATGATGGTCGAGGCCGTGGCCAGCCGGTTCAGGATGTCCAAACTGTTGGCTTCGACCAGCAAATTGAAGGCACGGGCGAACAGGAAGTCCCCCACCAGGATGGAGGCCTTGTTGCCCCAGATGGCTTTTGCGGCGGGCTTACCGCGTCGCAGGTCGCTTTCGTCGACGACATCATCATGCAGCAGAGTGGCCGTGTGGATGAACTCGACCGCCGCGGCCAGGGCGTGGGTTGCCGGGTTTGCCTTGCCCACAGCATGGGCGGCGATCAGCGTGATCAGCGGGCGCAGCCGCTTGCCGCCTGCAGAAACGATGTAACCGGACAGGTCAGGAATGATGGCGACCGGGCTTGCGGCCCGCTGGGCCAGCAGCGCCTCGACTGCCGCAAGGTCTTCGGACACCAGCGTTTGCATCCGCTCCACAATGGAGCCGATGGCCGCTTTGCCTTTTGGCTTGGGCGAAAGGGTCACGTTTTGAAGGCTCCTGTCCTGAATGCAGTGCTTCCGGAAATATACTTAGGCGCGATGGGCTTCAAGCTCGACGTGGCAGCGGGCCGCAGGTGACCTATATCTCTTATGGCAGGGCAGCCTCGCCTGTGCGACAGTTACAGCAAATAAGCCTCAGGAGTGAAACGCATGAGAATTCTGATTGGACTGTCCGCCGCCTTGCTTCTGGCAGCATGTACAACGACCACGCCCTATGGCCCGGCAGCCAAGGTGGGCGCGGATGGATACATGACGCAACAGATTGAGACGAACCGCTTCCAGATCGCCTATACCGATAGCGATCCGCGTCGCGCGCGTGACTATGCGCTGCTACGCGCTGCTGAGCTGACATTGCTGGAAGGCGGGGACTGGTTCGAAGTGGTCAGCGGATATACCGATGTGGCGCAGGAGCCGCGCAGCCGGTCCTCCGTATCGATTGGCGGCGGTACGGGATCCTATGGTCGCAGCAGCAGTGTCGGTGTGGGCGTCGGGATCGGCCTTCCGCTCGGCGGCAGTACGGGCGGCACGGTGACGGAAGTGCTGGAAATCGTAACAGGCACAGGCGAAAAGCCGGACAGCCCGAATGCCTATGATGCCCGCTCGGTTGAGATCAATCTGCGAAGTGCGATGCAATAATGGAAGAAGTTTTCCGGACCAATGACATGGTCAAGCTGAGCTATATCGAGCATCTGCTACAGGAAGCCGGCATCCGCTATTTCATTGCGGATCAGCACATTTCCGCTGTGGAGGGTAATATCGGCGCTTTTCCCCGTCGCGTAATGGTACCGGACGAGCTGAAGGCTCAGGCTGAGGCTGCCCTCGCAGAGGTAGAGCGCGGCTAGTGAGCGGCATTACAGAGGACACCGTCTATCAGGGACGGGTGAAACTGTTCCAGCCGGAGAAGGGGTTCCGGGCAGGGACAGATTCGCTGATGCTGACGGCTGCGCTGCCGGAAAAGCCGCAAGGCCACGCCCTTGAGGTTGGCTGTGGGTGCGGCGGCGCGCTGATGACGGCGGCTTTCCGTTTGCCGGGGGTCACATTCACCGGGATCGATATTGATGACGGCATGGCCTCTCTGGCCAGGCAGGCGGCTGATGCCAACAGCTTCACAGACCGCGTAAGCGTCGAGACGAGCGATGCCGGCCTCTGGGTGCGAGGTAAGGAAAACCGCTTTGATCTCGTCTTCTCCAATCCCCCTTATTTCCAGCCGGGACGCATTACCGCGCCAGGCGAAGGCAAGCAGGCCGCCTATCTGGAATCCCTCAGCCTGGAGAGCTGGATCAAGGCGATGGCCTTTGCCGCCAGGCCGCGTGCACCGCTGGTCATGATCCACCGCGCGGCTGAACTGGCGCGTATCCTGTCTGTCTTTGAGCGTCAGACCGGAGACATTACGGTTTTGCCCATTGCGTCAAAACAGGGTGAGGAGGCCCGGCGTGTTCTGGTGCGGGGGCGAAAGGGCCTGAAGCGCGGGCCGGTCAGGCTGCTGGCGCCGCTGGTGACGCATCAGGAAGATGGCACAGCCAGTGCGGCTCTGGAGGCCATTCGGCACGGCCTGCCGATCGCCTGGTAGCGAATTGTCTTGGGCGCGCGGCAATCCGGTCGTATCGTGCGGCATGTGAGCGTAGGGCGCTTGTAAAGGAGGTGGCCATGTTCGGCCTCTTGTTCTGGGCCTTTCTGATCTTCGGCGTCATTGTCGCCGCCCTTGGCCATGCCGGTTTTTACCGGGCGGTGACGGGGCGGGGCAGCGGATCGAATGATAACGAGGAATCCCGCGGCATGTTCTGATCACATTGCCGCGCTTGCGTCACTCCGCGGCCAGCTGTAACCCCGCACAGAACCATATTTCCGGATCAGAGCCATGACTGCACCCGAAGCGAAATCCAAACCGAAATCCTTTCAGGACATTATTCTCAGGCTGCAGAATTACTGGGCCGCACAGGGCTGCGCGATCCTGCAGCCCTATGACATGGAAGTTGGCGCTGGTACGCTTCACCCCGCAACTGTGCTGCGTGCGCTGGGGCCCAAGGAATGGCGCGCCGCCTATGTGCAGCCCTCCCGCCGCCCGAAGGATGCGCGCTATGGCGAAAACCCGAACCGTCTTGGCCACTATTATCAGTATCAGGTGATCCTGAAGCCTAACCCGGCCAATTTGCAGGACCTCTATCTCGAAAGCCTCTACGAGATCGGCATTGATCCGACAGTTCACGATATCCGTTTCGTGGAAGACGATTGGGAGAACCCGACCGTCGGGGCCTGGGGCCTCGGCTGGGAAGTCTGGTGCGACGGTATGGAAGTCAGCCAGTATACCTATTTCCAGCAAGTTGGCGGCCTGGATGTGTTCCCGGTGTCCGGCGAGCTGACTTATGGTCTCGAACGCCTCGCCATGTATGTGTTCGGCGTCGACAATGTCTACGATTTGCCATTCAACGACCCGGGCAGCGACGTCCCACTGACCTATGGCGACGTGTTCCTTGAAAACGAGAAGCAGCAATCTGCCTTCAATTTCGAACATTCCGATGTCGAGATGCTGAAGCGCTGGTTTGCCGATTGCGAAAACCAGTCCAACGCGCTGCGCGAAGCCGGCAAGCCGCTGCCAGCCTATGACTACGCCCTCAAAGCTTCCCACACCTTCAACCTGATCGACGCGCGCGGCGCCATCAGCCCGACCGAGCGTCAGGCCTATATCGCCCGCGTGCGAGACCTGGCCCGTGGCGCTGCCGCGCAATGGGCCGAACAGGAAGAGGCCCGGGCGGGCGCTTGACCCTCATACTTCACCCCATGATCCGAACACCGAATTCTCAGGCTGGACCCCATAATGGCTGAGCTGCTTCTTGAAATCTTCTCCGAGGAAATCCCCGCGCGCATGCAGGCGAAGGCCGAGAGTGATCTCGGCGCAGCGCTGGAAAAGGCGCTGGGCGAGGCGGGCCTCAGCTGGTCTGCGCTGGAGACGGCCTCCGGGCCGCGCCGCCTGACCGTGTTCGTTGATGGCCTGACGGAACGCTCCGCCGATGTAAAGGAAGAGCGCAAGGGCCCGAAGGTCGGCGCACCGGACAAGGCGGTTGAAGGCTTCCTGCGCGGCGCTGGCCTCAGCGACATTAGCCAGGCCGAAGTGCGCTCCGATCCTAAGAAAGGCGATTTCTATGTCGCCGTGATCGAGACGCCGGGCCGCGACGCGAAGGACATCATCGCCGAGGCTGTGCCGGCCATCATTCGCGGCTTCCATTGGCCGAAATCCATGCGCTGGGGCACGGGAGAGCTGCGCTGGGTGCGTCCGTTGCAGCGCATTACCTGCGTTCTGGACGGGCAGATCGTGCCGTTCGATGTCGATGGCCTTGCCAGCGGCAATGAGACGGAAGGCCACCGCGTGCATGGCCGCGGGCCTTACACGGTCACCGGTCGCAAGGATTATGAAGCCCAGCTGGGCGGTGCAGGCCATGTGAAGCTGACGCGCGATGAGCGCCGTCAGGTGATCCTGGAGGGCATCGAAAAAGTCTGCGCTGACGCAGGCCTCGAATGGATCGAAGACAAGGGCCTTCTGGAAGAGGTTGTTGGCCTCGCCGAATGGCCGGTCGTTGTGCTCGGCAATATGGACCCGGATTTCCTGGCCCTGCCGCCGGAAGTGATCCAGCTCTCCATGCGCACGCACCAGAAATACTTTGCCGTGAACGACACAAAGACCGGCAAGCTCGCCCCGAACTTCATCGTGGTGGCGAACATTGACGCGGCCGATGGCGGCAAGAAGCTGGCCGAGGGCAATTCCCGCGTTCTCTCTGCGCGTCTCGATGATGCGCGCTTCTTCTGGGATCTCGACAAGGCGAAGCCGTTGGAAGAGATGGCCGAAAAGCTGTCCACGATTGCCTTCAAGGCAGAGCTTGGCTCGCTTGGGGACAAGGTGGGGCGTGTGGTGGAGCTGGCCCGCGAGTTGGCAGACAAAATCAAATTCGGGACCGGCATAGATCCGCTTCTTCCTGCGATGGCTGATCGTGCTGCACGCCTCGCCAAGGCAGATCTCGTGTCAGAAATGGTCGGCGAATTCCCAGAGCTTCAGGGCGTTATAGGCCGTTACTACGCGCTGGAGGCTGAACAGCCCGAACCGGCTGTTGTCGCCGATGCAATCCGAGATCATTACAAGCCACAGGGGCCGAGCGATTCCGTTCCGACCGACCCGGTGGGTATCACCGTCGCGTTGGCTGACAAGCTCGACACTTTGGTCTGGTTTTGGG
The DNA here is from genome assembly GCA_018222605.1 of Alphaproteobacteria bacterium. Lineage (GTDB taxonomy): Bacteria > Pseudomonadota > Alphaproteobacteria > Caulobacterales > Hyphomonadaceae > Hyphomonas. The sequence goes on from JAAEZZ010000005.1 coordinate 201,570, forward strand.
CTATTGGAGAGACCCCAACTGGCTCAAAAGACCCCTTTGCGCTGCGACGGACCGCACTCGGAGTTACGCGTATACTTGTGGAAAACTCGACAAGGCTGAAGCTGAAAGATGTCATAGACCGTGAGCTTCAAAAGCATTGGAAGAAAATTATGTGGGAGGACCACGCCAAGGGCGAGCTCCCCGAAAGTGCCATTCCTGGAGAGTCTGATGAAACACCATCTGACTATGTTTACGCGGGTGGAAGATACCAAGACCGGATTAGTAAAGCGACTACAGACCTCCTCTCCTTCTTCGCGGATCGCCTGAAGCAATTCCTACGCGATCAGGGCCAGCGGCATGACCTGATCGATGCCGTGTTCGCCCTCGGCGAGGACGATCTTGTGCTCATCACCCGTCGGGTCGAAGCGCTCGGTGCCTTCCTCGGCTCCGAAGACGGCGCGAACCTGCTTGCAGGGTACAAGCGCGCGGCGAACATCCTGCGCGCCGAAGAGAAGAAGGGCGAACTGCCCGAAAACCTCTCCGTCAATGCTGACCTCATCGCCAAGGGGCCGGCAGAGGAGCAGGCCCTCGCCAAGGCGCTGACCGAGGTTCAGGCCGCCATCGAAGGCCCGCTTGAGACAGAAGACTTCACCGGCGCCATGGCCGAGCTGGCCAAACTGCGCGGTCCGGTGGATGCCTTCTTTGAGGCCGTCATGGTGAATGATGACGATGCCGCCGTGCGCGCGAATCGCCTCGCTTTGCTCACACAGATCCGCGACACGCTGCATCGCGTGGCGGATTTTTCACGGATTGACGGCTGATCTGGGTTAAGCCCGCAGCGGTGCTGTCCCAGTGTGGAACGGCGCTTTTGCCTGCAATAGCGCCAATGTGTCACAAACAACGTTGTCACACCTCCAGTGCCCTTTCGGACACTGGCCAATGGCGCTGCAATGCAGCATAGGAATTGCAAATCGACCCAGGGTAATCTTGGGGACACAGACATGTATCGGAAGGCAGAATTCATGGGTGAAGCAGCACTTAAGACCGCAGACGAAACCTGGGTGTATGCTTTTGGTGGCGGCAGCGCAGATGGCGACGCTTCAATGAAGAACTTGCTGGGCGGCAAGGGCGCAAACCTCGCGGAAATGGCGAAGCTTGGCCTGCCGGTGCCTCCTGGCTTCACGATCACCACCGCCGTATGCACGGCGTATTATGAGCTGGACCGGAAATATCCGGACTCGCTGGAAGCGCAGGTCGATGCCGCGCTGGAAGCGGTCGAGAAGGAAACCGGCAAGGGCTTCGGCGATCCGGAAAATCCGCTGCTCGTTTCCGTGCGCTCCGGCGCGCGTGCGTCCATGCCAGGCATGATGGATACGGTTCTGAACCTCGGCCTCAATGAGGCGGCGGCTGCGGGCCTCGCCAAAAAGGCTGGTGAGCGGTTCGCCTATGATTCCTACCGCCGCTTCATCCAGATGTATTCCAATGTCGTACTGAGCATCAGCCATGATGAGTTCGAGCACATCCTGGACGATTACAAGGACCGTCAGGGCTATGATCTCGATACCGAGATGACGGCAGATGACTGGAAGAAGATCATCACGCTCTACAAATCTGCGGTTCAGCACAATCTTGGCCGCCCGTTCCCGGATGATCCGAAGGAACAGCTGTGGGGCGCCATCACCGCCGTGTTCGGTTCCTGGATGAATGACCGCGCGATCACCTATCGCAAGCTTAACGACATTCCGGAGGAATGGGGCACAGCCGTGAACGTGCAGGCCATGGTGTTCGGCAATCTCGGCGAAACCTCCGCTACCGGCGTTGCTTTCACGCGTGACCCGTCCAATGGCGACCCGGTCTTCTATGGCGAATATCTGATCAATGCGCAGGGCGAAGACGTTGTGGCCGGTATCCGCACGCCTGCACCGATCTCTCGCGAGCGTGCTGACAAACTCGGCTCCGAAGATGCGCCGCTCGAAGAGGCGATGCCGGAAGTCTACACTCAGCTGCGCGATGTCGCGAACACGCTGGAGCAACACTATAAGGACATGCAGGATCTGGAGTTCACGGTCGAAGATGGCCGCCTCTACATGCTGCAGACCCGTAACGGCAAACGGACAGCCGCTGCCGCGCTCAAGATCGCGGTCGACATGGCCCGCGAAGGCCTGGTGACGGAAGAAGAAGCTGTGCTGCGCCTGGAGCCGTCTCAGCTGGACCAGCTGCTGCACCCGACCATTTCCGAAGAGGCCGCACGCGATGTGATCATCACCGGCCTGCCAGCCAGCCCCGGCGCGGCCGTCGGCAAGGTCGTGTTCGAATCCGATGAGGCTTGGGACATGGCCGAGAAAGGCGAAGACGTCATTCTCGTGCGCATCGAGACCAGCCCGGAAGACATCAAGGGCATGCACGCTTCCCGCGCCATCGTGACGGCGCGCGGCGGCATGACCAGCCACGCCGCCGTTGTGGCGCGCGGCATGGGCCGTCCTTGCGTCTGCGGTGCCGGTGGCCTGCAGATCGACAGCAAGAATGGCGTGTTTCGCGTCATGGGCCGTGAAGTGAAAAAGGGTGACATCATCACCGTGGACGGCGCGACCGGCCAGGTGATGCTGGGCGCTGTGGAAATGGTACAGCCAGACCTCTCCGGCGATTTCGGCTTGCTGATGGAATGGGCCGACAAGGCCCGTAAGCTGAAAGTGCGGGCGAACGCGGAAACACCGCTCGATACGCACACAGCTGTTGATTTCGGCGCTGAAGGCGTCGGCCTTTGCCGCACAGAGCACATGTTCTTTGACGCAGAGCGGATACCGGAAGTGCGCGCCATGATCCTGGCGGAGAATGAATCCGGTCGCCGCGCTGCGTTGGACAAGCTGCTGCCGATGCAGCGCAGCGATTTCGAGGAGATCTTCCGCATTCTGGAAGACCGCCCGGCCACGATCCGCCTGCTGGACCCGCCGCTTCACGAATTCCTGCCTCACACCGATGAGGACATGGAAGATGTCGCCAAGGCTTCCGGCGTCAGTGTTGAAGTGCTGCGCCAGCGCGCCGGGGAACTGCACGAGAGCAACCCGATGCTGGGCCACCGTGGGTGCCGCCTGGGTATCACCTATCCTGAAATCTATGAGATGCAGGCCCGCGCCATCTTCGAAGCTGCCGTGAAGGTTGCCGGGGAAACAGGCCGCAAGCCGATCCCGGAAGTCATGATTCCGCTGGTGGCGACCCATAAGGAGCTCGCCATCCTGAAAGCGGTGGTGGATGACGTAGCCAAGTCTGTTTTCGAAGAGAAAGGCGTGACGCTGGAATACATGGTCGGCACGATGATCGAGCTGCCGCGCGCCGCGCTGCAAGCCGGCGAGATCGCCCAGTCAGCGGCCTTCTTTTCCTTTGGGACGAACGATCTGACCCAGACCACGCTGGGCATCTCGCGCGATGATGCCGGGCGCTTCCTCAAGGTCTATGAAGACAAGGGAATCTACGAAAAAGACCCCTTCGTCACGCTGGATCAGGTGGGCGTTGGCGAGCTGGTTCGCATGGCGGCTGAACGCGGCCGCAGCACCCGTCCAGGCATCAAGCTGGGCATTTGCGGGGAGCATGGCGGCGATCCGGCATCCATTAATTTCTGCCACCGCACAGGCCTGGATTATGTGTCCTGCTCGCCTTACCGGGTGCCGATTGCGCGTCTCGCAGCGGCACATGCGGCCCTCAAGGAATCGCACAAATAGGCAGCTTGGCGCTCGAATCGGCATCATTTGGGTGTTGTATTTTGACCACAGGGGTGTTTTTGCACTGCGTCAAAATTCGCAAAAATTGAGGAAATATTCCTCTAAAATACAATAGTTTGGGCGCCATCTCATGAGATGGCGCCTTTATTTATGAAATTCGTGTAATTGCATTCTGACAGAAATGTCACTCCCCGAACTGGCGAGCTTCTTGCTACTTAGCGAATGGGGTGCATATCCCCAGTCAGAACGGGGTGAAATTCACCTCACAAATTAACAAGTCAAACCAAAAACACCCGGGTCAAAGTGACGGAAAATATCGTCTGCCGGGGGATTGGGGAGCGGTGATGTTAAGGGTTCTTCAACCACGAAGGGCGACGCTGTCGTCAATGCGTGGGCTCCAAGGGCAGCTCAAGCGTTGGTGGATGGCTATGACGAACGAAGAGCAGCGAGATATAATCGTGCGGGGTGCGACCATTGCGGTCTGCGCCGTCGCCGCGACTGTAACTTTGCCGGTTCTGGGTGATGTTCAGCTCGAAAAGCGGGCTGAGGCTGATTTCCGGGCCGAAGCGATGCGTCTTGCCTCCATTGAAGATGGTGGTGTCACGGTCCGTACGGACCCGCACACACCAAGCCTGCTGGATTCCCCGTGGATCCGCACGGTGGAATACACGTTGAAGCGCGATACGGACTCCTCCATGAGCCGTTACGCCATGCGCGACCGTGATGGCGCCGCGCTGTCTTCTCTGGTGTCTTTCCGCCCGGAGCACATCAAGCGCGCCGAAAAGATCAACACAGAGGCCGATTGCTTGGCCAAGGCCGTCTATTACGAAGCTGGCACCGAATCTCTCGAAGGCCAGCTCGCTGTTGCCGAAGTCATCAAGAACCGTGTCCGTGACCACCGCTATCCGGACAGTGTCTGTGATGTTGTCTTCCAGGGTGCAACGCGCACAACCGGCTGTCAGTTCACTTTTACCTGCGATGGCGCAATGAATCGCCAACCGCGCGGCCGCAACTGGGAAAGCGCCCAGAAGGTTGCTGCACACGTTCTGATGAACCTCAATGAGGAACGGACCGGCGGTGCCACGCACTATCACGCCACTTATGTGGATCCAATCTGGAGCGCCGGCCTCATCAAGACGGACAAGATCGGCCTGCACGTCTTTTATCGTTTCCCGCGTGGGTCTGAGTGGGCGAAAGTCCGCCGCGACTATAATAACAAGCGTGAGCAGGTCATCATGGCAGCAGAAGACAAGGATGCGGCGGCAACGTCTGTCATCCGCACGGTCTCTGCAAACACGCAAGATGCGAAGATTGCCGGCGTGGATGCGCCGACGATTGCCCCGGCGACCGTGACGACCTCCACCCGTACGATCACCAATGGCGCCCCTCGCCTGACCACGGTGCGCACGGCGGCAAGTTCTACATCCGATGTGCCGGTGTCTGAAAAGCTGCCGCCTAAGGATTCTGTTGCGGCTTACACGGCTGCTCAGGCCGAGAAGGCTGCGATGTCTTCCGGCTCCAGCGCCTATGGCGGCATGAACTAGCTTCGCTCCGCACCGAGCAGACTCAAAAAAAGCCACCGATGACATTCATCGGTGGCTTTTTTTCGTTTTCCGGTCCTGGAAAGGGCAATCTAATCGCGCGGCGGTACACCGTCTTTCACCCGCTTGCGGATGGCGCCGGGCAGCCAGCGGGTCATGAATTTCGCGCGTTCTGCATCCTTGCCGACCATATAGTGTACGTCCTTGCCATGCGCGGCGTCCCAGGCGCGTTCGGCGGCCATGGAGACCGGATACACATTCATCCCGGCTTCGCGAAGCTGGTCAGACATTTTGTGGTTGGAGCCGTCCCGGTCGCCCATTTCCAGAATGGGAGTTTCGATGAACCAGGGCATCAGGCTGGTGACGCGGATATCCAGATCGCGGAATTCGGCATCCAGGGCCTCCGTCAGGCCCCGCACGGCGAATTTCGATGCTGAATACACGGCCAGCTGGGGCGATCCGACAATGCCGGCGGTAGAGGCCGTGTTGACGATGCGAGCGCCAGAAGTGGCCTTCAGCAGCGGCAGGCAGGCCTGAACGCCATTGATCACGCCCTTCACATTCACATCGATGATGGAATCATTGTCTTCGCCGGAAACATCCTCAAACCAGCCATGACGGCCAATGCCGGCATTGTTGAACAGCACGTTCATCGCGCCTTCGGTAGCTTCGCCAAACGCCTTCACAGCGATGCGCCAGTCATCGCGAGAGCAGACATTCAGGCTGGCCGTGATACAGTTCTTCTCGCCAATCTCTTCCTGAACGGCGCTCACTCCATCCATGTTGACGTCATAGAGGCCGCAGAACCAGCCGCGCTTGGCGAAGAGTCGGGCCGTTTCTGCGCCAATGCCGGAAGCGGCACCTGTAATGAAAATACTCTTTCGGCCACCTGCACGTGACATGGGCAATTCCTTCCTGCTGTCAGGGACTCATGCCCTTTCAGTCAGTGTCAGACGACATCCATGCCCACGTCAAGATTGGGTGCAGAATGGGTCAGTGCGCCGACAGAGATAAAATCGACCCCTGTCTCGGCAATTGCGGCAACAGTCTCCAGCGTTACGCCGCCGGAGGCTTCCAGCGTGACACGGCCTTCATTCATATCAACAGCGCGCCGAAGCGTTGCTGTATCCATATTGTCCAGAAGGATCGCGTGAGGCGCATGTTTCAGCGCCTCCTGGAATTGCTCCAGCGTGTCGACTTCAATTTCGATCATGCGCAGATGCCCCGCATAGGCTTTGGCGCGCTGCATGGCGACCGCAACGGAGCCATCGCATGCCGCGATATGATTGTCCTTGATCAGGATTGCGTCATCCAGGCCATAGCGGTGGGCTGTGCCGCCGCCGCACCGCACGGCGCGCTTCTCCAGCGCGCGATGGCCGGGCGTGGTCTTGCGTGTGCAGACGATGCGGGCATTCGTATGAGAGACTTTCTCGACATAGGTGCGAGTCATGGTGGCAACGGCCGACAGGCGCCCGATGAAGTTCAGCATGGTGCGTTCCGCCGTCAGGATAGAGCGGGCGCTGCCTGACAGTCTGGCAACGATATCCCCCGGCATGATGGCGGAGCCATCCTGCAGGACAATCTCAAGCGAAACGGATGGGTCTACCAGCGTCAGTGCATGTGCGGCAGCATCCAGGCCGGCAATCACGCCCGGCTTGCGCGCGGCGATGACGACACTCAACTGCGTGTCCGGTGCAATCGTCGCATCGGTTGTCAGGTCTCCGGCGCGGCCAAGGTCTTCCGCCAGTGCCAGGCGCACGATCGGGTCCAGAATGATGCTTGGGAGAGGCGGGGGAACAGGGCTCATGCAGGTATGGGCTCCTCAGTATGGGTATCTTTTAAAATAAATTGCCGATGCGGTTCGCCCGTATCAGGGTAATCTGACCGGTAGTGACCGCCACGGCTTTCCTTGCGGTTCAGCGCAGAGGTGACGATAAGGCGTGATGTCGTAATGGCGCGGGCGGGGCCATGTTGATCGCGCAGATCAAGGATCAGGTTCAGCACCTCGTTCATGCCGGTCTCGTTGCGTACCACGCCGCACTTTTCCGACATGGCCTTGCGGAGTGTCTGAAGGGCCGCATGGGGCAGGGCGGCGGGCACATGACCTTCGGCGCTGCCTGGCTCGGCGAGGTTCGCCTCACGCAGCCTTTCGGCAATTCTGTGAGAGAAAACAACTGCCTCCAGAAGGGAGTTGGAGGCCAGGCGGTTGGCGCCATGCACGCCGGTGGATGTGCATTCTCCGCAGACGGATAGACCGTCAAGTGTCGAAAGGCCCCAGAAATCCGGCACAATGCCGCCCATATGATAATGCGCGGCGGGGGCAATCGGGATCATGTCCGTTCGCGGATCGATGCCTGCGGATTTGCACGCGGCAAAGACGGTCGGGAAGTGTTCGGGGAAGTGTGCGCCAACGGCCTTGCGGCAGTCCAGGAATGCCCCCCGGCCCGACATACGTTCCGTGTGGACCGCGCGGGCGACTTCATCCCGCGGCGCCAGTTCGGCCAGCTCATGATAGCTCGCCATGAAAGGCGTGCCATCGCGATTGTGCAGGGTCGCGCCTTCGCCGCGCAACGCTTCGGTGGCCAGTGGCGCAGGGTCGCGCCCAATGTCGATGGCGGTCGGGTGGAACTGGACGAATTCCAGATCAGCAATCAGCGCGCCCGCCTCCCAGGCCATGGCAACGGCATCGCCGCGCGCTTCGGGCGGGTTGGTCGTGACCTGGAACAGGCCGCCAGAGCCGCCTGTGCACAGAACAGTTTCGCGAGCTGTGCGTGTGCTGAGCGTACCGTCGCGGTCGCGCAGGATCACACCAGCCACACGGCGGGTCTCATCTTGCAGCAGACCAGTCGCGCGCACACCTTCAATGATCTGGATGTGAGGGGCGGCATGCACGGCAGCGACCAGCGCGTCCATGATGGCTTTGCCGGCCAGATCACCGGCCACACGCGCGACGCGGGGATGAGAGTGGGCCGCTTCCAACGACAAGGCCAGCGCGCCATCGGGTGTGCGGTCAAACGGGACGCCAAGGGCGATAAGATCGCGTACGCGGGCGGGGCCCTCTTCGGCAATGAGGCGCGCAATGATCGGGTCGACCAGGCCTGCACCTGCGGCCACGGTATCTGCGGCATGCTGCGCCGGGCTGTCTTTGGGGTGCAGCGCCGCGGCAAGTCCGCCCTGCGCCCAGGCAGACGAGGCGGCCTGTCCCAGTGGGGCCGGAGAGATGACCGTGCACGGACGCGGTGCCAGCTGCAATGCCAGAAACAGGCCGGCAAGGCCTGCTCCAACAATCAATACATCATCCTGGACTGGCCCGCAGGCTGTCAGTGTCTGGGGTATGGGGGCGGTCACGGGTCAGGAAATGCCTTCATTGGCCCTGCGGAATTCCGCAGGTGCCGTCACGGCAGAAACCAGTGCGCCGAACATCCTGTCCGCAGACTGAATGGTCAGGGTGAAATTGTCCGGTACATAGATCAGGCCCTCGATCTTGGCTTCCAGCATTTCCTCAACCTGGGAGCGTATGGAAATCTGGTCGCCAAAGCGACGGGCCTTGCAGGATTGGCGCACGACGGAGCGTCCCCACATGGAGCAAACTTCCACAGCGGTCAGCTCGCACTCATACTCGCCCTCATTGGGGTGGGGAGACAGATACATCGTACCAGACATCATGCATTGCCCATTGCGATAAGGCTTAGTCTGGAAGCTCCACGTGCCGAGTACATCGGCGGGGTCTTCATCTCCATTGGTCCCGGCATAGGCATGTGTGCTGACCATGAGGACAGCCAATGCCGATGCGGCGAGACGGGTAATGCCTCGGAACATCCTACCTCTCCTTGCGCCCGAAGATACATTAAGCCCGTCTCCATAGTCTGTACAACTGTTTGGCTGCTAGCCGACCATTTCGAGTTCGAGAGGCTCAAGACCGGTCACAAAGTCCAGCGGTTTGTCCATTTTTGGCAGAGCCATCATGGCATCCAGGGCTTTTTTTGCGCGCACGCGCACATCTTCCGGGATCGTGACTTCGTACTCGCCATTGACGAGACAGTCATAAATGTTCTCCAGCGTGATACGCTTCATGTGCGGGCACAGATTGCACGGGCGGATGAAGTTCACGCCGGGGTTTTCTGCGGCGACATTGTCGCTCATGGAGCATTCGGTCAGCAGAACCACCTTGTTCGGGCTCTTTTCGGAGACGTAATTGGCCAATGCGGCGGTGGAGCCGGCATAGTCGGCCGCTTCCAGAACGTCCGGCGGGCATTCCGGGTGGGCCAGGATCACGACGCCCGGATGGGCCTCGCGCAGCTGGTTCACATCATCCGCGCTGAACATCTCGTGCACCTCACAGGCGCCCGGCCAGGTCATGATGCGGATATTGGTCTGCGCGGCGACGTTTTTCGCCAGATACTGGTCCGGCACCATGATGACAGTGTCGGTGTTCCATTCCTTGGCAATCGCCTCAACGACTTGAGCCGCATTTGAGCTGGTGCAGGTAATGTCGCATTCGGCTTTCACGTCAGCCGTCGTGTTCACATAGGTGACGACCGGATAGTCCGGATATTTTTCCTTGATCAGGCGCACATCGGCGCCCGTGATGGAGGCGGCCAGCGAACAGCCAGCCCGCGTATCCGGGATCAGGACGGTCTTTTCAGGCGCAAGGATCTTGGAGGTCTCGGCCATGAAGTGCACGCCGGCCTGTACGATGATATCGGCATCCACCTTGGAGGCTTCGCGCGCCAGCTGAAGGCTGTCACCACGGAAATCGCCCACCAGGCGGAAAATGTCCGGCGTCATATAGTTGTGGGCCAGGATGACGGCATTCTTCTGCTTCTTCAGGCGGTTGATCGCTGCCACTAGCGGTGCAATGGCGGGCCATTCCATCGGCGTGATGAAATCTTGCACCAGTGGGTAAAGATCATCCGTTTCTGCCTTGACGGCGTCGTCATAAACCAGTCCGCGCGCTTCTGCAGCAGAGGCACCGCGCAGCGGGGTTGGGGTGGGGCAGCCTGGGCCGGAATCAATAAGACGTGCCATTGTCGTCCTCCTTCGTAGCAGATCGACCCTTTTGCTCGATCTGAGTATAATATAATCCTGAAACCTCGCGCTTCAAGGGGATTGGCCTTCAAACGTCCGGAAGCAGGTCAGAGTTGCGACAAAAATTTTATGCTTTTGCGCACTCTGAGCAAAACGGATTTAACGCCCGGAGGCGCTCCGGGCAAGTCAAAACCCGTAAATTCAGACTTAACCTTCGTTAAACAGACCGATGGCGGCGGCTGTCATGGCCTCAACGCCGGTAGCGATTGTCGGGTCATAGTCAGGCGCGAAGTAGGGCGAGTGCAGGGAAGGCAGGGGCAGCTTGCCGTCTTGCGAGGCTTCATACTTTGCGGGCTCGACTGCTCCGATCCAGAACAGCAGGCCGGGAATTTTCTCTCCAGTGCGGCCATACTGGCTGAAATCCTCGCCGCCCATCACGGCGGGGACTTCCTTGACCTTGTCAGGCCCGATCGCCTTGGCAATCGCTGCGGCGGCCTTGTCGGTCAGGTCCGCATCATTGAACAGGGATGGTGTGTAGTCTTTTTCCACCGTGATTTCCGGTTCCGGCGCATCGAACGCCATGGCCTCGGCCTTTGCGATCCGCTCGATGCCGTCCAGCAGCATCTTGCGTGTTGCATCATCATAGGAGCGCACGGTCAGCAGCAATGTGGCCTCGTCGGAAATGATGTTGTGCTTGGCGCCAGCCTTGAACGAGCCGACCGTCACGACGGCGGAATCCTGTGGATTGGTATTGCGCGAGACGAGGCTTTGCAGGGCGACAACGATCTGGGAGCCGATCAGGATCGGGTCCCGCGTGGTGTGCGGATAGGCGCCGTGGCCGCCAACGCCTTTCACCTTGATGTCGACACTGTCCACATTCGCCATGGCATAGCCCTTGGTGTAGACGACCGTGCCGGCCGGGGCCGAGGCGGAAACGTGAAGGGCCAGATTGTAGTCCGGTTTCGGGAAGCGGCTGAACAGCCCGTCGGCCAGCATGGCCTGCGCGCCCAGGCCTATCTCTTCGGCAGGCTGCGCGATCATGACCAGCGTGCCGCTCCATTCATCCTTGTGGGCCACCAATTCGCGGGCCGTGCCGATCCAGCTGGTCATGTGAATATCGTGACCGCAGGCATGCATGACCGGGCTTTCCACGCCGGTCCAGGTGGTGGACTCGACTTTGGAAGCGAACGGGAAGCCAGTATTGTCCGGTACGGGCAGGGCGTCCATGTCGGCGCGAATCAGAACAGTTGGGCCATCGCCATTGCGCAGAACGCCGACCACGCCATAGCCGCCAACACCTTCCTTGACTTCGCCGACATCCTTCTTGGCTTTCTCGACAACCCAGTCCTGGCCCATTCCGGTGGTCACCTCAAAGCCCAGCTTCTTTAGCTCCGAGGCCATCAGCGCGGAGGATTTGGCTTCCTTGAAGGACAGTTCCGGATTGGCGTGAAGCTGCTTGTAGATCTCTATCAGCGCCGGGTCTGCATGGGTCAGGCTGCTGCTAGACGTGCTGCTTTCTGACGGTGCCGCCTCGGCCGATGCGAGCTGTGCATATCCGGCGCCATAGGCGGCAAGAACAAGGGCGAGAGAAGTCAGGGCAGCGTTGCGCAGCATGGGGGTCAGCCTCCGGTCTGATGTCTTATGTACCGTAGCGGGGTTTTGCTCTATGCCAAGGGGCATGAAGATCACCTGCAATCAGCGGTAATCGCTGGGTTGCGCCAGAGTGCTGCGCTGCATATAAGGGGCGGTTCAAAGGAGATTTGCTGCCCATGGCCCGCGTTACCGTTGAAGACTGCATCGAAAAGGTCCCAAACCGCTTCGAGCTTGTCCTGCTTGCTGCTCACCGTTCCCGCATGATCCGCGAAGGTTCGCCGATCACTGTGGACCGTGACAACGACAAGGACCCGGTCGTCTCTCTGCGCGAGATTGCTGATGAGTCGGTTGATCTCAAAGTGGTCAAGGAAGCCCTGATCTCCAACCTGCAGGATATCCGCCCAGGTGAAGAGAATGAGCGCGAAGCTGACCGTCAGGCTCTGGAAGCGGCCCCAACCGCTACGGAAGAAGACGTCATGCGTGCCTATCAGGCTGAGCTGGAGTCCGGACGGGACGACCGGCTGTAGGAGGCCTGATGGACGGCAGCACCCTTTCCGCCAAGGACAAAGGGGCTGGCGACGAGGCTGGCAAACCGCTCGCGGCTGACGACACGTCATCTGAACGCGCTGTCCTCACGCGTGAGCAGCTCATATCCAAGGTACGCGCCTATCACCCACGGGTGAAGTCAGAGCTGCTTGGCTCTGCCTATGACTTTGCCAAGAAACATCATGGCGAGCAGAAGCGCGATTCCGGCGATGCGTATTATTCCCACCCTGTAGAGGTCGCGAGCTTGCTCGCTGATGTGCATCTCGACGAGATCACCATCGTGGCGGGCCTGCTGCACGATGTGGTGGAAGATACCCATATCGACATTGGCGAGATCGAAGTCCGTTTCGGCGCGGATGTCGCCGAGCTTGTCGACGGTGTCACCAAGCTCGACAAGATCGAATATAGCTCCAAGGAAGAGGCTCAGGCTGAGAACTTCCAGAAATTCATTCTGGCAACGACGAGCGATATTCGTGTCCTGCTCGTAAAACTGGCCGACCGTCTGCACAATATGCGCACGCTGCACTTTCGCAAGAAGGCCGCCAGCCGTGAGCGCACCGCCCGCGAAACGATGGACATTTATGGCCCGCTCGCCCGTCGGGTCGGCCTCTACCAGATCGCTGCCGAGATGGAGGATCTGGCCTTCCAGGAACTGAACCCCGAGGCCCGCCGCGCCATCCTCTACCGCCAGGAAGAACTGGCCAAGGAAAATGCGGACGATCTGGAACGCATTCGCGGCGATATCATCCAGCTGCTGGAAATGTCCGGCATTGAGCATCGCATCAAGGGCCGCCGCAAACAGCCCTATTCGGTCTGGCGGAAGCTGGAAAAGAAATCGATCTCCTTCCGCGACGTGGCGGATTTGTTCGCGTTCCGCATCATCGTGAAATCGGTTGAAGACTGCTACCGCGTGCTGGGCGAACTGCATACGCTTTGGGCCTGCATTCCGGACCGGTTCCGCGATTACATCTCCGTGCCCAAACCGAATGGCTATGCCAGCCTGCACACCACGGTGCGCGCCAGCGGCAATCGCCGCGTGGAGCTGCAGATACGCACCGAGGAGATGGACCGCACGGCCGAGTTCGGCGTGGCGGCGCACTGGAAATACAAGAACCGCTCCTATGGCTTTGACGTCGAGTCCGCTCGTGCGGCAGGTCTCGATCCGGCCGCAAACCTCGAAGCCTTTGCCGAGCTGTTGCAGGATGGTGCAGACCCCAGCGAGTTCATGGAACACGCCAAGCTGGAAATGTATCGCGAGCACGTCTTTGCGTTCACGCCAAAGGGCAAGCTGATCATCCTGCCGGCCGGGGCTATGCCGCTGGACTTTGCCTATGCCGTGCACTCGGCTGTCGGCGATACCTGCGTAGGAGCCAAGATCAATGGCGAGGTCAAGCCGCTGCGGCGCCCGCTGAAGAATGGCGACGTGGTTGAGATCATCCGGGGCAAGGTGCCCCAGGCGATCCATGGCTGGGAGGCGCTGGCGATTACCGGAAGGGCCCGCTCTGCCATGCGCAAGCTGGTGCGAGACCGCGAGACGACTGAATTTCGCCGCCTCGGTGAGGGTCTCATCAACATGGCGCTGCGCCGGGCCGGCATTGATCCGGTCGATGTGAAGATGAACCACACGGCGCGCCTGGCCGGTTTTGCGGATCGTGAAGAGATGGACGAGGCCCTCGGACGCGGCAAGATCAGTTCGAATGATGTAATCCAGGCGGCCTTCCCGGGCTATCGTCCGGACCGGGCCGACGATCCTTCCAAGATGCGTGTGGATGGTGAACATGCCCCGCTGATGGTGTCAGGCACGGATCTGTCGCCCGGTGTGACGCTGCATCTCGGTGAGTGCTGCCGTCCGCTGCCGGGGGACCGCATCATGGGGGTGCACGAGCCGGGCAAAGGCATTGTGGTGCACGTCGCCAGCTGCGCAAAGCTGGCCGAGTTTGATGACCGGCCGGAGCTGTGGGTTGATCTGCGCTGGACGGAACTCGCCCGCACGGGCGCCGTCGCCATCGGGCGCATCCGCATCAATGCTTCCAATGAGCGCGGCGTGCTGGCGAAACTGTGCGCCGCCGTGGCGCAGGCCAATGGCAACATCACCAGCATCCACACCGTGGACCGGCATGAGGATTTTACCGAAATCCTTATGGATATTGAGGTTGAAGACCTGAAGCGCTTGACGCAGATACTGGCCGCACTCCGGTCGCTCGCTGTGGTCGACCGGGCCGTGCGTGACCAGGAGAGTGAAAATGACGAATGATGATGTGTTGAATGTGTTCCGCGAAGCCGGGGCTTTGCTGGAGGGCCACTTCATCCTGTCATCCGGCCGCCGCAGCCCGGTCTTCCTGCAGAAGGCGCTGGTCTTCTCCCAGCCGGACCTGTCGGAAAAATTGTGCAAGGCGCTGGCGGACAAGCTGAAAGCGAAATTTGGCAAGATCGATGTGGTCGCCGGGCCGGCTGTGGGCGGTATCATTCCGGGGTATGAACTGGCGCGGCAACTGGGCGCGCGGTCCATCTTTGCTGAGCGCGTGGATGGCCAGCTGCAGTTCCGACGCGGCTTTTCCATTGCCGAGGGCGAGCGCGTTCTGATCGCCGAAGACATCGTGACTACGGGCCTGTCTTTCCGGGAGACCGTAGACGCGCTGCAGAATTTGCCCGGTGAAGTGGTGGGCGGTGCCTGCATAATCGACCGCTCGAATGGCCGCGCCGATGTTGGGTGTGAGCTTGTCTCCCTCGCGGCTGTGGACTTCCCGGACTATGACGCAAATGATCTGCCTCCGGAACTTGCCGCGATGGAAGCCATAAAACCGGGCTCGCGAGGCCTCGCCTGATGACTGACCGTCTGCGCCTTGGCGTGAATATTGATCACGTCGCCACGATCCGTAATGCCCGGGGTGGGGATCATCCTGACCCCATGCGTGCTGCGGCGATTGCGGCAGCCGCCGGGGCAGACGGCATTACCATTCACCTGCGCGAAGACCGTCGCCACATTCGTGACGGGGATCTCGATGCGATCCGGGCTGCGTCCAGCCTGCCGATCAATCTGGAAATGGCGGCCACTGAAGAGATGACCGTGATCGCCAGTCGGTTCCGTCCGCATGCGGCCTGTATCGTGCCGGAAAAACGTGAAGAGCGTACCACCGAAGGCGGCCTTGATGTGGCGGGACTGCACAATCAGATCGCGCCCGTAGTGCGCCGCCTGAGTGAGGTTGGCGCGCGTGTCTCTCTGTTTATTGAGCCGGACCCGGTGCAGATTGCCGTCGCGGAGGTGCTGCAGACGCCGGTCGTGGAACTGCACACAGGTCGCTATGCTGAACTGTGGATCGAAGGCGGGCAGGAGGCGGCCGCCGATGAATTGGAGCGTCTGAAGCGCGCCGCCCAAGACGCCCGCAAGCGCGGGATAGAGCCGCATGCCGGTCATGGTCTGACATTTGAGAATGTCGGCCCCGTCGCCGCTATCCCTGAAATTGCCGAACTCAATATCGGCCACTTCCTGATCGGCGAGGCGATCTTCATTGGCCTTGATGCTGCGATCAAGGAAATGCGACGCCTGATGGATGAGGCCAGAGACGGGGCAGGCGCATGATCATCGGTATCGGGAATGATTTGTGCAATATAGAGCGTGTGGAAAAGACGCTGGAGCGCTTTGGCGAACGCTTTGAAAACCGTGTTTTCACGAAGACCGAGATTGCGCTGGCACGCCGTCGTCGCCGCACGGCAGAAACCTATGCCAAACGGTTTGCCGCCAAGGAGGCTTGCGCTAAGGCGCTTGGCACTGGCGTTCCGCGCCGGGGCGTGCACTGGAAACATATGGGCGTCGTAAATCTGCCGACTGGAAAGCCGACGGTCGAGCTGACCGGCGGCGCGGCAGAGCGTCTGGCAAAGATGGTGCCGGAAGGCTATGAGGCTGTTGTGCATCTCACCATCACGGATGACCATCCGTGGGCGGAAGCCCAGGTGATTATCGAAGCCCTGCCGGTGGCAGGCAAATGAAACCAGTCCGCCCAAAACGCACCCGCCTGCGCAGCAAGGGAAAGCTCGACACACCATCACTCACCGAGAATGAGCTGAAGGCGCTGCAGGAGATTATCGGCCATCGCTTCAAGTCACCAGACCTGCTGGTCCGCGCCGTCTCGCACCCCAGCGCCGTATCCTCTGCGGACTCTGTGCGCCTGTCTAATCAGCGGCTGGAATTCCTGGGCGATCGGGTCCTGAACCTTGTTATTGCCGAACGCCTGATTGACCGGCGCAAGATGGAAAGCGAGGGCGACCTGGCCCCGCGCCTGAACAGCCTGGTCAAGAAGGGCGCCTGCGCCATGGCGATGCGGCACCTTGAATTGCAGCGCTTCATCATCCTGTCAGATAGCGAAATTTCCTCCGGTGGACGCGAGCGGGAGTCCACTCTGGGCGATGCCTGCGAAGCAATTATCGGCGCGATCTATCAGGATGCCGGCCTCAGCCAAGCCCGCAAATTCATCGAAAAGGGCTGGGCTCCGCAATTCAGCGCGGCCCCGTCTGAAACCAAGGATCCCAAGACGCTGCTACAGGAATGGGCGCAGGGGCAGGGCCTTCCCCTGCCGGATTACAACGTTCTCAGCCGCTCCGGACCGGATCATCAACCCACTTACGAAGTCAAAGCCAGCGTAACAGATCGAGGCTCGGCTGTTGCCGCGGGCTCGTCAAAGCGCGATGCTGAGCGTAATGCTGCCGCGCTTCTACTGAAAAGCCTGACCGGAGACACATGACAGATACGCCCATCACCCATGCAGGATTTGCCGCCATCATCGGTGCGCCGAATGCTGGCAAGTCGACGCTGACGAACCGTCTGGTTGGCGCCAAAGTGGCCATTGTGACCCACAAGGTGCAGACGACGCGCTTTCCTGTGCGCGGCGTTGCGCAGCGTGACGGGGCCCAGATCGTGCTGGTCGATACGCCCGGTATCTTCGCCGCCAAGCGCCGTCTGGACCGCGCTATGGTCAAGGCAGCCTGGAGCGGAGCGGAAGATGCAGATGCCATCGTGCATCTGATCGATGCCTCTGCCTGGGTGGCAGAGCGCGAGAACAGGCTGACCGGCGCGCAGAAGAATTCGATTGAGGATGACCGACGCGTTGTCGAACAGCTGAAGCAATCCGGCCGCAAGGCCTTCCTTGCCCTGAACAAGATTGACCTGTTCCCGCACGATCAGATCCTGCCGATTATCGCTGAGCTGAATGACACCGGCGTCTATGAGGAGGTCTTCATGATCTCTGCAGAGAATGGCGATGGGGTGGATGTTCTGGAGGCGGCTCTGGCGGCCAAGATGCCGGAAGGCCATGCGCTCTATCCGCCGGACCAGGTGGCCGATCTGCCTATGCGTCTGCTGGCCGCTGAGGTGACGCGCGAAAAGCTGATGTTGCGTCTGCACCAGGAACTGCCTTATCAGTTGATGGTCGAGACCGAGAGCTGGGAAGAGCGAAAGGACGGATCTGTCCGTGTGCAGCAGGTTGTGATCGTTGGCCGCGACAATCACAAATCCATGGTGCTGGGAAAGGGCGGCTCCGCCATCAAGGATATTGGCCGCAAGGCCCGTGAGGAGCTGTCTGAAATGCTGGGCCGCAAGGTTCACCTTTTCCTGTTCGTGAAGGTGGATGAAAAATGGCAGGAGCGCCGCGAAAGCTATCAGGGACTGGGTCTGGAGTTTGATGTTTGAACTGGTCCGATGACGGCATAATCCTTGGCGGTCGCCGCTTTGGAGAAGGTGGCCTCATCCTGGACGTTCTGACCCGCACGCGCGGCCGCAGATCCGGCCTTGTCTATGGTGGCTCATCCCGCAAGCGCCGCGCGCAATACGAGGCCGGCAATTCCGTGCACCTCAGCTGGACCGGGCGTCTGGAAGACGCGCTCGGTCGCTTCGATGTGGCGGAGGCCAGCCGCGAACGCGCCGCCCACGTGCTGGACGATGCCGCCGCCCTCGCCGCCATTTCCTCCATTACGGCCATCCTGCGCGGTGGGCTGGATGAAGGTGACGCCGCAGGATCGGCCCTGTTTGAAGCGACAGAGCTGTTGCTGGACCAGATCGAGGCGCAGGAAATCTGGCCCGCGCTTTATGTGCGGTGGGAGCTTGGTCTTCTTTCGGCCCTCGGTTTCGGGCTCGATCTTGATGAATGCGCGCTCTCTGGCGCGAATGACGGCCTCACCCATGTGTCGCCGAAGACAGGCCGGGCCGTGCGGGGGTCAGAGGCGGAAGACTATATCGACCGCCTGTTGCGTCTGCCGCAATTCCTGGTGTCCAGCACCGCGCCGCTGGGGCCCGGTGACATTGCCGATGGTCTGAAGCTGACCGGTTATTTCATGGAAGAGCGTCTGTTTGGTGGCCTGAACCGAGGCATGCCGCCGGAACGGATGCGGCTGGTTGGCCGCATCCTGAAACGGGTTTAGGCGCTGACGCTCGGGCGCTCGCTGATGCGGGCATACCAGGCGCCAATATTCTTCAGGTCCGGGTTCAGCGGCTGGCCCACCTGATTGCCGAATGCGACAAAACAGAACAGCATAATATCCGCCAGACCGAACGTGTCGCCCGCAATATACTGCCGGCCATCTGCCATCTGCTGGTCCAGAAACGCCAGGCCATCCTGCGCGCAGGCCTTCAGGCCATCGGCCGCCTCCGGAAGGCAGCGCATCCGGTCCTTGAACATGGGCAGGCCCTCTGCCGCGCGAAAACCCGTCGTAAGCGGTTCGATGATCTGCAGGTCCACCCAGCGGGTCCAGCGGCGGTTCTGCGCACGGGCGACAGCCGTATCGCCCATCAGGCGGTCGCCGGGCTGGGTCTCGTCCAGATATTCGCAGATCGCGGTGATTTCGGTCACCAGTGTGCCATCATCCAGCTCCAGCGCAGGCAGCTGACCGCCCGGGTTCTTTTCCAGATACGCGCCCTTGCGATTATCCCCCGCGCGGATGTCGATATCTTCCATGGGCATTTCGATGCCGCGTTCTGCCATGAACATGCGCACGACATGTGGGTTTGGCCCGACCGAATTATACAATTTCAAAGCGCTTCCTCCTGTTTGTGTTGCGCGCAGTCTTACGTGCTGTGAAATCTGCAGCAAGGCCTGATCCATTCAGAAGACATTCAGATCCGGCGGTGATAACTCGATTGTGAGGACTGGGGCGTTCCGTGCAAATGTAAGGGCTGATGCCATGAAGAAAATTGTTTTTGCCGTAACCGCCATTGCCACGCTGTCACTGGCGGGCTGCATTCACGTCGATGCCGATGAAAACGGCCGTGATGCGATTTATGAAAACACCGAAGCTGCGCTGCGCGTCTGCGGCGGTGAAGGCCGCGTCAAGGAAGTTACCGAAGACGGTTATAGCTGCATCACAGACTGATCCTTCAGCGACACACTCTTCCGCCGCCCATGTCGAGATGAAAATGATCGGCATGGGCGGCGTTATAGTCCGGTCCCAGCGTCACAGAGAATACCTCGCACGCGCCCTTGTGCACGGCGCGCAGGAATTTGGCTTCCTTGCCGCCCGCCTTCCAGTGCGTCTTCACGTCGATCAGCCGGCCATCTTCCAGACGGAAGCCTGAAATATCCACCGCATTGCCAAGCCCGTGTTGAGACATGCGCTGTGTCCCGGCGATGTTGCGGCAGGAAAAGCTGCCATAGGTCTCGATCCGCGCAATCGGAGAGCCGAGAATATCCACGGCAGCAGGGCGCGCAACATGTCGCTCCCAGGTATAGAGCGCAGCGGCCTCGGCGCAGGTCATCCGCAGCGTGGCGGAGTATGGCGTCAGCGTCCGGTCCAGCGTCAGCGCATCATACAGGCCGCAGCGGCCTTCCATCTTATCGTCTTCCAGCGGCGTATACAGCACGCCCGCCTCATCCAGCGCGGTAAAGCACAGCTCCCGGCTGTCGCGGGCGCGCGTCAGCTTGTGGTGTGTGCCAAGGCCCGGCCTCCCGGTCAGGTCTATCGGGGCGAAGGGGTTGTGACGGGGCGGTGCCAGCCAGATCAGGGCTGCGACGACCAGAATCGGCACGCTTATCAACAGGATCCATGCTTTGAATGCGTGCATTGGCAGCTGTGCCCTTTTCCTTTCCTTAACCAAAATCGCATTTGTGTTAACGTCACTTAGCCCTGCATGAGTCGATGATTCTACGCCGGGGCCTGCACCAGAATGTGGCACGAAACTGCAAAGAGGCCAGAATGTCCGATACGATTGATGGCACGCCGGAAGACCGGATCATCAATGAGCCGATGAGCGAGGCGCTGTCCAAGCGTTATCTCGCTTACGCCCTTTCGACGATCACCGCCCGCGCCCTGCCGGATGTCCGCGACGGCTTGAAGCCGGTTCAGCGGCGCATCCTGTATGGAATGCGCGTGCTGAAGCTGGACCCGGAAGGCGGTTATCGCAAATGCGCCAAGATCGTCGGCGATGTGATGGGTAACTTCCACCCGCATGGCGACAGCTCTATCTATGACACGCTGGTGCGTCTCGCGCAGGATTTCACCGTTCGCTATCCGCTGGTCGATGGCCAGGGCAATTTCGGCAATATCGACGGCGACAGCGCTGCTGCCTATCGTTACACTGAAGCGCGGATGACGGTTGCGGCCGAACTGCTGCTGGACGGTCTGAATGAGAATGCCGTCGATTTCCGCGCAAACTATGCCGAGAATGACGAAGAACCGGTTGTGCTGCCGGCAGGCTTCCCGAACCTGCTGGCCAATGGTGCCACGGGCATCGCCGTCGGCATGGCGACCTCCATTCCGCCGCACAATGCCGCCGAGCTGATTGATGCGGCCCGCCTTCTGATCGAAAAACCGAAGGCGACGACTGAAGAACTGATGGATTTTGTCAAAGGTCCGGATTTCCCGACGGGCGGCATTATCGTCGAAACCCGCGAGTCCATGCTGGACGCCTATGAGACAGGCCGAGGCAGTTTCCGCATGCGGGCGCGCTGGGAAACTGAGGATACGGGCCGTGGCACCTATCAGATCGTTGTCACCGAAATTCCGTATCAGGTCCAGAAGTCCAAACTGCTTGAGAAGCTGGGCGAGTTGATCGAGGCGAAGAAGCTGCCGCTGCTGGACGATGTGCGCGATGAGAGCGCCGAAGATGTGCGCTTGGTCCTGGTGCCGCGCTCCAAGACGGTTGAGCCGGAAGTGCTGATGGAGAGCCTCTACAAGGTCTGCGATCTTGAAACGCGCTTCAGCCTGAACATGAACGTGCTGCACAAGGGTGCGCCACAGGTCATGGGCCTGAAGGATGTGCTGAAGGCCTATCTGGACCATCGCCGCGAAGTGGTTGTGCGCCGGGCAGAGTTCCGCCTCGACAAGATCGAGAAGCGCCTGCACCTGCTCGATGGCTATCTGATTGCCTATCTCAACATTGATGAGGTGATCCGTATCATTCGGTATGAGGACGAGCCCAAGCCTGTCCTGATGGAGACATTCGGCCTGACAGACATCCAGGCCGAAGCCATCCTGAACCTCCGCCTGCGTGCATTGCGCAAGCTGGAAGAGATGGAAATTCGCGGTGAGCACCAGAAGCTGACCGAGGAGCGTGAACAGCTGCAGAAGCTGATCGGCTCGGAGCGCCGCCAGTGGAGCAAGGTCTCCAAGGAACTGAAAGAGGCCCGCGAGGCCTTTGATCCGGACTCTGAGCTTGGCCGCCGCCGCGCGACCTTTGGTGAAGTGGCCGAAGTCGATCTCGCCGCCGCGCTGGAAGCGACCCGCCCGAAAGAGCCGGTTACGGTCGTCCTGTCCAAACAGGGCTGGATCCGCGGCATGAAGGGTCATGGCCTCGATCCGGAATCCGCGAAGTTCAAGGAAGGGGATGAGCTGTACCTCACCGAAGAAGTGATGAGTACGGACAAGGTCATCCTCATGGCGTCGGACGGGCGCGCCTTCACGCTGCTGGCGGACAAGCTGCCCGGCGGGCGCGGCCATGGTGAGCCGATCCGCTTGTCCATCGATCTGGAAGACAGCGTGGACATCATTGCCATGTTCCGGTTTGAGCCGGACCGCAAACGCGTCGTCGCCTCCAGCGAAGGCTATGGCTTCGTGGTCGAGGAAAAGGAACTGGAGTCCAACCGCAAGGCTGGCAAGCAGGCCGTCAATACCGGCAAGGGTACTTTGCTCGTCTGTCCGGAAGTCGAAGGCGATATGCTGGCCGTGGTCGGAACAAACCGCAAGCTGCTGATCTTCCCGTTGGAAGAGTTGCCCGAAATGGCGCGCGGCAAGGGCAACAAGCTGCAATCCTATAGCGGCAAGCACATGCTGGCGGACCTGATGACATTCGATGCCGAAGACGGCCTGATCGTCATGACGGGTGGCCGTCACCGCGCCTTCCCGGAATGGGAAGAATGGATCGGCAAACGCGCCCAGGCCGGCAAGGCCGTGCCGAAGGGCTTCCCCCGCAGCGGTACATTTAATGGCTAACGCAGCAAGCCGCACTGCGGCTGACACTTTTCCCGGCCTGCTGCGTTCCTACATGAGTATTGAATAAATCATGAGGAGCGCGGCATGCCACAGCTCAAACCTGTCATCGCCATCCACCCCGCCATGCGGGACGATATTGGCGATCTCGTGACCCGCCGCCCTGTGCCGGGGCGTGGGGTTAGCCATATTGGCGCGTTCCTGTTTCTGAACCATCACGGGCCGCAGATCTATCCGCCGCACAATCGCGGCCTGCCCTTTGGCCCGCACCCACATCGCGGCTTTGAGACCGTCACCTTCATTCTGGAAGGCGAACTCGCCCACCGTGACAGCGCGGGCCATGAAAGCATCATCCGCGAAGGCGGCGTCCAGTGGATGACGGCCGGCAGCGGCCTCGTCCATGAGGAAGTCTCCCCGGAAGCCTTCAAGAAGGAAGGCGGCCCGATGGAGCTGCTGCAATTGTGGATCAATCTGCCTTCGCGCCTGAAGCTGACCCAGCCGCGGTATACCGGCCTTCAGGCTGACAAGATCCCCGCCATCCAGAAAGACGGCGTGACGCTTCACCTCGTCGCCGGTGAGCACGACGGGCAGTCAGGTGCCTTCGACTCCCTGACCGGCGTGTTCATGAGTTGGCTGGACATGACCTCCGGCAGCCGCATCGCGTTTGACGGCCTGACTGGGCGCGATGTGTTTCTCTATGTCGTCAAAGGCGAAGTCACGATCAATGGTGCCAAACTGTCCGGTTTCAACCTGGCTGAACTCGGACCGGGAGACGGCATCGAGATTGCCGCCAGCACGGACGCCGTGATCCTCTACGGTCATGCCGAACCGATCAATGAGCCGATCGTCTCGCATGGTCCGTTCGTGATGAATACCGAGCAGGAAATCTACGACGCCTATGCAGACTATCGCGCGGGCAAGTTCACTACGCCGGTGAATGTGGGCTAGGCTGCAGAACCCTCTGCTGCCACCCCAAACACAACGATCAGTATACCGAGCAGGCTTAGACCGGCATAGATCGGTGTGCGCCAATTAAAGCCGCCCGCTGTCTTCCAGTCTCCCACCATCGCAATGGCAGACTGGATGGCATAGTAGAGGGCGAAAGCTTTTGACGCATAGGCGATGATGTCGAACACATCCGCACCCCAAGTCAGCAGCGCCCCGAAAATGCCGAGGATCAGATAAGCGCGCTTCGGGGTGATCTTTCCGCGCGAGACTTCCTCGGCCAGCCCGCCGGCTCCGCTCGCATCTGCGACGGCTGCGCTGAACTGCGCGCTGAGGGCGGCGGCCACCAGAAGCGGCGGCAGCACGGGCGCCACGATCTGCATCATGTCCACAATGGCCGTCTCCTCCAGCACCAGCTCACTGGGTTTGAACAGATAGGACAGCAGGCTGACATAGACCATGTAGATGACCGCCGAGATGATCTGTGCCCACCGCATGGAGCGGATGCGCATTTGCGGTGTATATTCGTCGGACAGGTAACGCGAGGTCTCAAAGCCCTGCACCGTCACGATAAGGCCGAAGGCCAGTGTGATGGCGGGCCAACCGCCTAGCTGCAGATCGTTGAAGACCAGTTCATGGCTCGTCGCCTTGTCACCGAAATAGAGCGCCAGTCCCACCAGCAGGCCCGCAATGATCGCCAGCTTCAGGCTGACGGCGAACTGCTCCATCTTCTCCATGGTCGAGAAGCCGCCCACCAAGCCCGATGCGACCACGAAGAACAACACCGCGCTGGTCAGCAGTTTCGGATAGGCGGGATTGTCCAGATGAAACAGCGATAGTCCGAACGCCCCGAACAGGTTCAGATAATAAGCGACCGAGATGCAATAGGCGAAGGCCAGCGCCCAGGAGGCGGCCTCCTCCAACCATTCCTCGGTCCGGCTACGCGCGTCCACCATGGCTATGCGCGCAATGTTGAACCGGATGGCGTAACCAAAGGCAAAGGCCAGCAGGCAAAGCCCCGCCATCACCAGCGGCGCATACTTGCCATAGGAATCGTCCAGGATGGGGCCCAGCACCAGAAAGCCGCTGCCGATGATGGAGGCGAGCGGCGTCACCGTTGCCTGCCAGGCTCTCCACTTTCTCAGCTGCGGCAGAAACAGCACGCCCAGCCCCGCGACTGTCGCCAGCAGCACCAGAAGTGTTGAGGGATCAGTCAGGCTGAGATCCACCTGTTACTTGTCCAGAATGGCCATCGTATCGGTCATCAGGGAGCCGATTTCCTTATGCAGGACAAGGTCTGCGAACGGGTCCTGATCGGTCGGTTCCCGGTTCACGATAATCAGGCGCGCGCCATTCCGTTTGGCCTCAATGGGGATCGCCGCGGCCGGATAGACGACAAGAGACGAGCCGAGAACAATACACAGATCGCACAGGAGGGCCTCTTCGCTGGCGCGCAGCATTTCATTCTCCGGCATGGCCTGGCCAAAGGAGACGGTCGCATTCTTCAGCAGGCCTGTGCAGAAAATGCAGGTCAGGTCTTCATCATGTTCCCAGCGCTTGCGCAGGGTTTCAAACTCATAGCGCTTTCCGCACTGCAGGCATTTGGCATAGCTGGCATTGCCATGGATTTCGATCACCTTGTCATCCGGCATGCCGGAGGCCTGGTGAAGATTATCCACATTCTGTGTGACAACGGATGATACCTTGCCGCGCTTGACCAGGTCCGCCACGGCATAATGGCCGACATTCGGCTCTGCGCCTGTCCAGCCTTCGGTGCGGTTGAACACGCGGCGCCAGGATTCCCGGCGCGCATCGCGGGAGGCGACAAAGTCCTGGAAGTAGATGGGAGACATCTTGCTCCACACGCCGCCGGGGCTTCGGAAATCCGGAATGCCGCTCTCGGTTGAGATTCCTGCGCCGGTGAACACCATCACCCGGCGGGCATCTGAGATATATCTCGCAAGGCGGCCTGCATCCGTCATGAGCGTTGTCTACAAAATCCTGTGTGCTTAGTCCTCATCCAAGGAGCTAAAGAATTGAGAGGATTTGTAAAGCGATGCCTTGGTCTGAAGCAGCGGAAAATTCTCAGACAATGGTGCCGAAGGCGGCTCCGATCACCCCGGTGACGATCATCGCAGCCGCGCCCCAGAACACGATCCGCGCGACGGCCCTCAACCGTTTTGCCCCGCCAGCCTTTGCCGACAGGAAGCCCAGGATCACGAGGGCCAGCATGGAGACGCCTCCCACGACAGGCGTCACGAAGGCATCCGGGGAAAATACTGCCGCCAGCAGCGGCAGCAGTGCACCCGCAGAGAAACTGACCGCCGAGCTGACCGCGGCCTGCACAGGTCGTGCCGCACCAAATTCCGACATGCCCAGCTCATCGCGGGCGTGGGCGTCCAGCGCGTCCTTGTCCATCAGTTGGCGGGCGACCTCATAGGCAGTGTCCTTGTGCACGCCCCGGTTCATGTAGATGTGCGCCAGTTCCACCAGTTCGGCTTCGGGATTGTCTCTCAGAGCGGCCTTTTCGATCTCGATATCGGCTTTTTCGGTATCGGCCTGGGACGACACGGAGACATACTCCCCCGCTGCCATGGACATCGCCCCGGCGACGAGGCCCGCCAGTCCCGCCGTCAGGATCGCGCCGGTGCCTGCATCGGCAGAGGCGACCCCGATCATCAGGCTGGCCGTGGAGAGGATGCCGTCATTTGCGCCCAGAACAGTGGCGCGCAGCCAGCCAATCCGGTGGATATAATGATGCTCGCCCAAGGGGTAGGGAGACGACATGGCTGACCTCCTGTGTCACGGGAAAGGAGGCGGCATTCATCGCGTCTGGTCAAGTCCTTCCGTTGCCGCAGATTATCGCGCCATGCTCTTGCGCTGGGCGGCGGGCCCGGATACCCCTTTGACATTCCGGTTCTTTTGGAGGGACGCCTTATGAGCCCCATTATCATCATCCTGGCCGCCATCGTTGCGATCGTCGGCTTTGTCATCCTGATCTATAACGGCCTCGTGATGAAGCGGCAGCGGGTCAATCAGGCCTTTGCCGATGTCGATGTCCAGCTGAAACAGCGCCAGAACCTGATCCCGAACCTGGTCGAGACGGTCAAAGGCTATGCGTCTCACGAGAAGGAAACCCTGAACGCCGTGATCGCGGCCCGCAGCGCGGCGCAAAGCGCCAGCACGCCGGCAGAAATGTCCCAGGCCGAAGGCATGCTGACGGCCTCCCTCGGCAAGCTGTTCGCGCTGGCAGAGGCGTATCCGGACCTGAAAGCCAATACGAACTTCCTGCAGCTGCAGTCAGAGCTGTCCACGATTGAAGATAAGCTTGCCGCTGCGCGCCGCTTCTACAACTCTGCGGTTCAGGACTACAACACATCCCGCGAACAGTTTCCGGGCTCCATCATTGCCGGCATGTTCAATTTCGAGGAACGCGAATTCTTCGATGTCGGCGTCGAAGGCCGCGAGGCGCTGTCCCAGGTGCCGGAAGTGAAATTCTAGGGTAAACTGCCTCCTGACGATCAGGAGGTGGGACCCATGAAATATCTTGTTCTTAGTGCGGCGCTTGCTCTTTCGGCTTGCGCCGCCTCTTCATCCGGGTGGAGTGCATCCACCTGGAACGGTCTGCCGGACCGAACTGTTGCGGGCGGCGGCTACAGCTTCTTCGCCGCGCCGGTCGAAGGGCAGGGCTTCAAGTTGAAATTCTCGGTCAAGACCGATGGCAGCTTCGGCGTCGCCAGCGCGCCGACCGAAGACGCGCTGCTGGAAGCCGCCAGGGCCGCCGCGCCAGAAGGCTGCAGGCTTCTGGCGCTTGAACGCACCTCTGATGGCGGCGCCGTCGCAGATTATGACTGCGATTGAGGCTGCGCCGCGAACCAGGGTTCCAGCAGGCTGATGGCTTCTTCGATCTGCGGCGTTGAAAGCGCGAAGGAGAAGCGCATAAATTTGTGGCCCAGGGCAGGGTCAAAATCCACGCCCGGCGCAGTGGCAATACCAGTCTCTTCCAGCAGCTTCAGGCAGAAGGCCAGGCTATCGTCCGTGTACTTTGAAATATCGGCATAGATATAGAACGCGCCATCCGGCGGGGCGATCTTTTCGAGGCCCAGACGGGGCATGGCCTCCAGCATTAGCTCACGATTGCGCCGATACACGTCGACATGCCGGTCCAGTTCCGCAGTGGAATCCATCGCGGCAAGCCCGGCATGCTGTGACAGGGAAGGCGGCGTCAGGAACAAATTCCCGACATAGGCGCTCGTGCGCTCTGCACCATCTTCCGGAGAGACCAGCCAGCCGAGCCGCCAGGCCGGCATTGAGAAATATTTTGAAAAGCTGTTCACAATGTACGCATCCGGATCAAACTCCAGCATGGATCGAATCTCGGGGCCATAGCTGAGCCCGTGATAGATCTCGTCAGAGATGACGCGGATGCTCTTTTTCTTGGCCACATCGGCCAGCGCGGCCAGATCGTCTGCCGGGATGATCGTACCGGTCGGGTTGGCAGGGCTGGCAATAATGACGCCTGCCGGGGCTGGCTCGATCGCGTCCAGCGCTGCGGCGGACAGCTGATAGCGCGTCTCCTCTCCGCAGGCGATTTCGACCGGCTCAAGGTTCAGCGCGCGCAGCGTGTTGCGATAGGCGACATAGCCAGGCCGGGCCAGCGCTACGCGGTCCCCCGGATTGAACGCCGTCGACAGCGCCAGCACAAGTGCAGGAGACGCTCCGCAGGTTAGCGTGATGCGGCCCAGGCGAAAATCCACGCCATAATGGTCCTTGTAGTATTGGGCGATCCGCGCTTTCAGGGGACGGCTTTCCCAATAGCCCATCGGGTCTGTGTCCAGCACCTCATGCGCCTTGGCAATGGCGGCTTTCGGCGCGGGCGTGGAAGGCTGGCCAAACTCCATATGCAGGATGCGCCGGCCTTCGGCTTTCAGATCATGCGCCCGTTTGCTGACGGAGATTGCGCGGAATGGATCGATGTCTTGTCCCATACTACCGGGCCGTAACGCCCGGCAGCCAGGTTGCCAAGGCCGGAATTGCCGCAACCAGCGCAATCAGCAATACCTGCAACACAATGAACGGCATCGCCCCGCGCCAGATATCCATCGTCTTGACGCTCGCCGGGGCTGCGCCGCGCAGATAGAACAGAGCAAAGCCGAAGGGCGGCGTCAGGAAACTGGTCTGCAGGTTCAGCGCCATCAGAATGGCCAGCCAGACCGGGTCGAACCCCAGAATGATCAACGGCGGCGCTACCAGCGGCACCACGACGAACACGATCTCGATAAAGTCCAGGAAGAAGCCCAGCACGAACATCACAATCATCGTCATGATCAGCGCGCCCCATTTGCCGCCCGGCATGGAGTGCAGCACATCTGCGATGATGTCGTCGCCGCCATAGCCGCGGAAGACCAGGCTGAACAGAGACGCGCCGATCAGGATCAGGAACACCATGCTGGTAATCTGCGTCGCACTTTTCAGCGCAGGCAGCAGCTGCCGCATCCGGCGCAGCACAACAAGGCCCGCCGCTACGCTGGCGAAGAAAACAAGACAGGCGAGGCCGGTCAGCACGATGCCAATTTCATTGGCGCGGCCAATCGAGGCGACGCCCGTGCGCAGGTCGAACAGATTGCGCAGGAACAGGATGGCCACAACACTGGTCAGCCCGGCCATCAACAGCCAGCTTACGCGCCGCTCATGATCATCATCCGCCAGCCGCAGGCCAGCCAGAAGGATCGCGCCAGCGACGCCAATCGCGGCGGCTTCTGTCGGCGGGGCAACGCCGCCCAGAATCGCGCCTAGCACGGCAAAGATCAGCAGCAGAGGTGCGCCCAGCCCGAAGGCAATCTCCTTGGCGGTCAGCGGCGGGCTGTCATCCTGCTCAACCGGCGGGCAGCGTTCGGGCTTCCAGATGGCCGTGATGGCGATCCAGGCGAGGTACAACCCGACCAGCAATAGGCCGGGGATCAGTGCGCCCGCGAACAGATCGCCCACAGAGACCACGAAAGACCCCGCCGAGCCGGTCGCCTGGCTGGCCTGGCTCGCCGCATTGGAAATCGCATCAGCCAGCAGGATCAGCACGATGGACGGCGGAATGATCTGCCCCAGCGTACCGGAGGCCGCGATCGTGCCCGTCGCAAGGCGCGGATCATAGCCCTGGCGCAGCATGGTCGGCAGGGCGATCAGCGTCATGGTGATCACCGTCGCGCCAACAATCCCGGTCGAAGCCGCCAGCAGCGCGCCGACCAGCACAACGGCATAGCCAAGCCCTCCGCGCACCTTGCCCAGCAGGCGGCTGGCAATGTGCAACAGGTCCTCCGCCACGCGAGACCGTTCCAGGATCACGCCCATCAGCACGAACAGCGGCACGGCGATCAGCGTCGTGTTCTGCATGATTGATCCGCCCAGAATGCGGCTCGGCAGATTGCGCAGGAAGGCTTCATCGAACACGCCAAGGCCAATCCCGGCCAGCGCGAACAACAGCGCCACACCGCCCAAAGTCAGCGCCACCTGATAGCCTGCCAGCAGGGCCAGCACGGCGCAGGCAAACATCGAAATCGCAAGGATCACTTCAACTTCCATGGATGCCTCCATGGGGGGCTTCTTCCGGTGCTTCCTCCAGCTTGCCGGTCAGGCGCAGTGCCGCCTTCAGCGCTTCCGACAGGCCCTGCACCAGCATCAGCACGGCAAACACCGGCAACAGCGTCTTGAACAGGAACAGCAGTGGCAGGCCATCGGATTCGCGGGAGCCCTCAAAAAGCGCCCAGCTGCGTGCGAGGCCCTGCTCGGTCATCGCCAGCAGGCGGATGCAGATCGGAAACAGGAACAGATAGATGCCCGCAAGTTCAATCCAGTTGCGTCCGTTTGGCCCGAAGCGCGGGCGCAGAATATCCACGCGAACATGCGCATCATCGCGCAGGGCTGAGGCCGCACCCAGCATGAACATCGCCGCAAAGGCATAGATCACGATCTCGTTCAGCCAGGTGAATGACATGCCGAACGCATAGCGCAACAAAACGACCAGCAATTGCGCCATCACCAGGATGATCGCGCTGGCAATCGCCCCGCCCAGCGCCCAGCCGGAGACGGCATCAATCCTGCGGCTCAGCCATTTGGCGAGGCCTTCCACCGGCTCCGGCCAGATCGCCACGATCAGCGGCAGCAGAAGCAGCGGCGAGAGCAATAGGCCGAGCCAGTTCAGCCATCCGCCCAGTGTCAGGAATAGATCCGCAGACATGCCCACCCCGCGCCCGTCTACTTGTTGGCCGCGCGGGCGGCGTAATACGGGCCTTCGGACACATCGCCCCAGCCCCGCATCAGCTTCAGGGATTTTTCGAAGCTGTCATAGATGCGCTTCTCGATGCCATCGCGGCCAGAGGCAGCGCGAATGTCCCAGGCGGCCTCTGCCATGCGCGAGACAACATCATCGGGGAAGCTGCGCATCTGCACGCCATGCTCATTGACCAGCAGGTCCAGATGAACTGAGTTCTGATAGGTGAATTCGCCCAGCGATGTGTGGTTCACGCTCTCGCAGGCGGCCTGAATGATCGCCTGTTCGCCTTGCGTCAGATCATCCCATACGCGGCGGTTCATGCCGACGGCCAGGCTCGCGCCCGGTTCATGGAAGCCGGGTCCGTAATAATAGGGCGCCTCCCGATAGAAGCCGAGATAATAGTCATTCCACGGGCCGACCCATTCGGTCGCGTCGATCGCGCCGGTCTGCAGGGATTGATAAATCTCGCCGCCCGGCAGCGCGATGGCAGACCCGCCGAGCGCGCGTAGAACATCGCCCCCCTGTCCCGGAATGCGCATCTTCAGGCCGACCAGATCATCCAGGCTGTTGATCTCCTTGCGGAACCAGCCGCCCATCTGGTGGCCGGTATTGGCCGCCTGAAAAGCCTTGATGCCGAACTGTCCCGACAATTCGTCCCACAATTTCTGGCCGCCGCCAAAGTCGATCCAGCCCATGATCTCCTGCGCCGTCATGCCGAATGGCACGGCGGTGAAGAATGGAAAGCCGGTGGACTTCGCCGTCCAGTAATATTCTGCGCCGTGATACATGTCGGCAGAGCCATTCGAGACGGCATCGAAACATTCAAAGGGCGGCACCAGTTCGCCCGCCGCATAGACCTTCACTTCCATCAGGCCGTCAGACATTGTCTGGATACGTTGCGCCACGCGCTCGGCCGCTTCGCCGAGGCCCGGCAGGCCCTTCGGCCAGGTGGTGACCATGTTGAACCGGCGCCGGTTGCGCGCAATGGCCGGGGCGGCCAGGTCGGCAGCCTTCTCCGGATTGGCAAAGGCAGCTGCCGCACCAGCAAGGCCAAGCGCCCCTGCGCCCAGCAGGTTACGTCTGTGGATCATGTCGTCTCCCCCGTGCGTTTGCGCCGGCGTTCAGCCGTGTCGCTTACGCAGCGTTTTATTCATCGTCTCTCAGCAACCGCCATGTGTCGCCGTCGAGCACTTCCAGCGGCTTATAGCGCCGCTTGTAATCCATTTTCGGGCTGCCTTTGACCCAATAGCCCAGATAGACATGCGGCAGGCCCAGATCCTGCGCATGAAGAATGTGATCAAGGATCATGAAATGGCCGAGGCCCTGACCTTCATAGTCCGGGTCAAAGAAAGTGTAGACCATGGAAAAGCCGTCGCGCAGGATATCCGTGATCGATGCGGCCACCAGCGGCGCGTCGTCTTCCGGGCCCTCGCGATATTCGAAGATCAGGCTTTTCACCGGGCTGCCGCCCACCATGGCGCTATAGTCTCGATAGCTCATGTCAGACATGCCGCCTTTGTCGTGGCGATGCTTCACATAGGCTTTCAGCAGGCGGTATTGCTCGCGCGTCGGTGTGGACTCCACGGGGCGGCGCACCAGAGACTGGTTGCGCTTCAGCGCGCGGCGGTCATTGCGGGAGAGTTCGAACTCGCGCGAATTTACACGCACGCTGCGGCATGCATTGCAACGCGGGCAGGCCGGGCGATAGGCAATCGTCTGACTGCGGCGAAAGCCTGCATGGCTGAGAGAGTTGTGAATGCTGTCGGCTTCGCTGCCAATGGCCAGATTGGTGAAGGCCTTGCGTTCCTTCAGCCCCGGCAAATACGGGCACGGGCTCGGGCTGGTCACGTAAAAGCGCAGTGACCGCTCAAGCCCCGGGGGCAAAATCTGGGAGTCCGTAAACCTCATAATTGCGACGATACACTTACAGATCAAACCGCCAAGGGGCGAATAGCGTAAACACGAACCATAATATGAATATCAGAGGCGCGCCAAATGTCATGAAGTCTCTGAATTTATAGTGTCCGGGGCCCATGACCAGCATGTTCGTCTGGTACGCGATGGGCGTCGCAAAACTGCAGTTTGCGCCATAAATCACCGCCAGAAGGAATGGCAGCGGGTTGTCGATGTTCAGTTCAGCCGCTGCCGACAGGGCAATTGGTGAGAACAGAATGGCCGTCGCCGCATTCGACAGCAAATTCGTCAGGATGGCCACGGCCAGGAAGATGGCTGACAGAACCGCCAGCGTTCCGAACGGAGAGGCAAGGTTCACCACGGCATGGGCGATCATTGCTGCCGCGCCTGTTTTCTCCAGCGCCATGCCCATGGCCAGCGCCGCGCCGATCACCAGAAAGATGCGCAGATCCAGAGACCGCGCCGCCTGCCGCGTATTGAGACAGCCCGCGATCAGCATCGCCACCGCCGCCAGCACGGATGCGTGCAGGATGGAAACAAATCCCGTCGCCGCGCCAAGCACCAGGCAGATCGAGATAACCCGCGCCGCCAGTGCCTTGGTCGTCAAAGGAATTTCGGTCTGGGACCATTCCAGCATGATCAGGTCGCGGCTGGACCGCAACTCGCGGAACGCTTCCACCGGCCCGCACAGCAGCAGCGTGTCCCCGGATTCCAGCCGGATTTCGCCCAGCTTGGTCCGAATCATCCTGCTGCGGCGCTGAATGCCCAGCGTCACCGCGCGCGTCAGGCGGCGAAAGCCCAGCATCTCCACCGTCCGGCCCACCATGCGCGAGCCCGGTGCGATCACGGCTTCGGTCAGCGCCAGCGTGCTCGGTTTGCCATTCTCTTCCAGGTCTGCGCCGGAGGCCTGCCACACCTGCTGCAGGAAGTCCGGCTGGCGGGCCAGTACGTTCTGAAGCGCTGAGCGCGTGGCGGCGATGATCACAAGGTCACCCGCCTGTAGCGAAATGTCTTCATAGGGCGGCAGGATGGCGCGTTCCCCGCGCTGGATCATCCGCACGGTCATGTCCGGCAGGTCCGTGAACATGCCGGCAATGGGTTTCTTGCCCTGCAGGAAGTGCCCATTGGTCACTTCAATCTGCGCCACGAACTGCTTGCCGGAAGGCTGCACGATGTCATCGGACAGGCCGCGCCGGTTCGGCAGCAGGAAGCGCGAAAAGATTATGAGGTAGAGAAATCCGGCCGCCGCCAGGATCAGGCCCAGCGGCGTCTGATCGAAAAAGCCAAGCTGCTGGCCGGTGATCCGCAGATAGGATTCCGCCGCCAGCAGGTTCGTCGACGTGCCGATCAGCGTCGTCATCCCGGCAAAGATGGAGGCATAGCTCAGCGGCATCATCAGCTTTGACTGCGGCGTGTTCATGCGCATCGCGATGGCCGTCATCACGGGCAGGAACATGATCACGATGGGCGTATTGTTCACAAACGCGCTGGTCACGAAGACCGCCAGAAAGGCCAGTACCAGCGTCGTGGTTGGTCGTTTGTCATATCCTGCCAGCAGGGCCTTGGTCGGCCCTTCCAGAGCGCCAGTCTGGAACAGGCCCTGACCGACCACCAGCAGCGCCATGATCGTAATCAGCGCCGGATTGCCAAATCCGGACAGCAGGTCCGCTGCGCTGATCGGAGCGCCATCCGCGCCATGTGCGCCAGGAAAGGTAAACAGCACCAGCAGCGCGGCCATCACGCAGACGGAGACCAGCTCCATCGACCATTTGTCGAGCATGTAAAAGGCAATCGCCGCGCACACGACGGCGAGACTCGCCCACATGGGCCAGGTTGCGGCCAGTTCACTCAACATTGTGGCTCCGGTTCATCAGCGCGCCCCGGCCTACCAAGTCAGGTCAGCCGTCAACTTGCAACAGTATGCTTACACGGCGGTTTGCTGGCAAGTGGGGCTGCCCCGCATCCAGGGGCCGGGTCGCGGCAAGGCCCGTCACAGCACGGATGCGGCTGTCTGTAATACCTGCTGCAGTCAGCGCACGGCGTGCGGCATTGGCGCGTTCGGAGGAGATATCCCAGTTGCTGCGCCCGGAATCAGGGCTCGGAAAGGCGTCGGTATGGCCTTCGATGGTCAGCGGCACATCAAGGGCAGACAGGCGCTGTCCGACACTTTCCATTAGCTGCGCACCGGCCGGGGTAAAGCCGGACTCGTTCATTGCAAACAGGGGGCGAGCCTCTGAATCGATCAGATCGATTCGCACGCCATGGGCCTGCCGGGTGAGGACAATATTGTCTCCTGCGGTTTGCAGGACGGAATCGGAAGACAGAAGACTGTAGAGACGCTGGGTTTCGCTCGGGCGAATGTCCACTAGCGTACTGGCGCTGGCCGTTTTGCCATTATTGAAGAAATCCGCGATGTCACCGCGCGCGTCAGGCGAGACGCCGCTGACGAGCCAGAGCAGGAGGAAAAACGCCATCAGGGCCGTCAGGAAGTCGGCATAGGCCAGCTTCCATGTGCCCAGACGCCGCGCAGGCAAGGCAGGCCTTCTGCCTGCCCGATGGTGCTGCGTAGTGGTGGTGGCATGCGCCATAATCCGTTCCAAATCATTCTGAGTGGAACCGCTAATGTAGCAGGCCTTGGTGAATCCCCGCTGGAAACAAACGTGGCGATTTTGATGAAATTCAATGGAAACAGGGTCAGTTGGGCACGGTTGGCGCCTTCAGAATATGCCCGACCAGTCCCAAGATTGGCGAGGAGTATTCCAGCGTAGCAGCGAATAGCGCCACATAGAGCGCATACCGGATTTCGCGATTGGGATGGAACAGCCAGTGGCGAACATCCCACCAGCGAACCTCACGGGCAAATATGTCGAACTGCCCATCGACACCAATGCTGTCGCTGGTGCCGTCGTCGCTTTTGCTCGCAGATCCGATTTTCAGCTTTGTCAGGGTTTCCGCATCTACCCGCACGGCATTTCTCTCCTGTGGAAACCATGCTGCTTTGAGGCGTACCTCTGTCCGGCAGATATTGTTCCCGCCTTCCTGAAACTGAACAACGAAATACTTTTTGCCATAGGCCTCGTTGAGTTTGGTGCCAGCTTCACGATACTTCAGCGGCTCATAGCCGTCCTCCCCGACCAGCTTCGCCATTGTGTAAGGGTTCAGGCGCATCATGCGTTTTTCGGGGAGTGCGCCCATTGGCACCTTCATCTCGAAAACCTTTTCGTGCGTTTCCAGCCCCCGATAATTCATGATCAGGCGAACCAGCATGAATGTCAGCACGCCCAGAACTATGCTGAGTGTCAGATTCCAAAGATTGATGACGAATAATGGCTGATCACAGCGGATTCCTGCCTCGGCTACGGCTGTACAAATCGCATCCGGCCCCTGCGTAATAAATTCCAGCATCCTTGTTTTCCCCCCTTACCCTTCTAGTACTAATGAAGTCAGGAACTCCAGACGTCCAGCGGCGTGATGGAAAACCATTCAATTCAGGAGAGATACCTTATGGCGCGGACGGCTTTTCTAGGCCTTGGAGTGATGGGCTTTCACATGGCGGGGCATCTGGCGGCGAAGGGCCATGAGGTGACCGTTTGGAACCGTACGGAAGCAAAGAGCAAAGACTGGGCCGCCCAGCACAAGGGCGAAATTGCCAAGACCCCCGGCGACGCGGCCTTTGGCGCGGAATTCGTTTTTCTCTGCCTTGGCGATGATCCCGATGTGCGCGACGTCTTCGCCCAGCTGGAGCCGAGCCTCGGTGCGGGCATGATTGTGGTGGACCACACCACCGCCTCAGCGGGCCTGGCGCGGGAACTGGATGAGCGCTGCCGCGTGAAAGGTGCACGCTTCCTGGACGCGCCGATCAGCGGCGGTGAGGCCGGCGCCATCAATGGCCAGCTGACCATCATGTGTGGCGGCGACGAAAAAGCCTTCACCACCGCTGAGCCCGTCATGGCAGCCTTCGGCAAGAAGATGACGCTGATTGGCGAAAGCGGCGCAGGCCAACTCGCCAAATCCGTCAACCAGATCTGCATTGCCGGTATTGTTCAGGGCCTGTCGGAAGGCCTGCATTTTGCCGAACAGGCCGGGCTGGACGCTGCCAAGGTGATCGAGGCGATCAGCGGCGGCGCGGCCCAGAGCTGGCAGATGGAGAACCGCTGGAAAACCATGGTCGCTGGCGAATTTGAGCATGGCTTTGCCGTCGACTGGATGCGCAAGGATCTGCGGATCACGCTGGAGGCCGCGCGCGAGAATGGCGCCAGCCTGCCGCTGACCGCCACGGTCGACCAGTATTATGCCGACGTGCAGGCCATGGGCGGCCGACGTTGGGACACGTCCAGTCTCATTGCCCGCCTCAAGCGGGACTAAGGGCGATGCGTCTTCTGGAACTTCACATGCCTGCCGATGACCGGTTCGACACTGTCATGCGGGCCGTCAAGAATGCAGAGCCGATCGATTACTATGTTCAGAATACGGAGCAAATTGACCGTCGTTTGATCTCTGTCTTCCTGCGGGAAGGCACCGGTCAGGCCCTGATGGATAATATTCAGACGGTGCTGGAAGACTGCAATGATTACCGCATCACGGTTTTTCCTGTTGAGGCCACCGCGCCAAAACTGAAAGAGGCAACAGACCAGAAGGCCGAACGCAAGATCCAGGCAACGCGGGAGGAGATCTATTCCGATGTGTCCACCGGCGCGCGGCTCGACCGGGATTTCATCATCATGGTCGTGCTGTCCACCGTAGTGGCGGCCATCGGTCTGAATTCGGATGGTGTGGCCGCCGTCATCGGCGCCATGGTGATCGCGCCCTTGCTGGGCCCTGTGCTTGGCTTCTCCATGGGCGCTGCACTTGGGGATTTCGTCCTGCTCAAGCGGGCGTCCATGACGCTGGGGGCAGGCATCGGCATTGCGCTCGCCTGTTCCTGGATTTTGTCCTTCTTTCTGGTCATTGACCTTGATAGCCAGCAATTGATGTCGCGCGCGGAAGTGCGCATCGATGGCCTCGCCCTTGCCATGGCGGCGGGCGGTGCGGCGGCCCTGTCACTGACACGCGGACAGGCGTCTGCCCTGGTGGGCGTGATGGTTGCCGCCGCCTTGTTGCCGCCCGGTGCAGCGGTCGGTCTGTTTGCCGGTGCGGGGCACTGGACGTTTGCCCTGCGCGCGGCACTGTTGCTGACGCTGAACGTTGTTGCGCTGGTGCTTGCCGCCTTGATCGTTTTCCGCTTGCGGAAAATACGGCCCCGCGCCTGGATCGACCAGAAAAATGCGAGCCGCGCCGTCTGGATCAATGCTGTCCTGTCCGTTCTGCTTCTGGCGGCGGCAACGGCCCTGATCCTCTGGCTGGACCTCGGCGCTGAAGTGTCCATCGGTTAGGCGGATGCGGGAAACAAGAACGTAGGCGGAATAACTGCATAATTCGCCCCGGTAACGGTTTTGTTATCGGAACCCTGCCGGGGCGCACCCGTTGCTAGTGGGAATACCAGATTGGAGATTCCCGAATGAGCGACCACCTCACCACAATCAATCCCGCTACCGGCGAAACGCTGAACACCTATCCGGTGATGAGCGACGCAGACATGAACGCCGCCATCGCCAAATGTCATGAGGCCTATCTCGAATGGCGCATGCGCAGCCTGGAAGAGCGGGCCAAAGTCATCAAGGCCATCGGCGCTGAGCTGCGCAAGCATGTCGATGACTATGCCGACCTGATGACAAAGGAAGTCGGCAAGCTCTACAAGGATGGCAAGCAGGAAGTCGAACTCTGCGCACAGATCTGTGACTACACAGCCGAGCATGGCCCCAAGGAGCTCGCCGATGAAGAGCGCGAGATCCAGACCGGCCGCAAGGGCATTGTCAGCTACTCCCCCATCGGCATTGTCTACGGTATTCAGCCCTGGAATTTCCCCCTCTATCAGGCGATCCGCTATTCCATCTCAAACCTGATGGCCGGCAATGGCATCCTTCTGAAACATGCCGAAAGCTGCACCGGCAGCGGCCTGAAGCTGCGAGACATCTATGAGGCTGCTGGCCTGCCGAAACATCTCTTCACCGTTCTTCTGATCTCGCATGACCAGTCTGACGCTGTCATCGAGCACGAACTGGTTCGCGGCGTAACGCTGACCGGCAGTGATGGCGCAGGCCGTATCGTCGCCGAAAAGGCCGGCAAGGCGCTGAAGAAAACCGTGCTGGAGCTTGGCTCCAATGATGCCTATCTCGTGCTCGAAGATGCGGATGTGGAACTTGCCGTGAAGACCTGCGTCCAGGGTCGCCTGTTCAACAATGGCGAGACTTGTGTGAATGCCAAGCGCTTCATCGTGACAGACAAGGTTTATGACGCCTTCACCGAGAATTTCGTCAAGGCGATGAGCGACATCAAGCTCGGCGATCCCTTTGACGAAGACACACAGCTCGGCCCGATTGCCCGCGAAGATTTGCGCGACACCTTGGCCGACCAGGTGAAGAAAAGCGTCGAGAAAGGCGCCACAATCAGCTGCGGCGGCGAGGTACCGGATCGCAAGGGATATTATTATCCGTCTACGGTTCTTACCGATGTGAAGCCGGGCCAGCCTGCCTATGATGACGAATTGTTCGGCCCTGTCGCTTCGGTCATCCGTGCGAAGGATGATGAAGACGCCATGCGCATCGCCAATGACAGCCGCTATGGCCTCGGCGGGGGTATCTTCTCGAAGAATGAAGACCGCGCCATCGAACTCGCCCAAAAGCATTTCGACACGGGCATGGTCATGATCAATGGCTACGGCATCGCGACGCCCAATATGCCCTTTGGCGGCGTCAAGGATTCCGGCTATGGCCGCGAACATGGCGGCTATGGAATGAAGGAATTCGTCAACACGAAAGCCGTGTTCGTCTACTGATCTGTCTTTACGCGAGTGTTGAACCCGCTACAGTCTTGAAATCTTTCACGCAAAGCTCTGCTGCGCCGGGTGAGG
This sequence comes from Alphaproteobacteria bacterium, assembly GCA_018222605.1. GTDB lineage: Bacteria > Pseudomonadota > Alphaproteobacteria > Caulobacterales > Hyphomonadaceae > Hyphomonas. The sequence continues at coordinate 241,458 of JAAEZZ010000005.1, forward strand.
TAACTTGACTGCAGGCGGGTTTACATCTGCGTCAGATTTCCTACCTTGAGCGGTGAACCCCACCAAAGCACCCGCGAGCGTGACGCGGCCTTTGAAATTCACCTCCAGACAGATTGGATTATTTATGACGCAAGTGAAATCCGGCGATACGGTACATATTCATTACACAGGCACGCTGAATGACGGCACGACGTTTGACAGCTCTGAAGGCCGTGAGCCGCTGAGCTTTCAAGTTGGCTCTGGACAGATCATTCCCGGCCTCGACTCTGCCATTCCGGGCATGGCGATTGGCGACAAGAAAACCGTGAACGTGCCAGCTGACGAAGCCTATGGCCCGGTCAATCCGGACATGCGCCAGGAAGTGCCGCGCGGCCAGATCCCTGCAGACATCCCGACTGAAGTTGGCACTCGCCTGCAGATGCAGACCCAGACGGGCCAGGTTGTTCCGGTCACCGTTGTTGCTGTGGATGAGAGCGCCATCACGCTGGATGCAAACCATCCGCTGGCTGGCAAGGATCTCACCTTCGACATCGAACTGGTGAAAATCGACGCTGCCGCCTGATCAGGCGCACCAGACCAGACAAAACGGCGACTGCTCATCCGGGCAGTCGCCGTTTTTTGGTGGGATGACAGCATCGGCCACTTATCCCACAAAAAACCACCCCCAACCTGCAGCAAACACTGACCCAAAAATAAACTTTTCCGACACCCTCCGCACCCGGTGTATAGTGGATCCATGTCTGATCCGCGTTTCGCCCCGGCCTATGCCTATGTCCACCCGGTCTTCTGGCCGTGGCTCTGGCTGCAGCTGTGGGCCATTGCGATTCATCAAAAAGAGACGGGTCAGGACTTTCTGCTCAACGTCACGCGCTGCGGATTCGTCCGCATCAAATACGTGTCGGACGTCCGCAAGCCCAAGCCGAAGAACCTTTATAAATACGAGGCCCCCGTTGTGTCTGCGTGGGACCGCCCGGCGCTCGGCAGTGATATGCCCGCCGAGTTTACAGAAGACGCTCAACCGCTCTTGCTGAGCGCGCTTGTGCATGCCCTGCATGCGGCCCTCTCAGAGTTGTGCCCGGCCTATCGCGAGCCGGCACCCGACACGTCCTGACACGGATTTCCTACCCGAATTCAGCTCACCCAACCGGATGGCCCCCGCCATGCCGGGCAAAGGTGCTGGTCGCTTCACACAATATCTCGCCGGAAGCGCGCCGAGATCAGATCCAGCGCCATCACGGTCAGGAAAATAACCAGAAGGATCGTGCCGACGCGATCATACTGGAACATGTCAAACCGCCCTTTCAGTTCCTGGCCAATGCCGCCGGCGCCGACCAGTCCGATCACGGTGGCCATGCGGATATTGCGATCTAGAATATAGAAGGACAGGCCCGTATAGCTGGGCAGCACCTGGGGCAGAACGGCGAGACGCAAGATGGTGAAATCGTTGGCGCCCGCCGCCTTAAGGGCCTCCTGCGGGCCTGTGTCGGCGCTCTCAATATCCTCGGCATAGAATTTCGCCAGGAAGCCGATGCTATGCAGGGTCAGCGCCAGAATTCCGGCAATCGGGCCGAAGCCAAAGGCCAGAACCAGAAACAGGGCACTGATCAATTCCGGAACCGCCCGAAAGAAGGAAACCAGAGACCGCGCAGCACCATAGACAATCGGATGAGGAGAGTAATTTCCTGCACACAGCCAGGCCAGCGGCAGACTGAACAGAATGGCGATCAGGCTGGCCCATGCCGCAATCTCAATGGTCTCGACCATCTTTCCGAGTACATAGACAAGATAGCCCACCGGCTCGACCAGATAGGCCTTTTCGACGGTGATCGTATTCATCTGCAGGGTGTCAGGATCCAGGCTGGACTGGTCAACACGCACTGTCTCGACATGAGAGAAAAGCGGTAGGTTTGTCTCGTCGAAATGCTCGATTAACTCCACCGGGCGGCGTTCCGCAATGGCAATCGGGAACATGTCCTGAAACACGCCGCCCATGCCGCGGCCGATCTGGGAGTCTTCCTTCAGGCCCACACTGGCGAACGCAAAATCACCTATCTGGTTCAGCATACGGTCAAACTGCATCCGCTCGGCAGATACGGCGGCAAATACAAACAAGGCGGCCAGCACCAGCAAGGTGCGCCAACCATAGGGCTGTTTCAGGCGCCATGCCTGGGCGGCGGAAGAGGTCGGGATATCTGTCATCTCAGGCCACCGCAAATTTCAGGCGCGGTCCGGTCTCATCCGCTTTGAAGATCGTGCTGAGGGCCGCGTGGTCCAGTTCTTCTGGCGGGCCATCGAAGATGATGTGGCCGCCCTGCAGGCCGATGATCCGGTCTGCAAAGGCGCGCGCGAGATCAATCTGGTGCAGGGAGCAGAGCACCGCTGCATTGCGTTCCCGCGCGGCATCTTTCAACAGCTGCATGATTTCTGCAGAGGTTCGCGGGTCCAGACTTGCTACGGGTTCATCTGCCAGGATCAGGCTCGGGTCGGTAATCAGGGCACGGGCAATGCCGACGCGCTGTTTCTGCCCGCCGGAGAGCGCCTTGACGCGGCGATTGGCATGGGCCTCCGTCAGACCCACACGCGCCAGCAACTGGCAGGCCTTTCGCTGAACGGGCAGGGGATAGGCTTGCAGCATAATGCGCCACGAGGGTGTGATGGAGGCCGCGCCCGCCATGACATTCTGTGCCGATGTCAGGCGCTCGGTTAGGCCGAAATCCTGATGCACCATGCCGATGGTACGCAGCGTCTTGCGTGTCATTGGGGTGCCGTTCACGCGGATCTCGCCAGAGCAGGGTGTCACAAGGCCCGTGATGCACTTCAGCAAGGTGGACTTTCCCGAGCCTGATGATCCGAGCACGACGCAGAAGCAGCCCTGATCAACCGTCAGTGAAATATGGTCCAGTGCGGTCGGCCCGTTGCGATAGGATTTGGTCAGTCCCTTCAGGTCAAGGGCAGGGGCGGCAGGGGCTGAGGCAAGCGGATCAGTCATGGCGGGCTGCCCTGCGCCTAGAAGCGCTGGGAGGCGTCAGCTTTTCTGAGGATGGCGGCCTGATAGTCATCTCTCAGGAAGGCTGTTGTGCTGACGACCTTGTCGAACAGGGCTTCAGGCGCCTCCGTATTGTAGCGGTCCACCTGCTTGCCGCCATAGCCGCGTATGGACTCCGGCCGCACATCCGGGTCTTCATGCACGGTGGACATGGCCGCTTTCAGGCTGGCCTTGATGTTGCTGGGCAGGCCAGGCCGCATGGCGATGGGCGGATTGGGAATCGGGTCGGATTTGGCCAGAAGGCGGAAATCCGCGGCGTTCAGATCGCCCTGATTGACCGCCCGTTCGAATGAGATGAAGGAGGCCCCGGCTGCATCGACCAGATCGTTGCGCAGGGCGAGAAGGCTGTTTGTGTGGCTGCCGGTAATGCGGATGGCAGAGATATCTTTGAGCGGATCAATACCAGCCTCGACCAGCATGGCCAGGGGATAGGCAAAGCTGCTGGCTGAATGGCTGGAGCCGAGCGCCAGGGACGCGCCTTTCAGATCCTCCAGCGATTTTGCATCCGAATTGGCGCTGACAAACAGGCCGGCATAATAGGTGGAGCTGCCGTCGCGCTCTTCCACGGCCAGCAATTGGGCGCAGTCCCGGTCGCGTGCCTCAATATAGGAGGCCGGGCCGAACCAGGCGATGTCGGCAAGCCCTGCGCACATGCCTTCAATGACGGAGGAATAGCTCTGGCCCGTCTTGACCTCGAAATGCAGGCCGCTGGTTCGTGTGATGGCATTGAACAGGGGAAGAAAGTCCGCCTTCGTGCCGTCTTCCGTGCCGCCATCTGCCGGGATCAGCATGACCCGCAGCGGCCTTTCAGCACTGCCAATGGCCTGGGCCACAGCCCGTGAGGTAGGTAGGAATGACAGGATAGCGAGAATGAGAAATGAAAGGATTCGCATATGTGTTCCCCTGTCAGCCCATTGCTGCAGCCACCTTTTGTGCGCCGCAAAATCATTGGCTCAGCGAATAACATCAGCTTGTGACATTGGTGTTACGGAATTCATATATCGTTGAGGTAGTTTGAATATAATTCAATAAATTCATAAGAGGGCAGGTATGACTGACAGCAAGAGCAAACGAAAATCTGCGCCACGCCGGCGCACGGATGTGCCCATCGTGGATAATGTCATGACCCGCATCCGCGTGCGCCACACCTCCCTCGGTCCCAGCACGCGATCCATTGCAGATTACATCCTGGAGAATCCCCGTCAGGTGGTCGGCATGTCTGTCACCGAACTGGCCGAAGCGACCGGCGCGAGCGATGGCAGTGTCATCAATCTCTGCCGCCAGCTGGACCTTTCAGGCTTTCAGCAATTGAAGTTGAGTCTGGCTCAGGAGGTTGTGCAGCCGGTTCAGTTCATCCATGAGGATCTGCAGCCCAAGGATGATACGCCTACCGTTTGCCGCAAGATGTTTCATGCGGGCATACAGGCCCTGAAGGACACGCTATCCATCCTTGATGCCGATGCGGTGGCAGCCGCCGTGGACATCATTCGTAACGCCAAGCGGGTGGAGATTTATGGCATCGGCTCGTCTGCCCCGATCGCGGAGGACGCGCAATATCGCATGTTGCGTATCGGTCTGGATGCGCGGGTTGTGGTGGACAGCCATGTACAGGCGATCAGCGCCTCTCGGACTGGTCCGGACGTGGCCGTGCTGACAATTTCGCACTCTGGCGCAACACATGAAACACTTGCCGCTACGCGTCTGGCCAAGGATGCGGGCGCGAAAACGATCATCGTGACCAATTTTTCCAGCAGCCCGCTGCAGGCCTATGCCGATGTCAAACTGTTCACCATGGCGCGGGAAACAAAGTTCCGCACCGAAGCCATGACCAGCCGCATCGCCCAGCTCTGCGTACTTGATGCGCTGATCGCCGCGCTGGCGCTGGCTGATTATGACCGTGCGACCGATACTCTCAAGAAAACATTCGATGTTTTGTCCCTGAAGCGCTTTTAGGCTGAGCGCTCACGCAACAGGATTTCAAAGATTTCCGGCGTGTCGGTAGAGGTCAGAATGGCCTTCATGCCCAGTGCCTTGGCGCCAGCCAGATCCGTCGCCGGGTTATCCCCCAGCATGACGACTTGTGACGGTGACAGGCCTAACGCTTTGCATCCTTTGAGGAAAAGGTGCGGGCCGGGTTTGCCGATGATCTCAATCTCTGCCGCGTCCGGATCGATGCAGGCTTTCAGCGCCGCCAGCAGCGCGCCGGTTTCCGGTTTGACGTGGCCATTCCGGCCTGGATGCGTCAGGTCAGGATTGGCCACGATCAGTCTGGCCCCCTGACGCAGACTGTTCACGGCACGCTCAAGGCGGCGATAGGTGAAGCGCGTGTCACGCAACAAGACGATGATGTCAGCCTCTTCCTGAGTCAGCTGCAACCCGGCATTGTGCGCGATGCCTCGCATATGCGGATCTCCCATCACCATGACCTGGCTGCCGACATATTTGCCGGCAGTGTATATGGCTTCCATGCCCGCCAGAATGATTTGCTCCGCCTGCATATCAATACCCGCGGTGGAGAGGATTTCCAGAAAGTCCTGCGGGGTTTGTGTGGAATTGTTTGAGACAATGGCAACACAGTCGTGATTGGCCTTCAGAAAGCGCGCTGCTACAGGAGACAGTGTATTCTCAATGGCGCAGCACCCATCCCAGTCCATGAGGTATCCGCGCGTGGATCGCGCAATCGCGGCAACATCATCTGCCCCAAAGGGTGCAAAGCCATGGGCCATTTTCAACTCCAGCTATCATTGATCTCTATGTTGAGTATTTCTCAATTATAAATCGCATTTGAAGTAAATACAGTTCATCTAAGTTTTGCTTAATCTTCATGTAAGTGTTGCGTTCGGCCTCTAGAGCGGCGGTGTGGCAATGCAACATTTTCCTACGTGTTGCCGCGGCCCGCCGATGACCGGTGGGTGATGGGGTTATACGGAGAGACTTGTTATGAACAGAATGTTGAAGTTCAGCTTGAGCGCCCTTCTGGCGACGGCTGCCATTCCTGCTGCGCTGGCAGAGCCGGATGCAGGCGGGGAAGACACAAAGCGCCTGGAAACAATTCGCGTTGAAGGGCAGGCGGTTGACGCATCGGTCAGCGACCTGGCCATCGATTTCGCTGAATATGGTACCCAGGTGCAGCTGATCACGGATGAGGAGATTGAAACAGGGGGCTTCACCAATTTTGGCGAGCTGGCATCTGGCCTGATCCGCGGGGCCAATATCGGCTATTCCCCGGATGAGGGCGAGTTCACGATCCGCATCGATGGCGGCACTGACCGGGATACACTGTTGCTAGTCGATGGCGTACCGTATTTTGACCGGTCCTCACCGCTGGAAGACCTCTGGCCGGCCACAGCGATTGATCCACGTATGATCAGTTCTGTTGAAGTGTATCGCGGCGGCAACAGCCTGTACTTCGGGTCAAATGGCGGTCTTGGGGTGGTCAGTGTAAAGACGAAAGAGCCTGATGGGACGCTGAAAGGACAATTCGGGGTCTATGCCGGCGCATTCAAGACGCGCGAGATCTACGGTAATATTTCCGTGCCGCTCGACAAGGAGGGAAAACATTCCTTCCTGGTATATGGTCGTTCCTATGAGACGGACGCGCACGAGCTGTTCTCTGAAGAGGCGTATGGCGATAATGTGCTGGCTTTGGGCGGCCGCCACGAATTTCCTTACAGCTACAACAGCCTGGGTCTGAAATATCTCTGGCAGATTGCCCCGGAAACAGAGCTGCGTCTGGGCGCCTCCTATTCTACGGTCGACTTCCGTGACTCCTTCCCGCAGTCCACAGTCTTCCAGCCTAACTTCACGGAATTTCCGATTTACAATGCGTCCTTCAAGCACCGCTTCAATGACAAGCTGAAGCTGGAAATCGAGGGGCATTACCAGAACCCGCAATTGAAGAATAACGAGATCGACGCCCGCATCTGTCAGATCCCGCGCGTTCAGGATTTGCCGCAAGACATTCAGGCCCTGGCGGCCGACCAGGGGATCACCAGCTTCAGCACGGCTTCGCAGTTCGAGGCGTTCGCCGCAGACATTCCGGGACTTCCGGCTGGCTGTGTGACGAATCCATACGGCGGCGCGGGCGGCGCATATGACAACCCGGCAAACACGCCGGACGGCATTGAGCGCTCGTTCTGGCTGAACAATGATCCGGACAGTCCCTATTACGGCCAGCCCTACGGCACATTTGACAACCCGTTCCCGATTGGCAATCCCATCGGCTATGTCATCCAGTCTACGGCGAGCTTCGGCGATGGCGGCCCGACAAAGGGATTCGGAACGGTTGACCAGAGAGAGTCCGGTTACACCGATTATGGCCTCAATGCTCGTGCGACATACACATTGAACGACATGGTGGAAGTCGTCGCGGGTATTCAGAATACAAGCTATGAGGACAATTCCGACGAAGATTTCGGAGTTCGGAATGTAACGCTGAGCAGTACGGGCATTTATGGTGATTTGCGCCTCAGCCTGCCTGTTCTCGATGGCTTTAGCGGTTCTTTCGCGGCCCGTCAGGACTTCAATGATAAATTCGATGACCAGTCTGTCTGGAAGGTCGGTCTGCGCCAGAACCTTGGTTATGGTCTTTATGCCCGTGGATCCGGCGGCACATCCTACAGCCTGCCCAAGATTGATGAAATTGGTGCCTTTGGTTCCGGCTCCAACATCAATCCAGGTCTGGAACCGCAAATGGTTGATGCTTTCAATATCGGTACGGGTATCGATGGTGACATGTTCGGCGGCACTTACAATATTGAGCTTGGCTATTTTGAGACCCAGATTGAGAACCTTTTCTCTTCCCGCACGATCGGCCAAGTGTGTTTGCAGTATGCAAACGATGTTGCAAATCCGCTCTATCCGGATCTGGATAATGATACATCTGCGATCCAGAACAACCGTAAGTCAATCATCCCGCCGGATTCCTTCTGTTCCTACGCAGCGTCCAAATCTCTTGAGGCCAGCCAGGGGGTTGCCGTCAACGCGTTGAACACCCAGGAGATCCAAGGCTTCACCATCGATGTGGCCTTCGACTTGGACAAATGGGCGGCTGACTTCTCTTTCACAAAGATGGAATCGCTTGAAGAGAACGCGACCTATGGCCAGTTTGCCCGGCTTGAAGGCACTGGCATCACGCTGGACGGCAGCTACTCCGCTGCAGAACTGGACACGCTGATCTCCAGAGGGGCATCTGCTGCGCTGCTGTCACCGGATGGCTACATCATTCCGGGTGTTCGCGGCAGTGCACGGAAGATCCAGTCCACCGAGCGCCCTGACTGGACGCTGTCCGGCCTGATCACCTACAAGCCCAATGATCGCTGGGTCTTCTCCCTCAATCCGCGTTGGCAGGGCGACGAGTTTGCCAATTCCGGCACGTCTGTGGCCCGACTGGTCAATCCGCAGGGCGAGCGCGTCTTTGAGCGTCTGAACTTCGGTAACTATTTCGTACTCAACGGGTCTGTTCAGTACTTCCTGGGAGATGAGAAACAGCACCGCTTCCTGATCCGCGGTGTGAACCTTCTGGGTGAAGATTATTTCGAGCGGGCCTCAGGCGGATCAAGCTATACGCGCGACCGGGCGGCTGTTCGAGGCGAGATCGGGCCAAACGATGCGGCCTATTATCGCCAGTATGGCTGGAACGGTAAGCCGCGCTCGTTCTGGATCCAGTACGAGTACTCCTTTTAACCGTCCAATGACCTGACCGGGCGAAAGCCCGGTCAGGCGTTCGCCCGCATTGGACGGCTGGCCACCGGCGATATCCCCCGCCGGTGGGCCCTCCTTTTCAAAAGCTTCGCAAAGGTTTTGCCCCATGTTTTCCCGTCGTCTGTTTCTTGCCTCATCAGGTGCTGCGCTCTGGGTGCCCAAGCTGGCCCACGCACAAAGCAGCAAGCCGCATTTCACGCTGGGTGTGGCCTCAGGGTCTCCCCATCCCGATAGCGTTATTCTCTGGACACGTTTGGCGCCGGAGCCGCTGAAGGGCGGCGGTATGCCCGAAGGCATCGCCCAGGTACGATACCGGGTCTGCAGTGACGCCGCCATGCGCAAGACGCTGCAGGATGGTGTTGTAGAAACATCAGGTGACAAGGCGCACTCCGTACACGTCAAGGTGAAGGGGTTGCAGCCAGGCCGCGAGTATTTCTACCAGTTCTATTATGGCGATGAGGAGAGCCCTGTCGGGCGGACCCGCACTTCCAATCCGGCAGATGCGTCCGCAAAGATCGCGCTTGCCTCATGCCAGCATTATGAAACGGGTAATTATGCGGCCTATCGCGACATGGCCGAGTGGTCTCCGGACTGTGTGGTTCATGTCGGTGACTATATCTATGAGGGCGGGATCAGCCCGCTGGGGGCGCGCATGATGGATGTTGGCGGCGGTGAGCGCCGTCTTTTCGAGATCGTGCGCCAGCATAATAGTGGTGAGATCACATCGCTGTGGGACTATCGCAATCGCTATGCACTCTATCGGTCTGATCCGCACTTGCAGGCGGCCCATGCCGCTGCGCCATGGATCGTTGCGATGGATGATCATGAAGTGGACAATAATTGGGCGGCTGACATTCCTCAGGACCCGGAGAAACAGACGCCGCTGGAATTCCAGGTTCGGAAGTACGCCGCTTTCAAGGCCTATTATGAGCATATGCCGATAGAGCAGCCGCCGGTGCTGAAGAATATGCAGCCGGCTTTGCAGCTGTATAATAAATACCGTTTTGGCCCGGCTCAGGTACATTTGCTGGATACGCGGCAATTCCGGTCCGATCAGCCGTGCGGCGATGGACGGAAGCCTTATTGCGATGGGGCGCTGGACCCGAAACGCAGTATGCTGGGCAGTGAGCAGGAGGCTTGGCTGACGCGGGAACTGAAGCGCTCTGAAGCGAATTTCAATGTGATCGCCACTCAGATATGGTTCACATCCTACCGCTATACCGAAGCGCCGGAAGAGCCGGTGAAGAATATGGATAGCTGGGATGGCTATCCGGCAGCGCGTGACCGCCTGTCTTCCGTGCTGGCACGTCATGATGTGTCCAATCCGGTGTTCCTGACTGGTGACTGGCATACGGCGATGGCTTCGACGCTGCGGGAAAACCAGTTCGATCCATCATCGCGACGGATAGGCCATGAACTGGTTGGCAGTTCCATTTCCTCTTTCTGCTCCTGGGCGCGAAGCATGGAAATTGTGCGCGATGAAAATCCGCATGTGTCTTATCTGAATGGTCAGAAGCGCGGCTATCTGCGGGCGAGCTTTACAGGCGATACATGCCGCGGGGAGTTCCGCATCGTTGAGGATTCCGGCCGAGCGGACTCGCCGGTCAAGACCGATCTGGATGTCACTACGAAAGATCTGTGATCTGTCATGGCCATGTGACCTGGCCGTGTTTGCATAGAATACAACCAAGTGAAGGAGTGGGTGGATGAAAACGAAACTATTGTCAGCGGCAGCCATGGTGGCCGTCGTCGCATGTGGAGCCTCGGCGCATGAGCGTGCCGTAGAGTTTCCCAACACAAAGGATGGCCGGATCATACTGGCGGCTGACCTGCATACGCATTCGGTCTTTTCCGATGGGGAAGTCTGGCCCTCTATCCGTGTTCAGGAGGCGCACAAGGACGGTCTGGAGGTTTTGGCAGTGACAGAGCATCTGGAACACCAGCCGCACAAGGCCGATATTCCGCATCCGGACCGCAACCGATCCTATCAGATCGCCGAAGAGACACGAGAACGATCTGACTATGATGAGCTGATCGTCATCAATGGGGCAGAGGTAACGCGAGGTCCGCCGCATGGGCATATTAATGCGATCTTTCTGGACGATGCCAATGCCCTGCTGCAGGATGACCCGAAAGATGCACTGATTGCCGCAAAAGCGCAGGGAGCTTTTGTGTTTCTGAACCATCCGAACTGGCTGCCGCATACGCCGGACGGGATTGCCCGACTGACGGATTACCACAAGGAACTGATTGCGGGGGGCCTGTTGCAGGGCGTTGAAGTGGTGAACGGCACGCTGGACGGCCATTCAGAACATGCGCTTCAAATTGCCCTCGATAATAACCTGACGGTTCTTGGGACATCGGATATTCATGGCTTGGTTGACTGGACGCATGAGGCTGGCCATGGCGGACATCGTCCGATGACTCTCGTTCTGGCCAAGGCACATACACAGGATGCCTTCAAGGATGCGCTATTCAACAAACATACGGTCGCCTGGTCCTATGACGATCTGCTCGGCCGGGAAGACGACGTCCGCGCCGTAGTGGAGGCCTGTCTATCATTGGAGCCGTCGGCATTTGACGGAAAGTACACAGTGCTACCGGTCAGTTTGGTCAATGCCTGCCCGCTGAGCTTTACGCTTTTAAATACCAGTGAGGCGACATTCCAGAACACAGGTGATTCTGTTCACGCCGAACGCAATTCCGAAACGCCGCTTACGGTGCGCTTGAACGGGGATGAAGACAAGGTCATTCTAACATTCACAGTACTGAATGCCCAGATCGGGTTCCGCAAGCCTCTAAGTGTGACATTTGAGGCGAACATCCCTGGCTGATCAGGTCTGTTTTACTTTTCATAGAAGAAAGGCCGCACCTGTCATAAGGTGCGGCCTTTTTTATGAGGTCATGGAAGACGCGGCAGAGCTTACTGCTCTGTCGTTTCGTAGCCTTCCAGAACTTCCACTGCGGTGCCGGGATAGTCTGTCCAGATGCCGTCGGCACCTGCGTCATAGAGGGCACGCAGTTCTGCGCGGGAGTCTGCAAAGCCGGGGGCCGGCTCATCATCGCGGACCGTGAAGACATGAACCAGAAGACCCTTGTCGTGGGCCTGATTGATATAGTCTGTCGTCGTCCCATCCTCGTTGAGGATCATGGTCTTGTTGGCGCCGACGCCAGCTGTTGTGACCTCATCCAGGCTGATTTCCATTCCCAGCATCTTGTCATAGGGCGGGCCGATCAGATTCTGGATCAGCGGGATGTCGCTTTTCTTGGCGACTTCAGCCAGGAATTGCGGTTCAAAGCACTGGATGTAGACCGGAATGCCTGCGGCTTTCAGGCCTTTGGCGTCCATGGCATCCAGAATGGGATCAACCATGTCCAACCCTACAGAGGAGAAATGGCTCGGCCATTTGGCTTCAATGTGCAGGCCGACTGTGCGGCCTTTCTTTGCCTGCTCTGTCACCAGATCTAAAATTTCGTCAAAGGAGACGAGATCGAACTGGTCATTATATTCTTGGTCACGGGCCTCGACACGCTGACGCGCTTTCAAGGTTTTCAGCTCTTCCCAGGTGAAGTCGTCAGACCACCAATCCTCGCGATCACCAAGGGGTGTCTGACGAACTTTTTTGCGGTCTGCAAATTCAGGGTGATCGGCGATGTCTGTCGTATCAGACAGATAGCCATCATGATTTGCAAAGAGAACGCCATCAGAGCTCATGACCAGATCCGGCTCAATGAAGTCTGCGCCCTGTTCAATGGCGGTTTCATAGGCCTTGATCGTGTGTTCCGGGAAGAGGCCGCTTGCGCCGCGATGGGCGATGATGATTGGGGCCTCGCCGGTCAGGGTCTTGAAGGCTTTGGTCTCTGCCTGCGTTTCTGGTGCGCTTGCCCCAGCTTGAGGCGCAACGGGTGTCTGGGCTGACTTGGTTTCCTGTGCCGGGCCGCATGCAGCGAGCAACAGAACAGGAGCGGCAGCAAGAAAATATTTCATGGTGTGTGCCTGTCTTTAAAAGAAAAAGGCCGGAGCAATCAGCTTGCTCCGGCCAGGTCAGGTGGGATCAAAATTTGAAGTAGACGCCCGCTTTCAGCATTTGCGGTTTGCCGCGGATGATCGTGTGCAGACCAAATGCACCGCCTGTGTTGCCGACGTCGATCAGGTATTCCTCATCAAAGATGTTCTCGCCGAGGACATAGGCACCCCAACGTTCGCTGGCGCTGTCAAAGCCGATGCGGAGATTGGCAATGCCATAAGCATCCTGGAACTCATCGACCGGTGTGCCATCCGGATACGTCTCGCGAACCCGGCTGAAGCCGCCATTGCCGTCGGCCACATAGTCGTAGCCATTGTCATCTTCGAAGAAGTGATCGCCTTTCCAGATATAGGTTGGCACGATGGAGAACTGCCCGTACCCACCCGCAGGGATGGTGATGTCTGCGGCGAGAGAGAAGCTGTGCTCCGGGCTGATGCGGAAGCTGTTGCCGGCGAATTGCAGCGGATTGCCGTCATCATCTTCATCATCATACTGGGAGTGCGTGTAGGCATAAGTCGCCAGTAGGCGGACATTCTCTGACACCAGCGCCTGACCGTCGAATTCAAAGCCATATTGGGTGGCGTTGCCAGAATTCTCCGTGATGAAAACGCCCTGGATCGGGTCGAATTTGGTCGTCTGGAAGTCTTTGTACTGGCCGTAATAGATGGAGCTCGTCATCTGCAGGCGCTCATCGAAGAAGCGACCGAAGATACCAGCTTCGACGTTGTCCAGCGTTTCGGCGTCAATCAGGCTGTAATTGGCGCCCTCTGCGCTCAAAACTTCCGGACGACGGCCACGCCCATAGGCGACCCAGGTGTTGATGTTATCAGAGACGCGGTAAGCCGCGTTCAGGCGCCATGTAAAGGCACCATCTGTGTCTTCGGAGGCTGAGGCCAGATTGTCCAGGGTTGCGGCGCTAAGAAGAAGGGTCGGTGAGAGGGTAACGCCATTCAGGCCACCCAGATATGGATTGCCCTTCAGAACGTGGCCGATACGGCTAGAATCGAGATCTTCTTTTGTATAACGAAGACCGCCAGTCAGTTTAAGGCGATCCGTGACGGCATAAGTGATGTCTCCAAAAATGTCATACGTGTCGCGTCCATCGGTCGAGACCTGTTCTTCCAGATGTTCGCCATAAAGTGGAACGATCTGGTTCATAAGTAGGGCGGCAAGCGCCGAATATTGAAGAGGATTGTCGAAGCTGCCGAAATTCTCGCCGCCTGGGACACCGCCCTGTTGCAGGAGGGCGGCAGCCTGTTGGACCGTTAGATTCGCTGCGCCTGCGAGACGCGATGCGAAGAGGGACTGGGCATAGGCCTCGTCCGTGGAGAAGCGCAGCACGTCCTTGCCACTGATCGTAAAGTAGTTGCCGCCGAAGAAGGCGGTCAGCTTGCCACCGGCATCATAGTTTAGTCGCAGTTCCTGGCTGAACGTGTTGGCCTGGCGGGCCTGATAGAACTGGAGAATATTCGCTTCGATGCCGTCAGAGTCCCAGGCTTCGTTTGAGAACAGGTTGCGGTAGTCCGTCAAAGAGGTGAGGGACCAGGCATCGTTCAGGTCATACTCGACGTTTGCCGTGACATAGAAGAGTTCACGATCATTGCCGAGCTTGCCGCGGACCTGGTCTTCATTGACGTTCATGGCCGTGGCGCCATACGGGTCAACCTTGCCATTGACGGGTAAGAAGCCGGAGGTGAACTGCGTGCCGGTGGAGTCGTCTTCCTGATAGTTCACATAGAGGTCCGCCGTGAGTTTTGGAGTCGGAGCCCAGCGGATAGCGGTGCGCACAGCCGTTGTGTCCTGCCCCATCAGATCCGGTGAGTTGGCGGTATTCGGAACATATCCGTCCATGTTTTTGACCTGACCGGCGACACGAACCGCCAGCGTATCGCTGAGAACATAATTATAGTGGCCTTCGGCGCGCAGGAAGCTGTAATCGCCACCTTCCAGAGTCAGGGAGCCGGAATTCTCGTTCAGAGACGCATGGTTTTGAATGAAGTTGATGCCGCCGACGAGAGCGCCTTGGCCGAACAGCGTGGCCTGCGGGCCTTTGACGACCTCAACGCGCTCCATGTCATAGATAGCCAGGTTCGTAGCAAAGCCTGGGTTACCGATGGCCACACCATTCTGGAACATGGCAACGCGCGGGGTGCCGCTGTCCGAAACTACACCGCGAAGGGAGTAGCTGGGCGCGTTGAGGCTTTGTGCCTGAACGGAAAGGCCCGGAATGAAGTTGCCAAGATCTTCCAGATCATCGGCGGCCAGTTTGTCGATTAGGTCCTGGCTGGTGACCGAGACGTTGATCGGCACGTCGATAAGGGACTGTTCCTGTTTCTGCGTTGTCACGGTGACAACTTCCAGACGACGGGAATCGTCTGGCTGCGCAGTTTGTGCGTATGCAGAAATTTGGCTGGAAATGCCGATGGCCGCGATCGCCGTCGCGGAGAGATAATAACGTTTCATGGTTCAACCCGTCTTTGTGTGCGGCGCAACATGGCCGCCCCGGGCGCTGGTTAGTCACAGCCGGGAACCGTCTCAAATCAAGGTTTTGCAACAGATATGCGGCAATTCCACTACAGTCGCCTGCTTTGTCCCTTTGAGGTGGAAGGAGCGCACCAAAAGTCTGTAAAGGGCATGAAAGATTGGAGTGCAGATGAAATTTTTATGACGTTTGTGTGTGCTTCTGCATACAGTTCTGCGTCACCTTTTCAGGGTAAACGGGTGCGCTGACCGCAATGTGGGCGGGGATGACACAGGACGGGGCAGTGCGGCAACTCGGATGAGTCTTGCGCAACGCCTTGCGGCGTGGCCGAGGGCGAGTTTTCATCGCGCCACGTGGTTTGATATATGAATAAAGCGGCCCGGAACATTAATTCTGTAAAAGCGCAGGAATGACTGGTCTTAGAGCAATATCAATTTATCTGCCTTTATAGATACTTGCTGACAGTTGCGTGGGCACCCCTGTGCCTACGACAGCAAAATACGAGATTTCTGCGACGGTTTCTGGCGTTTAGGCCGTTTAAGTAGAGGTATGTTTGGGCGGTCTATCGGTTCTGGTGAGAAAAGTGTTGTTAAACAAGGTTTTAGTTTTCGCTCTGGTGCCGGGCGTTTTGCTCGTCACAGCTTGCGGCGGGTCTATTGAGGCGGAGCAACCGGCTGCGCGCGGGGCTGAGCACAGTGTGCGTATCATTGCAGAGCCTGTCCGGCTGACCAATGAGGCCGCGAAGGTAGAGGCGGTGGGGACGGCCCGCGCCGAGCGCGCGGCGACGATTTTTCCTGAAACTTCAGGTCTGGTCACATCTGTAAATTTTGTCTCCGGGCAGTATGTCGAGAAGGGCGCGGTTCTGGCCCAGCTGGACAATGTCCAGCAGCGCCTGGCAGTGGCGAAGGCCGAAATCGCCTTGAAGGATGCCCAGCAATTGCTGGAGCGCTACCAGCGCATTGACGTGCCCGGCGCGGTTTCCACCAGCCAGATAGATGCCGCCAAGACCGCCGTTGAGGCCGCCAAGGTAGACCTGGATGTGGCGAAAGAGTTGCTGGCTGACCGTGTGGTGCGGGCGCCGTTCTCTGGCTATGTCGGCTTTACGGATATTGATGCCGGTGCGCGCGTCACTCAGTCTACAGAGATAACGCGCATTGATGACCGCGACGTGCTGTTCGTGGACTTCTCCCTGCCGGAACAGTTGTTCGGCCAGATCGAGACGGGCAGCATCCTGCATGTTGATCCGTTCGCCAGTGTGGATGCCAGGGTTGAAGCGGAAGTCACCGTCGTCGGCAGCCGGATCAATGTGGAGCAACGATCCTTCACGGTCCGCGCGGCCATCGACAATTCCGCTGATGTGCTGCGCCCGGGCATGAGCTTTCGTGTCAGCTTCGATGTGGCCGGCGATGCCTATCCGGAAGTGCCGGAAGCCTCCATCGTCTGGGGCGGTGATGGCCCGTATCTCTGGGCGGTCGAGGATGGCAAGGCCAAGCGCATGCCGGTGACGATCATCAACCGCAAGGAAGGCCGCGTCCTGGTTCGTGCCGATCTTCAGGAAGGTGATCTGATCATCGCCGAAGGCGTTCAGAAGGTGCGTGATGGTACGCCGGTGATGAACATTGTGGAGTCGCGCAAGGAAATCAGCCTGGATGTACCTTCTGGCGCGGTGTCGGCTCAAGGGGCTCTGGAATAATGCATTTTCGCCGCTCCGGCGGGATTGCGGAACTTGCTGTCCGCCGTCCCCTTTTTGTTACGGTCCTCAACCTGCTGATCATCATTGCGGGCCTGGCGGCCCTGTTCGGCACAGAGGTGCGCGAGTTGCCGGATGTTGACCAGCCCATTGTCATGGTGCGGGCAACCTTGCCGGGCGGCGCGCCGGAAACCATCGATGCGGAAGTGACCAGCGTTCTGGAGGGCGCCGTTGCACGCGTCTCCGGCATTCGGGAGATTGTCTCTTCCAGTGAAGAGAACAGCGCGCGTATTCGTGTCGAATTCAATCCCGGTGTGGACCTGGACGTGGCCGCCTCGGATGTGCGCGAAGCCGTCAGCCGCGTGAACCGCCAATTGCCGGATCGTGTGGAGAACATCTTCGTTACCAAAGCGGATGAGGATGCCTCTCCGATCATGACGATTGCCGTTGTCAGTGACACGGTGCCCGAAGATGAACTTACCCGGATTATCGAAAAGGATATCTCGCCTGAATTGCTTGCGGTGGAAGGCGTTGCCACGCTGCAGGAATTCGGCACGCGTGAGCGTCAGATGCGCGTGGTGATCGATCCGCTGCGCCTCAACCGCTTTGGCTTTACGATCAGTGATGTTGCAACGGCCCTTAGGGCCGCGCCCTTTGATGTGCCGGTTGGCAGCTTCCGATCGGATGACCAGGAATTGCTGGTGCGAGCCGAAGCGACGGCTGCGACGCCGGAACTGGTAAAGGATGTGATCATCCGCGACCCGATCCGTATCGGAGATGTTGCGGATGTTGTGCTGGCCCCGGCTGATGCCGAGAACATGTTGCGCCTGAATGGTGCGCCCGTGATCGGCCTGGGCGTAGTGCGGCAGGCGCAATCCAACACGATCGCGATTTCCAATGGCATCAAGAAGAAGGTCGACCTGCTCAACAATCGCCTGCCGGATGTGGAGATTCTGATCACGTCTGATGAGGCCGTCTTCATCGAAACCTCTGTCAGTGAAGTGGTAACCAGCCTGCTGATCACGATCCTGATCGTGATCGCGACGATCTGGCTGTCGCTCGGCTCCCTGAAGGCGACGATCATTCCGGCTGTGACGATCCCGGTTGCGCTGATCGGCACATTGGCAGGTATCTGGGCGTTTGGCTTTTCGATCAATTTGCTGACCCTGCTGGCCCTGGTTTTGGCGACCGGTCTGATTGTGGACGACGCGATTGTCGTGCTGGAGAACGTCCAGCGCCGTCAGTCTGAAGGCCTGAAGCGCCGCGCCGCAGCCGTACTGGGCACAGAGCAGGTGTTCTTCGCCGTCATCGCGACGACCGCTGTGCTGGTCGCTGTGTTCGTGCCGATCTCCTTCCTGCCATCCATGACCGGGCGCCTGTTCCGGGAGTTTGGGTTTGTGCTGGCCATTGCCGTGATCATCTCATCCTTTGTGGCGCTGACCATCGCACCGGCGATTGCGGCGCAGTTCAAGTTCAAGGAAGAGACAGAGCATAAATCGGGTTTCATCTCCTCCATCGGCAGCGTGCTGCAGGGCGGCTATGACCGCGCGTTGAATGCCAGCCTGGTGCACCCGATCATCACCGTGCTGATCTCCATCGCGCTGGCTGGCGGTGCTTATTTCGCCTTCAAGAATCTGAACAGCGAGCTTGTGCCGCCGGAAGACCGCGGTCGCATTCAGGTGTTTGCGACCGGGCCGGATGGCGTTGGCCTTTCCTATATGGAGCGCCAGGCCGATCAGATTGAGGAAATCTTCCAGCCCTTGCTCGACAGCGGTGAAGTGCAATCCCTGTTTACCGTTGTTGGCCAGTGGGACCCGAACCGCGTCATGGTGACGGCGGAGCTGGCCCCTTGGGAAGAGCGCGAAAGAAGTCAGCAGGACATTATCGCCAGCCTGCGTGAGCCGTTGTCGCATATTCCGGGCGCACGGGCCTCTGCCTTCGGGCGCAGCAGCCTGGCCGTGGGGTGGGGCAACCGCGCGGGGCTTCAGGTGGCTATCACCGGTGCGGACTATCAGGAGATTTACGAGGTCGCGCGGGAGATGGCAAACCGCATCGAAACGCAATCCGCCATCCTCTCCAATCCGGAGATTTCCTATCAGCCGACCCAGCCCCAGCTGCGCGTCGAGATCGACCGTCGCCGTGCGGCGGATCTGAAAGTGCCCCTAGAAGAGATTTCCCTGACTCTGAGAGCCATGGTCGGAGGGGAAGATCTGGTCGATCTGAACGTGAATGATGAGACCATTCCGATCTTCCTGGAATCCCGGGCCACAGCCATCGTATCGCCAGCGGATCTGAGCAACCTCTATGTCCGCTCATCCACGGGTGCGCTGATTCCGCTCTCCAGCCTCACCAAGATCGTGGAAGAAGGCGTCGCGGCCCAGCTGGACCGTGTGGAACAGCGCCGGGCAATCCAGTTTGAAATGGATGTTGCAACAGGCGCGCCGATGGCGGATGCCGTTGCTGAGATTCAGGCGATAGCGGCTGAGCTGCTTCCAAGCGGCATGAACCTTGTTCTGCAGGGAGAGGCCGCCACACTGGAAGAGTCTTCCCACGAATTGCTGCTGACCTTCGGCTTTGCCCTGATCATCGTGTTCCTGGCACTCGTCGCGCAGTTTGAAAGCATTACCAGCCCGCTGGTGATCATGCTGATAGTACCATTCGGCCTGGCAGCGGCGATCTATGCGATGGCGCTGACGGGAACGTCGTTGAACATCTTCTCGCAGATTGGGCTGATCCTGTTGATCGGCCTGATGGCGAAGAACGGCATTCTGCTGGTTGAATTTGCTGACCAGTTGAGAGGCGAAGGCAAGTCTGTGCGCGAAGCCGTGCAGCAGGCGGCCTCCATCCGTGTCCGTCCAATCCTGATCACGGTGATCTCCACTGCGCTGGGCGCTGTGCCGCTGATCCTGTCCAGCGGGGCAGGGGCCGAGGCACGCCAGGCGATTGGCTGGGTCGTTTTCGGGGGATTGGGGCTGGCGGCTGTCTTCACCCTGTTCCTGACGCCGGTTCTTTATCTTGGTATCGCCCGGTTTGCGAGCACGCGGACCTCCAGCGGCAAGGCGCTGGATCATGAACTCAAAAGCGTTCATGGCGAAACGCCTGAGACGCATATGGGGCCTGCAGAATGAAGTATTCAATTTCGGCAATCGCCTGCCTGGCTGTCCTGCAGGGCTGCATGGTTGGCCCGTCAACCGAGCCCCCGGCCATTCCGGTGGCAGAGGACTACCTGACGCAGATCAATCCGTCTGCAGAGCAGGCTATGGATGCTGAGTGGTGGGAGAAGTTCGATGATGCGGAGTTCTCCCGTGTCATGAATGCCGTGCTGGAACAGAATCTCGATATTGATATTGCCCTCGCGAATGTACGCGTGCGGGAGGCGGACGTCGCGATTGCCGGGTCTGCCTTGCTGCCTTCGTTTGATGGTTTCATGCAGACGCAGCTGAATTCGGTACTGACCGGCGGCGTGGACGGCGATATCACCGCAGCAGCAGGCGGTACGCTCGGCTATGATGTGGACATTGCCGGCGGCAACAAGCGTAGCGTGCAGGCCGCGATGGCGCGTCTGGAAGCAGCGCGGATCTCCGTCAATGATGTGCGCCGGCTGGTAACGCGTCAGGCCGCGCTTCAATATATCGAACTGCGCCGCGCCGAGGCGCGTCTCGAATTATTGCAATCCTCTCTGGATCTGCAGACGCAGACGTTGGAGATTGTACAGTCTCGCTATGGCGCGGGCCTCTCGCCCGCACTGGATGTTGATCGTGTGGCCGCTGATCTGGCGCGTACCCGTGCGCAGAAGGGCGTGCTGGAAGCAACGCGCAAGAGCGCCGATTATGCGCTGTCCGTCCTCGCGGGCCGCAGTCCGGAAGATCTGGTGCTGAAAACTGAACGCCAGGAAGAATTGCCGACCTATCAGGGGTCGCTGTCCGCCGGAGTGCCAGCTGACTTGCTGCGCCGCCGTCCAGACATCCGCTCGGCCGAGGCGCAATTGGTGGCAGAGCTGGCCTCTGTCGGCGCGAGGAAGGCAGATCTGTATCCGTCGCTGCGTCTGCCGGGTACGATCCAGGCCAGTGGCGGCTCCAGCAATTCGGTGGCCGAGCAGGTCACGCTTGGCCTGTCCGCCATTCTGGATGTGCCGCTGTTTGATGCGGGCGCGCGCAAGGCGCGGCTGGATGCGCAAAGGGCGCAGGCTGATATTGCGCTGATGAATTACCGGGCAAGCGTGCTGGAGGGACTTCAGGAAGTCGAGACAGCATTGGTGCGCATTGAGGCGCTGCAGCAGCGTCTGGATGAGCTGAACCGCGCTGTGGAGGCCAGTGAGTCGGCCTATCGCCAGCTGGAAGCTCTCTACCGGGAAGGCCTGTCGAGCTTTCTGGATGTGCTGGATTCCCAGCGCCAGCTGATCGACAGCCGCGAGACCGTGATCGACACTCAGGCCGATTTGGCCGCCGCGATCATTACGCTGAACGCCTCACTGGGATTTGGCGACATCTAAGTTACGTTCCATTACGAAGTAAACTTGCAGTTCGCGCGGTATCATAAGGGGTGCCAATGCGCGAATTTACTGGTTATGAGTCTGGCGATGATGGATACAGATACGCCCACGCTGCCGGACCCCGTCGTGTCCGGTTATCGCAACATTATCGCGGTTGTCGCGGCGCTGACCGTTTTGGCGGCGGCAATGTCTGCTTTGTCAGTTCTGATCGCGCTGAATTTGCGGAGTGCGGGCATTTCCAATGCGGCGCTGGGCCTTGTAGCGTCAGCCTTTTCCCTCGGTTTTCTGATCGGGACCAATCTGTCTCCGTTCGAGATCAAGCGGATCGGGCACATCCGGTCTTTTGCCTTCTTTGCAGCGATCGCGGCGATAGTGGCGCTCGCCTACACGCTCAGCATCAACGTGCTGGTCTGGACCGGATTGCAGGTATTTCTGGGTATTTGCTGCGCAGGGCTGCTGACGTCAGGCGAGAGCTGGATTGCCGATGCTGCACCGTCTGACAAGCGCGGGGCGGTGCTGGGCTTCTATTACTTCATCTCGAAAACGGGCGCTGTGGCAGGGCCATTCGTGATTGCGGGCATCAGCAGTCTCACGACAGGTTTCATGGTGCTGGCGGCGCTGTTTGCGGCATCGCTGTTGCCGGTGACGGCGACGAACCGGGCGCAGCCATCCTTCTCCGGCGCGGTGCCGTTCGGGCCCCGGCAGATATTTCGGAAAGCGCCGGGCGCAGTCTATGCAGCCTTTACGGTGGGGATTGTGAACAATGCCGTTGCCCAGCTTTATCCGGTTTATGCTTCTCAGGTGATGCCGGAAACCAGCACCGTGTTTGCCGCGCAGTTCAATGCGGCGCTAACCATTGGCACCATGCTGGCGCTGTGGCCTGCAGGTACAATTTCCGACCGCGTGGACAGGCGCCTCGTGCTGTGCGTGCTGGCCACAACCGGGGCGGCCGCATCAGCGGGCATGGTGATGTTTGCAGGATTTGGCTCTGCCGTGATCATTCTGGGTCTCGCGCTGGCCTTCGGGGCCGGCTCTCTCAGCTGTTACGCCATCGCGGTGGCGCATGCGGCGGACCGGGCGAACCCGGAACAGGTCACTTCCATGATGGCGGGCATGCTGACCATCTGGGCCATAGGCTCTGCGCTGGGGCCTGTGCTGGCAGGTCTTGTCATGACGCGGTCCCTTGGTGCGCCGGGGCTTTTTGTGTTCTCCGGTGTATCGCTGGGTATTTTGGCAGTGCTGATGGTGACACGTGCCGTGCGCTATGAGGATACGCCAGAGGAAGACAAGGAGCCGTTTGGCGTCGTCACCGCCACCAGCTACGCCATTGCGGAAGTGGACCCGCGTGGCTCAGAGGAAGAGCAGTTGGACCTGTTCAGCGAATAGGGACAGGGGGGCGTCTGGCAAATACGGGCCACGCAAGCGCCTATACCCCCCAAGGGTGTAGTGATCTGTCGCCAATGCCCCTAGACACGTCTCTCCACAAGAGATTGGCCGGGGCATTATGGACACGTCTACAATCATCATTTTCGTTGCGGCATTGGTCTTTGTGTCTGCTACTGTCGGTCTGCTGAAAACGTTCGTCAAGACAGCCAACAACACGCTGAGACAGGAAGCTGCTGCAGAGTTTGCCGCCCATGTGCCCGCGCCGATGCAGTTCATCCATGCCTATGGCAAAACGGCGCTGGGCTTTAGTGAAACGGGAGACGTCTGGGTCTGGCGAAAGCCATCGCCGGTTTGGCAACTGAACAAGGGTGATGTGAGCAGCTGGTATGCTGGCGAAGTCGTGTTTACGGCCCTGGACGCGGGCACGGCCTCAGCCACGAATCTGATACTGGAACAGTCCGGAAGCCAAGACAGGATGGCCGCGCGGGAAGCGAGGCCGTCCTATGTGCTTGTCTATGGGCCCGAAGAAGACCTGATTGCGAAGGTCGGCATTGTCGAACAGGCCGACACGGAGGAAGTCCGCGCCTGGCTGGAAAAAGCCTATCCGGGGAAAGAGCGGGAAGAGCCTGGCAGCCTGACACTGCAATCGACAGGCTCTTCTGCGGCCTAGTTAGCTTCGGCTTCAGTCGGCGCTTCCTGTTCCCATGTGCCAAGCGCGCGGTAGAGCGCGAGGGCGTTCAGGTTGCGGTCCAGATTGGCGATGATCAGCTGCTGTTTGGCGCTGTAATCTTCCCGCTGAGCGTCCAGCACTGTCAGATAGCCATCCAGGCCGGACTTGAAGCGTTCTGATGAAAGGGAGAGCGTAACGGTTGTGTCATCTGCCAGCTGTTCCAGCGCCTCAAGCCGCTTGTCGATTGTCTCGGAAACAGCGAGCGTGTCAGAGACATCGCGGAAGGCTTGCTGGATTGTGCTTTCATAATTGGCGAGCGCAGCATCCGCATTTGCACGGGCAGCATCCAGACGACCCTGACGGTTGCCAAAGTCAAAGATTGGTATGTCGATGCTCGGCGTGAAGGCCCAACCGCTTGTCGGATCGCCATTGAAGAGATCATCCAGATCGCCGCTGGCGATGCCAACATTCCCGGTCAGCGAGATGGACGGGAAGAATGCCGCGCGCGCCGCGCCGATATTGGCATTGGCTGCCAGAAGCTGACGCTCGGCGGCGATCACGTCGGGCCGCATCAGCAGGGCTGCGGAAGACTGGCCGACAGGAATGTCCACTCTCACCGGAGCCGGGAAGAGAGAGGCTTGGCTGGCCAGGTTTGCAGGAAGATCCGTACCCGTCAGATAACGAAGGGCATTGAGGTCCCGCCGCACGGCCGCTTCATATTGCGCCGCTTGTGCCTGAGCCTGTGAGACAGATGCAGACGCCCGGCGAACGTCAAGTTCGCTGGCCGTGCCAGCTTCAAACAATTCATTTGTCAGTGAAAGACTTTCGGACTGGCTCTCCACAGTCTGGTTGGCCAGGCGAAGCAATTCCTGATCGGATGCGAGTTGCAGCCATGTCTCTGCAACCGTTGCCACAAGAGCAATCCTGGCCGCGCGTTCACCTTCAGCCGTCGCGAGATAGGTTTGCAGGGCGGCAGCGTTCAGATTGCTGATCCGCCCGAAGAAATCCAGTTCCCACGCTGCGACACCCACTTGGGCGTAGGTGCTGTCAACAAAGCGAGTATTGGGGCCAGACCCATCATCGAAGGTGTCAGCAATCTGACTGCTGGCGCCGGCGCTGATATAGGGCCACAGTTGCGAGCGTGAGCTTACAAGGTTTGCCTGCGCAGCGCGGACATTCGCCACGGCAGCTTTCAGATCACGATTGTTCTCCAGCGCCTGTTCGACCAGATTACGCAATGCCGGGGAGGTGATCACGCCTTCCCAATAGAGCGGGGCTTCATAGCCCTGGTCCACCGTGGTCGAGTCGAACTCCGCCGGTACAGGCAGGTCAATCCGCTCATATTCCGGGGCCATGTTCATGCAGCCCGTCAGGGTGATCAGGCTGGCTGCCGCGAGAAGATTCAGTTTGTGGCTCATGCTGGGTCTCCGGCTGTGTTGCCTTGTTTGGGAGTACGGGAAGTCAGCTTACGCACCAGAACATAGAAGAGCGGTGCGAAAAGCAGGCTGAAGGTCATGGCCGCGATCACACCGCCAAGCACGATTGTGCCAATGGCGTTCCGGCCTGCAGCCCCTGCGCCACTGCTGAGTGCCAGAGGCAGCACGCCAAAGGCAAAGGCGAAGGATGTCATCAGAACCGGTCTGATACGCAGACGGACGGCTTCGATCGTCGCTTCCACCAGTTCCTTGCCTTCATTCTCAAGGTTGCGGGCAAACTCGACAATCAGGATGGCGTTCTTAGAGGCCAAGCCCACTGTGGTGAGAAGGCCCACCTGGAAGAAGACGTCATTTGCAAATCCACCAACCGCTGCGCCAGCCACGGCACCAGCCACGCCCAGTGGGGCAACCAGCAGAACGGAAACCGGAATGGTCCAGCTTTCATACAAGGCTGCAAGGCAGAGGAACACAAACAGGATGGAGATGATGTACAGGGTGGTGGCCTGGTTGCCTGACTGGCGTTCCTGACGGCTGAGCCCGCTCCACTCATAGGAGATGCCGGGCGGCAGCTGACCGATCAGTTCTTCCATGGCCTCCATGGCACCACCTGAGCTCAAGCCAGGTGCGGCGGAGCCTTGAATGTTCAGGGCAGAGATGCCGTTGAAGCGCTGCAGTTGAGGTGAACCGATGATCCAGTCACCGGTAATCATCTCGTCAAGCGGAGCCATTTCGTTGGAACTGGTTCTCACAAACCAGTTGGAGATGTCTTCCGGCTGCATGCGGTCGTTCGTATCACCCTGGATATAGACACGCTTGATCCGGCCGCGGTCGATAAAGTCGTTGACATAGAGGCTGCCGAACATGGTGGACATCAGGCTGGTCGCATCAGAGACAGATACGCCGAGGGCCTGGGCCTTTTGGTAATCCAGTTTCAGATTGAATTGCGGACCGTCTTCCACACCATTCGGGCGCACACCTGCAAGGCGCGGATCCTGGGCGGCCATGCCAAGCAATTGGTTGCGGGCACCCACAAACTCTTCATGGGACAGGTTGCCGGTGTTCTGAATGAAAAGATCAAAACCGCTGGCATTGCCCAGTTCGCGAATGGCGGGTGGGGAGATTGCAAAAACCTGCGCTCGGTCGATCTGGGAGAGTTCCCCCATGGCGCGGCCCACAATGGCCTGTACAGAGTTTTCTTCGCCGGGGCGCTCAGACCAGTCTTTCAGGGAGGCAAAGGCGATACCGTTATTCTGGCCCTGACCGGCGAAGCTGAAGCCTGCGAGGGAGAAGATGCCTTTAACGTTTTCACCCTCTTCCGTCTGATAATAGTCAACGACTTCATCCATGACGGACATGGTGCGCTCAAGGCTGGCATTTGCTGGCAATTGGGCAAGGGTAAAGTAGTTGCCCTGGTCCTCGTCCGGAAGGAAGGAGCTTGGGATGCGGGTAAACGCAAGGCCCGTCAGCGCGACAATGATGGCGAAGACGCCAACCATGATCAGGCGCCGTCTGAGGATGCGGTTCACCACAGCTTCATAGCCGACGGTCAGCTTGTCAAAGCCGGTATTGAAGACTTCGGCCGGCTTGCCCAGCCAGGAGCTTTTCGAGTGATCCTTTGGCTTCAGGATGGTCGCGCAGAGCGCCGGGGACAGCACAATCGCGATCAGTACGGACAGCGCCATGGCAGATACGATGGTCACCGAGAACTGGCGATAGATGATGCCCGCAGAGCCCGGGAAGAAGGCCATGGGCACGAACACAGCAGAGAGAACCACTGCGATACCGACAAGGGCGCCGACGATCTGTTCCATGGAACGGATCGTTGCCTCACGTGGCGGCAACTTCTCGTCATGCATCACACGCTCGACGTTCTCCACAACAACAATCGCGTCATCCACCAGCAGGCCGATGGCGAGCACCATGGCGAACATGGTCAGTGTGTTGATGGACATCCCCATGACAAGAAGCACGGCAAATGTGCCAAGCAGCACGACAGGAACAGCAATGATTGGGATGAAAGAGGCGCGGAAGCTTTGCAGGAAGACCAGGATCACGATGAAGACCAGGAAGATGGCTTCAAACAGGGTCTTCTGAACTTCGTGAATGGAGGTCTCGATGAAAGGCGTGGAGTCCACCGGGAAGGCATATTCGATGTCCTCCGGGAAGTCCTTGGACATCTCTTCGACCGTTTTCTTCACCCTTTCGGCTGTGTCGAGTGCGTTTGCACCGGTCGCAAGAGAGACGGCAAAACCGGTTGAGGGCATACCATTGTATTTCGAGATGAACTCGTAGTTTTCTGCGCCCATCTCAACCTTGGCAACATCCTCGAGACGGACGGAGCCGCCTTCGGGAGTCGTTCGGATCAGAAGGTTGCGGAACTCTTCCGGTGTCGAGAGAAGGGACTGCAGCGTGAGGGTGACGTTGATTTCCTGGCCTTCGACTGACGGTGCGCCGCCGAGGGAGCCCGCGGAAATCTGCGCATTCTGTGCCTTGATCGCATTCACGATGTCAGAGGGCATCAGCTTGTACTGGACCAGCTTTTCAGGCTCCAGCCAGATACGCATGGCATAGCGCGAACCGAATGCTTCAACCCGACCAACACCATTGAGGCGGCTTACAGCGTCGTAGATATTCGAGCGGACATAGTCCCCCAGATCGGTCTGGTCATATGTTCCGTTCGGAGAGTACAGCGCGGTAATCAGCAGGAAGCCGTCACTGGCCTTGCTGACTGTCACGCCTTGCCGCTGCACCTGTTCGGGAAGGAAGGGTGTTGCGAGAGACAGTTTGTTCTGGACCTGAACCTGCGCGATATCCGGATCGGTGCCCGGCTTGAAGGAGAGGTTGATGGTGGCAGAGCCGTTCGAGCTGCTGGTGGAGGTGATGTAGTCAAGCCCGTCAAGACCGGTCAGCTGTTGCTCGATCACCTGCGTGACTGAGTTTTCCACCGCTTTGGCCGATGCGCCCGGATAGGTGCCCATGATGCTGATCGTGGTCGGGGCAACATCTGGGTACTGTGCAACCGGAAGCGTTCGCAAGGCCAGGCCGCCTGCCAGCATGATGAGGATCGCAATCACCCAGGCAAATACCGGGCGATCAATGAAGAATTTTGCCATTTGAAACTTCCGTAGGTCTTATTTCGAGCCGCCGCGTGCATCCTGGGATGCAGACAGCTTGCTGGCGGCGGAGATAGGCGTGACTTTCATGCCAGGACGGATGGACTGGAGGTTGGACACGGCGATCTTCTCGCCGGGCTTCAGGCCGGATGTGACGATCCATTGGTTGTCGACCTGTTCGGCAATCTGGACCACACGCTGCTCCACAGTGCCATCCTCTTTGACGACCATGACGGTTGCCTGACCCGTGGCGGATCTTGAAACGACTGACTGGGGCAGCAGGAAGACGCCTTCATAATTGCCGGCGTCAAAGTTGGCTCTCACGAACATGCCAGGCAGAATGATGCCGTCAGGATTGGGAACCACGACCCGAACGGCGACGGTGCCAGCGCTCTCATCAACGTTCACTTCGCTGAACTCCAGTTCGCCGACAAGACCGTTTGAGTCATTGTCGCTCAGCAGGATGTTGACCGGGATGGTGCGTCTCTCTGTGGTCGCAATCTCACCGGAGGCCATCTGTTGGCGCCAGTTCAGGATACGGGAGCTGGAAACCGTAAGGTCGACATACACCGGATCGAGTTGCAGTACACGCGCCAGAGGTTCGGCCTGGTTCTGCGTAACAAGCGCGCCTTGCGTGACAGAGGAGCGGCCGATCGTGCCTGTGATCGGAGAGGTGATCTTGGTACGAGCCAGATCAATCCGCGCGCTATCCAGAGCGGCTTTTTGCATGGAGATGTCGGCCTCGGCCTGGCGTGCGGATGCGACCGCTTGGTCGTATTCCTGCTGGCTGACAGCGTTGATCTCTGCGAGGCGCTTGTAGCGATTGGCTGTTTCGCGAGCGACATCAGCCGTTGCCTGGGCACGCTCCAGTGAAGCTTCCGCACTGCGCGCCGCCGCAGCGTATTCGGCCGCGTCGATCTGGTAAAGCGCTTGGCCTTTCTGAACAACATCGCCTTCCGTGAAGAGGCGTTCCTTGATGAGGCCAGTCACCTGGGGGCGAATTTCGGCTTCAGCATAGGCGCGTGCGCGGCCCGACAGTTCAATCGTGTTGGGCACGCTGGTCAGCTCCGCCGTCATTGTTTCAACACGGGGAGCAGGCTGCTGCTGGCTCATATCGGCTGATGGGGAGTCATTTCCACATGCCGCAAGCAGCAGTGAAGTGGCCATAACCAGCGCCGAAAGGGTTTGTGTGGGTATGCGCATGAAAGTTCCTTGACGACTGACCAGCCCGCGGGCTATTCAAAATATAGAATGAGCGCTCTATCTAATGCTGCGTCGCAGCAAGTCAAGGAGACGGTGCATCAAATTATGGGTAGGAAACGTTAATGAGCCAGCTTCTAGGAACAAGGATGAGCGCAAAGCGCGAAACACGCATCGCATCCATCCTTGATTGCGCGGAAAAGAACTTTGTTGAGAAGGGGTTCCATGGGGCCGGAATCTCCGGGATCGCCCGTGATTGCGGCATCAGTGTGGGCCATCTGTATCACTATTTCCCCTCAAAGGACTCGCTGGTCGAGGCCGTGACGGAACGAGAGCTTTGCCGTCAGCTTGAGCGCATGAGGGAATTTGAGAATGATACACCGCAAATGGTGCAGGAGGGTATCGTCAGCACGATTTCCGACATCATCATGCGCAAGGAAGACCCTTTCCGAACGGTTCTGAACTTCGAAATTCTCGCCGAAGCGCAGCGAAATCCCTCTGTTGCACACATTCTTCAGAAGCATGACGCGGTGATGCGTCAGGAATTCAGCGCCATTCTGGAGCGCGCAGGCCTTGATTCCATTCAGCTGCGAACCGAGCTTCTGTTTACAATGTTTTCCGGACTTCCTGCCCGCGCCCTGCGACATCCCGAGCAGGAGCGGGCCTCATTCCTTGAGACCATGAAGCCTGTCCTGGAAAGCATTCTGGGAGATTGTTGGGATGGGGACCCCAAAAAGCCGAAATAAAATGCCCCTTATTTCCTTACGGAAGACATTTTTAGCCCAAATAAGCCTGACAAACCGGTAAGTCTGCGCTACCCGGCTATCATGGTCGTTACGCCCATGAAACCTGCTGCCGGAAAGCCATGACACAAAATACGATACAGCATCTTAAATCGATTGAGCAGCGCCTGCTTTGGCTGTCTGCCTGGATTGTTCACAATGCCAATCATTTGCGTGCCAAATCAGATGGCGATGTCAAAGTTGGCGGCCACCAGGCTTCTTGCGCCTCAATGGTTTCGATCATGACGGCGCTGTATTTTCATGAGCTGAAACCGGAAGACCGTGTCGCCGTGAAGCCGCACGCTTCGCCCGTGTTCCACGCCATGCAGTACATGATGGGCAATCAGACACGCGAGAAGCTGGAGAATTTCCGCGGTCTTGGCGGCGCGCAATCCTATCCGAGCCGTACCAAGGATGTGGATGATGTGGACTTCTCCACGGGCTCGGTTGGCCTTGGTGTGGCGATCACGGCATTTGCGTCCCTCATGCAGGATTATCTGGAGGCCAAGAAATGGGCCGCTGACAAGCCGCTTGGGCGGATGATTGCGCTGGTTGGTGATGCCGAGCTGGATGAAGGTAATGTCTATGAATGCCTTCAGGAGGGCTGGAAGCATGGCCTTCGCAACACGTGGTGGATCATTGACTATAACCGTCAAAGCCTGGACGGCGTTGTCCGCGAGGGGCTGTGGGAAAAGATCGATGCGATCTTCAAGGCATTTGGCTGGCGCACAGTGGTGCTGCGACATGGCGTTCTGCAACGCGCAGCCTTTGAGGAGCCAGGTGGCGAGGCGCTGAAGCAATGGATCCAGTCCTGTCCGAATGCAGACTATTCTGCGCTGACCTATCAGGGCGGCAAGGCATGGCGCAAACGCCTGATGGACGATATTGGCGATCAGGGCGATGTGACGGAATTGCTGGAGAAGCGCTCGGATGATGAACTGGCGGCCCTGATGAACAATCTGGGCGGTCAGTGCGTCGAGACGCTGATGGATGCCTTTGACAGCATTCAGGATGACCAGCCGACCGTGTTTCTGGCCTATACAATCAAGGGCTGGGGCACGCCGCTGGCGGGGCATAAGGACAATCATGCCGGCCTGATGAATCCGGCGCAGATGTCTGATTTCCAGAAACGGATGGGCGTTCCGGAGGGCCAGGAGTGGGAACCTTTTGCCGCGCTTGATGATGTAGGCAGCCTGCGGGCGTTCATGGAAAAGGCCGAGTTCTTTTCCAAGGGGCCCCGCCGCTATGAGGCGTCAATCGTGAAAAGCCCTGGCCCCGTATTTCTTGATGATCGGGAGCTGTCCACGCAGGCGGGCTTTGGCAAGATACTCGACGCGCTGGCGAAGACTGATGGCGAATTGGCCGACCGTATCCTGACGACATCCCCTGATGTGACGGCGTCGACCAATCTCGGGCCCTGGGTGAACCGGCGCAGCCTTTTTGCCCGGGATACGCGTGAGGACCGATTCCGGGAAGAGCGCATTCCGTCGACGCAAAAGTGGCAGTTTTCTCCGGAAGGTCAGCATATTGAGCTGGGCATTGCGGAGATGAATTTGTTCTTGATGCTGGGCGCAGCGGGGCTGTCACACAGTCTGTTTGGTGAACGGATCATCCCGATCGGAACCGTGTATGACCCCTTTGTGGCGCGCGGACTCGATGCCATGAATTATGCCTGTTACCAGGATGCACGCTTTATCATCGTGGGTACGCCCTCGGGTGTGACGCTGGCGCCAGAAGGCGGTGCGCACCAATCCATTGGCGCGCAGCTGATCGGCATGAGCCAGGACGGGCTTGTCTCGTTCGAGCCAGCTTTTCTGGATGAACTTTCCATCATCATGGACTGGTCGTTCGACTATCTGCAGCGCAGCGGCGAGGGCGACCCGGATGAGCGGACCTGGCTGCGCGACGAGACAGGCGGTTCTGTCTATTTGCGCCTGACGACCCGCCCCCTGGAACAGCCGGGTGTGAAGGCGCGTGATGATGAAGAGTTTAGGCGCGGCGTGGTCGATGGCGGGTATTGGTTGAGAGAGCCCGGCCCGAATTGCGAAGTCGTTATCGCCTATCAAGGCTGTGTTGCCCCCGAAGCGATTGAGGCTGCAGGCCGCATCGGCAATGATCGGCGTGATATTGGCGTTCTGGCCATCACGTCAGCAGACAGGCTGAATTCCGGCTGGACAGCGGCGCGCCGGGCACGCGCCCGAGGTGTGGAAGATGCGACCAGCCAGATTGAGCGGCTGATGGCGGGCGTGCCGCGGGATGCGGCACTGATCACTGTAACGGATGGTCACCCGGCGACGCTGGCCTGGATCGGCTCTGTCATGGGGCATCGCACGGTGCCCTTGGGTGTGGAGCATTTCGGTCAGACCGGGACTATCTCTGATCTCTACCGGCACTTCATGATCGACGCCAACGCGATTACGGCCGCCGCCAATCATTTGTCCGTGGGGCGGCGTATCCGGCTTAGCGCTCGAAACATTTGACGCTTCTGGATTTGTCTTCTTATTAGCCTGTATGTCTGACCATCACGATCTGCTTATTGCCCTGCGCCAGATAACGCGGGCCATAGACCTGAACTCCAAACGCCTTGCCAAAACATCCGGGCTGACGGCGCCGCAATTGCTGGTGCTGCAGACTTTGGCGCGGTCTGGCTGGGACAAGCCGTCGGAGATCGCGCGGCAGATTCATCTGTCCCAGGCGACGGTCACGTCGATTGTTGACCGGCTGGAGGCGGCGGGACTTGTTGAGCGCAAGCGCAATCAGGCTGACCGGCGCGTGATTGATGTCGTGATTACCGAGCGGGGCCGGAAAAACCTGGCAGATGCACCAGAACCGCTCCAGGAGGGATTCCTGAAACGGTTCGATGCATTGGAAATGTGGGAGAAGACCCTCCTCGTTTCATCTGTGCAGAGACTTGCTGCAATGATGAACGCGGAGAGCCTGGATGTCGCGCCGATCCTGGAGGTGGGAGATCTCTCCCAGCCTGATTGATCAGCTGTCGGAAACTTCCACGAATGTTTCTTCATTGGGGCTGTCCCAGAGAAGGTGGCGGTCTTCCAGAATGATCAGGTTTTCCCGGCTGATCACCGTGCCGCCAGTCTGGTATCCCAGAAGGTCTTTGGGGGGCATCTCCGGATGACGAGCCAGAACCATGGTTTCCTCTGAGGAAAAATTAGTCATCCCACGGGCAATCTCGTCGCCATTCTCATCATAGACGTGGATCACGTCGCCTTTCACATACGGGCCCTGAATGGACTTTATGTCCTCATGGCGAATGTGGTCGATGTCCTTGGCGATCTTCTTGGCGACATCGTCGAGGATCACCAGGCTGCCGGCAACTTGCAAACGGTCTGTCAGCCAAGCGGCCCAGGCAGAGGCGGGCTTGGTATGCGCAATACACTTGGTGTGCTTGCGTTCTCCGTAAAGAACCGATGAGACCGGCGCTTCATGCTCGCCATTGGCGATCAGCGTGGTACAGCCAGCATTCTGGGCCATGTTTGCAGCTTGCATCTTGGTCAGCATGCCGCCGCTGCCGAGGCTGCTCGTGCCATCTGTCACAGCGATATATTCGCTGACATCGGAGACTTCCTCGACCAGTTGCGCGCCTTCCTCCTCGGGATTGCGGTCATACAGGCCGTCAATGCAGGTCAGGATCACGAGATGATCCGCCTGGATCATCTGGGCGACTTTCGCGGCGAGGCGGTCATTGTCACCGACGCGGATTTCTTCGGTCGTGATAGAGTCGTTTTCGTTCACGATGGGCAGGATATCGCCCTGGAGAAGCCGGTGGACGGTGTTCTTGGTGTTAAGGAAGCGCTTGCGCTCTTCCATGTCCTGCAAGGTCACCAGAACCTGGGCGATATCGAAGCCAAATTCATGCGCGACTTGCTTGTAGGCGTTCAGGAGAAGCGGCATGCCACAGGCTGCGGCGGCCTGCTTATCCCGAAGTCCGGCGGTTTCAGGTTTTTCACCCAGCATGTTCAGGCCAAGGGCCACGGCACCAGATGAGCAAAGAACGACTTCATATCCTTCATTACGAAGTTTCGTGATGTCTTCGAGAAGTCGTTGTATGAATGCCCAGCGAGGCGTGAGAAGGTCAGGATTGGCGAGAAGGCTGGATCCGATTTTCACGACAAGGCGTTTTTTAGCAGGCAAAATATGCTCCCGTAGTAGCTTAGGTGCGGACATAGGTAGATTTTCCCCGGGATGCAAATGATTAGCTTACAAAATACCCGTGGGTGTTGCTCATATACACGAACGCCCCGTATCAACAGGATGTATGGTAGCTTTGTACCGACCATTCAGTCCTGCTGGATGCAGTATATAATTTGAATTCTAAACAAATATTATTATGTGGCGAGTTAGGCAAACACGGAAAGGCTGAGCATGAAGATACTTCTTCTGGGTTGTGGAAAAATGGGCGGTGCCCTTCTGACGCAATGGGTAAAGGCCGTAGAGGCTGAGTTCACCATTGTGGATCCGTTTCTGGATCAACAGCCTGAGGGAGCGCGTCTCCTGAAGAAGATCGAAGATCTCGGAGATGAGCAGTTTGATCTGCTGATCGTGGCGATCAAGCCGCAAATGATCGACGAAATCCTGCCTGCCTATAAGAATGTCCTTGCCTCGGATGGAGCGATCGCTTCCATCGCTGCAGGATGCTCGGTTCAACGTCTGAAAAAAGCGCTGCCAGGATTTCCTGTTGTCCGCATCATGCCGAACCTTCCTTCTGCGATTGGTGCAGGTGTTGCGGGCCTGTATGCTAGCGAAGATGCTGGCGATGCCCACAAATCTGCTGTCCATGAGCTTATGGAGGCTGCTGGCACAGCCGTTTGGGTCGGCGAGGAAGACATGCTTGACCGCGTCACAGCAATCGCTGGCAGTGGCCCGGGCTATGTGTTCGAAATCGCGCGCGCCTACATCGAAGCCGCGCAGGAGCTTGGCTTCTCGGCTGAGCAGGCGCGTGATCTCGTCATGGGTACATTGAATGGCTCTATCCAGATGGTTCTGGAAACCGGTGACGATCCGGAAAACCTGCGCAATTCCGTGACCAGCAAGAACGGCACGACTGAAGCCGGCCTGAAAGCGCTGAATGGTGACGGATCCCTGACCAAACTTCTGAAAGCAACAACGGAGGCTGCTTACAAGCGCGCTGTGGAGCTGCGCTGAGCGCCCCTACAATCAAGTAAAGGACAAAACGTGACCACATTGGACTCCCGTTTAACCGCCTATATCGCCGGGCTTGGCTCGGATGCTCAATCTGCTGCCAAGGCCCTGATGACGGCTACAACAGATCAAAAGAATGACGCTTTGCGCGCTGCGGCTGCGGCCTTGAGAGAGGCCAAGTCTGAGCTGCTGAAGGCGAATGCTGAAGATGTTGCCAGTGTCGGGGATTCCCGGCCGGACTCCTTCATTGACCGTCTCAAGCTGACAGATGAGCGTGTCGAGGGCATTGCCTCCGCAATTGAGCAGATTGCGGAGCTGCCTGATCCTGTCGGCCGGCTCCTCTCCACCACAGACCGCCCGAATGGCTTGAAGATTGAGCGTGTGGCTGTGCCGATTGGCGTGATCGGCATGATTTACGAGTCCCGCCCTAATGTCGGCGCGGACGCCAGCGCGCTTTGTCTTAAGTCCGGCAACGCCGTGATTCTACGTGGCGGATCGGAGAGTGGCAATTCCACGCGCGTCATCGTCGAGTGCATGCAAAAAGGCCTCAAGTCGGCTGGTCTGCCGGAAAAAGCCGTGCAGACGGTAGAGACAACAGACCGCGGCGCCGTGAAAGCGCTGCTCCATGCCGTTGATTATGTCGACTTGGTCATTCCGCGCGGCGGACGTGGCCTGGTCGAACTGGTGCGCGATGAGGCCAAGGTGCCAACTCTGCTGCACCTGGATGGCAATTGCCACTCCTACATTCATGCCGAGGCCGATATCGACAAGGCTTTAAACGTGGTGCGCAATGCGAAGCTGCGCCGGACCGGTGTTTGCGGCGCAACTGAGAGCATCGTGGTTGACCGTGCCATTGCCAAGGACGTGCTGCCAAGACTGGTCGACGTTATGGAAGGATGCGAGCTGCGCGGAGATGCTGAGGCCCGCGAAATTGAACCGCGCCTCGCCGAAGCCTCTGATGAGGATTGGTCAACGGAATACCTCGACGCCATCGCATCCGTGAAGCTGGTTGACGGGCTGGACGAGGCGATCGCCTTTGTCAGCAAGAATTCTTCCGGTCACACCGACGCGATCCTGACCGAAGACAAGGATGCCGCGCGCCGCTTCATGATCAGCATCGACAGCGCCGTGGTCATGCACAATGCCTCCACACAGTTTTCTGATGGCGGAGAATTTGGAATGGGGGCAGAAATTGGCATTGCCACGGGCAAAATGCATGCTCGAGGCCCTGTTGGCCTGGAGCAGCTGACGAGTTTTAAATATCTGGTACACGGGGCGGGGCAAACGCGACCGTAGAGACATTTGGTGCAGGCGCCGTGTAACAGCGGCGCCGTTCATAAAATTTACGAGGATAGCGAGAACAATATGACGATCAGCCTTCCGGAAATGATTTCCCTTGGCGCGTATTTTGTCCTGATGATGCTTATCGGGCTCTATGCGTATAAAGAGTCCACAAGCGATGTGTCTGAATACATGCTGGGCGGGCGCAACCTGCACCCGGCTGTGGGGGCATTGTCTGCGGGCGCCTCTGACATGAGTGGCTGGATGCTGATGGGGCTTCCTGGGGCCGTTTATGTCAGCGGCTTCTCAGCAGCATGGATCGCGGTTGGCCTCACTATTGGTGCCTATCTGAACTATCGGTTCGTGGCGCCGCGCCTCAGGGTCTATACTGAACTCGCCGATGACTCGATTACCATTCCGGACTTTTTCGAGAAACGCTTCCATGACTCCTCGCATGCCCTGCGCACCATTTCGGCGCTGGTCATCATTATCTTCTTCACAGTCTATACGTCCTCCGGCATTGTGGCGGGCGGCAAGTTGTTTGAGTCGGCCTTCGGGCTCAACTACCAACTCGGCCTGTTCGTGACGGCCGGCGTTGTGCTTGCCTATACCGTCGTTGGCGGCTTCCTGGCTGTCAGCCTGACGGACTTTGTCCAAGGCTGCATCATGTTCCTGGCGCTTATCGTCGTGCCGGTGATTGCATTCTTCGTGGTCGGCGGCTGGAGCGGTATGGAAGAGGCGATCCTGCAATCTCCGCCCTATGTCGACTCTGTCAGTGGCGCGGTGGGACCAACCCGCGATCACTTCTTCGAAATGTGGCCAGAGGGCATGACCTTCCTGGGGCTGATCTCCCTTCTGGCCTGGGGGCTTGGCTATTTTGGCCAGCCTCACATCATTGTGCGCTTCATGGCGATCCGCTCTCTCAAGGATATCAAGACCGCCCGTATTATCGGCATGAGCTGGATGCTCGTAACGGTTATCGGTGCCGTGTTCGTTGGCGCAGTCGGCGTTGCCTATGTGAACCAGCATGATCTTGGCGCAGACCTGACGGATTCCGAAGCGATCTTCATTCTGCTGTCGCAGATTGTCTTCCACCCGCTGGTTTCCGGCTTCCTGCTGGCCGCGATCCTGGCGGCGATCATGAGTACGATTTCGTCTCAGTTGCTTGTCTCTTCCAGCTCGATCACAGAAGACGTCTACAAGACCTTCTTCCGCCGTGAAGCCTCACAAACCGAACTCGTCATGATTGGCCGGATTGCGACCGTTGTGGTTAGCCTCGTGGCGATCGCGCTTGCCTTCAATCCGAACAGCAACATTCTGGACCTAGTGTCCAATGCCTGGGCAGGCTTCGGCTCTGCCTTTGGTCCGATCATTCTGCTCAGCCTGTTCTGGCGTCACCTGACGCGGGACGGCGCACTGGCCGGCATGATTGTCGGTGCGGTGACCGTATTGGTCTGGCTCTATGTGCCGCTGGTTCCGGGTGAAGACGGCGCGCAGCCACTGGAATCCATCGTCTATGCGATGATCCCGGGCTTTATCCTGTCTGGTCTGGCTGCTTATCTGGTCAGCAAATTTGGCCGGAACGTGAAGCCGCATGTTGCAGATCGGTTTGACGACATGTCGACCCATATGGCCGAAAACCAGTAGAGCGGACCTCCGTTTTCGAGTGGAGGCCGTGACAGGCGATAGCTAAGGCGTTACATAATGATAACGCAAACATTTGGGGCGGAGGACATAGAATTCTCCCCCCTCTTAGCTATCAGGTCATCGGGTTGAAAAATTTTATCACACACATCGCAGCAGCATTCTGCCTGCTTGCCTCCGGTCTTTTCCAGCAAGCTGTCGCGGAAGACGGATATGAACTTTGGCTCCGTTATGAAAAACTGGATCAGGCCCCCAAAAGTGCCCCCCGGAGCGTTATTGCGGCCTGTTCTGATCTGTCGCCCACTCTGGACGCAGCGCTTTCCGAAATCTCACGCGCCAGTGCGTCCATACTTGGTACGCCGCTGAAACAGAGCGACAGGATCAGCCGTCATGCGCTGGTGCTGGCCAGTGAGGCTTGCGGTGCGACACTGCCGGACGGCACGTTGCCGAATGCTGATGAGGTCGGGACGGAAGGCTATGTCCTTCAGTCCACACTCATCAATGGAAAGCCTGTTATCCTGATCGCGGCGCAGTCCGATATTGGCGTTCTGTATGGCGTGTTCGACTATCTGCGCCGGATGTCATCTGGTGAAGCCATCGCAGATCTGGATGTCACTTCCCGGCCGAAGACACAGCTGCGCCTGCTGAACCACTGGGACAATCTCGACCGTCATGTGGAGCGCGGCTATTCCGGCCAGTCGATCTGGGACTGGCACCGCCTGCCAGGTTATGTCGATCCGCGCTATACGGACTATGCGCGTGCCAACGCCTCGATTGGCATCAATGGCACCTCGCTGACCAATGTGAACTCTGATGCCACGGTGCTGACTCCGCACTATCTTGAAAAAGTTGCCGCGATTGCTGATGTGCTGCGGCCCTATGGCATCAAAGTATATCTGACTGCGCGCTTTTCTGCGCCAATTGAGCTGGACGGGCTAGCCACGGCGGACCCGCTCGATCCGGCTGTGCAGACTTGGTGGCAGGCCAAGACGGACGAGATCTATGATTATGTGCCGGACTTTGGCGGCTTCCTCGTCAAGGCAAATTCCGAAGGCCAGCCCGGGCCGCAGGATTATGGCCGCAGCCATGCCGAAGGTGCCAATATGCTGGCCAAGGCCGTTGCCCCGCATGGCGGCGTTGTCATGTGGCGCGCCTTTGTCTATTCTGCGGAAGAGCCGGAAGATCGCGTGAAGCAGGCCTATACGGAATTCGTGCCGCTGGACGGTCAGTTTACGGATAATATTCTGGTTCAGGTAAAGAATGGTCCGCTGGATTTCCAACCGCGCGAGCCTTTCCATCCACTGTTCGGCGCCATGCCGGAAACGCCGCTGATGATCGAGCTGCAAATCACAAAGGAATATCTCGGCTTCTCCACGCATCTTGCCTATCTCGGTACGCTGTGGGAGGAGGTGCTCGCTGCAGACACAAAGACCGAAGGCGATGGGACGACGGTCGCCTCTGTGGTCGATGGCGAGACGCATGATTACGCCTATACGGGTATGGCGGGCGTTTCAAATATCGGCACGGATCGCAACTGGGCAGGCTCCATCTTTGATCAGGCCAACTGGTATGCATTTGGTCGTCTCGCCTGGAACCCCAGTGCGTCGGCAGAAGACATTGCCCGCGAATGGGTAAAACAGACCTTCAGCCGCAAGCCGGAAGTTGTGGATGAGATAACGGACATGATGATGAAATCCCGTGAGGCGGTCGTCGATTATATGACTCCGCTGGGCCTGACTCATCTGATGGGCACGGGTCATCATTACGGGCCCGCGCCATGGGTGGACGATCTGGGTCGTGCGGACTGGACACCCTATTATTATCACAAGGCCACCAGGTACGGTATCGGCTTTGACCGTACCGAGACGGGCTCTGACGCTGTAGACCAATATGCCGGACCGGTCGCGCAGGAATGGGCGAGCCTTGAGACGGTGCCGGATAGTCTGCTGCTTTGGTTCCATCATGTGCCATGGGATTATGAGATGCAGGATGGAAGCACGCTGTGGCAGTCCCTTGTGGCGCATTACACGCGCGGTATCACGACCGTCGAAGAGATGCAGTCCGAATGGGCAAGCCTGAAGGGAGAGATTGATCCCGAACGTTTCAATCAGGTGACGGACTATCTGAATATCCAGCATGAAGAGGCGCAATGGTGGCGCGATGCTTCCATCGCCTACTGGCAGAGCATCAACCAGTTGCCCTTGCCGACGGGTGAAGCCCCACCGCCGCATGATCTGGACTATTACAAGAGCCTCTCTTTCCCGAATGCGCCGGGGCAAGGCGAGTAGCGCCAGCCTGTCAGGCCGTTCCGATCAGACGCTCAGCGGATGAGGCGAACAGACCATCCAGAAAAGTGTTCACGGCGCGCACGCGCGCGGTGCCGTGAACATCTTCGTGCACAGCCAGCCAGAAGGCGCGTTCGATACGCACGGATTCCGGCAGTACACGAACGAGGTGCGGGTCACGTACCGCGATGAAATGCGGCAGCACGGCAATGCCTGCGCCTTCGCGTGCCATCTGCCATTGGGCGACGATGGAAGGGCTGCAGAAGCGTGGCGTCAGGCCGGGCGCAATGTCTTCATGATAGCGCAGCTGGGCCGAATATATCAAATCGTCCACATAGCCGATCAGGTCATGCTCGACGAGATCGCTCACCCGTTCAACAGGCCGGCTGCGCGCGAGGTAATCCGGATGAGCGTATAGCTGCAGGATATAATCCGACATCTTGCGAACCTTGACGCGGCCCGCCTTTGGACGGGTCAGCATGATGGACATGTCCGCCTCGCGCTTTGGGACGCTGACAAAGCCGGACACGGCGATGATGTCGAGGCCAATATGTGGATGCTGTGCCGCGAAGTCTGCCATGGCCGGCGCAATCAGCAGGCTGCCCAGCCCTTCCGTCACACCCAGCCTGACCCGGCCTGCAGCCAGCGGCCCTTCATGATCCGACATGGCGACAATCTCTGATGCGCCATGTTCCAGCCCTTCTGCCTTGTTCGCCACGGCGAGTCCGGCTGGTGTTAGCACATGACCTTTCGGCGTGCGTTCGAACAGTTCGAGGCCGAGATCCGTTTCCAGCCGTTTCAGCCTGCGACTGATCGTGGTCGCGTCCAGGCCTGTGCGCGCGGCAACATCGGCAAGCCGTGGGTGGCGGCTGACATCCAGCAAAAGGCGAAGATCGTCCCAATTCATTTAGTTTACCTGCGAATACGCAGCCAGTGGCTGCGATATTGTCCATTTACCTGAATTTACGCGCACTGTAGGCTTTCGTCAAAATCACAGGGAGCGAGCTATGCGCGAAGTACACCACTTCATTGGCGGAAAGTCTGTTGCAGGCACATCCGGCCGGTTCGGCGATATCTATAATCCGAACACCGGAGAGATTCAGGCCCGCGTTTCGCTGGCGACCGATGCGGAACTCGGCGATGCGGTGGCAAATGCTGCAGAAGCATTTCCGGCTTGGGCGATGATGAACCCGCAGCGTCGTGCCCGCGTAATGTTCGAGTTCAAACGCCTCTTGGAAGCGAACATGGATGAGCTGGCGGAGCTGCTCTCATCCGAGCATGGCAAGGTGGTTGCGGATTCGCGCGGCGACGTGCAGCGCGGCATCGATGTGGTGGAGTTTGCCTGCGGCATCCCGCACCTGCAGAAGGGCGAGTACACCGAGGGCGCAGGCCCGGGTATCGATGTCTATTCCATGCGCCAGCCGCTGGGCGTGGTAGCCGGCATCACGCCGTTCAACTTCCCCGCCATGATCCCGTGCTGGATGGCCGCCGTGGCGATCGCGTGTGGGAACACCTTCATCCTGAAGCCGTCTGAGAAAGATCCGTCTGTGCCGATGCGCCTCGCGGAACTGCTCCTTGAGGCCGGTGCGCCGGAAGGCG
Organism: Alphaproteobacteria bacterium; assembly: GCA_018222605.1. GTDB lineage: Bacteria > Pseudomonadota > Alphaproteobacteria > Caulobacterales > Hyphomonadaceae > Hyphomonas. The sequence goes on from JAAEZZ010000005.1 coordinate 283,455, forward strand.
TGCTGAATGTGGTGAATGGTGACAAGGTGGTCGTTGATGCCATTCTGAAGCATCCGGAGATCAAGGCCGTCAGCTTCGTTGGGTCGTCTGATATTGCACAATATGTCTATGCCACCGGCACGGCGCACGGCAAGCGTGTGCAGGCCATGGGCGGGGCGAAGAACCATGGTATCATCATGCCTGACTGCAACATGGAGCAGGCGGTGAAGGACATCGTCGGCGCGGCCTATGGCTCAGCGGGTGAGCGCTGCATGGCGCTGCCGGTTGCCGTGACTGTTGGCAAGAAGACAGGCGACGAGTTTGTGGAGCGCATGGTAGATGCGGCGCGCAATCTGAAAGTCGGCGTCTCGACCGATCCTGAAGCGCATTATGGCCCGGTCGTGTCCGCCGCGCACAAGGCAAAGGTTGAAAGCTATATCCAGATGGGCGTCGATGAGGGTGCAGATCTGGTGCTGGATGGCCGCGGCCTGAGCCTGCAAGGTAATGAGGGCGGCTATTTCATCGGTCCGAACCTGTTCGACAATGTCACGCCGCAGATGCAATCCTACAAGGAAGAGATCTTTGGCCCGGTGCTGCAGGTGGTGCGTGCCGAGACCCTGGAAGAGGCCGTCGCACTGCCCAGCAACCACCAATACGGCAATGGCGTTGCGATCTTCACGAGCAATGGCCGGGCGGCGCGCGAGTTCGCAGCGCAAGTGAATGTCGGCATGGTGGGCGTCAACGTGCCGATCCCGGTGCCGGTCTCCTATCATACGTTCGGGGGCTGGAAGCGCTCGGCCTTTGGCGATACGAACCAGCATGGCCCGGAAGGCGTGCGGTTCTGGACGAAGATCAAGACGATCACCCAGCGCTGGCCGGAAGGCGACATCGGCGATCAGGCCTTCATCATTCCGACGATGGGGTGATACATATTGACTCTTAGGATTGCAGCTACTCTGGCAGTTCTGCTTCTGACTGTTCCCTCCCTCGCAGCATGTGGTGAGGGAGCCGGGACCGTACAGTCGGAAACTCAGACCAGCTCGAATTGGGAAGCCCAATGCCTGGCGGATTTGTCAGAGGCACTAGATCCCGAAATAGAGTCTTTGAAAGCTGAGTATCCCTCCACTCGCACCGACCGCTGGAGCGTCAACATCGGACTGGAGGAAGGTGAGGCGCACGTGACGTTTTTTTCGGGGGACCGGTTCAATTTCCCCATCAATTTGGGGTATTACCAGTTTTCCTGCGCTGACAAGACGATCCAGTTCGTGCCGCGCGTTGAAGAAAAATAGCGTCACCATGACGCGAATGAAAAGAGATGCTGATGACCTACGACACAATCACTTTCGAACATTCCGACCGCATTGCGCTGGTCACGATCAATCGGCCGGAGAGCCTGAATGCGCTGAACCAGGAGGTGATGCGCGAGGTGGCGCATGTCTTCGCCGAGATCGACCGCAACAAGGACATTGCCGTCAGTGTCCTGACGGGTGAAGGCCGGGCCTTTGCGGCGGGCGCCGACATCAAGGAGATGCAGCCGCAGAGCTTCTCCGACATGTATGTCGACGATTTCTTCGGCCTGTGGGACCGGTTCGCGGCCTGCCGCAAGCCGGTGATCGCGGCGGTGAACGGCTTTGCCCTCGGCGGCGGCTGTGAGCTGGCCATGATGTGCGACATGATCATTGCGTCCGAAAAGGCGAAGTTCGGCCAGCCGGAAATCAAGTTGGGCGTAACGCCGGGAATGGGCGGCTCCATCCGCCTGACGAAAGCCGTCGGCAAGGCGAAGGCGATGGACATGGTGCTGACCGGCCGGATGATCGACGCTGCTGAAGCCGACCGGATCGGGCTCGTTTCCCGCGTCGTGGAGCATGATGCGCTGATGGACACGGCCATGGGCGCGGCGAAGGAAATCGCCGGCTACTCCATCCCCTCGCTGATGGCGGCGAAGGAAATGGTGGGCCGCGCGCTGGAAGTCTCTACTGCCGAGGGTGTGAAGTTCGAGCGCCGTCTGTTCCAGGGCCTGTTCGGCACCGCCGACCAGAAGGAAGGCATGAGCGCCTTCGTCGAAAAGCGCGCCGCAGACTTCAAGGATAAATAATGTTTGAGGAACTCATGCTGAGCGAAGTCGAAGGATGGGTTCCGGTTTGCGTGGTGGGTTTGGCGGCCTGCACCACATGCTTCGGCTTCGCTCAGCATGAGCGCTCTGGAAGGGCCAAAGGGAGGATAACATGACAAATATCGCATTCATCGGGCTCGGAAACATGGGCTCTGGCATGTGTGCCAATCTGTGCAAGGCGGGGCATGAGGTCAGCGCGTTTGACCTGAACACTGACGCGGTGAAAGCGGCAGCGGAGCAGGGCGCAAAGCCCGCTACGACACTGGTCGACGCGGTGAGCGGCGCGGACGTGATCGTCTCCATGCTGCCGGCGGGCAAGCATGTATTATCTGTCTATTTCGGCGATGATGGCGTCGCCTCCCATGCCGCACCGGGCACGTTGTTCCTCGATTGCTCGACCATCTCTGTCGAGGACGCACGCGAAGCGGCTTCGAAGGCCGAAGCGGCAGGCTTCCCGATGGTGGACGCACCTGTCTCAGGGGGCACAGCGGCGGCGGATGCCGGCACGCTAACCTTTATGGTCGGCGGCCCGGACGAGGCCTTCGCGACGGCAAGACCTATCCTCGACGCCATGGGCAAGAACATTTTCCACGCTGGCGGCAGCGGGAATGGCCAGGCCGCAAAGATTGCCAACAATATGCTGCTCGGCATCTCGATGATCGGCACGTGCGAAGCGTTCAACCTGGCAGAAAAGCTGGGCCTTGATGCGCAGACTTTTTACGATATTTCGTCTACTGCCTCCGGCCAGTGCTGGAGCATGACCAGCTATTGCCCGGCCCCCGGACCGGTGCCTACGGCGCCATCAAACCGCGACTACAAGCCGGGTTTTGCTGTCGCAATGATGTTAAAAGATCTTCATCTGGCTGCAGGTGCCGCCAAAGCTGCGGGCGCCGATATTGCCCTCGGCAGTATGGCCGAAAAAATCTATGAAGATCTGAACTCTAGAGGCTATGGCGGCCTCGATTTTTCCGGTGTCATGAAAGACATCAAGCACCAACTGGACTAGGAAATGTCCTCAAAATACGTCACTGGGCCTGCTTTGCAGCACGCCCAGTAAACGTCCAATCCCCTCAGCAACGGCACGCTTTGCAACCATTCTAATGGTTATGCATTGCATGCAGACTTGTATGTATTGCGCTGCAGCATAATGGGTGTGGAGTGTGCTTGGCGCCAATCAGCAGTGAGGTGCGTTTTGGACGGACGGTATTTTTGTCGGGCGGGGGGAATTCTTGCGGCGAGCTTGGCCGCGTTACTTGCGGCATGTTCCGAGCCGCAGCAGAGCGAGGCGATACAAGAGCCAAATTCGCAACTTGCCGTGGTTGAAACAGAGACGAGTGAGATAGCGGAAACCGAGTCACCGGATATGGCCGATGAGGTGACGGAACAGCAATCTGTCCTGTATAATCTCGATGCAGAGCCTGCAACGCAACAAATTGAGGCACCGGCCCCAGCGCCGGAGCAAACTGATGTCGTCATGCAGGGCCGCGAGTTTGGCATGTCGGATATTGTCGACAAGGCCCGGCGGTTGGCAGCCTCGGAGTTCCAGCCTTCCCCCGCTCTGCCAGATGATGCGAAGGCGATGGATTATGACCAGTATCGCAGAATCCTGCCTGCTGAACCCGACATGGGATGGCCGGAAGACAAAGGTCGGTATCGCTTTCTGTTCGATCCGCGCGGCTATCTTTTCAATCATGAAGTAAAGATCAATATGGTGAATGGGGCGGACGTAACGCCCAAGACTTACGATCCCGATTTGTTTGACTTCAAGGATCTGCCTCTTTCCAAGAATACACGGCAAGCACTTGGCTTTGCCGGCGTGCGCTTGCTGGCGCCGATCAACCGTTCAGGCAAATTTGATGAGGTTTTGAGCTTCAAGGGAGCCAGCTTTTTCAGAGCGCTCGGCGCAGGAAATGTTTATGGCGCATCGGCCCGCGGGCTTGGCCTAGGTACGGCCTCTCCAGAAGGCGAGGAATTCCCATTCTTCAAGGAATTCTGGATCATCCATCCGGATACGGCAGATGATCAGGTCGAAATGTTCGCCCTGATGGACAGCCCAAGCGTGACCGGTGCATTCAGGTTCCTCGTTACCACTGGCCAGACAACCCGCATGGATGTAGAGGCAACGTTTTTCCCCCGCAAGGAAATCCAGCGTGTCGGGCTCTCGCCTCTGACGTCGATGTATTATTTCTCTCCGCATGATGTGATCAAGCAGGCCACGGATTACCGGTCGGCTGTGCATGATTCAGAAGGGCTGGCCGTTCATATGGCCAATGGCGAATGGGCCTGGCGGCCTTTGCTTAACCCGGCGGAGCTGGAAGTTTCGGTGCTGACCGAGCATCAGCCAAAAGGGTTTGGCCTGTTACAGCGTCACAGAAAGTTCGATGACTTTTCCGATCTGGAGGCGGGCTATCATCAGCGTCCGGATGTATGGATTGAGCCGACTGGAGAGTGGGGAGAAGGTCACCTGATGCTGGTGGAGATCCCCACGATCAATGAATACAATGACAATATTGCAGTCTTCTGGCGGCCGAAGAACAGCTGGCGCGCCGGTGAGGCAAAGACTATTTCCTACACCATGAATTGGGGCCTGAAACCTTCGGTCATGCCGCAAGTCGTGTCTGTATCGGAAACCCGCGCCGGGAAAAAGCCAGGCGAGAAACGCTATCTGTTTGTCCTCGATTATGACGAGGCCCCGGCAGAATATTTCGATGATACGGAATTGGAAATTACGGCATCCGCAGGCGAGATCCTGAATCCGATCCTTCGCAAGCACCCCGATGATGATGGCTATCGTCTGAGCTTTGAGCTGGACCCCGCAGGCGCCAGCATGGCTGAGCTTCGCGCCGTCGTGCACAAAGGGGATGCTCCGTTGACTGAAACATGGCTTTACCGCTGGAGAGCGAAATGACGGATCTGCGCCCCCGGCCGACCGAATTCCCCCTGACCATGCCGAACCAGGCCTTCAAGGCCCAGGAAGGAACGCCCAAGTCCGAAACGCCATCCTATCGCTGGCGGAAGCTCTTTGTTTTTGTGTCATCCATGCTGCTCACCCTGTGGGCCACACGGGAAATGTATGAGGTTCTGGCGGTCTCCGAGATGACGCTGCTGGAATGGGTGCTACTGGTCGTCTTCGTCATCAATATCAGCTGGATCTGCTTTGCCTTCGTCAACGCAACCATCGGCTTTGGTTCTGCCTTGTTTTCCGAAATGCGCGGGCCGATGGACAAGCCGGATGTTTGTATTCGCAATGTGCGTACCGTGGTTGTCTTCCCGATCTACAATGAATCCGTCGAGCACGTTTTTGCCACTGTGTCGGCGACGGCTCGCATGCTGAAAGAGGCGCCCGGCATTTATGAATGCTTCATCCTCAGTGACACAACGGACCCTGAGGTCGCTCTTGCCGAAGAAGCCGCCTATACGGAACTTTTGAGAATAGCGGGGCATGATGTGGCAGTGCGATATCGCCGCCGCACGATCAACCATCACCGCAAATCCGGCAATGTGCGTGACTTTGTCATGCGCTGGGGCGGGCGCTATGACTACATGATCGTATTCGATGCCGACAGCTATATGGAGCGGGACACGATTGTCCGTCTGGTGAAAGAGATGGAGCGGACCCCCTACACTGCGTTGATCCAGACCATTCCCCAACTTGTCGGCGGCACGACATTATTCGCGCGTTGCCAGCAATTTGCCTCCGCGTTGTATGGTCCCATCCTTGGCGGTGGCATGGCCTGGTGGGCACAAAATGAAGGCAATTTCTGGGGCCACAATGCGATCATTCGCGTGTCGGCGCTTGCCGAGGCGGCTGGCCTTCCGGAGATTCCCGGCAAGGCCCCATTTGGCGGCACCATTCTCAGCCATGATTTTGTCGAGGCGGCATTCCTTCGCCGTGCCGGGTGGAATGTGGAGATCCGTCCGGAAATTGGCGGCTCCTATGAACAGGGTCCACCAACAATCATCGAACTGGTCAAACGCGACCGGCGGTGGTGCCAGGGTAATATGCAACACATGGCCGTACTGTTAAAAACCGGGGGTCTCAGCTGGACGAACCGTTTCCACCTGATCACCGGCATCTTCTCTTATCTGGCCTCACCGCTCTGGCTCATCTTCATCACGCTGGGCATGATGCTATCTCTGCAGAACAGTTTCATGCGGCCGAACTATTTCAGTGATGAGGCGTCCCTGTTCCCGACCTGGCCTGTGATTGACTCCGAGCGCGCATTGACGCTTTTCCTGGCCACAATGGGACTGCTGTTTGCGCCCAAGATCTATGCCTTGATTTATGGTCTGGTTTCCAGCCACTGGCGCAAGACGGTGGGCTTGGCGCGCACTGCGATGGGAATGCTGACGGAGACTTTCATTTCTGTACTGATTGCCCCAATCCTGATGGCGACGCAAACCGGCGCGGTGATCAATGTCTTCAGGGGCAAGGATAGCGGCTGGTCTCCGCAAGAGCGTAGCCAGGGCGGCTATAGTTTTCTCACAACATTGCGGCACAACGCGCCGGCCACTTTGTTGGGGCTTGTACTTACGGTCTCTGCCATTGCGATTTCTCCGGTTTATGCAGCGTGGCTGGCGCCTGCCACAATAGGCCTGCTGCTCAGCGCGCCCTTGTCCTACTGGACCGCCAGGGAAAGTGCTGGGCAAGCCGCGCGGCGTAATGGTCTTCTGGTCACACCGGTCGAGATAGAAACGCCGGAAAGCGTTCAGCTGTCGAAGGCTGAGAGCGCGATCTATGCTACGCTGCCCAAGACAGACATCGTCTCCCTGCTGCGTGACAGAAACAAGCAGAGAGCGCGCAAGCACCTTATTGACCCCTATTGGCCGCTGAAACGTTATGAAGTCCACACGCCTCTGGCGATCGCCAGGGCAAAGGCCGCACGTGTCCTGTCGCTTGACGACTACATGAATGCCATAACCCGGGCAGAGTTGATGGCTGTGCTGAACTCAAGCCAGGATATGGAGAGTATCAGCTTCCGTTTCTCCGTTGCCGGACGGGTTATCGGGGACGCCACCAGTTTTGAACGTTTTCTGGCCAACCGCCGGGCATCCGGCAGACCGCCCCAGCCGAGCAGTGCACGGCGCGGCCGCACCTAGGCTGAAGCGTTACTTGCTTCTCAGCCGGTTGCGGAAGTCTCTCTTGGCGGCTGCCAAGTCTTCATTCAGCTGTTTGCGCAGTCCCATACGCAAGGCGGCAACGCCCTGACTGGTGGACTGGACGAGTTCTTCCGTGACGCCAGCTGATGCCATGCTTTCAGAGATGCTGGGGCCCATGAGCGAGAAGCCAGATGTTTGTTCGATCGCGCCGATGGTCCAGAAGTCTTCTTCCTGGGACCAGCCATCCATGGTTTCGAACGGAATCCAGAAATAGCCGCCTTCGCCCCAGTTCGCGCTCCAGCTGTTGCGGACGAGATAGCAGCGGTCTGTCAGATCATAGCCGACGATCAGCATGGCATGTCCGGAAGGTGGCTTCTTTGTCGCAATCTGGTCGGGTCGTGGCATGCGCCCGGTCTCGCTGGCGATCTTGTAATAATCACCCGGTGCGAACATTCCGAAGACAACCGGCAGGCCTTGCGACAACGCGGTCAGCGCAGGCACGCCGCGCGGGGTCCGGGCATACTGTACGGCATCATAATTGCGGGCGTTCTTGTAGCAGGCTTCGGTCGGCTGTGTGGTGACCATGGCCTCCTCAAAAGGCCACATACGCGCTTCACATGCCCCGAAAGCCAGGACGGCGGCCATGCCGTGATGGATGTAGCTGCCACCGTCTTGTTGCTCACTTTTGGAAAGTGACCGTGCATTATAGTAGATGAACAGACGAGATAGATCCGTCAGTGGCATTTTGTTCTTGTTCTGATGAAACTCCAGAGCGCCCACAACAGCGTTGGCAACACAGGAATTCGTGCGCAGCTGGTTCTCGACAGGGGAACAGAGGGACCTCAGATCAATGCGGTCCGGTAAATTCAACTTCGGCGCAGACAAGGTGGGCGCGGGAGATGGCGTGGTTTCGAAGATGCATCCGTGCAGGCTGTGGTCTGATGTGTAACCGGACATGTCGTGTCCCCTTCCGTACTAAATCTATAAGGCTGGTCCAGGTGCGTGACGGCGCAGAAGACCTGTGTTTGTGTGGGTGCGTGTTTCTATGAAGGGCATGGTCCACCGGGCTGGTGATTCACATGCATCTGTCCCTGCTCGACAATATTGTTGTAGGCATCGAGCGTCTGGAAATTTATGTGGCACCCTCGGTCCCACTGCAGCCGTCCATTCAGGGATACGCCGGCTGCTGGAGCCGTAACGGTATAAAAGCCGTTGGTGTTATTCAGGCGACCAGACAGTTCCAGGGAGTAGCCATCCACGCTTGTACCAGTTCCTGAGAAGGAACCATCATTATCGACTCGCATGGAATAGATGCTCCCGATGCCATCATTCCATTGTCCGTTCAGGGATTGATACCTGTTGACCGGATTTACCGGTTCCTCCGGATCTATGCAGGCTTGATAGGCGCTACCTGTCAGACCGTCGCATGGCCCGATTGGGGGCGGTGGCTCTCTCGGTTCCATTATAGCCGCGATGCCTGCAATCATTACGACCAGTCCCACCAGGCCGAGTGTGGCCAGTGAAATGATCTTGATCAGGCCGTTTTTGTCGCCAGGCTCAGGAACGGGTCTGTCAGGAATTTTCTTGCGCGGCATATATCCTAGATTGACCGCTTCTACGAGTTCCTTGCGATACTCCTGTGCGCTTTGCGGGCGGCTGGCTGGACGGTTTGAAAGGCCGCGTTCGATCAATTTGTCGATGCCGGGCGGCACGTCAGACCGTCCGCAAGAGGGAGGCTGCCAATGCCCTTGCGGCAGAACATCCACAAGTAGCTCATAGAAGAGGACTGACAGGGAATATAGATCAGCTTCCGGGCCAACACTGCTTGCATGGGTTATCTGTTCCGGCGCCATGTAGCGCGGCGTACCGATCCCTGTGCCAGTACCGCTATCCAGCGTCCCTGTCGTGGCCTGGGCAATGCCGAAGTCAAGTATCTTGAGTGGGGCGGATGTGTCTGTCGGCTCATCCATCAGGATGATGTTTTCCGGTTTGAGGTCGCGGTGGATGACACCGGCGGCATGTGCAGCAGACAGACCATCCAGTATTTCGGCAACGATACGGGCGGCATGGCGCAAGGGAATATCTTCGCGCGCCTGTATCTTTTTTCTGTGCCAACCGCGCAGGGATTGTCCCTGCAGATATTCCATCGACACATAGGGCTGTCCATGCGCGTCCCCAACATCATAGACAGCCACGACATTCGGGTGACGCACATTGCGCGCTGTCACCCCTTCACTGATCAGGCGTTTCACGGCCGTTTCACCGCCCAGCCGATCACTGCGGATCAGCTTTAGCGCAACCGTCTGATCAGACACCTTGTCCTTGGCCTTGTAGACCAGGCCCATCCCGCCGCGCCCGATCACCTCCTCGATGGTGTAGCGGTCAGCGAACACTTCGCCCGGCTCCAGTGCCTGTTGCTGGTTGCGTGTCCTCGGCAGGGTCGTGGCATCATCAATCGTTTCCAGCCCGCCCAAAGTCATCAGTCCGGCCTCGCTGAAGTCAGCCACAGGCGGTTTCATTTCGGTGCCGCATTCCGGACAAAAACGATCCTGCGCGGTGATCTCGGTTTTACAGTTCGGGCATAGGGGCATGAGGGTCACCGGCTGTGTGAGGAGCGCGTCAGGCATACACTTCCAACACGTCCGTAGTCAGATTTGAATGAAACTTTCAGGGATAGGCTTTCAGGTGCAGAGACGACCGGAGAGATGATGTCTCCATCATCCAGAATTATCGTCTTGCCTTCGCCATAGGCCTCGCCATTGATACGCAGGCCGGCCTGTCCGGTCACGCGCAGAGTCAGACGGTCGCATTCGACATAGAGTTCGAAATGACGGCGGGAGAGTAGTCTGCTGGCCTCACTATCAACGGTGCCTGTGCTATCTGTCACCAGCAGACGGACATCTCCCAGCCCGTCCTCAGCCCGCGCCCGGCTGCGACCGGCGCCCAATACACCATCAGGTGTCAGGATGGGGCCGCGCCTGGGCGCATGTTCCAGGGCGAAGCCTGCCCATGTGAATTCGGTGTTGCGGGGAACCCATGTGTCGGCATCCATACCGCGCAAGCCCAGCCGCCTTTCATCCTTTTCCGCGCGGACCATACGCAATTGCAAGGCCTCTTCGGTCAGAATCTGCGCTTCGCGGTTCTCAGTCTTTCCCGAAATATACACCGTGTTGCCATGGCCAGCACTCTGCCCACCGATGTTTACGATAGGCGCGGCCTCAGTGCGATCTTCCGAGACGGTCAGTTTCAGATCTGCTGTAAAGGCATAGCATTCCTGCCGCCAACGCCAGCGGCTGGCTACGGCGACGAGAATTTTCACACCATGGGCCCCAGGTTTGGTAATCTTGTTTACACTGATGCTCGCCGGGCGACTCTCGCCCGTGCTCAACCTTTCCCAGCCGAGATCTTCTTCCCGCCAGTCGCCTGTGCCTTCACGGCTCCAAAGGCCTGTTATGAATAGGGGGCGCCCAACGGGGGAAAGATTGGCAATGGAAACCGGCAGGCTGACAGCGCCGCCGACTTTTACGGCCGTCAGCGCCCCGGCATCCACTTCAAGATGCGGTGCAACACAGACCGTGCACAGACCAGAATCATTCAGTAGGCCTCCGCATTCTTCTGCCGCTATGCAACGCAGCAGAGGCTTGCCGCACTCGGCGCAGAAGGTGGCCGCCTCATCCAGTGCGGATGTGTAGCAGCATTCTCTTTGGGAATGCGCAGGCAAGATGGAGGAGGACGATTTCGGCATCTCGATCAGGTCCGCATCTTGTGGCCACAGCCCGTGCAGAACTTCGCCTTGGCAGGCAGAACCCGTCCGCATTCCGGGCATTCCACTTTATCCGGCGGGGTTTCAGCCCCATCCATGGCGCTGCCATTGCCGGTTCTTCCACCTGCGCCATGCGCGACTCCTGTGGCGCCTGTCATGCCGGCCTTCAGGATGTCCAGTTCATGCCTGCGGCTGGCTTCGCGTTCTTCGGTCGCGCCCTTGATCAATTCCTTCATCATCTGCATTGAGTCTTCGGAATTGCTGGTCTTGGCGCGCGCCTGTTCCTTCAACACCTCTGCTACATCTGCGGAAAGACCTGCATTGATCGCCAGGATTTGCTCGGGTGTCATTTTGGAGCCAGCGGTCAACTGCGCCGTGCGGCTTTCCATGTCCGCCCGCATCTTGGCGAGTTCGTTTTCGGTGGCACTTTTTTCGCGCCTTATATCCCGGTCTGTGTCGCGGTCAGCCGCAGTGCCTTCAATCTCCATAAGGGAGCGGAGGTTGTTGGCCGACTGCTCCTGGGCAATCCGTGCCAGTTCCATTTCCATCCGCTCGGACCGGTCACGCAGCTCAATATCGGTCATGACACCGAGTTTTCGCATCTCTGCGACATGCTGGGCATCCAGCATTTCGATGGACCGCTCGGAAACGCGCAGGCGACCAGCCTCATTGGTCAGGTCGGTGACATGGCTCGCTTCGGCGATGTCATTTTCCATCTTTGCCGCGCGCTCGGTTCGCAGCACTTCGATCTCATGCGCCAGCGCCTCCATCTCTTGACGACGCGTCGCGGCTTCCCGGGCATCAATAAAGCTGATCTCGCTTTGTAGCACCATGTGGGCGAGTTCGTCCTCGCTGGCGCTCTGGATCTTGGCCATGTCGACCGAGGCGTTCAGCTTGACTTCCGTGGCATCGGACTGGCGCTCAACCTCGCGCTTCAGCAATTGCAGCTGATAGTCCATGGCCTCTTGCTGGCGTTCAATTTGCGCCTTTTCAAAGGCTTCTCGCTCGACGGCGTTCATAGCCCATTGTACGGAGACGGCCTTCACCAGTACGCCGATGTCTCCGCAAACACGTTCGGCTTCCCGCATCATGTCGGACTGAATCTTGTCTTGCAGGCCGGTCTCGCCGCGAATGTCGGCGGCGTCCATGCGTCCGACGATGGCCTCCATCACGCGATCAGAGAAGTGCGGTGCGATACGGTCCAGAACATCAATGCGTGACAACGCCTTGCGACCTGTGACGGGCATATCGCCCGTGCTCTTGTCGATCTGCTTGCGTGTCACTCCGCCCATCAGGCCCAGAATATTGGACGGCTTTTCGGGGTTCAGCTGCAGTTCCAGCGTGGCCAGGCCTGCAATCTCAACATTGTCCCGCGACAAAGCCTTGACCGGCAGCTGAACCTGAAACGGCTTCAGGTCTGCCAGCATGATGGCGATATGGGTCGATCCTCCGACGACACCTTTAAGGGTCGTGGCCAGTCCGCCAACGGAGAAATGCGCCCCCTTGAACGTGTCGATCAGTTCGCCATTGCGGAAGAGAAGTGCAGCAAGGTCCGGTGGTGTGGCAAAGCGCTTTTCGAAAAAGGCCTTGAATTCACTCTCGCGGACAAATTCCGCAAGCAGGTTTGGGTCGGTGAGGACAAGTGGAGACGAGGCCATGGATCAGCCCTCCTTCTGTGCCGGCTTGGCGAAATAGGTGTAGATGCGTGCGAGAATGACAATGACGCAGACAGAGAAGGCGATCGGATGGGTCTGGATGATCGCGATCATGCGCTCTGCGGTGGAGTATTCTTCCATCATGTCACCCATACGGGTGACGGTGAAAATTGAGCCGTAGATGATGGAAACGATGGTGAAGAGCGACATGACAAGGGCGACAATGCCTGACAAACGCTGCAGCAGACCAACCTTCTCGCGCTGACGCTTAGCCTCAGCCTTTCTTTCGGCAATATCACGCTGGTCGAGTTCTTTCTCAAAGGCCTCCCCACGTTTGATCGCCTCGGCACGGGCCTTGTGATCCACTTTCAGGAAATCGGGCTGGGCTTTCCGGCTTTTCTCGGCAGAGTTCACAGGCGTCAGGTTTGAGGCATGGCGCCGCCATAGGACAAACACTGTGAGGCCCAGCCAGATGCCCGCTGCCGCCATGGTCAGATTGAACATCAGGTCAATGAACGGCCAGGCTTCTGGCGGAATTTGGTTCAGCGTGTCTTGCATCACGGGCCTCATGAAATTCGGTCTCGTAATGGAAGGCGTCAGACTGTCGCCGAACGGGTCACGGGGGACAAAATTTTTTTGAAAACGTGCCTGTGCCTTGTGAGATCGGGGTTTTTGGGACAAGTTCAGCCCGGGAGACGCGCAATGAGCACTGAAGAAAACCTGTCAGCCAAACAGCTGCTGGATGCCTGGAGGGGCGGGGACATGGGTGCCCGCGACGAGCTCTTTACACAACTCTACTCTGAATTACGCCTTATTTCGGCAGCCTTGATCCGCTCGGAGAGCAATCTCTCCCTGTCGAGTGGAGACCTGGTGAATGAGGCCGTTATTCGCCTGATGCGGCTTGACCAGATCGAGTGGGCCGACAAGGCGCATTTCCTCGCGCTCGCAGCTCGCGCCATGAGACGTGTGCTGATTGATCATGCTCGAAAGAAAAATTCAGACAAGCGTCAGCACAGGAAAGTGACCCTTGTCTCCAAAGTGGCGGGCAAGGGCGCGGAGCGTCTGGAGGTCGATCAGTTGGAAAAGGCCCTGATCCGTCTCAGTGTGATTGATCCGGACAGGGCAGAAATCGTTGAGCTTCGCTATTTCGGAGGGATGACTCTGGAAGAGATCGCAGAAGTGAAGGCCATCTCCGAATCCACTGTGAAGCGGAACTGGCGTGTCGCCCGGGCCTGGTTGCTGGATTCCCTGAAAGAGGATTGGCGGGATGAGCACAGAATCTCTTGAGCGCGCGGCGCTGGAGCTGCTCTCGCGCGCTCTGGATGTCGTCTCGACTGAGCGTGCCGCATGGGTGCGCGAACAGGCGGGAGACAATCATGCCCTTGCAGACCGTGTTCTGGCCATGCTGGCGGCAGAAGGGTCAGGCTCCGGACGGTTCAGAACGGGGGGTGCCAGCGGGGACATTGTAGAGCCCGCTGCGCCTGAACGCGTTGGCGCTTACCAAATCACCAGTGTCATCGGTCAGGGTGGTATGGGCGCGGTCTATAAGGGCGTGCGTGTTTCCGGGAATTTCGACCACACAGTCGCGATCAAGATCATCCGGCCCGGTGTCTTGTCAGATGCCCTGATTGACCGGTTCCTGCGGGAACGGCAGACGCTGGCGGCCCTCAACCATCCCAACATTGCCCGTCTCTATGATGGCGGGGAGATGGAGGATGGTGCGCCTTATATCGTGATGGAATATGTGGACGGGCAGCCGATACTGGATTGGGTGGCTGAGGAAAATACCCCGCTATCGGAACGCCTGCGTATGTTTCTGGACCTATGCCATGCCGTTCATTATGCGCACCAGAATTTGGTCATCCATCGGGACATTACGCCGTCAAATGTGCTGGTGACTCAGGATGGCCAGATCAAGCTGATTGATTTCGGCATCTCCCGCCCCCAGGAAGACAGGGCGGAGGACGTATTGGCGGCAGGGGGCTCAGCGAAACCCAGCCTTAGCTACACGCCAGGTTACGCCGCACCTGAGCGCAGCCAGGGCGCCAGCGCCAACACCTTGTCGGATATCTACTCTCTGGGAAAGTTGCTGCAGGATCTTATCGGCAAGGAAAGTGAGAGGGCAGACCTTGAGGCCATCACTGTCATGGCGACGGCAACGGCGCCGGAAGACCGATATCCTTCAGCGGATGCCTTGATTGAGGATATCCAGAACTATCTGTCCGGGTGGGCCGTGAATGCACGCGGGGCAGGCGGGCTTTACCGCTTCGGAAAATTCGTCGGTCGGCATAGTATCAGCGTGGCAGCCGGAGTGTTTGTATTTCTGGGCCTGAGCGCAGCTCTCGCAGCGACCTATGTTCAGTATACCCGCGCAGAAAAGGCGCTTGGTGTCGCCAATACGCGTTTTGCCGAAGCACGCGAGCTGAGCCAGTCGCTCGTCTATGATGTCTATGACTCGATCTCCCGCGTCTCCGGCACCATGGAGCCGCGTCAGGCGCTGGCGAACGTTGTGCGTGATTATGTGAACGACCTTTCTGTGGATGAAGACGCCCCGGATGATGTGATGTTCGAAGTCGGCATCATCAAGTCGCGGCTTTCAGATCTTTATGGCGGCGTCGGCATGGCCAATCTGGGCGATACGGATACTTCCTACGTCCTGCTGAAAGACGCGGAGTTCACGCTTGAGACATTGCTGCAGCGTGACCCGCAGGATACCGCCGCCATGGCGGAACTCGTCATGGTACTGAGGAGTGTTACCATGCAGAATCTGAATTACCGGCATGATATTGAAGCGGCTGAGGCGGCCAACCGAAAAGCTCTTGCCCTCGCGCAGCGCGGCGTAGCAATTGGCGATGCGAATGAGCGCACTTTGCTGCGCCATGTCTGGAGCTGCCGAACGGACGCGCTGCAGATCATGCTGGGCAAAGGAGAGAGTGAAGCAGCACTGGAAAGCGTGCGGCAATGGCGCAAGGAATTGACGCCGGAGATGTTTGCCCGGTTGGGCGGTGGGGAGGAAATGGCAGCCTATCTGGCCATGCAGGAGGCGGAGTTCTTGACGCAACTGCAACGCGGCGAGGAAGCTGTTGAGCCCTTGCAATATGCCATCTCATTCCGGGAGCAGGCGCTGAGAGATAGCCCTGAAAACTACTATCAGATGACGCAGTTAATGGTGGCCCTCGGGGAAATGTCGACTGCCCTGCGGCAGACGCCTGATAAGGCAGAGAGCCTTGAATATGCGGATAAATCTGTCGCGCTCGCACGTCAGATACAGGAGGCAGACCCGCAGGATGCAGGCGGGCCGGAAGGCCTCTCCTCCATGTTGATGAAGAAAGCCGACACCCTTGTCACCCTGCAGGATTATCAGGCGGCAAAGGTCGCCCTAGAAGAAGCGACCGAGCTCTCGATCGGTCTTGTTCAACAGTTCCCGGATGATCTGTTTTATGAATCGCTTCTCTTCATGGCGCTTGACCATTCTGTCGAGACGGATCTGGCCATGAATGGCCGGGAAACGCTTTGGTCTTGTGAGCTTCTGAAGAAGGCTGCGCAAACCGTACCAATTCGGGAGAAGCTGTCTGATCCCGACTCTGGGCATGATCTGGAAGAGCTTTCGACCCTGACGGATCAGGCGTGTCTGCCCTGATCAGGCGTAAATGAAGCTGGGCTCTCCATGGCGTGTCAGGCAGACGGCGGTCAGGCGGCCACCATAGACTGCACCGGTATCGACATTGATGCGGCGTGAGATGTCGCCCTCTACATCCGGAAAGAAGTCATCCGTCGGAGTATGTCCGTGCACGACAGTGTGCGCACAGAGTTCCGGATTGTCCCAGTTCTCTGTCCGAAAAAAGGTTGAGGCCCGTGTCCACAACCGTCTGCCGGGGCGGCAATTCGGATACTCTCTTGTGTCGACGCCTGCGTGCACAAAGATCAGCTTCTGCTCGTCTTCAACATAAATATCTGGCAGGCTTTTCAGCCAGGCTAGGTGAGATTGCGGAACGCCTTCCAGCCCCATCTTCTGATAACTCTCTAACGTTTCCTTGCCGCCATTGCGCAGCCACATGTCACGCGCGATGATGTCATCCGGATCATGCCCCTCGATCATCATCTGCTCGTGGTTTCCGCGCAGGCAGATGATACGGCCCGGATCCGTTGCCTGGCATTCTATCAGGAAGGCCAGTGTGCCTGCACTGTCCGGCCCTCTGTCGACATAGTCGCCAAGATGCACGATCTTGTAGTCGTGCTGGGCATACAGCTTGTCGTGCCGTAAATGGATCGCGGCATGCAGGCGTTTCAGCCGGTCGCTTTCCCCATGCACATCCCCGATCGCGTAGTGGACCAGCGGGCGGGACGTATCTGCCGTATCAACTGATGAGTCTTTCGCCGACACCAAAATCTCTCCGTGCTGCGACAATGCTGATGATTGGTCCTGCCAGAACATCCAGCAGGCACATTATCAGTAACAGAAAGAACACGGATGTCGAAAACCCCGGGAACAGCAGGAAAGCCACAACGCAAAAAACCAGCAGTAACATCGAGAGGGCATGGTTCACGATTGCATCTGAACGCGTGCTGGCAGATTTGATGATTTCCACAAACAGGCAGATCAGCCCCATAAACAAGACAAGATCCCCAAAGGTGAATACCCAGGGCGTAGACGTGATCATGGGCGCGCGGAATATCACCTGCGCCAGAGGCTCGTCGGCGCTGCCGGAGAACAGGATGACGCCCAAATACAGCATCAGGGGCAGAAACAGTAACGGGGCGTAAATGATGGTTTTGCGCATGGGTGGCCTCCAGACAGGCGAGATTGCGTCCATGGCATTACGGCCCACAGACTCTGTTACCTCTAGAAGCGTGAAAATGCGCCGAAAGAGGTCAGCCCATCAGGTCAGTTATGAATGCCCGTATTCCCGCCAGGCTGGCGGGTTCGTCCAGGGCGGGGGTGTGGCCGCGTCCGGGAATGGTCAGCAGGGTGCTGTTCTTGTGGCGGCGGTGCATGCGGCGGGTGGTCTTGTCGGACAGGATGTCGGATGTCTCACCGCGAATGATCAACAGCGGGATGCCCTTCATCACGCCAAACAGGCGCCACATGGCGAAATTGGTTTTCCAGTCAGGCTTGGTTGCACCCATGCCCTGCACAATGGCCGGGTCATAGTCGAAAACGATGCTGCCATCATAAGTTTCGATACAGGTGCGTTTGGCAAAGGCGATCCAGTCGTCTGCGCCATAGTCCGGATACACAGTCGCCTGTGTCCGGCCTATGGCGCCTGCAGCGTCCACCCAGCTGCGATAAGTTTCATTGCCGCCAGCATAGCCAGCGATGCGTTGCAGGCCTGCCGGTTCCACGACCGGGCCAACATCATTCAGGATGATGCCGCGGATCTTTTCCGGCATCACCTTGGCCATGATCATTGCCATCAGGCCGCCCATGCTGGTGCCGGCCAGCACCAGATTGTCGAGGTTCAGCTTCTCGATCATCATGGCCATGTCCTGCACATAGATAGGCGGCAGATAGCTCTCGGCTGAGGCAGCACGGTCTGACTTACCGCGCCCGCGCACATCCACCGCCACATACCGCACGGGCAGGTTCAGGCCGGCAATCATCGGCTCGAAATCCTTGTGGTTCCGGGTCAGGCCATGCATGCAAAGCACGGTGAACGCCGCGTCTTCCGGCCCGTAGTCAGCGGCGTAGAGGTTCAATCCGTCAGCGGACGTCCAGTAGACATCCCGCTTTGACGGTAGGGCCTCTTGCATGGGCTGCGTCATTTGCATCAGACCATCTCCGCCGCACGTTTGGCATCGCGCGCATAGGTGAAGCCCGCCATGAACAGGAAGACGACGCTCAGCGCATTGAAGCCCAGCATCAGCTCCAACGCAGACTTCAGGGGCGTCTCATTGCCCTGTGCGGCGAAATATTCGCTCAGATAGCCAACAATGCTCGGTCCCCCGCCAATGCCGATAAAGGTCAGGCAGAACAGCATGAAGGCAGAGGCAAAGGCTCTCATGCGCAGGCCGACGAGTTCCTGTGAGGCCGTGTAGGCGATACTGGCATAGATCAGCCCGATAAAGGCCGGCACGACATTCCAGGCATAGGCCATGTTCAGCGTATCGGCCTGAAGGAACATCCAGGCAAAGGGCAGGGCCAGCGCCGCGCAGACGGCGATCATCCAGGGGCGCCAGGCCAGATTATTTGCAGACAGCCGGTCGCAGACACGGCCCAGCACAATCGCGCCTACACTGCCCACACCGCCAATCAACAGACCCAGCGGAATGGCAATGTCACTCGGGCCCACCTGATAGGTGCGCTGCAAATGGCTGGGCGTCCAGGCAAGGAAAGCGTTTGCAGAGATACAGATCAGGCAGCAGCCCGCCAGCATCCAGAGAAAAGATGTCTGCCCTCCGATGAAGCGGATCGTCTCGCCGAGGGTGGAGGCTTCGCCTTCATCGCTGCGTTGTTCGATGGCACCGCGTTTCGGCTCGCGAATGGTCAGCCAGACAATGGCGGACAGGATGAGGCCCGGAATGCCCGCCACGAAAAAGGCCGTGCGCCATCCGAAATATTTGTAGACATAGCCGCCAATAGCAAAGCCTGCGAGCACGCCAAGGCCGATCCCTGCCGTGTAGATGCCCAGTGCAAAGGCGCGCTCTTTCGGGGCGTAGAGGTCAGAGATGATGGAGGTCGCGGGCGGTGTGCCGCCAGCCTCACCGACGCCGACGCCCATGCGCGCGATCAGCAATTGCCAGTAATTCTGAGCGATGCCGGAGAGCGCCGTCATGCCGGACCATAGAGCCAGCGCAATGGCCAGAATGTTCTTCCGGTTCCCCCGGTCGGCCCACATCGCAATCGGAATGCCGAATGTTGCGTAGAAGGCGGCAAACACAAAACCGGTCAACAGGCCGATCCGTCCGTCAGATATGTCGAGATCTTCCTTGATCGGTTCGATCAGGATCAGGAGGATTTGCCGATCAATATGATTGAATGTGTAGACCAGCGTCAGCAGGCCCAGAACATAGGCGCGCGAGGCATTGCGGGATGACTGGAGGGCATGTGCCGGGGGGGTAATGTCCGCGCTCATCAGTTCAGATCCTTTGGAGCAGTCCGGAAGGCAGCGATGCCCTTGGGCAGCGCCAGCAGAAAGGGGTGACTGGCGGGCACGGGAGGACACACCCGCCAGTCCTGAGTTCGACGGCTAGATCAGAACTCGTATGAAATCGAGGCCGTCACGGTGCGCGGCGGGCCGTAGAAAGCGGAATAGGCGCTGTCTGCCCCCAGCTGACTTGGCGTGACGAAGTTATACGCGGCGACGCGGTATTCTTCGTCCGTCAAGTTGCGGCCATGGATGCCGAATTTCAGCTTCTCGGAGGGTGAAGTCCAGACAAGGCTCAGATCCAGCAGCGTGTAGGAATCCGGGTCCAGGGCCGGCCCGCCGAGCGGGAAGACAGCATTCGTGCCCGGATCAAATCCTTCATTCGGCACGTTGAAGAGATAATACTCGTCACGATAGGAGGCTGATCCAGTAATGGACAGCGAGCCGAAGTCCGGTCCGAAATCCTTCATATAGTTCAGCGATAGCTGGCCCTGCAGTTCCGGCGTGTTCTGCGTCACGAACTGGTCTGCAATGTTCACGCCCGCCGAGATGATCTCCTTGATTTCGGCATCGATGTAGCCAAGGTTGCCCATCAGGGTAAACTCGTCGCTGATAAACCAGCTGCCCTCAATCTCCAGACCCTTGTATTCGGATGAACCAGCGTTGAAGACAGAGGACACGAAGGTGTCATTCACGCCATCATTGTCGGAGTCCGCGCCGCTCTGCACTGTGATCTGCTGATCGGTATATTCGGCATAGAAGGCGGCTGTGTTCAGCTGCAGACGGTTGTCGAAGAAATTCCCTTTCAGGCCAATCTCATAACTGTCGACCTTTTCGGGCCCAAAGCCTTCTTGCGACAGGCCCAGCGGGTCAAGGTCCGCCCGGGCGCGCGGGTCAAAGCCACCAGCCTTGAAGCCCTGGGCATAGGTCGCATACAGATTGATGTCGTCAGTTGCCTTGTAGGAAACAGAGATGCGCGGGGTGAATTCCTCGTCCTCACGGTTCAGGCCGGTATAGCCGGTCTGGGTTGCCAGGAAGATAGAGGTCTGATTATCCAGATCAAAGGATCCGGAGCCAAGACCCAGCCAGAGTTCACGCGTCACATCAGCCGTTGTTTCGTCCTTGGTGTAACGGCCGCCAAGTGACACGCTCCAGCGGTCTGTCAGGTCATAGGTGAAGTCTCCGTAGAGGGAGAAGTTCTCCTTGTCCTGCTTGCCGCCCTGGAACACTGTGACGCCCAGGCTGGAAAGCAGCAGGTCGAATGCGCCATCTGCGCTGCCGTCCAGATAGTAGATGCCCGCGACGCCGGAGAGGCGGTCGCCATTGTACAGCATCTGGAATTCCTGGCTGAACTGGTCATCATTGTAATAGGCGGGAACGTCGAAGTCCGGTTGTGGCAGGGCGTCGAAGTCAATCGGCGTTACGGTGTGGCCTTCACGATACGCCGTGATGGATTTCAGCGTGACAGCGTCATTGACGTCCCATTCCGCCGTCAGGGAGTAGCCTTCCGTCTCGACCGAGTTGTCGTCGCCTGCGCCGCCGCGCGTATCATAAACATTGTCCGTAACCGGCAGGGTCCCATCGGCGCTCGGCAACAGGCGGTGGCCGTGCTTTGCGTTGGAATCATCCTGTGACTTGTCATAGGCAAAGCGCACGAAGAAATCGCTGGTTGGCTGCCATTCTGCGCTTACACGATAGGCCAGCACGTCCTTGTCGTAATGTTCTGCGCCGGTGAAGAGGTTCTTGCCATAGCCGTCGCGCTGATAGCTGGCGATGGCGCCGCCAATGGCGAACTGGTCACCGATCGGCGTTGAGCCGGAAACGATCGTGTCGAGCTGGCTGTAAGAGCCGAAATTCACTTTCGCCTTCAGTTCAGGCTCGTCACTCATTTTCTTGGTGACGTATTTGATCGCGCCGCCAATCGTGTTGCGGCCATAGAGAGTGCCTTGCGGTCCGCGCAAAACCTCGATGCGGTCAATGTCGAAGATGTCCAGGATCGCGCCTTGCGGGCGAGCGATATAGACGTCGTCCACATAGAGGCCAACGCCCGGTTCAAAGCCCCAGAGCGGGTCTTGTTGGCCGACGCCGCGAATGAAGGCGATCAGCGTAGAGTTCGAGCCGCGTGCCACTTCGATCGTGGCGTTCGGCGTGGAGCGCTGAATGGATGTGATGTCGACTGCGCCGGTGGCTTCCAGCTGAGCGGAGTCAAAGGCGGAAACCGACAGTGGCACGTCGATCAGGTCTTCTTCCCGGCGTTGCGCCGTAACCGTCACGCGCCCCAGCGTACGGGCTTCTTCCTGCTCGCCGGAATCGTCCTGCGCATGGGCCATATATTGCCCCGTGGTTAGAGCAATGGCGGAAACCAGGCCGAGCTTGAGTGTATTGAAGCGATGATGTCTCAATTTATCCTCCCACGGATTTATGGCCACATATGTATGGCATTATGGGGGGAATATTGCGGGAAACTGCCCCGGCAGGCGATGACCCGACGGCTCAGGCGGAGTGAACATTTTCGCTCACGTGTTATTTCGCAGCAACAGGTTGGTCGCTCATTTTCATAAAGGCGGCCGGGGAAAGGCCTCGCGATTTCTTGAAGGCGCGGTTGAAAGCGCGCACGTCGGAATAGCCGAGCTTTTCGGATACTTGGGCGACGCTTTCCCCCTGCGCCAGCATTCGGCCCGCTCGCCGCGCACGGGATTCCTGCAGAATGTCACGAAAGCTCGTATTCTCTTCACTCAGGCGCCGTCGATAGGTGGCCACGCTGATGCCCAGCTGGCTCGCGGCGGCCTGTTGGGTTTCATAACCGTCGGCAATCAGGTCTTCGGTGCGGGCTGTGTAGGAGCGCGTATCGACCGTGGGCGACAGCTCTTCCAGATACCGGATCACCCGGTCGAACAGGCCGTCCGTCGTCAGATCCACATCGCGGGCAGGGGTAATGGGCTCGCACGCGACATCGATGTCATAAACCAGTTCGTAGGCAGAATGGCCGTAGCTGATCGGTACTTGCCAGAACCGCAAATGCTCCTTGCCGGCTTCCTGCCGGTCCCGTTTCAGAACTACCCGTTTTAGCGCGCGTCCGGCCGTGCCATTGGAAATGCTCTCCAGCAGACACTGCGTCTTGATCAGCAAAGCGTCGCCAATGAAGTGGGTCAGGGCACTGTCATCGCGGAAGCGGTAGGGGAAGCTCGCATCATCCACCACCAGGGTCAGCGTTGTCTCGTTCTGGCGGATATTGTTGTAATTGCCGCCATGCATCATGTTGAAGTGGGAGGCCAGGCTGCGGATGGCGTCCATCAGCGTCACGGCAGAGCGCATCTGCGTCACCACGAACGGGCCGGTCTGGTAGAGCAATTTGCGTTCGGAAAGCTGTGCAGTCAAATCATCCATCAGGCGCGCGATTTCGCGCTGGATGCGGTAATAGTCGACAATCCTGACCCGGGCTTCGGCCGTGCCTCTGCGCGCAGCCGCATCGATGCCCAGCCGGGCAAGAATGGCGTCAATGTCCACACCTGATTTTTCCGCCCAGGAAAGGATGGGCTCAATCTGGTGTAGCTCGAAATATGCCTGGTTCAGTTCCTGCGCCATGTCCAAATCATGCCGGGACGCGATTCTGACTATTCATCACGTCCGGCCAAAATCATTCGCCGCGCAGCCGGGTAAGTCCGATTACGTCAGCGATAGAAGTTACACAATGTGTTTACCAGAGCTTCGCCAATGCCGCCACTACAACGATAGTAGATGGTCTGGGCATCCCGGCGGCTCTCCACTAGGCCTGCCGCGCGCAGCTTGGCCAGATGCTGCGAGACGGCCGATTGCGATTGCCCGGTCATCTCGGCCAGCTGGTTCACGGCCAGTTCCCCATCGCTAAGCGCGCACATGATCTTCAGCCGTGTATCGCTGGCCATGGCCTTCAGCACTTCAGAGGCTTCATGGATGCGCTCGGACATCAGCTCGAACGCATCAACACTTTTTATTTGGCGGCCTGCAGGCATCAGCTGGGTACCTCCTGTGTATCAGGCTCTACAGCCCGCGGTATGTTTCTGTCAGCCGGAATCCAGTCCGGGCCCCTCAAGGCTATATAGATCGCAGGAATGACCAAAACAGTCAGAGCAGTTGAAGACGCAAGCCCGAACAGCAGTGAAATTGCCAGTCCCTGAAAGATCGGATCGCTCAGGATCACCGCTGCGCCGATCATGGCGGCCAGCGCCGTCAGAAGGATCGGCTTGAAGCGAATCGCGCCTGCATCCAGCAACACATCCTTCAGCGGCGTGTGGTCGTCGGTCCGGTGGCGTACGAAGTCCACCAGCAGGATGGAGTTGCGCACAATAATCCCGGCGAGGGCGATAAAGCCGATCATGGAGGTTGCCGTAAATGGTGCCCCGAACAGCCAGTGACCTATCATGATGCCGATCAATGTCAGCGGCACAGGCGTTAGGATGATCAGTGGCACCCGGAAGGTTCCGAACTGGCCGACCACCAGAATATAGATGCCGAACAGCGCAACGCCGAAGGCCAGTCCCATGTCGCGGAAGGTGACATAGGTAATTTCCCATTCGCCATCCCACAACAGTGTGGTTTCAGCTTCATTGTCAGGTTGGCCATACATGCGGATGGCGGGTTGTTTCAGGCCTGCCGCGGCCCAGTCATAGGCCTTAACCTTGTCCTGGATTTCGAACATGCCATAGATCGGGGCCTCATAGCGCCCGGCGAGTTCGCCCATCACCATGTCCGCGAAATAGCCGTCACGGCGGAAGATGACCGGGGATCCCATTTCTTCCGATACGTCTACCAGCGCACCCAGTTCCACAGGCGTTTGGCCTGTGCCGAGCGGACGGCGTGGTACCGGGATGGCGGCAAACTCCTGGGACCAGTTGCGTTCGGCCTTGGGCAGCTTCACTTGAATGTCCAGCGGATCACGGCCTTCACCGCGCGGAGAGACGCCCACAATCTGCCCGCCAAAGGCCAGCGCGATCGTGTCCAGAATGTCTTGCTGGGCGATGCCATAGTCTGCGGCGCTCGGCTCGTTGACGGAAACCGTCATGCGCGGGGCCGGGTCTCCAATGGAATCGTCCACATCGACGATGAAATCCGTTTCCTCGAAGAAGTCGCGGACAATGGCAGCCGTCTCGCGTCGTGCTTCCGGTGTCGGGCCATAGATCTCTGCCATCAGCGTCGCGATCACTGGGGGACCTGGCGGCACTTCAACCACTTTCACGCTAGCGCCTTCGGGCATTGGCACGGCCAGCAGGCGCTGACGCAGGTCCAGCGCGATGTCATGGCTCGCCCGTTTGCGGTGAGACTTCTCGGACAAATTCACCTGCAGGTCGCCCAGTTCCGGGCTGTTACGCATGAAATAGTGGCGTACCAGGCCGTTGAAATTGAACGGCGCAGCCGTGCCCGCATAGGCCTGCACGGATTCAACTTCCTGAACATCGCGCATCGCATCGGCCAGCGCGAACAGGGACCGTTCGGTGTCCTCAACCGTCGCGCCTTCCGGCAGGTCCACAACCACCTGGATTTCGGATTTGTTGTCGAACGGCAGCAGCTTGACCGGCACCAGTTTGAAATAGAACAAGCTGAGCGATGACAGCGTCGCCACTCCGACAATGATCAGAAAGGTCCACGCATTGCGCTTGGAGGAGACGACCGGCGTCGCGATGCGGCGATAGAAACCGCCCAGGCGGCTTTCGCCATGCGCCGCGCCGTCTCCGCCCTCATCGCCATGTCCGGCCAGTTTGGCCCGTCCGGCAATCTTCATGATCAGCCAGGGCGCAATGCCGACTGCGACAAAGAAAGAGAACACCATCGCCGCCGACGCATTGGCCGGGATCGGGGCCATATAGGGGCCCATCAGTCCGGAGACGAACATCATCGGCAACAGGGCGGCGATCACGGTCATCGTGGCAATGATGGTCGGGTTGCCCACTTCGGAGACAGCATCAATGGCGGCCTGCATGCGTGGGCGTCCGTCACGCATCGCCCAGTGCCGGGCAATGTTCTCGATCATCACAATGGCATCGTCGACCAGGATACCGATGGAGAAGATCAGCGCGAACAGAGAGACGCGGTTGATCGTGTAGCCCATCATCAGCGACGCAAACAGCGTCAGCAGGATCGTCGTCGGGATCACGATCAGCGTCACCAGCGCCTCACGCCAGCCAATCGCAAAGGCGATCAGCACAACGATGGAGATCGTCGCCAGCCCGAGATGGAACAACAGCTCATTGGCCTTGTGATTGGCCGTTTCGCCATAATCGCGGGTGACGTCCACACGCACACCCTCCGGGATCAATTGCCCCTTCAGCGTGTCGACCCGCGCCAGAATGGCCTCGGCCACTTTCACGGCATTTGCGCCGGGCCGTTTGGCCAGCGCCAGCGTCACAGCGGGCCGCGCGACAAAGGCATCGTCGCCCGCATGATGTTCCAGCGTCCAGACTCGCGATTCCGTTTCGGCACCATCCACCGTCACCGTCGCGACATCGGACAGATAGACCGTACGTCCGTTCGCGCCGCTGATTTCCAGCTTCTCCAGTTTTGCCAGTGAGTCCATCCGGTCGCCGGCCTGCACCAGCAGCGAATTGCCATCCTGCCGCGCGGTTCCAACCGGCAGCGCCGAGGCGGCCTGTCCGACAGAGGCGACCAGCGTCTGCAGCGGCACGCCATAGGAGGCCAGCGCCTGAATGTCCGGCTCCACGCGCATCACCAGATCGCGTCCGCCGACCAGTGAGGTCAGACCGACATCCGGCACCTTGATCAATTCCTTCTGCAACTCATCCGCCAGCATGCGCAGGCTGGTGTCGTTCCAGACATCGCCGGTCCAGTCTTCAGGTGACAGGGTCAGCGTCACGATCGGCACGTCATTGATGCCCCGGCCTACGACCAGCGGCATCGGCACGCCGGGCGGGATGCGGTCCATATTCGCGCGGATCTTCTCATGGATGCGCAGGATCGCGTCATCCGCATCCGTGCCGACATCAAACCGGGCCGTGACCATCGCGCCATCATCCTGGCTCTGGGAGTAGACATGCTCCACATCCGGGATCGCCATGACGATCTCTTCCAGCGGCTTGGACACCTGCTCCACCACATCCGGCGCCTGCAGACCCGGCGCTGAGACCATGATGTCCACCATCGGAACGGAGATTTGCGGTTCCTCCTCACGCGGAATGGTCAGCAGGGCGATCAGCCCCACCGCCAGCGCGGTCAGCAGGAAGAGCGGCGTCAGGGGCGAGCGGATTGTCGCGCGCGTGATGGAGCCCGAAATGTCGGCTTTCATCGGATCACTCCGGTTTCTCGATACGGTCGCCGGGGCGAAGGCCGCTCAGGATTTCATATTGGCCGTCCGTGTCCGCCAGCGGCGCAGCCAGCGCGACGGGCGCCTCCACGAAACGGTCGCCGACCAGCACGCGGACAAAGTCCACGCCATAGCGGGTAGAGACATATTCCTTTGGCACACGGATCGCGCGACGCTCGCCCACAGGGGCCAGTACGTCCACGCGTTCGCCCACCAGCGCATTCAGGCCACCGACCACGGTCGCATCCGCGATCACCTCGCCATTGCGCAGTTCGGGATAGACTTTCACGATGGTCGCTGTCTGCAGGTCGCCGCCGCGTGCGGGCAGGCGCAGCGTCACGGTCTCGCCTTCTGCCATCTGCGCAGCATGGCGCTCTGGCAGGGACAGGCGCACAATGCCGTCCAGCGTCGCAAAACTGGCGATCACTTCGCCGGGCGCCACGATGGAGCCTTCCACGACATTTACTTCCGTGACGCGGGAATCTGCCGGCGCGCGGATCTGGCCCTCGGCCTGACGGGCAGACAGGGCACGGCGTTCCGATTGTGCCGAAGACAGGGTACGCTTCAGCACGTCCAGCCCGGTGCGCTGCTCATCCAGGCGCGCCTTCGGGAAAAAGCCTTCCTTGAACAGGGCTTCATTGCGGGCAAGGTCTTCTTCGGCCTGACGGATCTGGGCCTCAAGTCCCTGTATGCGAGAAGAAAGCGCCGCCAGTTGCGGGGCCAGTGTGCCATCGGTCACGACGGCAACCACCTGGCTGGCGGAGACGACATCGCCCTCATCAATGGTCAGGCGGCTAACCACGCCTTGGAGGCGGGAGCGCGCTGTAGCCGTGTCACCGGCTTCAATCCGGGCAACGACCGGACGGTAATCCATCACGGTCGATGTCTCGACTTCCAGCGTCTGCGCCGCCGCCATGCCAGACAGCAGCGTCAAAGCCGTGGCGGTCAGGAATGCTTTAGTAACGGCCATGATCTTCCACCTGTCCTGTCGCGGGATTGATCTGCACACAGGGCAGGCCCGTCTGCTTCCATGCGCCAATGCCACCGGCCAGATGTGCAGCGTCTGCACCTGTCTCGGCCATGAATGCCTCCAGCGCCTGGCGGGAGCGTTTGCCGGACCCGCACTGGAACACAACGCGCCGTGCGCTGTCTGTCGGGACCGCCTTCGGCTCAAACGTGGAGAGTGGGTTCAGCAGTGCGCCATGAATGCGCTGATTGGCGAATTCTGCGGGCTCGCGAACGTCCACCAGAATGATGCGGCCTGCTTTCAGGTCTTCAAACACGGTTTTTGGGGACAGGTCTCTCTCGTCGGCCATAGGGCGATCCTCCAGTATCTATACGTATGCGCACGAGGCGCCTTTCAGGGTAAATACAAGCACTCCCGGCTTGCACCTATGCGACATATTGCGCATTTTATAAAATACGAATATAAAGTAAAGTATTCATATCAGAAAAAAGAACCAGGGAGTTCATCATGGCCAGGATTGTCATTTTGGGGGCGGGTCTGGGCGGCGTCATCGCAGCCTATGAGGTGCGCAACGCGGCGCGCAAGGAAGACGAGGTCATCTGTATCAACGAGACCTCCTATTACCAGTTCGTCCCGTCGAACCCTTGGGTCCTGGTTGGCTGGCGAGAGCGCAAGGATATTCTGGTCGATCTCGAAAAACCGATGAAACAGCGCGGTGTTGAACTGCTGGTCGGCAAGGCCGAAAAGCTGCAGCCCGATGAGAAAACCATTCTGATGTCAGATGGCCAGACCGTGCCTTATGACTATCTGGTCATTGCAACAGGGCCGGAACTGGCCTTTGACGAGATTGAAGGCCTCGGTCCCCATGGCGGCTACACTCAGTCAGTCTGCCATGTCGATCACGCCCAGGCGGGCCACGATGCGTTTGAGGAGTTTTGCAAAGATCCCGGCCCGGTCATCGTCGGTGCTGTGCAGGGCGCGTCCTGTTTCGGCCCGGCCTATGAGACGGCCATGATCATCGAGACCGAACTGCGCAAACGCAAACTTCGTGACAAAGTGCCGATGACCTTCGTCACGTCAGAGCCCTATATCGGCCATCTCGGCCTTGACGGCGTGGGCGACACCAAGGGCCTGCTCGAAAGCGAGATGCGGGAACGCCACATCAAGTGGATCACCAATGCCCGCGTGAAAAAGATCGAACCCGGACAAATGATCGTGGAGGAAGTCAACGAGGATGGCTCTGTCAAGCAGACGCATGAGCTGCCCATGAAATTCTCCATGATGCTGCCGGCCTTCCGCGGTGTTCCGGCTGTGCGGGATATTGACGGCCTCGTGAACCCGAAGGGCTTTGTCATTACGGACACGCATCAGCGCAATCCGAAATACCCGGAAATCTTCGGCATCGGCGTTTGCATCGCCATAGCCCCGCCCGGAAAGACGCCGGTGCCGGTCGGTGTGCCGAAGACGGGTTTCATGATCGAATCCATGGTCACCGCCACGGCGGAAAACATCGGTGAGATCCTGCGTGGCAAGGAGCCGACGCATGAGGCGACCTGGAATGCCATCTGTATCGCAGACTTTGGCGATGGCGGCGTGGCCTTCGTGGCACAGCCGCAAATCCCGCCGCGCAATGTCAACTGGTCCGTATCCGGCGGATGGGTCCATATGGCGAAGGTTGCCTTCGAGAAATACTTCCTGCGCAAGGTACGCACCGGCAAGTCTGACAATGTGTTCGAGAATGCTGCGCTGAACCTGATCAACACGCACAAGCTGAAAGCATAGAGGCATTTCATGACTGACACGTCCGTCGATACCCAGATGTTGGTCTGCGTCCATTGCGGTGCAACGAACCGTGTATCCGTCGGTAAGCCATTGACCGGCGGGCGCTGTGGCAAATGCCAGACCAGCCTCGCCACACCCCAGCCGGTCGACATTGACGAGAAAATGCTGGCGCGCCTGCAGGCGCGCGATACCGGTGCCTATGTGCTGGATGTCTGGGCGCCCTGGTGCGGCCCGTGCCGTATGATGGCCCCGTCCTATGCGGAGGCCGCCACACGGTTTGCCGGGCAGGTGCGTTTCTTCAAGCTGAATTCAGACCAGAACCAGTCCGCGTCGGCAGGCCTCGGTATTCGGGGCATCCCGACGCTGATCGCCTGGAAGGACGCAAAGAAGATCGCCCAACAGCCCGGCGCGCAAACCGGGGACGGGCTTATCAATTGGATAAAATCAACCTTCAGGCTGTCTGCCTGATCTGTGGAAGGAGCATTCCCATGAATATCGACCGCGCAGTTTTTGCCTTTGCCGGCCTTATGGTGCTTGCCAGCCTGGCGCTTGGCTATTTTGTTTCGCCTTATTGGTTTCTGTTGACGGCCTTTGTCGGGCTGAACCTGTTCCAGGCCGCCTTTACCAGCTTTTGCCCGGCGGCGATGATCTTCAAGGCGCTGGGCCTGAAGTCCGGCAACGCGTTCAAATGAGTCTCCGCGCGCTTCTCTCCGGGGCCTGCCTGATGGCGCTTGCGCCACTGGCGGCGGCTGAGCCTGTCTCCCTGCAGCAGGCCCTTGAGGCTGCCCTGCAATATGACCCCTCGCTCGATCAGGCCTCTGCCGGGATGGAGCGCAGCGAAGCCGGTCTGGACGCCGCGCGCGCCAAGGCCGGTCCCACGGCAGGCCTTCAGGCCCAGATCGGCGCCTTGGAGACAGACTTCACGACAGACCGCATCTCCCAGGTGCCGCGCCAGATTGGTCTGCAGGCGGAATGGCCGGTCTTTACCTCCGGCGCCAATGCGGCGGCGATCGATGCGGCCCGTGCGCAGCGTGAAGCCGCCGCCGCGCAATTGCTCAGCGCGCGAGAGCAGACTGTGCTCAACACGTTTGACGCCTATGCCCGTGCCTGGCTGGCGGAACAGGAGTTGGCCGTCGCGGCAGAGCAGGTGGAGACTTTTCGCCTCCGCCTGCAACAGACAGAGGCGCAGTTCGATCAGGGGCTCGTCACGCGCACAGATATCGCGCTCACCCAGTCGCGCCTCGCCTCGGCTGAGGCGCAGCAGGAAGGCTACCGTGCCGCTCTGGCCGCAGCGGAGGCCAGGCTGGCTCGCCTGACCGGCCTGGACAAGCCAAGCCCGGCCCATCCGGTCGCGCTGCCGGGGGGGATGCCGACAGACTTCCAGCAATCTCTGGCCCATGTACTGGAGACCAATCCTGACCTCGCCGCCGCGCGCGCCAGTGAGGCCTCCGCCGACAAGCGCGTTCAGGAAGCGCGCAGCCGGTTCGGTCCGAAAGTCTCCCTCAAGGCACGGGCGACGACGGGAGAGGACATCTATTTCTTCTTTGAAGACCCGATCAGCGATGTCGGTGCGTTCGTTTCGGTCGAGGTGCCGCTCTATACCAGCGGCCTCAAATCCGCGAGCACGCGTGAGGCGCGGGCAGGGCGCAGCGCCGCGACCGCAGGTGTACGCGTGGTGGAAGTTCAGCTGAAGGAAGCCGTCAGCAGCCTGTGGGGCGACATCGAGGCGCGCCACCTGGCTCTGAAGGCTGCGACCCGCGCAGAAGCTGCGGCGAGCCTGGCGGCGGAAGGCGCCTACAAGGAATATGATGCCGGTGCGCGCACTCTGGTGGATGCGCTGGACGCCGAAAATGCCTATCGCGATGCCCAGATTGCGCGCCTTCGGGCAGGGGTGGAGTTGCAGCTGGCATCGGCGCGTTTGCGCGCCTTGTCGTCTGATCTGGAACCCAGCCTGATGCCCTGACGTATCAGAAGTACGGAATTTCCGGAAAATGGCTTATATTGCCTTGCTGAGCTTCAAATCTTGCCGGAATCCGTGCAAACCGTTATGCGCCCCCTATATGCGTTTCGGCGGCGCAATGGACCGCCCTGATTTGGAGACTGCATGTCGAAGGAAGAACTGATCGAATTTGAAGGCACAGTTGTCGAACTGCTGCCGAACGCGACGTTTCGCGTGAAACTGGAAAATGACCACGAAATCATTGCCCACACCGCAGGCAAGATGCGCAAGAACCGCATCCGCGTGCTGACCGGTGACAAGGTTATGGTTGAAATGACGCCCTATGACCTGACCAAGGGCCGCATCACCTACCGCTTCAAATAATCATGATGGCGTCCTCCGGGCACGCCCCTTTGATCCTCGCCAGTGCGAGTCCCCGGCGGCGAGACCTGCTCGCCCAGATCGGGATTGTGCCGGACGCGATCCACCCGACCGACATTGACGAATCCCGTCGCAAGGACGAGTCGCCCCGTGCGCTGGCGGAGCGTCTGGCGGTGGAAAAGGCCGAGGCCTGCCCGGAAGCGGGCTATGTGCTGGCGGCCGATACGGTTGTCGCGATGGGCCAGCGCAATCTGGAAAAGGCGGCGGATGAGGCAGAGGCCGAACACTTCCTGCGCCAATTATCAGGCCGCGCACATCAATGCATCACAGGCGTGGCCGTGAAGTCTCCTGATGGCCGCATCGCCAGCCGCACCGTGCTCGCGCGAGTGAAGATGAAGCGGCTGACCGATCAGGATATCGCCGCCTACATCGCCAGCGGCGAATGGAAGGGCAAGGCGGGCGGCTATGGCATCCAGGGCATGGCCGGTGCCTTCATCACCCATATCAGCGGCAGCTACACCACCATTGTCGGCCTGCCGCTATACGAAACAAAAGCCCTGCTTGAAGGGCTGGGGTGGCGAAAACCCTGATGTCACGTTTATACCATTGCATGGCGGGAGATGATCATTAGGGTTGTCATGGATGGTTGATGTGAAGAGGGGACAATATGGGGCGTTCGATTATTATTAGTGCCGCAGTTTTGGTGTCGGTAGCTGCCGGCCCGGCATTTGGCGACGTTACGGCGATCATAGTCGATCCAAGCAGTTTGAGCTATGAAATGGCTCCTACAAATTACGCTAATTCTCCGAGTAACTACAATAATTCTTCGACCAATTATGCCAACTCTTCCAGTAATTACGGCAACGCTTCCAGCAATTATGACAACAGCAAGAGTAATTACAAAAACGGGAAAAATGGATCGCGTAGAATTTTAACTGAAGACAATCAATACGTAGGATACTACGTAACCAATGACGACGGCGTGACTAATTTTTTTGGTCGGGACGGTCAAAGATTTGGGTACAATCCCTCCGGAGAAACATCTGCGGTTTTTTACACCAAAGGCAATCTATGGTGTGGTGTAATAGCAAGTTATCAAAACCAACTTGCTTTAGGTTTAAGTCAGAAGTGTTACTTTCTGCTGCTTTCGCAGGCCGACTGACACAAAGAAAAGTACTATCTTTGGTCAACCGTACCTGTCGCCTAAGTCCGTTCCCAGGTGGTGATGGCCAGGAGGCTGAGTGTCACGACGCCACCGACGGCCAGCCAGAGCGGATCGACCGTGGACAGAAGGCTCGCATCCTTGCTCGCGTCGACCACGGATTTGGTGAGGGCCAGGTCCAGGCCCGTCCAGCCTGACAGCAGTTTTGGCAATTGCATTGCGGCGACGCTCGCCCCGGCCAGGCCAACTGCGCCCAGCAGGACACGGCGCATCAGGGCCTTGCGGCGGATACCGCCCATCACGTCCTGAACGAAGGGGGCCGGGTCCAGCTTGCGGTCCTCTGCCGTAAAAAGATCGGTGAGGTCTGAGTAGGGTTCCTGTTCACGCATCATCTGTACTCCATCACGCCACTTGGCTGCTTGCAAGGTGTTTGCGGAGCGCGTCCACGCCGCGCATCACATGGGATTTTACGGTGCCGAGCGGCCAGCCCGTGGCGTCGGCCGCTTCGCGATGTGACAGGCCCGCCGCGACACAGAGCGTGACGCACACGCGCTGGGCTTCTGTCAGTTTCTGCAAGGCATTGGTCAGGTCCATCTGGTCACCCACCTCATCGGACTGGGTACGCTCGAACGGAATGATCTCTGCCGTTTCGTCAAACTCGATCTCGATCTTCTGCTTGCGGCGGAGTTGCAGATATTCCCGCCAGCAAATGGTGCAGATCCAGGCCGAGAAGGTGCCGCCGGTATAGGTGCCGATTTTCTGCCAGGCCTTCAGAAAGGTCAGCTGGGCAATATCGTCCCCGTCACTGGCAGACCCGGTCAGCCGCCGGGCCATGCCCCGCACGCGGGCTTGGTGGCGCCGCACCAGCTCGGCATAGGCTGCCTCGCTGCCTTGTGCGGCGTCTTCGGCCAGGTCTGGATCGCTGCGCATGTCGCGCCCTCCTTCGGAGACCAGTCTCAGCTCAGGCCGTCTCACGGCGGCCGAATGCCCAGAGACCAAGATAGGCCAGACCCAGGAATACCGGAAATGAGGCCACGCCAATCATCGGCTTGATGGCTTCGCCCTGTTCACTTCCGACCATAACCCCGAGAAAGCCAAAGGCGATCCCGACGGCCAGGAACAGCACGCCGCGGCGCAGATCAGCCCGCACCGGGTCCGTCACCAGCGCCAGGCGCTCGATCATCTCGCGGTCCAGAACCTGGCCCTTGTCGATGGCTCCGCGCACGGTTTCGTGGATGGTTTTGCGTTTCTTGAAATTGAAATGGCTGACCAGCCAGACAATTCCGACAATCATGGCAAACAGGCCAAGCGGGACGATGATGTCTTCAGTCATGTTGAAGCTCCTTCAGGTGTTTTATGGGCGCTCACTGCGGCGCCTTTGATTGTGAGATGCAGGCAGGGGCGCGTTTGGATGCAGGGGGATGTCATTTTCTTTCTGACGCTATTGCTTGCAGGCAGAAGGAGGGGCGGCTAATCCGCAGGGCAATGGTAAAGATCAGGTCCAAGAAAAAGCGGAAGACGCCCCATGTGGCGGCTGACCTCATGACGCGCGAAGGCCGGGCCCGGGCCCGCCGGGAACTGGTCTGGCAGGATCATGGCTTCCTGCGCGCGGCTTTTTCCAATCTGCATCAGATCTCGCCCGAGATGTGGCGGGCGAACCAGCCCTCACCGAAGAAAGTGGTGGAATATGCCGAGAAACTTGGCATCCGCACGATCCTGAATTTGCGCGGCGAAAGCACCAAGGGCTATTACCTGCTGGAGAAAGAAGCCTGCGAGAAAGCGGGAATCACTCTGGTCGACTTCCAGGTCTTTTCCCGCGATACGCCGACCAAAGAGGCCCTGTTTGCCGCGAAAGAGCTGTTCGAGACCATTGAGTATCCGGCCCTGATGCATTGCAAATCCGGCGCGGACCGGGCGGGGCTGATGTCTGTTCTCTACAAATTGCTGCGCGAAAACGTGCCGTTTGAAGAGGCGGTGGAGCAATTGTCCCTGAAATACCTGCACGTCAAACACGGCAAGACGGGCATGCTGGACGCCTTCTTCCAGGCCTATGCCGACTATAATGCCGGGCGCGCGAAGGAAGACTGGAAGCCTTTCCTGGACTGGGTGGAAGAGGATTATGACCGCCTGAAAGTGAAGGAAGATTTCATGCGCGACTTTGGTAAAGGCATTCAGGTCGACAAGATCCTGAACCGGGAATAGGCGCTTTACCTGCTGGTTAATTTCATGCTTGGTTTGGGCCAGACAGATCGGAGCTGCCGGAATGCGCGTGCTTATCCTGACCTTTGCGGCAATGGCGGCCCTGACCGCTTGCAATCAGAAATCTGACCGGGAAATCCTGACAGAGACCTGCGTGGCCGATGGCGAGACCCCGGCGACCTGCCAGTGTATTACTGCGGCGATGGAAGAGAATTTGAGCCCGGACCTGTTTCGCCGAACCGCCGCCGCGATCGGTCGCGAGAAGCGCGATGTCAGCAAGTTTGTCAGCTCTCTGAAGCTGGAAGAACAGCTCGAATTTGCGAGTGTTCTGACAGAGATGGTGTCGTGCGAGCTGTCGCAGCCGGATGAGGCAAGTGTTGCAGACTGATGCAGAATTGCCCCCGCTTGGGAGGCTCAACTTCGTTTCTCGCGTGTATTAACGTGACGTGAGACAGCAATCCGCTTAGAAGTGTCGCGGAGTTAAGGAAGGGGATACCATGAAGTTCTTCATCATCAACAGCTTCCGGACGATGGTTTACGTGGCCTATATCGCCATTATTGTCGCCGGTATCGCACTTGGCCTGTACAATCGCGGCGAGTTTTCGGGGGAGCTGCTGGGCCTCAGTGGCACGCTGGCCCAAGTGGCTGACTTTGCCATCTTCACCGTTGGTGGCTGGATCGCGGCGAGCCTGGTTTGCGGCCTGATCGTGACGCTGCTGGACATTCGCGACGACATCAATGACCGCCTGCCGGACGCGCGCCGCGACGACTGAGCAGACGCCATGTTTCGGGGGGGAACTGAAGGGTCGTCAGCCAATGCTGGCGGCCTTTTTGCTGGCCGGAACGGACCGGTTGCCTGACTCCCGCAGTTGCGCAGTCAGGCGGCGCAGTCCATCTACGCTACATGGCTGATTTCACAACACCGCCGGCCGATCTGCTTGCCGGACTTCTGGACCATTGCCGCAAGGAAGGCGCCGATGCCTCCGACGCAAGAATCGGCATTGCCGATGGCGTCAGCGTCTCTGTGCGCGATGGCAATCTCGAAAGCATTGAACGCGAAGAGGGCCGCTCTGTCGCGCTGCGCTGTTTCTATGGAAAGCGTCAGGCGCACGTCTCCGGCGCTGACCTGTCGCCCGAGGGGCTGAAGGCCCTGGCAGAGCGCTGCGTGGCGATGGCGAAGGCTGTGCCGGAAGACAAATTCTGCGGCCTGCCGGGCCCTGACGAACTGGCCACCGGCGAGCTGGACATGGATTTGACCGGCGAGCCGGAAATCTCCGCCGAAGTGCTGGAAACCGAAGCCCTGACAGCAGAAGCCAGCGCCCTTTCCGTGCCGGGCGTCAAGACTGTGGCGGGCTGCGGGGCGGCCTGGAACCGGTCTTCCCGCTGGGTGGCCGCCAGCAATGGCTTTTCCGCCTACAAGACCGGCACCTCGACCAGTCTGGGCCTGGCCGCCGTGGCCGAACGCGATGGCCATATGGAGCGGGACTATGACAGCTGGTCTGTCCGCTTCACCAAGGACCGCCCGAGCGCCGAAGAGATCGGCAAGACCGCCGGTGAGCGCACGATTTCGCGCCTCGGCTCCCGCAAGCTGGCGACGCAGAAAGCGGCTGTCCTGTATGACCGCCGCGTCTCTGCCAGCCTGATCGGGGCCTTCCTCAGCGCGATTTCCGGCCCGTCTGTGGCGCGGGGCGTCAGCTTCCTGAAGGACAGGATGGGCGAGCAGGTGTTCGCCAAGGGCATTCACATTATTGATGATCCGTTCCGCCCGATGGGCATGGGCTCTCGCAGCCATGATGGCGAAGGCCTGCCGGTGCGCGAGACGCATCTGATCGAGGATGGCCGCCTGACCGAATGGCTGCTGAATTCTCCCTCCGCGCGCCAGCTGGGCCTGAAGCCGAACGGCTTTTCGGCGCTTGGCTTTGGTGATCCGCCGGGGGTGACGACGTCAAACCTCTATCTCAAGGCGGGCGAGAAGACGCCTGCCGATCTGGTGAAGCAGGTCGGCAAGGGCCTGCTGGTGACCGACATGTTCGGGCCGTCCATCAACCCGAATACCGGCGACTATTCCGTCGGCGTGGCGGGCTTCTGGTTCGAGGATGGCGAGATTGCCTATCCGGTCTCTGAAGTGACCATTGCTGGCGACCTGCCGGCCATGTTTGCCCGGCTGATCCCGGCATCGGATCTGGAATTCCGGGGCACGCGGGATGCGCCAAGCATTCTGATCGAGGATATGAGCCTTGCGGGCAGCTGACCGCACCCTGTCTGAAGACATGAAGATCCTGCGCGAGGTCGCGCAGGAGGCTGGCAAGCTCGCCTTGTCTTTCATGTTGGATGACTCGGCGGTCAAAACCTGGCGCAAATCCGGGGGCAGCCCGGTGACGGCAGCAGACATTGCCGTGAACCGGCTCTGCTCCGACCGGCTGACGCGTTTTCGCCGGGAGTATGGCTGGCTGTCCGAAGAGACGCTGGACAATCCGGACGCCCGCATGAAGGAGCGCTGCTGGGTGGTCGACCCGATCGACGGCACCCGCGCCTTCATGCGCAATGATCCCTATTGGTGTGTCGGCCTCTCCATCGTCGAAGAGGGCGAGGCCGTGGGCGGCGTGATCTATGCCCCACAACTGGATCAGCTTTACGAGGCCCGGCGCGGCGGCGGAGCGTTCCTGAACGGCCAGTCCATCCGCGTGTCGGAGTGCCGCTCGGAACAGGGCTGCCGGATGATCGCGGCCAAGGAAATGATCCGCCACAAGGGCTGGAACGAGCCCTGGCCGGAGCTGACCCTGGCGCAGCCGAAACCGAACGCGACCTTGCTGCGGCTGGCCTTTGTCGCCTCCGGCGCGTGGGACGCAACCATCGCCATGGGGAACAAGTCTGACTGGGATCTTGCCGCTGGAACCGTGCTCGTTGAGGAGGCAGGCGGTGTCGTAACGACACACAAGGGCGAAAAACTCGTCTTTAATCGCGATGTACCTGCACAACGAAGCGTCATCGCATCTGGAAACGCCTTGCATCCTCTGTTAGTGCGCAGATCAGAAATTGTGGATATACCTGACCCACAGGAAAGGGCGGCTGAAATAGCCCCCGCACAGATTACGGAGCCAGTAAAAATGGGCGAAGCGACCCGCGATACCAAGCAGCTTCTCCACATCGTATTCGGCGGCGAGCTGAAGGATGTGGCCGAAGTGGAATTCGAAGATCTTTCCAAGGTCGACTTTGTCGGGGCCTTCCCGAACTATAAGGAAGCCTACGACGCTTGGAAAAATGCGGCCCACCGCACGGTGGACAATGCAGAAGTCCGTTATTTCATCCTGCACGCCCACAAGCTGCTGGACCCGGAAACGGGAGATCACCATCACGTCTGAGGTGGTGACACGTAAGGCCCCCAGGCAAAAGGGGAGCCTGAGACGACTGTTCTCGGCTTATTTCAGCCAGCACATGGGCTGGTTTGTTGCGGGCACGCTCATGGCCCTGCTGACCTCGCTCAGCGCCATGGGCTATTCGCTGATCCTGAAAAAGATGGGCGACCAGCTGCAGGCGACCTTCGGGGAAACCGCCGCACAGGCAGAGGCCGATGCCGGGTGGATCGGCTGGGTCGCCGCGGCGATCATCGGCCTGTCGGCGGCGCGGGCACTGTCGCTCTATCTGATGACGCTGTTCAACAATACCGGCGTTCAGCGCGGGCTGGTTCTGGTTCAGACCAGCCAGTTCGATTCCCTGACGGATGGAGACTATGCGCGCATCTCTGCCGATGCGTCCGGCGATTTCGTGTCGCGCTTCATCAATGACGTGAACGCGATCCGCGATGCGGCGCTGCGCTTTGCCAACAATTTCACCAAGAGCGTGATCACCGTGATCGGTGTGCTGGGCGTGATGCTGTACATTGACTGGCAGCTGACCCTGCTCTTGCTGGTGGCCTATCCGATTGCATTCGGCCCGGTCATTGGCCTCGGCAACCGTATCCGTAAACGCTCCAAGCAGGCGCAGCAGCAGATCGGCGAAGTGACCTCCCTGTTGTCGGAAGGGTTTCAATCTGCGCGCGTGGTGAAGGCCTATGGGCTGGAGCCATATCAGAAGTCGCGCGCCAAGACGGGCTTTGTCGAGCGGTCCCGCCTGTTCCTGAAAGTGCTGTCGAACCGGGCGGCAGTGGACCCGATCCTGGAGGTTGCGGGCGGCGCCGCGCTGGCGGGCATTCTGGGCTTTGCGGCCTGGCGGATGTCTGAAGGTGCGATGACGCTGGGCGATTTGCTGGGCTTCATCGCGGCGCTGGGTATTGTCTCGCCGGAGCTTCGCGCGCTGGGCACGCTGAACTCCGTGGCGCAGGAAGGTGGCGCAGCGGCCGACCGTGTGTTCGAGATCATCGATGCGCCGTGCCATATCTCTGATCTTCCGAATGCGGAGCGCTTGACCAGGGTGTCTGGCGAGATCCGCTTTGACGATGTGCATTTTGCCTATCCGGACGGCACCCGCGCGCTGCATGGCTTGAGCTTTTCCGCCAAGCCGGGCGAGACGGTGGCTATTGTCGGCCCGTCCGGCGCGGGCAAGTCTACCGTCTTCAATCTGCTGATGCGCCTGTATGACCCGATGAGCGGCGAGGTCAGGGTCGATGGCCATGATATTCGCCATGTCGTGGGCGATACGCTGCGCGCAAATATCGGCCTGGTCGCGCAGGATGCGGCGCTGTTTGACGACACGATCCGCAACAATATCGCGCTGGGCCGTCTGGGCGCGACGAATGCCGAGATCGAAGCGGCGGCGCGCGCGGCCAATGCGCATGAATTCATCTCGCAGATGCCGGGCGGCTATGAAGCGCCAGCTGGCGAGATGGGGCGGAACCTGTCGGGCGGGCAGCGCCAGCGGATCGCCTTGGCACGCGCCATTCTGCGCGGCGCGCCGATCCTGCTGCTGGATGAGGCGACGTCGGCGCTGGACGCCGAAAGCGAAGCCAAGGTGCAGGCGGCGCTGGCGGAATTTTCCGCAGGCCGCACGACGCTGATCATTGCGCACCGTCTGTCGACCGTGCGGTCTGCCGACCGGATTATCGTGATGGAAGATGGCCGCGCCGTGGAAGAGGGCAGCCACGACACGTTGATGGCGAATAGTGGCGCCTATAAGCGGCTGGTGGAACTGCAGCTGAACTAGGATTCCAGCTGCACATGCGACGCCCGTGAAGGCGCTTTGTGGGTGGGGTTTGAGTTTTTATCCGTAGAGAGACGGGTCAGGTGTCGGGTGGGGGGACACTTTCC
>JAAEZZ010000016.1 GCA_018222605.1 Alphaproteobacteria bacterium
CCCGCCAAAGCTCCTGACCGGCGCGGCGGGCGGTAACGCTCCATTCCGTAGCCTTTATCTATTTCAGGCGGAGCGCCACGGCGCCCGCCGCGCACGGCTCTTCGAGCGAAGAGAGGAAGTAACGGGATACCCGGATGGTTGCGGCCAGTCCGGCTTTAGGTGCTGCCGGGCAGGCAAGACCAAATTCGAAACCCGTTTCCAGATGGAGACACCGCATGACCCCCCTCTAGCTCCCCCCTTTCAGGGGGGAGAATGTCCCTCAAGCAAGGCAACTGCTGTCAGCGTCCCTCCCCCTGAAAGGGGGAGGACAGGTGGGGGTCATACCGGAATTGCCGAACGTGTGGAAATAAAGACAATAATGTATGAAGAGGAGTTAGACGCAGTTTGCTTGGTAAAACCCGAATCTCTCCCAGCGAATATGCATTTCGATGCATGAACAAGATCAGTCTGATCGAGGCGAAGAACCCGCACTGGAAAGGCCTCTGGTTCCAGATCACCGGCTGGTACCATACGTCCAGTGACGCGTCCTGCCCGATGCGCGCAGCGCATCTGGGCACCCATCTCCGAAAGACCCCTCATGTGCGCCCCGTTCCTCAGCGAACCGGGTTCGCCCCCGCGCATGGCGCGTGTGGAGTACTGGTTCTGGAAGCGTACCGCGTGGAGTCGGGCCGCCAATGGGACGGGTTTTATGAGCGGTTATTGCGGGGGTGAGAGATAATGCAGGCGTTCGTTCGGACGGCTTAGTTTGAAATTCCCCCTTTTCAATATAAGGGTGCTGTGTTCATCTCTCATAAATAGAACGCATAAAGGTGGTGATCGGAGCGCTAAAGGGGGCGGCCATGAGGGTGATCGGCGTTATCTTGGGAGGACTGCTCTCTTCAACGATTGTGATGGCTGCAGTCTTTGCTATCGAAACGTACACAAACTTTAACTTGTTCGGACTTACTGCATGGGGCGTGTTGCCGGTAGGTGCGCTTATGACAGGAATGCTCGCTACCGGAGGCGTCTATATTTCAAGTAAGTGGGTTCAAGTTCATCCGAACAAATACCTCTTCCTCTTCTTGTTGGTTCTCGCAGTTTTCTCAAACGTATTGTTCTATGCTTTTTCATACGTCAGAGATTTGTATTCTTACGATTTGACGGTGTCAGATGTGGGCTTCCTGAGATATGTGGATGTGTATCTTTCCAATTTGTCTCTCTCCTTCGGAAGTTCCGATGTAGAGTTAGGCTCTAACGGAAAATGGTTTGCAGTGCTCGATGTAATCGGATTTACGCTGGGAGCGAGTTCCATTTTTCTTTTCCTTTCTGACTCTGATCGATGCGCGACTTGCGGAGATTATCTCAGGCAGCGCGCCGTAGCAGAATCATACTTTTCTGATCCGGAAGAAATAGACTTCTTCTATGGAGAACTTCGGGCTCCAGAACTGGATGAGCATCAACTCAAAATGATCGCAGAATCTGGGTGCCCTAAAGCAGATGGCGATAAGCTAATTTATTCTTGGACAAAGAAGATCCTCCATTGTGTCGCATGCAACTCGATCTATTGGAAAGATGAGCTAGCGATTTCGCGCGATGGGGATTGGCACCAAGTTACTAATCTGAAACGGCTGTTGCCGATGGATGATGTCTCTATTCCAATCAATCTGTTTGCAAACAAAGATAAAAACCGGGGCGCTGCCGCGCGCGATTATTACATCAAAGAAAAAGAAGTTCTGGATCAGCTGCAGGGATTGCTAGACTCAACTGATGGCGACCCAGAATAGTCCATCAAGCTGTTGTGATTGCTATCGCCTCACTCGCCACAATATCCCCATCATACAGCGCGCGGCCCAGGATTGATCCCGCTATCGGGGCGTCGGCGGCGATCAGGGCGCGGATGTCGTCTGTGCTGGCGACACCACCTGAGGCGATGATCGGGATGCTGACCGTGTTGGCCAGCTCTGCCGTGAACGGAACATTGACGCCGGTCTTCAGGCCGTCGCGGCCGATATCCGTCGCAACGATGGCGGCCACGCCGCAACCCTCAAAAGCTTTGGCGAGCTCTGTCGCCTTCATGTCGCTGGTCTCGGCCCAGCCTTCGACGGCGACCATGCCATCCTTCGCGTCGATGCCGACCACGATACGGCCGGGCAGGGCGCGGGCGGCCTCTTTCACCAGCTCCGGGTCGCGCAAGGCGGCGGTGCCCAGGATGACGCGGGAAATGCCGGCCTCCAGCCAGGCGTCGATCTGTGCGCGGGTGCGGATGCCGCCGCCCAGCTGTACCGGCGCATCGGTGGCCTTCAGGATCGCCTCCACCGCCGCGCGGTTCACGGCCTTGCCCTCAAAGGCGCCGTTCAGGTCCACCACGTGCAAATGCGTGAAGCCTGCGTCGCGAAAGGCTTTGGCCTGCGCCGCCGGGCTGTCGGAAAAGACGGTCGCCTTGTCCATCTCGCCACGCAGCAGGCGCACGCACTGGCCGTCTTTCAGGTCGATGGCGGGGTAGAGGGTGAAGCTCATTTGGGCGTCCATGTCAGGAAATTGGCGAGCAGGCGCATGCCGACCCGCTGGGATTTTTCCGGGTGGAACTGCGTGCCGAACAGATTGTCCTGCGCCACCGCGGCAATGATCGCCTCTGCGCCATAGCCCACTGTGGCGGCAATGCTGGCCGGGTCTTTCGCGGTGAAGGCGTAGGAGTGCGTGAAGTAGACGTGCGGGTCTTCGCCCAGATCCTGCAATACGGGGTGGGGGGGCTCGCTGGCAAAGCTGAGCCCGTTCCAGCCCATATGCGGCACGCGGAACCCCTCGCCCGGCTGGATGCGGGAAACCTCGCCCTTGATCCAGCCAAGACCGGGGGTCGTGCCGTCTTCCAGGCCCGTCTCGGCCAGCAGCTGCATGCCCACGCAGATGCCCAGGAACGGTCTGCTGCCCTTCAGGCAGGCCTCTTCCAGCGCCTCCACCACGCCCGGCTGGGCACGCAGGCCTGCGGCGCAGTCTGCGAAATGGCCGACGCCGGGCAGGACGACGCGCTCGGCAGACAGGATGTCAGCGGGAGAGTGCGTGATGCGGATTTCATGGGGTGTGCCTGCCAGGTTTGCAGCGGCACGCAGGGCGCGACCTGCAGAATGCAGGTTCCCCGATCCATAGTCGATGAGGGCAACATGGCTCATGGCCGCGCTCATAGCCGTGCCTGCGTCATTGGGGAAGGGGTGACGTGGGTTGCGAGCAGGGGCAAGGTGCCGCAATCTCTACAGCTGAGAAGAAGTCAGGAGTCTCATTCATGCGTTTTGCCCTCCCCACCCTTGCCAGCGCGGCCATCTTGCTGGCCAGCGTTGCCCTGCCCGCCTCTGCCGATGTGGCCGAGCAGGAGCTGGTCGAGCAGGTCGATAGCCAGGCCGCGCTGACGGCTGAATTGTCCGAGAAACTCTGGGACTGGGCCGAAGTCGGCTATCAGGAAGAGAAGTCCTCAAAGCTGCTGCAGGATACGCTGGCCGGGGAAGGGTTCAGTGTAAAGGCCGATGTGGCCGGTATCCCGACCGCTTTCGTGGCGGAATACGGCAAAGGCGGTCCGGTGATCGGCATTCTGGCGGAGTTTGACGCCCTGCCGGGGATCAATCAGGCTGCCAGTGCGGAACGGTCTGAAGTGCCGGGCAAGAAGGCGGGCCATGCCTGTGGGCACAATCTGTTCGGGGCAGGCTCTGTCTCTGCGGCGATTGCGATCCGGCACTGGCTGGAAGACAGCGGCACGCCGGGACGTATTCGCGTCTATGGTACGCCAGCTGAAGAGGGTGGCTCCGGCAAGGTCTACATGGTCCGCGCAGGCCTGTTTGATGATGTCGATATTGCCATTCACTGGCACCCTTCTGACCGTAATTCTGCAGCCGCCAATACGACGCTGGCAAACCGGTCTGCCAAGTTCCGCTTCCACGGCATCTCCGCCCATGCTGCCGGGGCGCCTGAACGGGGCCGGTCTGCGCTGGATGGGGTCGAGGCCATGGATATGATGGCCAACATGATGCACGAGCACATGCCCCAGGATGCACGCATGCACTATGTCATCACCTCCGGAGGCTCTGCGCCGAACGTGGTGCCGGACTTTGCAGAAGTCTTCTACTATGTGCGCTCGCCTTCCGCCGATGGTGTGGAAGAGATCTGGGCCCGGCTGGAAAATGCGGCGCGCGGCGCGGCGCTGGGCACTGGCACGGAAGTCGAGTGGGAAATCATCCACGGCAACAATCCGCTGCTGGTGAATGAGACACTGGCCAAGATGATGGATTCCAAACTCCGCGAAGTGGGCGGCGTAACCTACACGCCGGCCGAGGAGGAATTTGCGGAAACCATCGCCTCTACC
The DNA here is from genome assembly GCA_018222605.1 of Alphaproteobacteria bacterium. Taxonomy (GTDB): domain Bacteria; phylum Pseudomonadota; class Alphaproteobacteria; order Caulobacterales; family Hyphomonadaceae; genus Hyphomonas. Next base: position 4,328 of record JAAEZZ010000016.1, read on the forward strand.
TTCACGAACCCCGGTCTGGAGCTTGGGTCTGAAGAAGAGATCCAGCCATTCCAGGTTTCCATGGGCTATGGCTCCACTGATGTGGGTGATGTGTCCTATGCGGTGCCGACGGTAGGCCTGGGCACCGCCACCTGGGTGCCGGGCACATCGGCGCATAGCTGGCAGGCCGTTGCGGCCAGCGGTACGACGATCGGTCAGAAGGGCGCGCAGGTTGCCGCGAAAACGATGACGCTGGCTGCGGTCGAACTGTTTACGAATGAAGAGTTGCGTAAGCAGGCGCGGGCCGAATTCGATGAAGCACGCGGGCCGAACTATCAATATCGCTCGCTGCTGGGCAATCGCGCCCCGCCGCTCGATTATAGGAAATAAGCGCGTCCAGCCTTAATGCCCCTGGTCCTGGACCGGGGGCATTTCGTTTCTGATGGAGAAGGGCGCTTAGAGGCTGCCCTTGGTGCTGGCCGGTTTGCCGCCGAGTTTTGGATCAATCGCAATGGCCGCGCGCAGGGCGCGAGCCGTAGCCTTGAAGCAGGATTCCGCGATGTGGTGGCAATTTTCGCCGTAGAGGTTCTCTACGTGCAGGCACATGCCGCCATTGCCGGCCAGGGCGTGGAAGAACTCCTTGAAAAGTTCGGTGTCCATTTCGCCGATCTTGTCGCGGCTGAAATGCACCTTCCAGACCAGATAAGGCCGCTTGCAAAGGTCAAGAGATGTGCGGGAAAGCGTTTCATCCATTGGCACATAGGCATGGCCAAAGCGGGTGATGCCGGCGAAATCGCCCAGTGCCTTCATGATCGCCTGGCCAATGACAATGCCCGTATCCTCGACGCTGTGGTGCATGTCGATATGCAGGTCGCCCTTGCAGCGCACGGTCAGATCAATGGCGGAATGTTTGGAAAAGCTTTCCAGCATGTGATCGAAAAAGCCGATCCCGGTTTCGATATCGGATTTTCCTGTACCATCCAGGTTCACGGTTACCGAAATGTCGGTTTCCTTTGTGGTACGGCTAACAGTGGCGGTACGTTCTTGTGTCATGGAGCCCATATAGTGCGTAGTCTCGGTTACAGCTAGCGCACTTTATTCACTGATTCCTAAACATATTCCGGAAACATGGTTACTCGCAGACCGGATGGGCCGGTTCAGCAAGGGCGTATGCAGGCTTGGACAAGCAGGGCTTCCTTCCCAGACTCATGGGCCGGATTACGATTCCGGTGTTCATTAGTGCTGTCTCAAGTGGCGTAACGGTGCTGCTGTACAGCGCTGTCTGGGTCGCGGAGCAGGCCTACCGGGTCCATTTCGAAGGCGGATCCTGGTCTGAATGGGCGCTGCCGCTTTGGGCGATTGGCGTCCTGATGGTGATTGCTGCGACCATTTCAGGGACCATCGCCTGGTTTCTGGCGCGGCAATTCCAGCAGATCCTGATAGAATTTACAGGCTATCTGTCTGCAGCCAGCACGGACAATAGCGAGCATTTGCCTGATGTGCCGTTCTCGGAACTGCGCCGCTTGCGTGTGGTGGTCATGCGCTCTGTTGGCAAGTTGCGCCGGGATAATCAGGCGCTGCGCAAGACGGCCTATGTCGATGCGCGCACTGGCATGCCGAATCTGATCGCCATTGAACAATTGATGAGCAAGACATTGCCGCAAGCGCGTTACGAGACGCCGGCGGCCCTGATGGTGCTGGACCTGGACAATTATACCCGCGCATCAGAGCGACTGGGCGCGCTGGCAAGTGAAGCCCTGCTGAAAGCGTCCGGGGAGCGCATGTCGCGCGCGCTGGCCGCCATGGATGGTCCGGTCAGGAATGCGCTGAAAAATGCCGAACTTGCCGCGATGCAGGCCGACAGTTTTGCGCTGTACCTGCCGACGGCTGTCAGCCGGGATCATGTTTCAAACATTGCCCGGGCCATTCGCCTGGCCTTCGCCGAGCCCTTCATGATTACGGGCCAGTCTGTGTCTCTGGGCATTTCCGGCGGCATCGTCATGGCTCCGGAAGATGCCGACACTGTATCGAAGATGTTCCGCCACGCCGAGCTGGCTTTGAAACAGGTGCGCAAGGATACAGGCTCCGGATTTCGCTATTTCTCGCCCCGCCTCAACCGTGTGGCGCGCGGCAAGTATATGCTGGAAGCCGAACTGCGTGAGGCGGTGGCCAATCATGAATTCAAGACACACTTCCAGCCCAAGGTCGACTTTCAGACCGGCAAGGTCGTCGGCGCCGAGGCGCTGGCGCGCTGGATTCGCCCGAACGGGAAAATCATTTCTCCGAATACGTTCATTCCGCTTGCTGAGGAAACAGGGCTCGTCACGCAGATCGGTGAACAGATCATGGAAGCGGCCTGCCGTTCAGCCCGCGTCTGGATGGATGAGGGTTTTGACGCGACGGTGGCGGTAAATGTCTCGCCCCGGCAGTTTCAGTCTACGGATTTGACGGAGGTCGTTCTGTCCATCCTCAAGCGCTCTGGCCTGCCGCCCCACCGGCTTGAGCTGGAAATTACCGAGAGCATGGCCGTTTCGGAACCGGAAAAGGTTGCGCGTGTGATGCGCCCGCTGCGCAGCCTAGGCACCAAGCTGGCCATTGATGATTTCGGAACAGGGCATTCAAATCTCTCCATCCTGACGCAGCTGCCTTTTGACGTGTTCAAAATCGACCGCCAGTTCGTATCTGCTCTGGAGGCTGATGAACAGGCGCCTGCGATCATCGAGATGATCTTGGCCATGGCGGAAACGCTGGGCCTGAAGACGGTGGCGGAGGGCGTGGAGACAGAGCGTCAGGCAGATTTCCTGCGTCGCCGCGGCTGCTCCATGGCGCAGGGCTTCCTTTACAGCGCGGGCCTTCCGCACGATTCTTTCCTTGAGTTCCTGCGTAACTGGAAAGCAAAACCAGCCGTTACCAGATTACAGACGGGTTAGGCCCTGATGTTCCGGCGATAGATATTGACGGCTTCGCCCTTATAGTTCGATGTCTGCCATAGTCCGTAGCCGCACTTTTCTGCGACGCGGACAGAGGCGATGTTCTCAGGCTCAATAATGCACACGGTCTGGCCGGGGCGGGCTTTGTCCAGCCAGTCATGCGCCGCCTGAACGGCTTCGGTCGCAATGCCCTTGCTCCAGACGCTCTCTACCAGCGCCCAGCCGGCCTCCGGCCATTCGGACAGGTCCGGTGTCATCCCGCGCATGAAATCCGAGAAGCCGGCTTCTCCAAGATATGTGCCGGTCTCGCGATCTTCGATGACCCAGTACGAATACCCCAGAATGTCCCACATGCCGCGCATGCGGCAAAGTGTGAACCAGGTACTCTGGCGGTCGCGGGGCTGCCCGCCGGTATAACGGGCGGTTGCCGCAGCGCCCCACATGGCGGCAGAGGCTTCGAAGTGGCGCTTCTCCGGCGCGCAGAGGACAAGGCGTTCGGTTTTGAGAACTGGAACGCTCATGGCCGTTTTTATGCGGTGGACTTCATCTTTTCCAGCATGGCGCCCATGGCTGCATGCACGGTCTGGATTGCCTTCAGGGGGCGGACCATGACTTTGAAGTCAATGATTTGTCCGTCATCATTCCATTCGATCATATCGACGCCATTGACCTGGATGCCGTCCATCACGCATTCGAATTCCAGTACGGCTCTGTCATCGCAATCGAAGACACGTGTGTAGCGAAAAGTATCGCCGCCCAGCGTCTGACCGGCAGCGGTCAGATAAGCCATGGTGATGGCCTTGCCTTTCTGAGGCGTGTGCACCACCGGGCTTTTGAAGACGACATCTTCAGCCAGTTGTGTGCTCAGGCCTTCAGGGGAATGGTCCCCATTCATCCAGTCAAACCAGCGCTGCAGGTTTTCGCTATGCCCTGTCATGGGGATGAGATGCTCTGCCATGTTTGGTGTCTTCCCTTGTCTTGTCTGTTTTATTCGCTGGCCACAACCGGCTTGCCGACCAGATAGTCTGTTGGATCATTGAAACAGTCTCCGCGCAGCGCGACCCAGCCGCTCGGAAAGTCCGGCTCGGTGAAGACGATGTCCACACGGCCCCAATTGGAATGGGACGCACCCGTATCAGGATTGCTGATGGCGACATCGCACATTTCAATCTCGGGATCGTCTTGCGCGATCCACACGCCGGCATAGGCACCGCGGCCTTCATAGACACCAGCAAGGCCCTTCAGATAGATTTTGACAGGGCCCAGATCGCCCTCATAGGACCATACGGCCCAGCCTTCAGGGGTATCGCTTTCATAGACGACATCGCCGACGAGGGTGGACCAGACTTCGTCCGCCAAAGCCGGCTGGCTGATCAGGCCAAGGCAGAGACCTGCGAGAACTGGCTTCATCATGGTGTATCCCTCCATTCAGCGCAGAGTATCATGCGATATCTGAACGGGAAGGGGAATTCCCCGCCGCATAGGCCATGCCCGTGCGGCAGGGGTGAGATTATCAGGAGTCTTCTTCGTCCGGGCGGCAGAAATTCACCGGGACGATGACATTCCGTATGGCCGGACTGTCCTGACCTTTGGCGGGGTCGAACTCCAGATCGGCGAAGATGTCTGTCGCGGCCTCATCAAAGCCAGGCAGGGAACAATTGGCCAGCACATCTTCGCTGTCGCCAGACCCGGTGACATTGAACATGACCTCACAGGCTGCTTCGACGCCGAGCACTTCGTAAAGCGGTGGATAGGTTACTTCCAGCGCGCTTGTCGGCATGGGCATGGGTGTCTCACCGCCGGGACGGATCGCGCTGGATTCGCGCGCCGTCCAGGCGTCCGATGGGGACATGCTCACCGCCTGCGTACCGCCGCATGGCTCAATGGATGTCGACTGGCTAAGAACTTCCAGCACGTCATCGCTCAGCGGTGTTTCCAGCTTGGCGTTCAGCGCATCGACCGTTTCCGGGTCAAAGCCGTGATAGTCTTCCTGTGCAAGTGCACTTCCAGCGAGCGCGAGGCTGCAGGCGGCGGCGATGAGAATGTGGGGTGGTTTCATAAGGCGGGTTCTCCTTGGTTGCCCTTGGATTCGCCCCGGACCCTAACCCGCTGCGTAGGCTTTTGCCAAATCGGGGTCTTTTTCCGCCACCAGATCAGCCAGATCGGAGATTACCTTCGCCTGTTTCCAGGTGGCGTCATCCTGCATCTTGCCATCGATCATGGCGACGCCGCTGCCGTCCGGCATGGCGGCCAGGATCTTGCGGGCAAAGACCACTTCCTTCGGGTCCGGGCTGAACACTTTTTTCGCAATCGCGATCTGGTTCGGGTGCAGGCTCCATGTGCCGGAGCAGCCAAGCAGGAAGGCATTGCGGAATTGCTGTTCGCAGGCGTCGAGGTCGGCAATGTCGCCGAACGGGCCGTAGAAGGCGTTAATCCCGGCCATGCGGCAGGCATCGACCATGCGGGCAATCGTGTAGTGCCACGGGTCCTGCTGGGCCGAGGCGCGGGCGCTGCCGTCTTCATTCGGGTCGTCGATCACGCGGTAGAAGGGATGTCCGCCGCCAACGCGGGTGGTCTTCATCTTGCGGTCTGCAGCCAAGTCTGCCGGGCCAAGGCTGATGCCCTGCATGCGGGGGCTCGCCAGCGCGATCTCTTCCACACGGGCCATACCTTGCGCCGTTTCGAGAATGGCGTGGAACAGGATGGGGCGGGTAAGGTCGGCTTTTGCTTCCAGTTGGGCGACATACTGGTCTGCGAAGTGAATGTCCCAGGGGCCTTCGACCTTTGGCAGCATGATCACGTCCAGCTGGTGGCCGGCTTTCAGAACCAGTTCCGAGACGTCTTCCTGGAACCAGGGGGAGTTCAGCGGGTTCACGCGGCTCCAGAAGCCTGTGCCTTTGCCCTGCCAGTCATACATGTTGGCCATTTCGATGGCGCCAGCGCGCGCGGCGTCCTTCGCATCGGCAGGAATGGCGTCTTCCAGATTGGCCAGCATGACATCCACGCCGCCTGCCATATCCGGCACTTTGGCGCGCACTTTGTCCAGATGCGGCGGCACGAAATGGATCATCCGCTCCAGGCGCACAGGCAACTCGCGCATCGGCGCCGGGGCACCAATCGCAAGGGGTTTGAAGAAATCACGCGGTGTTTTTTGAGACATCTTGGCCTTCCTCCTCCGGAAACGAGGTAGGCCTATGCCGAATGCTGCAGTGCGTCAAACCTGACTTTAGGGGAAGGAACCGGAATCCAATCCACACGTTGTGTGTGGGAACGCAAACAGAAAGGTCTGCCCGCCCGTGTCCCTCCTCATGATTTTGCTTACAATCTTCCTGCCCCCTGTCGCTGTCGCGCTGAAGGAGGGAATTGGCCTGCAATTTGTGCTTAATCTGATCCTGACGCTGATCGGCTGGCTGCCGGGCGTCATTCACGCGTTTTGGGTTCTGACGCGTGGTGGCTCTGAGCCCGTCGCGTAACTATTCGTCAGCGTCGATCGTAACAGACTGAGCTTCCGACCGCATGGCACGGCGGAAGACGGCAACGGCGATGGCCGCGATACCCACGCCCGTTACGACTTCACCGCCAATGATGACATTCAGGCCTGCGTGCAGTTCAGAAAGAATTGCCCAGGTCGCTGTCATGAAAGTGACGGCAGCAATCTCGGAGATGAGAATTGTGGGAATGAAGGCGTTCAGAAAGCGTTTCATCGGTCGTATCCAAAATCTGTCAGCGCTCACGGCGCGTGCGGTCAGAATATTGTACTGCAATCTTCAGGCCGCAACATCAAAATGCTGTGTGTCAGCTTTTTCGCGCCATCGGATGAGCTGTTTCCAGCAATTCGGCCAGTTCGTCCGTCAGGACATGTGTATAGATCTGTGTCGTCGCGATATCCGAGTGGCCCAGCAAGGTCTGTACGGATCTGAGGTCCGCGCCGCCCATGAGAAGGTGGGTCGCATAGGCGTGGCGCAGGGCGTGCGGGTGGACGCGATCTGTCCGGATACCGGTTTTCATGGCCAGCTCTTCCAGCAATTGCCCGAGACGGCGGCGTGTTAGATGGCCCGCCTTGCCACGTGACGGGAAGACGAAGGGCTCCGCCCGGCCTCTGGCGAGGGAGCCTTCCGGCAAATGATCCTCACGCACTTCCAGCCAGTCAGACAGCGCCTGCAGGGCAGGTTTACCCAGCGGGCAGAGACGTTCCTTGCCGCCCTTGCCGCGAATGATGATGTCGGTCGTGACCCAGCGCTCGCCCTTGCGGCGCGGCAAGTTGCCCAGTTTCAGGGAGACCAGCTCCGACGCGCGCAAGCCCGCGCCATAGAGCAGCTCAACAAGGCAGCGCAGGCGCAGATCCTCCTCGCAAGTTTCCAGCAAACGGATCATTTCGTCACGTGAGAGCACATCCGGCACGTCCCGGCCGGGCTTTGGCCCGTCCAGCTTGGCCGTCGGGTCATCCCGCCGGTCACCCTCCTCGAACAGGAAGCGATAGAAGCGGCGAATGGCGGACAGCTTGCGCGCTTGCGTGGAGGGGGCGAGACCGCGGCTCGCCAGATCGGTCAGCCAGGCAGAAAGCTCATGTCCCTCTGCGTCGCACAAATTTCCGGCGCAGAATTCAGATGCGTCGAGCAAGTCGCGGCCATAGGCGTCCAGCGTATTGGCGGAGGCCCCGCGCTCGGCGGACATCATTTCCAGAAAGGCTTCAATGCGGCGGCGGTCTGACATGCAGGCACTGTGCCCGCCATGTGTTCAAAAGGGGTGAAGAGTTCAGGATTTGCGATTGCCGTGGCGCGGCGGGGCACCTGGGCGCAAAACGGTGCGGGCAACCCGCAGCATGCGGCTGGCAATGCGGATTTCCAGCAGGAAGGACAAGAGGCTCCCCACCAGCACGCTCATCGATGCGATAAAGAGAATGGACACCATGCTGGCGACCGGGAATCTCAATAGCTGACCTGTGAACAGCAGAATGATGACGATACAGATCAGCAGGGCAGAGAGGGTAGACAGGGCAATGGCCCGGTTGATGTGGGCCATACGCCTGTCCAGCACGGCAAGATGAGCAATGCGGTCCTTGCTGGGCGCGCCTTCCTGAGCTTCCAATTCCTTTTCCATCTTGCGCCAGCGATCAACGACGCGGCCCAGTCGGTTTGTCATCACATTCAGAAGCGCCCCGATACCGGCCAGCATGAAGACGGGCGCGATGGCGATCTGGATGACGTGGGCAATATCGGTCGGGACGAGGAGGTCTGGCATCTGGCCTCTTGTATCAGGTGACTGGGTGAGGGACGGTCCTCATAATGCAGAAACGCATCTATGTCGTGGCGGTTGCGGCGCTGCCTACTGCACAATCTTCCAGTATCCTGAAGCTTCCAGCGCCAATTGCCGGGCGGCATCCTCTGCGTCGATCCGTTGGATGGCGTCCAGCAGCAAAACCATGCCGACAGGTTGCAGAATGGTCGGGTCGCCATTGGTGTAGCCAACCGTGGACAGGATCACTTCCCCCGCCGCGCCAGCTTCGGCGGCGGCCAGTGTCGCAAGGACCGGTGGCAGATAGACCGGTTCGGCATCTGCCTCGGCCATATCCTTCATCAATTGGCGCCCGCTGGCGGGGGCAGGAATGTCGAACGCCGCCCAAAGGGTAAACACGCGGTTCACGGCCTGTTTCTGGAGATCCGTGTCGGCCTGTTCGACCAGGCGCTCACCGGTATAGGCAATCGTGCTGTCGGAGACTTCTTCACCCACCAGAATGGTGAGGGCTTTGAGGAAGGTGGAGTCAAAACCGCCATCTTCCTGCGCACCTTCCATCGTGTCGGCGGTGGTCCAGTCATGCGCCATGTCGAAGTCACCGGCGGCAATGGCAGCGCGCGCAAAGACCAGGGCATAAGGCGCGGTGTCTGAATCCAGCGGCAGGGCAGCAATATCCTTCAGAAGCAGGTTTGAGACAGATACAAAATGCGCTGGAGAGTCAGATGCCGCTTCCAGGGCGGCGACAAGGCTCGCGGCACGGTCTGCCATGGGCAGGAAGGGATCGCGCATATTGTAGAGTGCGGTTTCCAGCGGGCCTGACGGGGTAAAGTCCGGATCGGCCAGCAGGTCCTCAAACAGGGCGCGGTAGTCTGCCGTGCTGATCAGGCCGGCTTCGGCGGCCATTCCGGCTGCCTCGACGCGCAAGTTCAGCGGCAGGCTTTCGCGGTCCGCCATGGCGGCGGCAAGGTCCGGCCGGTTGTCTGGCAGCGGGTCTTGCGGCGGCTCCAGCCCGGCCTTGGTCGATATCGCCAGCGCGAGGCCTGAGCGGTAATTGGCCTCTGGTGGATCCGGCAGCTCACCTGAAGCTGCGAAGACGGCGTTCAGCAGCCAGGTATCTTCCACGCCCTGGGAAAGGGCCATTTCGATGGCAAGTTCAGCCCCAGCGGTATTACCGGACAGGGCCGCGCAGACGGCGCGCAGCTTTGCCCAGTAATCGCCTTGGCGGTCCGGATCGGACAGCATGCCACAGGCGCTCGCCTCATTACCGAGGGCGAGGGTCAGATCCGCTGTAATTTCATCAGCATCGAGATCTGGTGGCGGCTCGTCCAGCCGGACCATCAGGGCGGCAGCGGCGCGGGCCTCGCCCAGCTCGAACATGATTCGCGCGCGTTCAGCCCTCAGCTGCGGTTCCTGTGCACCGGACGGGCGACGGGCCGGGGACAGGGCCATGCGCCGCATCAGAGTACGCTCAGCCGGGGTCAGCGCCCGGGTGCGCACGTCCCGCATCAAGGGCAGCAAATCATCTGCATTGGAGGCGGCCCACATATCCGTCGGCAGGGAGGGCTCTCCGGCTTCCAGAAAGCTCATCCCCCACGGATTCACCAATTCGAGGCCGGAATCTTCAATCTGTGCAGCAGCAGGCAAGGCGGCAAGCATCAGGCAGCCCGCCGCGACAAGACCCTGTTTAAAGGACATTCTCAACCTCAATCCGTACTTCGCCCGGCGCCGGTTTGCCTTTTTCGGCCTTCCCGCCCAGCCACCAGAGCGCGCCCAGCACAAGTATTGCCACAATGGCTAAAAGGATCAGAAACTTGCGCATGCCTATATACCCCTTGATACAGTTCTACAGCGTTCGATTGCGAACGCGTCGTTGCGACTATAGGACAAGAACTGAACATAGTGCGAAAGTCCAGAATGCCATCTGATACCGATAGTCCTGCACGATCTTCCGGCGCGACATTGCCCTATATGTCGCGGACCATCGCGCTTGTCGGTTTGATGGGGGCTGGAAAGTCCACGGTAGGCCGCCGGTTGGCCGAAAAGCTGGGCCGGGATTTCTATGACAGCGATACGGAGATCGAGAAGGCGGCGGGCCTGTCCATCTCTGACATCTTTACCCTGCATGGCGAGGAAGATTTCCGGCGCGGCGAGCATCAGGTGCTGAAACGTCTACTGACGCTGCCGCCGCATGTTCTGGCGACGGGTGGCGGGGCCTATCTGAATGATGAGACGCGCGCCCTGATGCGCCAGAATGCTGTCACGGTTTGGCTGAATGCAGATCTTGAGACGCTTTGGCGCCGCGTGCAGAAACGTGATACGCGCCCCCTGCTGAAACGGCCTGATGCTAAGGCCGTGCTGACGAACCTGCTTGCTGAACGCGAGCCTATCTATTCCCAGGCTGACCTGGTTGTGCGGTCCAAGGACGGCCCGCACATCAATACGGTCAACGCCATCTACAAGGCCTTACAAACATGGAAACCGGACTGACTGTGACACGCCCTGCGACAGAGACAGTTACCGTAGAACTCGCAGACCGCAGCTATGATATTCTGGTGGGCCATGGCGCGCTGGACCAGCTGGGCGAGCGTCTGTCTGCCATGCTGAAGCGTCCACGCGTCTTTGTGCTGACGGATGAGACGGTGGAGCGACTGCACCGCCACAGGCTGGATGAGGCCCTGCGTCCCGCAGGCATCTCCACAAACTGGAAAGCGCTGCCGCCCGGAGAGAAGACGAAATCCTTCAGCAATCTGGAAGGCATTCTCGACTGGCTACTGGAAAACAGCGCAGACCGTAGTGACATCCTCATCGCACTGGGCGGCGGAGTGATTGGCGACATCACTGGCCTGGCCGCCAGCCTGATGAAGCGCGGCATGGGCTTTGTGCAGGTACCGACCACACTGCTGGCGCAAGTCGATTCCTCCGTGGGCGGCAAGACTGCCGTGAATACACCGCGCGGCAAGAATCTGATTGGCGCCTTCTATCAGCCGCGCCTTGTGATTGCGGATACGGAGCTTTTGGAAACCTTGCCCGCGCGGGAGCTGAGAGCCGGCTATGCGGAAATTGTAAAGTATGGCCTGATCAATGATGCGGACTTCTTCACCTGGCTGGAGTCGCATGGCGAGGCCGTGCTGGCACTGGAACCGGATGCCATCGCGCAGGCTGTTGCGACCAGCTGCCGGGCCAAGGCGGCCATTGTGGCCGAGGATGAACGGGAAACCGGCGTGCGGGCCTTGCTGAATCTGGGCCATACATTCGGGCACGCGCTGGAAGCGGCGAATGGCTATGCACCGGATCTGCTGCATGGCGAGGCGGTTGCAATCGGCATGGCACTGGCCTTCCGCTATGGCGCTGCCGAGGGCATTACGCCTGCGGAGGATGCCAGCCGGGTTCGCGCGCATCTTGAGGCAACCGGCCTGCAATTTGCGATTCCCGGCAGGCAGGGCGGGCCCTATACGGCGGCCCGGCTGGTGAACCTGATGCAGCAGGACAAGAAGGCCACCGCAGGCCGCGTGCCGCTGATTCTCGCGCACGGCATTGGCAAATCCTATATCCATCAGGATGCGGATCTCGCATCTGTTGAAACATTCCTTCAGGCAGAATTGCTTGAAGGCTAAGGCACTGGACTTGGATTAAACAAAATGATTGCTGGCTATATCATCGCCATTCTTGTGCTTCTCGGCATGTCCGCCTTCTTTTCGGGGTCGGAAACGGCCCTGACGGCCGCATCGCGTGCGCGCATGCACCAATTAGAGAAGGAAGGCGACAAGCGCGCAGAGGCGGTGAACAGACTGATTGCCAAGCGTGAGAATTTGATTGGCGCCATCCTGCTGGGCAACAATCTGGTCAATATTCTGGCTTCTGTCCTTGCAACCTCCCTATTCACGGCCCTGTTCGGTCAGGGCGGCCTGGCGCTGGCCATGGCGACGGCTGTGATGACCGTGTTGGTTCTGGTTTTTGCAGAAGTTCTGCCGAAGACCTATGCCATCACGCGCACTGACACGATGGCGATGAGCGTGGCCCGCCCGATCGGGGCGTTTGTCTTTGTCGCCTCCTGGATCGTCAACATTATCCAGTTCATTGTCAGTACGACGCTGAAGATACTGGGCCTGGGCGATCCTGACGCAACGCCGACGGCGGAGGAGGAAATCCGCGGGGCAATTGATCTGCATGCGTCTGAGGGCGGCGTGGCCGCAGAAGACCGGCTGCGCCTTGTCGGCGCGCTGGATCTGAAGGAACTGACCGTCGAAGACGTCATGATCCACCGCAAGAACATCAAGATGCTGAACGCGGATCTCGATCCGCGTCAGCTGGTGATGAAGGCGCTGGCCAGCCCGCATACGCGTCTGCCGCTCTATCGTGGTGAGAAGGAAGAGATTGTCGGCATTCTGCATGCCAAGGATCTGCTACGCGCGGCGATGGCCCAGGGCGGGGATTTATCAGCGTTGGATGTCGATTCCATCCTGCGCAAGCCCTGGTTCGTGCCGGAAACGACGCCGGTGCAGGATCAGCTGGATGCCTTCCTGCAAAAGCGCAGCCATTTTGCTCTGGTCGTCGATGAATATGGTGAATTGCAGGGCCTGATCACGCTGGAAGATATTCTGGAAGAGATTGTAGGCCACATCCATGATGAGCATGACGTTGCCGTACAGGGCGTGCGCCCGCAGGAGGATGGCTCTGTCAATGTCGATGGGTGGGTCCCGATTCGGGATTTGAACCGGGCTACGGGCTGGAATCTACCCGATGAAGAGGCGGTTACGGTGGCGGGACTCGTCATTCACGAGGCGCAGACCATACCTGAGCCCGGGCAGAGTTTTGTTTTCCATGGATACAGGTTCAACATCCTGCGTCGCCAGCGTAATCAGGTGACGGGTCTCAATATCTCAGAGATCGAGACCGCCTGATTCTTCTTCATGGCTGGCCATGTGGACTTGCGGTGCCCGATCAGCATCGCAGCCATTGGCTTTCAGCCAGGATTTCTCCTGCGTCGTCACGATATGTGCGGAATCCGGATCGGGGTCGTCCATGGCAATAACGGCCCACGTTTTGTGACGTGTTTTCACATCCGTGGAGACTGGCACGAAGACAATCTCGCGCCCAGATGTGCACACAGTGTCACGTATCCAGTGCAACATACCTTCCTGCTCTCCGGCTTTAGGGCCTTCAGCGGCAGCAGATCCTGCGGTCATTGCGCCTATCGCGGCGGCGATCATCATATTCCGTACCATCATCACCCGTTCTCCTTGACGGTTGAGAAGGAAACGACCGATTCGCTGGCCGGTTCCCCATTTGGTAAGGAATTTTCAAGATTTATGCCGCTTTCGCGTGTAAGGCGAGTGCGTGAAGTCCGGTACTGAATTCAGGCTCCAGTGCCTTCAGCACGGCACGTTGCATCTGAACGCGGCTGAGTCCCTGAAAGGCAGCGGAGCTGATTCTGACGGTATAATGGGTCTCACCTTCCGGGCGCGCACCCGCATGACCGGCATGTTTGCTGCTGTCATCGGTGATATCCAGGTCAACGGGGTCAAACGCCCCGGTCAGAATGTCACGAATTCGCGATAACCTGTCGTTTGGTTGTGGCATCTTTAACGGGGTCTCCTTATGATGTTGGGTCATGTCAGATAGCGAACCCTTCTCCTACCGCGTAAAGTTCAAGGATATGCGCATCAAGCCTCCTAAAGATGAGGCGTCCCGGGCGCGTGCGCAAAAGACTCGTGTATGTGATCACAAGGACTGCGACCTTGAAGGTACTCACCCTGCTCCGAAGCCTGGCGGCAAGGGGCGGCATCATTTCTGCCAGCAACATGCGGCCGAATACAATCGGCGCTTCAATTTCTTTGAAGGGATGTCTCAGGCCGAAGCGGCTGCGTTTACGCGCGCCGAACGGTTTGGCCATAAGCGCACCTGGCGGTTTGGTACAGGGCCGATGGCCGGACAGAAAGGCGCAGAAAAGCTCGACCCGCGCCGTTGGGCGGGCCGCCGCTTCTTCGATGTCGACGATGTCGCTGGAGGCGAAGCTGCCAGTTCCAACCGGCGTAGCGGCCTGCAGCTGCGGGCGCTGAAGGAGCTGGACCTGGAGGGCGATGCGAGCCCGACGGAAATCCGCGCACGCTATGCCGAATATGTCCGCCGCTTCCACCCGGACTCCAACAAGGGTGACCGGTCGTCAGAGCACAAGCTGCAGCGCGTGCTTCGGGCCGGCAAACTTCTCAAGGCAGCTGGCCTGATGAAGGGCTGACAATGCACGACATTCTGGTGATCGGCGGCGGTATCAACGGGACGGGGATCGCCCGGGATGCTGCGGGCCGTGGGCTGGATGTGGTGCTGTGCGAGAAGGATGATCTGGCGCAGCATACATCTTCAGCCAGTACCAAGCTGATCCATGGCGGCCTCAGATACCTCGAACAGTATGATTTCACGCTTGTCCGCAAGGCACTGATCGAGCGGGAAGTGCTGCTGCGCGCTGCGCCGCACATCATCTGGCCGATGCGGTTTGTGCTGCCGCATCACAAGGAGTTGCGTCCGGCCTGGCTGATCCGGCTGGGCCTGTTCCTGTATGATCATCTGGGCGGGCGCAAATTGCTACCCCCGACCAAGGTGCTGCGCCGCAAATCGACGGACAAGCTGGATGTGCTGAAAGACCAGTACCGTCTGGCGTTTGAGTATTCAGATTGCTGGGTAGAGGATTCCCGTCTGGTTGTGCTGAATGCCGTGGACGCGAAGAAACGCGGCGCAGAAATCCTGACGCGCACGGTCTGCACCTCTCTGATTCGCCATGCCGATCATTGGGACGCGGTGCTGGAAGGCCCTAAGGGTCAGGAGACGCGCAAATTCCGCACGGTGGTCAATGCGGCCGGGGCCTGGGTGGATGATGTCCTGGGCCTTGATGGCGAAGCGCCCGAGAAACCGCATCTGCGTCTTGTCAAAGGCAGCCACATCATCGTGCCGCGCTGGCATGAGGGCGATCATGCCTATTTCTTCCAGAATGGTGATGGCCGCATCATGTTCGCGATTCCCTATGAGCGCGGGGAGTTCACGCTGATCGGCACAACCGACGTGCCCTATGAGGCCAATCGCGACAAGGTCGAGATCACCCCCGAAGAGATCACCTATCTGTGCGAGGGGGCGAGCGCGTATTACAAGAAGGCGATCACGCCAGCTGATGTCGTCGGCACCTATTCCGGCGTTCGCCCGCTATATGATGATCATGCTGCAAATGCCTCAAAAGTGACCCGCGACTATGTGCTGAAGCGCGAAGCAGAGGACGGCGCGCCGATCCTGTCTGTCTTTGGCGGCAAGATCACGACCTATCGCGAACTGTCCGAACATGCGCTGGCTGAGCTGAAAGGCGATTTGCCCAATATGAAGCGTCCCTGGACGCGCGATGCGCACCTGCCGGGCGGGGACATACCGGGCGGTCATTACCGGGAATATGTTGACGGATTGGTCCTGCGCTATCCGGGGCTGGACCCGGCCCTGCTGTCGCGCCTTGCCCGGGCCTATGGCACGCGGGTGGAAGACTTGCTGGGCGATGCAGCTGTTGAGGCCGATCTCGGCCGGGCTTTCGGGGCCAGCCTGACGGAGGCCGAAGTGCGCTACTTGCGACGCGAAGAGTTTGCCGCGTCAGCAGACGACATTCTGTGGCGGCGCTCAAAACTGGGCCTCCATATGACAGAGGCCGAACGGGAAGCATTTCGCGACTGGTTTGCTTCTCAGGCAGGATAATTAGCAGGCTGCGATGATTGGCCCGCACAGCCCGTGTAGACAGGCCGGGGTGTGTATGGTCAAAGGCGGCAATCGGTTTATTGCGGCTGCGGCCGCCATGAGAGAATGCTCAAGATGACCAAAGGCTTGGTAACGGTTTTCGGCGGATCGGGCTTTATCGGACGCTATGCAGCGCGCGAGCTTGTGAAAAAGGGGTGGCGCGTCCGCGTTGCCTGTCGGCATGTGAACACGGCTGGAGACGTTCGTCTCGCCGGCACTCCGGGATGGGTCGATATCGTTCAGGCCAATATCCGCAATCGTGACTCCATTGAGCGCGCCTTGGACGGAGCCGACGCAGTCGTCAATCTGGTTGGGATCCTGTTCGAAAAAGGCGCGCAGAGCTTTGAATCGGCTCAGCGCGATGGCGCGGCCCTGCTCGCGGAAGTCGCCGCAGAGAAAGGCATCACGCGGTTCGTGCAAATGTCCGCGATTGGCGCCGATGCCGAGTCCAAGTCAGACTATGCCCGCACCAAGGCTGAAGCCGAAGAGGCTGTGCGCAAGGCTGTGCCGACGGCGACCATCCTGCGTCCATCCGTTGTTTTCGGCCCGGAAGATGAGTTCTTCAACCGCTTTGCCGCGCTCGCCAGCTCCTTGCCAATGAGCTTCCTGCCTGTCATGCCGTCGATCGGTGGCGGCAAGTCCTGTTTCCAGCCGGTCTATGCCGGGGATGTGGCCGAGGCGATTGCGATTGCCGTGGATGATGCGTCCACAGCCGCCAAGACTTATGAGCTGGGCGGCCCTAGTAAGTATACGCTCAATGAGATCTATGATGTCGTCACCAAGACGATCGACCGCAAGCGGTTCAAGATTGGCCTGCCTTTCTTCATCGCCAAGCCGATGGGGTACATGACTGCCGCGATCTGGCGCTACATTCCGCCATTCAGCTGGGGGTTTCTGGGTGATCCGCCGTTGACGGGCGATCAGGTCGAGCTGATGAAAACGGATAATGTCGTGGCTGAAGACGCCCTGACGTTGAAGGATCTCGGCGTTACGGAGCTGGAAACAGTCGAAGCGATCGTGCCGTCCTATTTGTGGCGCTTCCGCCCCTATGGCGAGTTCCACAAGCCGTCTGAAGTCTAGGCTTCTCTAGAACAATCCAACCAGTGGGGAGCCGAGCAGCAGCACGGCACCAAGGACGAATCTGTACAGAACAAATGGCAGGAAGCTCATCCGCTTCAGAATCGCCATCAGCGCCCAGATCGAGGCCAGCCCCGTAATAAAGGAAATGCCGGTCACGATGAGACCATCCTGCAGGGTAAGGGCAGAGGTAGAGCCATCTGCCTGTAGCAGGCCTAGCGCACCATAGAGGCCAGCAGCGGCCAGGATGGGTGCCCCGATCAGCATGGAAAACCTCGCCGCTTCCGTACGCTCATAACCCAGGGCGCGCGCCGCCGTCATTGTGATGCCAGATCGGCTGGTGCCGGGCAGGAGGGCGGCGATTGCCTGTGTCGCGCCGATCAGGCAAGCGTGCCACAGCGTCATGTCTTCTTCCTTGCGGTCGCGCGGCCCGGCAACATCAGCCCACCAGAGCAGAATGCCGAAGAAGATGGTCGTGCCCGCCACCACATAAATGCTGCGCATGTCCTTCAGCAGGCTTTCCGGCAGAAAGTGCTCATAGACGGCCGCGATTAGCACGGCGAGCGGTGTCGCGATCAGGATGCAGGCGGCCAGTCGTGCCCCTTGCGAGAGCGTTTTGTTCTCTGCGAAAGGCTTTGCCACCAGCTCAAATCCGCCGCCAATGGCCATCGCCACATCCTTACGGAAATAGATCAGCATGGCGAGAAGCGTACCGAGATTGGAGACGGCATTGATCAGCAATTCGTCACGCGGGCTGGCCTGAAACAGATCAGCCGCCAACAGGATGTGTCCAGAAGAGGAAATGGGCAGCCATTCTGTCGTTCCTTGCAGGAGCGCGATAATGGCGAGTTGCAGCAATGACATGGGCAAATTCTAAGATAGCGGGATGCAAAAAGGGGTAACCGAGTTTGGGGCGAGAGCCACTTATTATAATCATATCACTATGATGCTTTTATGGATGAGTGAGGCTGCATGATGTCTAAAAAGTCGAAAACATGCATATAGTGAATATCAATATGATACTTTAGTATGTGAATCTGCTTGCGGCTCTTACAGAGAGGCCTTAAGCCCGTCACTCTGTAATAAGGAGTGCCCCTATGGCAGAGAGAATGCTGCAATTTACGCATGTTGAGCGCAAGATGCCTGACAAGCGCGAGGCAAAAACCCGCGCCGAGGACTTTGCGGAAATCTATGCTGAATTCAGCAAGGAGGCTGCTGGGGCACAGGCCGCCCGCTGTTCGCAGTGTGGCGTTCCCTTCTGCCAGCAGGGCTGCCCGCTCTCAAACAACATTCCTGACTGGCTGAAGCTCGCGGCAGAAAACCGCCTGGAAGAAGCCTGGCGCGTGTCTTCTGCCACCAATAACATGCCGGAGATCTGTGGCCGTATTTGCCCGCAGGATCGTCTGTGCGAAGGTATCTGCACGATCCAGCAATCTGGTCATGGCACAGTCACGATTGGCTCCATCGAGAAATACATCACCGATACGGCCTGGGAAGAAGGCTGGGTCACGCCGATCAAGCCGCCGCGCGAGCGCTCCCAGTCCGCAGGCATCATCGGGGCTGGACCGGGCGGTCTGGCGGCCGCGGAACAGCTGCGCCGCAAAGGCTATCAGGTGACGGTCTATGACGCGTATGATCGCGGCGGCGGCCTACTGGTCTATGGCATTCCGGGCTTCAAGCTGGAAAAGCATGTCGTTGAGCGCCGGATCAAGCGGCTGGAAGAGTCCGGCATTACCTTCAAATTCAATACGCGTATTGGTGAACAGGTCAGCCTGTCCACACTGCGCGCAGAGCATGACACGGTTCTGATTGCGACCGGCGTTTATGCGGCGAAAGACCTGAAATGTCCGGGCAGCGGGGCGCAGGGCGTCTATCCGGCGCTGGAATATCTGACCGCGTCCAACCGCAAGGGCTTTGGCGATGCCGTGCCGGCTTATGATGAGGGCGACCTCAATGCCGAGGGCAAACGCGTTGTCGTGATCGGCGGCGGTGACACGGCGATGGACTGTGTCCGCACCGCGATCCGTCAGGGTGCAAAGCAGGTGACTTGCCTATACCGCCGTGACCGCGCCAATATGCCGGGCAGTCAGCGTGAAGTTCAGAATGCGGAAGAAGAGGGCGTCGTCTTTGAATGGCTGGCCTCGCCGGAAGCTATTCTGGATACGAAAGCCGGTAAGGTGAAGGCCGTGCGCGCCAATCGCATGAAGCTGGGTGAGCCGGATGCCTCTGGCCGCCAGAGCCCGGTGAAGACTGGCGAAAGCTTTGATGTGAAGGCGGACATGGTGATCAAAGCGCTCGGCTTTGATCCGGAAGATCTGCCGGAACTGTTCGGAGAAGAGGCGCTGACCGTGAACCGCTGGGGCGCTGTACGGGTCGATTATGCGACCATGGAAACCAGCCTGCCGGGCGTCTATGCGGCAGGCGATATCGTCAGAGGTGCCTCCCTTGTGGTGTGGGCAATCAAGGACGGGCGTGATGCGGCCGAGGCCATGCACAAGGCCATGAAGGCCGCCGCCCGTTCAGAAACTGTGGCTGCGGAGTAGTCAGATGTCAGATTATGTAAAGAAGTACGAAGAAAACCGCCAGCGCCTGATGGATGCGCATGCCTATGACCCGTCATTTGAACATGATGCGTGCGGTGTCGGCCTGGTCGCCTCCCTGGATGGCAAGCCGAAGCGTGAAATCGTTGAAATGGGCATCGCGGCCCTGAAGAATGTCTGGCACCGCGGCGCTGTCGACGCCGATGGCAAGACCGGCGATGGCGCGGGCATCCGTGTGGAAGTGCCGCAGGATTTCTTCCGTGAGCATGTGACGCGTACCGGTCACAATCCGACAGATGACCCGATCTGCGTTGGCCAGATTTTCCTGCCACGTACTGACTTTGCCGCACAGGAAGCTGCGCGGACATTGGTGGAAACCGAAGTGCTGCACTTCGGATTCTATATCTATGGGTGGCGTCAGCCGCCGGTTGACGTCTCCGTGATCGGACAAAAAGCCAAAGACACGCGGCCTGCGATTGAACAGATCATGTTCAGGGATGCGAAGGGCCGTAGCCCGGAGGATCTGGAACGTGCGCTGTATATCTGCCGCCGCCGGATTGAGCGCCGTGCGCGCGAAGCCGCCATCCCGTCTTTCTATGTCTGCTCGCTCAGCCATGCCTCCCTGATCTACAAGGGCATGTTCCTGGCGCAGGACATCGACAATTTCTATCTTGATCTGCGGGACGATCGCTTCGTTTCCGCGTTCGCCATCTATCACCAGCGCTATTCCACAAACACATTCCCACAATGGTCTCTGGCGCAGCCTTTCCGAATGATTGCGCATAATGGCGAGATCAACACGGTTCGCGGCAACAAGAACTGGATGAAGAGCCATGAGATCCGCATGGTCTCGGAAGCCTTTGGCGAGCATGTTGATGATGTGAAGCCGGTGATCCCGGATGGCACATCTGACTCCGGCGCGCTTGATTCCGTGTTTGAACTGCTTTGCAAATCCGGGCGTCCAGCGCCGATGGCCAAGGCCATGCTGATTCCTGAGGCCTGGTCGAAGCGCGATTCCATCATGCCGACGGCGCACCGCGCTTTGTATGACTACTGCAATTCCGTGATGGAGCCATGGGATGGCCCGGCTGGTATCGCAGCCTATGATGGCCGCTGGGCGATTGCGGGTCTCGACCGTAACGGCCTGCGTCCTTTGCGTTATGCGCTGACGACGGACGGAATTCTTGCTGTCGGTTCTGAAACCGGCATGTGCCCACTGGGCGATCATGAAGTGGCCAAGCGCGGTCTGATTCCGGCAGGCGGCATCATCGCGGCGGATTTGAAAACGGGCAAGTTCTACGAACACCGCGAGATCGTGGATTTCCTGTCTGAGCAGGCGCCCTATGAAGAATGGCTCAAAGCCGTGACAGAGCTGGAGCCGGAGATCGGCCCTGGCCCTGAGCCGCTGATGTTCAACAAGGAAGACCTTCTGCGCCGCCAGACGGCCGCAGGCTACACGCTAGAAACCCTGGAAATGATCCTGTCGCCCATGGCGGAGACAGGCAAGGAAGCCATCGGTTCCATGGGTGATGACACAGCGACGGCTGTGTTATCATTCTCCTATCGCCCGATGAGCCATTTCTTCCGTCAGAATTTCAGCCAGGTGACCAATCCGCCGGTTGACCCTCTGCGCGAAGAGCGGGTGATGAGCCTGAAAACACGTTTCAAGAATCTGGGAAATGTGCTGGATACGGACAAATCCCAGCAGGAAGTCTTTGTGCTGGAAAGCCCCGTTTTGACGAACGGCATGTATGAGCGTCTGATTGACCGTCTGGGCGTCGGCACGGCCGAAATCGACTGTACGTTCGACCAGGCCGATGCACGCGGTGATGGGTCGGCATTGAAAGATGCGCTCAGCCGTATCCGCCGTGAAGCTGAAGATGCCGTACGCGAGGGCCGCGAGCACATTATCCTGACAGACCATTTGCAGTCTGCAGACCGCATCGCAATTCCAATGATCCTGGCGACAGGCGCGGTTCACTCTCATCTTGTTGCACAGGGCCTGCGGACGTTCTGCTCCATCACGGTTCGATCTGCTGAATGTCTGGATACGCATTATTTTGCCGTTCTGGTTGGTGTCGGCGCAACCTGCGTCAATGCCTATCTGGCGCAGGACATTATCGCAGACCGCCATTCGCGCGGCCTGTTCGGCGACATGTCGCTGAATGAGTGTGTGAAGAATTTCAAGGTCGCGATTGAGGCTGGCCTGCTGAAGATCATGTCCAAAATGGGCATTTCGGTCGTCTCGTCTTATCGAGGAGGTTACAATTTCGAGGCGCTCGGTCTGTCACGTGCTCTGGTGGCGGACTATTTCCCCGGGATGAACAGCCGCATTTCCGGGCTTGGTCTGGCCGGTCTGGAAGAGAACGCGCTGATGCGGCATGAGGCGGCCTTTGATGAAGATGTCGTCTCTCTTCCGGTGGGCGGCTTCTACCGTCTTCGCGCATCTGAAGAGGTGCATGCGCTCGACGGGAACCTGATCCACACGCTTCAGGCCGCCTGTAATCGCGGCGACTATTCCATCTATCGCAAATATGTCGAAGCCGTGCATTCGCGCGATCCGATCCAGTTGCGTGACCTGCTGGACTTCAAGCCCGCTGGCGCGCCCGTGCCGGTGTCGAGCGTTCAGTCGATCAATGAGATCCGAAAACGCTTTGTCACGCCGGGTATGTCTCTTGGCGCCTTGAGCCCGGAGGCACACGGAACGCTGAATGTGGCGATGAACCGGATCGGTGCAAAGTCTGTTTCCGGTGAGGGTGGGGAAGACCGTGCCCGGTATCGCCCGCTGCCGAATGGCGACAATATGAACTCTGCCGTCAAGCAGGTGGCCTCAGGCCGGTTTGGTGTGACGGCGGAATATCTGAATCAGTGCCGTGAGATTGAGATCAAGATTGCCCAGGGCGCAAAGCCCGGCGAAGGCGGCCAGCTGCCAGGCTTCAAGGTGACCGAACTGATCGCGAAGCTGCGCCATGCGACGCCGGGCGTCACGCTGATTTCGCCCCCGCCGCACCATGACATCTATTCCATCGAGGATCTGGCTCAGCTGATCTACGATCTGAAACAGATCAATCCGGAAGCGCGCGTCTGTGTGAAACTGGTTGCACAGTCCGGGGTCGGAACGGTTGCTGCGGGTGTGGCAAAAGCGAAAGCAGACCTGATCCTCATCGCGGCGGGTGTGGGCGGCACAGGGGCCAGCCCGCAAACCTCCATTAAATATGCCGGTCTGCCATGGGAGCTGGGCCTGGCTGAGGCGCACCAGATCCTGTCACTGAACAATCTGCGCGGCAAAGTCACCCTGCGGACAGATGGCGGCCTGCGCACCGGACGCGACATTGTGATCGCGGCGATGCTGGGCGCGGAAGAATATGGTATTGGCACAGCCGCGCTTGTGGCTATGGGTTGCATCATGGTGCGTCAGTGTCACTCCAACACATGCCCGGTTGGCGTGTGTGTGCAGGATGAAGCGCTGCGGGCGCACTTTACCGGGTCTCCGGAAAAGGTCGTGAACTTGATGAGCTTCATTGCTGAGGATGTACGGGAAATTCTCGCCTCCCTTGGTTTGAAATCCCTCGACGAAGCGATTGGCCGCACAGACCTGCTGACGCAGGTCAGCCGTGGCTCCACGCATCTGGACGATCTGGATCTCAACCCGCTGCTGGTGCAGGTCGATAGCGACACGCCGGTTATTTACCGGCCAAACCACCGGGAAGAAGTTCCGGATACGCTGGATGCCCAGATCCTGCGCGACGCTGAGCCGTTCTTTGAGCGCGGCGAGAAGATGCAGCTGGAATATGGCGTGGCCAACACGATGCGAGCCATAGGCGCACGGTCCAGCTCTGCCATCACGCAGAAATTCGGCATGCATGCCCTGCCTGAAGGCCGCCTGCACATCCGTCTTGAGGGCTCAGCGGGTCAGTCCCTGGGTGCATTCTCCGTTCAGGGACTTCTGCTGGAAGTGATTGGCGATGCAAACGATTATGTCGGCAAAGGCCTTTCCGGCGCGAGTATTGTTGTTGCGCCTCCGCTGAAAGAGCGCCACCGTGCTGGTAGCGATGCCATTATCGGCAATACGTGTCTGTATGGCGCAACGGCAGGCAAGCTGTTCGCTTCTGGCGCAGCAGGCGTTCGCTTCGCGGTCAGAAACTCCGGCGCGAAAACGGTCATTGAAGGTTGTGGAGCCAATGGCTGCGAATACATGACTGGCGGTCGCGCTGTGATCCTCGGCCCGGTGGGCGACAATTTCGGCGCAGGCATGACCGGCGGCGCAGCGTATGTCTGGGATCCAGAACAGCGCTTCGAACGCGTTGCCAACCCGGATGCGATTGACTGGTATCCGCTCGCCGATATGCCTGCTGAGCATATTACCGAAGCGCGTGCCCTGATCGAGGAACACCTCAAGCGGACCAAATCCCTGCGGGCGAAGGACATCCTGGAAGAGTGGGATAATTCCCTGCAGGAAATGCTGATGATCGTTCCGAAGGAAATTGCGCATCTTCTGTTGCCGGAGCAAAAGCCGAAGGCAGGAAAGAAGAAAGTGGCTGTTAAGGCCTGAGATTGAAGAAAGCCCCCGGATCGCTCCGGGGGCTTTTTTGATTAGTCTGCTTTTGGTGCTTTCTTTCTGCGCAGGCGTGGCCAGATCAGTTTCAGCCATATCCACAGGAAGGCGCCGATCAGGATCAGCCAGGGCAGGCCCACGGCGAAAGCCGTAATGACAGCGGCCAGTGCCCCTGCGAGATTATAGAAGAAATCTCCGAACGCATTTGCGACGGGCGACAGAGCGCTTTGCGATACCGGATTACGCTTGGTTTCGTAATTGATGTCCAGTCGGCTCATCTCAACGCGCAGCATCAGCGCCTTTAGGGAAGATTTGAGCGAGTCGATCTCTCCATTCACACGTGCGAGTTCGCGCTCTGTGGCCAGAATATCTCCCAGTTCACCTTCACGATTGGCCAGCAGGTCTTCGAGGCGGCGCTGCAGGGTCTGCTGGGCATTCAGGCGGGCATCGGTGTCAATGATTGAGACGGTCAGGTCGTCCGCAGTTGTCTGGCGGTTGGTGACTTCACCATTTGCGGCCTCGGCCTCTTCGTCGACGCCTTTCAGAAAGGACTCGATCCAGTCCGGTGTTGCGCGCAATTGAAGTGAGCCAGAGGCTTCATCGTCGGAATACGAATTATACCAGGAATTCGTCACGATACATTTGCTTGGGCCCGCCGCATTGCAGGCGGCAACATGGCCATCCATCACGGGCTCAATCGATTTGACCGGCAGGCGAAGACCCAGAGAATGGGAATAGGCGATATATTGCTGCGCGGCCTCTTCCACCGGTGCGCCGCCGCCTTCAGAGCGGCTACGCTCAAAGGCCATGTCCTGCTGCGCGATGGGCGCAGGAGATGGCGCAGACATGGCGCGCTCCGGCACGTCGCTATTCGGACCGCCGCAGGCCGCAAGCGCCAGCATCGCGCAGGCTATGACAGGTATCGTGTATTTCATCTCGTCCCTCCACATGGATGCTTGATACCACATGAAACCTTACATCATGGCAAGATAAGGCTGGAAATCGGGCGGGAGTGCGCTGGCTGTCTAGATTCGCCAATAGGCCTGTGCGTCAGGGCCGAGGTCGGCGAGAAATCTGTCCAGCGCTTCATCTCCAATGGTTGCGCGAATGGCTCTGGCGACATCGGTGATCGTCGAGTCAGTGGAAAGATTGTGATCGTGCCGGAAGCGGCGCACCTCTGCTGTCAGGTCTTCGCGGCTGCCCCATTTGGTCGTGAACTCCTCCGGGCTCCATCCATCCACCAGGATTGTCCCGACAACGGGCGGCAGGATCTGCACAAAGCGGATCACTTGCTCCGGGGTCAGTCGGCGGCGGAACACGGTGATCACCGCCTGCATGCAGGTATAGGCCTGATGCCGACTGGTCAGCATACATTCGGCTTTTACGCGGAGCAGGAAGTCCGTGAAAAATTCGCCGACACGCAGATATTCCGGGGGTACTGGCATAAGGGTCGTCTCAGGGTCTGAAACCAATTTTGCGCTCGCCAGGCTCCAGCGTGCGCCAGGCGTGGTGGATGAAATCGACGAGCAGGGGCCGGGTGTCTCTTGGGTCTATGATCTCTTCTGCATAGAAGGATTCCGCCGTTCGGAAAGGCGACCGAATGGCGTCGAACTTCTTGTAGAGCTGGGCTTTCAGCGCATCCGGATCGTCGGCTTCGGCCAGTTCCTTGCGGAAGGCTGCCTCAATCCCGCCCGCCATGGGCAGGCTGCCCCAATCCCCGCTCGGCCAGCAATAGCGCCATTTGGTGCGGCTCTGATTCATCATGGCAGACCCTGCCAGGCCATAGGCCTTGCGGATGACGACGGAGCAGACCGGCACGTCTGCCTGATAAACGGCCGTCATCGCGCGTACGCCGGCGCGGGTCACACCCGCAGTTTCCGCCTTTACACCCACGGCAAAGCCCGGGCAGTCGACAAAGTGGATCACGGGCAAATGGAATTGCGAGCAAAGGTCCATATGCCGGGTGACCTTGTCACAGACATCTGCTGTCCAGGCGCCATCCAGGAAGAAGGGATTGCCCGCCATGATGCCGACCGGATAGCCATCGATCCGGGCGAGCCCGGTGACGATGCCACGGCCCCAGACCTGGCCGATCTCGAAGAAGCTGCCCTGATCGACACTCGCTTCGATGATCTTGTGGGGTTTGTAAGGTGTCTTCCCGTCCGTCGGCACGACAGACATCAGGCTGTCTTCGCGGCGTTTGGGATCGTCCGTCGGGGGCGTCCGTTCCGGCAGCTCGTGAACAGAGTCGGGTAGATAGGACAGGAAGCGCCGCGCGGTCTCAAAGGCTTCGGCTTCGCTGTCGACCACATTGTCCACAGTGCCGTTCTGCGCCTGTATCTTCCAGCCGCCCAGCTCTTCCTTGGTCACGTTCTCACCAAGCGCAATCGCCACAGGCGGGCCGGCCACGAAGACCTGGCTAAGGTCCTTGACCATGACAGAGAAATGGCTGGCGGCCACCCGTCCGGCGCCCATACCGGCACAGGGACCGAGCGCCAGTGAGACGAACGGCACTTGTGTCAGGCCATGCACGATCTCGTCCCAGCCCGGGGTTTCCGGGATGTAGGTGCGCGGGTCCTTTTCCAGCGATTTGACGGAGCCACCCCCGCCCGTGCCGTCAATCATCTGAACCAGCGGCATCCGGTATTCGGCGGCCATTTTGATCATCTGGACCATTTTCTGCCAGATCGAGGCATCGGAGGCGCCGCCGCGCACGGTAAAATCGTCCGCCAGAATAACTGCAGGGCGGCCATTCAGGGTCGCCCTGCCCGTGACCGATGTGGAGGGCGTGAAGCTCTCCAGCTCGTCATCTGCGCCATAGGTGGCAAGACCGGCAATCTTGCCGATTTCGTGAAAGCTTCCTGGATCGGCAAGAAAGGCCACACGCTCGCGAACTGTCAGTTTTCCGCGGCCGCGCTGGCGGGAGACAGGCTCTTCGCCGCCCATTTTCTCCGCCAGTCTTTCACGCCGGCGAAGCTCTTCAATCGACTTTTCCCAACTCATCTGCGCAGGTTCCACGCTTCCCTAGCGCAAGGTCAAGCAGGTGTTTTCAAGGGGCAAGTGAGTTTCGGAGTGAAAGTGACGCAAGAGTCATTTTCGCGTTATATTCTCAATCAGGCCCTTGCTTTCCCCAGCTGGGGTCTGCTTTATCAAGGTCAAGTCCATTCAAGGAGGAATTCAATGGATCTCGCAGAACTCACAGCCAAAGCAGATTCTGCCGTAGAACCGGGCGGCGACTTTACCAAAAAAGTGAAGTTTGACTTTGGTGATGAAGGCAAGCTCTTCATCGACGGTGCAGCTGGCAAAGCAGACAATTCTGACGGCGACGCAGACGCAACGATCAAGGTCAACTGGGACGATTTCGTCAAAATCTCCCAGGGTGCCATGGATCCCACCATGGCCTTCATGCAGGGCAAGCTGAAAGTTGAAGGCGACATGTCCGTAGCCATGCAGCTGCAGAGCCTCATGAAAAAGTTTGCCTGATCCGCACAGGACTCAGTCACTTGATATAATGGGCCGTCCGGGGGAAACCTTCGGACGGCCTTTATTTTGACAGGACAGGCAGCAAAATGCCCTCAGAGAGTTTCAATCAGAGCGAAGCCTTTGTGGATGTGCCTGGTAATCCGCCTCCGCAAGGGGCAGAGATCATCTGGTTCAAAGGCAGTGCGGGTCGAAACCTGCGAGCGTGCATCGCGCCGGCCCTATCCAGATCCGATCCGCGTGGCACGGCGATTGTCTGCCCGGGGCGGACGGAATTTATCGAAAAGTATTTTGAGGTTGGGCGAGAGCTGCAGGCCATGGGCTTTGCTGTCGTCATCCTCGACTGGCCGGGTCAGGGCCTGTCAGAACGCCTGCTGGATGATACCCGCAAGGGCCATATCGACCGGTTTGAAACCTTCATGGGCGCGCTGGAAGGCGGGCTGAAACAACTGCAGGATCATCTGCCCCGGCCTTACGTCTCCGTTGCGCATTCGATGGGCGGTGCCATTGCGCTGGCAGCGATCTCGCAAAAGCTGGTGGAAGTGGATGCTGCAGCCTTTTGCGCGCCGATGTGGGGGCTGAAGTCTCACTTCCTGGGTATGCGCTATCTGGTTTGGGCCATGCGGGCGACCGGGCGCTCTGGCGATTATGCAATTCAGCCGGGACCTGCCGAGACCTTTGAGACCAACATTGTCACGCATAACAAGAGACGCTGGCAATTGCAACGCACCCTGATTGATGCCCGCCCGGATCTGGAACTCGGCCCGGTCACCTGGGGGTGGCTCGGTGCATCGCTGGATATTCTGACAACTTTCTCCAAGCCAAAGATTTTGAAGGAAGTCACCATTCCGGTCTTTGTGGCATCGGCGGCCGAAGAGCAGCTGGTGGACAATGCCTCCCATGAAAAAATCTGCGCGCGCCTGCCCGATTGCGAGCATGTCACCATCGAAGGCGCGATGCATGAAATCCTTATGGAAACGGATGACCGCAGACAGGAGTTCTGGGAAGGCTTTCAGCGCCTTTTGGAACGGGCAGACATATAAAACACGAAAAGGGAACAGACTAAGTGGCCATAATCTCACTCTCCAGAATCGTTGCCCACTGGGCTGACCAGCAGGCTGACCGGGTCGCCATTGACCATGAAGGCACCTCCATCACTTGGGCCGATCTGGAAAAGCGTACCAACAGACTGGCGCGTGCCTATCAGGCGCTTGGTGTGCAGGCGGATGATTTCGTCACAATTGCCTTGCCCAATAGCATCGAGTTTTTTGAGGCCTGCCTGGCCACCTGGAAACTCGGCGCAACGCCTCAGCCGGTCTCAGCGCGTCTGCCGAAACTGGAACGTGACCAGATCATTGAGCTCGGCAAACCGCGAATTGTCGTAGGGGTTCAGGCCGGGGAGTATGATCCTCTCCCCTCCATACCGGAAGGCTTTGAACCCGATGCAGGCCTCTCTGATGAGGCGCTGCCTGAGGTGACGGCCAGTTCGATCAAGGCGATGACGAGCGGCGGCTCAACCGGTCGACCTAAACTGATTGTTTCCAAACTGCCGGCGGTCTGGGACCCGGAGGTGCCGTATCTTGAGATTCCCCTGCAGGGCACCATGCTGATCCCTGGGCCGCTTTACCACAATGGGCCGTTCCTTTGGGCCATGATTGCCCTGTTCAAGGGCTGCACCGTCGCTGTGACCACGCGCTTCGACCCGGAGAAGACACTGGCGGTGATTGAGCGTTTGAAGGTTAATGTAGCCTATATGGTGCCGACCATGATGCGCCGTATCTGGGGTCTGCCGGAAGACATCCGTACAAAGTATGATCTCTCCAGCCTGATTGCGCTATGGCACCTCGCTGCGCCATGTCCGGCATGGCTGAAAGAGGCCTATATCGAATGGCTGGGCGGCGAAGTAATCTGGGAGCTGTATGGCGGTACGGAAGGCCAGGGCTCTACAACGATTCAAGGCACGGAATGGCTGCAGCACAAAGGCTCAGTCGGCCGACCGGTCGAGTCCTGCGAGATGAAGATCGTGAATGAAGCTGGCGAAATCGTCCCGCCCGGCGAGATTGGCGAAGTCTTCCTGCGCCCGCTGGACGGCGCTGGCACGACCTATCGCTATATCGGTGCGGAAGCGCGCGCCATTGAAGGCGGCTGGGAGAGCCTTGGCGATATGGGCTGGATGGATGAAGACGGCTATCTCTATCTGACAGACCGTCTGTCTGACATGGTCCTGGTTGGCGGCGCGAATATTTACCCGGCAGAAGTTGAAGCGGCGATTGAGGCCTATCCGGGCGTGCGCTCATCTGCCGTGATCGGCCTGCCGGATGAAGATATGGGCGCACGCCTGCACGCGATCATTGATCGCCCGGAAGGTGCCGTGGACGAAGCCGCCATGCAGACGCATCTGTCGGACCGCCTCGTTCGCTACAAGATCCCGAAGAGTTTTGAATATGTTGCAGAGGCGGTGCGCGATGATGCGGGAAAGGTACGTCGGAAGGCGCTAAGGGATGCTCGCCTTGCGTCAACCGCAGACTGACCGCTCTTCCGCTTGACTTCCGTAGGGATGGGATAAGTCCCTTATGGAAAAGTCAGGAGGAAACAGATGAAAGTTGCAGCCGTCAAAAAGCCCGGAGGTCCGGGCAATCTCGTTATTGAAGACCGCGAAAAACCAACGCCGGGACCGGGCGAAATCCTGGTCCGCATCAGGGCCAGCAGTCTGAACTATCATGACTTTGCCGTCATCATGGGCGGCATCCCGACCGATGACGGACGTATTCCGATGTCTGACGGTGCCGGAGACGTTGTCGCTGTCGGCGAAGGGGTGACGCGTTTCAAGGAAGGCGACAAGGTCGTGTCCCTGTTCTTCCCGAACTGGCAATCCGGTGAGATCGAAGCCGCAGGCTTTGGCTCTGTGCCCGGTGATGGGGCAGATGGCTATGCCGCCGAATATGTTGCTGCCGCAGAGACGGCGTTTACGCGCATGCCGGAAGGCTACTCCTATGAGCAGGCCGCAACCTTGCCCTGCGCTGCGCTGACCGCCTGGCGGGCCGTCATGGTCGAGGCGAAAGTCAAACCTGGCGACTGGGTGCTGACCCAAGGGACAGGTGGGGTCTCCATTTTTGCGCTTCAGTTTGCGAAGGCCGCAGGGTGCCGCGTAATTTCGACGTCCTCGTCAAATGAAAAGCTTGAGCGTCTGAAGGCGCTCGGCTCGGATCATGTGATCAATTACAAGGAAACGCCTGAATGGGGCAAAAAGGCCAAGGCGCTGACCGGCGGACGCGGTGTGGATGAGGTCGTCGAGATTGGCGGGCCTGAGACGCTGGCGCAGTCGATCGCGGCATGTCGCCCAGCCGGACATATTTCGCTGATTGGCGTACTGACCGGCGTGTCAGGTGAAGTTCCGACAGCGGCCCTGTTCTCGATGAACATCACCTTGTCCGGCATCACGGTCGGATCGCGGCGCCATCAGGAAGACATGATCGCCGCAATTGAAGCCAATGACATCCAGCCCGTCATGGACAAGACGTTCCCGCTTGACGAAATTGCTGCTGCCTTTGCCCATCAGGCCAGCCAGCAGCATTTCGGCAAGATCATTTTGAGCGTCTAGCCCGCGATATATTGCGCGCCATTCACGGTCATTGTCGCGCCGGTGATGAAGGCGGCTTCATCGCTGGCGAGATACGCACACATCGAGGCGATCTCTTCGGCCTTGCCAAGGCGGCCGACAGGGATCGTCGCAATAATGCCTTCCAGAACCTTCTCCGGCACGGCCTGGACCATTTCCGTGTCGATATAGCCGGGCGCGACCACATTGACGGTGATGCCTTTCTTGGCGCCTTCCTGGGCGAGTGCCTTGGTCATACCGATCAGACCGGCCTTGGCGGCAGAATAGTTGGCCTGGCCGAATTGGCCTTTTTGTCCGTTGATGGATGAAATGTTGATGACGCGGCCGAAGCCCCGGTCGCGCATGCCTTCCCACACCTGACGGGTGCAGTTGAAGGCAGATGTCAGGTCAATATCGATGACCTGTTGCCACTGTTCCAGGCTCATCTTGTGGAAGGGCGCATCGCGCGTGACGCCGGCATTGTTGATCAGGATATCGACAGGGCCGAGATCTGTCTCGATGGCGGCGAGGCCTTCCCCGACAGCCTCATAATCTGCGACATCAAACTTGTAGCATTTTATGCCAAGTTCCTTGGCGCAGGCCTCGGCGGCCTCCTGATTGCCGGCATAGTTTGCGGCAACCTGATAGCCCTTGTTTTTCATCATCTCACTGATCGCCCGGCCAATGCCGCGCGTGCCACCAGTGACCAGAACTGTTCTAGTCATTGCGTGTCCTCCCGCTATGTGTGCAGGAAAAAGGCTAGCCGGTCTGGTACGTTATTAGCAATAGCGCATTGGTCGAAGGCCGAAATTGTGCAAGATTATGTTGCATAGCACAAATATTGCTTCTCCTGTAGTGAGAGCAGAGGGTAGGATATGGCCAAGGGTAACGGATCTGATGATGTCATCATCATCAAGAAATACGCGAATAGACGTCTCTATGACACGTCGACATCTTCTTATGTGACGCTGGACCAT
Organism: Alphaproteobacteria bacterium; assembly: GCA_018222605.1. Taxonomy (GTDB): domain Bacteria; phylum Pseudomonadota; class Alphaproteobacteria; order Caulobacterales; family Hyphomonadaceae; genus Hyphomonas. Next base: position 36,460 of record JAAEZZ010000016.1, read on the forward strand.
TTGTCGGACCTTGTGCGTGAGGGCCGCAACTTTGAGGTTCGCGACGCGAAATCTGGCGAAGACCTGACCCGTCAGGTATTGACCCAGATCATTTTCGAGCATGAGACCAAGGGCGAAGGGGCCCTGCCGCTGAATTTCCTGCGCCAGCTGATTGGTTTTTATGGCGGCGGCGCGCAGACTTTCCTGCCATCCTTCCTGGAAATGTCGATGAACAGCTTTGCCGATTCCCAGAAGGAATGGCGCAAGGCGGCAAATCCGATGCATCTTTTCGAACAGCAGGCCAAGCGCAACATGGCGATGTTCGAACAGGCCATGAAGATGTTCATGCCAACTCTGTCTGCCTCGACCTACCAGCAGAAGGATGAGCGCACCTCCCTGAATCCGATGATGGAATACCAGGCTGAGGCGCTTGCCAATATGCAGGCCCAGATGGCGGCGATTCAGAAACAGCTGGCAGATCTGTACAGCAAGGACTGATCCCGAAAACTCAAAAGGCCTGCCGTGCGGCAGGCCTTTCGCACATCAGGCGTGCGGGTGAGACCTAGATGTCTCCCGCCACACCGAAGTCACGGCGCGCCGACACGATCGTGACGACCACACCCGCCAGCACATCCAGCAATGTCATGGACATCAGGATGAAGAAGGTGGAGGTCGCAAAGTTCGGCAACAGCAGAAACTCGATCAGGCAGACGATGAACAGGATCATCGACACGGCGTGATTCATGATGGTCGATGTGCCGGTCGAGGTGGATTTCAGGATTTCCAGAAACAGGAAGACCACGGCCAGCAGCAGGATGGCGTCGCCCTTGGTAAGGATCCAGTCGACCCCCGAAATCATCGGCAAGCCCACGAATTTCCCGTTCAGCAACTCCAGGATCGGCGCGGTTTCCAATCGCGTGAACTCGCCAAATTCGTTGACAGTCTCGACTGAGCCCCCAAAGCCCAGGGCCAGGAGGTTGTAGAGCGCTACCGGTATGACCAGTAGCGGGAAGATACCGAACAACATGCGCATGAGATTCCCCTTCTCGGTTCTGCCACCAGATACGGCATGTTCTTGCCGCTTCCGTTCGCGTTTGGCGATGGCTGCCCCTGCGAGGGCAATTTTAGTGTCCCGTTCCATCGCGGACTTACCCGTCCTTCTTCTCGCTTAACATCAGGTTTACCGTAATGCCGCGCAAGAGGCGAGAGGCTTGTGACGTCTTAGAAATCCTGCGTCAGGAACAGGCGGAAGGTGACATCCGGCGAGGCCTCTGTCAGCCCCAGCAGCGCGCTTGTGCGCAGATTGAGGCTATCGGTCAGCGGCAGGGAGACGAACGGTCCGGCCAGGTGGCTCTGGCGCTCCAGGGGCAGGATGTCATCTGCAGGGCCATAGGAATTATAAAGCTCGGCCCCCAAATCGACGCCGCCTGACAGGCGCCAGCCAAGATCGCCGCGGGTTTGCAGGAAGACACCGTCACGCGCATCATTTCCAACATCGCCGCTGACAATGGCGGCGAACCGGGCGCGGACACTGTCTGTCAGCTGTACCTGGTGCATCCAGTGTGCGGCGACCAGACCGGGGCGATCATCATCCCGGATGCGCACGTCAAAGCGCAGGCCTTGCTGCCAGTCGGCCGAATCCGGGGTTAATTGCCAGCGCAGCTCGGCCTGGAAGAAATCAAAATCCAGATCCGAGCGGCTGGTCTTGCGGGCCTGAGCGACGCCGCGCAGGAGAAATTTGCCATTCAGGGCATGGTCATAATGAACCCGCTGGGCAAGACCATTCGCATCAGGGTCATAGGCTGCGCGGTATCCGGCGGCGCGTTTGCCCTCATGAACCACCGGCCCGGAAATGCCGCTGGTCAATTGGGCCTGAGCCAGGCTGAAGCTGGCGCTGCAGGCAATGGCGACGCAGAAGAGAAGGCGGATAAGCATCAGCGTGATATGCCTGTCTTCGAATTGTCTTTAAAGGTACAAATTCATGTAATTTTACGTGTTTCTGCCGCCCCGCGCCTGGGCCCTTGTGGCTTTACCCCCCTTTCAGGGGGGAGAATGGCCCTCAAGCAAGGCGGCTGCTGTCGGCATTTCTCCTGCGCCTAAAGCCGGACTGGCGCGAACCATCCGGGTTTCCTGATCTTTCCGGGCTCTCTCACAAGAGCCGTGCGCGGCGGGCGCCGTGGCGCTCCGCCTGGAATGAAATAAGGCTACGGAATGGAGCGTTACCGCCCGCCGCGCCGGTCAGGAGCTTTGGCGAGATATGCTCAACATACCCCAAGGTCCCGGGTCTTCTGAGCGAACATACAGCAAAC